>NZ_JAUYRV010000038.1 GCF_030696665.1 Novosphingobium sp.
CCTTGCCGCCTGCCTTGGCGATCCAGCCGACCAGTTCCTTGTTGATCGCGCCAGCCAGCACCATTTCGGCAACTTCTGCGGTCTGTTTGTCGGTCACGCGCAGGCCATCGACGAATTGCGATTCGATGCCGAGGGCCTTGAGCATGCGGCCGATCTGCGGACCGCCGCCGTGGACCACCACCGGGTTGATGCCCACCGCTTTCAGCAGCACGATATCCTCGGCAAAGTCCTGCGCCAGTTCGGGATCGCCCATCGCGTGGCCGCCGTATTTCACCACGAACGTCTTGCCGGCATAGCGCTGGAGATAGGGCAGAGCTTCGGTCAGCGTTTCGGCCTTGGCGAGCATTGCGGGATCGTGGTTCTGAGTCATGGCCGCGCCATTACGCGCAAAGTGTGCGGAATCCAAGATTGAGGATTGCGTGTGGCGCGGTGGATTATGCTGGCCGATCCAGCCACTTGCCCAATTGCACGAAGACCCAGATCAGCGGGGGGACCATAATGGTGGACAGCACCAGCTTGGAAATGATCTGGCCCTGCATGATCGAGACAATCGGCAAGTCCTGCCCATAGAACGAGATCGTGATGAACAGGATGGTATCGACCACCTGTGAAAGCATCGAGGCGATCCATGCGCGCAGCATCAGCATCTTGCCGCGCCCGCCCGCGATGCGTGAGAACAGATAGACGTTGAGCGTCTGCGAGGTGCCATAGGAAATCAGCCCGGCAAACTGCATCCGCGCGCCCTGACCCAGCAGGCGGGCGAAGGCATCCTGATCGGTCCAGAACGGGGCGGGGGGAACCACGCGGATCACCACCGTCAGCAGGATCATCGAAACGATCAGCGGCACGAAGCCGAAACGGACCAGCTTGTTGGCCACGTCCTGCCCAAACAGTTCGGCCACCGCGCTGGCCATCACCACCAGCAGCAGGAACGCGAAAATCCCCGATTCCACTGCCAGATCGCCCAGCAACGGCCATGTGCCGAGCGAGGCGAGTTTGACCCCCAGCACGCCAGCCAGCACGCACATCCCGCCATAAAGCAGCGACAGGGCGAACAAAGAACGGGGGATGGCGGGCGCAGAAGCGGCGTTATCGTGCATCTAAGGCCGATAGCGCGCTTTTCACGCCCCGCCAATTCGCTATTAGGTTCGCCTGTAACGATCAGTTGTGGAGCACTGCCCAGCCCGATGCGCATTCTTTCAAGCCTTCTCGGGATGCTGCTCATCCTTGCGCTCGCCTTTGCCCTGTCATCAAACCGCCGCGCCATCCGGTTGCGCGTGGTGGCGGCGGCCTTTGCGCTTCAAGCGGGCTTTGCCGCGCTGGTGCTTTATGTGCCGCTGGGCAACCGCATGCTGCAAGGCGCGGCTGCGGGCGTCGAAGGCCTGCTCGGCTTTGCGCGGGCAGGCGTGCAGTTCCTGTTCGGACCGCTGGCCGACCCGGCGATTGGCGGCACCAGCTTTGCCATTTCGGCGCTGCCGGTGATCGTGTTCTTCGCCGCGCTGATCTCGATTCTCTATTACATTGGCGTGATGCAACTGGTGATCCGCTGGATCGGCGGCGCGCTGGAAAAGGTCACCGGCATCAGTAAGGTCGAATCGCTGTGTGCGGCCAGCAACATCTTCGTGGGGCAAAGCGAATCGCCGCTGGTGATCCGGCCCTACCTCGCCGCGCTCAACCCCAGCCAGCTGTTCTGTGTGATGACCGTGGGCATGGCGGGCGTGGCCGGAACAATCCTTGCCGCCTATGCCAGCATGGGCATCCGCATCGATTATCTGGTCGCCGCCGCGTTCATGTCGGCCCCCGGCGGCATCCTGATGGCCAAGCTGATCATGCCGGACGAACCGCCAGTGCCGACCGAAATGGCCGATGAAGCGCTGCCCAACCCGCACGTTAAACCCAGCCTCGCCTCGGACGAGGAAGAGCGTCCCGCCAACATCATCATGGCCGCCAGCCAGGGCGCGCAGACCGGTGTGAAGCTCGCCGTGGCCGTGGGTGCGATGGTGCTGGCCTTCGTGGCGCTGGTCGCGCTGGCCAATGGCATTCTGGGCTGGGTCGGTGGCTGGTTCGGCATGCCCGAACTGTCGTTCCAGATGGTGCTGGGCTATGTGTTTGCGCCGGTGTTCTACCTGCTCGGCGCAAATGGCTGGGCCGAGGCGATGCAGGCTGGCGGGCTGTTCGGCTCGAAGATCGTGCTGAACGAATTCGTCGCCTTCATCGAACTGGGCAAAGACACCGCGCTGTCACCGCACATGGTCGCCATCGTCACCTTCGCGCTGTGCGGCTTTGCCAATTTCAGTTCCATCGCCATCCAGATGGCGGTGACCGGCGGATTGGCGCCGAACCAGCGCCCGATGATTGCCAAGCTTGGCATGCGCGCCCTGGTGGCGGGCGCGCTCAGCAACCTGATGAGCGCGGCGTTGGCGGGGATGTTTCTGTCGCTTTAAGCATCGGATAGTATCCACACCCAACGTCGGCCCGGACTTGATCCGGGCCAAGGCTTTCTGTTCTGCGCGCCGAAAAAGCCAAGCCCCGGATCAAGCCCGGGGCGACGGTAGTGTCGCGTCAGGCGTAGTGTTCCGCCAGCAAGTCCACCGCCTTGGCCAGTTCGCCATCGAGATAGCCCAGCAGCTTGTGCCAATCATGCGCACCCGCCAGTTCGCCGGGACCATCGGACACGCCGCGCAGGCCCACCAGCGGCACGCCAAAGGTGCGCGCGGCGCGGGCGATGGCATAGGTTTCCATGTCCACCATGTCGGCACTGACGCGGTCCCAGTTGTCGCCGCTGACTACATCGCCGCCGCTCGATAACGTAGCCACGGGGAGGCTGAGCGGCGTGTCCAGCGGCAAGTCCTTTGGCTCATCTAGATAGGGCACCACGCCCGGCTCGATCCCCAAGGGCGAAGCATCCATATCGCGCCATGAAACGCTGCCGATCTGGTGCACCGATCCCAGCGTGCAGCGCCGCGATCCGGCTGAGCCGAGGCACACGATAAGGTCGGGCAGGTTGCCCGCCGCTTCCAGTCGGGCGAGCGCGATGCCGGTGTTCAGCGCAGCCTCGACCGGGCCGATGCCGGTGATCAACGGCGTGAACCGCGCGCGCAAGTGCGGGCCGTATTCCGGCTCGGCCGCCATGATGAACAGCGCGCGCCTAGTGCCGAGGGGGGTCAATTCCATCACGCCAAAACCTCGTCATTCCCGCGCAGGCGGGAATCCAGTTCCAATGGTTGCGCGCTGGATTCCCGCCTGCGCGGGAATGACGAAATGTGTGGCGAGGAAAGGGAATCAACCATTGGCCTGCGCCTTCAACTGATAAAGCAAATCCAGCGCTTCTCGCGGGGAAAGCGCGTCGATGTCCAGCCCGTTCAGCTGTTCGCGCAAGGCATCGACCTTCTCTTCCGCAGCCTCGATCGCGGCGGCGAACAGGGGCAAGTCGTCCAGCCCCGCGGCTAGCCCGCCAGTGGCCGCGCGGCCCTTTTCCAGCTTTTCCAGCACGGACTTGGCGCGCTTCAGCACCGGCGCGGGCACGCCTGCCAGCCGCGCCACGGCAAGGCCATAGGATTTGTCCGCCGGGCCTTCCGCCAGTTCATGCAGCAGCACCAGATCGCCCTTCCACTCGCGCGCGCGGACGTGGTGGAGCGAGAGCGCGTCACACGTTTCGGCCAGCCGTGCGAGTTCGTGGTAATGCGTGGCAAACAGGCAGCGGCACTGGTTGATCGAATGGACCGCCTCGGCCACCGCCCACGCCAGCGCAAGGCCGTCGTAAGTGGACGTCCCGCGCCCGACCTCGTCCAGAATCACGAAGCTGCGCTCAGTCGCTTGGCTGAGGATTGCGGCGGTCTCCACCATCTCGACCATGAAGGTCGACCGCCCGCGCGCCAGATTGTCCGAAGCGCCCACGCGGCTGAACAGCCGGTCGACCAGCCCCACCGTCGCTGCCTGCGCAGGCACGAACCCGCCCGCTTGCGCCAGCAGCACGATCAGCGCGTTCTGGCGCAGGAAGGTCGATTTACCGCCCATGTTCGGCCCGCCAACCAGCCAGAGCCGGTCCTGCGGCCCCAGCGCGCAATCGTTGGCGACAAAGCGGTCACCCTTCACCGCCAGCGCGGCTTCGACGACCGGATGTCGCCCGCCGGTGATGTCCAGACAAGCCTCGTCCACCACGCGCGGCAAGGCCCAGCCGCCTTCCGCCGCCCGCTCGGCCTGCCCCGCCGTCACGTCGATCCGCGCGAGTGCTGCCGCGGTGGCTGCAATTGCCTCCTTGGCACGCACCGCATGGGCCACCAAGTCCTCGAAATGCGCCTCTTCCGCTGCCAGCGAATGCCCGCCGCTCTCGGCAATCCGGCTGGCTTCCTCGTGCAGCGCCAGCGCATTGAAGCGCACCGCACCCGCCATCGTCTGCCGATGGGTGAACCCGGTTTCTGGCGCCATCAGCCGATCAGCGTGCTTCGCCGGAACCTCGATGAAGTAGCCCAGCACCCCGTTGTGCCGGATCTTCAGCGCGGCAATGCCGGTCTCGTCGCGGTACTTTGCTTCCAACGCTGCAATCGCCCGGCGCGCATTGCCCGAAACGCGGCGCAATTCGTCCAGCCCCGCGTCATAGCCCTCGGCGATATAGCCACCCTGCGACCGCTCGGTCGGCGGCGCAGGCACCAGCGCGCGGGCATAGAGATCGGTTAACGCACCGTGGCCGGTCAGCGAAGGCAGCAGCGCGGCCATCGGCTCAGGCTTGTCGGCCCGGGCCGCCAGCAGATCGTGCAACCGCCGCGCTTCGCTCAACCCATCGCGCAATTGCCCCAGATCGCGCGGGGAGCCGCGCCCCGCCACCACGCGGCCCAGCGCACGGCCCACATCGGGCAGCGCGCGCAGCACGCCGCGAATATCGCCGCGCAGCAGCGGATCGTCGTGCAGCCAGCTGACCAGTTCCAGCCGCCGGTTGATCGCGCCTGCATCGGTGAGCGGGGCGGACAGGTCCTCGGCCAGCAGCCGCGCGCCCGCGCCGGTGACGCAGCGGTCAATCGCCTCGACCAGCGAACCGCGCCGCGTGCCGCTCGAACTCGTCAGGATTTCAAGGCTGGCCCGCGTTGCCTCGTCCATCGCCATGTGCGTGCCCGCCTCGCGCACCACCGGCGGCAGCAGCAGCGGCAGGCTCCCGCGCCCCACATGGTCGAGGTAGGAAATCAGCCCGCCCGCCGCCGCCAGCATCGCGCGGCTGAACTGGCCGAAGCCATCCAGCGTGGAAACGCCATGCAGCGCCTTCAGCCGCGCCTCGCCCTCATCGCTGGAGAACGACCGATTCGGGCGCGGCACGCAATCCACCGGAGCCTGCTCCCACGAATCCGCCGCCACAATTTCACTCGCGCCCAGCCGCGCCAGCGCTGCACCCATCTGGTCAGCGGCGCACTCCTCCAGCTCCATCCGACCTGTCGAAATGTCACAGGCTGCCACCCCGATCACGCCGCGCACATCGCACACCGCGGCCAGCACATTGGCGCGGCGCGGTTCAAGCAGCGCTTCCTCGGTCAGCGTTCCTGCGGTGACGAAGCGGACAATATCGCGCGCCACCAATGTCTTGGAACCCCCGCGTTTGCGGGCTTCTTCGGGCGTTTCCACCTGTTCGGCAATGGCCACGCGGCACCCGGCCTTGATCAGGCGGGCGAGGTATCCTTCGGCCGAATGGACCGGCACACCGCACATCGGGATCGGCGCGCCGCCGTGTTCGCCCCGGCTGGTCAGCGCTATGTCGAGCACTTGCGCGGCCACCTTCGCATCATCGAAGAACAGCTCGAAGAAGTCCCCCATGCGGTAGAACAGCAGGCAGTCAGAGGCCTGCTCTTTTAGCGCAAGATATTGCGCCATCATCGGAGTTGGGGCATTAGGCGTCACGCGGAGGTGGCTAGACCAGCCGCGCGTGTTTCTCAAACCGTCATGGCTGGATATCCGCAACTGCGCGCCCTAAAGGGCCGAGCAAAGCGGTCTTTGTGGGGTAAGCAGAGTTTGAAGCAAGTCGGCGAAAAGACCTGGTTCGATTCGGTGTTCGATTCCGCAAGGGCGCTGATGGCCCGTGCAGGCGCGCTGCCGTGGCTGTCCGGGCCGGGCATTGCCATAGCGATTCTGCTGATCTGCGCGCCTTTCGCGCTGGTCGATGTGCCGCCCCTGATCGACATTCCCGGCCACATGGGCGCCGCTGCGATCGAGGCTGCTGGCCCCGGCAATCCGCTTGAGCAGTATTTCACCTGGAAGTGGGTGTTCACGCTGAACATCGGCGGCGGCGTGCTGATGAAGGTGCTGGGCGCGCAGTTCGGCATCCTTGCTGCCGGATGGTGGAGCACAGTGCTGGCGACCGGCCTGTTTGCAGGCGGGTGTCTGTGGACCATCCGCATGCTGAACCCCAAAGGCGGGCACGCGGCGGCATGGTCGCTGATGTTCGTGTTCAGCTTCCCGCTGCTTACCGGTTTCCTCAACTACATCCTCGCCACTGGTCTGTCGCTCACCGCGTTCGGTGCCTCGGTCTGGCTGGAAAAGAACCCCCGCGCCCGCGCCACAATGCTGATCATTGCGCAGCCGGTGGCGATGCTGTGCCATGCCATCGGTGGGCTGCTGCTGGCGCTGCTGGTGGGCGCGCACGCCTTTGGCCGCGCGATGGACGAACTGCCTTCAGGCTGGCGCTTCCGCGATTTTACCAACCGCGAATGGGTGAAGTCGCTGGACTGGAAGGCCATCGGCCTGCGCCTGTGGCAGGCTTGCTGGCCGCTGCTCGCCACGGTCATCACCATCGTGCTGTGGAAAGCATTCTCGCCCCCGGTAAAGAGCATGAATATCTGGCGCTGGGACCAGAAGGCTTGGTCCTTCGTGCTGACGCTGCGCGATCAGTCGAAGCTGCTCGATTTCGGCACATCGATCATTGCCGGGCTGCTGGTGCTGGTCGGGCCGCTGCTCGGTGCAAAGTGGAACTGGCGGCAGGGGCTTCCGGCGCTGACGGTGTTCCTCCTGTTCCTTGCGATCCCCAGCGACATCAACGGCTCCTCGTTCGTCGACATTCGGCTGCTGCCGGTTGCGGCCATGCTCGGCCTTGGCCTGCAGGACTGGAGCGGCGCGCGCCGTCCGGAATGGGCAAAGGCGGTGGCATACCTTGGCATGGCCCTGCTGGCCGTGCGGCTCACCGTCACGGCGTGGAGTTTCAGCGACTATGCCGAGGACTACAAGAAGCAGCTTTCCGCGCTGACGCATGTTGAACCCGGCAGCCGCGTGCTGGCCTTCGTCGAACATTCGTGCCTCGATGAATCATGGCGCAACACCCGCCGCGATCATCTTGCCAGCCTTGCCAGCCTATATCGGCAGGCATGGGTGAACGATAACTGGGCTGTGCCGGGCCTGCACATGATCGTGCCGCGCTTCCGTCCCGGTCGTAATTTCACCGCCGATCCATCGGAATTCGTATGGTCGCGCCGTTGTGCGGGTGGCTGGCGGCGGACGGTTGATACCGCGCTGAAGGCCGCACCGATTGAGCGGGTGGACTATGTCTGGCTGATCGATACCGGCATGCCGCAGCGTGGCGATCCGCGCCTGCAATTGGTCTGGCAGGAAGGCCGTAGCCGTTTGTTCAAGGTCCGCCGTCTGGGCATTCCCAAGTGGGATTCGCCGAACCTTTGATCGCTATTGATTGCGTCGATTGGTTTCTGCTGCAAATCCCGTCGCTGTGCGCCTTGACGTAGCGGCAAAGAGCAGACAGGGCCGTATTCCTGAAGTCCGGCTACACACGGGGGAATTATGTCCGAGGAAAGCAACGTCCGTTTCACTGAACGCGAGGCGCTTTTCTACCATAACACCATCCGGCCCGGTAAGATCGAGATTATCGCCAGCAAGCCGATGGCAACGCAGCGCGATCTCAGCCTTGCCTATTCGCCGGGCGTGGCCGTGCCGGTCCGCGCCATCGCGGAAAATCCTGCGGACGCCTATGAATATACCGCCAAGGGCAATCTGGTTGCGGTAATCTCCAACGGTACTGCCATCCTCGGCCTCGGCAATCTGGGCGCGCTGGCATCAAAGCCGGTGATGGAAGGCAAGGCCGTGCTGTTCAAGCGCTTTGCCGATGTTGATTCCATCGACATCGAACTCGCCACCGAAGACCCGGACGCTTTCATCGAAGCGGTCGCGCTGATGGAGCCGACATTTGGCGGCATCAACCTTGAAGATATCAAGGCCCCCGAATGCTTCATCATCGAACAGGCGCTGAAAGAACGCCTGAAGATACCGGTGATGCACGATGACCAGCACGGCACCGCGATCATTTCCGCCGCCGGCCTGCTCAACGCCTGCCACCTGACCGGGCGCAAGCTGGAAGACGTGAAGGTCGTGGTCAACGGCGCTGGCGCGGCGGCCATTGCCTGCACCGCCCTGATCAAGGCGATGGGCGTGCGCCACAACAATGTGATCATGTGTGACCGGTCAGGCGTGATCTATCGCGGCCGCGAATCCGGCATGGACCAGTGGAAAAGCGCGCATGCGGTCGATACCTCCGCCCGCAGCCTTGAAGATGCGCTCGATGGCGCAGACATCTTCCTCGGCCTGTCCGCCGCCGGTGCCCTGCGGCCCGATTGGGTCACGAAGATGGCCCCGCAGCCGATCATCTTTGCGATGGCCAACCCCGACCCGGAAATCACTCCGCCCGATGCCAAGGCCGTGCGCCCCGATTGCATCGTGGCCACCGGGCGTTCGGACTATCCGAACCAGGTCAACAACGTGCTGGGCTTCCCGTTCATCTTCCGTGGCGCGCTTGATGTGCGGGCCACGACGATCAACGAGGAAATGAAGATCGCCGCCGCCGAAGCCATTGCCAAGCTGGCGCGTGAGCCGGTGCCAGAGGAAGTTGCCGCCGCTTATGGCATCAACCACACCTTTGGCCTCGACTATATCATTCCTGCCCCGTTCGATCCGCGCCTGATGGAAGTCGTCTCCTCTGCCGTGGCGCAGGCGGCGATGGATTCGGGCGTGGCGCAAAAGCCGATCGAGGACATGGACGCCTACCGCACCAGCCTCAAGGCGCGGTTGAATCCGACCACGTCGGTGCTGACCAATGTGTTTGCGAAGGCGAAGGCCAACCCCAAGCGTGTGGTCTTTGCCGAAGCGGAAAACGAAGTGGTGCTGCGCGCCGCGATCCAGTTCAAGGATTTCGGTTACGGCATCCCGGTGCTGGTGGGCCGCACGCAGGGTGTTCTGGACAAGCTGACCGAACTGGGCGTCAGCGATCCCTCATCGTATGAAATCCACAACTCGGCCGTCTCGCCACTGGTGCCCGAGATGGTTGAATATCTCTACAAGCAGCTCCAGCGTCGCGGCTATCTTGAACGTGACGTAAAGCGCATGGTCAATCAGGACCGCAACGTCTTCGCCTCGCTGCTGGTCGCGCTGGGCCACGGCGATGCGCTGATCACCGGCATGACACGCACTTTCGCGCAGTCGATGAAGGAAGTGCGCCGGGTGCTCCACCCCAAGCCGGGCCACCTGCCGTTCGGCATCCACCTGATGGTCGCCAAGAACTACACCGTCTTTCTGGCGGACACTACGGTGAACGAGCGTCCCTCGGCCGAAGACCTTGCCCACATCGCCAAGGAAACCGCCGCCGTCGCCCGCCGCATGGGCCACGAACCGCGCGTCGCGTTCCTGTCCTATGCCACCTTCGGCAACCCCTATGGTCGCTGGCTCGATTCGATCCGTGGCGCGGTGGCGATCCTCGATGCCGAAGACCCCGGCTTCGAATACGAAGGCGAAATGGCCCCCGACGCGGCTTTGAACCCGAAGGTCATGGCCAACTACCCGTTCAGCCGTCTGTCCGGCCCGGCCAACGTGCTGATCATGCCCGGCCTGCAATCGGCCAACATCTCGGCCAAGCTGCTGCGCGAACTGGCGGGCAACGCCGTGATCGGCCCGATGCTGCTCGGCATGGAAAAGCCGGTCCAGATTGCCCCGATGACCTCGCTCGCGCCCGACATCCTGACGCTGGCGGTGTTGGCGGCAGCGGGGGTTGTGGGTTAAAGCCCACCCCCGACCCCTCCCGCTTGCGGGAGGGGAGAAGGACAGAGCTGTCTTGCCCTCCCGCAGGCGGGAGGGCCGCGAGACTTACTGAACGCAGTGAAGTTAGTCGCAGCGAGGTGGGCTTGTGCGGCCCACCAAACTCAGATCAAACCCGCCAGCGGGCTGCTCGGATCGGCATACTTGCGCGTCTGCATCCGCCCGGCAAGGTAGGCATCGCGTCCGGCCTGCACGGCGAACTTCATCGCGCGGGCCATGCGGATCGGGTCTTTGGCCTCGGCAATAGCGGTGTTCATCAGCACGCCGTCGCAGCCAAGCTCCATCGCCACGGCGGCTTCCGAAGCCGTGCCCACGCCCGCGTCAACCAGCACCGGAACCTTTGCGCCTTCCACGATCAGGCGGATGGTCACCCGGTTCTGGATGCCAAGCCCCGAGCCGATCGGCGCGCCCAGCGGCATGACGGCCACAGCACCCACATCCTCAAGCTGCTTGGCCGCAATCGGATCGTCCACGCAATAGACCATCGGAAGAAAGCCTTCCTTGGCAAGCACTTCGGTGGCGCGGATGGTCTCGATCATGTTGGGATAAAGCGTCCGTGCCTCACCCAGCACTTCCAGCTTCACCAGATCCCAGCCGCCAGCCTCGCGCGCCAGACGCAGCGTGCGGATCGCGTCTTCGGCGGTGAAGCACCCGGCGGTGTTGGGAAGGTACGTGATTTTCTTCGGATCGATGTAATCCGTCAGCATCGGCGCTTTGGGGTCCGATACGTTGACGCGGCGCACAGCGACGGTGACGATTTCGGCGCCAGACGCGTCAACCGCAGCGGCGTTCTGTTCGAAGTCCTTGTATTTCCCCGTTCCCACGATCAGGCGCGAGCGGAAGGTGCGGCCAGCGACGGTCCAGGTGTCTTCGTTCAAATCCGTCACGTCAGTCTGTCCTCCACCCACGAAATGCACGATTTCCAGCACGTCCCCATCGGCGATCTGCACATTGGCGAGAGTCGAGCGGGGGACGATTTCGCCATTGCGCTCAACCGCAACCTTGGTGGGTTCAAGATCGAGACTGCGCACCAGATCGGCGATGGAGCCGGGCGCGGCGCGGCGCGGGTCGCCGTTGACGGTAAGGGATAGCATTGCGGTCATGCGGCACGCTTTAACGATGCATCAGATGCGCGCAAGGCCGGGTTAGGTGCGCGTAGGTGCGTCTAGGTGCAGTTCAGGAATGGCAGGCGTTGGTGCGAATATTGATCACGTGCGCCGCGGCGACGAGCACCACGCCGATGACCGTCAGCACCACTTCTTCGGTGCCATGACCCACCGCCACCGCTCCGCCCATCAGCGCAAGGCCAGTGCTGCCCACCATCAGCGGGAGGAACCGTCCGTGCCGCAATGCGCCAAGACCGATCGTCAGCGCGCCGATCACCAGCGCGAAGGCGAGGCCCCAGCGGTGCCAATCGGGATCGAGCAGCACACCGCCGCCGATGCCCAGCACGCCCACCAGAAACACGCCCGCCACGCAGTGAATCAGGCACAGGCCCGAAAGGATCACGCCGAACCGGTCAAGCCGGGCGCGCAGGGTGGGGAGGGCGTCACTCATCTTGTCGTCCATATATGTTATAGTATTACATGACGCAAGTGAAGCTGCCGAACAATTTTGCCTCGGACGATTTTGCCCCAAGGTCCGTGACGCTCGACCCGACAATCTCTCTTGCGATTCTGCCGAGCCGGGAGCAGGGCGCGGACATGATTTCAGGTGCCGCAACCGATGTTCGCAAGAACTCACTCGCCCTTGCCCGCTGGCTGTTCATCGTCGCGCTGATGGTGGTGATGATCGTGGCGGTGGGCGGGATTACCCGGCTGACCGAATCGGGGGTTTCGATTACTGAGTGGAAGCCGGTGACGGGCACGATCCCGCCGATCACCGATGCGCAGTGGCAGGCCGAATTCGACGCCTATCGCGCCACGCCGCAGTATCAGCTGGTCAACGGCCCGGCGGGTATGACGCTGGAATCGTACAAGTTCATCTTCTTCTGGGAATGGGTCCACCGCCTGATCGCACGGACCATCGGCCTCGTCTTCGCCGTCCCGCTCGCGTGGTTCTGGGTGAAGGGGCGCATTCCGCAAGGGTACAAGCCCCGCCTGCTCGCCCTTCTGGCGCTCGGCGCCGCGCAAGGGGCGGTGGGCTGGTGGATGGTCAAATCGGGCATCGTCAACGATGTGAAAGTCAGCCACTTCCGCCTTGCCGCGCACCTGCTGGTGGCGTTGATCACGCTGGGCGGGCTGGTGTGGACGGCGCTTGATCTGATTGCGCTTTCAAAGGGCAAGCCGCGCGCGCAATTGCGCGGGCTGGGGCTGGTGGCGCTGATCGTGCTGCTGGTGCAGCTGTTCTATGGCGCGCTGGTGGCGGGGATGCGCGCGGGCACTTCTGCGGGGGCAGGGTGGTTCAGCATGGACGCCTGGCCGCTGATGCAGGGCAAGTTCTATCCCGATGGCGTGGACTGGGCGCTGGGCGCGGCGCACGCATTCCTGTCAGACCCATTCCTTGTCCACTTCATCCACCGGTGGTGGGCCTGGGGCGTGGTGGCGGTGCTGGTGGTGCTGGCTCGGGCTGTGCGCAAGGATCACCGCGCAGCGTCCATCGCGCTGCACAGCGCGTTCGGCACGCAAGTGCTGCTGGGCATTTTCACCGTGTGGAGCGGCGTGGCGCTGTGGATCGCGGTGCTGCACCAGTTGGTTGGTGCGCTGCTGGTGGCCACCACGGTGTGGTGCGCGCATCTGCTCGGCAGCGGAGAACGGGCATGACGTTTCACCCCGGCGATTTCCTGCGCGACCATTGGCAGAAGCAGCCTCTGCTGATCCGGGGCCTGTGGACCGCGTGGGCCAACCCATTGGAGCCTGACGAACTGGCGGGCCTTGCGTGCGAGGAAGGCGTCGAATCGCGCCTCATCAGGCAGGCTGATAGCGCGCTGGTCATGGAACACGGCCCTTTTGCCGAGAGCCGGTTTGGCACGCTGGGCGATGCGCCGTGGACGTTGCTCGTCAACGCGGTGGACCATCATGTGCCGGACGTGAGCGCCTTGATCGATACGTTCCGCTTCATCCCCAACTGGCGGATCGACGATGTGATGGTGAGCTACGCCGTGGATCAGGGCGGCGTGGGGCCGCACTTTGACCAGTACGACGTGTTCCTCGTGCAGGGCCTCGGGTGGCGGAAGTGGCAGATTGGCGGGCTGTGCGACGATACGACCGCGCTGCTCGCCCACGATGACCTGCGGCTGCTCGCGAACTTCGAACCGGTGCAGGAATGGATTCTCGAACCGGGCGATGTGCTTTATGTGCCGCCCGGGATTGCGCACAACGGCGTGGCCATCGGCGACGATTGCATGACCTACTCCATCGGCTTTCGCGCGCCTTCACGCGATGAGCTGCTGGCGCAATGGGCCGAGCATCTGGTGGAGCAGGCTGAAGGCGACCGCCGCTATGCCGATCCCGCCCTGACCCTGCAAAGCAACCCCGGAGAGATCACCGCGCAGGCCATCGACGATCTGCACGCGATGGTCACCGAAAAGCTGCTGGACCGCACCGCCTTTGCGCGGTGGTTCGGCCAGTACAATTCCACGCCCAAGAACGCGGATATCGATTGGTCGCCCGAAGACGCCATCACCGCTGCCGATCTTCGCGCATTGGTTTCGGCACCGGTGCCTTTGGTGCGTAACCCGGCAAGCCGGTTTTCTTTTGTGCGTGAGAGCGCCGGGGCCGTGGTGCTGTTCGTTGACGGCCAAACTTATGCGTGTTCGGGTGAGAGCGCCCGGTTCGCCGAACGTCTGTGCGCGCTGGATGACATGACGATCGATCCGTCAGACTTGGGGGCGGAGGCGACGGTTGCCGTGATCGTGGCGCTGTTCAATATGGGCAGCGTTCAGATCGCGTGAGGCACTGAAAGCTCAGGGATTGCGAAGTTCTTACGCCGCGGAGTGAACGCGCCGCTCACCTCTCGGCGTCTGGTCCGACTTTGCCAGCCGTTTTCGGATGACTTTCAAACCGAGGGCCTGCACCCAGATTCGGATGCGGACGACCTGTGAACTCGCGCAAGCCGCAGGCATCAATGCGATGCCGATGAACAAGGTATAGGGTTCCTGAGTTCAAAGCCGCCGCTGAAGGTTCTGAATGCGTATTGTGGAATGCGGGAAGAGAAATAATCCTGCCCGCATAGAGATTATCAGTGTCGGCAGACCCTTGCTTATCTGAGCGCGGCAGACATTATAGCACCGAACAAAGGGGAAGTTGTGCGTTTCAAAACTGCTATTTTTCTTGCCAGTGCTCTTGTCGGAGCTTCTGCCCATGCAGCCGATAACAAGATCCAGAATGGGCCGGTGCCTAAGTGGGCGGTTCAGTCGGAGCCCATCCCTGTCCCGGCCGATGCATCAGGTGCGGTATTCGTCCGCCGTCAGGATACCGAGATACATATCGATGATAAAGGGCAATCATTCTACAACGGGTATCGCATCAAGATACTGCATCCCAACGCCCTCCAACTTGGCAACCTGTCTTTGGTCTGGAATCCTGCTGCCGGATCGCCTGTTGTACACGCCATAAACATTCATCGCGAAGGTGAGGTCATAGACGTGCTTGCAAAAGCACGTTTCGAAATCCTTCGTCGCGAGGACCAACTCGAAATGGCGATGCTGGACGGCAACCTGACTGCCGTCTTACGTGTACCAGATCTGAGAGTGGGCGACGAAATCGAGTTTGGCGCAACCATCCGCACCAGCGATCCGACCTTGGGGAAAAATGGTGCCGGTTTGCTGTTTCTGGCGCCCGAGCCCTCACCCGGTCGCTATCTTCTCCGGTTGAGCTGGGAGGAGCAGAGCAAGCCGACCGTCAAGCCAACCAGCGAAATGGCAGCGGTAGCCCAACAAAGCGGCAATGCGATCAATTATCGGTTCGACAATCCCGGAAGCCTCGCTCCTCCCAAGGATGCACCACCTCGCTATAAATGGCAGCGCATAGTCGAATACAGCACCTTCAACGATTGGCAGGGCATCTCTCGCCTGTTCTTCCCGATTTACGCCGATGCATCACGATTGAACCCCAAGTCGGCGCTCAAGCAGGAGGCTGCGCGAATAGCGGCAACGCGGACAACGCCGCTCGACCGAGCCGCTGCCGCCCTTAAATTGGTGCAGCAGGATATTCGCTACATCTATGTCGGGCTGAACGGCGGTAATCTCACGCCGACAAGCGCCGATGAGACGTGGAAGCGGCGATACGGCGATTGCAAGGCCAAGACCGTACTGCTTTTGGCATTGTTACGCGAATTGGGGGTTGAGGCCGAGGCGGTGCTGGTCAACAATAATATTGACCTCGATGGTCTTGGCGAGCGCCTGCCCAGCCCCCGCATGTTTGACCATGTTTTAGTGCGGGCGCGGATTGATGGCAAAGCCTATTGGCTTGACGGCACACTGCCTGCGGTCGCCCCACCTATGGTGGAGCCGGTGATACCGTATCAATGGCTCCTTCCGCTGACCGGGCCGGGAAGCGGCCTTGAGCAAATTTCATGGACACCCGCAGCGCGACCGGATGAAATTAGTTTATACGAAATCGATGCGCGTGAGGGTTTTGATAAACCTGCAAAGATAACCAGCACGACCATCAAGCGTGGGATCAAAGGCCTGCAGCAAGAAATGCAGTTTTCAGCCGTGACGCCGGGACAACTGCTCGAAGCTTTTCGGCAGAATGCGATAGGAGACACCTTTCAGACTATTGAAGATGTCAAATGGCATTTCAGTATGGCGGCGCAGGCCAGCATCCTGACCGTTGTTGGCACAGGCGCTGTCGATTGGGATGACGATGGGGACGGAACAAAATCGCTGGCGCTGCCGGGCGGCGGCTTCAGTCCGCCTGAAAAGCGGATACGCGCATCTCAGCAGGATCAGGCGTTGCCATTCTATAATGAGCCCCATTTCGATTGTAATGTCACCACGGTGCGCTTGCCGCTGACAACGCAAGCGCAGCAGTGGACATACAAGGACGAAATCGACAACCACATGTTCGGCCGGGCTTATTACCGTGTGTTTGATTTATACGATGGCTCATTGCGTATGATCCGAGGCTCCCGGATTGAGCAAAAGGAGGTCGACGCAGCCAAGGCGCAGCGTGACAATGGCCGCATTGCCGACTTCGACAATAGCATGGCTTGGATCACCTTTGATCCGGACGGAAAGAGCACCCGCACGCAGGCCAGCAAACGCGTGCCTGCGACGTTCGATTTGGATTGGACCGCTGATAACGTGCCATGCATTGCGCCAAGGACGCCCAAATAGGCCCGATATCAGGTAACTGCGGAGACATCGTCGTTGAGGAGGGGGCGTTCCTGCGACCGGTGTAGCCCCTACCAACTGTAAAGATGACAAGCCTTAGAATCTGTCCGCGGAAGGCGATAGAGCGAAAATAATGATGCGGCTTCAAAAGACGGTATTATTTTACCTCTCCCAAAACCCGCTGTTTGCTTGACTCTGCAGGCCATATGCAACAAAGGCGCGCTTCCTTCGTCGTGATGCAAGCGGATTTTCGCCCGGATCGACGAACCGAAATCCGAAGGAACCGAAGCGCCATGAAGGCACTGAGCAAGGTCACCCGGTCGATCAAACCGGCCGAGGTGGTAAAGAACTGGCATCTTATCGATGCTGAAGGTCTGGTGGTTGGCCGTCTGGCCGTCGTCATCGCCAATCATCTGCGCGGCAAGCACAAGCCGAGCTTCACGCCTCACGTCGATTGCGGCGATCACGTTGTCGTGATCAACGCCGACAAGGTGCGTCTGACGGGCAACAAGCTCAAGGACAAGATCTATTACAAGCACACCGGTTATGCCGGTGGCATCAAGGAAGTGACCGCGGACAAGATCCTCGGTGGCCGCTTCCCTGAGCGCGTGCTTGAAAAGGCGGTGGAACGCATGATTCCGCGCGGCCCGCTGGGCCGTGCGCAGATGCGCGCCCTTCACCTCTATGCCGGGACCGAACACCCGCATGGCGGCACACAGCCGGTGGCGCTCGACGTCGCTTCGATGAACCGCAAGAACAAGGTGGGGGCGTAAACCATGTCCGAAACCGAAAACACCGTATCGAGCTTGTCGGATCTGAAGGATCTGACCTCGGCTGCTCCCGTTGCGGCTGCTGCTCCTGCTGCTGAAGGCGACGAAGTTGTTGCGCCAGTAGTCCGCACCGGTCCGATGGCGATTATCCGTCCGCGCGAAGTTGACGCGCAGGGCCGTTCGTATGCCACTGGCCGCCGCAAGGATGCCGTGGCCCGCGTGTGGCTGAAGCCCGGCTCGGGCAAGGTCACCGTCAATGGCCGCGATCAGGAAGTGTACTTCGCCCGTCCGACCCTGCGTCTGGTGATCAACCAGCCGTTCGAAGTGGCCGGTCGCGAAGGCCAGTACGACATTGTCTGCACCGTCAAGGGTGGTGGTCTTTCGGGCCAGGCCGGCGCTGTGAAGCACGGTATCGCCCAGGCCCTGTCGAAGTTCGAACCCGAACTGCGCAGCGCCGTTAAGGCTGCCGGCTTCCTGACCCGCGACCCGCGCGTCGTGGAACGCAAGAAGTACGGCAAGGCCAAGGCACGCAAGAGCTTCCAGTTCTCGAAGCGCTAATCGCACTTCGGCTGCAAAGCAAAACGGAAACAAGGGGTTGGTCTTCGGACTGGCCCCTTTTTTCGTGGCCAATGTGCGGCCTGAACCGTAACCGCTCGTCCTGAGCCTGTCGAAGGACGCTCGCACTGCGCGCGATGCTTCGACAAGCTCAGCATGAGCGGGGGTGGGATGCAAACCTCCGTGCTGATGGGAGAAATGCCATGACCGCCAGACGCATATGGGTTCCGGCAGGCTGGCCGCGCGCAGGCGTGGGCGCGGTGCTGGGTATCGCGCTGGCCGCGTTGCTGGGGCATCTGGTTCCGGCCAACGCGGGCTTGCCGTGGATCATGGCACCGGTGGGGGCATCGGCGGTATTGGTGTTTGCCGTTCCTGCCAGTCCGTTGGCGCAGCCGTGGTCGGTGGTGGGGGGCAATCTGCTGTCGGTCAGCATTGGCATGGCGGTCGGCTGGCTTTGTGCGCAGGCGGGTCTGGGTGCGCCACTGGCGGTGAGCTTTGCGGTGGGCGCGGCCATTGCGGCGATGGCGCTGGCGCGCTGCACCCATCCGCCGGGCGGGGCGGCGGCCATACTGGGCGCTTTGGCTGGCTTTGCGCCGGATGCCCACCTGCCAGGGCCGCTGGCTCCGCTGGCACTGAATGTGGTCGGTGTTGTGGGTGTGGGGTGGATTTACAACACGATGACCGGGCACCCGTGGCCACACCGGGCAACCGCGCCGCCGCAGCCCGCGCCCGCGCGCACGGTGACGTATGACCGCGCCGATCTGGACGCTGTGCTGGCCGATTGGGACGAAGTGCTGGACGTGGAGGCGGATGACCTCGACGCGCTGTTCCGCGCGGTGGAGCGGCGGGTGCTGCGGCGCTGGGAGGATGATCTCAAGTAACGGCACGGCCAAACCGGTGCGCGATGGCTTGCACCACGCCGGTCATGCGATACAAGTTGCACTTAGCAACGATAATATCCGGAGAGCGCGTGATGGCCACCCTGATCAGGCCCAATATCGAATGCAGCGATGCCGAATGGCAGGCGCGGCAGGAACTGGCGGCGTGTTACCGGATCTACGACCACCTTGGCTGGTCGGAATCGATCTACAACCACATTTCGCTGAAAGTGCCGGATCAGGAGGATGCGTTCCTGATAAATCCGTTCGGGCTGCTCTATTGTGAGGTGACAGCATCGAACCTCGTCAAGATCGACATCGACGGGAACAAGCTGGACGACAGCCCTTATCCTGTGAATCAGGCGGGCTTTACGCAGCACGCCTATTTCCATCGGCACCTGCCGTGGGCGCACGCGATCAGCCACGTTCATACGACCGCGACGATGGCGGTGTGCAGCCTTGAGGAAGGGCTGATGCCGATAAACTTCTATGCCTGCAACTTTGCCGGGCAGCTGGCCTATCACGATTTCGAGGGCGTGACTGTGCGCGCGGAGGAGGGTGAGCGGTTGCTGGCCAACCTTGGCGACAAGCGCGTGCTGATGCTGAAGAACCACGGGCCGGTGGTGCTGGCGCACACGCTGCCGCAGATGTTCATTACGCAATGGAGCCTGCAGCGCGCCTGCGAGATCCAGATGGCGACGCTATCGATGGGCCGCCCGGCGATCCGCGTGGCCGATGATGTGGTGAAGATCCACCAGCGCGATCTGGGGCAGGTGAGCGCCGGAGGACGCGTGGGCGAGGCTGACTTTGCAGCGTGGACGCGGCGGATCGACAGGATAGACCGTAGCTGGCGGGATTGATCGCGGGGCCTCTCGCGCGCTAAGCGGGGGGCATGGCCCGCCTTACCGTGAACAACCAGCCCGTGCAGTATCGTCTTGAGGACGATACGCCATTGCTATGGGCGCTGCGTGATGCGGCGAACCTGACCGGCACCAAATACGGCTGCGGCACGGGGGAGTGCGGGGCCTGCATGGTAATCGTGGACGGGCAGGCGATGGCCAGTTGCACGCTGCTGCTGGGCGAGGCCGAGGGGCGCACTGTCACCACGATCGAGGGGCTTTCGGGCGACCGTTCGCATCCCGTGCAGCAGGCACTGGTGGCTGAGCAGGCGATCCAGTGCGGGTTCTGCACGCCGGGGATCGTGATGGCGGCGGCGGCTTTGCTCGCCAGCAATGCCAGCCCTACGGATGAGGACATCGCGCGCGCCATCACCAACATCTGTCGCTGCGGAGTCTACCCGCGGCTGACGCGGGCCATCCAGCGCGCGGCGCGGGTGATGCGTGGCGAGGAGACGATCAGCGCTGCGCCGCCGCCTGCGATTGTGGCACCGGGGGCTGGCTAACAAAATTTCCGTTCGTGTCGAGCGAAGTCGAGACATCGTGCACCGTGTCTC
>NZ_JAUYRV010000034.1 GCF_030696665.1 Novosphingobium sp.
GCCAGCAGGTGGTGACCGAACGGACCAACCAGCCGCAATCCCGCACACGCTATACTTGCCAGCGTGTGTCCAATCGCTGGCGTGTGTTTTCCTATCCGGTGACACGCACGTACTACACTTATGATTACGCGACGTCTGATCCGATCTATGAAACCCGCACGCGCCAGGAATTCAGCCGCTGGGCCTATAAGCGGGTGACGTATGATACGAGCGTCTACAAGACGTTTGCAGCTGCCACGGTCAACAATGGCACCAACGGAACCGCTGTCAGCTACACGTGGGCTGGCTGCATCGAAGAGCGCGAGTCGGAAGCCGACAGCACGTTCAGCTACAACAGCTCAACAGGCAAGATCACGCCGAAGGACGCGCGGGATCTGGATATCGATACCCCGCCCGAGGAGAATGACGAAGCCTCCAAGTGGGCACCGATGTGGCCCGAACTCGCGTATTACCGCCTGAATAGTCAGAACAATCTGACGAGTTCGGCAGAAACCACGCGCGGCGGAAAGGCCAATTCCTACTGTCCGCAGCAGGCCAAGTTATTGGACACGATGAGTCAGTCGGAATTCAATAGCTATACGGATTCGCTCAGTGCTACTGGATCGACTTATCATGACATTGGCATGATCTGGGGGCTCCGCCTCAATTCCCCAAGTGGTCCTTGGCAAGACAGGGTGAATATTCAACCGGGCAACGGTGGCAAGGTTGATCGCCACATCATCTTCATGACCGATGGCGAAATGGCCCCAAGCTATTCCATTCAGTCGACGTATGGTCTGGAGTGGCATGATCGGCGGGTGACCACCGATGGTTATTCCAATCAAGCTTCCCGCCATACGACACGCTTTCGCCTCATGTGCGACGTAGCCAAAGATAAAGGCTTCCGCGTATGGGTTATCGCATTTGCATCCGAAAAGACGGATGACCTGGAATACTGCGCATCAAACAACAGTTCGTTCATTGCAACGAACGCCTCGCAGCTCAACACTGCATTCCAGGAAATCGCCAAGAACGTCGGCGAGTTGCGGATTTATCAGTGATGCGCAGATCTCTGCCATTGGCCCAATGCGTTAGTGCAACTGCGCGAAGGCTGCGCACCGACAAGCGTGGCGTGACGACGATTGAGTTCGCACTGGTTGCGCCGGTCTTTCTTATGGTCATCGTCGGCTGCCTTGATCTTGGCCAGATGGTGTATGCCAAAGGCGTGCTTGATGGCGCTGTGGAGAAAGCGGCGCGCGATTCATCGCTGGAAACCGGCGACACCAGCCTTGCCGATGGCATGGTCAAGAACACGATCACAAAAGTGCTGCCCAACGCGACCGTTTCGTCGACGCGCAAGAGCTATTTCGATTTCACGAACGCCAACAAGGGCGAAGATCTCGACGATGAAAATGGCGATGGCGAGTGCTCGGAGGATGAAAGCTTCACCGATCTGAATGGTAACGACCGTTGGGACGAAGATCTTGGCGAGGATGGCAACGGCGGGGCAAACGACGTTATCGTCTATACGGTGACCGTTGCCTACGATCCCGTCTTTGCTGTGCCGCTTGTGCCCATCGACTGGTCACGCCGGGAGATCGAATCGACCGCGGTGAAGCGCAATCAGCCTTTTGCCCTGCAAGACGGCAGCTACACGTCGCAGCCAGGGAAGTGCTGAACATGTGTGCCAAACCTGCAATTTCCGCGCTGGTCAAACGGCTGCTGAATGACACTTCTGGCGTTTCGGTGGTTGAATTCGCCATCATCACGCCGTTTATCCTGTCGTTCGCGCTTTACGGTATCGAACTGGCCTACTTCAACACCGTCGACATGAAGATGAGCGAGATTGCGCTGTCGCTGGCTGACAATGCCTCGCGCATTGGCCAGACGGACAACAGCGTGGTCACGCCCACAGTGAGCGAGACCGACATCAACGAGGTCATGCGCGGGGCGCAGGAACAGGCGGCCGGACTGGAATTCCAGACGCGCGGAAGAGTCATCCTGTCCAGCCTCGAACGCGACGGTGCCAGCGGCCGGCAGTACATTCACTGGCAGCGTTGCTACGGCAATCTCGATCGTGAATCCGCCTATGGCAATGACAGCAACCGGAGCGGGCTGACCGGCGAGGTGCTTGCCGGCATGGGTGACGGCCCGACGCAGGTTACTGCGGCGACGGGCAGCGCGGTCATGTTCGTCGAAGTCTATTACGAGTATGAGGGCCTGTTCGGCGATGTGTTCGTCGATGGCGGGGTGTTGCGCAAGGAGGGCACGTTCCTCATCCGTGACCAGCGCAATCTGACGCCCGGCGTAACCGGAAACGGCGGAACATATCCCTGCACCTGATCTGCTTGCGCGCAATCAATTCACCGATGGCCGTTGCTGCTGTAAGGTGATTGCACGAGGCCGGGTTCTTTCCCGAGTCCTTGCAGAACTGGGAGACAGGTCGATGACGAAGGCGATGCTCGCGCTCGGACCGGTAGTGATGCTACTGGTGCCACAGGCAGTTGGCGCCAAGCCCGCAGTGATTGCGGCGACGCTTTCGGGCGCTGCCGAGACCGGCGGCGGCGATGCCGACGGCACTGGCGGGTTCAAGGCTGAGGTCGATGACGAATCCGGCGACTTCTGCTTCACGCTGTGGGCTGAGAAGACTGAAAAACCCACGATGGCGCATGTTCATGAAGGTGCAGCCGGAAGCGACGGAAAGCCTGTTGCGACGCTGGAGGTGACCGGCAAGGACAGCGACAGTTGCATCGCGATGGAGCCTGAACTGCTCAAGAAGATCATCGCTACGCCGAAGGATTACTACGTCAATGTCCACACCGCCGATTTCCCGAAAGGTGCGGTGCGTGGGCAGATTGAGGTGAAGTGACGCGTGAAGCCAGATGGCGCGAGGAAGCATCATCTGGCGTCAGGTGGATCGATTTTAGGGACGGCAAATGGGGGCCAGCTTCGCAGTTGGCCCCCATTCTACGTCCGCATCGACTTTCTTGCTGCGCGTCTGGTCCGGCTATCCGTCTGCCGCAAGGCCGTTTCCGACCTGTTGTCATCCGCTTCACCTTCGCCTGCCGAGCGCTTTTGCTCAAGTTGCGTCTGTCCGGATGCCGTCCGGGGCGCGAAGCCCCTGGGCTGCTGCCGATCCATGCTTTCACACAGGTTCGCGCCGCTATCCTTCCATTCGCCCAATGGCATTGGTCTGTGCCGGGCACCGACCTCACTCTGCATTATCGCGACTGCTTCTGGCTGCTTTTGCAAGCGGCCTGAAAAAGCCGGTCGTGGGCGTTACCTTCGCTACGCGGTATTGCTCCGGAACATGCTTTCACATGCTTGGACGCACTGCTGCGAGGAAGGGTGGAACGTCGTTCGTCGCTTGCTCGAAGAAGCTCTGCGCCGGTTGCAGGCCAATGCCCTTGCCGCACATCGCGTGCTTCGAAAAAGTGCCGCCTGACACTCCGTTTCCGATCATGAAAGCAGCAGTTTTGCACAACCGCAGATCAGCCCTGCGGCACCTGCTGGTTGGTTACACTGCAAACTATCCATGTCCGCACCAGTATGCATATTTTATCGTAAATTCAAAAGCTTATGCTCTGAACTTCGAGATTATCTGCGGTCCCGGTCACTAAAAGCTGCGCCTCTTGATTGAGTCGCGCAAGCAAAAAGTGCGGGAGTTATCCACAACCCCCGCACCTTCTGGTGGATAGTTTTGTGCAGCGCCGAAGCGGGCTGCGTGATGAAAGGTTCAGCGCCCCTGCTGAGCCAGCAACCGCAGGCGCAGTGCATTCAGCTTGATAAAGCCCGCCGCGTCCTTCTGGTCATAGGCACCAGCATCGTCCTCGAACGTGACGTGACGTTCTGAATAGAGGCTGTCGGGTGACTTGCGGCCGACGACTGTCGCGCTGCCCTTGTAAAGCTTCAGGCGCACGGTGCCGTTCACGCGGGCCTGCGAATGGTCGATAGCTGCCTGCAGCATCTCACGCTCGGGCGCGAACCAGAAGCCGTTGTAGATCAGCTCTGCGTACTTCGGCATCAGCTCATCCTTCAGGTGAGCCGCGCCGCGATCAAGCGTGATGCTTTCGATTCCACGATGCGCGCGGGCATAGATTTCGCCACCCGGCGTTTCGTACATGCCGCGGCTCTTCATGCCGACGAAGCGGTTTTCGACAAGGTCCAGCCGGCCTATGCCATGCTTGCGGCCCAGTTCGTTGAGCGCGGTCAGCAACGTGGCTGGCGACATGGTCTGCCCATTGAGTGCGACGCCATCGCCCTTTTCAAAGTCGACGGTGATGTATTCGGGCACGTCAGGCGCGTCCTCGGGATTGACGGTGCGCGAATAGACGTAGTCCGGGGTTTCTTCCCACGGGTCTTCCAGCACTTTGCCCTCGGACGAGGTGTGGAGAAGGTTGGCGTCGGTCGAAAACGGGCTTTCGCCGCGCTTGTCCTTGGGCACCGGGATCTGGTGCTTTTCAGCCCAGGCGATCAGTGCCGTGCGGCTGGTCAGATCCCATTCGCGCCACGGAGCGATGACCTTGATGCCGGGTTCCAGCGCATAGGCGGAGAGTTCGAAGCGGACCTGATCATTGCCCTTGCCCGTTGCGCCGTGGGCGACTGCATCGGCCCCGGTTTCACGCGCAATTTCGATCAGGCGCTTGGAAATGAGCGGGCGGGCGATCGACGTGCCCAGCAGGTAATCGCCTTCATAACGGGCATTGGCGCGCATCATCGGGAAGACGAAATCACGCACGAATTCCTCACGCAGATCGTCGATATAGATGTGCTCGTCCGGCACGCCCATGAGCTTGGCCTTGGCGCGTGCAGGCTCCAGTTCCTCGCCCTGTCCGAGGTCTGCGGTGAAGGTAACAACCTCGCAGTTGTAGGTGACTTGCAGCCACTTGAGGATGACGGAGGTGTCGAGACCGCCGGAATAGGCGAGAACGACCTTCTTGATATCGGACATGGCGGAGCAACTCTCCTTGGAACACGCGCCGCGCGCCTATCAGGCGGGGTGCTACATCGCAACCTTTGCCGATCAATTCGCGTAACATGTGGTTGGCGTCACAGTGGGGCCGCGATGATGCGGGCTAAGAGATGCGTGTCGGTCCGGGGATGTCCCTGAGACTAGGAGGCCCTTTTCGGGGAAACAGCAAATGCCGATCAATTCAACGATCAGGATTATGGGCAGCGTGGGCGCGGGCGGACGCAACACTGCATCGGACGTGAAAATCATTCAGCAGCGCCTCAATGATTTGATGCGGTCGCCGAGGATCAAGCTTTCGGTCGATGGGGTGGTCGGACCGAAGACCAAAGGGATGATCGCTGATTTTCAAAAGGTTGTGGTCGGTTTGCGCTCGCCCGATTCGCGCGTTGACACCAATGGGCGCACGCTGACCGCGCTCAATACGGCGCAGTCCGAAAATGTCTGGGCCGGGCAGTCGGGCGGTGCGTCGCCGCCAGCACCGGGTATTCCGCCCGGTATGCCAGGGGCAGGCAACGGGACAGGAAAGGTTGCCGGGCTTTCTCCCATTGAACAGCAGCGGCTGGACACGTTGCGCGCGCAGTTGAAGACGCGGACGGACAGCGCTCCTGCAATCGACTTTCTGGCCTATATCGCCAGCAACGAAATCCAGACGCTTAAAATGATCCTCAACGCGCAAGGGGCCGCGCAGTACGCTGTCGAGGCGTTGATGGGCATTAAGAACGCCTTGAAGGTTGGGTTCAGTTCGCGTGATATTGTCACTATCCTGACCAGCCGGGCCATCCGGCTTGATGCTGCGCTGGAAATGATGCGTTCATGGGGCAGCGCAACCAAGGTTGTGAGTGTGCTGAAATCGCTCGGCTCCATCGCGCTGGTGGTGCAGGTTCTGGCGACCGGCGCGGTGGTGATCGATCACTTCCGCGCAGGCCGCTTTGGTCCCGGCTTTTCCGAGATTTATGCAACGGCAATCGGCGCGGCAGTTCCGTGGGGCGGGTTCCTGAACGCCATGCAGGAGATGCTCTATGCCGCAAATCCTGCTGCAGCCAGCGATCCGCGCTTTGGCACGGCTTTCCGCTATCTGCTGGCTATTGATCCTATCGGCGCGGGCAAGACGGCTGTGGACACCGTGGCAACGTTTACCGAACTGGCGATGAAATCGCTGTTCGGTGGCAAGATACGTGGCAATGAAGTGGATGAACTGATTGAGCGAATGCGGGCCAGCCCGATGAAGTTCTGGGTGGAGATCGGGGAAAGTTCTGGCAACTGGATGGGCGATCGTTTCGGCGACTGGTGGTATCGCAACGTTCTATCGTAATTGCAGGGTCAAGGCGCTACATCTGGCGCATGCCCGAAATTGGGTAACGGCTTTTCCTTGTACCACCCAGCGACTTTTTGCAGATTTTCGCGGTGTGCCTCGCGATAGGCCCACCACAGGCTGGCAGTGCCGTCAGCCAGCGCTTCTGGGATAAAACGTTCGATTGGTTGGGTGCCGAAATCGGCATCGTGCGCGTGTTCTGCCATGCGGCGGATGTAGGTGCGCGTCATGTCGATCAGAGCGGGGCTGTAGCCGCCGCGCGCGATCACCGTCGGATCGCCGTGATTGGGCAGGATATGGGTGGCACCCCATTGCTTCATGGCGGCCAGATTGCGGTACTGTTCGGGCAGGCTTTGCGGCGCGGCAATGAAGGTCAGCGTGTCCTCAAGAGTGTCGCCTGCGAGCAAGATGCGGTCCTGTGGCAGGTAGGCAACAAGGCCATCATCGGAATGAACATTCACGGGGCGCAGTTCGACAGAATAGCGCCCGACGCTGACCGTGATGGGCGTAGAAATAGCGATGTCAGGCAGGTTGACCGGAGCGATCGCAGGTAAACCCTGTAGAGTGCCGTTCTCGATGGAGGCTTGGTGCTTGGCCAGTTGCTCGCGGGTTTTTTCAGTCGCGATGACTGTGCTGTCGGCATAGACTGCGTTGCCGCCCACGTGATCGAGATGCCAGTGGCTGTTGGCGACCGTGAAGTGGCGGATGCCCGCCTGCTCCAGCCAGTTCCTCACGAAGCGCGCCTGTTCGACGCTGGGGTAGGTATCGTAGACCAGCGCCTCATCGCCATCGTGGACGGCAAAGGTGGCCACGCCAACGTAGTTTGCGCCGTGATCTGCCCAAGTGGCTTTTGAAAGGTCAACGCTGCCCTCGGCTGGCCTGCCATCATAGAATGCGACAACGTGGTCGTTGATGCGCATGACGCGGATGTCAGGCTCGGCGGCAGAGGCCGGGTAAGCGGCGGCGAGCGCCAGAGTTGCGAGGAACAGATGTCTGAATGTCACGCGCGTCTCCGCTCTGGTGTGAGGGGAGGCTAGGCGGCACCCATCGAGGCGGGAATAAGCCGAACGACGCAACGCGCAGCAAAGTGGCGGTCAGCCCGCAGCTTTTATGTGGAAGCGGAACCAGTCAGCCAGTTCGTCTTCGGTCAATTCCCCGGCGGCGAGGGCGAGTATGGCGACCACCAATTCGGCATCGCTCGCATCAAGAAAATAGCCGTTCAGCACCAGAAATGTTTCCGCGATAACCGCTGCGGTCCGCTTGTTCCCATCTACGAAAGGATGGTTGCGGGCGATGCCCCACGCATAAGCAGCGGTCAGTGCGGCAACATCCGGTTCCCCATACTGCGCCAGATTCAGCGCGCGTGCCATCGCGCTTTCGAGCAGGCCTTGATCGCGGACGCCATCTGGACCACCATGTTCGGCCAACTGCTCAGCGTGCGCTGCGCGCGCGACTTCGGGCATCACCCAGACCCAACTGTCCGCCATGATTACTTGGCCAGTTCGCGCAACGCTTGCTTGCGGCGTCCCATCACTTCGCGTGCGGCTGCCATCTGCGCGTCAAAGTCAGGCTCTTCGGCACGCAGTTCAATGCCGCCCGGGGTGGTGACCACCGAAAGCATCTCACCCACCGAGGCATTGAGGTGGGCAAGCAGTTCCTTGGGCAGGACGATCCCGGCGGAGTTGCCGATCTTGGTGATCTTTACGGTCGCGTTCATACATCCGTTATAACGCAATTTTCCGCTTGGTGCAACTCCGCTCGCCGGAGCGATTACATATGCCGGTAAACCGCGCGTTCGTGGCTGAAACACTTGAAGCCGAACACGCCGTGATAGCTGCCCATGCCGCTGGTGTTGACACCGCCAAACGGCAGGTTGTTTTCAAGATAGTGCGAGAAAACACCGTTTACCGTCACGCCGCCCGAGGATGTGCGTGCCAGCACTTTCTCCACGTTGGCTTCGTCCTTGCTGTAGACATAGAGCGCCAGCGGTTTGTCATGGGCTTCGATGTAGCCGATGGCCTGATCCAGCGTTTCGTAGGTCATCACTGGGATCACCGGCGCAAAGATCTCGTCCTGCAGTATGGTCATTTGCGGGGTGACATCGGTGAGCATGGTTGGGTGGACGGTCAGGTCGTCAGCCTCAAACATGCCGCCTGCGGCCACGGTCGCGCCCTTTTCCACCGCGTCGTCAAACATGGCCTTCACGCGGTTGAAGTTTGCGGCGTTGACGATCTGCGCGATGCTGTCCTTCTTGAGCGCGCCTGCTTCGTCATAAAGGTTCTTCTGCACGTTCGCGCGGAAGCCTTCGACCAGCGCGGCTTTCATGCCCTCCTTCACGAAGACATAGTCCGGGCTGATGCAGGCCTGCCCGCCATTGAACTGCTTGGCGGCTGCAAGTTGCGCAGCGACGAGATTGATGTCGGCGCTATCGTCAACGATGACCGGTGATTTGCCGCCCAATTCCAGCGTAACAGTGGTGAGGTGCTTGGCGGCAGCAGCCATCACGATCTTGCCGACGCGCGGGCTGCCGGTAAAGAAGACGTGATTGAACGGCAGATCGAGCAGTGCAGTGGCGACCGAGACATCGCCTTCGAAAAGGGCAACGTCCTTTTCGTCGAAGGCTTCCTTGATGATGACCGCAGCAATCTTTGCCGTGGCGGGGCAAAGGTCCGTCAGCTTGACGATGCAGGTGTTGCCAGCCGCGACGGCGGCAGCCACGGGGCCGAGTGCGAGGCCGAGCGGGAAGTTCCACGGGCCGAGGATCAGGCACACGCCGCGCGCTTCATAAAGGATCTGCGCACGGTCAGCCGGGTTCATGGATGTGGCTACCTCAACCGGTGCCATCCATGCATCGAGATTGTCGATATTGCGCTGCACGTTGCCGGTGACGTTCATCACTTCGGTGACGCGGATTTCGCCGACAGGCTTACGCGTGTCTTCCAGCACGGCGGCGACAATAGCGTCGGCGTGGGCTTCGACCGCAGCCTTGAGCTTTGCGAGCTTTGCCTTGCGTTCAGCTGCAGAAGAGGCCTTCGCCTCCCACTGGTGCGCCTGTTGCAGCGCAAAGACGCGGGCGATTTCGGCGGAAAGATCGGCAGCGGTGGGGGCGGTCATTGGTCGGGCATCCTGCGTAAAGGCTTGTTCGTTAGGGTGACTAACAAGTGCTGAGCGGGATGGCAACGGCTGGACCGAAGCGTCGTCCGGCTTTTCGCACGGCGGAACGGCATGATGGCGCGTCTATTCCACGAAAGTTATTCCACCGCGCTGCGATCCAGATGCCAGTCCGGCGCTTTATCCAGTGCGGCCAGCCTTGCCCATTCCTGCTGCATATAGTCGCGCGTCAGCGGTAGGGTGCTACGGCGCTTCACACTCTGGATGTGAAAATTGACCATGCTGCCGTGGCGGAAACTCTGTTCGGCCCCCGCGAGGTAAAACTGCCACATGCGGAACAGGCGCTCGTCATAAAGCGCTATGATCTCGTTACGGTGCAGGGTGGCGCGGCGATACCACTCCGCAAGGGTGTAGGCGTAGTGGTAGCGTAAAACCTCGATGTCGCCGACTTCCCAGCCTGTGCGTTCGAGCGCGGAGACAAGTTCACTCATCGCCGGGATGTAGCCACCGGGGAAGATGTATTTGCGCGTCCATTTGTCGGTCGTGCCGGGTGCGCCTTTGCGCCCGATGGTGTGGGTGAGCATAATGCCATCGGGATCGAGAAGGTCGTTGGTCTTGGCAAAATACGCGCCGAAATTGGGCGCACCCACGTGTTCGATCATGCCGACGCTGGTGATGCGGTCGAACTGGCCCGTCACATCGCGGTAGTCGATCAACTGGAATTTGACTTTGTCAGCCACACCGGCGGCTTCAGCCCGCTCGTTGGCGAATTTGACCTGATCGGGAGCGAGCGAGACGCCCAGGACTTCGCAGCCATAGTGCCGGTGGAGGTAAAGGCCGAGGCCGCCCCAGCCGCAGCCAATGTCCAGCACGCGCATTCCCGCAGATTGGCCGGGACTCAAGCGAAGTTTGGAAGCAATCAGTGCCTTTTTGTCGATTTGCGCTTGCTCCAGCGAATTGGCCGGATCGCGGAAGTAGGCCATTGTGTACTGGCGGTCCTCGTCGAGGAACAATTCGTAGAACTGACGCGACAGGTCATAGTGATGGACCACATTCTTCGCGGCGCGTGCGCGTTCATTGATCTGGTCGATCCGCGATAGCAGCTTGCCTGCCAGTTTGCGCCAGCGCCCCTTGCGGTCAATCCCGCCCGCGCCGCTGGCATTACCCATCACGAAAAGGACGAAATCGCGGATGTCGTGCGGCGGTTCGACGACCATGCGCCCATCCATGTATGCTTCACCAGCACCGACTCGAGGGTCGCGCGCGATGTGCATGGCGGCTCCCTTGTCCGTGAAACGGATTGTCAGCGGATCGGCGGCAGATTCGCCATACGTGTAAGAATGGCCGTCATGGTCGATGATGTTAAGCCGACCCTTGCGGATAAGCCGTGTGAGCATTTTGTCGAGCAACCACATAACCCGAATTTATGCGAAAGGCATTCTGTCGCAAGGATTAACTGTCCGGCATCTTACGGTAACGGCAATGTCGCACCGTCCCGCGTCCGATGGCGTAGCGGGCGTACGCGGTGATTTACCCAGACTCGCGGGGAACCGGGAGATGCGCGTGTCGGAATAGGAAAGGGCGGGGCCTTGCGACCCCGCCCTTCCTTTGCGACCCCTTGAAGGGCTGGTTATGGCTTAACGGCAGCGACCGCCGCTACGCTCGATTTCGCGACCGAGCAGTGCGCCACCTGCTGCGCCAAGCAATGTGCCAAGCGTGCGGTCACCCTGCGTATCGATCGTGCGTCCGAGAAGCGCGCCGCCTGCACCGCCGATGATCAGGCCGGTCGTGCCGTTGTTGCGCTTGCAATAGTAGCGCCCGTCGTTGCCGCGCCATACCTTGTCGTTGCGCGAGATGCGGCGCGGTTGGACGTAACGCCCGCGATTGTCATAAAGGCGGTCGTTCTTGACCTTGTGGTAGCCGTGAGCCGGTGCGTGGCGCGGCGGATCGGCCATTGCCGGGGCGGCGGGAAGTGCGATTGCTGCCAGTGCAGCGGCGAGAATGGTCTTCTTCATGGGTTGCTCCCTTGGAAATCTGCAATCCGGCATGCGGACTTGCTTGGACAACGCCGACCATCCCGCCGCGATCCCCAACGCCAGATGAACGATCCGTTGGATAGCACAATTCGGGGTGAGACGTGGCGCAGCCGCGACCAAGTGACTGCATAAAAAAGGAACAATCCATTTTCCTACACAAACCAATATGGTTACATGCTCCGGTCGGTTGTTCCAAAATCTGATGGAGAAATCGATGTCCAATCCCGAAGTTACTTTCCCAGCGCGCTACACCCCCGTCAGCGCCCTTGCTTACGCCGGTCTCGATGGGGCTGCCGAGGTCGTTACAGTCGACAAGCCATTGCCCGTCACCGCCGGCGCTTCGGCCTTTGCGCTTCCGGGCGGGGCTATCCAGACTGTCAGCAATGCATCGCCCATGCCGGTTGCTTGTGGGCCATTGCCCGAAAGTACGGCACACATCGGCAATGTGTTCCTGGATGATGTGGCCGACGGCGTTGTCCTTTCCGGCAGCGTCACTTCGGCAACGACCGTCGTTTCCAGATCGCTTGCGGGGTATTCTGGTGGTGCATTTCAGGTAACCAGCAGTGGTTCTGGTTGTACGGTCACCTATGAACATTCCGTCGATGGCGTGACCTGGCTGACGATGCCAGTCCTCATCAGCAACATCGCGACGGGAACCCCGGCGGTCACGACAAACGCGAATGGCATCTATTCGTTCGTGTCAGGAGCGGCTCATGTCCGGGCGCGCGTTTCCACCTATGGATCGGGCACCGTTGCGATCTCACTCGTGCTTAAACGCCGCCCATTGAACATCTTCGGAACGTCATTGGCCGGGAGCAATTCGCCGATTGGGAGTGTCACCGTTACCGGCACGGCAACTGTAACAGGGAATGTGAACACGGGCACGGGTTACACTGACAGCGTCGCAAATCTTGCGGCAGGAGCGACCTTTACCGGGACTGCCAGGGCAAATTCCAATGCCCAGTTCTGCTACTTTGTCGCGAACGCCTTTTCCGATGCTGCTGGCACATTGTTCATCGAACAGTCGCTCGATACCGGTGCAACGTATCAAGTGGTCAACTCAGCACCAGTGGCAGCGGGAAGCGCCGCCCAGCTTTCTGTGCGCTTGACCGGTGCCTTTGCCGCCGCCACCCTCTACCGGGTGCGCTATGTCAACGGAGCGGGGGCGCAGACGCTGTTCCGCTTGTCCAGCGCCTATTCCGCCCGTTGATGCCCGGCGCTCAATAATTCCACTGCACTTGCGCGCGGACCACGTCGCCCTTGGCGCGGCTGGTCCGCCGCTCGTCAGCTTCTAGCCTGTTGATATTGGCATAGCTCAGCACGATTTCGAGTTCCTTCATCGGCTGCCATTCCACACCGGCTTCGTATTCTTCCCCATCAAGGCGTGGAGCATTGGCCACAGCCTTCCAGCCGCCGCGATACTTCTGCCAGCGCGCGAATGGGATGATCTGGCCGATCCCGGTATGCGGCATGCGATACATTGTCATCACATAGCCGCCGGTCGAATCGCCCGACTTGATGGAACTGCTCGGCGCATCCCAGACCGGTCCCTTGCCCCACTTCCATTCGGCCTGAATGCCGAACGGGCGAGGATAGATCATCGCGTGGATACCAACATGATTGTCGGTGAAATCGGTGGTCGAAACACCGCCACTGCGCAGCTCCGGGCGGAACTTGTTGAGCATGCCCGATGCGCCGAATTCCGCAACCTGACCCTCGAAGATGCCTCCAAGACCGTCAAGCCGCACTGGCATCGTGGCGAGGGCGACAGTCATCAGCCCGCCATTGCGTTCGGTCCGGTTGACTGTCTGCCCGTTGTACACGCCAAAGCCCAGCGCGCCGTAGTTGCCGAACAGCTTTTGCCCATCCTTGGCTAGATCGTTCCAGATCGCCTGAATTGCAGGCGGCGTGTAGTAGGCGACGGCGCCAAGATCGCGCTCGCCCGGCACCGGCTGATTGATCGCATCGGTGCGATCGAGCGGAACGCGGTTCTGCGAGCTTTGAAGATTTTCCCAACCGAACGGCACTTTGGATTGACCAAAACGCAGGCGAATGGTTTTCGCCTCGTCCAGAAATACGTCGGCGTAGGCATCGCGCATCTGAAAATAGTGCAGGCGGGATTCTCCGCTCGACTGGCTGGCGACAGAAGATGCCAGATCGCCCTGCATGTAGAGCGATACGCGGTCGGAAATGTCGCCCTGCACGACCAGGCGTGCGCGGCGGATCGAGAAGCTGCCGTTTTCGTTGATGCCGCTGTCCTGCACTGAACGGACGCGCGAGATGCCGGCCGGTGCCGACTTGGCTCCGCCCACGATCTCATTCATGCGCAACTGCGTGTAGCCACGAATTTGCAGCTTTTCGTACCAGCCCTTCTTTTTTTCGGGGGCAGAGGCGGCCATCGCCAACTGGGCGGGCTGTGCTGCAGAAACGGCAACCGCTGGAGCGAGCGGGGCAGCGGCAGGCGCGGCAGATGCATCGCGCGCCGGGACTGCTGCCATCTGCGCTGCGCCTTGCTGCATTTCCTGCATCGCGCGCACCATTGCCTTCAACTCATCAACTTGGCGCTGCAGATCGGCGATCTTCGATTCCTGATCTTGCGGCGCGGATTGGGCCTGCGCAACGCCTGCCGCACAAACGAACACGGTAGCTGCGAGTGCTGCCTTGAAAGCCTTGCCGTTCATTTTTCGAGAATCTCCAAGCTGTCCCGATCTGTTCCGAGGATGCCGCTAGGCCCGCAAAATGACGGATATGTGACAGTTGATTGACGCAATTGCCGCTGCTGGCATGCTTGATTGTCAGTCAAGCATCTGAATGCAAATGAGAAATGTTTCGTTACAATCTCGCGATACTCGTCAAAAAAATGTCTTCAAACTGAAAAATTGCGGCGCGCGGACCTTAGTCCAACCTGCACTAGCGGCTGACGTGACTCGCGGGCTATCACCTGCTAACGGCGCGGCCATGACTGACCTTTCGCTGATCCGCAATTTTTCGATTATCGCCCATATCGACCACGGCAAATCTACGCTGGCGGATCGCTTGATCCAGTTTACCGGCGGCCTTTCCGCGCGTGAAATGTCCGAGCAGGTGCTCGACAACATGGACATCGAGAAAGAACGCGGCATCACTATCAAGGCGCAGACCGTGCGTCTGGAATATACCGGCAAGGATGGGCGCACCTATCAGCTCAACCTGATGGACACGCCCGGCCACGTCGACTTTGCCTATGAAGTGAGCCGCAGCCTTGCCGCGTGTGAAGGTGCGCTGCTGGTGGTTGACGCCGCGCAAGGCGTGGAAGCGCAGACGCTTGCCAACGTGTACCAATCAATCGAGCATGACCACGAGATCGTGCCGGTGATCAACAAGATCGATCTGCCCGCTGCCGAACCGGAAAAGGTCAAGGCAGAGATCGAAGACATCATTGGGATCGACGCCAGCAATGCCGTGATGACCAGCGCCAAGTCCGGCATCGGCATCGAAGAAGTGCTCGACGCTATTGTAGAACGCATTCCGCCGCCGGGCGGGGACCGCGACGCACCGTTGACAGCAATGCTGGTCGATTCGTGGTACGATCAATACCTTGGCGTTGTGATCCTTGTGCGCGTGATCAACGGCGTTATCCGCAAGGGGCTGCAGGTCAAGTTCATGGCCGGCGGGACGGAGCATCTGATCGACCGCGTCGGCTGCATGCGCCCCAAGATCGACACGCTCGACGAACTAGGCCCCGGCGAAATCGGCTTCATTACCGCGCAGATCAAGGAAGTGGCGCAGGCCCGCGTCGGTGATACGATCACCACCGTCAAGAACGGCGCGACCAAGGCGCTGCCGGGCTTCAAGGAAGTGCAGCCGGTGGTGTTCTGCGGCATCTTCCCTGTCGACGCCGCCGAATTCGAAAAGCTGCGCGAGAGCATCAGCCGCTTGCGTCTTAACGATGCCAGCTTCAGCTTTGAGATGGAATCGAGCGCGGCACTGGGCTTCGGCTTCCGTTGCGGGTTCCTTGGACTGCTGCACCTTGAGATCATCCAAGAGCGCCTGAGCCGCGAATACGATCTCGACCTGATCACCACAGCGCCGTCGGTGGTCTATCGCATCCAGCTCAACAAGAGCCGGACCGACGACGCGCGCGAGATCATGCTGCACAACCCGGCGGACTATCCCGATCCAAGCCGCATCGCACAGATCGACGAGCCTTGGATCAAGGGCACGATCTACACGCCTGACGAATACCTAGGGTCGATCCTCAAGCTGTGTCAGGATCGGCGCGGCGTGCAGACCGGGCTGACCTATGTCGGCGGGCGCGCGCAGGTGACCTATGAACTGCCGCTCAACGAAGTGGTGTTCGATTTCTACGACCGCCTGAAGTCGATCAGCCGTGGGTATGCCAGCTTCGATTACGAACAGATCGGTCTGCGTGAGGGTGATCTCGTTAAGATGAGCATTCTCGTCAACAACGAACCTGTCGATGCACTATCGATGATCGTTCACCGCAGCGCTGCCGAAGCACGCGGACGGCATATGTGTGAGCGCCTGAAGGATCTTATCCCGCGCCACTTGTTCAAGATCCCGATTCAGGCCGCAATCGGTGGCAAGGTCGTGGCCCGCGAAACGATTGCAGCCATGCGCAAGGACGTGACAGCCAAATGTTATGGCGGCGACATCAGCCGCAAGAAGAAGCTGCTCGACAAGCAGAAGAAGGGTAAGGCCCGGATGCGCGAATACGGCAACGTGTCGATCCCGCAGGAAGCCTTCATCGCCGCGCTGCGGATGGGCGAGGAATAAGGTTCACCCAAGGTCTGAAAGGAAAACCCGCCGGATTGCTGTCCGGCGGGTTTTTCGTGTCAGCGTGCGCCTTGCGGTCCCTTGCGGTGCGGCTTCCCTTGAGGGCGGGCGCCGGCGGGGTGAGCGCGATTGGGTGGGCGACGCTCTTCACCGCCCGGTCCTGAGCTGCGTGGGCCATCTTGGCGAGGTCCATTGTGGCGAGGTCCATCATGACGCGGACCATCGTTGGTGGTGCGGCGATTGTCGCGCGCCACTTCGCGCGGACCATCTGGAGCCGCTTCGATGTGAATGCCGTTCTCGTCTTCACCCTTGGGATCGGCGGTGCGGCGGACGGCATCGGCAAAGCGTTCTGCAATGGCGCGGGGCACCTGGAACCAGGTATCGTTCGGCGTAATGCGGATTGCGCCGATTTCCTGACGCGAAACGTGGCCGCGACGGCACAGCGTTGGCAGGATCCAGCGCGGATCGGCGTTCTGGCGACGGCCCACATCCATGCGGAACCACACCACATCGTCAAACCCGGGGCGGTGCGCGGCCTGCTTGCGGCCGTCATCGCTGCCCGAAAGCAGTTCTTCGGGCTGGGGCAGGGCGGCACGGTGCGCGCGCACAAGTGCTGCAGCCAGATCTTCGGCACTGCGCTGTTCGAGCAGGGTGCGTGCGATCTCCAGATCTGATTCGTCAGCTTCGACGGGCGCCAGAATGGTTTCGAGCAGGCGTTCGCGGTCTTGCGCACGGATGGCTTCGGGCGTCGGCACATCGCCCCATTCAGCGTTGATGCGCGCACCGCGCAGCATCATTTCCACGCGGCGACGGCGCGGGAAGGGCACGATCAGAACGGCGGTGCCCTTCTTGCCGGCGCGCCCGGTACGGCCCGAGCGGTGCTGCAGCGTTTCGGCATCGCGGGGGATTTCAACGTGGACCACAAGGCTTAGCGAGGGCAAATCGATACCGCGCGCGGCAACGTCAGTCGCCACGCAAACCCGTGCGCGACGGTCGCGCAGGGCCTGCAGCGCGTTGTTGCGTTCCGACTGGCTGTGCTCACCCGAAAGCGCAACGGCGGTGAAGCCGCGTTCAATCAACGTGGCGTGGAGGCGGCGCACGTTGTCACGCGTGGCACAGAACAGCATCGCGGTTTCGGCTTCGTGGAAGCGCAGCAGGTTGACCACCGCAGCTTCGATTTCGGCAGGCGCGACTGCGATGGCGCGATAGGCAATGTCGCCATGCCCGCGATTTTCGCCAACGGTCGAAATGCGCAAGGCATCGCGCTGGTAGCGCTTTGCCAGCGCTTCGATCGGCTTGGGCATCGTGGCCGAAAACAGCAGCGTGCGCCGGTTCTCCGGCGTGGCGTCGAGCAGCTCTTCAAGGTCTTCGCGGAAGCCCATGTCGAGCATTTCGTCGGCTTCATCCAGCACGACGCAGGCAAGTGCCGACAGATCAAGTGCGCCACGCTCATGATGGTCACGCAGGCGGCCCGGCGTCCCGACCACGATATGCGCGCCCTGCTGCAACATGCGGCGTTCACGCGATGGGTCCATGCCGCCGACGCATGTGGCAATGCGTGCTTGCGTGGAGGCATAAAGCCACTGCAGTTCACGGCTGACCTGCAGCGCCAGTTCACGCGTGGGGGCGATCACGAGCGCCAGCGGTGCCGTCGCGAAAGGCAGGGCGCTTTCATCGGTGATCAATTCGTTTGCGATGGCAAGGCCAAACGCCACAGTCTTGCCCGAACCGGTCTGCGCCGAAACCACAAGGTCGCGGCCTTTGGCTTCGGGTTCAGATACAGCGGTTTGGACCGGGGTCAGCGCAGTATAGCCATGCGCTTCGAGAGCCTGCGCGAGCGGGCTGGGGAGGTGTGAAAAAGTCATCGTCAAAATCGCCATTCCTGCCGCGTGGGCGGCATTTCGCAAAGTGTTGGGCCTATCGGCGGAATGCCGGGTCATTATCCCGGTCGAATCGCCTTAGCCCGTTCCCACACAGTGCACGGCGATACCTGTGCGGCGGCCCCTACACGCATTTCTGCGGTTTGGCATGCATTTCTTTTGAGCAGGCCACTTGATTAGGTCGCCTAACATATGTGATGATCGGTCCAGCCGGAAAACACGGCGTGGAGAGGCCAATGACCGAACTTGCCCAGCCCGAATCGATCCCGGACTTGATCGAAGAAACCGCCCGCCGAGCGCCCGCGTTGATCCGCTATCTTGGCCCGGACGAATACGTCACGCGCCGCTATGTTTCGCAGGGCGCTGAGATGAACACCGGGGAATATGTCGATTACCGGTGCGAGGTGCGCGACGGCATGCCCATGCGTGATCACTTCTCGCTTGATACACACGGGTTTATGATAAGCCACCACCGGTCGGCCATTACCGATTTTCACGATAGGCCTGCGGTCGATACGGCCTATTTGCAGGAGGTCGAGGAACTGGTGATGAACCTTTGCGGTGCCACGCGGGTCGCTGCACAAGGGTGGATGATCCGCACATCTGCAGATCTTTCAGAACGCGCAAAACAAAAGGTCGAAGGCTACCAGCACACCGGAGGTATCCAGCCTCCCGCAGGCGAAGCGCACGTCGATTACAACGAGATCACCGGTCGCCGGGCTGCAGAACGCATCTACAAGGACCGTTTCTCCGATGGCCCCGGTTACAGCCGCTACATCTGCTTCTCGCTGTGGCGCACTTTTTCGCCTGGCCCGCAGGACTGGCCACTGGCAGTGTGCGATGGGCGCACGGTAAGTGACGAGGAGACGGCATCCAATACGCTGTTCGTGGTGGACGAGTTCCCGGTCGGCGATGCGCTGACCGCGCCGGTCGACGGCGAAGACCAGATGATTGCCGCGACCATTTTCCGTCAGCGTGACCGGCATCGCTGGTGGTATTTTTCTAACATGGCTGCAGACGACGTGCTGTTGTTCAAATTTCAGGACAGCGATCATGCGGTGGCTTGGCGTTGCCCGCACACTGCGTTCCACGATACCAGCCTGCCCGATACAAAGATCCGCGAGAGCATAGAAGTGCGCTGTATCGCGTACTTCGAATAGCCTTTCAGCCCCTCTGGGACGGTTGACGCGCGCGTGATTTGCCGACAGTCACGCGGGCATGATCGATCCACGCCATTTCCGCAACGTCCTGGGCAACTGGCCGACTGGCGTCTGTGTCATTACCTCGGTTGATCCGGACGGGACGCGTCACGGCCTCGTGGTAGGCTCGTTCGCGTCAATCTCGCTTGATCCTCCGCTCGTCGGCTTCTTTCCGGACAAGCGCTCTAGCACTTGGCCAAAGATTGCTGCTGGCGGTCGTTTTTGTGTCAATGTCCTGGGCGCGCACCAACTCGATCTATGCAAACGCTTTGCTGCCCGGGCGGAAGACAAGTTTGCCGAACTCGCGCATGGCCACTCGCCATCAGGCCAGCCGCTGCTTGAAGATGCCATCGCATGGATAGATTGCACGGTTGAGCGGGTGGAGGACATTGGCGATCATCTGCTCGTAGTGGGCGCAGTGGAAGCGCTTGAGCGCCAAGAGGATGGCACGCCGCTGTTGTTCTTTCGCGGCCAGTATCATGATGTTACGAATTTGCCGGATGCGTGAAAAACGCTGATGCTGCAAAATAGTGATGCCTTTTTGACATCCGTCAACGTCGTGCTGCACTGCAGCGCCTAGGAATGTTTTCGGCGAAGCGATTTGGTGCTTTTATCAGCGCCACGGTTGCTTCGGCGATTTCTCCCCAACTTGGGCGGCTCGATTTTCGCGTCGCCCAATTTTTTGCCCGCGAAGCTGGTGGTTTCGGCAATTGCCCGCCAAGTGCTGGGGTGATAGTGGATTAGCATGACCTCATGCGAAACTTGTGTCGTCCGTAACCGGGCAATTTGTGCTGGCCTTGATGATCGCGAAATTGCCACGCTCAACGCGATCGGGCGTCGGCGTGTGGTTACGGCCGGGGAATCACTGATCTGGGAAGATGATGATTCTCTGCTCGTCGCCAATGTAATCGACGGCGTGTTGAAGCTTACCACCAGCACCGAGGACGGCCGCGAGCAAATCGTGGGCGTTGCCTATCCGTCCGATTTCATCGGTCGGCCCTTCGGTCAGACCAGCAGCGCCAGCGTCGTCGCGCTTACCGATGCGCGTGTCTGCGTATTCTCGCGCAATGATTTTGACCGATTCGCCCGCGAACATCCGGAACTTGAACATAAGCTGCTCGAACGCACGCTGGCAGAGCTTGACCGAACGCGGTCATGGATGATGCTGCTCGGGCGCAAGAACGCGTCGGAGAAGATCGCCACGTTCCTGCTGGAGATGTCCGACCGTCTGGCCGAATCTGGCTGCACGCCAGCATTCGGCCCGGCCAAGCGCTTCTCGCTGCCATTCTCGCGCCAGCAGGTGGCCGATGTGCTCGGCCTCACGATCGAGACGGTGAGCCGCCAGTTCACCAAGCTGAAGAACGAAGGTGTGGTAGAACTGCCATCGCGCCGCGAAGTGGAAATCCTTGATCGTGGTGCGCTGAAGGCACTGGCGGGCTAAAGCTTATAGAAAAATTCCTGCTGTTTCCGAGCCTTGCGGGAAGACACATTTTCTAACGGAAACACCCTTAGCCTTATGCATTGCCGCTTCCGTGTTCGCATGTGCGAAAATGGAGGGCAAAATCAATGCAACCCGATCCTTGGAACTCTGATACCGAACGGTTCAGCAGGCTTCGCGCCAGCTTTTGGATTCTGGTCTTCGGCATCGCAGTGATGGGCTATCTTATGGCTATTGGTCACCCGGACTGGTTCGTTTTGCGTCCAGTATCGTCCGCGTCTGCCGCCATGTCCCAAGCTGCTGAACAGCCCGCTGCCAACGAGGGCAATTCATGATCACAAGGCCGGTGCCTTCGTTCAAGACGATCGTCCGCGAGGTGTGGAAGCCGCTGACGCTCCTGTTCGTCTGGGATGTCATCGTAACCGTGGTCTATTATGTGTTGCCGTTCCGATCACCGCAATTGCCGCTGACCTTGTTCGGATCGGTGGTGGCGCTGTTCCTCGGCTTTCGCAGCAATTCGGCCTACCAGCGTTGGTGGGAAGGGCGCGGGCTGTGGGGGTTGATGATCAATGCAAGCCGCAATCTGGCAAGAGCTGCGCGAAACTTTCTGCCAGATCCTGATGCTGCCAACCTCAAGCGGGCAATCGTGTTTCGCCAGATCGCCTATGTGAATGCGCTGCGCTGCCAATTGCGCCGCCAACCGCTGGATGAGGCTACGCTTGAATACGTTGCCAAGGCCGATGCCCAGGTCGCAATAGAGCGCGCAAATCCTGCCAATGGCCTGCTTGACGGTACGGGGCGAAAGATTGACGAAGCACGTCGGGCTGGCATGATCGACACGATCCAGCAAAGTGCGATGGAACGCGTGCTGGTCGATATGGCCAATGCGCAGGGCGGAATGGAGCGGTTGAAGAACACGCCGCTGCCCAACCACTTCCGCTTCTTTCCGATGCTGTTTGTTCACGTATTCTGCGTTCTCCTGCCGTTCGGCTTGGTCGAGACGCTGGGGTTTGCAACGCCGCTAGGCTCCACGCTTGCCGGCTTGATGTTTCTGGCGGTGTTGGCCATCGGCGATGATCTGGTCGATCCTTTTGCCAATAGCGTTCACGATCTGCCCTTGAGCGCGATGTGCCGCACCATCGAAATTGACCTGCTGCAGGCCGTAGGCCTTGAAGCGCCAGAACCGATCATCGCGGACCGCAAGGGCATCCTGTGGTAAACAAAAAGATGCGGGCAGAAGAGCGGCGAGGTGATCCCAGAACCTCGACGTCTCCTGCCCGCAATCCCC
>NZ_JAUYRV010000018.1 GCF_030696665.1 Novosphingobium sp.
GCCGCCGAACTGGATAAGCAATGGCCTGCTTCGCTACGCCCTACGGGCTCCGCTACGCAGCCCATTGCTTCAACCGCGCCGATGCGCAAAACAACCGCCCGGCTCTAATCCCAGCTGGAGGAAAGCTGGGGGTCACGTCAGTTACACTCAGAAAGTTAACGGAGGCCGAGACGCGTCTGCGTAAAGGCCGCAAGATGGACAATTTCCGGCCGCCGTTTGTTTGGGCAAGCTCATCTTCAAGCGACGGCGCAGGTACCACCAGACATTTTAGCCGCACATCCGCCGCCTCGAAACATGCTTGTCATTCATGTAGTGGAGCAGCGTTCGGCCGTTGGTCGGCGCCGTTACATTCTTCTGCCGAGAGCTTCAGGGGACAGGCTTGCAAGATCGTTGGCAACTTCGGTCATATTCCGGAGATGGCCGGCCCATTCAGGTTGCACTGATTTTCCAAAGCGGCAATCCTCTCAGTGCAGACGATGTGAACTACCCGGCCCAGTTCCTCGATCTGCTCGCCCAGCCAAGACAATTCCTCAGCGGTAATCCGGTAGTGCTTGGAATAGCGCGCCTTGACGTAGGCTTCCTTGAGCTTCTCGAACATGGCGCGCTGCTTGTGGCTGTCGTTTGGCCAAACATAGGTCAAGCGACGATCAACGCGCTCAGCTTGCGTGCGCAGGAAGCCAAGGTTGTGTACGTGGGGCGTGTAAAAAATTACCGTAAGAAGGACGCAGTGGTAGAGAAACTCGCCGGCCTGATGCAGGTCGAAGACAGCTTCTTTCAGCCTACCTTGGCCCGTCGTATAGCGAGCGGTATCTAGTCGTCCTGCTGCCGCCGGAAACCACTCTTCAAAATACTCCTTCGCCATCGCCAGCGCCTGCTCAGGCGTTTTCGGCTTGGGCGTATGCAGATCGGTATCATCCGCTTCGTAAAGCGCGATGCCGTCCCTTGCGACATCCATAAAGAAGTAGCGCCCATGCGCGAGGCCATCGTTCACCTCGCCCAGCGCGTGGACGATGAAATTCACTGGCGTCTTCAATGTCCCACTGATGCCATATTCGCGCATCAGGCGGTCATCGAGCTGTAGCCAGTACTTGACCCGGTCGGTCAGGTCCTTGTGGTTGACGATGATCAGCAGGTCGAAATCCGACTTGTAGCCCTTGGCGGTGTGGGGTTCATCGACCCAACCACCGCGCGCGTAGCTGCCGTACAGAATGACCTTGAGAATGCGCCCGGCCTTCTTGCGGCTCGCACTGGCGCAGGCGGTTACGTCGTTGAACTCGTCGAAGACCAGTTGGAGCACGCGCTCGAGCTCGCGCTGCTTGCCGGCCGGAAGATGATCGAGATCGCGTCGCATCAGATGGTTACCCTGTCGTGCCAGACCCGGAAAGGCAAGCGACCACGCGCAACGCGCCACTTCGACCATCCCGCTGTTGCCTCACTCCCTTGCGACCCTGCTCCTCTCGCCCAGCCACCAGACACGTTCGACGAGCAGTGGGCCATCGGCACAGGCACGGTCCAGGTATGAACATCGCGCACGATCGGGTCAGGGTCAGCGCGCGCAGTGATCCGGTTCATTGTGAGTTGGATTTATACACTATATATCAATGGGTTAAATGACTTACCCTGTGCAATAGGCCCATTTGTTGGACAAATGCTGCTGGAGGAGCGCGATAAAACAGCGTTGAGTTAAATCATGCATAAGTCATCCTTCTTCCATCTCATCGACAACGATCAGGGCAGCCAAAAGTGGCTGTTCGATGCCGCATTGCAGTGCGGGATGCGTTGTCAAAGGCATGGCGATGTGCAGCAATTCCTCGCCAATGGAAATCGGGACGGCGTTGTCTTGCTCCATGACAACAGACCCACAAGCCTCGCTTCAGATCTCCTGCAGAACGCTGCAAGATCGGGCCGGTGGTTGGGTGTTGTCGGCTTTTGCAGCGAGCCTGATGTGGAAAAAGTCGTTGCGGCAATGAAGGCCGGAGCACTGTCGTTCCACAAGACCCCGTCGACATCTGATGAGCTTGCTGCGCTAATTGACAATGCCGAGACTGAAATGTTGACCACCTTCAAGGTGCGAGCAGAAAGTGCCCGGGCCCATGCAGATATGATCCGCCTCAGCGCCAGAGAACGACAAGTTCTCGATCGGGTGGCGAACGGCGAAAGCAACAAGGAAATTGCTCGCCTGTTGAACATTTCCCCTCGGACAGTCGAGCTACACCGTACCAATATGATGGGCAAATTGGGTGCAAAAAACGCAGCTGAGGCCATCAGGCTTTGTCTGACTGCTGCATTTTCTGTTCACGCTCCTCCTGCCAGCATGATCCAGAATTGATAGACGCGCTTGGCCTGTTTGTTCCCCATTTCCATTTTGAATGCATTCATTTGATGCTGCAAACCGATCAATAGCACGGTGAGAGACCCGATCGCTGCCGGGCAATAAGGAAACACAACGATGGCAAGTTTCACATTTCTTGACGGCGCCATGCGAAAAAGTGCCGCCGCGACGGCACTTGAAATGGAATGCCATATGAGCCGATCTGACGAAATCATATCTGCCGAACACGCGCTTGCAGTGCTGGAGACTATCTTGTCAGCGCTTGATCGCATGGGCTTTTGCGAGCCTGCCCTGCATGTTTCTTTGGCGATCGAGGCTCTGAAGACACACAGTACTTCCTGAGTTGCCTATCGGCAATAAGGTCGATCGGCAGCATCAGGATAGATTGGCAATATGCCGCGTTGTGACCTCCAGGATTTGCCAAAAGCTGTTTGGCGCCCCACGATCGGGACGTGCGCTACTCGCGTTCCTCACGCGTAAAGCTGGGTGGTTTTGCCGGCCCGATACTGACGCAAGGCCTGAGGCTTTTGCCGTGAGCACATGGGCTAGAGGATCGTCAACCGCGGCGGCCTGGGGAAAGCTCGTGTGCGCTTGCAGGCCGGTGCGCACGGGCAACATTCTTCACGCAGCGCGGCGACATTTCGCCTGGGAATTTCGACGAGACAGACACGTTTTGCCGGCGGTGAGCAACCAATGCAGTCGCCTGTAGCCCCCGTTGGGCAAGTGCTGCGCCTGTCTGCGTCAGATGAGCTGCGGCACGGTCAAGTGCGGCCTGTGCGGACAGAACCATCAACCGCTCAGTAGCCCGTACCGCCAGAGTTCTGCAATTCCAGATCCATTCCAATCTATTGCGATCTGGCAGCAGGCGCAGTCGTGTCACGCTGCCTGCTTGCGGAAACAACAAAGTTGGCGGGGCACGCCGCGATGAAATTCAAGGCGCAGCCCCCTTGGACTGGCCTTGTCGATCCAACTGGTCTTCCTGCAAACGGCTTACGGCGTCATCACAGAGGTTGACGCGCTTCCACGCGCCACTAAATATCTGTTTTTAAGGCGCTGTTTCGTACGGCGAATTGACAGGAATGTGAGTTGGCGCGCAAAATTCATGGTCCCGCAGACTTGGCAGTCTTTTGCGAGCTCCCCTCAGCGTTCACTCTTCCCGTTCCCTCTCCCCGTTTGCTTGGTCGGATGCGGGATGAACTGCGGACTTGCGCGCTGCGCGCGGGCTTGACCAAGGCTTACAAGCTTACGAACGACGCCTGGCCGATCCTGCTGGGCATTGCCATTGATACGCTTCAGGGGCGATCTTCCTCTTCTTCGGCACTTTGTGCAAAGCAAGCGATTTCACACGACCTGCTGCTTCGCTATCTGGTTGTCCTGCAGTCAGAAGGGCTGGTGCACACTTGGCCTTCGGATCGCGAAGGTGAATTGAAGTGCGCGCTCAGTGCCGAAGCTTTTGACAAGCTTGGAGCGCTGTTCTTGCCGCAAGCAGCAAACGACTGAACCAGCAAGAGCCTTGTCCGAAAGCCTGCCGGTCGGCGTGACGGGTCTTTGCTGCGCTACTTTCGTCGCAATTTTGCCACAATGCGCAACCTAGCCGCTGCAATCGCTCGTGATCATCACGGAATTCCCGCGCCAGCGTTCAACCACCGATTTGCGGATCAGGCGCAAAAGACCATTGCAAGGTGTTGCAATTCTCCCACAACGCTTGGGAGTCCTCAAGCACGGAGGACAGGCCAGGTGGTGATTGCGTTCATGGACAACGGCGTTAATTCAAGTGCGCTTTCCTGGCCGGAAGGCATGGCGGAACATCAGCTATTTCTTCGCCCAGCGCCAATTCGATAGATTGCAGGGCATTTGTCACATGGATGCCCGCCATTGGCAGATCGTGCCGATCAATAATTTCAAGCGCTTCTTTAAGGCGCTCTACAGCAATCCAGATTTCCATTTTTTCGCGTCCCGCGCTGCCAAAAATATTCCATTTTGAAAGCATCGCAGGTCATGATCATAAATAACCGCCTGGTCCAGTCACATTATGGCAAATTTTGCAAAACATGTCTCTTTGTGGGACGATTGCAGCACTGGCAATCTGGACCTTGCATCCAGAAGACTTACCGCAGCCCAGTTCCACTGGGTACCGGGTTGAAGCAGTTGGCGCGAAAGCACGCATGGCATGCAGCGGCAGCCTTCACATGTGGCCGACCGATTTGCGCTATCTTGACGCTGCTACTTCTCGCAGAAATGGAGATGATTTTTCCGCCGATCCGGAAGCCTTGTAACGCTATTGCTTGACCTTTGGACAGCGTAGGGCATTCTGCTGGCCAGGCATGGGGCGATGCTGCAGCAAAGGGTCACGAAGATGCCGGCGACCAGTCAAAACAAGATTGTTGAAACCGCTACATCGCGCGAGCAGGTCGAAATCGCCGACCTTACCCGTTTAATCAACAAATTGGTTAGCCTGGTGCCTGGGGACCACGACAACACCTTCTTTTTCGGTGACTTAAGCCATGCGCAGCTTGTCGAACGGGTGAGGGCAGAAGTGCGACTGCGCAAACTGCGGTGTGAGTTGCTGGGCGTCCCGCAGGATATGTTCTCCATGCCCGCCTGGGAGATCCTGACAGAGCTGCTGCTGGCAGAACTCCTCGGACAGCAAAACAATGTTTCAACTGTCGGGCTTGAAGCCGGGATTCCCCAATCGACCGCGCAAAGATGGCTTGTGCTGCTGGAAAAGCGCAACCTTGTGCGGCGCAGGCGCGATTTTATGGACAAACGTCGGCAGTGGATCGGCCTGACGCCGAGTGCTTACAAAGCTTTGTGCCGTTATTTTGCGGCTTGAGAGCCTGATTCGAAATTCTGCGAGGCGGTCTGAAGGGTCTTTTCCGCGCAGCATTCGTCGCGATCATGCGACAATCCATTCCCATCGATGCCCGCACATCGCGGCGACCATCGCTCCGCATCAAAACGCAAAATCGCGCGCCAGCCCAAATTTGCCGGCGTTCGACTCAGGCTCTGAAGAGGGACTGGACCACCTGCGCAGGTGCCTGTTGTTTAACGTTGTGAGATCGCAAACCTGCCAGCACGGTGGCATGCGCAGATTTTTGTCACGCTGGCCGATCCGCTAGCCGATACGCTGACCGATATATGGGGTATCCTCGTCAGCGCTTGGGCCCAATAGCCGAATTGATCCGGTCGTTCGGACACCGATGTGGTGATCGCATCGGGGACATGATCCAAAGCCAGCTACATCCAGACAGATCGCACTGGAGCAAGTACCAGAAAAAAGGCCCTGCCCGCGGGGGGTGCCAGCAGGGCCAGAATTCAGGGTGGTCAAACCAGCCCTTGGGTCGCAGGGCAAAAATAGCCAGAAATCCAAGTCAGGCCAGTGACATTGGTCACATGACAGAACACATGACAGACAATGTCATGTCTATAACGCTGACTGCTACCGTGCCATGTGGGTTTCTTGCACTTGATCGCACCAACGCTGGATCAGGACGCATAGCTGACAATGAGCTTCCCCGTGGGCTGCAAGCTCTGGGCATCTTGCGCGGTGCCGAAACGGCGTTCACGCGTCGTCAAGGTGGCCATCGCCAGTAGAAAGTGCTATTTCTACCTACCCTTGCAGCAGGATATGCCACGGCCATGAAGTCAGCCCTTGAAATTGTTGCCTTTTCGAGAGGATGCGACTTGATGGGGATATTGAATCTGCTTGAGGTCACCCGAGATGCGCTCGACAGAAACGGCCACACGTTGGCAGCAGCGCACCTCGATATGGCCTTCATCGCTCTTGCCGCGGAAACCAACGACAATCAGGCTGACGGAAACGACGCTTTGTCCGGAATTTAAGGTGCGGGCAGATATAGCTTATCTGGATGGCATCATGGTTTGCCGAATTTGCAAAAGCGTAGTTTCTGCGCGCTTGCGCCATGGCGCACTTTTTAAAGATGCCTCGATCGGTCTTCGAGACATTTCCCTGATCCCCAACCGGTAGATAGACGTTTGATGCCACATTGGCAGCGTGGCATCACGCTGTGCCCCCAGTGACTGGCAACGTTCGGTCAGCGACTTTGATCGGGCAAGTTGGTCCGGCACCGGAACCACGCCTTGTGCCAAAACCAATGCCGCAAACGGCGAGGCGTGAGGGTGCTTGCGCAAGCCTGCGCAATTGTCCGCTTTCATGTTCAGGCAGAAGAGAGTGCTCGGACGAACCGTAGCGGGACACCGTTCGGTAGCAGTCCGAAGCACCCTCAGGCGCAAGGTCTATGTAAAAACGCCTAACATTTCGTAAAGATGCCATAAACGCTTTTATGTGCCCTGCGTTGCGCGAAATGCCGCTTCCTTATCGGACATGGTAAACACGCAGAAGCCCCGAGCGATGTCGCGCGGCGGTGCTCGGGCAGAGTGCATGGGACTACGCCCGCAAGCAGGGCGCGGGTGTATCCATTGTTAGCCGACAGACGTGTGTGCAAAGTCCCGAATGCCCAGACACTGCAGCAGATAGGGAGTAACGCTTAGGGTTGGCGCATACCGCCTGCAGGGGCCGCTCGTTCACATTCATCTGCGAATTTTCCCTACGTGGTGACCCGTTAGCGGGCAGTACGAAGGGGGTTTCAATGGCCTATTACGAACAGATAGATATCGGTGCAGGGCAGGCGGCTGTGCTTGAGGATCTGGCTTTAACGCCAGACGGCGCGGACTTGTGGCGGACCGTGCATCACAACCGATCGGTTCGGATCGTCGTGCATGTTATTGCGCCACAGCAAAGCGATCGTGCGCTGCTGGCCCGGACGATCTTTTCTGCCGGTCATCATGCAGAGATCTACAGTCATGCTCTGGAGCTGATTTCCCATCGGCCAAGTGACGGTGTCGTCATCATCGACGACAGCGCAACAGGTGCAAGCATCAATCTTCTCGGTGCAATGGCAGATGCCGGAATCTGGTTGCCGGTTGTTGGATTTGGCAAGCACTTGGCCTACGATACTGTCATCGCAGGCACCAAAGCCGGTGTGACCGACTATTTCATCGGCGATTTCGACCAGACAGCGCTGATAGCCAAGCTTGAAACGGCCTATCTGTCAGGACAGATTGTGCTTGAAGCCCGTATGCGGCGCGCAAAGGCCCGTCTCTTGATCACTGGCCTCTCTGCGCGCGAGCGCGAGGTGATCGACCTTCTGGCTACGGGATGTTCGAACAAGGAGATGGCGCGCATACTTGCGATCAGTCCGCGCACCGTTGAGATTCATCGTATGAAGATGATGTCGAAGCTTGGTGCCAAGACAAGTGCCGATGCGATCCGGCTGCGGCTCGAAGCTTTTAGCACGATCTGATATCAGTTCAGCGCAATGAAGTAGGACCGCCGACGATGCAGCCCGCCGCAATCGGCACGAGCACGCAAGGACAAGGGCACGCAAGGACAAGGGCGCGCAAGAACGAGGGCGCACAAGAACGAAAGTATTGGCCATTTTGCCGAGATGCCTGTCGGATCGTGTCCGTCAGGCTTGGACTTCGCGCGAGGGCTGACGGGGTCAGATGCCTGTCAGTGCCAAATTGATGCCATCCCACCGAACAACGATCCGGCAAGCAACGCGCCTGAAATATGTGCGAGCAAAAAACGGGTGTAGATCATTTTGGGGCTGGTGAAATGCATCAACAGCAAAAGCACCCCGTGCAAGATGCTTGCCCCGACGGCGAGTTCTGCCAAATGCATGGCTGGCCCGGATATTTGCTGGACGGCAACCCTGAGCAGTGATGCAAAAGCACTTGTTGCGCCCGCAACGAGGCTGATAAGAACGACAAATTCAGCCTTGCTGACATAATTCCAATCGAGTTGCCGCTGCAAACTTGCCCGTTGCTCGGGCGGAACGTCGTTTGGTCCTGTCATCCGCCTTGCCCCCAGTGCCTGACGACATGTCAATCGGCCCTCAGGCATCTGCGTTCAGTTACTGTCCATGGTTGAAAAATGGTAACTTTTGCAATTCGCTCCAACTGGCAAGACCATGCATACCGGTTGACAGGGCCCGCTACAATCGGGTCTCACTGACAGCGGCCCTGCAGCAAATGCACGGACATGGAGCAAATGACGGGCAATTGATTCATGAGAAAGTTGGAACCTGGCGCATCCAAAGTGCTCAAAGCGCTCCAGTCTGCTCTCAAGGCGTTGCCAGATGCAAACGTAAACAGGGCGCGCGTGACGATCGACGGACGCGGTACTTATGCCCCTACGGCCGCCTTCGACGTCAGGTTGGGAGAGCGCACATTCGTGCTGATGGTGGAGGCGATGGCCACCGTCAATCCGCGCGACGTCGAGCGCTGCATCGCGAATTTGCAAGACTATGCGGCCCAGCACACGGGCGGAGTTGATACACTCATTCTGATTGCGGCAAGGCGCGTCTCAAAATTGGCGCGCGAGGCGCTTGAGGCCGCAAGAACAGGGTATTTCGATGAGTCCGGTGCGCTGTTCTTGTTGGGACCGCAAGTCTACATTGCGCGCGATGGAACCGCTCCACCGGAGGCCAAATGCAATATAGGCTCGTTCCTGCAACCGCACCGCGCACGCGTCATAGAGCACATGCTCAAAAGCTGGCCCAAGTGGTTGTCGGTCAAAGACATTTCAAGTCAATGCGATGTATCTCCTGCGGCGGTTTCTGTTGCATTGAAACTAATGGGGCAGATGGGATGGCTGGAGATCGATGGGGCAGGGCCAATGAAACTGCGTCGCTTCATTCAACCGCAGGACGTATTGAAGAAGTTGTCATCCTACAGTGCAGATCTGCCCACGGCATCAATGCAGTACTTTCATGTTCCTGATATGGATGGGCCTGTGCTGGCGCGACGGCTCGCCGAGATATGCAAGGCCCACAAGATACATTATGCGATAACCGGCACTCTTGCAGCGCAATCTTTGGCACAGATGCCAGGTGAGGCGCCCCAAGTGATATGCAGGATCGAGGGAGGCCAGCATTACGGTGAGGTGTTGCGCAAACTTGGCGCCAGACCAGTCCGCAAGGCGTGGAATTTTGGGGTGCTCGCCGCTGACCATCAAGGCCACATCGAGACAGGAGAGTGTATTAACGGCGTCGTCTATGCCCCGGTATTTCGGGTGTTCCTAGATGTGGCACGCGCAAACCACGGTGATCAGGACGTTGCTGCGCAACTGGCGCGTGTACGTTTCGGCATGTGACGCAACGGCGATTCTACGGCACTAGCAGGCTGCTGAAAAACGCATCATCGGACTTGCGAAGGGAGCGATTGCCACTGTGGCGGTCGGGTTCTCAGCCTTTGCGGGCTTTTTGTGTCTCGGGCTGAGAGCGTTGAGGGCGATTTTTCGGTCATCATCCGGTCGCCTCGATGATTTTGGGCAGCCTGATGAGGTTGTATGCGATCATTCGGAAGGTGAAGGCGGCGGTGGCTCGGGCGATGCCTCGGACCTTGAGGCGGGCGATGCCGCCGATGGTCTTGGCCCATCCGAATGCCTCTTCGATGCGTTTGCGGATGCGCAAGGATATCTCGTAGCCATCATGGCGCGTGGTGCGGCGGTCGATCAAGGTCTTGCGGACTTTACCAAGCTTGCTGACGGTGCCGTTGACGGCGATGTGCGGGGTGACCTTGCGGTCCCTGAGCGCGCTGACAAAGCTGGCCGCGTCGAACAGTTTGTCGCCGGCCAGCGTCACCCGGCGACCCGGCTTGCGCGTGCGCTCGATCATCTCCAGCGCCGCTTCGCGTTCGGCGGTGCCGGTGGCGTGGGTGAGCGTGGCATCGACGATCAGCGCGTGCCGGTGCTCCATCAGTGCATGGCCGAGATAGCACAGTCGGCTAGCCTGACCGTCAGCCTTGCGGAACAGGCGGGCATCGGGATCGGTGGTCGAGGCATGCGTCTCGTTGCTGCGCTTCTCAGCACGGAAGTCGCGCTCGCCGTTGCGGCCCGGTCCCGGCGGATCGCCCGATCCGTCCCGGGGACGGAAGCTCTTCATCGAAGCCCAGGCGTCGATCATCGTGCCATCAACCGAGAAATGATCCGATGACAGCAGCCGCCGCACCCGCGACAGGCTCATCAGGACGGTGAGGAACTCGCGCGCCACGTCGGCTTCGAGCAACCGGTCACGGTTCTTGGAGAAGGTCGAGGCGTCCCAGACCGCCGCATCGATATCAAGCCCAACGAACCAGCGGAACAGCAGGTTGTAGTTGATCTGCTCCATCAACTGCCGCTCCGAACGGACCGAGAAGAACGCCTGCAACAGTGTCGCCCGCAGCAACTGCTCGGGCGGGATCGAGGGTCGGCCAGTCGTCGCGTAAAGCGTGGTGAACTTGCCGGACAGCGCCGCCAGCGCCTCATCCACCAGCGACCGGATCGCCCGCAACGGGTGATCCGCAGCAATGCGATCCTCCAGCCGGATATACGAAAACAACACCGACGATCGATCTTCCGAACCGCGCATCATCACCTCCGCTCGCAAACAGAGTGAATCACTCAAAACCCCAAACGTCGAGGGTTTTTCAGCAGCCTG
>NZ_JAUYRV010000019.1 GCF_030696665.1 Novosphingobium sp.
AAATGGATGAAGAAACCCGAGTTCGCCAAGGCTTCTGGAGAGCCGGATGCACAACGAAAGGTGCACGTCCGGTTCGGAGAGCAGGCGTGGGAAACTGGCGGTGGAGACACCCCACAGCGCCCACGTCTGACTCTACTATGAGTCCTCGGCGCGCCCTTCTTGAACCCAGCAAACTGGGCCTTCTCGCCCGTCTTGCTGGGCGTATTTCCGGGCTTGCCGTGCTGGCTGCAGTTTCAGGGGCCACGGCACAGAGCATCAACGGGCTCGATCTCGAAGCCATTCGATCACGGAGCAAAGCCGACACCGAGGAGCTTGAAGCTCTTGTCGCGACGGCAATGAAACGGGCCGAGGCGCAGAGTGGGGCGGCAGAGCAGGTCCGCACGGACGTCAAACAGCGCTCCAGGCAGTGGCAGGACGCCCGCGCCGCGGGTCCGCAAGATGGAACTGTCGATTTTGCGGCGATCCTCGATGGTGCCGCGGCCAATGCGAGACTGCCGATGGGCGAGGGGCCCTTGCTGATCGTCTTTGCCAGCCTGTCGATGCCGCAAGCCTCTCTTCAGAATCTGGTGCGTGATACCACGCGTGCAGGAGGCCTGGTCGTTTTCAGAGGCTTCCCGCAAAACAGCGCCAAGGTCTTCACCAAAGGCCTGATGCGCGTGATCCGCAGCGAGCAGGAAGAGGCCCACATCGCCATCGATCCGCGCCTCTTCCGCGCCTTCCACGTCGCGGCTGCGCCCACCTTCGTGGTGGCACAAGGGGGCTACGAACTGTGTGACGGCCTCGATTGCACCAGCGCAGTGCCTGCCCATGCGCGCATGACCGGCAATGTCAGCCTCGCTTATGCACTCGAGAGCTTTGCTGCCGCCCATGAACCCAGCGCGGCGATTGCCCGGCTTGCGCTTGACCAGTTGGAGAAGGGGCAGGGGCAATGAAGGGCCGGGCACTGCTCGCCAGCCTGATGGTTTTGGGCGAACTCGCTGCGGCATCGAGCGCAGTCGCCCAAATCTACATTCCGCCACCCGACGACCTGGTCGAAGTTCTGCCGCCGCTGCCGACCGCGCCACCTCCAACGCTTCCTGAACCTGCTTTACCGCCAACCACAGCCCCAGCACCGATATCCGCTGCCCAAGCAAAGGAAGATGCGCGGCAAATGGGCGGCGCATTGCGGCAGAGCTACCAGGACCTGACCGCGGCGCCCGGCGCGGCAGCACAGATTCCGGGCCATTCACCCACCTACCCGCAGGAGACGCGCTATTACGACCGTGCCGACGCGCTGGCCTCAGACGGTGCCGCTGCAGCAAGTCAAAGCGATGCCTGGCGCACGGCCAATTCCACCTCGCGTCCACGCATTGCGGTGGGGCGCGAAGACCTTGCGCGCGCAACCGCAATCGCAAACGACCCGGTACGTTTTGTCGACGGCGTGGCGGCCGACGGGAGCGCCGGTGCCTGCACGGCGCTGCCGCCGGGGGCAGGTGCACCCGGCAGCGTGGAGATCACCTGCAACATTGGCGAAAGCATCGTCGAGCATGAACAGAGCTGCAAGACCACACTCGAAGTCAGGTTATGGGAAGCACTGGCCTATCAGTATGTCTGCGTGTCCTCGCCCACTTACGACGGCTGCAGGGCGTTGGCGGGTTCAGCGCAGTGCCAAGGCACCGGCACAACGCTGGTGCCCGAGTACGGCCTCACGGTCACCTCCTACAGTTGCGATGCGCCAGTCACCGATCCGGATGCTTTCCTTGTCGGCACAATCACTGCGCCACCGCCCGCTGGAGCATTCGAAGCGAGTGGCCACGTCTATCGCTGCAATCGCTCCGGGCTTTCCCAGGCTCTGAGCGTCGATCCGACCATGGGGGCACCGCTCCAATTTCTCACAGGCCTGCAGCAATGTGATGCAGGTCTGGGCATGCCGTTATGTATGCGCACGGATGCCATTTCTACCGGTCTTGTCGAGCGCGACCTTTGCCTTGCCTGGGATTTCGAAAGCGATCTCCTGGGCGGTGGCAAGCTGCGCTGTCTCGAAACCGCGCCCAAAGAGGAGGTCTACGCCTGCAGCGCCTTGGTCCCCGAACTATTGCCCGAGCAAAGCGAGACGCGATGGTTCACCGCGCAATGGACGGCCGGTCCATGCACTGCCGATCCGGAAAAATGCACAGCGACCAAAGAAATCTGCAGCGCCCCTGATGAAACCCGCGTGATAGCCGGCATCCCGGTGCGGCAAGCCTGCTGGGAAAAGGCACGAACCTCGCTTTGTCAGCAAGCCACCGGCGCGCACAACGACTGCGGCGTGGCAGAGGCCATGCCCGGATGCCAGCAGACGAACGAGGTCTGTCTCGATGATCCACCCGCACCTGATGGCTCATGCAAGGTCACCGAGCGCAGCTATTCCTGCCCTGTTCCAGGATCGGATCCCGAGCCTCAGCAATACCTTTGCTCGGGCGATATCTATTGCCTCAATGGCGATTGCGAGACGGTGGAGCGCGAGGCGTCGGACGAGTTCAAGGACGCGCTGGTCGGGCTCCATGCCCTGGGACAGGCCAATGCCGAATTCAGCGAGGATGACCTGTCGCTGTTCAAGGGAACACGCGAGACTTGCGCGAAGAAGATCTTCGGCATTTCGAACTGCTGCACGGGCAAGGGCGCGCCGATCCTGACGCCGTGGTTGTGCAGCGCGGCCGAGCAGAAACTCGACAAAAAGGACGATGCCGGACTGTGTCACAAGGTTGGGACCTACTGCTCCTCCAAGGTTATGGGCGTCTGCGTGACGAAGCGCGATGCTTACTGCTGCTTTGCCTCAAAACTGACCCGCATGCTGCAGGAGCAGGGCCGGGTGCAACTGAGCAAGCCTTGGGCTCCGCCCAAAAGCGAGAGCTGCGCAGGGTTCACCGTGTTCGAGTTCCAGCAACTCGATCTGTCCACCTTGAACTTTGCCGAGATCTACGCCGATTTCACCGAGGCCGCACGCCTGCCCGAAGAGGCGGCCATGCTGGTCGAGGTGCAGAACCGGATCAGCCAGTTCTACGGGCAGCCCCAGCCATAACCCCCTTCGCGAGCCAAATGAAAGGAGCATGCCATGCCACTGTCGACGACAAACTTTCGGCCCCTCTTTGCGACCGGCATGGGATTGGCTCTCGGGTTCGCATCGCAAGGGCATGCAGCTTCAAGCGATAGTGGCGATATCGAGATCCGGCGCGAAGCCGACGCGCTCTATTGTACCGAGCGGCAGCTCGGCACCTGGTTTTACTGCGACCCACCTGAGGGCAAGCCTGAAAACACCCAAACACCGACTTCACCCCGGGCAACACTGGCGGCCATCGGCACCGAACTTGAAGAACTCAAGGCAAAGGCAATCCTCGATCCCAGCCCCGAGAACGTAACCTCCTATATACGCTTCCAACGCGCTCAGCTCGATCGTTCCTCGACCTTCGCCGACGTCTGGCAACGCGTCCTATGGCAGGACCCGGGCCTCGACTACACCTTGCAGCGGCCGGTTTCGACACTGGGCAAGCGTGCCTGGATCGACCAGCGCAAGACCGACCGGGACCAGGTCATGGCCCAGCTCGGCCGCCGCTACGGCGTCTTCTATTTCTTCGCGTCGAGTTGCGGTGCCTGCGACATCTTTGCCCCGATCCTCAAGGCCGTGCGCGATCGCTACGCCCTGCCGGTGCTTGCTGTGTCGATGGACGGCGGGCCGTCAACGGCTTTCCACGATTACATGGTCGACACCGGGCAATACGAGCGGCTTGGGCTCGGCACAGACCGACAAGTGCCGGCCCTTGTCCTGTTCGACAGCGTGACGCGCCGCCCCCTGCCGATCGGCTACGGCATTCTCAGTCAGGACGAGATCCTCGACCGCGTGTTCCAGCTGACCACGGTCAAAAGCGGGAGTGACTTTTGATGAACAACCAGTTCTGCCGCCTCCGGGGCAGGAGCCAGCGCTTGGTTTGCGCTGTTTCAGCCAGTGCCCTGCTGTTGGGCATGCCCATGCCTGCAATGGCAGGGGTCGAAGGCGAGATGTCGAGCTTCATGAGCGAGATGGGTACTGCGACCAATGTCACTGGCCCCAGCGCCTATCGCGGGCAATCGGCAGGGTACTACTCGATGGGCTCGGTCTGGTCGCGCTTTCCGCAAAAGAGCATCCAGCCCTTCAATCTCGAGCTGCCGCACGCGCGCGCAGGCTGTGGCGGCATCGATCTGTTCTCCGGCTCCTTCTCCTTCATCAATACCGCCGAACTCGTCGCGATGATGAAAGCGACAGCCAACAATGCGCTCGGCTTTGCCTTCAAGCTCGCGATCGACACGATCTCGCCCGAGATCGGCAAGGTGATGGATGAACTGGCGCAGAAAGTTCAGCAGATGAACCAGATGAACATCGCCAGCTGCGAGACCGCGCAGGCCCTGGTGGGCGGCCTGTGGCCGACCAGCGACACGGCCTCCTCGGTGGTCTGCGAAGCGATCGCCAATGCCCAAGGCGCGGTCGCCGACTGGGCGCGAGCCCGACAGCAGTGCAACAACGGCGGGCAGCGCGAGAGCCTCCAGGCCGCCAATGCCGACCCCGCGATGGGTGAGCTTGCCGGCATGCCCAACAATTACACCTGGAAGGCGCTTTCCCGAAAGTACGGCGGGTTCGACACGCAATTCCGCGAGTTCCTGATGACGCTCGTCGGCACGGTGATCTATGATCCTGTCGGAAACGACGACAAGCCGCGGGTCCAGTTCATCGGCCCGGCCGACGCCGCCCTGATCAGCGCGATGCTCGACGGAACCGCGACAAGCCCGCACAAGATCCTGAGCTGCGGAAGTGACAGCGCGGCATGCATGCACCCTTCCGAAACGCAGATGGTCATCGGCCCCAATGCTGCGATCAAGGCGCGGGTGCGCACGCTCATCGAAAGCATGGCGCGCAAGGTTCGCGATCCTGGCGCTGCGCTCACGCCTGCAGAAATCCAGCTGCTCGGCATGGCCAGCGTTCCGGTCTACAAGATCATCACGGTCAGCGCCGCAGCCGAATTCGGAATCTCTGCGCAAGAGCTCAATGACTTGTCCGAGATCGTAGCGGTCGACCTCGTCACCACCATGACCATGCGCTTCATCGACATGGCGGTGAATGCGCGCTCGGACTTCAACGGGGCGGATGCGGATAGCTTGCGCGAATGGCGCGAGGGGCTTTACGAAACCCGCCGCAATTTCCTCGGGATCGCGGCGCGCACCTCGCAACGTTTCGACCAGACTTTCGCGCTGATCCAGCGCACGCAGATGCTCGAGAAGACCCTGCGCAGCCAGCTCTCGCCGCAGATGGCAGCAGCTTTGCGCTTCTCGAGGTCGCTTGGAACCCAGCTCCAGTAGCAACTGTCGAGAGGCAAAACCACGCAGAAGGGCGACACATGCTCGAAGTCTTCACGGTCGGCGGCGGGGAATTCCTCGTCAACACCTTCAACGCGGTGGCCGCCTGGACCGGATCGGGGGGCTTCCGCTCACTGCTGAGCGTCTGCATGGTCATAGGGCTTACTTACGCCCTGCTTATCACCGCGATGGACCTCGACTGGCGAGTGTGGCTGCGCTGGTTCATCCAGTCGACGCTGATTTACCTGGTGCTGATGGTGCCGACCGTCACGGTCAAGGTCACCGACCGCATCAACCCGCGCCTTGCCCCGGCGACGGTCGCCAACGTGCCGATCGGGCTCGGAATGATGGCTTCCTTTACCAGCCAGATCAGCGACTACTTCACCCGCACGGCAGAAACGGTCTTCGTGATGCCCTCAGCTCTTAACTACTCGACCGGTGGCTATGTCTACGGCGCAAGGCTGTGGGACAAGACCCGCACTTTCGAGCTTCGTGATCCGGTTTTTCGGGCTAATCTCGATGGCTTCCTCAAGCAATGCGCCTATTACGACATTCTCCTGGGCACCCGCAGCCTCAAGGTCTTGAGCGAATCCAGCGATCTGTGGGCTGAGCTCGGGGTCAATGCCGCCACCAATCGCGGCATGAAGTTCCTGACCGACACCGGTGGTGCGACCGACATCGAAGGCAAGACCTGTGCGCAAGCCTGGCAGGCACTCAATGCGCAATGGAGTACACAGATCGAGGCTGCTGCCCTGCCATTTGCGCGTAGGCTGTACCCCAAGCTTGCGGCGGCTGCGGCAAACAACAAGCTGGCAACCGATCTGCCGGTGATCTCACAAATGCTGACCGGGGCATCGGCGCCGCGCAACCAGATCCTGCGCCAGAAGAGCATGATCGATGCGTTTGAGGCTGCGCAACTGGATTTCGGGAACGTCGATTCCGATGCCTTCGCTCTGCAGCGCGCTGACATCCAGGCGCGCAATGCCATGACGACAGCGGCAGAGCAGGGACTTATCTGGATCCCGGTTCTCAATGTCGTCCTCACGGTCGTTTTCTATGCGCTATTCCCGGTGGTCTTTCCGCTGCTACTTTTCCCGCGGACAGGCATTGCGGCACTGAAGGGATACTTCGCAGGCTTCTTCTACCTTGCCGCCTGGGGCCCGATCTACGTCCTGGTGCACAGCTTCGTCATGGACCGGCTTGCGGCGCAATCGCGCGCCCTCGCCGGCGGCGGCGTGACGCTTGGCAATTGGTCCGGCATTGCAGGCGTGAACCAGGACATCGCGACGATGGCCGGGTTCCTGATGATGTCTGTACCGGTCCTTGCACTCATGGTCATGCGCGGGACATTGTCAGTTGCGCACGGCATGGGCTCGATGCTTGGCACCGCGCAGGGTGCAGCGGACGCCGCAGCCGCCGAACGGACCACCGGCAACTATGCCTTCGGTGACGTAAGCTACGGCAATCTCAACAGTGGCAATGTCCAAGGGTCGCAATGGAATACAGCGCCGAATCTCACGACCGGGGCCGCCCATTCTGCCGCTCGCGGCGACGATGGCCGGGTCTACCATGGCTACGGTTCTGCCCGGAACGTGGTCGATACCAGCGGCGCGATTTCCCAGTTGCCGTTCAAGGCGACGATGACGAGCGGCTATGCTGCGGACTTGCGCAACCAGGGGCAGTGGTACCTCAATGAAGCTGACCGGATCGAGAATAGCGTCTCGACGACGTGGTCGAGTTCCCGCGGGCATTTTGGCAGCACTGTCGCAGTAACGAGTGAGGTTTCAGGCCGCCGGCAGGAAAGTGGGCAGCGCACATCCGACACCAACAACTTGACAGGATCGGTTAACGTCGAGGCCGCCACTGGCCACTCCTCCCGACAGGTTTCCAGCAACGATCTGATCCTTCGCGAAGGTAATAGCCGAAGCTCAGGCAGGTTCGAAAACAGCATTTCCGGCCAGTCCGCCGACATCAGCGGAAATGCGTCTGCCGGCCTTGGACAAGCGGGAAGGGGAGTTGGCGTGTCTGTGGGAGCCCGAGGTTCGCTCTACGGCCGCCATGAAAGCGGTAGCGACAATCGATCAGCCCATGAACGGTCAGCCGCGAACCAGGTAACCAAAGGCGCAAGTGAGACCGACGAAACCAGTAATCGCAGCATCGTCAGCGGATCGAGCGGCGAAACGCGTTCCGACGGAACATTCGACCAGAGTTCGCAGTATGCGGATCAGAGCCGCTCCAATACGACAAGCAAGGGCAGTGACTGGCGCACGGCTGAAGCGGATGAGCGACGTGAAGCCGCAGCACGCTACAGGGAGATCGGCAATCGCATGTTGACCGAGTCGAGCTATGCGCAATCGCACGGCTTCCAGATTTCCGACGACCTGTCCAACGTTATTCAGGATCGCTATGAAGCTCTACGGCATGATCATCCGGAGTGGCACTTGCCGGATCTGTCCGACCCGAACTTGGGCTATCGTGATCTGGCAAGGCGTGATGCTGCAGTCACTCTGGCGATGGACGATCTGATGAGCGATCTTCGATCACAACGGATCGAAGAATTGTCCGATGTAAGGGCACTGGCAGGCACAGAAGCCTCGGGTCTCACGGCGAAATTGGAAGATCGCCAACTTCGTCCGCAGACCTAGCATTACAGTTGCATTTTCAGTTTGAGGTGGGCGCTGACGTGACCCCCAGCTTTCCTCCAGCTGGGATTAGAGCCGGGCGGTTGTTTTGCGCATCGGCGCGGTTGAAGCAATGGGCTGCGTAGCGGAGCCCGTAGGGCGTAGCGAAGCAGGCCATTGCTTATCCAGTTCGGCGGC
>NZ_JAUYRV010000010.1 GCF_030696665.1 Novosphingobium sp.
CGAAGGCCGGAACCCGGTCCTCATACCCAGGCTGGCACACCCAAATGCCGAGAAAATTGGGCAGTTCAGCACTCGCGATGAGGTCAGTGCGCCGTCATCACGCCTGCGCTGTCAAATCTGACCGGTAAATGGAGGTGCCCAATTGCCTAAGGTTGCGCTGTGCCAATGCCGCCAGAACGGCCAGTTGGATGATGAGGGCGCAAGTTCAAGCAAGGTTCGAACCCCGCCCAGATACTGCAGCCATTCCGGCATTTCGACTATCGAGCAGATCAAGCATTTCGCGCCACCGCTGACCAACGGCTTCGGGCGAATACAGCGTCTTGATAGCCTGGCTGCCGGCTTTGGCGAGGCCTTCGCGCCAAGACCGATCCTGCGCCATCCTCTGCATCAAAGCGCCTGCAGCTACGGTATCTGGTTCGGCCCAGATCTGCCCTGCACCGTAAGGGTACTCTCCGGCCAGAACCGGACGCAGGCGGGCGGGCACCAGTGCGGCGTTGTCCCACTGCGTAAAGTCGAGATTGCCGGAGTGGGCCGTGACGATGACTGGCAGCTCCAGCGCCATGCATTCGGCAATGTTGCGCCCGAACCCTTCTGCACGATGCAGCGACAGAAAGCAGTCACAGGCCCGATAAAGATCAAGGATCGCGCCGCGCTCAAGCGACTTGTCAATCAGGAAAAGGCGAGGGTCTTGTGCAGCCCTCGCCTCAAGCGTCATCCACGCTTGCGAATCCTTGGCCCGTATCCCCTTGATCACGAGACCGACGGGTTCATCCCCACGCGGGAAGGCCCTGTCGAACGCCTCAAGACAGGCATCGGGATTCTTGCGTGCACTGAATGAAAGGGCATCATAGGCGAAGACAAACAGGAAACGGTCATCAGGCAGGCCAAAATCGGTACGGGTCAGCGAGTTTGTCTCGCCATAGGTAACGACCATCGGCACGTGCCGTACGGGCACCGGCGATGATCGCAAATAGGCATCGCGGGTGTAATGGGTGGACGCCCAGACTTCGTCGACCAGAGCGTATGCGTGCTGCCATGCCTCAGGAAATTCGGGCAGTTCCCATGGCCAGAAGCCAATCAACACCTGCCCGTCAAATGCCTGTCTGCCGAGGAGATTAACGATGCGGACCGTGTCCATGCCCGTCGCGCAGAAGACTGTATAGCGGTACGGCAAATCGTCCGAGATAAGCTGATCGAGACTGTGGTCATCATGACCCACCGGCGAACCGTGCGAGACGTCGCGAATGGTGAACGGTACGCCCGCAGCAACCAGAGCGCGGGCTGCCATACGCACATCTTCGCCAATACCAAACCGCCCTCGCGGATGGCCTACCAGATTTACGCCGAACGGCAGGTCAGGGTTGGGAGGGGGGCGCATCGCGCTTGCCAGGCCGATGCGAGGATGTGTCAGAAGCGGCCAGCGCGCTCCGCCATGCTCCCATAGCCATGTCCGAAATCCGGAATCGGCAGGGTCGGCAAATCGATCGGACAACTCTTGGTTTTCTTCCCAGATCCATCGGAGGATCAGATGTAGGCCAGACTCTTCCTCGATCGAGAGCAGAGCAACGGCCTGCTCTTCAGTGAGCAGCGAACACCAGTTATATTTTTTTACCGCCTCGAGAAAGAACCAGCGCAATACGCGATACTGTCCCTCCGGCTCATTCAAATCGGCAGTCGAGAACTCCTCGCGCAACGCCGCTTCCTGCATCAGCCAGTTCAGCGGCATTGGACCGCAGCGCGGCACGTGCGGAACAGGAGCAAGCCACGGCTGATATGCTTCGAGCGTAGCACGGTCAATTGTCCCGCCTGTCTCACTCAATCCATGAAACAAAAGCCAGAGCGAGAGGTTATGATACTCTTCTTCACGTTTCAGACTGAAAGCAGCCTGTAAATCGGGGCGCTCCGCTCTTAATCGCATGGCGATGTCAGGCGGTTGCAGACGAGGTGGTGTTGACCCCATCTTTCCAATCCGCATTATCCGACCAAGTAATTCCTTCACGTCACAAATCCTTCATCGCATGCGGTTGCATGAAGTCTTCGGCCGGGATTACACGCTCTAGACTCAATTCCAAATTCTGTTCCGGGCAATTCATTGCCAATATCGCAAGCGGAGGCAAGAAAGACCTTACCCACTCCAGAGCCGGGTTAACTGCAACTGAAAGGGACATTGGGGCCATTCTTATTTGTGCTTTGGGAAATTTGGCCAAAAGCGGCGCGCTCTGGCAATAGCGCGCGACCGCGCCCGACCGGGGAGAGCCCGCATGAGCAGGTCGAGGCCCAGCGCCTGCATGCCAGACCATGCGCGCTGCCATACACTGTTCGTGCGGTAATGCCGCAAGCGGACACAGTTCTGCCGTTGGCTTGCAGTCAGCCAGTCTGCGGGCACAAGCAAGCTTCCGGTCTGCAACCCTGCTGGCAGGTCAGCGCAATCAGGATCATCCGTGTCGCCTCGACACGAGCCGATGATTCCGACGATCGGCTTGGCCGGGGACGGCAGACTTTGTGGGTTCATGACTCGCCTGAACAGCCCTTCGATCATGATGGCCTGGGCTGAGAAATCATGAGTTGCCACTTTGGCCTGAGCATTGCGGCCCAGTATCTGGCGACGGGACGGATGCTCCACCAGTTCATCGAGCAATCCAGCCAACATCGGCATATTGCCGGGATCACACAATAGACCGGTGACGCCGTCCTCAATGATCTCGGGAATACCGCCAATCCGGCTGGCCACGACCGCAAGGCCGCTGGCCAGTGCCTCCATGATGGAGACCGGCTGGTTCTCGCTCCAGACCGACGGCAAGACCAGAATATCCGCTTCTGCATAGATCCGCGGCATGTCGTCTGGCGCGACGCGGCCTGCAAACTGGACCTCGTCCATCCCTGCGCGCATCGCCTGCTCGTGCAGGGCATCTTTGTCAGGCCCCACCCCGACCAGCGTCAGCTGTACCTGCGATCGCCTTTCCATTGCGGCAACTGCATCGATCAAGCCAGCCACGCCCTTGTGAGCGCCCAGATAGCCAACGTACAGTATGCGAACCGGCGTAGCTGTGCCGCGAATAGTCCCGGCAAAGGGGGTGGCATCCATGCCATTCGGGATCACGTTCATGCGATCCGCCGGAAGGCCCCAAGCCACATAGCGTTCGGCCAGAAAGCGACTGGGCGAAACGAACGCTGCCACCGATGCCAGCGACAACTCGATGGCATCCTTGCGCAACCGCATCGGCAGATTGATGATCCCCGGCTCCTTGCTGACCGGCAGGCAGGTACGACACTGCTTCGTGTCATCACACTGGCGGCCATCGGGGCGCATGAGTGTGTTGCGAAGGCAAATGCCCCAGTAATCATGCAACGTCACCACGGTCGGTATGCCTAATGTGCTGGCAATTGCGGGTAACCTGACAGAGAGCCCCATCAGATTATGAGCATGCACGACGTCGGGCTGGAATTCGGCCAGCACGGCAGTGAGATGGCTGTCGACGCCATCATGAACAAGATTTTGCCATGCCGGATCGAAATCACGCGGATCCATGCCGATCCGGTGTATCGTGATGCCATCCATCACATCATCCAGCCGTTTCCCACGCAGGATCGGCCCGCCAAGATCACCGGCAAACACCCGCACTTCATGACCTTGCCGGGCGAGGGAGAGAGCCAAATTGTGGGCAACGAGCTCTGCCCCGCCAATGAAGCGCGGGGGGTAGACATTGGTGGCAACCAGAATGCGCAGCGGTCCTGTTCGGGGTCCCTGCGCGGTCTGGATCGGCGAGGTGTTCACCTCTTCACCGCAGCGGCAATTTCCTCGGCAAAAGCATCATTGTTGAATGCGAGGCAATACTTGTATCCCGCTACACAGGTATCGAAATGATACCGCTCTTGATAATTGCAAGGCGCACAAGCGGGATGATTTGCAACGATAACCGGATTTGCGCCCGGATGGACGATGTTTTCGCGCATGTCACGGCTGAGAACCAGTACGAAGTCATCCCGCAAAAACTGGGCGAGATGGGAAGTAAAACTGTCGGTGGTGAGCAATTTTTTAGAGTATCGAACCAGCCGGAAAGTGTCCAAAAGATCGTCGATATGTTGGGGTTTTAGATCACCTTTTTCAAAGTCGGCGCGCCATGCGCTATCGTTCTGGACATAACATTCAAGGCGATCATCTCCCAACCGCTTGTTAACACTGGCAAGAACTTGCGGCGGGATGGTCTGGAATGACTTCCCAGCGGGAAAGCTCACGTTATGGCAATATGCTTCACGCGTGTTCTCAGGCGTAGCGTTGTCAACATATGCGCCGAAAATCTGACGGATTCTGACGAAAGACCGCTTCATCTGCGTCATGAATTGTATGGGGTAGACTTTGTGATGCAGTGCCAGGGGCTGCCAGACGCGATAGCCCACGTAGGAAGGCGTCGCCTGAGTCCAATTCTGTCTACCGAACAATACGAATTCGGAAACCCTGAGCCTTGTCCGCTTTTCGAACGACAAGTCCGCTCCGTCGCGCGGAAAAGTCTTTTGCCGGTCGAGCGCTTCGACCCAGTTCATCCGCCAGTCTCGGCCGATGTAGGTATTGCGCCACTCGCGCCAGGTCTCGGGTGGCAGTGGCGAATAAATGGGGCTGGCCGGATTCTGGGGCGCGCCGCGCCGCACCTCCAGCCCGAATCCGCCAAACAGGCGTTCAGCCAGATTGGCCAAAATCGGCTGAACATGGATAACGCAGCCCGGCGCGCAGACGTCCACACCCATATCAAGCAAGGCAAAAAGGCCGGCCCAGATCATCAGGTTGTCGCCAAGGCCCACATTGGAAAGATCGATGGTTCGTAGCCGACGTTCAGGCAAAAGGCGCACGGACCCGGCATTCTTCGCCAAATAGAAGGGCGCTGCCAGCGCGCGCACGGCTTTGTGAGCAATGCGTAACGACTTCTGGCGAGGCGGCTTTACAGGGACCGCGCTGGGCAGCACTGGCAGACGCGGCTCTGGAAAGTTCGGACGGTGCAGGCTCATCAGGCGGCGGCCAAGAAGGTCGATCAGGATGTTCATGCTGCCGACATCCGCCACTTTTTCTGCCGGACTGAGCGGTGTGCCTGTTTCAATGTCGGAAAACAGCTTTGCCCATGCCGTATCGAGATTGTCGGAAATGATGTCGGCAACAACAGAGCGGGCCTCCTCGCCCAGCTTTCGCCGACGAGCAGGATTCAGGAGGAGCCCAGCGACCTCATTCGCCAGTTCGGCGATTTGCCCTTGTGGCACAACGATGCAACCCTTGCCGGCGCGCAGATATTCGATCTGCGGCAGGTCGAACATCACAGTGGGCACTCCGTGTGACCACACTTCCCCCAGCACCATGGGATAACCTTCGAAATCCGAAGTCATGATGTGCACCGAGGCCTGTTCGATGTACCGTTGCACCTCGGTGGTGTAGCCAATGAAGTGGATTTGCGAGCGGACATTGAGTGCTTCGGCATATTCCTGCGCCCAAGCAAGATCAGGGCCGCCACCCACAATCAGGAGGCGCGCATCTGGCACCTGCTGGAGCAGCAGTGGAAACATCTTGAGAAGTTGATCTACTCGCTTCTGATGGCGCTCAACCCGCGCAATCCAGACAATGGTTTTGTCGTCAAGCGGGGCCAACTTGTCAGGCAGGCGATCAAACGTCAGCGGATTGTGGATCATCCGCGCAGAAACGTTCCACCGCTCGAACCACACCCGGTCAACTTCGCTAAGCACCACCATGGCGTCCGCATGCTTGTAGGCAAGGAAGCGCAGGTAGGAGACTGCGAGGTCGTCAACGTTGTTGATGCCCGCATCGAAGCAGTTATGCCAGCCAACTACTGTCGCTATGCCAAGGCTCTTGGCAACAAGCACATCCCAGACCGTCGAGAACTCGTACCATTGGTTGGTAATGAAGATATCCACATTCTCGCGTACGAGGATGTCGGCCAGTGCACGACCACGTAAAGGATAGTGCTGGTTGAACATCATGCGTTCGGGCAAAACGAAACGCTGGATGTCTTTTCCGTAGTCGTAATCGTTGACCGGATCAGGCTCCTGATCCGTCAGCAAGATGACGCGGTACCCCATCCTAGTCCACATCTGAACCTGTCTGGCGGTCACCCGTTCAGTGCCGCCATTGTTCATTTTCCAATAATAGATTGCGATAGTCCGAATCTTGCGACGCACAGGCTGCGCAAAAGCATCGGCCTTCAGTCGCTTGAAAAAATCGATGTCGTTGAAGTACTTGGCACTCGCCCCGATGACAAAATCCAGATCGGCCTGCTCCTGCTTTGCCAGACCAACGTCGGGCAGCGGTGCGATATCATCACCGCCAGTGGTGCTTTTGAAAGAGCCTTGGCGTGACCGGTACTCAGCCGAGTTCTGAATTTCCCCCAGCACCCAGAGCGGAGTTGCCCCTTTACGCAGTGCTTCGATGTAACCCTGCGAACCGTTCGCATCAGGCTCTCGGCCGAGCAACGACCGATAGAGTCCCGCGACATAGTCGTCGGGCGAAAATTTCACGTTCCCTGCCTTCACTTTATCTACCTTTTCTGGGCTCAGGCGCAGCAGCAGCCAACGACGCCTGTCGGCGAATTTTCTTCCCCGCCAGTATGTCGCCAACAAATTGATCGAGAGCGCCACCGGTGAACAGATGCCCTGCAATGCCGGCAGCTACACCTGCATCAATATCGCTTTGACGATCGCCAATTATGAAGCTTGTCGCCAAATCGGCAGGGAAACGCGCGAGAGCCTTGAGCAGCATCCCGGGGCGCGGTTTGCGATCCTCGTGATCGGCACGATACCGTTCAATCGCCGCTTCTGGATGAAATGGGCAAAAATAAAAGGCATCGATATGTCCGCCAGCGCGCGCAACCTCGTTCGCCATCCAGCTATGCAGCGTTTCGACGTCCTGTTCGGTATAGAGCCCGCGCGCAATTCCAGACTGGTTCGTGACCACGACACTGCGATAGCCATGCTCCCGTACCATTGCCAGTGCAGCAAGCGCTCCATCGATCCACTCGATTTGATCGGGCCGGTAGGGGTAACCCGTGTCCCGGTTGAGAACACCATCTCTGTCGAACAGGGCTAATGGACGGACGAGTGTAGCGTCAACCATCGGCAGTCGGCGCCGTCATGCGTGAAATCAGGCGCGATGATGACTGCCCCGGCGTCAGATCGGCGAGCAGCACTCGTCCGTCGCGCGCAAGGACTTGATCGGCACCTACAACGGTGTCCACGGTATAATCCGCGCCCTTGACCAACAAATCCGGCTGCAACGCAGTGATTAGTTCCAAAGGCGTATCTTCGTCAAACAGTGTGACAAGATCAACTCCCTTGATCGAGCCTATCACCTGGGCACGAGCCACCTCATTTTGAACCGGGCGATTGCTGCCCTTCAACCTCTGTACCGACGCGTCAGTATTCAGGGCAACGACAAGCCTGTCACAAGCACCACTCGCTTGATGAATAAGCGAAATGTGGCCAGGATGAATCAAATCAAAGCAGCCATTTGCAAAGCCGATGGTTAATCCTTGCGCCGTCCACCGGCGGCAAGTTTCGATCGCTTCTGCGCGTGACACCAATGCACCGTCAATGCTGAGATGACCTTCTGCCTTGGCCTTGGCCTCGATCACTTCGTCGAAGGTCACCGTTGCCGTACCCGCTTTGCCGACGACTACCCCTGCCGCATCGTTTGCAAAGCGAATCGCCGTCTCGATCGGCTCATCACAGGCAAGCATCACCGCAAGCGCGGCGACGACTGTGTCGCCTGCGCCCGACACGTCGAACACCTCAAGCGCGCGCGCAGGAAAGTGCAACACCTCTCCAGACATGGGGTAGTACGACATACCCTTCTCCGAGCGGGTCAGCAGTACTGCCGAACCGCAAACAGCCTGAACGCTGGAAATGGCTGCCTGCGCCTCGTGATCTGTCTCGCAGGAGAGGCCCGTCGCTGCAACAAGCTCACCTCGATTGGGCGTTATGATCGTGGCACCGCAGTAGCCAGCAAGATTACGACGCTTCGGATCGACGATAACCGGCTTGTCCAACGCTTTTGCATGGGCAATGACGGCTGCAAGCAAGGTGTCGGTCAGCACTCCTTTGCCGTAATCGGACAGCACAACAACGTCAGCTTTTGCTATTGCTGCCGTGGCTCGCGTAACAAGATCCTGCTCGATCACGGCCGAAAGCGGGTGCAAATCCTCAAAATCAATGCGAACGACCTGCTGACCAGCCATGATCCGTTGCTTGCGGATGGTGCGGCGGGAACTATCTACAACCAACCCTCCCTGATCGTCATAGCCACGTGCAGCCAACACATCGATCAGATCCCTTCCATCGCTGCCAATGACCCCGACGATGTCTACTTGTGCACCGAATGCCAGAACATTTGCCGCAACATTTGCAGCACCCCCAGGCACGTGGCGTTGGTCACGCGCGCGCACCACTGGAACGGGCGCTTCGGGTGAAATGCGCTCGATCACGCCATCGAGGTAGACGTCGAGCATAAGGTCACCGATGACGGCTACTCGCGCTTTGGCAAACCTGTCAGTTATTGCGTCACTCATGCTTTGGGCACCTCGTTGGGCCGGGACGCGGGCAATCCGTCCTCCGAAAAAACGGGACCCAGGCCCGATACGATATGGTAGAGCGAACTGGCGGGCACTGGTCCGTTTTCAAAGCGACCGGTCGAGGCATCGCAGCGCTCGTGCCACAGCCCCTGCACCGGCACGTCCAGATAGCGTTGCAGCCAGGCCATTGCCGGGCCGGCCGGGCCAACCCCGCTGTCCGGTTGCACCAGACAGGCACGGAGCCATTCCGTCACCACCCAGATGCGGCATGTTGCATCACTGACGACTGGAGGGCCTGCCGCAGGAATTTGCAGGGCACCGAAAGGCAGACCTACCGCACCGAAACCGCTAGCTCGCACAGTTTCCGCCAGTGCGGTAGGAATCCCGTCCGTACTTTCGACAGTAATGCCAAGACGCCGCGCTTCACCCAGCAGCCAAATCCATTCAAAATGATGCCCCGGTTCGAAGGTTGGGCGATCAGGAGCGGCTAGGAGTTGCCACCCGTCGCCGAAAAACTCGAACAGGGCGCCGTTATTGCTGTCGTAGAAGTGCTTCTCGAAAAGGTTGATGAGATCGCGCGCTGCCAGAAAGAAGATTGGGTCGCGCACCAGTGGGACCCACGCGAGGCACGCTTCTAGTAAATGCATATGGGGGTTTTGCCGACGGGGCAGGACCGGCGGCAAAGACTCAAGGTAGCCGCCGGCCGAATGGGACATTTCGCCGGCAATCAATTGAAGCACTTCACGCGCCTCATCTATCAGCGTGCTATCCCCTGTCAGCCGGTATGCAGCGGCCAAGGCAAACACAACGAAAGCGTGATCGTAAAGATCGCGAGTCTCGTCGAGCGGCACCCCTGCTAGCGTGGTGGAGCGAACAAACCCACCATGCGGATGGCGCAGACGGGTAAACAAATAGTCCAGACCGTGAAACACAACTGCTCGAGCATCGGGGACATGCCAACCAGCCATCTCGGCAAATACAAAGATCTGCCTCGCACAGACGCGCAGTCGCTTAAAATCGCACGCGTTTCTTGCGTCGTGGAAAGAGAGTTGGTCGAAAAAGCCTCCGCCATGACGATCTACTGATCGATCAAGCCACAAGGATGCAGCAGGCCCAACCAGCCATGCACGCAAAGCCTCGGAACCAGCGCTGACGTCGATCTTGCGAGCCTCAAAAGTGACCATTCGCTTCTTCAAATTATGATCCATGGCGATTGGCCATTGCCACACTTGTGCGGATTGAGCGTAGCTCAGACCCTTCCAAATCCGACACAATACTTAAGCGGCTGGTGACAAACCTATGATCTGCAACGCAGATCGTACAAATCTATAAGTCAAAAAGAAACTATGCTGACGAACTTTGCTTGTCAACCGAACTGCTCCTTTACATCGGCGCTGAACGCCTTTGCCGTATCCGGCCGGAAAGGCTGCCTACGCCCCGTCTGCCCAGTGTGAGTTTTGCAAAGCCAGTGGCGAGCGATGAACTGTTTAGCAAATGCGACGATATTGTGGCGGTGGAGCAAGCGTCGTGATCGGCCCGGCGTTTCGCGTCGAGGTCAATCAACGATCGTGGATGCGGTCCCACAGCATCCGCGCCGCACGCTGAAAGCCATCGGGGTTCTGCACCGTTTCGCGCAGGATCGCGCCGAAATCGTGCCAGATCGTCCCGCGGTCATCGAGGCTGCGATACACGCTCCAGAACGCATCCATCCCGATCGCGCGGGGCATGTTCCACGCGCCGTGATAACCGAAACAGGCGCGCGGATCGCCCGTGCGCTCGGCCGCAAACTGGTCTGCGATGGCCTTGGAAGCAAAGCGCATTCCCATGCTTTCCAGCCACGGGCGATTGGTGCGGCCAATCGCCACGTCTTCCGGGTGATGCGCGTCAAACGCCTCGTCACGGCACATGTCCAGCAAGCGGCGGCTGCGCAACGAGAACCCGCCATTGCCCACATCGTGCCCATCGCCGAACTGCGGCCAACTTGCGCCGACATAGTCGTAGTCCAGAAACGCCGGCCGCCAGCTTTCTGCGTTGACGACGTGGCCATCCCATTGCGTCACGAGGCAGTGGGACGTTCCGATATGGTCCGGCAGGGTTGCCAGCAGAAACGCGGAGTAGGCCTTCGACGATGTCAGCCGATCGATCAGCACGATTTCGATCCTGTCATCATCAAGTTGCAACCGGACATCGGTGAACAGCTTCACCGCGCCGAAGTCCGCCTGCGCCATGGACGTTGTCAGCGCCTGCACCGTGGCAGCGACGTTGATCGAAGTGACGGCGCACAGTGTGACATCGGGGAGAGCAAGCCGCATGATCTTCAATCCCCGGCGCGCACAGAAAACAACTCGCTGTACCGGCTCAGTTGCGGGTGGTGGAAAGGATCGACGTCCTTTGTGAAATCGCCTGTGCCCCACAGCGCCTTGAGCGCTTCCAGTTCGGCGGCAAAGCGGGCCGCGCCCTCCGGATCGCGATCAAACCCGCGTGATACCGATTCATGGTGGATCAGTCTTGCGCGCGGCTCGTACAGTGATTGCCACCCGCGCGCATTCAGCCGCATGCAGAAATCGACATCGTTGAAGGCAACGGCAAAGCGTTCCTCATCCAACCCGCCCACAGCCTCGAAGCGGGACCGCCGCACGACAAGGCAGGCTGCTGTCACGGCGGAAACAAACTGCGGCAACGCGTGCCGCCGGAAATAGCCAAGGTCGTCCGGCCGCAGAAACCGATGCGCATGCGCAGCGCCGCCGCAAATGCCCAGCACGACGCCGGCGTGCTGGATGCGGCCATCGGGATAAAGCAACTGCGCGCCGACTGCGCCTACCTCGGGGCGCAGAGCCTGCTGCACCATCGCCGTGAGCCAGCCCGGATCGACAATTTCAATGTCGTTGTTGAGCAGGCACAGCACCTCTCCCTCCGCAATCTGCGCAGCGCGGTTGTTGAGGCGCGAGAAGTTGAAGGCACCATCGTCACGCAGGACGCGAAAACGCCGGCTATCGAGGCCCGCAAGCCATTCCAGCGTTGCCGGATCGTCACTGCCGTTGTCGACGATGACAACCTCGAAATCGGGGTAGTCGGTCCGTTCCAGCCCGCCGATGCACGTGCTCAGCAGGTCCAGCCGGTTGCGCGTCGGCACGATTACGGTCACTTTCGGAACAGGCACTTTCGGCAATGCCGCTGATTCACTCACCAGCCTGCCGTGGTCGACCGCATCCTTGCGCTCTTGTCGGTGATGCAGGACATGAGGAATACGCTCCGGCAGCGCGCCCGGTGAGGCCAGAGCTGCGGCCAGCAAGCGTTCCGCCCAACCCGCACCTGCCTCGGCGGCACGCGAAGTTTCGGCAGCATCGACGCGGACCATGCAGGCACCTGTCAGGTAGTCGAAATGGCAGTGTAGTTCGGCATTCCACGAGGGCTTGAAATGCGGCGAATGGCGCCGCCCATGCCGATCCATCAGATCGTCGTCGGCATAAAGTACAGTCGCACAGGTCGTGCTTGCTGCCCTGCGATAAACAGAGATGGCATTTGCATGCAGCCGATCGCCTGCACGCAACGGCATGATCCAGGGATCCCCGCTCCAGTCGATGCAATTCACCACATCGTTCAGCGATCCATCCCGAATCGCATATGCGCAGGCCCCCTGTTCCATCGCGCACTGCACGGTATTTGAATCGCCCTCGCCTGCCTCGAGCAGAACAACTATCTGCACCGAAGCGGACCGATCCACAGGCGGGGCGGGTTCGTCCAACAGCCACAATCGATAGGCCTGTGGCGTGGCGCCCAGCATAGCCGCAAACCGTGTCCTGGCGCGCAGACGCTTGCCCAGGATGTACCACCACGCTGCTGCCAGCCACGCCGCAGGGTCCCGGCGCGCGGCATTCAGGTGAGCGATGATTTTCAACCCGAAACCGTTCATCGCCTGTGGCAACCCTTGCCGTCCCTTGCTGTGGAATGCTGTGCCATAGTCGTTAGCAGCTTCATCGTCTTGCGAAAGTGCCAAGCTGCAGATGACCTCGCCGCACCGCTATTGCAGCACCGGCGAAGATGGTGCTACCGGCTCCGGTCAGATCTGGTAACGCCAACCGAGTACCCCCTGCAATGCAAATGAAGTTCATTGCCAACATATGCCTACTTGCAGGGCTTGCCGGGTGCGCTTCCCTTCCGACCAGCGGTCCGACGGGCAAGCAGATCGAGCAGAGCCTGCGCCTTCCCGATGGCAAGCTGCCGATCCAGATCATCGAAGTCGGCTCGCTCGACGAAGTGCCGACGGCGCGGCCAGTGGCTGCAACCGGCAACCTGCCCGATCTTGCGGCACCGCCAACCGATATGGTCGGGCCGGGCGACGTGCTGGACATCAGCATCTACGAAGCCGGGGTCACCCTGTTTTCGTCGGGCGGTGGCGGAGCCGAAAACGCGATGGTCGGCGTTAACCCCGGCGTGCAGGTGCAAAAGCTCCCGCCCAGCCGCGTCGATGACAATGGCGACATCACCATCCCTTACGGCGGAAAGCTGCGCGTTCTGGGTCGCACCGTCGGTGAAGTCGAGGGGCAGATCCAGCGTGCCCTGCGTGGCCTGTCGCAGAACCCCAAAGTGCTGGTCACGCTCAGCGAGTCCATTACCAATTCTGTTATTGTCAGTGGCGAAGTTAACCGCCCTGGCAGGTTGGTGCTGCAGACCAATCACGAGACGCTGTCAGACGTTGTCGCGCTTGCCGGGGGCTATCGCGGCAATGCGCGCGATCTCATCCTGCGGGTCATTCGCCAGAGCCGCACTGTCGATATCCGCTTCAATGCACTGATCGACAATCCGGGGTTTGACGTGCCGGCCTATCCCGGTGATCGGTTCATGCTCATCCAAGCGCCACAATCCTATTCAGTGCTCGGCGCGCCCGGAAAGGTGGAACAGTTCGGCTTCTCGCGCTCGAGCGTGTCCCTGGCAGAAGCGATGGCTTCGGCAGGCGGAGTCAGCGCCGGGTCCGGCGATCCCGCTGCCATTTTCCTGTTCCGTTACGTCAAGAATGAAGCCGGCGCCGATACGCCGGTGGTCTATCACGTTAACATGATGAAGGCAGGCTCCTACCTCCTCGCCCAGCGCTTTGCCATGCAGGATCAGGATGTGCTGTATATCGGCAATGCCACTGCGAACCAGCCGAGCAAGCTGCTCAACCTTGTCAGCCAGCTGTTCACGCCACTGGTGACAGTGACCGCGGCAGTCCAGACCTTGCAGAATTGAGCCTCGCCATAGCCGGGCTGTTCACAGCCAGCGTCAGCCGGGCACGACGACCAGACAATCGCCGGATGTTCCCAGATCGAGGTCCTTGAAGGATCGCGCCAACCCGCACTCAGCGGGCTGAAGCTGTACGCCACCCACATCCACGCCGTGTAAAAGCGGGATCACGAGGCATGGGCCCTGATGATCCGTGGTCGCAAGGTCCGGCGACGCGGCGGTCAGCAGTTGCACCGAGAAGTACTTACCGTTGGCCAATGCACAGCTTTCCTGGCCGGCTACATGCAACCGCAGCGCCGCGTCATGCGGCCCCCCCTTCGCCACTTGCAGCCCTTGTTCCAGATGCAGTTCGCGCGGGCGGCCATAGTCATATAGCCGATAGGTGATGTCGCTGTTCTGCTGGATCTCGATGAGGCTAACGCCCGCGCCGATCGCATGAACGGTTCCGGCCGGAATGTAGAAGAAATCCCCGCGCTGCACCGGAAACCATTCCATCAGCTGCTCGATGCTGCCATCGAGCGCCGCTGCGCGCATGGCCTCGCTGTCGATCTCCTGCTTGAAACCGATGCCCAGCGCAGCGCCCGGCTCGGCATCGATCACCAGCCAGCATTCCTCCTTGCCACGATCACTTTCGCCCAGTGCCTTGGCTTGCGCATCATCGGGATGAACCTGCACCGAAAGCTTCTCGCTGGTGAAGATGTATTTCACCAGAATATCGGGCATTTCCGGCGGCGGAACAAACCACACTTCACCGATGCGCTTGCCCTCCGGCACGTCGAACTGGGGGGGAAGGACATCCTTGCCCCACGGCTTTTCGACGATCTTCGTGGGCAGGCGAGTCACTGGTTGGCGGCTCCTGAAAGCTTCCCCACATTCTGCGCGCCCGCTGTGGTGCAGACCAGCACTTCGTTGCCATCCACCACCACGATCAGGTCCGATGCACCGACGACCGATACGCGCGGCCCATCGCTGACCACCAGCACGTTGCTGCAATCCTTGAGCTCGGCCGCGCCGTTCACGGCATTGCCTGCATCGTCACGCTCCAGCGCTTCATGCAGGGCCTGCCAGTTGCCGATGTCCGACCATGCCATGACCGCCGGGACCATTGCTGCGCGGTCGGTGTTTTCCATCACGGCATAGTCCACCGATTCGCTCGGCACGCTGGCAAAGGCTGCAGCGTCGGGATGGAAGCGCTGGCCATCGCTGGTCCCGGCGGCGACAGACGCGCGCACCGCATCGAGAATAAGCGGCCGGTGGCGCCCAAGCTCGTCAAGGAACGTGCCTGCGCGAAATGCGAATATCCCGCCATTCCACGCATACTCACCGCTCGACAGGAATTCCATGGCGCGCGCCAGATCGGGCTTTTCGACAAAGCGCTCGACCCGGAACGCGCCGTCTTCGCCAATCGCCGAACCCTGTTTCAGATAGCCAAAGCCGGTTTCGGGTGCCGTCGGAGCGATCCCGAACGAGACCAGCCAACCTTGCGCCGCCAGTGCCGCTGCCTGCTTTGCTGCGGCGCGAAACGCATCGCAATCGCCGATATGGTGATCGCTCGGGCACACCAGCATCACCGCGTCCTCGGGCAGGGACAGCGCGGCAAGCGCAATGGCTGCGGCCGTATTGCGGCCTTCGGGCTCCACAATGATCCGGGTGTTTGCGCGATCGGGCAACTGCTCTTCGACATGGGCAAGATGCGCCGCACCGGTCACTACCGTGGGCGCAGCAAAGCCGTCATCACGACTGCAACGAAGCACAGTGGCGGTGAACAGCGTGGTATCACCAACAAGCGGCAGAAACGGTTTGGGCTTTTGCTTGCGTGATCGCGGCCACAGCCTGGTCCCACTTCCCCCGCAGAGCACAACAGGAACAATGTCGATCATCTTCAGCCCGAATGAGAGTTTCTGTGACAGACCGCAGCACAAGAATGCTGCATATGCGAAATTGCGATACGCACTAGGGGATTTCTTGCATCAAGGCCAGCAACTCCGATATGGATTGAGTTGCAAAGCCCACTGCGCTATCCGAAATTCCATAGGGAACAAGCAGTTGTTCTTCGATTAGCAGCGCACCGCAGGTGTAGACCACGTTCGGAACATAGCCAAATCGGTCCCCATCAGTGGCGGTCAGGATGGGTTTGACGGACCGCGCGATTACCTTTGACGGATCATCCCGGTCAAGCAGCGCACATCCCACGGCATAGCGCCGCATCGCGCCGACCCCGTGCGTCAAAAGAAGCCAGCCCTCATCAGTCAGGATCGGGCTGCCGCAATTGCCGATCTGCACGAATTCCCACGGGAATTCGGGCTCCATCAGCAACACGCCTTCGTCGTCCCAATGTTCTAGGCTGTTCGAGCGCAGCAGATAGAGGTTCTTGCCGTCCTGCCGCCCGACCATGCAGTATTGCCCGTCGATCTTTTGCGGGAACAGCGCCATGCCTTTGTTGCGCGCTGCGCGGCCCGCAATAGGTTCGAGAACGATGCGCCGGAAATCGCGCGTGCGCAGCAGTTCGGACCGGATCGATGAGCCTGAATAGGCGGTGTAGGTGCCGATCCACTCATAATCGCCATCGCCGTGATCGAAGCGGACGAGGCGCAAATCCTCCAGCCCGCCCGCCTGCTTTTCGGTAATCGGGAAGATCACGCTATTGGTCAGCGTGCTGTTGGCATGGCGGTGCACAGTGACTGCACATTCCCCGTTGCGGCAGGCTGCCGCACTGTCATCCGGCAACATCGAGGTGGCGAAATGGCTTTGCGGCCATAAATCGAAGCTGCCGTCCGGCTTGGCAATGCCTTCGCGAAACACGATGGAACTGATGTGCCCTTCACCCACCGCGCGCAGGCTCATGACAAAGCGCACTGCACCGTCGTTCATGCCCGACTGGTCGGGATGAGGCACGATGCTCGGGTTCATCAGCGCCGCTGCGGCATAAGTGTATTCGTGGCAGAAATACGCCCCGATCAGCCGCTTGCGGGCCAGCGAAATCGGTGTTGCGTGCAATTCCAGCATGTCTTCGATTTCGTCATAGCGCTCTTCGAACAGTTGCTCGGTCTGCCAGTGGCGCTCGGCAAAGTCGCGCAGCACTTCGGCGTACTCGGTTGCGGCCTGCGCTTCGGACAAGCCGATGACATCTGCCACCAGCTTGGCTGCGCGGGCACGATCGCCGCCCATGCCCTGCCAGCCTAGATGAAAGGGACGAAGCACCAACCGCGATGGGTCGGCATGCAATCTCAGATCAAGCACCCGCAAGGTTATGCGCACCCTTGCTGTTCAAGGTTTTCGACATGCCGTTTTCTCCCGTTGTGGCAACACCGCCTTCGGGTGCCCCATGCCCTTGAACGTGACGCGCACCGGTTTCCTTTCGCAGGCTGCACAACGAATAGTGCGCCAGCTGAAACGCGAGGATCGATTCCGCCCCGCAATTGAGGTTGACGCCTTGCGGGTTCACCCCGTCGCGGCATCGTCCGCTGGCAAAGTCAGCGAGCACTTCGCCGCGATCATTGCTGCCCAGGAACCACCGATAGGCCATCTCGGCATGGCGCAACCACGCTTCATCACCCGTTGCCGCCCAAGCCGCTGCGCTTGCCTCGACCGCCGCCCAGGCTTCGACCGGCTGCTGGTCAAACGGCATCGTTTCACCAGGCTTGCCGAATGTGTCCGATCCGACCGGGCGGAAATGTCCATGGGCCGAACGCTGTTGCTCGGCCAGGAATCCAAGGCTTTCAAGCCCGCAGCGCAGCCATGTGTCATCCCCCGTCACGCCGGAAGCCGCGATCAGGGCCTGCGGGATGCGTGCATTGTCGTATCCCAGCCCGGTTTCGAACCAGCACCAGTCAGAACGGCGCGATGCTTCATGCAACCGGCACAATTCGGCTCCACCCAGCGCCAGCGCCATACGTGCGCCCTCGTGCCCCGGATTGGCCTTCAACGCCTCGGTGCAGCCCAGCATCACGAAAGCAATCGTGCGCGGCGATCGCAGCGCTGCCACCGATGGCAGGGCAATGTCGAACCACTGTGCCGCCCAGGCCTGCAACCCATCGTCGGGCGCCGTGTTCATCGCGCAGCCCAAGGCCCAGATTGCCCGGCCGTTGCTGTCTTCTGACCCGATGCTTTCGCACCACGTGCGTTCATAATTCATGAAATTGCGGAATGCGCCCACATCGGGGTTCCAGGCATATTGTATGAACGATGCATAGACCGTCGCCCAGCGCTGCCGCTCGGCCAAGGGCACGGCATCGGCAGTGCCCATCAGCATCAGCGCGCGCACATTGTCATCAAGGCAATAGCCGTGCCGCCGGTCGGGGATCGTGCCGATCGCGTGCTGCAACATGCCTGTGGCATCGGACATCGCGGCAACGCCAGCAAATCCAGGCGTCGCCAGCAGCGGCATCGGCCGTACCGGCCTTGCCACAACGCTGTCCACCAGCGCCTGCGTGGCGGCAGCAAAGCGCGGCCAGATCGTCTCACGGCCCTTTTCCCAAGCACGCCACTGCATCGCGTGAAGGCCTCTGGGATCATCGAACAAGCCGTTCACCGCATGGGCGATCTGTTCCGCACAGTGCGGCTCCACCAGTATGCCGATGCCATCGCCCAGCAGTTCGCGGGCATGGACATAGGGCGTGGAAACCACCGCTTTGCCCAGCGCTACGGCATAGCTCAACGTCCCTGAGGTCGATTGCTGCAGGTTGTGGTACGGCGTCAGATAGACGTCGCAGGCTTCCAGCTGGTCCAGCAGTTCGTCATTGTCCAGAAAGCGGTTGTCCCACTCCACATGGCCTGCAACGCCAAGCCTGTCGGCAAGGTGTGCCAGCCCTTCGCGGTACTGCTCGCCCTGGCTTGCCAGCAGGTTCGGATGCGTCGCACCGACAATGCGGTAAAGCACATCGGGGTGGCGCTCGACAATCGCCGGAAGCGCTTCGATCACCGTCTCCAGTCCCTTGCCGGGGCCGAGCAATCCAAACGTCATCATGACCTTGCGCCCGGCCAAGCCAGCGCGCGCTTTGAAGTCCTCGCCGCGCCCAAAGGGCCGGTCCGGAGCGCCGTGCGGTATCACCGAAATCCGCTTGGGATCGACCTCGTGCACGTCCTGCAGCAGCCATGCGGCGTGCTGTGACATCACCATCACCCGCGAGGCCCGGCGCAGAAGTTGCTCGATCACGGCGCGCTGCTCGGGCGAAGGCTCGGCCAGCACGGTGTGCAACGTCACGATCAGCGGCGCGGCGACACGGTTGACCAGTTCGAGGACCATGGATCCAGCCTTGCCACCAAAAATCCCGTATTCGTGTTGCAGCCAGACGGCATCGACCGCATCGTCGTTGATGGTTCGCGCAGCGGCAACGTAGTCTTCGACTCGGTCTGCGCAGATCGTGCTGCGCACGTCCTCATAGACCAGCCCTGCTCTGCCATCATCGATCACATGCATGTCGATCGCCAAAGCGGCGCCAGATGCACCTAGCTGCACATAGATGTCGGTTGTGAAGGTTGCGATGCCACACTTGCGCGGCCTGAACCCGCCAATCAGCGCAAGGCGCCGAACGCCTTTTGCCCTGGGGTGGCTGCGAAAGGAGAGGACGTCGCCGGGAAGCGCGCTGACAAATCCGGACGTATCGTTGCTGGCAATCATGGACAGTGGTCTTCCAAAAGGCAGGCCTCGCCGCGATGGCGAAACCCTTGACCGTCACTGACCAAACGCTGATGGCCCCGCCCGGTTGCAAACCTTTTGCAACGGGCAGTCGATTTTGTCGCGGGATCTACCGCAAAATCAGGAAAAGCCATTGTTTCATGGCCTTAATTTCCTGAGTTCTTACGGCGCAAACCAGCGCTGTTCCCACCCATAGTCGGAAACCACCGGATTGCCAGCAGCATCGGTGGCGGGCCGGAAGCGGAAGCGATCGCGCGCCAGCTTGCAGGTGATGGCGTCGGCCTCGGGCACCCCGCTCGCCCGCCAGACCTTGCAGGCCGAAACGCGGCCATCGGTGCCCACCGTAAGCAAAATCACCACCCTTTTGCCAATCCGAGCATCGCGGCTGGCGGCGGGGTAATCGCGGGTGGAGCGGATATCGCCTGCGATCTTTTCGGCCTTGCGAGTCAGGCCGCCACCCGACCCGTTGCCGCTTGCGCCGCTGCCAGTGCCCATCCCTTGGCCACCGCCACCCGTGCCCTGCCCTTGCGCAGCCGCACCGGATTGCTGGGCGTTGCCGGTGGAGGCGACTGGTGGGGCGGGCATCTTCTTGGCCGGAACGCGCGCCTTTGCCACGACTGGCTTGGCGACGGCCTTCTTCCCTTCCTCGCCCGAGGCCCCCGCGGGTTCTGGCGTGGTCGGGCTGGGCGTGGGCGTCGGCTTTTCCAGCGGTACGTCGAAAGTCTGCACCGTATAGCGCTCTTCCGCGCCGAATGGCATGACCGGCACCCCGCCAAACCCATGCACCACGCCCCACAGCACCATCAGATGCAGGACCACCGCCAATGCGGTCGCGGCAAAGCGGTTGCGGCCTGACCCGGTCTGGTCGGTATAGCGCTGCGAATCGGATAGTCCCTCGTCCACAGCCTGCACATAGCGCAGATTGGCGGCCATCGGCTTTAGGGGATTGGTCTACCCCGGACGGATCAGGATTCGAGCAGGCTGTCCCGCCGCGCAAGGCTCACCAGTCGGAGGCCGTGCGCCGCCGCCTGCTCCACCGCCAGCGTCGATGCGGCGGAAACCGTCGCCAGCAGGGGGACGCCTGCAATCACGGCCTTCTGCACCAGTTCAAAGCTGCACCGCGCGGTCAGCAGCACGAAGTGTTCCGCCTGATCAAGCCCCGCCCGCGCGGCTGCGCCCAGCAGCTTGTCGAAGGCATTGTGCCGCCCCACGTCCTCACGCACCAGCAGGATCGTGCCATCGGGCGCGCAGAGCGCCGCCGCATGGGCCGCGCGGGTTTCCCGCCCCAGCACCTGCTGATCGCCCAGCGCGTCCACCGCCCGGAACAGCGCCGCGCTCTCAACCTCCAACTTCGCGGTGACGGGCGACAAAGGCCGCATCACCTGCTCAAGGCTCTCGATCCCGCACAGCCCGCAACTGCCCTCGGCCAGCCGCAGCCGCGCGCGTTCCAGCAGCGGCCCCGCGCCCGAAGCGGCCAATTGCACCCGCAGCATCCATCCGCCTGCCTCAACCAGTGCGGCGTCGGCGGACAGGAACTCGCCGGCTGAGGCAATCAGCTGTTCGGAAAGGCAGAATCCTAGCGCATAGTCGTGCAGATCGGTCGGCGTCGCCATCATCACGGCATAGCCCAATCCGTTGATCTCGATGGCAACCGGCGCTTCTTCGGCCAGCGCACGGGTTATGTCCTGCGCGGGGCGGCCATCGGCAAAATGCTCCTGAAACCCGAAAGGACGCGCGCCTTCAACCGGCATCGGAGCCGTGAACTGCAGGATCGGTTGCGCGCGTCTGCGGCGGGGGGATGCGACCTGCGGCAATGCGCGCCATTGCCTCTGCCGCCACCGGTTCAAGCGCCGTAACACCATCCGCCAGCAACTGGTCGATCATGCGCGGCGTCCAGAACGCAACGATGTGATCGGCCACAGAAGCCACCGGTGCTTCATCATGCACCATGTTCCGCGCGATCTGGTTGGCCATATAGGCCAGCTTTTCCGCCGTCTGCCCGCTCATTCGGCAGGCTCCATCGCGGTACCTGCGATACGGCGCGAGCGCGTGGCCTGCGCTTCGTAGTCTTCCTGCCATTCGGTCGGCCCGTTGCTGGGCGTGATCTGCACGGCGGTTACTTTGTATTCGGGGCAGTTTGTGGCCCAATCGGAATAGTCGGTGGTGACGACATTGGCCTGCGTGGCCGGATGGTGGAACGTGGTGTAGACCACGCCCGGCGCCACGCGATCGGTCACCGTTGCGCGCAAGGTCGTCTCGCCCGATCGGCTGGCCAGCTTCACCCAATCACCCGATTTCAGGCCGCGGTTCTCGGCATCGGTCGGGTGGATTTCCAGCAGGTCTTCCTCATGCCAGATCACATTTGCCGTGCGCCGAGTCTGCGCGCCGACATTGTACTGGCTGAGGATACGGCCCGTGGTCAGCAGCAGCGGGAAACGCGGCCCGGTGCGTTCGTCGGTGGGCACATAGTCCGTCACCACGAACTTGCCCTTGCCGCGCACGAAACCGTCGATGTGCATGATTGGGCTACCATCGGGCGCAGCATCGGTTACCGGCCACTGCAGCGACCCCTCGGCATCAAGCCGCTTGTAATTCACACCTGCAAAGGTGGGCGTCAAGCGCGCGATTTCGTCCATGATCTCGCTGGGATGCGTGTAGTTCCAGTCCAGCCCCACAGCGCGCGCCAGTTCCTGCGTGACTTCCCAGTCTTCATACCCGTTGAGCGGCTCCATCACCTTGCGCACCGGCTGGATGCGGCGTTCGGCATTGGTGAACGTGCCGTTCTTTTCAAGGAAGGTCGATCCGGGCAGGAACACGTGCGCGTAGTTGGCGGTCTCGTTCAGGAACAGGTCGTGGACGATCACGCATTCCATTGCGGCAAGGCCCGCCATGACGTGCTTGGTATCCGGGTCTGACTGCAGAATGTCTTCGCCCTGAATGTAGATCGCCTTGAATTCCCCATCTGTGGCGGCATCAAGCATGTTGGGGATGCGCAGGCCCGGTTCGGGATCGATGGGCACACCCCATTCCGCCTCGAACAGCGCGCGCGTGGCCGCATCAGACACGTGGCGGTAGCCGGAAAGTTCATGCGGGAAGCTGCCCATATCGCAGGCACCCTGCACATTGTTCTGCCCGCGCAAGGGATTCACGCCCACGCCACGCCGCCCGATATTGCCGGTGACCATTGCGAGATTGGCAATCGCCATCACGGTTGAGGAGCCTTGGCTGTGTTCGGTCACGCCCAGCCCGTAGTAAATCGCTCCGTTGCCACCCGTGGCGAACAACCGCGCCGCGCCGCAAATGGCCTCCGCGTCAACGCCGATCACAGGGCTGAGGAATTCCGGGCTGTTGCGCTCTGCCGAGACGAACTCGGCCCAGTGCTGGTACTCGTCCCAATCGCAGCGTTCGCGGATGAAGGCCTCGTCGGCCAGACCTTCGGTCACGATCACATGGGCCAGCGCCGTCAGGATCGCCACGTTGGTGCCGGGGCGCAGCGGTAGATGAAAATCCGCCTCGATATGCGGCGAACGCACAAGGTCGGTGCGGCGCGGATCGATCACGATCAGCTTTGCGCCCTTGCGGAGGCGGCGCTTCATGCGGCTCGCAAACACGGGGTGCCCATCGGTCGGGTTCGCCCCGATCACCAGCATCACATCGCTGTCTTCAACGCTGTCAAAGTCCTGCGTACCCGCCGAGGTGCCGAAGGTGGTCTTGAGGCCGTAGCCGGTGGGCGAATGGCATACCCGCGCGCAAGTATCGACATTGTTGGTCCCGAACCCTGCCCGGATCAGCTTCTGGACAAGAAAGCCTTCCTCGTTGGTGCAGCGGCTCGAAACGATCCCGCCCAGCGCGTTGCGGCCATACTTGTCGCGAATGCGGTTGATCTCGCGCGCGGTGTACGACAGCGCCTCCTCCCACGAAACCTCGCGCCAAGGCTGGTCGATGCTCTCACGGATCATCGGCGAAAGCACCCGCTCCTGATGCTGGGCATAGCCCCAGGCGAAGCGGCCCTTGACGCAGGAATGGCCGCGATTGGCCTTGCCGTCCTTCCACGGCACCATGCGCACCACCTGTTCGCCGCGCATCTCGGCACGGAAAGTGCAGCCGACGCCGCAATAGGCGCAAGTGGTTATGACCGCGCGTTCGGGCTTGCCGATCTCCTTGACCGCCTTTTCCTGCAAGGTCGCAGTCGGGCAGGCCTGCACGCAAGCGCCGCAGGAAACGCATTCGGACGAAAGAAAGCTGTCCGGTGTCAGCCCCGCCGAAACCTTCGAATCAAACCCGCGCCCATCAATGGTCAGCGCCAGAGTGCCCTGCACTTCATCGCAGGCCCGCACGCAGCGTGAGCAGACGATGCACTTGCTGGGGTCGAAGTCGAAATAGGGGTTCGAAATGTCGGGCATCTCGCCCAGATGGTTTTCGCCCTCATAGCCATATCGCACATCGCGCAGGCCCACGGCGGCGGCCTGATCCTGCAACTCGCAATCGTTGTTGGCGCTGCAGGTGAGGCAATCGAGCGGGTGATCGGAGATGTAGAGTTCCATCACACCCTTGCGCAGCTTCTGCAGCTTGGGCGTCTGGGTGTGGACCTGCATCCCTTCAGCCACCGGAGTGGTGCAACTGGCGGGCGTGCCGCGCATTCCGTCAATCTCGACAAGGCACAGGCGGCACGATCCGAACTGCTTGAGGTTGTCGGTCGCACACAGCTTGGGGATCGAACCGCCGGTCAGCGCGGCGGCGCGCATGACTGTGGTGCCTGCTGGAACGGTGACTTCGCGCCCGTCGATGGAGCAGGTTACTTGCGTGTCCGAACGGACCTCCGGGGTGCCGAAATCAGCCTGACGTTCATAGCCCATGTGATCGCCTCTCCGCAGACTCAAGGTCCGCCGGTGTATTGATATTATCAGGAATCGTGTCGAAGCGCACGGCCCGCGCGCCAAGGCTTTCCGCAAAGGCACGCATCGAATGGCGTCCCTCGCTGGTCAGCATCGCGTCCAGCATGGCCGAAGCGCTGGCGGGCCATAGACCGATCACCGGCTGGCTCTCGCAATAGGCAGGTGCGGGCTGCAATTGCGCAACAAGATCGCTGCCCAGCCCGACGCTATCGACCGAACAGGTCAGCACATGCGTGTAACCCGCATCGCGCGCGTGGTGCAGCGCAGCGGCGATTCCGCCCAGCGGCCCCATATCGGCGCGCGGCCAATCGGGCATGGTGGGCGCTGGTGCAGTTTCGCGTCCGATGACCACCACGGCATCACAGTGGCCTTCCAGTGCCCCCACCGCCCGCGCCAACAGCGTGCGCCCGCCAAGCTCGGCCAGCGCCTTGTCACTGCCGAAACGGGTGGACCGGCCACCGGCAAGGACGGCACCGAGGATCACTCCGCCGCCTCTTTGGCTGCATCTGCCCCGAAATCCTCAGGGAAGTTCCGCAGCGCTGACAGCACGGGATAGGGCGTGAAGCCGCCCAGCGCGCAGAGCGAGCCGAACTTCATCGTCTCGCACAAGTCTTCGAGCAGCGTGATCTCATCAGCCAGCGAGCGTTCCACCTTGCGGGCATTGTGCATCTGGGGAAGCGCTTCAACCCGGTCCGGCTGACGCCCACCCTTCGCCCGGATGCGATCGATCAGTTCCACCCCGCGCGTCGAGCCGATCCGGCAAGGCGTGCATTTTCCGCACGATTCCACCGCGCAGAATTCCATCGCGAACCGCGCCTGTGCGCTCATGTCCACGGTATCGTCGAACACGGTCAGCCCGGCGTGGCCGATCAGGCCATCGTTGGCAGCGAAGGTCTCGTAATCGAACGGCAGGTGGAATTCGGCGGGCGTGTGATAGGCCCCCAGTGGCCCGCCCACCTGCACCGCACGCACCGGACGGCCCGATGCCGTGCCGCCGCCCACGGTCATCACCAGTTCGCCCAGCGTGACGCCAAAGCCCACTTCGAACAGCCCGCCATGCTTGATGTTGCCCGCAAGCTGGATCGGCATGGTGCCCTTTGACCGACCATATCCGACCTGCGCATAGGCCGCTGCGCCGTTGGCCATGATCCACGGCACGGCTGCCAGCGTCAGCACATTGTTGACCACGGTCGGCTTGCCGAAGAGGCCTTCGAGCGCAGGCAGAGGCGGCTTGGCCCGCACTTCACCGCGCTTGCCCTCAAGGCTGTTGAGCAGCGAGGTTTCCTCGCCACAGACATAGGCCCCCGCACCCACGCGCACTTCCAGTTCGAACGGGGCGACCAGCTGCGCGCAGGCCCGCACTGCCGCTTCCATCTTGGCAATCGCATGCGGATATTCGCTGCGGATATAAACATAGCCCCGGTGCGCACCCACCGCGAGCGCGGCAATCGCCATGCCCTCGATCAGCATGAAGGGATCGCCCTCCATCACCATGCGGTCGGCAAAAGTGGCGCTGTCGCCCTCGTCGGCATTGCAGACGATGTACTTTTGGGTCCCCGCAGCCTTGGCCACGGTGGTCCACTTGATCCCCGCCGGGAACCCTGCACCGCCCCGCCCACGCAGGCCGGATTCGGTGACTTGCGCGATGGTCGCCTCGGGACCGAGTTCGCGTGCCTTGGCCAGCCCGTGCCAGCCACCGTGCGCGGCGTAGTCGTCAAGGCTCAATGCCTGAGTCTTGCCCGCGCGGGCGAAGGTAAAGCGCTGCTGCTTGGCAATGAAGGGGTGGTCTTCGATGCGGCCGATGGCCTTGGCGCTGGCCCCGGCCAGCACCGCCGCAACGTCAGAAGGCTCCAGCGGGCCGAAGCCTTCGCCATCGATCTCTACAAGCGGCTCAAGCCAGTGCATGCCCCACGAAGACACCCGCTCCACCGTGCAGCCAGCCGCCACAAAGGCCGCCGCCACCTCATCGGCACCACAGGCCAGCGCCAACGCGTCGTCACTGATCCGCACCCCAATCGCGTTATTCGGAGTCATGCCAGCGCCTCCACCAGCGCGCCCAGCTTGGCTGCATCCAACCGCGCGTGAACCTTGCTGCCGACCATTGCATTGGGGCCGACCGAACACAGGCCGAGGCAGTAGACCGTTTCAATCTTCACCCGGTGATTCTCCGCCAATCCCGCCGCCAGCGCCTCAACCCCGCGCGCCTGACACGCCTCGGCCCGGCATAGCTTGAGCACTGGCTTTGCTTCCGGTTCGGCGTGGAAATCGTGGTAGAAGCTGACTACCCCATGCACTTCGGCGCGGCTGAGGTTCAGCGCCAGCGCAATCGCCCGCACCGCCTCTTCCGAAACGTGACCGTATTCGGCCTGCACATCATGCAAAATCGGCAGCAGTGGCCCTTCACGCCCGGCGTGGGCGGCGATGATCTGGTTCAACCTCTCCATGACGGGCAGAATACTCCGATGTTCTTTTGTAAGCAACACATACAAATATGCCGCCGACCCTATCGCCCCTGTCCTGACCCAAAGGGCAGGCAATGACCAGTGCGCTGGCGGCAACATAGCATCCCTTGCGGGCAACGCCGCACAGGTTGCACCACGTGAAATGCAAAGTCTGGCTTCGCAGCTTTGCGAATTCACTTGAGCATGTATCCCGGATTTGGGTTAAGGGCCGCCAGACAGACAGATTCCAAAGGACGAACGCCGTGCAAGACACCCTGCTCCGCCACAGCGAAGAGACTGCAACAGCAAGCGTGCGTACCGACTGGACGCGCGAGGAAATCGCCGCGCTGTTTGCCCTGCCGTTCACCGAACTGCTGTTCCGCGCCGCAGAAGTCCACCGCACGCACCATCGCGCGGGCGAAGTGCAGCTTTGCACGCTGCTATCGATCAAGACCGGCGGCTGCCCCGAAGATTGCGGCTACTGCTCGCAATCGGTGAAGGCCGACAGCGGGATCGAAGCAACGAAGCTGATGGAAGTGCAAAGCGTCCTGCAATCCGCCGCGCAGGCCAAGGACAACGGCTCCAAGCGCTTCTGCATGGGTGCAGCCTGGCGCAACCCCAAAGAGCGCGACATGCCGGCCGTGATCGCCATGATCAAAGGCGTGCGCGAAATGGGCATGGAAACCTGCATGACGCTGGGCATGCTCACGCCCGGGCAAGCCGCGCAATTGGCCGAAGCGGGTCTGGACTACTACAACCACAACATCGACACTTCGCCCGAGCGCTATGAAGAAGTGATCACTACCCGCACCTTCGCTGACCGGTTGCAGACGCTCGATAACGTGCGGCAGGCCGGGATCAACGTCTGTTCGGGCGGCATCGTGGGCATGGGTGAGACGCGCGCGGACCGCGTCGGCTTCGTCCACGCGCTGGCTACATTGGAACAGCACCCGGAAAGCGTGCCGGTGAATGCGCTGGTCCCGGTCAAGGGCACCGTGCTGGGCAACATGCTGGCCGACACGCCGCTCGCCAAGATCGATGACATCGAATTCGTCCGCACCATTGCCGTCGCGCGAATCACCATGCCGCTGTCGATGGTGCGCCTCTCGGCGGGCCGCGAATCGATGTCCGAGGCGACGCAGGCGATGTGCTTCATGGCAGGGGCCAATTCGATCTTCACCGGCGACAAGTTGCTGACCGCTGCCAATGCCGGAGACGATGCAGACGCTGCCATGTTCGCACGCCTTGGCTTGAAGCCGATGGAAGGCGAGGAACCCATGCGCGCCATGAAGTCGGTCGGAGGCTGTTCCGGGGGCTGCGCGGCGTAATGGCCGAGGCGATCACCCGCACTGGCAACTTGTGGTCAGCCCACACGGCTGATCTTGCCTCGCTTGGCGAGAAGGCGCGCCTGCGCAGCCTTGCTCCCCGGCGCGGGGTGGATTTCGCCTCGAACGACTATCTCGCCATGTCGTCCAGCCCGCGCCTTGCTGCAGCGGTGCAGGACGCCATAGCGCGCGGCGTGCCGCTCGGTTCGGGCGGATCGCGTCTTCTGCGCGGCAACGATCCCGAACACGAACTGCTGGAGGACGAAGCAGCGCGCTTTTTCGGAAGCGAATCCGCGCTGTTCTTCTCGGCAGGCTACGCCGCCAACGTGGCGCTGCTGTCCACCCTGCCCCAACGCGGTGACCTGATTGTCTATGACGAACTGGTCCACGCCTCGATGCACGAAGGCCTGCGCCTCACCCGCGCCACTGCGGTCAGCGCGGCACACAACGACGCGCAAAGCTTCGACGATGCGGCGCGCGAATGGCGGGCCAAGGGCAATACAGGCCGTGTGTGGCTCGCCTTCGAAACACTCTATTCAATGGACGGCGACATGGCCCCGGTTGCCGAGATGGCCCGCGTCGCCGAACGCCACGACGCGATTATGCTGATCGACGAGGCCCATGCCACCGGCTTGTTCGGCCCTGATGGACGCGGCCTTGCTGCCGATCTTGATGGACGCCCGGACACCATCGTGCTGCGCACGTGCGGCAAGGCGCTGGGCTGCGAAGGCGCGCTGGTCCTTGGTCCGCGCGTGGTGCGCGATTTCCTCGTCAATCGCGGCCGCCCGTTCATCTTTTCGACCGCGCCGTCACCACTGGTCTGCGCCGCCGTGCGCGAGGCGTTGCGCATCCTTTCGGATGAACCGGAACGCCGCGAAGCGCTGCGGGATCTGATCACCCACGCCGAACGCATTCTCGCACCGCATGGCGCGCAGGCCACCGGATCGCAGATCCTGCCATTGATCCTGCATGAAGACGCGCGCACGATGGCGGTCGCAGCCGCGCTTCAAGGCAAAGGCTTTGACGTGCGCGGCATCCGCCCGCCAACCGTTCCGCAAGGCACCAGCCGCTTGCGCATTTCCCTCACGCTGAACGCCACGCAAGACGACGTGGATGCCCTTGGCGCGGCGCTTGAACACGCGCTGCAATGACCGCCTTCGTCGTCACTGGCACCGATACCGGCATCGGCAAGACTGTGTTCGCCGCCGCGCTGACCGGCGCTTTGAACGCACATTACTGGAAGCCGGTGCAGGCCGGGCTGGACGACGGCGCTGACCGTGATCACGTAGCGGCGCTGTCGGGCGTGCCCGCCGAACACGTGCTTCCCGAAGCCTATCGCCTCAACACGCCCTGCTCTCCACACCGCGCAGCAGAGCTGGACGGCGTGGTGATCGATCCCGCCAACCTTGCCCTACCGCCGCAACGCCCGCTGGTGATCGAAGGCGCGGGTGGTGCGCTCGTCCCCGTCACCCGCAGCACCACATATGCCGATATCTTCGCATGGTGGAACCTGCCGGTAATCGTGGTCGCGCGCACCGCTCTGGGCACGATCAACCATTCGCTGCTCACGCTGGAGGCGTTGCGCTCACGCGGGGTGCCGGTCCACGGCGTGGCCTTTGTCGGCGATGCCAATGAGGACAGCGAAGCGACGATCTGCGCGATGGGTGAAGTGAAGCGCCTTGGCCGGTTGCCCATGCTGCAAAGGCTGGATCAGCAAAGCCTTGCCATTGCCTTTGCGCAGGGCTTCGGGCCGGAAGCTTTCCGTTAGCCCAGCACGATGTGCAGCGCGTTGATGCTGGCACCCAGCACGAGCGCGGCGATCAGGAGAGCCTCGCCAGGCACGCGGCGCGTGGAGCGGATGCGGTTGGGCACAGTAATAATGGTCATCGGTAGAGTCCTTGCTCGTGGAACAGGAACCCGAGCGAGGTCGCCTTGGGTGTCGATTGGGCATTTACGAATCGGGACAAATTCTGTTCCGATAAAACTCTACTAATCGACTTGGCATTAATGTCAACTGAAGTTGTGGAGTTTAATCCTCGAAGATCGCCACCGCGCGAGTCCACCCTGCCGATGCACCCCTGATCTTGTGCGGGAAGCAACTCACCGTGAAGCCATTGGGCGGCAAGACTTCCAGATTGTGCAGCTTTTCCAGGTGGCAATAGCCGATGTCACGCCCGGCCTTGTGTCCTTCCCAGATCAGCGAGGTATCGCCGGTTTCCTTGACCTTTTCAGCCGTATGCACAAACGGCGCATCCCAGCTCCATGCATCGGTGCCCGTCACACGCACACCGCGCGAGGTGAGATACATCGTCGCCTCATACCCCATGCCGCAGCCGATGCTGACATAGTTGGGATCACCCACAGCCTTGCCCGCTGCGGTGTTCACCAGCACGATTTCCAGCGGTTTCAGTTCGTGTCCGATGCGCTTCAGTTCATCCTCCACGTCCTGCGCAGTGACGACATAGCCGTCGGGCAGCTTCGTAAAGTCGAGCTTCACGCCGGGCTGAAAGCACCATTCCAGCGGCACTTCATCAATCGTGATGGCCCGCTCACCACCGTTCATGGTCGGGTGGAAATGCCACGGCGCATCCAGATGCGTGCCGTTGTGCGTGGTCAGCGTCACGTTTTCGACAGCGGCAAAGCCCGCGTTATCGGGCGTATCCTCTGCCTTCACACCCGGAAAGAAAAAGCCCAGTTCCGGCATCGTCTCACCATGCTTCTGGTATTCGATCTTGGGGCGCAGAAACGGCGGATCGGTGATGACGTCGTTTTCAAGGTAGATCGAAAGATCGACGAAACGGCGGGTCATGGCATGTTCTCCCTTGCGCTGCGTCAGCGCTTTGTCAGTTCGGCGCGCAAGCCTGCGGGTGTGACGATCAGGGCCAGCACGGCCCCGAACACCAGTTTCGCCAGCAAGGCAGGCAGCCATTCCAGTTGTGTGGCTCCGCCTGCCCAAAGCAGCAGAGCCGATGCGGCCACTCCAACTGCCGCGCCCAGCGCACCGCACAGGATCGCGCGGGGCAAGACGGCGGCGGGCAGGCCGGACTTTCCGGCAATCCGCACAACCTTGCCGCTCGCCAGCGCTCTGCGCGCCAGCAGCCCCGGCACCAAAGTTGCCATCAGGCCAATCATGAAGCCTTGCGGACCAAAGTCGAAGACATAGCCTCCGATACCCCAGACCGGCACCAGCCCTTCCACCCCGAAAACCGCGATGAAAAACGCCGCACTCAAAGCAACATTGATTGCAATGCTGACGGCCGTCTCGCGGCGGATATAGGCTGATGCGTGCATTCAGGCAGCGTTACCGCCAAGCGTCTCGGCAAACCAGTCGGCAATGCAGTCACAGCCATAGGCCATGTTGTCTGCGCCCACGTGTTCCACGCCACCTTCGCGGGCGGTGAAGATCACCTTTTCGCGGCGGGGCGAGTTGACGAGTTGGTCATAGAGATCGTCGGCATAGGCAACGCTGATCTGCCGGTCATGCGCGCCGTGGGTGACAAGGAACGGCACCTTGATGCGGTCCATGTGCCCGTTGAGGTTCATGTCGGTGCTCTTGGCCAGGAACTCGTCCATGTCCTTTGCGCCAAACGCCCACATCACGTGCGCCCAGTAATGCGGCACGGGGTTCTCACCCTCGCGGTTGAGGCGCTTGTCCTGCACTTCGCGCCAGTTGTGGTTTGCGCCCCACACAGCGCCACTGGCAAAGCGCGGCTCATAGGCCACGGCGCGCGGGGCGAAGTGGCCGCCCAGCGAGATGCCGGTCATGCCGATGCGCTTGGGATCAACGTCGGCCTGCGCTTCCAGCCAATCCACCGCCTTGCTTGCCCAGCTTTCCGAATGCGGATCAACTGGCAGGCCTTGCAAACGCAGCGTTTCGCCCGAACCCGGTTGGTCAACGCACAGCGTGGAAATGCCCCGCCGCGCCAGCGCTTCGGGCAGGCGGCTCCAGTAGAGCAGCTCCTTGCAGCTATCGAGACCGTTGCAATAGACCACCACCGGATGCGGACCCGGCCCTTGCGCGCGGGTATAGAGCGCGGGCATCGTGCCTGTGCTGAGCGGAATTTCCACGCGCTCGCGGTTGATCTTGCCCAGCTTGGTCGACTTCGCAAAAGCGTCCAGCGCCTTGGCATAAGTCTCCTTGCGCCCCGGTGCGCCATGCCCCTGCATGCGTTCAGCCACCAGCAGATACAGCGACGCACGCTCCAGCTTGTCCGAGGCGGAGAACATGCGGCCTTTGGCCTCGTCCTCAGCCGCCAGTTCGATCAGCTTGTCGCCATAAGCGGCCCACTGCTTCATGAACTGCGGCGTACCCGCATCGCCGCCACTGGCCGCCGCTTCGATGATCGGCTGACACATATCGACGATTTCGCCGATCCGCCCGCCGCTTTCCATCGCGATCGAGACCGACAGGTTCCAGATGTAGTTCGGGAATGGTTCGTAAAGCGCCATCGATCAGGCCTCAACTGTCTGGAACAGGCCGGGATTCGGCGCGGGGTGCGGCAGCGTTTGCGGGCCGCCGGTGCCAATGCCCCACTGGTCCATGACCATCGGCGCAGGCACGTGAACCTTGTGCTGGTGCGCGTCGAAGTCGACCTCTTCCAGTTCCGAGGTGTATTCCACGGTAAAGCCGCCCGGCGTCACGAAATAGCTGAAGGTGTTGTTGCCAGCGGTGTGGCGCCCCGGCCCCCAGCCGATGTCCATGCCCTTCACCTTCAACCGGTGAATGCCGCGCATCATGTCATCCACACCCAGCATGTCATAGGCCACGTGGTTCAGGCACGGCGGTCCGGGCAGGATGGCGATGCGGTGGTGTGCCGAATTGCAGCGCAGGAAACACATGAAATCGCCCAGCCAATCGGAAATCTTCATGCCCAGCACTTCGGTGAAGAACGTGACCAGCGCCTGATGATCCGGGCTGTGCAGCACGATGTGGCTGATCTTTACCGGCACGCCTTCCCAGCGCGCCAGATCACGCTTTGCACCCTTGGCAACGTCGCTGGAAATTTCAAACAGCAGGCCATCGGGCGAAAAGAAGCGGAAGCCATAACCGCCGCCGGGCGAGGTCAGGTCAGCCGGTTCGCTGGCGATCCGGCACCCAGCCGCTTCAACCCTGGCACGCAGCGCGTCCACATCGGCGCGGCTGTCAGCGGCCAGCGCGATCACATCGACGCGATTTTCGTCAGCCTTACGCAGTTGCACAACGTGGTGCTCGTCATGGCCCTGTGCCTTGAACCAAGCCTCGGTGGCGGTTTCTCCGACCGGTTCAAGCCCCCAGACATCGGCGTAGAACGCCTTCTCGGCGTCAAATTCCTTCACGCCATACCCGACATAGCGGATTTCGGTAACGCGGCTCATAAGTGTCGTCCTTAAAAACGAAATCAGATCGGTTGCGCCACTACCGCGAACATTTCCGCAGTGGCCTTGTGATTGTCGACCGCCGGGCCTTTGCCCAACTGGCCGTGGCAGATGGCAAGGCTGCTCTCGACGATGTAGCGGCAGCGTTCGAACCGACGGTCGCGGTACGCCTGCAACGCAGCCTCCACGTCGTCGGCACGTTCAAGCTCTTCGGCCAGCACGATGGCGTCTTCGATCGCCATGCCCGCGCCTTGCCCCAGATGCGGCGTGGTGGCGTGGACGGCGTCGCCCAGCAGACCGACGCGGCCCTTGGACCATGCACCCCGGATCAACATGCCTTCCAGCGGGCGATAGACCACGCCATCATCATCGGTGATCTGTTCGCCCAGTTCGCGGATCTGGGGTGAGCAATTGGCAACCTTGGCGCGCATGGCAGCGGCAATGCCGTCTTTGGGATAGCGGGGATTGTCCGGTTCTGGCGTGGTGACATACATGTACATCACCTCGGCGCTCATCGGCACCAGTCCCACGCCGGTCGGGCCGTTATAGACCTGCAACGCATCCAGACCTTCGGCACGCGGAAAGTTGTACCGCCACACCGCCTGCCCGGTGAATTCAGGCCGCTCCGCCTCGGGCAGGACCAGCGCACGGGTCTGTGAATAGACGCCGTCCGCACCGATCACCACGTCATAGCTGCCGGTTGCCCCGTCCGAGAACGTCACGTGGACCTTGGTCCCGTCGTCCTCAATCGCCTCGGCGGTTACCCCCAGCCGCAGTTCGGTGCCCAGCGCCTTGGCGCTATCGCCCAGCACCTTTTGCAACGCGCGCCGCCCGATGCCCACGTTGGCGGGGCGTCCTTCGACCAGCCGTGGCGTGGGCACGCGCGCAACCTTGGTGCCATCGGGCGTGAAAATCTCTACCGCATCGAACCCGCAGGCCGCATCAAGGAAGCTGTCGAGCACGCCAAGCTGATCCATCGCGCGGATCACGTTGGACTGCTGGATGATCCCCACACCGTATACGGACCACGACGGATCACGTTCTATCGCGGTGACGCCATGCCCTTTGCGGCTCAGCGCGATTGCCGCTGAAAGACCACCGATCCCGGCGCCAATGACAAGAACTTCAAGCTTTTTCATAATCGTAGCTATGCATCCGATCCCACTGACGCACCGCCGAATGGCAAAGTGAGCGCCTTTCCGCCACGATTAGGGGCGCATGAACAATTCACAAAACAAGTATTTTTTATACGCAGCCATGCATGGAATTGATCGTCCGCCATTCAGCGCTTTCACTTGACTCGAACCAACCCCGAAACGATACCATTTAAGAACAGAGGTTCTAATAAAGCGCTCCGAAGGCGCTGATCGGGAGAGCAAATGTCCACCGCAGCAAAGGCCTATCGCCAGCCGGGTATCCCGCAGGGGCTGACCATCGTCGTTACCGGTTTCCTGCCGATTGTCGCAATCGTCTCGATGTTCCCGGCGGTGCCTGCGATGATCGCGCACTTCTCCGCCGATCCCTCGGCACAGACCAAAGTGCCTGCGATGGTTTCGGCCCCCGGCCTCACCGTTGCCATTCTGGCGCTGTTTGCGGGATTGATGGTCGACAGGTTTGGCCGCCGCCGCCTGCTGCTGCTGTCTACGGGTCTGTACGGCTTTGTCGGAATGGCCCCGCTGTTCCTTGATGATCTCAACCAGATTTATGCCTCGCGCCTTGTGCTTGGCGTGGCAGAGGCGGCGATCCTCACCACGGCCAACACTCTGATCGGCGATTACTGGGATGAGACGGGCCGCCGGAAATGGCTGTCTATCCAAGGCATCGTTGGCCCCTTCTTCGGCAGCGCGGTGATCTTCACCTCGGGCTATCTCGCCGCGATGAGCTGGAACTCGGTATTCCTGATTTACGGCGTCGGCTTCCTCGCCTTCTTCGCCATGCTCGCCTTCATCTATGAGCCGGAGAATGACGAAACCGCACGCAAGATGCTCGGCATCGGCCAGCAGGCCAGCACGCCGTTTCCTTGGGCCGGTGTCCTTACCTTCGGCCTGGTCACCCTGTTCGGCGGCGCACTCTACTATGTGTTCATCATCAACGGCGGAGTCGTGTGGCAGGAACTGGGCGTGTCCGACCCTGCCGAGATCGGCCGCCTCACCACGATCCCCAGCCTGTTCGTGATCGTCGGCGCGGTGATCTTCTGGTTCACCGGACGGTTCGGGCCGCGCATACAACTCACCGTGTTCCTCGCCCTGCTGGGGTCAGGCCTTGCGGTGATCGGCATGGCGTCGGACTGGAAGCTGATGGTTGCGGGCATGGCCTTGCAGCAGACCGGCGCGGGCATGGCCGTGCCCACGCTGATCGCCTGGGCACAAGGCTACCTGCCGTTCGAACATCGCGGACGCGGCATGGGCGTGTGGACTTCGGCCTTCTTCCTCGGCCAGTTCGTTTCGCCGCTGCTGGTGAGCGTGGCGCGCACGTCAAGCGGTACGATGCAGGGCGCTTTCGTGATCGCAGGAGGCCTTGGCATCGTGATCGCGCTGGCCACATGGTTCATCGTCACCCCGCGCCAGCCCGCACCGGTGGCCGCCTGATGCGCCGTGCAGCGCTTGCCGCTTTCGTACTGGCGCTGCTCGGCAACGGACCTGCCGCGCCCGACAACCGCCAGATCGTCGAGCATTTCGCCCGCCTGTTCTACACCGAGCGGGACGTGAAGCAGGCCTTCGAAACTTACGTCGCGTCTGACTATATCCAGCACAACCCCGGCCTGCCCGATGGCCGCGAGGCCGCCATTGCCGCGCTCCAGCCGATGTTCGCTGACCGCAACCGCAGCTTCGAAGTGCGCAAGATCCTCGTGGATGGCGACCTCGCCGCCATCCACATCTTTGCCAAGCCCGACCCCGCCGCACGCGGGGCCGCCGTTGCCGATTTCTACCGGCTCAAGGACGGCAAGATCGTCGAGCACTGGGACATCATCCAGCCTATCCCCGAAAAATCCGCCAACGCCCATCCGATGTTTTAGGCCGCGTCGGCCTGTTCAGCCCGGCGCAGCTGCATCATCCGCCGCCGCACCCGGATTGCGCCTGCGTCGGATGGCAGGATTGCCGGCTTCAAGTCCCAGAAGTCCGCCTCACCCATCGCCTGCTGCTGCGCATGAAGCATAGGATGGTCCTCCTCCAGGAAGGCCTTCTCAAGCAAGGCAAACGCTTCGGGCGTGGGCTCATGCGTGTAGAAGTAATGCGTTGAGTCCGCCGTTTCCGGCACCAGAATATGCGGATCGGCCATTGGGGGCACCACCATGTCCTTCCGGTCCGACCCCGACTTTGCCAACCCGATGAACAGCGCAAGGCTTGACGGTGCATTCCAGCGCATATGCAACCACTGGTCCGTTTTCGCACCTTCTGGCAGCATGGGCTTGGCCCAGACCGGCGGCTCGGAATCGGGCATCGTCCAGTTGTTCCAGATCGCCCCGCCCTCGTCCTGAACCACCTCATGCTGGCCGCATGTCAGAAGCGATCCATTTACCCCGAAGCTGTCGCGATGGACAAATTCGGCATGGCTCAGGTCCATCAGGTTGTCGGTCACCAGTTCATAGCTTGCCTCCATGCGGATATAGCCGCGATGCAGGGGACGGTCATGATCCAGAAAGCTGAAATCGGGAATCAGCGCAGGATCCGCCTTTTCAGCGTCACCCGGCCAGAACCACAGCCCGGTGTGCCGTTCCACCACGGGCAGCACGTCCACCCGCGCCAGATCCAGCGGCTGCCCTGTAAACGGATTGTGCGCGCAGGCCCCGCTGCCGTCGAAGGCCAGCCCATGATAGGCGCAGCGCATCATGTCACCATCGCGCGCGCCGCGGCTGAGCGGCACGAAGCGGTGGGCGCAGCGGTCTGCCATCATCACCGGCGTGCCATCAGCCTTGCGCCAGATCACCCAAGGCTTGTCGAGCAGTCTCCGCGCCAGAAATCCGCCGTCCGGCACTTCATGAGTCCAACACGCCATATACCAGCCATTGCGAACGAAGCCGCTCATCGGCATTCTCCCTTGATGTCGAATCAAACAAACCAGTTGGTGTCGTTATATCCGGAATGGCCATTTTGAAAAGCCCCGTCAGCCGCAATCCCGCCGTCGTGCGCGGGCGCATCCTTGATGCTGCCCAGGCCGAATTCATGGCCGAAGGCTTTGCCGCCGCCAGCACGAACCGCATTCTTGAACGGTTCGGCGGATCAAAACCCACCATGTTTCGCCACTTCCCCACCAAACGCGCGCTGTTCGAAGGCGTTGTCGCACGCATTGCCGAGCGCTGGCGCGATGCGGTGGACATGGCCGATGCCGATGCATCCCAGCCTCAAGCGTGGCTTGAACAATTCGCCCAGCGTGCGCTCGCATGGATTCTCACCGACGAGAGCATTTTCGTCGGCCGCATGGCGATTGCCGAAGGGCACCTCTTCCCCGAAGTCGGCCAGACCTACCGCGAACGCGCGGTCGATCCGCTCAACACCCTGCTCGCAGGGCAGCTTGAACGCTGGACCACATCCGGCCAGCTCGCCTGCACCGACCCGCCGCGCGATGCGCTTGCGTTTTTCGACCTCACCTTGGCAGGCATGGTCAGCCGCAAACTCTACCGCGTTGACGAGGGTTTCGATCCGCCCGCGCTGGCGCAGCACGCCCGCAATTGCGTGGCTTTGTTCCTGAACGGAATGCGGATCAAGACCTGACCGCCTGCTCCTTCACCGGCTCCATCACCACAAACGTGCTGGTGTTCGACACATGTGGCAGGGTGGAAATCTTCTCGCCCAGCACCATGCGGAAGCGGCGGATGTCGGCGGTCCGCACTTTCAGCAGATAGTCGAAGTTGCCCGCGATCATGTGCGCCTCCTCGATCTCCGGGATAGCCAGCACGCCCCGGTTGAATTCGGCCAGCGCCTGTTCGCGCGTGTCGGACAGCTTCACTTCGGTAAAGGCCACATGCTCCAGCCCCAGCCGCGCCATGTCCACCACCGCGCGAAAGCCCTTGATCACGCCATCGTCGATCAGCCGCTTCAGCCGCACCTGACACGGGGTTTTGGAAAGGCCGACCTTCTCGGCAAGCTCAGTCACCGCCATGCGCCCGTCCCGCACCAGCAGGTCGATGATCTTGCGGTCAAACTGGTCAAGTTGCCTGTCAGTGGCGCTCATGCACGGCCTCCATTGAAGATCGAACCTCAATTATAGGCAATCCGCCCACAAACCGCCACTGCATAAGGCAGAACGCCACACCTGCGCGTGATATTCTGCGCGCATGACGATCCACGCCCCCTTCTCGCAGTTCGCCCCCGCACTTGCCGCCTCGCCCGAAGCCCTGCGCGCCGCGATCACTGCCGCCACGCGCCGCCCCGAACGCGATTGCATGGCCGCGCTCCTGCCCGAAGCCACCCTGCCCGAAGCCGTCCGCGCCTCGGCCCAGGCCCTCGCCCGCGCGCTGGTCGAAACCCTGCGCGCCAAACCGCGCGGCAATGGCGTGGACCAGCTGGTGCAGGAATATGCCCTGTCCACGCAGGAAGGCGTCGCGCTGATGTGCCTTGCCGAAGCCCTGCTGCGCATCCCCGACAACGACACGCGCGATGACCTGATCCGTGACAAGATTTCGGGCGGAGACTGGCTCGCCCACCTCGGGTCCGACCGCTCGCTCTTCGTCAATGCCGCCACCTGGGGCCTCGTCGTCACCGGCAAGCTGACGTCGAGCGTGGACGACAAGGGCCTCGGCTCCGCACTCACCCGCCTCCTCGCCCGCGCAGGCGAACCCGTCATCCGGCGCGGCGTGGACCTCGCCATGCGCATGATGGGCGAACAGTTCGTCACCGGCGAGACCATTGCCGAAGCGCTCAAACGCGCCCGCCCGCTGGAGGAACGCGGCTTCCGCTACAGCTACGACATGCTGGGCGAAGCCGCGATGACCGCAAAGGACGCCGCCCGCTACTACGCCGACTATGAAGCCGCCATCCACGCCATCGGCACAGCGTCCGCGGGGCGTGGCATCCACGATGGCCCAGGCATCTCGATCAAGCTTTCCGCGCTCCACCCGCGCTACGCCCGCGCCCAGCAGGCCCGCGTCATGGCCGAACTGCTGCCGCGCGTGAAAGCGCTGGCCACGCTCGCCCTGCGCTATGACATCGGGTTCAACATCGATGCCGAAGAGGCTGACCGGCTCGAACTCTCGCTCGATCTGCTCGAAGCCCTCGCCAGTGATCCCGAACTCGCAGGCTGGAACGGCCTCGGCTTCGTCGTGCAGGCCTATGGCAAGCGCTGCCCCTTCGTGATCGACTGGATCGTCGATCTGGCCCGCCGCACCGGTCGCCGCATCATGGTCCGCCTTGTCAAAGGGGCCTATTGGGACGCTGAAATCAAGCGCGCGCAAGTGGACGGGCAAGCCGATTTCCCGGTCTATACCCGCAAGGTCCACACCGACGTCGCCTATCTCGCCTGCGCCCGCCGCCTGCTGGCCGCGAACACCGTGGTCTTCCCGCAGTTCGCCACGCACAACGCGCAGACGCTCGCCACGATCAAGTGCATGGCCGATGCGATGTTCGGCCCCGATTTCCACAGCGGCGATTATGAATTCCAGTGCCTCCACGGCATGGGCGAGCCGCTCTATGACGAAGTCGTCGGCCCCGAAAAGCTGAACCGCCCCTGCCGCATCTACGCTCCCGTAGGCACACACGAAACGCTGCTCGCCTATCTGGTGCGCCGCCTGCTGGAAAACGGCGCGAACTCCTCGTTCGTCAACCGCATCGCCAACCCGGATGTGCCGGTGGAGGCGATCATTGCCGATCCCGTGGCTGAAGTGGCCGGTGCCGCCGATCCCGGCGCACCACACCCGCTGATCGCCCTGCCCCGCGCGCTCTACCCGGACCGCCGCAACAGCGCCGGGCTGGACCTTGCCGACGAAGCCACGCTGGCAGCCATCGCTGAACGATTCAGCGCCATCGCTACACTGCCGCGCCACGCCACTCCGGGAGCCGATCTCCCCAGCGCCGACCCGCGCCCGGTCGTGAACCCAGCCAACCATGCCGACCGCGTCGGCACCGTGCGCGAAATCCTGCCCTCCGCCGTGCCCGAGGCCGCCAGCCTCGCCGCCACCTCACGCTGGCCCGCCACCCCGCCCGCCGCCCGCGCAGTAGTGCTGGAACGCGCCGCTGACCGGCTCCAGGCCGCGATGCCCGAACTGATCGCGCTGCTGGTGCGCGAGGCGGGCAAGTCCGCCGCCAACGCCATCGCCGAAGTGCGCGAAGCCGTGGACTTCCTGCGCTATTACGCAGCGCAAGGCCCCATGCTGGCCGGAGCCACCCCATTGGGCGTTGCCGTCTGCATCAGCCCGTGGAACTTCCCTCTGGCAATCTTCACGGGCCAAATCGCCGCCGCGTTGATGGCAGGCAACACCGTGCTGGCCAAACCGGCCGAGGAAACCCCGCTGATCGCCGCCGAAGCCGTGCGCGTGCTGCACGAAGCGGGCGTTCCCGATGACGCGCTGATCCTCCTGCCAGGCGATGGCGCGGTCGGCGCCGCACTCGTCGCCGCGCCCCAGACCGCCGCCGTGCTGTTCACCGGCTCCACCGAAGTCGGTCGCTTGATTCAGCGCCAGTTGGCCAGCCGCCTCTCGCCAACAGGCCGCCCCATCCCGCTGATCGCCGAAACCGGCGGCCAGAACGCGATGATCGTCGATAGCTCGGCGCTGGCCGAACAGGTCGTCACCGATGTCATCGCCTCGGCCTTCGACAGCGCCGGGCAGCGCTGCTCGGCCCTGCGCGTGCTGTGCCTGCAGGAAGACATCGCCGATCACGTCCTCGCCATGCTGCGCGGCGCACTGGCCGAACTCTCGGTCGGCCCGACCGACAAGCTCGCATCCGACATCGGCCCGGTCATCACCGCCGAAGCCCGCGACGGCATCGAAGCGCACATCGCCCGGATGCAAGCGCTCGGCTGCCCCGTCCACCGCCTCCCGCTCGGCCCCGAAACCACTCAGGGCACCTTCGTCGCCCCCACCATCATCGAACTGGCCAACCCCGCGCAGCTCACCCGCGAAGTCTTCGGCCCTGTGCTCCACGTGATCCGCTTTGCGCGCAAGGACATGGACGCGCTGGTCGATAGCATCAACGCCTGGGGCTATGGCCTCACTTTCGGCCTCCATACCCGGCTCGATGAAACCGTCGCCCGCGTCACCGCCCGCGCCCATGCGGGCAACATCTACGTCAACCGCAACGTCATTGGCGCAGTCGTCGGCGTGCAACCCTTCGGCGGCCACGGCCTCTCGGGCACCGGCCCCAAGGCAGGCGGCCCGCTCTACTTGCGCCGCCTCGTCGCCTCCGCCCCCGCAGCGCCAACCCTTGCGCCGGGAGAGCGCGAACTCACCGGCCCCGTAGGCGAACGCAACATCCACGCCCTGCGCCCCATCGGCAAAGTCCTCGTCGCCGCCCAAAACACCACCCGCCTCGCCGCCCTCGAAGCCCGCGTAACCCGCCTTGGCGGCACCCCCATCGTGGCCGATCCCGGCTGGCAAACCAAAGGCCCCTACGCCCGCGCCCTCGTCGACGGCGACGAACCCTTCACCCTCGCCTTCCAGCAGGCCCTTGCGGCACTGGACGGCGCAACCGTCCCACTACTCACCCCGGCAGACGACGATGCCATGCTGCTGTCCGAAGTCTCGCTCTCGATCAACACCACGGCGGCAGGGGGGAACGCCAGCCTGATGGCGATGGCGTGACGCCAGCACCGCCATGCAACCGGGCGCAGCAGATCAAAGCAAAAAATTCGCCGCCCCCAGGCCGATCAAACCTGTGAGCGTTATCTGAAGATCAGCCACGCTGTCACCGTTGGTGTCGCCATAGACCAGCGTGTTGCCTCCAACTTGTTCATAGCGCAACTGTCCGGCCGAGCCGGTAAATGCCCCGGTTCCAAGCCAGGCAAAGGCATCTTGCGCGCCTGCCGCGCCATCGGCGTCGATCGCGGAAAGGTTTATGCCGTCCGTGCCCGCAAGGAAATCGGTGATCGTGTCACTGCTTGTCCGCGAACTGTCTGTCGTCGTGGCAAAGACGAAGCGGTCGGCCCCGCCCCCGCCGGTCAGCGTATCCTTGCCACTGCCGCCGATGATGGTGTCATTCCCCGCCGAGCCGATGATCGTATCGTTGCCGCGGTTGCCATCGATCGTGACGCTGCCGGCCAGGGTCATGGCGCTGAAATCCATCGTCTGGGCCGAAGCCGTGCCCAGCACCCGCACTCCGCTGAAGCCTGCGCCGTCGATCCTCTCGATGCCTGAAATCGCAGTCAGGCTGATCACGGCATTGTTTGCCGTAGCCATGATCCGGTCAAACCCGGTGCCGCCGTTGATCGTATCGAAGCCTGCGCTCACACCGATCAGGAAGGTGTCATCACCGTCCCCGCCATCGAGCACATCGTTGCCGAAGTTGCCGATGATCGTGTCGTTCCCGGCCGAACCGATGATCGTGTCGTTGCCGCTGTCCCCGTCGATCGAGACGCTGCCGGTAAAGGTAACGCCACTGAAATCGAGCACTTGCGCGCTTGCCGTCGTCACCAGTCTGACACCGGTAAAGCCCGCCGCATCGAACGCTTCGATGCCCGAGAACTGGGAGAGGTTGAACACGGCATTGTTTGCGGTTGCCGCGATCCGGTCATAGCCTGCGCCACCGATTACGATATCGATGCCGGCGCTGGTGCCGAACAGGAAGCTGTCATCCCCATCGCCACCATCCAGCGCATCGTTGCCAAAGCTGCCCGTGATCGTGTCATCGCCGCCCAGACCGTTGACCGTATCGTTGCCATTGCCTGCGTTGAGCGTGTCGTTACCTGCGCCCCCGGTTATGATATTGGCCAGTGCGTTGCCGGTAAGCGTGGCATTGCCGATGCCGGTAAACGTGACGTTCTCGATCTGCGCAAGCGGCGCGATGCTGAACGTGTTCATCTGCACGTCGATCCGGTCGATCCCGCCATCGACCACTTCGACAACCTTGTCGTTGGCCGTGCGCACAACAAACACGTCGTTGCCGCCGCCTCCGGTCAGCGTGTTCTTGCCCGCCCCGCCATCCAGCGTATCGTTGCCAAAACCGCCCAGCAGGTTGTCATCGCCCGCCGATCCGATCACCGTATCGTTGCCATTTGCGGCATCGATGGATGTGATTCCGGTGAGCGTCACTTCACTGAAATCAAGCACTTGCGATGCCGAAGAACCGACGATGCGCACCCCGGCAAACCCGCCCGCACTGATTTCCTCGATCCCGGAAACCTGCACCAGACCAATCGCCGCATTGGCAGCCGTGGCCACAATCCGGTCATGCCCATCGCCGCCCTCGATCGTGTCCAACCCGGCACTGACGCCGATCTGGAACGTATCGTCCCCACCGCCGCCGTCCATCGTGTCACTGCCAAAGCTGCCGATGATCGTGTCTGCCCCTAACGACCCGATGATCACATCGTTGCCGCCATCGCCATTGATAGAGACCACGTCAATCAGTTGGACCAAGCTGAAATCCAGCGTCTGTGCAGCAGAACTGCCCACCACGCGCACGCCTGCAAAACCCGCAGCGTCGATCAGGTCGATGCCACTGATCTCCGATAGCCCGATCACGGCATTTGCCGCAGTCGCCTCGATCCGATCATAGCCGTCGCCGCCCGAAACGCTGTCGGTCCCGGCATTCAGCCCAACGCGGAAAGTATCGCTTCCCTCGCCGCCGATCAGCGTGTCATTGCCGGACCCGCCGGTGATGATGTCATTGTCACCTGCGCCATCGATGTAGTCATCGCCGCCTTCACCGCTGATCCTGTTCCTCGCGTCATCACCGATCAGCACATCGGGGCCCGTTGTCCCCACCACATCGGCCAAGGGAGAAAAAGGAACGCCGTTGAACAGCAGGTTCTCGACACTGCTGATCACATTCTCCCCATCAGGCGCGCCCACCCGGTTATCGGTCACTTGCCAGACGTCCGGCCCCAGACTGATCACGCTGTAGTCCGCCACATTGCCCGTGAAATTGACGACATCGAACCCCAAGCCGCCGTCGATCCGATCATTGCCAGCGCTGCCGGACAGTGTGTCGTCGCCATCTCCGCCAAATATCGTGTCATCGAATGCGGTGCCGGTGATCGTGTCGTCGCCCAGCTCCCCGTATATCTCGAAGCCGAAAGTATCCACTCGCTCGGTCAGGGTCAGCGAGCTGAAATCAAGGACGTTTGATCCTTCGGTACCGATGATAGTGCTAGTGTTGTCATTTCCGATGCGCTCGAACCCATTTACAGCCGAGAAGCCGCTCAAGAAAACAGATGTGGCAGTCAATGTGTCAATGCCGCTTCCGCCTTGAAGCGTGACACCAACAACCGTAAACACCGAAACATGATCGTCGCCTGCACCGCCATCCAGCACATCGAATATGGACAAAAACGCTGTCAGGCTGTCGTTCCCGTCCCCCCCCAGAATAACATTGGTGCCAGCATCGCCGGCAAGGATATCGTCGCCACTACCACCCTCGATGTGGTCATCACCGTCACCGCCGGAAATGATGTCGTTGCCATCCCCGCCGATCAGCGTGTCGTTGCCACCTGCGCCAGCCAACACATCATCGAATGACGTCCCGGTGATCGCATCGTCGCCTTCTTGTGCGTATATCTGGAAGCCCAATGTATCCCCACGCTCGGTCAGCGTCAGCGAACTGAAATCGAGCACGTCTGCCTGGGCAGTGCCAAAAAAGTAATTATCTCCCAGACTTGCGCCGACACGTTCGAAACCGTTTGCAGCCGAAAAGTTGCTGATCGTGCCACCAGTGATATTCAGGGTATCGATGCCGCTGCCGCCCTGAAGCGAGGGCGCATCGGCGAACACAACGATAAAACGATCGTCGCCTGCTTCGCCGTCCATTATATCGGATGTAGACCCGAACGAAGTCAGAGTGTCGTTGCCGTCTCCGCCCAGCAGCACATTGGTGCCGATGTCCCCCTCGATCGTATCGTTCCCATTGCCGCCATAGATGGTGTCGTTGCCCTCTCCGCCATAAAGCAGATCATCGTCGGCGAGATGGCTACCCTGATTTGAAAAAACAAGCACATCGTCAACAATGAAAGTATTCGTCCCATCTGGCCAAGTTGACGATCCAAAACCGTATATAACGTCATTGCCGGTTCCACCAAAGATCTGATCCGATCCATAGCCACCATTGAGAGTATCGTTACCCTCAAAGCCATACATAAAGTCCAGATAATCTTCATTTATATCTAATATAGGCGAAAAATCCGGATTAAGACCAATGACAGTGACCTCTACAAAGTCCCCTGTGATTTCGTCGTCGGACAAAGTACCGGTATACAGGCCCATCACAACGCTCCGATCTGTCTATCGGACGCAGCATTGCCCTCTCGCGCACAACTTACAACATCTTTATAAGTAATTAAACGTATGACACGATCAAATAACTGATTCCAAAAGAATTTCGCAGCGCTGCTAGATCATGAGCGAGGGCGTGACCGGCTTACTGAGCGCAGCACAGTACGCCAGCCTGAGGGCGACCTCCGACAAAACCGGCCGAAGTCTCGCTCTCGATCAATCGCACTGCGGCAGGGGGGAATGCGAGCCTGATGGCTGTGACGTGACGCGTGCTTCGTAAGCGCCCGGAAATTCCGGGCCCCTGAAAGGTAAGGTCACGCTGTCGAATCCGCTCGAATGAGCCAAATGCAACTTCTCCGCCCCCTTGCGCAATCTGCAAGGACGGAAGTTATTGCAGGGATGCCATCACCCACACGGCCAAGCCACAACCAAACATCACGAACAACATAATCACAATGGCCTCTGCCGCATGCGCTGGATCGCGCGGAAGCCATTCCTCCACAAGTTCAATTTCAATCACATCCGACGCTGCAATAGTTGGGTTGGGAGCGCCGACTGAGGCCGGACGGCACTGACTTTCATCAAGCTCCGAACTAAATTCATGCTGGTCCAAGCTCATCAGCTCACCCCCACTTTGGTCCGGCTAGCGCGAGTATCAAATTCCGCATCCGGCTCTGTGGTTGCCTGACGCACTTGTCCTGACAGCAACTGATGCATCGTGCGAAACGCATGGTCGGTCAGCGATACCCACCGGACCCGCTGATCCGATGTATCCGCTGATCTCGTAAGCAGCCCTTGTTCCTCCAGCAGCCCGATCCAGCGCAGCGCAGTTGTCGCTGGCACGCCTGATGCCAGACAGGCATTCTTCACGCGCACGGGCTTGTTGGCCACACGCATGATGTAAAGTTCGAGGAGAATGTCCCAAGCCGGATCGGCAAACAGCAACCCGCTGAAGAACTCGTTCCGTCTGCGCCGGAAAGCGTAGAGGTTCTTTGCAAAGGCAAGGACACTCTCGTCGTCAGCGATTGAGACGAGGTCATTGCTGGTCGCTGCAGGTTTCGCGCCATGCGAGAACCCGCCATCGAGCGCTGCAGCCAACTGTGCAGCTTGCGACAGCAACTCTTTCAGGCGCGCCATTTCCGACGATTGATCGGCATTCAGCATTCACATGGCCTTTCACAGCATGCTGTACATAACGGACGGTCAATCAGCGCTTTTTCCGCCTGATCTGCTGCACACGCTCAAATCGCTGGCGCAGCATGGAACGGATCAAACTGGCCAAAAGCAACAACGGGACTGAGGTCCAAAGGGCCGTCAATATCCTGCCATCACCAAATAGGCCTATATCTGCGCCATACCACTCAAGCACTTGGACATTGCAAATCAAGAAAAGAGATCCGCTCGCGATTATTGGCCATATTCGGTAAGTTTTTAATGCCAACGTCGAGAACATTACCAAATCAACAAATGACAACGCCAAGTTGATCAAATTTTCATGCGATATTCTATTCGGAAAAATCACCCCAAACAGAATATGAAATCCTATTGATAGTGTCAGAAACCATCCACCTACGCGTTCAACAGCCCTGCCAAAAACCAACGCACAAATCGCTACGCACAGGCAAATCAACACGACGACCAGATTCAACAGCGCATCGGAGCCAGGGCTGCTGACCTCAAAAATCATTCACCCCTCACAAATCACCGCCTCACCCAAGCCAGCGTGTTTGCAGAAACTGGTCAAAAGGCGTTTGAAAACCTTGTCACTATCGCCAGAAGGAGCGCCATCGAAGTCGCCACCACGGATATGGCCGCTACTCGACCTGACACTCCGGCAACACGATCCAGCTTGGTCAAAAACAGCTCGCCACGATCACTCTGCTCAAAAACGGACTGAGGCTCTAGTCCGTGAAATGTGATCTGCGTCACATTATCCCTTTCAAAAGCCTCAATTTCTTCTTCGTCAAATTGCTGAACCGAGCGGCTTTCTGCCACCTGCAATTTTTCACCTGTCCGAATTGCACAGGCATCAATGATGGTCTGATATGTCCGCGCAAGGTCTGCCCGAGACTGCACTCCCAACCTGCGCCGAACGGACTGGAGCCTTTGCTCGACCGCAGACGGGGAAATCCGAAGGAATGCTGCAATCTCCTTGTTGGTGCGACGATCCAGCACAAGATCCAGCACTTCGCGCTGTTTCCCGCTCAAACTGCCCAAGGGATTATCAAGCTGCTCTTCTTGCGACACGGCGAACCCTTTTCTGTTTCATCCAGAACAATCAGAGAATTCGGGAATAGTTCCAGAATGGAATAGTTTCAAATTTCCTGAAATATCCATTCTGGATATACCAGCCAAGAACTGTCAGTTAACCACAATCCATAGCGTCTTTGCTTAGCGAGATTACACGCTATCGCCATGCTGCTTTGACCCGCTTCGGATTTACATTCGCCAATCGCAGCGCTTTCCGAGCCAATTTCGACCTATTTGCGAATTTCCTGCAGGGCTTCAGCAAATACGGTGACACAAGCGGCCACGACGCTGCCGATCCCGCGAGGCTCTCAGCCCAGATAAGCCTGATACGGTGATGGCCCCAGCAGCACAGGCGTACAAACCGTAGAGCTAGTGGATGATAACATCACAACAAGAGACCCAAGACATGGCCGGACACTCAAATTGGTCATGATGGAAAACGGTTTCCTACAAGGATCGACGCTGTCATCCTTGGCGGCTTTTTGACATCGTCGATCCCGAACTCCGTTCAGCGCCGCTCGAAGAGTCGACGCCGCCTGAACTTCATCAACCAACTCTGCCCAAGCCCCTGAATTCGCATGATTCGCGTTTTTTCGCGCTCGGACGGTATCAACAAGCGCCAAAAGCCCCGGAAAACGGGGTGCCCGAAGGCGAAGATCACATTTTCAAGGGGTGATGGTGCGGTCAAGAAGACTCGAACTTCCACGGGCTTTCGCCCACAACGACCTCAACGTTGCGCGTCTACCAATTCCGCCATGACCGCAAAATCAGACGGGGTGCAAGGCCTGTGGCCAGCGCCCCGTGGTGGGGTAGGAGCGCGCCCCTAGCAAAGCAATTTGGCGCGCGCAACAACGTTCAGGACTTTTTTCAAATCAATCCGGTTTCCAGCCGATTTCGGCGACCTTGGCAGACTTGGGCACATCGGTGACGGCGGCGTTGATCGTCACGCTTTCACCTGGCGCAAGCTCTTCCTGCGGGGGTGGAACTTCCCAGGTTTTCACCACCCTGTCGCCTGCATCGCGCAGCACGATCAGGATTTCCGGAATGGCGCGCACGTCCTTGCCATTGTTGGTTACTGTACCGCTTGCGCCGAAATATTCGGTGCCGTTGGGCAACTGGCGGCGGTCCTGCTTTTCGGGCGGGAAGGACAGGACCAGATCGGGCCGGTCCGCGCCGAACGTTTGCGCTGCACCCGGAAGCCACTTGGGCATGCCGAACTGCCACACTGCCCCTGCGAGCGCCGCCACGGTCAGCGCGAAGGCAACCGCCGCGATCGTCCACATTTTTGCCGGGTTGCGGCGCGGGCGGAACGGCGGCTGGTGATCGAAGGGTGAGAGATCATCGTCGGAATAGACCGGCGGCGGCACCCGGCGCGCAGCCTCTGGCAAAGGCGGCGGCACGGTGGGTTCAGCCTGAACCGGCTCTGGCGCAGGAGACGGAGCGGGCGCCTCAGCCTCCGGCGCAGCAACGGGCGCGTCAGCAACCGGCTCCACGCTCTCCCGCTCCGGCAGTTCAGGGCCGTTCTGGAACCACGAATGGCGGCACTTGGCACAGCGCACGGTCCGTCCGTCCACACCGATGGCGCTGTCGGGAACGACGTAGCGCGTCGAGCAGGCGGGGCACGCGATAATCATGGCTGTGGGTTAAGCATGGTCACGCCTGTCGAAACAATAGCTTCACGGGGCAAGAAACGCTTTCATGGCCTTTTTTCCACATGGATTGCCGCGTATAGCCGTTTCAACGTAACGATCCGCGTCCAGCAAACAGGTAATGTCCCTTTCTCATGAGCCAGCACGAAGACGCGGAGATTGTCCATTTTGACAACGTGGGCCTGCGCTATGGCACTGAAAAGGAAGTTCTGACCGACGTCAGCTTCACTTTGTATTCCGGGCGTTTTTACTTTCTGACCGGCGCTTCGGGCGCGGGCAAGACGTCGATGTTGAAGTTGCTCTATCTGGCGCAGCGCCCCTCACGCGGGTTGATCCGCATGTTCGGCACCGACGCGATCACCCTTCCGCGTGACCGGTTGCCCGGCTTCCGCCGCCGCCTTGGCGTGGTGTTTCAGGACTTCCGGCTGGTCCCGCACCTCTCCGCTTTTGACAATGTCGCCCTGCCCTTGCGCGTGGCGGGCGTGCCCGAAAGCGACATCATCAAGCCCGTGACCGACATGCTCGAATGGGTGGAACTGGGCGACCGCAGCCATGCGCGTCCGGCATCGCTATCGGGCGGGGAGCAGCAGCGCGTGGCCATTGCGCGCGCGGTGATCGGGCGGCCCGACATGCTGGTGGCCGACGAGCCGACCGGCAACGTCGACCCCGATATGGCCGAAAAGCTGCTGCGCCTGTTCGAGGCGCTGAACCGGCTGGGGACGACCGTGGTGGTGGCCACGCATGATGTTCACCTGATCCGCAAGGTGCCGGAATCGCTGATCATGCGGCTCGACAAGGGTCGGCTGTCCGATCCCACCGGCGCGCTCCGCTATCCGCCGCGCCGCCAAACCCCGGCCCCCCGGCCCGAGCGGGCGGGCGCATGAACCTGATCGAGATGTTCACCGGCTCCCTGCGCGAGGAGTGGCGCGAGCGGCGGGGTGCGGAAACGCGCCTGCTGCCGCAGGGCAAGCTTTCCGGGCCGATGCCGTGGGTCATTGCCATCATGATCGGGCTGACCGTGGTGGCCACTGCCAGCGGCCTCGCCCTGCGCAAGACCGCCAATGCGGCGAGTGCCGACGTGGCGGGCGGGGTGACGGTGCAGATCGTCAACGGCGCCCCGCGAGAGCGCGACCGGCAGGCGCAGGCCGCGCTTGCGGCACTTCAGGGCGCGCCAGGTGTCGCTTCGGTGCGCATTGTGCCGCAGAAGGAACTTGATGCGCTGGTTGAGCCGTGGCTGGGCACGACCGTGGGCGATGATGTGAACGCACTGCCCGTGCCCGCGCTGATCGACGTGCGGCTGGCGGGCAATGCCGACAAGACCGCCGTGGCCGCATTGCGCAAACAGATCGCCGCCCGCGCGCCCGATGCGCGGGTGGATGCGCAGGCCAGCTGGCTCGCCCCGGTGTTCGAAGCGATTGGCGCGCTGCAACTGCTGGCGGGCGGTTTGATTGCGCTGCTAGCCTTTGCCACGGTCGCCACGGTGCTGCTGGCATCGCGCAACGCATTGAGCAACCACCGCAATACCATCGAGATCGTCCACATGCTGGGCGGCACCGATGCGCAGATCGCGCGGATATTCCAGCGTTCGATGGCGGTCGACGCAGCGGCGGGCGGCATCGGCGGGCTGCTGCTCGGCGTGGTGACCATCGGCCTGCTGGGCCGCCAGTTTGCCGCGCTGGGATCGGGCATGATGACGGCGGGTAGCCTTGGTTATACCGACTGGCTGCTGATCTGCTGCATCCCGGTGGCGGGCGTGCTGCTGGCGGTCCTGACCGCGCGGCTCTCGGTGCTCAACGCGCTGAAGGGCATGTTGTGACGAAGCGCGGCATCTTCCGGCGGCTGCTGTCGCTGCTGCTGATCGTGTGGGCGCTGGGCTTTGTGTGGTTCGCCACGTTCCTGCCACAGCCGGTGGTGGAGCCTGTGCGCACTGATGGCGTGGTGGCGCTGACCGGCGGCGGAGGGCGCATCCCCCACGCGCTCAGCGTGGTCGAAAAAGGCCGCGCGCGCCGCCTGCTGGTCTCGGGCGTGGACCGCGAAGTGCGCCCGCGCGAATTTGCGGTGGAGTACAAGGTGCCTGAGCGGCTGATGGCCTGCTGCGTGACGCTGGGCTATGACGCGGTCGATACGCGCAGCAACGCGATTGAAACGATGCGCTGGATCCGGGAAAACAAGCTGCGATCGATCCGGTTGGTGACGACCGACTGGCACATGCGCCGCGCCGCGCTGGATCTTGAGGCCGAAGCGCCCGACAGCCTGATCATCATAAAGGACGCCGTGCCATCAACGCCAAGCCTTCGCATCCTGTTCATCGAATACAGCAAGTTGGTGGCGCGCACCGTGGCGTGGATGATCGGCTGGTGAGCGTGCGCAAGGTGCTGTCCGTCATCCGCAGCGTGATTTTCTATGTCGTTTTCTACGGCGGCTCCGTGCCGATCGTGCTGGCCTCGCTGCTGTGCATGCCGTTCAGCAAACCACTGTTGCGCGCCGTGGTGCGCGGGTGGTGCGGATGGCACCGGCTGTGCTGCCGCGTGCTGCTGGGCATCCGGGTGAAGCTGGAAAACCCGGTGTTCAAACCCGGCGTGCTCTATGCCATCCGCCATGAATCGTTCTTTGAGGCGATTGATATGCCCTGGCTGTTCCGCTTGCCGGTGGTCTTCGCCAAGGCCGAACTGCTGCGCATCCCCGGCTGGGGACCAGCAGCGCGCAATTTCGGCCTGATCGGCGTGGAGCGCGAGGCCGGGGCCAAGGCGCTGCGCACGATGCTGTCCGAAGCGCGCCGCCTGATTGCCGAAGACCGCCCGCTGATCATCTTCCCCGAAGGCACCCGCACCCCGCACGGCACGCCGGGCCAGTTGCAGGCAGGCTTTGCCGGAATCTACAAGCTGCTGCGCCTGCCGGTGATCCCGGTGGCGGTGGACAGCGGGCCGCTCTACCACCGCACATGGAAACAACCGGGCACCATCCGCTACCGCTTCGCCGAGGAAATCCCGGCGGGGTTGCCGCGTGAGGAGATCGAAGCGCGGGTGAAGGCGGCGATCAATGCGCTGAATGGGTGAGGGTTGGCGCGTTAGAACCGAAGGTACCTCAAAATCGGAAAGCCGCGTGATGAACTCTCACTCAGATGACTATGGCACCGCACGCGCAGACTTTCACAATGCCGTAAGCGAGCTAGTCAGAATGTCCGCCACGATAGGCGGTAGCCCCAGCAAGAATGGGCGGCAGTATTGGTCATCCGTTCTAGCCGCGAAAATGACCCTGAATGCCATGACCTTAGATAAGATTGTGCCGCGTGTCGCCTCTGCTGGGTCGGAAGATTTATGGGACATCAGCTCCATCGCCGCCTTGGTCCGCGTTTTTGCCGAAAGCTATCTGCTGTTCCACTGGCTGTGCGTTGAGACAGAGACTACAGAACTTTGGGATTTCCGCATCACGGCCTTAACCATTGCGGATAACCGAGCGCGCTATCGTCTAACGCAGGAGGTTGAAGGGGAGCCAGAGCCGTCCGAATTTACAAATGCGCAGGAAAATCTTGCTAAGCACCTAGATACAATCGGGCTTTTTCATGGGCTGTCGCCACAGCGCCAGAAAGACCTCCGTAAGGGCGCAAAATCCCCTTTCGTGCAGGATGATGTGTTGGACCGCCTCAACCTGGACCGGGGTATGTTTCGCAGGTTCTACCGATACCTCAGCTCGTTCGTACATACCGGAACAGTCTCGTTCTTCCGTGTGGAAGAGCACGGCCGGGGCAACGGGGAATTCAACGAGTACGAAGCAACAATGGTGCTTGGCTGCCTGCATTTCATGATCGAACTATTGCAGTGTGTCGTGCGAGAAATGCGAAGACTTCATTAATCAGCCGCCGGATCGGTACGCCATGCGAACACACACACAAGCTGAGCTTCGCTCCTAGACGCTATTGGTCAAGACCCCGTCATCACCCAACATTTTGCATCGGCTCAGTGAGACAATAGTTCGCGCCTGAGCGTCGGCGGGAGCTTCTCAACTCCACCGTCACCTGCATGTCCTTTTGTCCGCTCAACCAGTTGGCGCACCTTTGTCCCGATGATCGGGCAGGCCGAATCAGATATAGGATAATCCAAGTAAAAGCCTTTCCCGCCTGACCAAGCTCCAGCGTAAATCGTAATGTCGCTGTTTCCAAAGCTGGACATTTCCAAAGCGGAGCCGTCCTCACCCAAATTTGCAAACTCAGCGTCGCCATAAAGATTCGTGAACGATACGAGCACGTCGGTATAGAAGCCCTCTGCCCTGAGACCTGCGTTCGCGGCAGCATCAATAAGTTTCTGTAGGTCTTGTGCCGAAGCTTCAACGATGTGGATTTTGTCCCGCGTACTTTGCATAAACAAGCCACGGATTGCGACAACACATGGGCGTTGGGCACCCGCTGTAGAGAAGAATATGCTCGCTTGACCATTTACAGCAATAATCTCCCGAACACCCACCTCGGGAATAACTGCAATGGCATTTGAGATTTGCGGCTCAATTAGTCGCCCACTTTGCCGAAAGGCAGAGCTTCTACCTGAAGAAACAACGCTAAACTTGGATTGATTTTTCGCAATTTCCAACTTAGCCAAAGCAATAGATACTTCTGTTTGCTTCTCAGCAATTAGATAAGATGCTACCGCAACCGCAAGTGTGGCCACTGAGATAACCGTCGTGAGAAATATATTGAAACCACGCGCCAAATTCGTAGCTGAAGATTGCTCACGGCCTAATTTTTTCAACCGCGCCCTTCGCAACAGTTTGTAGTTCGGTTTTTGCTTCATGTGACGCTCCGGGCACCCAAATGATGCACAGGAAATGGTACTTCCACCAATGCCGCCCCCTCACCCCTGCCCCTGATGATCGCTCCGCCCAAAGTCCGGCCGCGCGTCGTCCTGTCCCATCTCGATGATCCCTCGCCGGATCGCGCGGGTGTGGGTGAAGTGGTCGAAGAGGGTTTCGCCGTCGCCCTTGCGGATGGCTTTTTGCAGTTCGGTCAGATCCTCGGTGAAGCGCTGGAGCATTTCGAGGACGGCGTCGCGGTTGGTCAGGAACACGTCGCGCCACATCGTGGGGTCTGATGCGGCGATGCGGGTGAAATCGCGGAAGCCACCGGCGGAATACTTGATGACCTCGCTTTGCGTGACCTGTTCAAGGTCCGACGCGGTGCCGACGATGGTATAGGCGATCAGGTGCGGCAGGTGGCTGGTGACGGCGAGCACCTTGTCATGGTGGTCGGCGTCCATCGTATCGATCCGCGCGCCCAGCGCTTCCCAGAAGGCCACGAGGCGCTGGACCAGTGCCGGGTCGGCATCGGCGGGCGGGGTGACGATGCACCAGCGGTTGCGGAACAGCGTGGCGAACCCGGCGTCCGGGCCGCTGCGCTCTGTGCCCGCCACGGGATGCGCGGGGATAATGTGGTGGCCGGGCAGCGCTTCGGCCAAGGCAGCGGCGACGGTGGCCTTGGAGGAGCCGACGTCGCTGACCAGCGCGTCTTTCGACAGACCCGGCGCGATGGCGCGGGCGGCGGCGGCCATTGCACCAACGGGGACGCAAAAGATCACGAGGTCTGAGCCGGTGGCGGCGTCCTGCGCGGTGTCGGCGATGCGGTGGGCGAGGTTCAGCGCGCGCGCGGCAGTGCGGACTTCGGGGTCTGCGTCATAGCCGACGACGGTGGTATCGGGCAGGAAGGCCTGCACCGCGTGGCCAATCGACCCGCCGAGCAGGCCGAGGCCGACGATGGTGACCTGTTTGAAGGGCGCGTCGCTCACTTCGACGCCTCGCACATCTGGCGGATGGCGGTGGCGATCTCGTCCATCTGCTCTGCCGTGCCGATGGTGATGCGCAGCGCTTGCGGCAGGCCCTGCCCCGGCAGCCAGCGGGTGATGTAGCCGTGGTCCATCAGGCCATTGTAGACCTGTTCGGCGGTGAGCGCGCCTTCGAACAGGATCAGCACGAAGTTGGCCTGACTGGGCAGCGGGCGGACGCCGTGGTTGCCCAGCGCTTCGAGCTTTTCAACGAAGCGGGCGCGTTCCTGCGCGTTGTGGCGGCGCGAGCTTTCGACGAAGGCCTGATCCTGCACGGCGGCGAGGCCAGCGGCTTGGCCGGTCAGCGAGACGTTGAACGGGCCACGGATGCGGTTGAGCATGTCGATGATCGCAGGGTGGCCGGTGCCCCAGCCAAGGCGCTCTCCGGCAAGACCGTAGATCTTTGAGAAGGTGCGCGTGGCCAGCACGTTTTGCGCGGTGGTGGCGAGTTCGAGCGCGCCGTCGTCGTTTTCCGGCGCGACGTATTCGGCATAGGCGCCATCCAGCACCAGCAGAATGTCGGGGCGCAGCGCAGCGTGGAGGCGCGCGATTTCGGCGCGGGGGAGCCAGCTGCCGGTGGGGTTGTTGGGGTTGGCGAGGAAAACGACGCGGGTGCGTTCAGTCACGCAGGCGAGCAGCGCGTCGACATCGGTGCCATAGTCGTGATCGGGCGCGACCACCGGGGTGGCGCCGCAGCGGCGGGCGGCGATGTCGTAGACCGAGAAGCCGTAGCGGACATAGACAACCTCGTCGCCCGGCCCGGCATAGGCCTGCGCGGCAAGGTTGAGCAGTTCGTCCGAGCCGGTGCCCATGACCACGCGCGCGGGATCGAGGCCGTGGACTTGCGCGATGGCGGTGCGCAGCGCCGTGCTGTCAGGATCAGGGTAGCGCGCCGGATCGCCTGCGTGGGTCTGTGCCTCAAGCGCGGCGGCGCTGGTGCCGAGCGGGTTCTCGTTGGCGGAGAGCTTGGTCAGCACTTGCCCGTCCTTGCCGGTCGACTTGCCGGGGACATAGGCGTGAATGCCGAGGATCCATTCTTTGGGCTTAGGCGCGTTTTCCATGAGGCCGCGCCTTAGAGATTGCCGGAGTTTCCGGCAAGCGAACCCCGGGGCAAGGACGAAAAAAGGGCCGGAAGCGGGCTAGCGCTTCCGGCCTTAGTCTGTTCGCAGGAGGAACATGGTTTGGCGGGGCAGGGAATGAGAGGGAGAGGATCTGTTTCCCCCACTCCGCCAATTCGGGTAAACTTAATAGTTGTAGGCGCGCTCGCCGTGTTCGGAGATGTCGAGGCCTTCGCGCTCTGATTCTTCCGACGGACGCAGACCGATGGTCTTGTCGACGATGAAGAAGAGGATCGCTGAGCCAATGCCCGAGAACAGGACGGTGAAGAGCACTGCCTTGATCTGCGTCATCACCTGGGTGCCGATGCTGTAGCTGTCAGCGTCGAAGCCTGCCGGGAACACGGTGTAGTCAAACACGCCCTGGCCACCAAGCGAAGGAGCCGCGACGATGCCGGTGGCGATGGCGCCAACGATGCCGCCCACGCCGTGCACGCCGAATACGTCGAGCGTATCGTCATACTTGAGCTTGTTCTTCACCGTGCTGACGAAGAGGTAGCAGATGGGCGAGACGACGAGGCCGAGGACAATCGAGGTCATCGGAGCGCCGAGACCCGAAGCCGGGGTGATCGCCACGAGGCCAGCGACGGCACCCGTTGCAGCGCCCAGCATCGAAGGCTTGCCGTGGTGGATCTGCTCGACAATCGCCCAGGAGACGGCTGCGGCAGCGGTGGCGACGAAAGTGTTGATGAAGGCAACTGCGGTGACGCCATTGGCTTCGAGGTTGGAGCCAGCGTTGAAGCCGAACCAGCCCACCCACAGAAGCGAAGCACCGATCATGGTCATGGTCAGCGAGTGCGGCGGAGTAGCTTCCTTGCCGAAGCCAACGCGCTTGCCGATCATGATGCAGCCAACGAGGCCTGCGATACCGGCGTTGATGTGCACCACGGTGCCACCAGCGAAGTCGAGCGCGCCCATTGCCCACAGGAAACCAGCATCGGTCGGAGCATCAGGCAGGAAGTCTGGGCCAGCCCAGTACCAGACCATGTGCGCCATCGGGAAGTAGATCGCGGTCAGCCACAGGACGGTAAAGACCATCAGCGCCGAGAACTTCACGCGCTCTGCAAAGGCACCGACGATCAGCGCCGGGGTGATGCAGGCAAAGGTCATCTGGAAGATGACGAACGCGTATTCAGGAATGTAGACGTTGTTCGAGAAGGTTGCCGCATAGGTCGTTGCATCAACGCCCATCAGGAACATCTTCGAGAAGCCGCCGACGAACGGACCGCCGCTGGTGAAGGCCATCGAATAGCCCCAGCTGACCCATACGAGCGCTGCGACCGAAACGACCATGAACACCTGCATAAGCACCGAGAGCATGTTCTTGGTGCGAACGAGGCCGCCGTAAAAAAGTGCGAGTGCCGGAACGCTCATCATCAGGACGAGTGCCGACGAAATCAGCATCCAGGTCGTGTCGCCCTTGTTGACCATGCCGGCCATCTGTTCAACCGATGGTGCCTTGATCGGCCCATCCTGTGCAAAAGCAGCCGTAGCGGCGAAGAGCGAAGCGCCCGTTCCCACCAAGCCACCGATCATCTTACGGATCATGTTGGTTCCCCTAAGGTCGGAAATGGAAGGCGCGCTCACAGCGCGGTATCCCCGGTTTCGCCGGTGCGGATACGCGTGGCCGATGCGAGATCGAGCACGAAAACCTTGCCGTCGCCAATTGCTTCGGTGCTGGCGGCCTGCTGGATCGTTTCCACGATCTGCGGCGCGAGATCATCGCTTGCGGCGATCTCGATTTTCACCTTCGGCAGCATGTTCGTCGAGTATTCGGCGCCACGGTAGATTTCGGTCTGGCCCTTCTGCCGACCAAAGCCCTTCACCTCCGACACCGTCATCCCAGCGACGCCCAAGGCCGAGAGCGCTTCACGCACTTCGTCGAGCTTGAACGGCTTGATGATGGCGATGATGAATTTCATTCATGCCCCCTTCTTTTGCCCACACGCCGGGCGACCTGCCGGCGTAGAGTGTTAAGCAAAGGGCGTGCCAAATCAGAAAAGTTACGGATTGGGCCGTTTACGGGAACAGAACTCCCCAGCCAACGGTTAAAGCCGCCCGATTCTTGTGCATGTTATGCGATTTGCCTGTTTTTTAGGCAGGCCTACGTGCCACAAATCAGGGCAGGATCAGTGTGGCCCACACCGGCAGATGATCCGATCCCACCGCTGCCAGCGGACTGTGGTGAACACCGCTGGCCTCTACTGCGAGGTCTTCGCTCACCACGATACGGTCAAGCTGCGCCAGCGGACGGCGCGCGGGGAAACTGCGGCCCGGGGCAAGCACGCGCAAGGGCGGTGCGAAAGCAGACAGCGCGCCGCCAGTGATCGACCATTCATTGAGGTCACCCATCATCACGGCATGACCGGAGTTCTCATGCGCGGCGATGTGATTGCAGACCGCCGAAACCTGCTGACGGCGACGCAGGCCGGACAGATCAAGGTGCATGCCGACCACACGCAGCAATGCTCCGCCCACCCGCAGCGTGGCGCACACCGCACCGCGCGGTTCTATGGTCGGCAGCGGCACAGCGCAGGCCTCAACCACTTCGATCCCACGCCGCACGAGCAAGGCATTGCCATGCCAGCCCATGCTGGATGCGGTGCGTGCGCTATCGTAATGCCCCGGCTCTACCACCATCCAAGGGCTGTGATCATCCAGTGTGGCGCGCGGAATCACGGCTTCACGCAGGCCAAAGCGGCGGTCAGCTTCCTGCAACGCGATCACATCCGCGTCGATCTCGCGCAGCACCGTAAGAATCCGCTCGGGATCGCGCTTTCGGTCCAGCCCGACACCCTTGTGGATGTTGTAGCTGGCGACCTTCAGCTTGGTGCGTGCTTCAGGCACCTGTAATGTAACGGTCGGTCGGTCGCACCGGCAACCCGTCGATACTGCGGACGCGCCCGGCAACTTTGGTTTTCCAGGCTGCCGGATCGGCTTGCGCGTGATATTTGACGAGTGTCTTGCGCTCCTGCTCCATGTTCATGATTGGAACACCCCAGCCGCAACTTGTCTGCACACTATCGACTGCGATGTCGAAGATCTGGCGCGTACCGGGGAGCAGCACGAAATGCGCGGCCAGTTCTTCCCATTCAGGATCAGCAGGCAGGACTGGCTTGCCATGACCATAGAGCCGCAGGATCAAGGCCGGCTGCTGAAAATTGGTCATCATCACGGTGATGCGACCATCGGCAAGGAGATGGGCGTGGGTTTCGTTCCCGGACCCGCCCAGATCGAGATAGGCGACCCGATTTGGCCCCAGCACACGAAAGCTGTCATAGCCCTTGGGCGAGAGGTTGATGCGCCCCGCGGCTGCGGCGGTGGCCACGAAGAACACCGCTTGCCGACTGATCATTTCCTGATGTTCAGGCAGGATTCGGTCAGCAAATTCGGACATCAGAGGAAGTCCTTGAGCGTCTTGATGAATTTGTCGAACTGGTCATGGTGGAGCCAGTGCCCGGCGTTCTCGAACTCAACCACCTTGGCATTGCGGAAATGCTCCGCCATGCCGTTGCGTTCCGGGTTGCCCGCCCATGAATCCGCACCGTTGAGCAGCAAGGTGGGGCAGGTAATGGCTTTCCACAGTTCGTTGCGCTGGTCGATGCTGATGTCATAGGGTGCGCCATCGACATTGAGGTGCGGATCGAACTTCCAGCTGAACGTGCCGTCCTCGTTCCGGTTGATGCCGTGCAGCGTCAGATGGCGGGCCTGAACGTCGGTCAGGTAGGGGTTTTCACCCTTCATGCGCGCATAGGCGTCTTCCAGCGTGGGATAGCGGCGTGGCAGACGGCCTGCTGCCTTGCGCTTTTCACCGATGAATTCGCGCACACGCCGCGCAAACGGCACGTCCTTCAGCAGGGCCTCGCGCTCTGGCGTGGGAAACAGGCCTTCGATGGCGACGAGTTTGCGCACGTTTTCAGGAAACAACCCGGCATAACGCAGGCTGGTATTGGCCCCCCACGAATGCGAAACAATTGTGACCGGGGCGAGGTCTAGCTGGTGAATCAGCTGCGCCACATCATAGACAAGGTCCATCGTGCGATAGTTGCCGTCATCGGTCCACTGGCTGTCACCGTGGCCCCGGTGGTCCATCGCGATGATGTGCCAATCCTCGCGCAGCGCCTCTGCCGTCCAGTCCCACGAACGGCAATGATCGCGCCCACCGTGAACAAGCAGAAGCGGTGGCTTGTCAGCATTACCCCAATCCACATAGTGGAGGCGCAGGCGCTGCGAGATGAACGTGTTCGAAGTTGGGCCGAGTAACTGCATGGCAGGCTAACTGCGCTCGATGCCGCCCGGATTCAACCCCTCGAATGGACTAAGGCGTCCTAACGTTCCTTGGTGGCGGAGAACACCAGCTCTGGATTGCGCTCTTGCTGATACCCAACATCCCACGCCGACCGAGCCATGAATACCGGGTCGCCGTCACGGTCCTTGGCGAGGTTAGACACGTTGAAATCAGTGAAAGATTTCAACGCAGTATCACTACCCTTCACCCAGCGCGCGGTATCGAATGGCGAGGGTTCCAGCCCAGCTTCGACCTTGTATTCCGCCTCAAGCCGCGAGACGAGCACGTCCAACTGGAGTTGCCCCACCACGCCAACGATCCATTGTGAACCGATCTCCGGGTAGAACACCTGAATCACGCCCTCTTCGGACAGATCATCCAGCGCCTTGCGCAACTGCTTGGTCTTGGTCGGGTCTTTCAGCACCACGCGGCGCAGGATTTCCGGGGCGAAGTTGGGCAGGCCGGTAAAGCGCAGGTCGTTCTTTTCCGACAGCGTATCGCCGACGCGCAAGGTGCCGTGGTTGGGAATGCCGATGATGTCGCCCGCCTCGGCGGTATCGGCAATTTCACGGTCCTGCGCGAAGAACAGGATCGGCGAATGGACCGCGATGGGCTTCCCGCTACCCGAAGGCGTCAGCTTCATGCCCCGCCGGAACGTGCCCGAAACCATGCGCATGAAGGCGATTCGGTCGCGGTGCTGCGGGTCCATATTGGCCTGCACCTTGAAGATGAAGCCGGTCACGTCGGCGCGCTCGGGGTCTACCGTGCCGACGCTCGACGATTGCGGGCGCGGCGGCGGAGCGAACTTTGCAATCGCGTCGATCAGGTCGACCACGCCGAAGTTCTTGAGCGCCGAGCCGAAATAGACCGGCGTCAGGTCGCCATTACGATAGGCTTCGATGTCGAATTCGGGATAGCCGGCGCGGGCCAGTTCGATCTCTTCGGCAATGTCGGCCGGAATCTCGCCGGAGGCATAGGGGGCAGACTCCACCTTGCCCAGAAACTCGCGGCTATCGCCTTCGGGGCGGGCGATGGTTTCATCGGCAAAGCTCATCACGCCCTGAAAAATGCCGCCCATGCCGATGGGCCAGGACATTGGCACCACATCAAGCGCCAGCGCATCGGCCACTTCGTCCAGTGTTTCGAACACCGAGCGGCCTTCGCGGTCCACCTTGTTCACGAAAGTGATGATCGGCACCGAGCGCAAGCGGCAGACCTCGAACAGCTTGCGCGTCTGCGGCTCGATACCCTTGGCCGCGTCGATCACCATGATCGCCGAATCGACGGCGGTGAGCGTGCGGTAGGTGTCTTCGGAAAAGTCCTCGTGACCCGGCGTATCGAGCAGGTTGAAGACGATGCCGTCCTTCTGGAAGGTCATCACCGAGGACGTGACCGAGATGCCGCGCTGCTGCTCAATCTTCATCCAGTCAGACCGCGCACGCCGCGCGGCCCCACGCGCCTTTACCTCGCCCGCAAGGTGGATGGCGCCACCCTGCAGCAGCAGCTTTTCGGTGAGCGTCGTTTTACCGGCGTCAGGATGCGAGATGATGGCGAAGGTGCGGCGATTGGACATTGCGCGCGGTTAGCGCGGCTGAACGCTCACGTCCATGCGGAAGCTGCGGGTTTCGCGCGGGGCCAGCAGGACGATGCCGGGCTTTTCGGGGAAGTCACCGGTGAAGTCTTCGGGATCGGCATGGCCCTGCCACGGCTCGATACAGATGTAGCGTGCGCCGGGGACTTGCCAGACGCCGAGCGCGGGCGTGTCTGGGAAGGCGATGTCGAGCTTGGTGCTGTCAGTTGCACCATAGCGCAGGCTGCGGCTGTTCAGGTGGTCCCAGATCAGCGCATCGGCGCGGAACAGGTCTTCGTTCAAGGGCAGTTCGCGCGCATTGATGGGCGTCGGTTCACCTTGGGCGAGTAGCAGGCCGGTTTCTCGCGACACGCGGCGGACGTCCTGCGGCTCGTCAGCTTCGAACACCAGTTTGTGTGCAGCCTTGTCGGCTCTGCCGGGGAGCGGCCAGGCGAAGGCGGGGTGATAGCCGAAGCTGAAGGGGAGAGGATCGGCGCTGGGATTGAACACGCTGGTTTCGATGTGCAGCGTCATCCCTTCGATGCGGAAGGAAACTTCCAGCACGAAGCCGAAGGGGTAAACGGCGCGCGTATCGGGCGAATCGGTGAGGCGGAAGCGGGCCTCGTTGCCTTCGACATGAACCGGCGAAAACGCGCTGCGGCGGGCAAAGCCGTGGCGCGGCAGCGGGTATTCGCGGCCGTCAAGGCGCAGCACATCGCCGCTGAGCGAACCGACGATGGGGAACAGCAGCGGCGCGTGGCCTCCCCAGAACGCCGGGTCGGCATCGGTCATGTATTCCGCGCCCGACGAATCGGTCAGCGACCACAGCTCGGCACCGAGCGGATTGATCCGCGCGGTCAGTTCGCCATTCGTGATCGTGACCAGTTCTTCGCTCATCCCCGCAGCACTGCACCTTGCTTGGCCGCTGCCGCAACAACCTTGTCCGCAATTGCCTTGAGCGCTGCTTCGTCGAATGACTTTTCGGTGGGCTGAAGCGTCACTTCGATGGCGAGGCTCTTCTGTCCCTCTGGCACGCCCTGCCCCCGGAAATCGTCGAACAGCCGCGCGGCGGTGATCGCCTGCTTGTCCGCGCCCTTTACCGCGCGCAGCAAGTCGCCCGCCGGAAGCGCCGCATCGACAAGGAACGCAAAGTCGCGCGTGACAGCCTGCAAAGCGGGCGGCGCGAAGTGCGGGCGGGCGAACTGGCCTGCGCCCTTCTTTGCGGGAATGCGGTCGAGGAACAGCTCTACCACAGCGACGGGGCCATCGAGATCGAAGGCCTTGGCGGTGGTCGGGTGGAGCATGCCGAAGCGGGCCAGCACCTGCTTGGGGCCGAGGCGCAGCGTGGCGGACTGGCCGGGGTGGAATTGTGCGCCAGCCTCTCCCATGACTTGCAGGTTTTCGACCGGGGCACCGGCTTCGGCCAACAGCGCCAGCGCTTCGGCCTTGGCGTCGAATGCGTCGAAGGGTTTGGCCTTGCCCGTGGCCCAGCCACGCGGTGTGCTATCACCGGCCAGCACGACGGCGAGGCTCAGTTTCTCGTCGCTCGCGCCATTTGTGCCGCGTAGATAGCGACGACCGATCTCGAATACGCGGACCGAGGTGGCGCCGCGATGCAGGTTGCGCTGGGCGGCCGAGAGCAGCCCGGGGAGCAACGAGGGGCGCATGACCTTGAGGTCTTCGCTGATCGGGTTGGCAAGGCTCCAAAGCGTTTCGCCATCGGCGAAGTGTGCGGCCTGCGCTTCGGGCAGGAAGGACCACGTGACGGCTTCGTGCAGCCCGCGCGCGGCGGCGGCGCGGCGGACGCGGCGTTCGAGCATCTGTGCTGGCGTCGCAGTCGGGTTGGCCACGCCGTCTGCGCGCGGCAGCGAGGTGGACGGTACGGCATCAAGGCCGTGGACGCGGATCACTTCCTCGACGAGGTCTGGTGCGCCGTCGACATCGGGCCGCCAGGTCGGGACGGTGACGGTCCATTCATCGCTGACGTCGAAGCCAAGCGCAGTCAGAATGCGCTTCTGCTCACCATTGCCCACATCGATGCCGCCGAGGTTGCCCGCCAGTTCCGGGTCATAGGCCACGGCCTTGCGCGCCAATGGAGGCTCGCCTGCGCGGACCACTTCGCTGGCCTCGCCGCCGCAGATCTCGAGGATCAGGCTGGTGAGCAGGTCCATGCCGGTATCGAGGAACGCCGGATCGACGCCACGTTCGAACCGTCCGCGCGCATCGGATGCGAGCGCTAGCGATTGCCCGGTGCGGGCGATGGCGGCAGGCGTGAAGTAGGCAACTTCGAGCAGGACGTCGGTGGTCGCGTCGGTGCAGCCCGAATGCTCGCCGCCCATGATGCCGGCAATGTCGTGGACGCCGCCATCATCGGCAATCACGGTCATGAAGGGCTGGAGCGCGTATTCCTTGCCATTGAGCGCAAGGCAACTCTCGCCTTCGCGCGCCTTGCGGGCGACTACGGGGCCGGTGAGCTTGGCAAGGTCATAGGCGTGGGCCGGACGGCCATAGCCGAGCATCACGTAGTTGGTGATGTCCACCAGTGCCGAGATCGGGCGCTGGCCTGCGCTCTTCAGGTAGTCTTGCAGCCACTTCGGGCTGGGGCCATTCTTCACGCCGCGAATGACGCGACCATAGAAAGCGGGGCAGCCTTCGGGATCGTCGGTGCGGACTTCGACCGGGCAAGGGAAGCTGCCGGTGACCGCAGCCGTGGGGATAGGCTTGAGCACGCCAAGGCCCGCCGCCGCAAGATCGCGGGCGATGCCGTAGACGCCCATGCAGTCGGGCCGGTTGGGCGTAATGGCCACGTCGAACACCGGGTCGGAACCAATATAGTCGGCAAAGCTGGTGCCAACGGGCGCGTCTTCAGGCAGTTCGATGATGCCGTCGTGATCCTCGCCCAGACAAAGCTCGCGCGTGGAACACATCATGCCGTTGGATTCGACACCGCGAATGGCCGACTTGCGCAGTTCCATGCCGTTCGAAGGGACCAGCGCACCGGGCAGGCCGAGCACGCCGATGAGGCCAGCGCGGGCGTTGGGCGCACCGCAGACGACCTGCAGCGGGGTGCCGTCACCCAGATCGACCGACAGCACCTGCAGCTTGTCGGCCTGCGGGTGCTTCTCTGCCCTCAAGACACGGGCGATGCGGAACTTGGTCAGGGCCGCCGAAGCGTCCTCGACGCCTTCGATTTCCAAGCCGAGCGAGGTCAGCTTTTCAGCGATGAGGCGCGCGTCGGCCTTGGTATCGAGGACCGACTGCAACCATGAGAGCGAGAACTTCACGAACGTACTCCCACGCCGCCAGAAAGGGTCGGCACGTCCAGCGCGCCGAAGCCGTAGTGGCCGAGCCACCGTGCATCGCCATCGAAGAAGGCGCGCAGATCGTCCATGCCGTATTTCAGCATGGCGAGGCGATCGACGCCGGTGCCGAAAGCGAAGCCCTGCCATTCATCGGGATCAAGCCCGCCGAATTCGATGACCTTGCGGTTGATCATGCCGGAGCCGAGCACTTCCATCCAGCCACCGTCAGCCGCATCGCCGCTGCCGCCGACCACGCGCTTGCCGCCCACGAGGGTGTAGCCGACATCGACTTCGACCGAAGGTTCGGTGAACGGGAAATAGCTGGGGCGCAGACGCAGGGTGATGTCGTCGCGCTCGAAGAAGGCCTTGAGGAAGGTTTCCAGCGTCCACTTCAGATGACCAAGGTGGATGCCCTTGTCGATCACGAGGCCTTCGATCTGGTGGAACATCGGCGTGTGCGTGGCGTCCGAATCCGAACGATAGACGCGGCCCGGCGCGATGATGCGCAACGGTGCGCCTTCCTTCAGCATCGAACGGATCTGCACCGGCGAGGTGTGCGTGCGCAGCAGCATCGAGCGGCCTTCTGCATCCTTGTCCGGGAAGTAGAAGGTATCGTGCATCGCGCGCGCCGGATGCGTTTCGGGCATATTGAGCGCAGTGAAATTGTGCCAGTCGTCCTCGATCTCAGGACCGCTGGCGACGGCAAAGCCCATGTCGGCGAAGATTTCGGCCAGTTCGTCCATGACCTGCGATACGGGGTGGACCGAGCCGCGAGGAGTTTCGGGCGCGGGAAGCGACAGGTCCACCGTCTCGGCCGCAAGGCGCGCTTCGAGGACGGCGCTTTCCAGCGCGGTCTTGCGTGTCGCCAGCGCGGCGGTGACAGCCTCGCGCGCGGCGTGGATTTTCGGGCCTTCGCTCTGGCGTTGGTCGGGGGTCATGGCGCCCAGCGATTTGAGCAGGGCGCTGACCCATCCCTGCTTGCCGAGGGCGGAGACGCGGATCGCCTCCACGGTATCGGGCGTGGTCGCGGCGGCAATGGCGTCCAGCGTTTCGGCCTGCTGTTGATCGAGCTTTTCCATGCGCGAAGCCGCTAGCCGCAAATGCGCCAGAATCAAAGTGTGGAGTTATCGAGACGTGGGGGTGTGAAGCGCCTGAACCGCGCTGCCGATGAACTCCTGCCGGGCGCGCATCACTTCATGCAGGATCGGCTTGGGGCTGGCGGCGTACTCGCTGGGACTCATGCCCATGAAGCGATGGAAGTCTCGCACGAACTGGGCCTGATCGTGATAGTGGCTATCGATTGCCCCGATCCAGTGCAGCGAGGGATCAAGCATGTACTGCACCAGACTGCGCATGAAGCGCTGGCGGCGCAGCAGCAGACGGGGCGCAAAACCGAAGTGGCGGCGGCACAGGCGTTCGAGTGTGTACGCTGGCAGGCGCGTGGCCTCTGCCATTTCGGCGACGGTCGAAATCTCGGGATCAAGCAGTGCGCCGTGACAGGCGAGGATTCGCGGATCATCCGCCTCGCCAGATTCACTCAGCGTTTGCAGGAAGTATCGCGTAATCCGTGCCAGTTCGGCGGTTTCGTCGGGGGTGTCGCCAAACAGACCTGCCACCAGCGGAGCAAACTGGCGCAGGAACGGCTGCTCAGCCACGGCATAGATGCGGTCGGCATGGGCGTTGGCAGGTTGGCCAACAAACCGTGCCCAACCGAGCGGGAGAAAGCCCACGCCCCATGTGCGCATGGTTCCGACAGTGAATTTCAGCGCGGTGCTGGTTGGCCCGGTGAAATTTGCCGCGCTGCCGGTGAGTGGAGCCTGTCCCGGAAGTTCAGAATCAGGACAATCGCCGGAAAAGATGCGCAGGTTGGCCCATTCCGGATGGAGGTGGTCGGTGACGCGGTCTGCATCAGCAACGACGACTTCCGTGATGTAAAATGTGGTGAAATAGGGAGCGAGCGGCGCGGGTGGCCGATGGAATCGTACCCGGACTGTGCAGTCCCCAGTCAAAATGTGTGCGCCCCGATCTGTGGTTTTTATACCTGTCAAAAACGTTGTGCATCGCACTTGCATGAGTCGCAACGAAAAAGGGGCGGATTTCCGTAGAAACCCGCCCCTTTTTCAGGTGCAAGACTTGCAACCGGTTCGAGCCAATGGCTCAGGCCGGAAGCGCAGCCTTGGCTTGTGCGATCACGGTCGTGAAGATCGCGCCCTCGTTCATGGCGAGGTCTGCCATCGTCTTCCGGTCCAGTTCGATCCCGGCCAGCTTGGTGCCGTGGATGAACTGCGAATAAGTCAGGCCTTCGGCGCGGACAGCAGCGTTGATGCGCTGAATCCACAGGGCGCGGAAGCTGCGCTTCTTAACCTTGCGGTCGCGATAGGCATACTGGCCGGCCTTTTCGACGGCCTGACGGGCGACGCGGATGGTGTTCTTGCGACGGCCGCGATAGCCCTTCGCCTGATCCAAAACCCGCTTGTGCTTAGCACGTGTGGTAACACCACGTTTGATACGGCTCATAACTCAGTGCTCCTCAGCTCAGCCCGTAGGGCGCCCACTTCTTGATCACCTTTGCATCTGCATCGGAGATCACGTCAGTGCCGCGGTTCTGGCGGATGTACTTGGCGTTATGGCTCATCAGGCGGTGGCGCTTGCCAGCCACACCGTGCTTCACCTTGCCGGTGGCGGTGAGCTTGAAGCGCTTTTTCACGCCGCTCTTCGTCTTCATCTTGGGCATTTTGGTCTCCTGATTTCGACGCGTCCGATCTGCCTTGGCAGCCCTTGTGGCCAGGCCGATCATCGAATCCGTGTCGGTTGAAGGACGGGCCGTTAGGGGAAGCGCTTCACAAATGCAAGTTGCGCTTCAATTTCCCCCAATCAGCCTCACCTTCCAATGTCGGCCAAATCAAACGACGTGGTCTGGTAAACTTCGTTGACCCAGTTGCCATAGAGCAGGTGGCCGTGGCCGCGCCAGGTGTTGGCGGGCTGCGCTTGCGGATCGTCGCCCGGGAAATAGTGGCGCGGGAGATAATTGCCTTCATCCCGCGCAAACTCGCCCGCCAGCGTCAACGTATCGTATTCCAGATGGTTGAACATATGCAGCGTGCGCGTGGCCGGATCGTCGATCAGGCACAGGCCGGTTTCAGCACTGTCGGCCAGCACGGTGAGGCCGTGGCCTTCGGGCAGGTCTTCGCGGCGCACTTCGCTCCAGCGCGAGACAGGCACGTCGAACACATCGGGCAGCCCGCGCATCCACGGGCTGGCCGGGGCATGGTTGCGGTGGCGGAACACGCCCGAGGCCTTGGTGGGCAGGCCATGCTTTTCTACACCGTGATAGTGGTGCAACGCGGCCATCGCGCCCCAGCACACCGAGAGCGTGCGGTGGACGTTGGTCTGCGACCAGTCAAAGATGCGGCGCAGCTCGTCCCAATAGCTCACCTCTTCGAACGGGATCGTCTCGACCGGCGCGCCGGTTACGATCAACCCATCGAACTTCTCTGCGCGCATGTCTTCCCACGGGCGGTAGAACGCCGAGATATGGCCAGCCGAGGTATTCTTGCTGACGTGATCGGAGATGCGCAGCAGTTCCAGTTCCACCTGCAGCGGCGTGGCGCCCAGCAGCCGGGTGATCTGCGTTTCGGTGGTGATCTTGTCCGGCATCAGATTGAGCAAGGCAATGCGCATTGGACGGATGTCCTGACGCGCAGCCTCGGTCTCACTCATCACGATGACGCCTTCGGCTTCGAGTGTGCGGCGGGCGGGGAGATTATCGGCAATCCTGATCGGCACTGTCTTTGCGTCTTTCTTCAATCTGATGAAGGAGACGCCTGTGAAGTGTCCGTGTCCGTTTGGTTGCCGGATCGGCCACATCCCCTACCAGCTTGCGCTGATCTGGCACCACCTTGCCCGGATCGGCAGGTTGGCGTTGGAGCGTCACCCCAACTCTTGATGTGGGGCGATATGTAGTGGGATGCCAACCGGTTTGCAACAGCTTGGCACAAGCACAAAGATGCTTGCTATTGCGATCCAGTCTCATTATTAATGCGAATCATTGGCAGGCTATAGCCGTCTAAGGATCGCCGTATGTACATCTGCATCTGCAATGCCATCCGCGAAAAAGACATCCGCAACACGGCGCGCTGCCATGCCGGTGGTGCGGAAGACATCTATGGTCGCATGGGCTTCCGCCCGCAGTGCCGCCAGTGCCTCGACGATGCCGAAGATGTGATTGCCGAGGAACGCGCCTGCGCTATTGCGTGAGCGCGTGCTGCGCGTTCGCAGTGCAAAACATTCGCATTACAGTTTGAATCACAACCAAACCTTGGTTGCCATGCGAGTCGTTCGCGCTTGGTTCATGGCTTGAGTGCGCCTAGAATCGCCGCATTCTCAAAGTCATTCAAGTTCGAAGGATCCTGCAATGAAGGGCGATGCAAAGGTCATCGAGTTTCTCAACAAGGCGCTGCTTAACGAGTTGACCGCGATCAACCAGTACTGGCTGCACTATCGCCTGCTGGCCAATTGGGGCGTGAAGAAGCTGGCCGAATACGAACGCCACGAATCAATCGATGAGATGAAGCACGCCGACCTTTTGGCCGACCGCATCCTGTTCCTTGATGGCCTGCCCAATTTTCAGGCGCTGGGCCGGTTGCGCGTGGGCGAATCGGTGGAGGAAATCCTCAAGGCCGACCTAGCGCTGGAAATGGACGCGCTGCCGCTGCTGCGCGATGCCATCGCCCACTGCGAGGAAGTGCGCGATTTCGTCAGCCGCGACCTGTTCGCCAAGATCCTCGAAAGCGAGGAAGAGCATGTCGACGTGATCGAAAAGCAGTTCGACATGATCGAACGCATGGGTATCGCCAACTACATCCAGCTCAACAGCGAGGCTGCCGAGGCCTGATTTTCTTCAGGCGCTGCCGGTTTGACCGACGAGGTGCGAAGGGTCGATCCCTTCGCGCTTCCAGGTCTGGGTCCAGCGGCGGCCTGTGGGTGTGCTGAACAGGATTTCGGGATGGCCTTTGGCGGCGTACCAGCCATGATGGCGCATTTCGCCCTCAAGCTGCCCTGCCCCCCACCCGGCATAGCCCAACGCGACGAGGAATTTGCTCGGCCCGCGACCTTCGGCAATCGCGCGCAGAATGTCGAGCGAGGCCGAAAGGCTGCACAGCGGGTTTACCGTGACGCTGCCCTCTCCACCCCAATCGGCGCTGTGAAGCACAAAGCCGCGCGCCGTTTCAACCGGGCCGCCATTGAGGACCGGAACATCGGGTGCGACGCCGGGATCAATGCCGATGTCTTCCAACAATCCATGCAGAGTCAGCCCTTCGCGCACTTCGCCGATGCCGATACCCAGTGCGCCGTGTTCATCATGCACGCACATGGCGATTACCGCATGGTCGAACCGGGAATCGCCCATGCCCGGCATGGCCAGCAACAGGCGGCCGGCAAGATATTCCGCTTCACTCATTGCGCAGAGATAGGGTCGGACACGGCCATTTGCCAGTGCAGCCGGCTCACGCCGCGACCTTGATCTTGCGATCCTCTGCTGCTTCGAGAAGCCGCTTCTCGACCGTTTTCATGCGCGCTTCATCCTCGATCTTTTCACCAAGAACGTCTGTCACGTAGAACGTATCGACCGCGCGTTCACCATAGGTGGCGATGTGCGCCGAGTGGACGACAAGTCGGGCTTCAAACAGCGCACGGGCAAGCCGGTTGAGCAGCGCGGGTCGATCACGTGCGCCAATCTCGATCACGGTGAAGCGGTTCGAGGCCTTGTTGTCGAATATCACGATCGGACGCACGTCAAATGCATCGGCGCGCGGGCGAGCCAGCGGGCGAGCCGCCAGTTGCGGCAACAGCTTGACCCGATTGGCCAACGCATCGGCAATGGCATTCTTCAGCCTCGCGATCTGCGTCGCCTCATTGAGCGGACGGCCCAGCGGGTCTTGAACAAGGAAATTGTCGACCGCAGTGCCGTTGCGCGCGGTGTGGATGCGCGCATCGATGATGTTGCCGCCTGCAAGGTGGATGCCGCCTGCGATGCGATAGAACAGGCCGGGGTGATCGGCTGCCAGCACGGTGACCAGCGTGGCCCCGCGCGCCGGATACCAGTGCGTTTCGACCGAGAGTGGCTCTCCCAGCGCGGTGTCCATCTGCTGGAGATTGAGCGCGATGATGTCTTCCGGCTCAGCGATCCAGTACGCATCGCCAAGCTGTTTGCCCACGGTGCCGATGAGGGCGTCGCGCTCCTTGAGGATCGCGCCGACGGCCTTCTTCTTGGCGGCAATGCGTTCGGCGCGGCCGTGCTGCTTGTGGCCCAGACGGAGCATTTCCTCAGCCGAGACGAACAGGTCACCCAGCAACTGGCGCTTCCATGAATTCCACACGCCGGGGCCGACCGCGCGGATATCGACCACGGTAAGGATCAGCAGCAGGCGCAAACGTTCCTGACTCTGCACCGTCTGCACGAAATCAGCGATGGTCTTGTAGTCAGCCAGATCGCGTTTGAACGCCGTAGCGCTCATCAGCAGGTGCCAGCGCACCAGCCAGGCGACGAGTTCGGTCTCCGCCGCCGAAAGGCCAAGGCGCGGGCACAGCTTCATCGCCACTTCGGCGCCAAGCACCGAATGGTCGCCTTGGCGGCCCTTGGCGATGTCGTGGAGCAACGTGGCAAGATAGAGCACCCGGCGCGAGGCGACTTTGCTGACCACTTCGCTGGCCAGCGGATGATCCGCTTTGGCCTCGCCCTTTTCGATCTTGGCGAGAAGGCCGATGGCGCGGATGGTGTGTTCGTCCACCGTGTAGTGGTGGTACATGTCGAACTGCATCTGCGCGATAACGCGACCGAAATCGGGGATGAAGCGGCCGAATACGCCTGCCTCGTTCATCCAGCGCAGGACCGTTTCGGGATCGTTGCGGCTGGTAAGAACCTCCATGAACATGGCGTTGGCGCGCGGATCCTTGCGCAGCGCTGCGTCGATCAGCCCCGCGTCGCGGCGCGCGATGCGCATGGCTTCGGGGTGGATTTCCACCTGCTCTGCCGCTGCACAGACGAACAGTTCGATCAGCCGCGCGGGATCTTCGCGGAAGGTATCGTCCGAAAGCACCGACAGCTTGCCCGCCTCAATGACGAACGGGCCAACCTTCTTGCGCCGCCGTCCGCGCAAAGAGGCAAAGAAACCGCGTTTTTCCTTGGCGAACTGGCCATCAAGCTGGGCAAGGAACACGCCCGTGAGCGAGCCGACCTGCTTTGCCTGCAGGAAGAAGTACTGCATGAACCGTTCGACCGCACTTTTGCCGGGGCGGTCGGCAAAGTTCATGCGCATGGCAACTTCGCGCTGCATATCGAAGGTCAGCCGGTCTTCGGCGCGGTTGGTGAGGGTGTGGAGGTGGCAGCGCACTGCCCAGAAAAAGTTCTCGGCGCGGCGGAAGGCCCGGTATTCCTCAGCAGTCAGCAGGCCGACATCGACCAGTTCCGAGGCATCGCGGACTTTGTGGATGTACTTGCCGATCCAGTAGAGCGTGTGCAGATCGCGTAAGCCACCCTTGCCCTCTTTCACATTGGGTTCAACGACATAGCGGCTATCACCCAGACGTTTGTGACGCTGGTTGCGCTCCTCCAGCTTTTCGGTGACGAACTGCTTTTCCGACCCGTTGACCACTTCGGCCCAGAACCGCGCCGAGGCTGAATCGTAAAGTTCGCGGTCGCCCCAGACATAGCGGCCTTCGAGCATCGCCGTGCGGATGGTCAGGTCGCTCTTGGCCATGCGCACCACTTCATCAAGCGAGCGGCTGGACTGCCCGACCTTGAGGCCAAGATCCCAGAGGAAATAGAGCATCGCCTCGATCACCTGCTCGCACCACGAGGTGGGCTTGATCGGGGTGATGAAGGCGATGTCGACGTCTGAATGCGGCGCCATCTCGCCGCGCCCATAGCCGCCGACTGCGACGACGGCGATGCGTTCACCCATAGAGCGGTTGCTGGCGCGATAGACGCGGGCGACAACGTGATCGTAGATGATCCGCACCAGCTGATCGACAAGGAACGCCTGCGCCTGCGCGCATTCGGTGCCGGCCGAGGGCTTCGCCTCAAGCCGTCGCGCAATCTCGGCACGCCCGGATTCCAGCGCATTGCGCAGCAGTTCGACGACGGCCGGCCGTGCCTTTTCGCCCTGTTCGGCAAAGGCATCGGCGACCGCGTCGGCAAGCGCGCGACGATCAATGATAGCGCGCTGATTGGCGATCCGGGGAAGCATCATGCCTCCCCTTTATCGCTTGAGGCGTTACCGTCCAATAACAATGGCTATGGGGCAGTAAACTAGGGTGCGAGCCATTCCTTGGTATAGCTTTCGCGCAAGGACCGTTTGTCCACCTTTTCGGTGCCGAGCCGGGGGAGCGCCTCGTGAACTTCCCAGAAACGCACCGGAATCTTGAACGGGGCGATATGCGCCTTCAGAAATTCGCGCAGTTCCTCGTCGGTGGCCGAACAATCCTCTTTGGCGAGGTAGACGGCGGCGGGAACCTCACCCAGCTTCTCGTCCGGCAGGCCAAAGACGCTCGCCTCTGCGATGCAGGGATGAGCATAGATCGCGCTCTCCACCTCGATGCAACTGATATTCTCGCCGCCACGAATGATGATGTCCTTCTTGCGGTCGACGATGAACAGGTAACCCTCAGGGTCGAGGTAGCCAAGATCACCAGTGCGGAAGTAACCGTCAGATGTGATCGCCTCGCGCGTGGCCTTCTCGTTGTTCCAGTAGCCAAGGAAGTTGGCGATGGAACGGATCGAGACTTCACCCACTTCGCCCTGTGACAGTGCATTCCCGGCATCATCGAGGATCGCAAGATCCACCAGCGGGCGCGAGGCGGTGCCGGTGCTGCCGGGCTTGGCAAGGTAATTCTCGTTGAGATTGCCGCAGCCCACCCCGTTGGTTTCCGTCAGGCCATATCCCAGCAGCGGGAAAGCATGGGGCAGTGCCTTGCGGATGCGGTCAACATGCTCAACCGGACGCGGCGCGCCGCCTGCGGCAAAGGAAACGCAAGTGGACAGGTCATACTTGTCGCGATCAGGGTGCGTGGCGATTTCGAAGCTCATCAACGGCACGCCGACGAAATAGGACACCTTTTCGCGTTCGATCAGACGCATGGCTTCGACCGCGTCCCATTTGGGCATAAGCACCAGCTTGCGCCCTATGGCGAAAGACTGAAGGAACACCGGCACTTCGCCCGTCACATGGAACAGCGGCACGTTGACCAGCGTGGTCGGTTGGGAATCGGGTGCGGGCGCTTCGCCCCGGGCAGTCAGGATTGCAAGCATCGCGGCGGTCTGCGCGACGTAGTTCATCGTGCCCTGCACTACCCCGCGATGATCGGAATAGGCCCCCTTGGCCACGCCGGTAGAGCCAGAGGTGAACAGTACGGTGGCCAGATCATCACCGGTCAACGTCGGCAGCGTTGTTTCCATGCCGCCGCCATTGGCCAGCAGCGCAGACAGCCCTTGGGTGTAATGACAATCGTGCGCCATCGGCAGCACGGTTGCGCCGTGTGGATGGCCTGCAAGGCGCGCCGCGCGTGAAGCATCGGCGATCAGGAAGCGGCAATCGACAAGGTCGATGCCCTGCGCCAACTCCTCACCCTGCCACCACCCATTGAGCAAGGTGGCGCAGCCGCCAGCCATCAGCACCGCCATATAGGCGATCACCCAGTTCGCGGAATTGCGCGCGGCAACCCCGACCCGCTCCCCCTTCTGCAGGCCCAAGCCTTCGACCAGACCGCCAGCAACATGGCGCGCCGCCTTGTAGACGTCGGCGAAGCTCAGCCGGACATCGCCATCGACGATGAACGTCTTTTCGCCCTGCGTGGCGCAGAAATAGGCGAAGTAGGCAGGCAGGTGCGGCGGTGCGGCAGCAATCATCGGCAAGTCCTGATCGAACCGCCGTATGGGAACCGTATGGAACATGCCGCCTTCTGCAGTCATCGCGCCAAAAGCGCGGTCCATAGCAAGATCCAGTTCGGTCTTCATGATACCCTTTCATTGCTCCTCACCCGCAGGCCCATCTTGATGGGGGCCTTTTCGGGTTTGCGTGCGGCCTTTCCCCTGTGCCAATACGCTAGCCCAAAGGGCGCATCCGGCAGCATGGAAACGGGTCCGATCCAAAGTTTGTAGGGAGTTCACAGCTTGCTGTCACTAGTGTCAACGGTAACCGCGCTTGCCGTAACGTCCGCCGCCTCGGCAGGCGTTTCTGCACCGATTCGCTGGGAGGATCTGGGCGTCTCGCCGATTGCGCTCGACCTCGGCTTCTTCGCGCTCAAGTGGTATTCGCTGGCGTATCTCGGCGGGATCGTGCTGGGCTACTGGCTGCTGTCAAAGATGATCCGCCAGCCCGGATCGCCGATGGCGCAGCGCCACGCCGATGACCTGTTTTTCTATGCCACGCTTGGCATCATCCTTGGCGGACGGCTGGGCTATGCGATTTTCTATGCGCCCGAATTGCTGAGCGCGCCGCAGAACCTGATCAAGCTGTGGGAAGGCGGGATGAGCTTCCACGGCGGGTTGATCGGCGTGGTGATTGCGATTGCGTGGGTTTCTTGGCGCGCCGGTCTGAACTTCGTGCGGGTGTGTGATTATATCTCCGTCTGCGTGCCGTTCGGCCTGCTGTTTGGCCGCCTTGCCAACTTCATGAATGGCGAGCTTTGGGGCCGCGAAGCAGGCCCGAACGTGCCCTGGGCCATGATCTTTCCCGGCGGCGGACCGATCGCGCGCCATCCCAGCCAGCTTTACGAAGCGGCGCTCGAAGGGCTGGTGCTGGCAATTCTGCTGCTCTTCCTGTTCTGGAAGACCAAGGCGCGGTGGCGCACCGGGCTGCTCGTCGGGCTGTTCACGTTCGGCTATGCCCTTGCCCGCTTCACTGTCGAATTCTATCGTGAGCCTGATGCCCAGTTGATGGACTTTGCGATGCGCACCGGGTTTTCGATGGGCCAATGGCTGACAATCCCGATGATGGCGGTGGGCCTGTTCTTCTTCTTGCGCGCGCTGATCCGCAAGCCGCTGGAAGTGGGCGGAGCCGCCCCGGCGTGAAAGCACCGCTGCTGGAAACCTTCACGCGTTTGATCACCAACACCGGCCCGATCAGCGTTTCGCACTACATGGCCGAATCCAACGCGCACTATTACGGTGGGCGCGATCCATTCGGCGCGGCCGGTGATTTCATCACCGCGCCGGAAATCAGCCAGATGTTTGGCGAATTGATAGGCCTGTGGCTGGCCGACATCTGGATTCGCGCCGGACGGACCGAGCCGGTGCACTATGTGGAACTCGGCCCCGGCCGCGGGACATTGGCGCGTGACGCGCTGGGCGCGGCCCGGCGTTACGGCCTTGATCCGCGCGTACACTTTGTGGAGACCAGCACGTCGCTGAAAGCGCTGCAGCTGGAAATGCACCCGCAGGCGTTCTGGCACGCCGATCTTTCAACGCTGCCAAGCGACGGCCCGCTCCTGATCGTCGCCAACGAATTTCTCGATGCACTGCCGGTGCGCCAACTGGTGCGCACTGCGGCCGGATGGCGCGAACGCATGGTCGGGCTGGACGAAGGGCGGCTTGTGCCTGTGGCCGGAACGGCGCCGATGGAGGTAGCGGTCCCCACAAGTCGTCGCGATGCGCCCGAAGGCACGATTCTCGAAATATCGCCTGCATCGGCGGCGGTTGTCTATGAAGTTGCCGGAAGGCTCGCCACGCAGGGCGGGGCCGCCCTGTTCATCGACTATGGCCATGCCGAGCCGCGTTTCGGCTCTTCGTTGCAGGCCGTTCGGGCGCATCGCAAGGTCGACGTGTTCTCCGCGCCCGGCGAGGCTGATCTTACAGCCCATGTCGATTTTTCAGCGCTTGCTCCCATTGCGCTGTCGCGCGGTGTGCGCTGGCTGGGGACCGAGGAGCAGGGCCACTGGCTGCGCTCGCTCGGCATTGATGCCCGCGCAGATGCCTTGGCTGCCGCAGCGCCTCTGCATGCGGAAGCGGTGCGCACAGCACGAGACCGCCTGACCGGCGAGGGCCAGATGGGCGCACTGTTCAAGGTTATGGGAATCACCGCGCCCGATTGGCCGGACGGCGCGGGGTTCGAACGCACGGACTGAGCGCGCAATGGCGGTTTGCCGTTGCGAAATCCGCCGGAAACAAGGGTGATTCCCCATACCAAAATGCCTGTTGGCAAAGGCGTGGCTTTGCGTCTATCAGGCCCGCCAAGTGGGGGCTGGTATGGCGTTTTTGCGCGTGTCCGGCTCCCGTGCGGTTAAGGATGCACCGGTGCGGTCGTCCCGAACCGTTCCGTAAGGGCAAGTTGGACCGTGTGCGATTCGCGCGCACGGCGGCAGCAGGCAGGGAAATTCAATGGCTGAACAGGCGAGCATCGACACTTCGGCAGAAGCCGGAGAAGGCGTGCGCCGGCGCGATTTCATCAATATCGCGGCGGTGAGTTTTGCGGGGGTGGGCGGCGCAGCCGTGCTGTTCCCGCTGGTGAGTCAGATGGCACCATCGGCAGACGTGCTGGCGCAAAGCTCGACCGAGATCGACATTTCGGCGATCACGCCGGGACAAGCGATCAAGGCGATCTTCCGCAAGCAGCCGGTCTTCATCCGCAATCTGACCCCGGCAGAGATCGCCTCGGCCGACAAGGTTGACGCCTCCTCGCTGCGCGATCCGCAGACGCTGGAAGAGCGGACCAAGGAAGGCAAGACCAACTGGCTCATCACGATGGGCGTCTGCACCCACCTCGGCTGCGTGCCGCTGGGCGCGGGCGAAGGCGAAGTGAAGGGTGAATTTGGCGGCTATTTCTGCCCGTGCCACGGTTCGCACTATGATACCGCAGCGCGCATCCGCAAGGGTCCGGCACCCAAGAATCTTGAGGTGCCCGAGTATTCATTCATCTCCGACGCTGTCGTGAAGATCGGTTGAGGACAGGAAACATGAGCTTTCCCTGGGCAAAAGAATACAAGCCGGCCATCGGCCTGACACAGTGGCTTGACGAAAAGCTGCCGCTGCCGCGTTTCGTCTACAACGCCGTCGGTGCCGGTTATCCGGTGCCGCGCAACCTGAACTACATGTGGAACTTCGGCGTGCTTGCCGGTTTCTGCCTGATGCTTCAGATCATCACCGGCGTCATCCTGGCCATGCACTATGCGCCAAACGCGCTGGTGGCCTTCGATTCGACCGAGCATATCATGCGCGACGTCAACTGGGGCTGGATGATGCGTTATGCGCACGCCAACGGTGCCTCGGCGTTCTTCGTCGTCGTTTATCTGCACATCTTCCGTGGCTTCTTCTACTCATCGTACAAGGCCCCGCGCGAGATGATCTGGCTGCTCGGCGTGGTCATCTTCCTGCTGATGATGGCAACGGCGTTCATGGGCTACGTGCTACCTTGGGGCCAGATGTCGTTCTGGGGTGCCAAGGTCATCACCGGCCTGTTTGGCGCGATCCCGGTCGTCGGCGAACCGCTTCAGATCTGGCTGCTGGGTGGCTTTGCGCCTGATAACGCCGCGCTGAACCGCTTCTTCTCGCTCCACTTCCTGCTGCCGTTCGTGATTGCAGGTGTCATCATCCTGCACATCTGGGCGCTGCACATCCCCGGCTCGTCCAACCCGACCGGCGTTGAAGTGAAGGCTGAAAGCGACACCGTTCCGTTCCACCCGTACTACACGGCGAAGGACGGCTTCGGACTGGGCGTGTTCCTGCTGATCTACTGCGCGATCCTGTTCTTTGCACCGAACGCGCTGGGCCACCCGGACAACTACATCCCGGCAAACCCGCTTTCGACGCCCGCACACATCGTGCCTGAATGGTACTTCTGGCCATTCTACGCGATCCTGCGCGCCTTCACGTATGACTTCTTCTTCATCCCGGCCAAGCTGATGGGCGTGCTCGCCATGTTCGGCTCGATCCTGGTGTGGTTCTTCCTGCCCTGGCTGGATACCTCGCCAGTGCGCTCGGGCCACTACCGTCCGCTGTTCCGCAAGTTCTTCTGGTTCGGTCTCATCCCGACCATGGCGATCCTGTTCTACTGCGGCGGCGCTCCGGCTGAAGAACCCTTCGTGATGCTCAGCCAGCTGGCATCGCTTTACTACTTCGCGCACTTCCTCATCATTCTCCCACTCGTCTCCTCGATCGAAAAGCCGGAACCGCTTCCGTTCTCGATCACCGAAGCCGTGCTGGGCAAGGATGAGAGCGCTGTGCTCAACGCCAACCCTACCGCTGCCTGACAGCCACGAAGCGTAAGAGAAAGAGAACCCCATGGTCCGTCTTTTTGGCCCCCTGGTAGGCCTGTTCTTCGCGGTCGCGCTGCTCTGGTCGTTCGGTAACGGCGCCTACTCCGCGATCACGGAACCCGCTGCCCCCACGGCAGAGCACGAGTTCCATCTCCACCCCAAGGACGTGAAGTTCGCCAGCGATGGCGTCTTCGGCAAGTACGACAAGCAGCAGCTGCAGCGCGGCTTCCAGGTCTACAAGGAAGTCTGCGCAACCTGTCACTCGCTCAAGCACGTCGCATTCCGCGATCTGGCCGATCTCGGCTATTCGGAAGGCGAAGTGAAGGCGATTGCCAAGCAGTGGGGCACCAAGCAGCCGACCTTCGACCCGAAGAGCGGCGAACGTGCCGAGCGTGACAACATCGCCTCTGACTACATCCCGACCGTCTATTATGCAGGGCAAGGCGTGCCGCCCGATCTCTCGCTGATCGCCAAGGCGCGTCACAACGGTGGTGCCTATGTGTATTCGCTGCTGACCGGTTATCAGGAACAGCCCGCTGAACTTCTCAAGAAGTTCCCGGACTCCAAGACCCCGGATGGCCTGTACTACAACCCGTACTTCGCCAACCTGAACCTTGCCATGCCGGCCCCGATCGCCAGCGACGATCAGGTCGCCTACTCGGACGGCACCAAGGCAACTGTTGACCAGATGTCGCAGGACGTTTCGGCGTTCCTGATGTGGACGGCAGAACCCAAGGCCGACAAGCGCAAGCAGACCGGCTGGGCCGTGCTCGGCTTCCTGCTGGCCGCAACGGTCCTTGCCTATCTTGCCAAGAAGAACGTCTGGGCTGATAAGCACTGATCGTTCTGCCACTGGCAACAAGAACAAAGGTCACCGGAAACGGTGGCCTTTTTCTTTGCCCGGCATTTCAGTCATACTATCGAAAGATGCAACGCCGAGACACCGGCGTCATACCCCGCTAGAAAGCCTGGAATGACACCCGACGAACTCAAGCACCTCGTGCGCACTGTGCCGGATTTTCCTGCCCCGGGCATCCTGTTCCGCGACATCACCACGCTGATTTCACACGGCGCAGGCTTTTCCGCCTGTATCGATCATCTGGCGCAAATGGCGGAAGCAGCGGGCGCAGAAGCCATCGCAGGCATGGAAGCGCGCGGCTTCATCTTCGGTGCTGCCGTGGCGGCACGCATGGGCCTTGGGTTCATCCCCGTGCGCAAGCCGGGCAAGCTGCCCGTGCCCACCATAGGCGTGGACTACGCGCTGGAATACGGGCGCGACCGGCTGGAGATTGATCCCACCGCCATCGTCGAAGGCCAGCGCGTTGTCATCGTCGACGACCTCATCGCCACCGGCGGCACCGCCCTTGCCGCAGCAGAACTTCTGCGCTCAGCGGGAGCCGCCGTGACGCACGCCCTCTTCGTGATCGACCTGCCTGACCTTCACGGAGCAGCCCGATTGCGCGATGCAGGGCTAACCGTGGACGCGCTTATGGACTTTCCGGGGCATTGAAACGCAAAAGGGCGGCCCATCGGGCCGCCCTCTCATCTTCAATGGTTGCGAAATTCAATCCACCAGCATCAGTGCATCAAGCGCGACCACACCTTCACCCAGTGGGTGCAGGATCACCGGGTTGAGGTCGATTTCACGGATGGACGGTTCCGCCCGCAACACCTGCCCGACCTTTACGATCAGCGCGGCCAGCGCGGGCACGTCCAGTGCGGGCGAGCCGCGATAGCCGCTCAGCAGCGCGGCGCTCTTGAGCTTCATCAGTTCGGCCTCGACAGCATCCTGCGTGAGGTCAGCCGTCAGCAACCGCACGTCTTGCAGGATTTCTGCGGTCACGCCGCCGAAACCCGCCAGCACCACCGGACCCCATTCGGGATCGTTCTTGGCGCCGACGATCATTTCCATGCCGCGCTTGCCCATCGCCTCGATCAGCACGCCGTCGAGTTTGATGGCCGACGAATAGGCGGCGACATTGGTGTGGATGCGCTCCCACGCCTCGCGCACGGCAGCGCCATCGGCAAGGTTCAGGATCACCCCGCCTGCATCGCTCTTGTGGCCCAGCGCAGCCGCCTGCGCCTTCATCGCCACCGGATAGCCCACGGCATCAGCCGCAGCGACAGCCGCATCGGCGCTGGCGGCAAATCCACCCTTGGGGAACGAAATGCCGATCGGGCCGAGCAAGTCCTTGGACTTGTATTCCGGGATCACGCCCGAAACCACGTCCAGCCCGGCCAGCGGAGTCGCTGGAAGATCAGTGACCGACAGATCCAGCGCCGACCAATGCGTCAGCCGCGTGATCGCCCGCAGTGCGCGTTCCGTGGTCGGGAACCACGGCAGGCCCGCAGCGCGCAGCGCGGCGATACGCTCTGCCGGAACGTCAGCGCCTTCGTCCAGCCCGGCAAAGATCACCGGCTTGTTCAGGGTCTTGCCCTCGACAGCGGCAAGCACCGCCGGAAACTTGATCGCGCACGTGATCGGCTCGGCCTGAATGATCCCGGCCAGAACGGTGCCAACGCGATCATCCGCAAGCAGCGCCTCGATGCAGCGCGTGTAGATCGCCGGTTCGGACAGGCCCTGTGCGGTAATGTCGAGCGGATTGGACACCGGTACGAACGCTGGCAACGCAGCGCGCAACAGCGGCGAATCCTCGTCGTGCAGATCGGCCAGCGGCAGATCGAGTTCTTCAGCCAGATCCAGCGTCAGCGCCTTGAACGCCCCTGATTCGCCCAGCACCGCCGTGCTGCCCGAAGGCAGCGCCGCGCAGCGCACAGCGATCTCGGCAATGTCGCCCAGCTCTTCCAGCGTCTCGGCAAAAATCACCCCCGCGCGCGCAACCATTGCGCGCATCAGCTTGTAATCGCCTGCCATTGCGCCGGTGTGGGTAGCTGCGGATTCACGCGCTGCGCTTGATTTGCCGGGGTGGAGCAACACCACCGGCTTGCCTGCCGCCTTCGCCCGCCGGGCAGCGGCAAGAAACGCCTGCGGCTTGCGGAACTGTTCGACGATCATCGCGATGACATGGGTATCGTCCTGATCGACCAGCCAATCGACATAGTCTTCGACGCCGCTCGCCGCTTCGTTGCCGGTGGAGACCGAGTAGGACACGCCTGCATCACGCGCGAGCAGCATGGTGCCCAGCACCGCTGCCATCGCACCCGATTGCGAAACGATGCCAATGGCGCGCTTTCCGCCGGGCGGCACGGCAGTGGTTTCAACAAACGTCAGCGGAATGCGGTCAACATAGTTGACGAGGCCGAGGCAGTTCGGCCCTTCGACCACCATGCCCGCATCATGCGCGATCCGGGCAATCTCGCGCTGTTCGGCAAGGCCTTCCTCGCCGCCTTCGGCAAAGCCCGCCGAGAAGATCACCACGCCGCCGCATTTGCGCGCCGCCAGACCCTTCACCGCATCCAGCACGCCCACGCGCGGGATGGCCAGCACGGCCACGTCCACACCCTCGGGCAGCGCATCGACCGAGTTGTAGCAGCGCTTGCCCATGATCTCTTCGCGCTTCGGATTCACCGGATAGACCGCACCGGCATAGCCATTGCGATCAAGGTTGGTGAGGATCGTTGCCCCCAGCGCGCCGGGCTTGTCGGACGCACCGACAACGGCAACCGACTTCGGGCGCAGGAAACGATCAAGCGCGGCGTGAGCCAAAGTGGGATTGGACTTACCTGCTTCAGACATGCGGCATCCTCCGATTTTCGCTATGCGCTATAACAATTATCGGAGGAAGGGCAAGTGGCGTCGGATCAGGCGCGAACCACCTTTTGGTGCAGTACGCCAAAGGGCGCGCGGCCACCGGAATCGACAGCTTCCATCCGCACCGAATCGCCGAACGCCATGAACGCCGTTTTCGGCTCGCCCATATCGAGCACTTCGATCCCGCGCCGCTCCGCGATGCACGAGGAGCCGATCTCGCGGAAATTGGCGTTGGATACCGTGCCCGATCCGATCACGGTACCCGCCACCAGATCCCGCGTGCGGGCCGCATGGGCAACCAGTTCATGGAAACCGAAGCCCATCGCTGCACCATTGGCCGCACCGAAACGCTCACCGTTCCAGTCCACCAGCAGATCAAGACCAACGCGGCCATCCACCCAGGCATCGCCCAGTTCATCAGGCGTCACGGCAAAGGGTGCCATGCCGCAGGCAGGCTTGGCCCCTACCCAGCCGAAGCCGGTCTTCATTTCCGGCCCGGCCAGCGTGCGCAGCGACCAATCGTTGATCTGCACCACCAGCCTGATGTGGGCCAGTGCATCGGCGGCACTGGTGCCCATCGGTACGGCATCGACGATCACGCCGAACTCACCTTCAAAATCGATGCCAAGGTCTTCCGAAGGGAAGCGCGCATCGGCCAGCGGCGCAAGGAATGTGTCAGACATGCCCTGATACATCAGCGGCAGATCGGTCTTGGGCTTGGTGATGCCCAACACTGCGTCCATCAGGTCGCCGTGGCTCGGAAACGCCGACCCATCAAGCCACTGCCACGCACGCGGCAGCGGAGCCAGCACCTGCCCGGGGTCGAGCGTTTCTGGGTAGTCTTCAATTGCCGCAGAAGATGCTGCAAAAGTGCCCCAATCTTCCATCGCCTGCTGAAGCGTGGCCGCCGGTGCCGGGGCGCAACGCGTGCCATCGGGAGATACCAGCACCAGACGCCCATCGCGCGTGCCATCGTTCAAGGTTGCCAGACGCATGCCATTCTCCCGGTTTGTTGGGAGGATGAACTAGCCCCTCGTCCAAATTGCCGCAAAGCAATGGTTTTGATTGCTTGCCATAGACGCGGTGAATGGGACGGAGTGCAGCGTCAGGCGGCAGGCTGCCAATCGAACACCAGCTCGCCTTCGCGGTGAGCGAAGCGATTGAGGTGATCGGCAACAACCTGCTGCATGCGATCAAGGTCGCCGTCGCCCTCGATCCGGCAGGTCACTTCCAACGCGGTGTCGCTTGCCTTCATCTCCACCGGCCCAAGCGGGAGGACAACACGTCCCTGCTGCGGATCGAAGGAGACCTCAAACTTGTGGCCCCAATGCTTGCATAGCTGCTGGAGATAGCGGCTGGCGCTGGCGGTTGGGACAATTGCTTGGCTTGCGGACATCGGGGGATCTTTCACAGCTTTCATGTAAGCTCTAAGATATATCTTATATTTGCCACGTCAAGTCCCCGGCCACTCCACGCCAATGCAAGGTTGACGAAACCGCCCCTGCCGTGGCAAGCGCGCCCCACCACTCGGCTCTGCACAGAGCCGCGCTGCCCGGGCGGGTATAGCATAGTGGTAATGCACTAGCCTTCCAAGCTAGCTAGGCGGGTTCGATTCCCGCTACCCGCTCCACCTCCTCACAAATCACTGAAACACCTCAGAAAAATGCCCCTGAAAGGGACGAGGCACGCGTTTGGGTCACGGAAGTGGGTCACAATGGCGCGCCCAATTCCATATCAACGCTTTCAAATCGTTCAGGAAATCGTCCTCAACAGTGGGTCACACGGTTGGGTCACAAACGGTCCACACGCGGACTGTCTTTGAGAGGGTCGGTTTATCAGTTTCGGGTGAGAGTTCCTGCTGATTTGAGGGCTGGCGTTGGCTGCACTCATGTGAAGCGATCATTGATGACACACAGCCTGTCCATAGCGATCAGGATGAGCCGCAAGGTCGCTGCTGATATTGATGCGATGGTCGAGGCAAAGCGTCTTGAGATCGGTTTGGCTGTCGAGGGTCGATTGCTCCCCCCTGCCACCGTGCCTCAAACTGTAACTGAGACGATCAAGCCACGATCTGAAAGAGCGCCTGCGATGACGACTGGGATGCCGCTCTCTCAGGTCTATCACCGATACCTCGGTGATCCGACCAAGCGACGATCAGCGCGGACGATGCTGGCGCACCAGACTGGATTTGTAACGGTTTTGCGCCGGTCACCCATGTCAATAGGCCACCTTGGCTTCGAAGGCGAGTGGGCTGATGCCGCCCAGATATGAGTGTCGGCGCCTTCCCCAGGAGGACGCGATAACCCACATCCACGATCCTTTCGATTTCAGGATTGCCTATGCTGGCGGCTCGTTCGACGGCACGGTGTGCGACTCTCCCGAGACGATGTATTTTCGGTACACCGCACCGTGGGACAGCTATATGGGTGTCCGGCAAATCGACGCCGAGGCAAACCGCCGCTACATCGAACAGGCCATTCTGCTCAGGCGGAGCGACGGCATGCGCGGGTATGGCCATATCGAACGCACTGTGCCGGGTACGCTGATCGGTTTTGACGCGCGATCAATGCCGTCAACGGAGCGACGTCAAACCGTCGAGCAGCGCAACAAGCCCGTCGGAAAACGTGGCGTCAAGATCCATCATGCCGGCAAGATGTTCGTGCATGCTGCGCGATTGTTCATACACAACCCAGCCCAAGGTCAGCGCGAGGACCGAGGCGATGGCGCCCAGCGCTTCGGATTCGGCCATGCCCAGCGCAACGAGCCGTGCGGTAATCCTGCCCGTGATCTCTTGCGAGCGCGGCTCGTCGGGCGGGGCGATCGCGCAAAGGCGGGCCGAATCGCGATAATCGAGCAGGACGGCGCGAAATTGGCGGCCCAATGCTTCGAGCCATGCGCGCGCTGATCCCGCCTCGTTTGCACACGTATAGGCAGAGGCGTAAAACTGCGCAGCCATCAATGCATAGAGCCGATCCTTGTCGGCGACATGCCAGTACAGCGCCGAGGCCCTGACCCCGAGTTTGGCGGCCAATGTCCGCATCGACAGCCCGTCAAGGCCATCGGCTTGCAACAATTCGAGGGCAGCTTGAGTGATTTGCGGGGCATCGAGCTTCATCCCGGCACTGTGGGCAGCGCGGCGACGCTTGACAAGTGAACGTTGTTCATTGAACACTGTTCAATGAGATAAGGGGAGAGTACCATGACGTATGTTCGCGATGCCTGGTATGTTGCCGGCTGGACGCCCGATCTGCCGCGCGATGCACCCAGCGCCATCTCCATCCTTGGCGAACCGGTTGTGCTGTGGTGGGCAGATGGCGTGTTGCGCGCCCATGAGGATCGCTGTCTGCACCGCCTCGCGCCGCTCTCGTCGGGGCGCTGCGAGGGTGCCTCGTTGCGCTGCATGTATCACGGCCTGCTCTATGATGCCGAGGGCCTGTGCATTGAAATCCCCGGGCAGGACAAGATCCCCGATGGTGCCCGTATCCGGTCCTATCCGGTGGTCGACCGCCACAGCTGGGCATGGGTGTGGATGGGCGACCCGGCTCTCGCCGATCCGGCGCTGATCCCGCCCGCTGTGGGCTTTGACGATCCGGACTACATCCTCGGGCGCGGCTTCCTCGACTATGCGGCCGAGGCGCGGCTGATCAACGACAATCTGCTCGATTTCAGCCACCTGACGTATGTCCACGCGGCCAGTTTCCAGGCTACCGGCGTGTTTGCCGACAGCCTGCCCAAGATCACGCCGCTGGAGCGCGGCATCCGCGTCGAACGCTGGGTTACCGATGCGCCGGGACTGCCGCAGCGTGGTGGCAGCGGGCCGGCCGATGTGTGGTCTACCTACGACTTTCTGATCCCCGGTGTGCTGCTGATGACCGGCGGCAACTTTCCTGTCGGCACCGCGCAGGCGAGCAATTTCGGGCCTCCCGATTTTGCCCTGGTCGAAGGCGGCACGACATTTACCAGTCAGGCCGTCACGCCTACCGGCGATGGCACCGCCCGCTATTTCTTTTCGTGGGGACCCCACCGCAACCACGGCGACGAAGCCATGCGCGACGCACTGATGGAAGTTGCGGCGATGGCCTTTGCCGAAGACAAGGCGATGATCGAGGGCCAGCAAAGAATAATCGATGCGACGCCTGACCCAAGGATCATGCCCACCGTGCACGACAAGGGCGTGACGATTTTCAACCGGTTGGTGGAGCGTCTGGCAGCGGCTTGAGCAGACCTGCCGCACCCCGTTTGCCAGAGCCTCATTTCGTGGCGGCGATGAAGCGGGCCTCATCGGCCACGAAGGCGCGGATGGCCTCGACATCATCGTCGGGCAGTTCCGCGCCGAATTGGGGCATGCCATTGGCCAGCAATGCCCCGTCTTTCACGACCATGCGAAACGCCGCAGCGTCATGCGTCACCGGCGACCGGCGACCGGCGCAGGTCGGGCAGTACCTGACCGCTGATCCCACCAAATCCGTGGCACGCAGCGCAGAAGACGCCATATTTCTCGGCACCACGACCCAGCACCGCCTTGTCGCTGGTTACCGGCTCGGGCGGATTGACCGGGTCGGGCGCGGTGTCTGTGCGATCATAGACCAAGCTCCCGCCCAGTTTGAACACCAGCACGCGGCCGGTCGGCAAGGCCTTGCGCTGGGGCGAACTCAAGCCGCCTGCCAGCCAGTGTGCGCCGCCGTTGCCGATGGCAATCGCGATATATTGGGTGCCGCCAATGCGATAGGTAATCGGCCCGCCCATGGCGGTTGCCTGTGCATCGAAGGTCCACATCAACTTGCCGGTCACCGCATTTATCGCGCGAAAAATGCCGTCTGCGCCCGATTGAAACACCAGATTGCCGTTTGTGGCCAGAACGCCGCCATTGCCGGCAAAGGCATAGTCCAGCGTCCACGCCGCTTTTTGCGCGGCGACATCCCAGGCGATCAGCTTGGCATGTACGCTTTTGGCAATGGCGGAGCGCAAGGCATTGTCTTGCGGAATGCCGCCGCCCGGCATCAACCCGCTGGCGCGTGCGTTGGGGATGGGCTGATACTGCGGATCGGCTTGAAAGGTGGCGGCGTAATCCTGGGCGGGAATGAAGGCGAAATTGGTCTTCGGGCTATACGCCATCGGCTGCCAACTGTGCGCGCCCATGCCGGTGGGGTGCACCATCACGCGGGTGTTGCCGGGATAGCGCGCCTCGGGGTTTTCCAGCGGCCTGCCGGTCTTGATGTCGATGCCGTAAGCCCAGCTGATCGGCGCGCCCTTCGGCGTATCGGCGGTTCTGGCCATGGGCACGATATTGCCGGCCGACAGCAGCTTGCCCGTGCGCCGGTCGATCACATAGAAAAACCCGTTCTTGGGTGCCTGCATCAGCACCTTGCGCGGCTTTCCGGCAACCGTCGCATCGGCAAGGATGATCGACTGCGTAGCCGTGGCGTCCCATGTATCGCCGGGGGTTGCCTGATAGTGCCAACGATATTCGCCTGTGCGGGCATCCAGTGCGACAATCGAGGCGAGGAACCAGTTGTCGCCCTTGTCCGCCGACCGCACTTGCCGGTTCCACGGTGATCCGTTGCCGACGCCGATGTACACTTGGCCAAGCGCCGCATCATAAGTGATCGAATCCCAGACCGTGCCCCCGCCGCCCTGTTTCCACCATTCACCGGCCCATGTCTCGGCCACTTTCGCCATGATAAGATCGGACGCGGCGTGGTCGGGGCCATTGGCGGGATTGCCCGGTACGGTGAAAAACCGCCATGCGAGCTTGCCCGTGTCCGTATCATAGGCGGTGACATAGCCTCGCGCGCCAAGGTCTGCCCCGCTGTTGCCGATCAGCACGAGCTTGCCCGCCACGCGCGGAGCGCCGGTGATGACATAGGGCCAATTCCCGCCGTCGAGCGTTTGCGTCGCCCATATTTGTGTGCCGGTTTTAGCATCGACGGCGATCAGCCTGCCGTCCAGTGCCGCCACGAAAATCCTGCCATCGCGGTAGGCCAGCCCGCGATTGACCGCATCGCAGCACGCCCTTGCTCCTACCGCGCGATCAACGGCGGGATCAAACTCCCACAGAGGTTTGCCATTGGTCGCATCGAGTGCATAGACCACGCTCCATGCCGACGTGACATAGAGCACGCCGTCAACTTCCAGCGGGGTTGCTTCCACCCCGCGACCGTCGCGCATGTCGAAACGCCATGCCAATCCGAGCTGCGCGACGGTGTCCACGTTGATCTGATCCAGCGGACTGAACCGCTGTTCGCTCGCGTCGCGGCCATAGCTGGTCCAGTGCTCGTCAGGAGCAGAAGCGCCGGTCAGTGCCAGCGCGGCGATGATGAATGCATTACGCAGCTTCATGGACAAGCGCCCGTTTGAGCAAGCACACCAGCAGCGCACAGATTGCCATCGGCACGGCCAGAAAGCCGATGATATGGGCTGGCGGGATATGCAAAGACATCAGGCCTGCCAGCGCGAGCGGCCCGAAGATCGACCCGAACCGGCCGATGCCGCTCGACCAGCCCACGCCGGTGGCGCGGATGGTGGCGGGGTAGAAGGTCGAGGCCAACGACCCGAGCGCAAGTTGCGAACCGATGGACCCCGCTCCTACGGCGACGATCAGCGCGATCCACGCTGCTTTGGAGGATGGGGCCGTGGCTATGCAGGCAAAGGCCGTGGCCGCCAGCACGTAGGCACCGGCAAGTGCAGGCACTGCATGGCCCTTGTCAGCCGCACGAGCCAGCAACAGCCCGCCTGCGATACTGCCCAGCGCCAGAAAACCCGTCGCGCGCATGGCATCGGGCCGCGCCCACCCGGCGGTGGTCAGCAAAGTCGGCAACCAGCTTATCAGCGAATAGGTGGCGAACAGGCTGATGAAGAATATGCTCCACAGCAGGATCGTGCGCCAACGGTAAGGGGCAGAAAACAACCCCGCCACCGCAGCGGGCAAACTGGTTGGCCTGATCGCCGACCGTTCGCTTTGTGAGGCAGGGACCGCATCGCGCATGGCGCCAAACGCCAGGGCAGCCGACAGTGGCATGGCCGCGCCAACCGCTAAGATTCCCTGCCATCCCCACTGCTTGTCCAGCACCGGGGCCAGAAGGCCTGCCGCAAACGATCCGAGACCGGAGCAGGAGGCAATCAGCGTGACGATGAATACCCGCCTCGCAGCAGGCGCTGCTTCAGCAGACATTGTCACTGCGAGCGGCAAGAGCGCGCCCATGCCCAATCCGGTCGCCGTTCGCCACAGCGCCAGTTGCCCCGGCGTGGCGGCGATGATCGCGCCCATTGTAGTCAGCCCGATCAGCAGCAGCGCGAGCACCATCATGTTTCGCCGCCCAAAGCGATCGGCATACGGGGCAAGCAGCAATGCACCTGCCGCCATGCCCGCCAATGAGCCGGACAGCGCGGGGGCAAACTCCGTGGGTTGAACGGCCATATGCTGCGCCAGACCGGGGATCGCCAGCCCGAGCGCCTGAATGTCATAGCCGTCGAGAAAGGCTCCAAAGGCACATAAAAGCAAGACCTGGCGCGGACTCATAAAGGTGCCTCGGCGCGGGCGATGGTGGCGAGTGCAGGGGCGATCACCACCGGGTCGAGGAACTCGCCATCGGACATGCCAGCGCCCTCGTTCGCGGCGGTCAGCTCTGCCATACGGGCCATCATGGCACGTGCCCGGGCCAGTTCCGGTTCGGTGGGGCGATAGGCCTGATGGACGATCCGCACTTGTTCGGCAGCCAGCACCAGCTTCCCATCAAACCCCATCATAGCGCCCCAGCGGGCATCTTCGGCCAGCGTTGCGTGGTCGTTGATCAGCGGCCACGGCGCATCCAGCGCCCACAGGCCATAAGTGCGCGCCGCCAGGATGATCCGCGCACGGTGGAAATGGTACATGTCGCCCGGATAAAGCGAGCGGTCCATCAAATAGGCGGAGATGTGCATCCCCAGCGAACCCGAAAGGTCGCCGATGGCAAAGCCCAGCGCCTCGACATTGGGCGAGCACAAGGCCAGCATGTCGATATTGGTCAGGGCATAAGCGGATTCGATCCCGACGACATAACCGATGGCGTTCGCAAAGCCTGTCTCCGCGCGCAAGGCTTCGATCCGCCCGTCGATCCAGCGGATTTCCTCGACCTTGTCCGGTTTGGACAGGAACAGCGTATCGACCCGCCCGCCCGCCTGCCCGACGATCACCGCCAGGTCATCGGCGGCATAAGCTGACGAGACTGCGTTGATCCGCACCGCGCGCGCCGACCTGCCCCAGATATCCTCATGCAGCAACCGCACAATGCGGTCGCGCGCTTCGGCCTTGCGCGGGGCTGCAACCGTATCTTCGACATCAAGGCAGATGAGATCTGCACCGCAGGTCTGGATGAGTTCGCGCTGCGCTGCCTCGTCCATGCTGCCGGGGATGAATATGGTGGTGCGGCGCAGCTTCATTGGGCGGGATTCCTTTCGACGGTCAGGAAATGTGCGTTAGGTGCCGCATTACTGGGAGACAGGCGCGGAACCGCATCGCCGCGCGACGCTGTTGTAATTCGGGTGAGCGTTGGGCTGTTGCCCCTTACGGTCAAATTCATCGGGACAAGTCCCTCCTTCTCCAACATCATGTTATCGTTGTTCAAGTGTCATTTTCTGCTTTTTTAGGACGGCAATACAGGGAGCACAGTCACAGAAGTCCCCATGATGGGGCTATGGTGAGTATTTGTGACCCAGCTTTGCTCAAAATCGAAAAGTCTCCAGCTCGGCTTGACACGGTGGCGATTCGCGGCGCATCATTTAAGGGTATTAAATAGAGGCTGAAAGCCCACTTGGAGAGGATCGGGAAAATGATCACCCGGCTTGATGTGCCAATGGCAATCATCGGCGAAGGACCTGTCTGGGATGTGGTCGAACAGGCGCTGTACTGGATCGACATTCTGGGGCGGCAAGTGTTTCGCCATGACCCGGAGGCGCATGAAACGCGGCACTGGGCCTTGCCCGACATTGTCGGATCGATGGCCTTGCGCGCAGGCGGCGGAGCGATCGTGGCGCTGGGTGACGGGGTTTACACGCTGGACTTTGACAGCGGTGATTGCACCTTGCTGGCGACCAGCCCGCATCTAAGCGATGAGGTCCAACTGGCCGATGGCAAAGTCGATCGCCGTGGCCGCTTTATCGTCGGTTCAAGCGATCGCGGGATGAAGGAAGCGCGCGGCAAGCTGTTCGCGCTCGACCCCGGAGCCCGCGAATTGCGCGTGATCGACGACGACATCTTCCTGGCAAACGGCCCTTGCTGGTCGCCCGACGACGCGACGTTCTACCACGCCGATTCCATCCGCAAGACGATCTTTGCCTATGACTACGATATCGACACGGGGACAGTCGCCCATCGCCGCGCTTTTGCCAGTACCGAGGATCTCGGCGGCATTCCCGATGGCGCCACGGTCGATACCGAAGGCCATATCTGGAGCGCGATCTGCGAAGGCGGCAAGATCGTCCGGTTCCGCCCCGATGGCAGCGTAGAACGCATAATCGAGTTTCCGCAAAATCTGCCCGGTAGCGTGATGTTCGGCGGCCCGGCACTTGACCGGTTATTCGTGCCCACGCTCAGCCCAGCATTCCTGGGGCGAGAGGCTGATCCGCAGGACGGTGCGATGTTCGTCATCGATGGACTTGGTGTGACCGGCTTGCCCGAGCCGAGGTTCGGCGCATGAAGGGACCGATGCCACTGCTGCTGGTACTGGTGTTTCTCAACATCGCCGGTTTCAGCCTGATCCTGCCGCTGCTGCCGTTTTATGGGTCGCTGTTCGGAGCATCCTCGTTCGGGGTGGCGTGCCTGTTTGCGGCCTATTCGCTGGGCAACGTGTTCGGCGAGATCTTCTGGGGGCGCCAGTCGGACCGCATCGGGCGCAAGCCGGTGTTGATCATTACCACCGCCGCCGCCGCGCTGACCTATGTGGCGTTTGCCTATGCACCGAGCCTTGGCGTCGCCATCGCCATCCGCATCGTCAGCGGCTTTTTCAGCGGCACGCTCGGCGTGGTACAGGGGGTGATCGCCGACATCACGCCGCCGCAGGAGCGGGCGCGCAGCATGGGCTATTTCGGCGCAGCATTTAACCTGGGGTTTGCCACAGGTCCGGCGATTGGCGGGTTGCTGGCGGTGCCGGAATTGGGCGCGGCCGGGTTCCACCCGCCGATTTATGCTGCAGCCTTGCTGGCCGCAGGTGCTTCCGCATGGGCTCTGCTCGCTTTGCCCGAAACACGGCCCACGGACGGGCAGGCGCGACCTGCGCCGCGCTATCGTGAGGCGTGGATCTTTGTCGGCAGCCATTCGCTTTTGCTGCGGCTGTTCCTGATCGCCTTTTTCGGCATCGCTGCCTTCTCCTCGATGGAGGCGATCTTCGGCCTGTGGACCGAGCGCAATTTTGCGTGGAGCGCGCATGAGGTGGGGCTGACGTTCATCGCGGTGGGCGCGGCGGGCCTGTTCGTGCAGGCGTTTCTGATCGGTCCGCTGGTCAAACGCTTCGGCGAAGCGTGGATCATCGTTGGTGGCCTGACCGTGCTGATCATCGCCATTTTGTTGCAGCCGATCATCAAGCTGCCAGCCGCGTCTGTTGTGCTGATGTCGCTGTTGATGATGGGGCATAGCCTTGCGTTTCCCAATGCGGGGGCACTCGTTTCGCGCGGCACACCGCCCGAACGGCAGGGCAGCGTCATGGGGCTATTGATGGCGTCCAACGCGCTTGCCCGCATTGTTGCGCCGCCCTTTTTTGGATGGACGTTCGGCCAGAATGCCGACGCGCCCTATTATGTCTGCGCGGCCATGATCATGCTGATGTTGCCGGTTGCGCTGTCGGTGGTGCGAACGCGCCAGAGGGAGGCATTGGCATGAACTCGATCAACCCCGCAGCATGGCGCGCATTTGCCGCAGCCATCGGCAAAGATCAGGTGATGATCACCGAAGAAGATCGCAATGCCTATGCCGACCATTTCGCGGCCGACGAATCCAAGCACGAACCTGCTGGCGCCCTTGCCCCGGCCAGTGCCGAAGAAGTGCGTGAAATCGTGCGGATTGCCAACCAGTACCGCGTGCCGCTGTGGCCGATCAGTCGGGGCAAAAACTTCGGCTATGGCGGATCTGCGCCGGTCACGCGCGGCGCGGTGGTGCTCGATTTGTCGCGCATGAAAAAGATCGAGGTCGATGCCGCAACCGGAACCGTGCTGGTCGAGCCGGGCGTCGGGTTTTTCGACCTTTATGACCATTTGCAGTCCAAGGGCATTCCGTTGTGGCTTTCGGTGCCGGGCAATAGCTGGGGCTCGGTTGCCGGCAACGCGCTCGACCGTGGCGTGGGTTATACGTCCTACGGCGATCACGCCTCGCGCATCTGCGGGCTTGAAGTGGTGCTGCCCGATGGTGATCTGGTGCGCACGGGGATGGGCGCAATGGACGGCTCGCCCAACTGGACGCTCTATCGCAACGGCTTTGGTCCCGGTTGGGACACGATGTTTTGCCAATCCAACCTCGGCATCGTGACCAAACTTGGTCTGTGGTTGATGCCCGAGCCGGAGGCGGTGGCGGGCTATGACTATGAATTCGACAAGCCCGAAGATCTCGGCTGGGCGATCGACACGCTGATGCCGCTGCGCCGCGATGGGCTGATCCAGCAATCGCCGAGCATCGGCAACTGGCTGCGATCGGCGGCGGTGATGACCACGCGCGAACAGTGGACCAAAGACGACGGCCCGCTGGACGACAAGGTCGTGGCTGCCATCCGGGATCGGTTCAAGATCGGCTGGTGGAGCGTTCAGGTGCGGTTCTACGGCCATCTCGATGTGGTCGAGGCGTCGATGCGGGTGCTCGACCGGGCGTTCGACAAGAAGCCGATCCAGTCGAAAAAGCCTGCGTTGTGGAAGCGCGGCGATCCGCCCGAGGGGTCTCCGGTCACGGGCGTTCCGGTCAGCTTTCCGCTGGCCAATGCCAACTGGCACGGCGGGCGCGGCGGCCATGTCGGCTATTCGCCGGTCCTGCCGCCGAGCGGCGATCTGGCAATGGACCAGTTCAAGCGCACTTATGCGCTCTATCAGCAATACGGCATGGATTATCACGCCAGCTTCGCGATGGGCGAACGCAGCCTGACGAACGTCAACCAGATCCTCTACAACAAGGATGATCCCGCGATGATGGGCCGGGTGGATAGCATGTTCCGCGCACTGGTCGCCGATGCCAGCGCGCATCGCTACGGCGAATATCGCACGCATATCGACTACATGGACCTTGTTGCCGATTGCTATGACTTCAACGACCATGCGCTGCGCCGGTTGAATACGCGGGTGAAGGACGCGCTCGATCCCAACGGCATTATCGCGCCGGGCAAAAGCGGTATCTGGCCCAAGGGGAAGCGGCCATGAAGCGGGCCAGCTTGATCATCGCCGGGCTTGCTCTTTGCGCTGCAGCCGTTGGTGCGCAGCCGCCGCCTGCTAAGGACAATGGCGCGCAAGTGGTCAATCCGTTTCGCGGCGTGATGCAGGACCGTTCGTCGCATTCGCCCGATGAGGCGCTGTTCGTCGAAAAATGCGGCATGTGCCACCGCCAGATGGGGATGGGCACGGTCTTGCTGGCGCGGCGCATGGACCCGGCCATTGCGCGTCTGGAACAGCGCGACGACTTGACGACGGACTATGTCAAACTCGCGGCTCGGCAGGGCATCGGCAATATGCCGCGCATCAATCGGGGCGAGGTAAGCGACGTTCAGCTTGACCGGATCGCCGCCTATCTGGCCAAGGGGAAAGTGCCATGAAGGCCGCGCTGACACGCCGATCGTTTGTCATGGCAGCCACCTCGGCGACGGCACTGGCCGCCGGGAGCGGGGTGACGGCGATGGCGCAGGCAAAGTCCTTCGCCGCGCCTCTAGCCTTGCTCGACGCCCGGCTCGCGAAGTCTTCGCCAGATGGCGGCATCCTGCTGGGTGACCTAGTCCGGCAATGGCAAAACGGCCTGCGCGAAAGTGTGGCGGTTAGCGGAGCAGTCGCACTCGTGCGCTGGGATATGGCGCTGATGCTGCGCCAGTTGGGCCGTGAGGCGCAACTGTCGATCAAAGTTACGCCGCGCGGGGGCGATATGTTCGGCGTGAATCTTTCAGCGCGCTCTACGCCGCAACTATCAACCTCAAAACCCAAGGACGCATCATGCAACGAAAAGTAGCTCTTCTTGGTGCCACCGGCTTTGTCGGCGGCCACATTCTGACTGAAGCCCTGTCTCGGCCCGAACTTGATATCACGGCGGTCGTGCGCAATCCGGCTGCGCTGGCAGCGCATGACCATCTGACCACCACGGCTGGCGACGTGTTTGACGTTCCTGCGCTGACCGAAGCGTTGCGCGGCCATGATACGGTCATTCATGCCTTCCACCCCGGCCGCACTTCCAGCCCGGATGAAGTCTATGACCAAAGCGTCGCGGGTCATGAGGCGATCATTGCCGCCACCCGTGCGGCGGGCGTACCGCGCCTTGTCTGCGTTGGCGGGGCAGCCAGTTTGATGACGCCCGAGGGCAAGGAATATATTGATTCCTCGCATTGGGACAAAGAGTTCGACCCCTACCGCAATTCGATTTTGGGGACGCGCGCGCTCTATTACATGCTCAAGGATGTGACCGATCTCGACTGGGTGTTTCTGGCCCCGTCAGCATGGCTCCGCCCCGGCGAGCGCACTGGCGTTTTCCGCACGAGCGCCAACGACATGCTGTTTGCCGCCGACGGCACCAGCCGCATCTCGCTCGAAGACTATTCAATGGTGCTCATCGACGAGGTTGTGACACCTGCGCATCACCGCGAACGCTTTACCGTGGGGTATTGATCATGAAAGCTATGCTGATTCACTTTGATATCACACCGGGCAAACAAGCGGACTTCGAGGCTGCGACGACGCAGCACGTCCACAATATCCGCGAACGCGATCCCAGCTATTCGCTGTATAATCTGACCCGCGATCGCGATTGCGACACGCGCTATGTGTCGATGCAACTGTTCGAAAGCTGGGAAACCCAGCTTGCACATCAGACCTATGATTATGTGTTGGAAATGATGCCCGCGATGAGCGCGTGCCTTTCGGGACCGCCCACCGTCGAATGGCTGGAAGTCGTCGCCTGATGGCTCGTTTTGCCGGCAAAGTGGTGCTGGTAACGGGCGCGGCGGGCGGCATCGGCCTTGCTGCTGCGCAAGCCTTTGCAGCAGAAGGCGCGCAAGTCGTGCTGGCTGACCGCAATATTGCCTTGGCCGAACAGGGCGCAAAGGCCATTTCGGAAAGCGGCGGCATCGCCAGCGCGGTGTTTGTAGATGTGTCCGACCCGGCATCGTGTCAGGCGATGGTCGATCACGCGCTGGCGACATATGGCGCGGTGCATATCGCGTTCAACAACGCCGGAATGCCATCGGCCATCGGCGGGGCGTTTGAGGATTTCTCGGTCGAGAACTGGGACACCTTGCTCGCCACGAACTTAAGCGGCGTATTCTACGCGATGAAGGCGCAAGTGCCCGCGCTCAAGGCTTCTGGCGGTACCGCCATCGTCAACACCGCTTCCATCGCCGCGCTGATCGCCGCGCCGGGGATGGCTGCCTATGTCGCCAGCAAGCACGGTGTTGCCGGGCTGACCAAGGCGGCGGCGCTCGATCTGATCGGGCACGGCATCCGGGTGAATGCGATCTGCCCGGGATTTGTCGATACGCCGATGCTGGCAGGCGCGTTGGCCCAGCCCGGCGCGCGTGAGGCGATGAACGCGCAAGCGCCCATCGGCCGCATCGCTTCGCCACAAGAGGTTGCGCAAACCGCACTGTTCCTCTGCTCTGACGCGGCCAGCTACATGGTTGGCGCCTTGCTCAGCGTGGATGGCGGCGTGGTGGTTCAATGAGGACAACGACACATGCATAACATCGTCATCAGCGGTGCCTCGGGCGATTTGGGGCGACGGATTACCGCCATCCTGCTCGACCAGATCGCGCCTGCCAATCTGGCATTGGTCACCCGGACGCCTGAAAAACTGGCCGACAGGGCGCAACTCGGCGTTGCTGTCCACGCTGGCGATTACAACGATCCGGCGGCACTGGAAGCGGCTTATGCCGGGTCCGACACGTTGATGCTGATCAGCGGGTTGGCGGTGACAAAGCGGGTGCCTGAACATCGCAATGCGATCAATGCCGCCAAAAGGGCCGGCATCAAGCATATCGTCTACACCTCGGTTGCGGGCATCCATCCGCGCAATCCCACGCTGTCGGCGACCGATCATATCGTCACCGAAGGGGACTTGCGCGATTCAGGGTTGGGCTACACCGTCCTGCGCAACGCCACATATGCCGAGGTTTTCCCTACGATTGCCTCGCAGCCAGCGCTGCGGACCGGCAAATGGATTCAGGCGGCGGGGGAAGGTCTGATGGCGCCTGTTTCCAAGCGCGACATCGCCTTGTGCGCCGCCACGTGCCTGATGCACCCGGACCTGCACAACGGCGCGACGTATGAGATCAGCGGAACCGAACTGTTCGGCTTTCGCGACATCGCGGCGCTGACAGCCGAAATCTATAATGTGCCGATCGAATATGTGCCGGTGACGACGGAAGAGCGGTATGCGCAGTTCGATGCGATGGGGGTGCCCCGCACCTATTCCGAAAGCATGGACGCGCACCCAGATACCCATCTGTGGGCCAGCGATGAAATGGTGACCGCCGACATCGCGTGGAGCATGGGTTTTCACGCCATTCTGTCGCACCACGTCAAGTTCATCACGGGCAAAGACCCCTACACGCTGCGCGAAGTTTTCGAGTTCTGCAAAGGCCGTAGCTATGACGATTGCTGAGCCAAAGCGCGCAGGTTTGCGTCCCGCACTCGACCTGAAGACCTTGGCCAACACCGGGCGTCCGCTGGTGCTGCCCGGCGCGCACGACGCGCTGAGCGCGCGCATGATCGAGGCTGCAGGGTTCTCCGCATATGGCGTGGGCGGCTCCGCCTTGGCGGCGGTCCAGCTGGCGTTGCCGGATGCGGGCCTGCAAAGCTTTGGTGAATATCGCGATGCGGTGGGTCGCATCATGGAAGGCTCGCAATTGCCGGTCATGGTCGATGGCGAAAACGGCTTCGGCGATGCCAAGGCGGTCACGCGCACGGTGCGCAGCTTTGAAAAGCTTGGCGTTGCAGCGATTGCCTTTGAAGATCTCGTGCTGCCGCCCCGGCTGGACCGCCCGCCCGCCGTTTCGACCCGGGAAGAGATTCAGGGTAAATTGAGGGCCGCACTCGCAGCACGCAGCAGCGACGATTTCCTGATCGTCGGGCGCAGCGATGCGGCTTATGCGGTCGATCTGGACGAGGCGATTGCGCGGGCGGTGTCCTATCAAGACATCGGCGTAGATGCGGTCATCGTCCCCGGTCTCGCCAATGCCGACGCCTTCAAGCGCCTGCGCGATGCGGTGCGCGTTCCCATCATGGCGGTCGTCGTGTCCGGCACGCCGTGGTTTGCGCCATCGCTGGACGAGCTTGCGCAGATCGGGATCGAGGTTGCCATCTACCCCGCCGCAATCCTGTGGCGCGTCGTCATAGCCATGCAACAGGGGCTGGACGCCATTCGCCACGATAATGGCGCAGCGCCTGCCGATTTCGATCCCAGGGTCATCGGCCAGTACCTGAAAACCGCCGAATGGACCGAAGTGGACCGCCATTTTGCCTGATGATCGCGCAAGGATTGTCCTGTGAACCCAGACTACATCGTAATCGGCGCAGGGTCGGCAGGCTGCGTCCTTGCCAACCGGTTGAGCGGGGCAGGCGGCGGCAAGGTCCTGCTTCTGGAAGCGGGCGGGACGACCCGCAGCATTTTGTACCGGATGCCGCTGGCTGCAACGAAATTGTGGTTCAACCCGAAGACCAGTTGGGGCTTGTGGAGCGAACCCGAGCCCGGTCTGGACGGACGCAAGATCCCCGTCCCGCGCGGCAAGGGGCTGGGTGGCAGCTCTGCGATCAACGGCACGATCTACAATCGCGGTAGCCCGCACGATTACGATCAATGGCGCGACCTTGGCCTTGAAGGCTGGGACTACGCTGCCTTGCTGCCCTATTTCAAGAAGATCGAAAACCATTGGCGCGGCGTCGATGCCGTCCATGGCGGCAGTGGCGAAGTAGCCGTCTCCCCGGTCGCCAGCCGCAGCCCCTTCACCCCGGTCTTTCTGGAAACCGCCCGGCAGATGGGCTGGCCGGTTACCGAAGACTTTCTTGCGAATGATGGCGAAGGCGTTGGCCTGTCGGACCTGAACGTGGATCGTCGCGGCCGCCGGGTGAGCGCCGCCGATGCTTTCCTGCGGCCCATTTCCAGCCGGCCGACCCTGACGATTGAAACCAGCGCGCAGGTCCAACGGATCATCGTCGAAAACGGCCGCGCTACGGGCGTGGAATATCTCCGCAACGGCCAGCGCAAGCGGGTTCACGCCGGGCGCGAGGTTATCCTTGCGGCAGGCGCGATCGCATCACCCCAGATCCTGCTGCTTTCGGGGATCGGTCCGGCAGACGAGCTGCGCGCAATCGGCATCGAACCGGTGCTGGACCTGGCTAGCGTCGGCCGTAATCTCAACGATCAACCCGGCGGTAGTTTTGAATTCACCGTGAAACAGCCGCTCAGCTTTGTCCGCAATCTTCGCGCCGATCGGTTCGGACTTTCGCTAGTGCAATGGGCACTGGGGTTGGGCGGTATTGCTGCAGGGCCACCGATTGTGGCTATGGGTTCGGTCAGGACCAACACTACGGATCGGTCGCCGGACCTGCGCTTGAATCTCGCGGCTGCAACCATGCTTTCGAAAGTCTGGTATCCCGGCATCACCAAACCCGGTCCGCACAAGCTGATGATGAGTTTCGGGCTGGCGCACCCGGAAAGCCGTGGCAGCGTCACGCTGGCGTCGGCCGATCCCGCCGCGCCGCCGCGCATCTGCTACAACTTGCTCACCGCCCCGAACGACATGGCGCGGATGAAGGCCTATTACCGCCTGCTCACCGGCATGATCAAGCAGCCCGCCTTTGCCGATGTAGCGGGGGAAATCACGCGTCCCGCCACTGCCCCGGCCGACGATGCGGCGCTGGAGACTTATCTGAAATCAGTCGCTGGAACCACGTCTCACCCGATGGGCTCGTGCAAGATGGGCATCGATGCCGCGGCTGTCGTCGATGGCGAATGCAAGGTGCGCGGCATTGCAAATCTGCGCGTGGTCGATGCTTCGATCTTCCCGACACAGATTTCGGGCAATCCCCATGCAGCGATCATGGCAGTGGGCGACAAGGTTTCGGACATGATCCTTGGGCGCGCGGCCTTGTAGTGAACGACATTGCGTTAGATCGCGAGCCGGTGGATAGGGCGCCGATGGAGAAAAAGCCGACCCTCGATACTGCCGCCATTCGCGAGGCAGGCCTTGCCATCCTTCAGGCGGAGGGCTTCGAAACCCTGAGCCTGCGCAAGATTGCCGATGTGTTCGGCGTGCAGACTCCAGCGCTCTACTGGTACGTGAAAAACCGCGCGGAGCTCTATGGCCTCATGGCGGAAGCCTTGCTGCGCGAAGTTCTGGCCGAGGTCGACTTCACCCTGCAGGGCCGCGAATGGCTGGTTGATCTTGGCAGGGCGTTGCGCCGAAGCCACCTGCAAAGGCGCGATTCTGCACGTCTGATCGCCTATGTCGCGCCGACCGAGGCAATGGCAAACGAACTGGCCGAACTGATCGACGCGCATCTGGTGGCAGGCGGCATGACGGCGGCCGAGGCCCGCCTGGCCCAATCGACGATCAATTCCTTTACGCTGGGCTGGTCGTTGTTCGAGGGCAACCGTCGGCTCGACACGATCATGGTCGGCAGCGCAGATCCCGAACTGGCGTTCGATTCTGCGCTCAATGCAGTGGCGCGGGGTCTGTCGAATATCCGGACCGCTTAGCCATTACAGGAAATTGTTGGGCCAGATCATGGTCCGCCACATGTGCGCGACCGGCGATCCGTCGAACCCCAGTCCCTCGTCCGGCTCGCGGAAATTCCGTCCGATGATGTCTGTGAAGATTTCCGGATCGACCGGCGGCAGATCGTCGAAGAAATAGATGTCGTACTTGGTGACCAGACGCGCTGACATGTACCAGCGGTGATTGCGGGCAAATTGCGCGTCCCGACGAATATATTCGGGCGGCTGGTAATCGGGTCCGAAGAAGCTGTCATAGCTTGCAGGATAGGCATAATCTGCCTCTGCATCCGCGAAATAGCGCAGGCATTGGTGGTATTTTACCGCAAATGCGACTTCCTCGTCGACATAAGGGGCAATCATCTGTGCACCCCAATAGCCGTGATCCGATCGGATCAGGCAGCCATTGGACATATCGTGGAGCAGGACCGCCAACACGATCTTTTCGTCCATGCCGGCCGCCAGTGCGCGTTCCGCGCTGGTCAGCAAGTGCCGGATCGTGATGTCGTTAAAGCGAAAGCGGAAGAAATCGAGCAGGCGCGGCTTGTCCGGCATTCGGGGAAGTGCCGGGTTGTCGCCCATCATGAACACCGTCTTGGGGTTCAGGCGCCGCAGCATTTCCGGCTCGGGATCGCTTTCGCCAAGCCCGATCCGGCCCACCGGCGCGTTCAGGATCATCCGTTCACGGCCCGCCTGCGGAAGCGGTTTTTCTTCATGCATCCGGGGATACTCCTGCGGCAAAGCGGCGGGCGATGGCGGAACACACCATCAACTGCATCTGGTGAAAGATCATGATCGGCAGAAGTATCAGGCCGAGGTCGGGTCCGCTGAACAGTACCCGCGCCATCGGCACGCCTTGCACCAGCGACTTCTTGGTACCGCAAAACACAATGGCAATGCGGTCCTCGCGGTTGAATCCAAGCGCCCGGGCCAGACCATAGGTAAACGACAAGGCTACGGTCAGGATAACGGCACAAAGCGCGCCCAGCTTGAGCAGGTCGCCCAGTGGCAGTCGGTGCCAGATGCCTTCCAGCACGGCCGCCGAAAACGCGGCGTAGACTGCGACCAGGATCGTGCCGCGATCGGTCAGCGCGATGAGTGCCTTGTGGCGCGCCACCCAGTCCGCAATCCACGGACGCGCAAGATGTCCGGCGATGAACGGAACGAAGATTTCAAGCGCGATCTTGCCCACTGCGGATGGGGATACCTGCCCGCCGTTAACGCCCGCCAGCAAGCTGAAGATCGCCGGCGCAAGGAAAATGCCCAGAAGCTGCGATACCGATGCTGCAGCAACCGCAGCCGCCACGTTGCCACGCGCGATCGAGGTCAGCGCGATCGACGACTGCACGGTCGATGGAAGTGCAGCGAGGAAGAAAATACCGGTCCACAAAGCTGGTGAGAACGCGCCTGCCAGTGCCTTTGACAATGCCAGCGCAAGCAGCGGGAACAGCACGAACGTGCTCGCCAGGATCACCAGATGCAGGCGCCAGTGCGCGATGCCCTCGGCGATCGAGGCACGCGACAATTTTGCTCCGACGAAAAAGAAGAGCATCACGACCATTGCGATCGAAAGCGCGGCCACCCCTTGCGCGGCAAGGCCGGTCGCCGGCAGTACCGTTGCCAAGATGACGGCGGCGACGAGCGCAACGATAAACGGATCGGGCAAAAGCCGTCGAAGCATGCAGAACTCCAGAACCAGTCGATGCTTGATTTATCAGGAATTCATGGGCATTTCTGACCTTATATGACGCCAAAATCGTCGAATAAGGTCACATCGCGTCCAGATCAGCCGGATCGCGCTGAAATGATGCTTCGGCAATCGCGTCTTGCCTGCCACGGCACAAATCGATGGTCCCGGTGTCCACCATCGTCAGATCCCTGCCTCTACGATCATGCGCGCCGCCCACACTTCCCTATTATCGTTCGCACCAGATCACCCGCTTACGCCAACGATTTCCTGCCGTTTCGGTCGAATATATCGTATAAGTCGTCATCACGTGACTGCCTGTAGTGAAGGATTGCGACTTCATGACCTTTTCGAATTCAGACAAGAAAATCCTCAGCATCCTTCAGGCCGACGGTCGAATGCCGAATGTGGCCCTTGCCGAGCAGATCGGCATGTCGCCCAGTCCGTGCTTGCGTCGCCTCAAGCAACTGGAGGACAGTGGCGTCATTGCCCGATATGCAGCAATCCTGGATCGCGAGAAACTGGGTCTTGGCATCATGGCTTTTGTCGAGGTCAAGGTCCCCCAGATCAACGAAGCGTCGATTGTCGATCTGTTCAAGGATGCGGTGCGGCGCGAACCGTCGATCATCGGATGCTATCTTACAGCGGGACAGTTCGATTTCCTGTTGACCGTGGTGGCGCAGGACATGACGGCTTATTCTGCGCTCGCCCAGAACGTATTGCTGCGCCTTCCGGGGGTGCAGGATATGCGATCCAGTTTCGTACTCGAAGCAATCAAGGACACTACCAGTTTGCCAATTTCCTGAAGGCTGCTGCCAGCCGGTCACATTCAGAAATGCTGCGGGTCATTTTCTCACAATTGTTACCTTTTCCGCGTAAATCTGTGCGTATTTAGGTTGGAAATGACCTGGGTCGTATGTTATACATCATAACCAGAGCATGCCGGTGCGTGGCGCCGAAAAAATGCTCGGTAAAACAGGGAGGGATGTGGATATGCCAAGCTACAGGTCGAGGAATCTCACGCGTGCCGCTTTGAGCGCGGGTCTTTCAATCGTTGCGCTCTCGACATCGGCGTTTGCGCAAGATGCTGCGCAGCAAATGTCTGCAGAAGATACACAGGGCGTAGCCGAAATCGTGGTTACGGCGCAGTTTCGCGAGCAAAAGCTCCAGGACACACCGATCGCGATTACCGCAGTCGATGCCGAGATGCTTGAAGCGCGCAGCCAGTCGAGCCTGACCGAAGTTGCCAACCAGGCACCGAGCGTTGTGCTGCGTCCGACGACCGCTGCTTTTGGTCCATCGATCTCGGCGACGATCCGCGGCATGGGGCAGATCGATTTCAACCCCGCGCTCGAGCCGGGCGTCGGCCTTTATATCGATGACGTCTATTATCCGCGCCTGACCGGTGCGAACTTCGACCTGCTTGACGTCGAGCGCATCGAAGTGTTGCGCGGGCCGCAGGGTACGCTGACCGGCCGCAATTCCGAAGGCGGAGCGATCAGGTTCATCTCGCGTCGTCCCACCGGTGAAGGCGGCGGCTATGTCTCGGCGACATACGGCAGCCGCAACCGCATTAACCTGCGTGCAAGCGCGGATTTCAAGCTCGCCGAGGGTCTGTTCGGTCGCTTGTCCGGCACATTCGCCGACCAGGAAGGCTACGTAAAGAACATCGATTACGGTTGCGCCAACCCGACCAGCGGCGTCCCGACGCGTGCCGGCGGAACCAATTGCGTCGTCAGCAAGCAGGGCGATGTCGGCTACAAGGCGTTGCGCGGCCTCTTGCGCTACAATCCGTCCGATGCGGTCGATATCATGGTCAGCGGTGACTATAACCGCGATAGCCGCAACAATTCGGCCGAAGTGCTGCTGTATGGTGATAACAGCAATCCCAACGTGCAGACCAGCAACGGGGTGCCGTACGACTCACGCTTCATCTGCGGCAACTTCTGCAACTATGCCACGACCGGTTCGACGGCCGGGACGTTCGTTGCCGGTGCCATTCCGCCGCTGCAGGGCCTGCCCCTGCCGGCAGTCAGCAGCGACGGCCGGACGGAATACAAAGGCTGGGGCTTTGCTCTTAACGCCGACTTCAAGCTGAACGACGATCTGCAAGTCCAGTCGATCACCGCCTATCGTGAATTCGACACGAGCTTCAGTTCGGATACCGATCTGTCGCCTGCCAACGTCGGTTTCGGAATCAGTGAACTCGACAGCTGGTTCGCCAGCCAGGAACTGCGCCTCAATGCCAAGATCGGCACGATCGCAGACCTGACATTGGGTGGCTACATCTCGGATGAAAAGACGACGTATTATACGTTGCAGGACATTCGCTATGTCGCGATCGCCTTGCCGACCGGCCCGCTGCCGCTGTTCCCGCTGCAGTTTATCGGCAACGACCCGGTCCGCTCGAAGTCAAAGGCTGCGTTCGCAACCGCGATCATTCACCCGACCGAGGCGCTCACGCTCACGCTGGGCGGTCGCTATACGCATGAATCCAAGGATTATACGTTCTTCCGCTTCAATCTGGATGGCAAGACGATCAACGGGTTCCTCGATCCGGTCGGGGCGGCCAATGGTATCGGTTATTCCGGTCCTAACGGAACGGCCTTGTCTGGTCGCACGGGCAGCTATTCGGGCAACAGGTTCGATTATCGCGCCAGCGTCGACTACCGCTTCTCGCCGCAAATTCTGGCCTATGGCACGGTATCGACCGGCTTCAAGGGTGGCGGCATCGCGCCGCGCCCCTTCAACGCCGCTCAGGCAGTGCCGTTCGGCCCGGAAAAGCTTACCGCGTTTGAACTTGGCCTCAAGACCGATCTCCTCGATCGCAAGGTCCGCTTCAACGTTTCGGCTTACTTCAACAAGTTCAAGGATGCGCAGCTGACCTTGCTCTCCTGCCCGCAGTTTGGTGGTCCCGGCCCCTGCGCTGTGCCGCAGAATGCTGGCGATGCCGACGTCAAGGGCATCGAGTTCGAACTCGCCATCCGTCCTGTCGAAGGGTTGCAGATCGATGCATCGGCCTCGTTCCTGGACTGGAAGTGGAAGTGCGTCGTACCGGCAGTCGTGAACCCGGCAGGCGCAACCACGGGCTGTTCGTCCGATCCGGCGCTCGTCAGCCAGCTTGTCGCGCCGCCGCGTGGTGTATCGAAATCGCAGTGGAGCATCGGTGCGCAGTATGAGGCGCAACTCGGCTCTGCAGGTTCACTCACGCCGCGCATCGACGTGTCGCGCCAGGGAGCGATCGCCGGAACGGCAACGATACCAGCGGCAGGTTCGCCATCGGCGCTGTTCTCGACTGCCGAGGCCTATACGCTCACCAATGCGCGCTTGACCTGGCGCAATGCCGACAGGGACATCGACATCTCGCTCGAAGTCACCAACCTGTTCAACGAATACTACTTCCTATCCAAGTTCGACCTGTCCGGTGCAGGAGCCGGCGTTATTTCAGGTCTGCCTGGAAGGCCGCGTGAGTGGGCGGTCTCGGTCAAGAAGAAGTTCTGATGTGAAGGGCGGGGGCGCCAATGCGCTCCCGCCCGACTTTTCTCGAAATGCACTCGATATGGCGTCGATAGACGAATGGACGAGCGTACGACCGGCCGGATTGAAAAATCACCTGGTGCTGCAGCTGGGCATTGCCGGTGCAACCTTGACAGCGCGATTGCAAAAGCAGCTTGCCGCACACCGGCTTACCCCGCGTGAGGCGATTGTGCTTTGGCTGGTCGATAGCCATCCCGGCGCAACGCAAGCGGAACTGGCTGCCTCGCTTGGCATCACTCCAGCAACGTTAAGCCAGTGTGCCAAGCGCCTGATCGCCCTGCGCTGGCTCGAACCGGTATTTGCCGTGGACGACAAACGCCGTCGGGGTATTTACCTTACTGCTGCCGGAGGAGTGGTCCTGAGCAAGGCCCTTACCGTGATTGACGCGCACGAAGCCGCAGTCCGGGCGCAACTTGGTGCCAGTTCAAGCCTGTTGATTTTGGACGGCTTGGCCTGTCTGCGCTGAAATCTCAACACAGGCCTCCGGAAGCGGGCGGCGGCGCCTGCTCCGATCGCCCGGCAAAGAGCGATGCTCCGGATTCCGGTCGGCGTGGGAGGCCGTCGCGGGCGGCCAGGCTTTTTGACCGTCGTTGTGTTCCGGCCTCCGACCGATAGTGATTGGCCAGATATTCTGCTGCAAGCCGCAGTTGTCGGTCGAAGACCGAGGTTTCGTTGATCAACATTACAACTTGCGGAGCCGGGAGGGCAAATGCCAGATCGAGCATGATCAGTCGGTGGGCGATCGTATCGGCGCGTCCGCTTTCAGCGAACATGCACGCAAAGCTGTGGGAACGGCTGACTGACGCCAGAATCTCGCTGTAATCATCGGTTTCGACGGCATGGCGTACGTCGCCTAGCTCGCAGGCCTTCAGCGATGCATCCGTCACATGACGCAACGGATGAGCGATGGTCAGCGTCGCATTCGAAAAATGGGCAAGGTCGGCGGCCGTAACGCCGCGCCTGCCGGCCAGCGGGTGCGATTGCGATACGAACACTGCCAGAGGTTCGTCGATGATGATGTCCTTGCGCACCACACCTTCATGGCTCTCCACATCGGCACTATCGGTAATGGTGATGGCGATGTCGAACTCACCGCTTGCGACCATTGCAGTGATCGCGCCGGATTCCCTGTCACATATATCCGTCGTGATGGTGCGATCGGAATAGCGTTTGCGCAATTCGGCGACACGGCCCAGCAGGTTGCGACTGACATAGGGTGCAAGGCCAATGCGCCAGTGGGACTTTGTCGAAAGCGGTAGCAGGTCGGCCTCGAGGTGATTGACGGCGGCGATTACGGCTCGCGCGCGTTCTGCTGCCAGTTCACCGGCAGGCGTAAGCAGAGGCGACCCGCCACGGCGACGGTGGAACAGAGATACGCGCAGGCGATCTTCCAGAGCACGTATATGTTCGCCCACCGCGACTGGCGAAAGGCCCAGTGCGGCAGCAGCCTTGCGGAAGCTGCTGTGTTCGATGACGAGCAGAAGTATTTCGAGCTGGCGCAAGGTTATGTGGCACTGCACCCGGATCGTCCCCTCAGGCGCCGGTCCGCTTCACATGCGGGCAGATCGCTCACGAAGCCTAAACCCAACCACCACTTGGCGCAATGGCAGTGGGTGTTCGGGTCAGACTGTCCATTGTACCGTCAGCAGCCGCGCATCGGGCCGAATACTCAGGTGCGGTGGCAGGTCGGACGCCGGGAAGGGTTGATCGTCAAGCCTGACTCCAGGCTCGAAACGCACATATTCCGCAAGCAGTACGGCATTAGCCGGAGAAAGCAGCGCGGTCAGTCGGGCACCGCCCGGGCGCCGGGCATCCAAGGGGGTCAGGAACGCGCCGGTTTCGATCCGCAGCTTTGCCGGGAGACCCGGGGCACCGCGGACCATGTCCACTTCAACAATGTCGAAGGTCGCTGGCATTGGCCGTGCCAGCGCGGCACGGGGCAAGGATGCTGCGGCGGTGGCTGCCGCGCCCGCGCGCAGGAATTCGCGCCGGTGGATCATGGCGCGGCCTTCACGGGCGTGGGCTGCTTGGCGATCCATCGCGCCAGTACACGCAAGTCTGCATCGCTGATCTCGCTCGCGTGGAAAACCGGCATACCTGGCGCGCCTTGCCGTGCGACGGTCACCACGGCTTCTTCGGACAGGCCGATCCCCCGCAATTCCGGCGCACCGGGCACGCTGCCGTGACAATAGCCGCATGTTGCGCGCCAGATGGCGTCCGGTTTGTGCGCCGATGCCTTGAGTGGCGGCTTCTGGGCAAATACCGGCAAGGCCAAAACCGGCGTTACGACCAAGGCCACAGCCGCGACCAGCGACGACGTTTTCATACCCGGATACCCGATTTGCCGGGGGCGATGATTCCGCTCGGGTCCAGCGCCCGCTTGATCCGGCGATTGATATCGAGATTGGCTTGGCCATGCAGGCTCGCCACCTGATCCATGAAGCCGACCGACGTGCGGTACATGCCAAAGCCCGCCCCGGCCATCGCATCCACCATTTCGGTATAGCACGCCCTGACGCGCGCCATCTGCGCCTTGTCCGCCCGATCATAGGTCAGCGGCATGACATTGAGTGCCGCTCGTTCGCCAAAGGCGGTGCCCACCATGAAATCCACGCCGTGGCGGTCGGTGATGGACCGTGCCAGTTCCAGCTGACGTTGCATGTCAGTCCCTCGCATCGGCGAAACAGGTGCGCACCAGGTCAGTCCGCCGCCACCGATCCAGTTGAACAGGGCAAAGGATTTCAGCGTCAATTCGTTGATTTGCTGCTCGTCCTTAGCATCGGGGATCAGCGTTGCCCCCGCCGCTTCGAGCCGCGCCCTGGCCTCCTGCCAATCGGCCTCGACCCGGTCTGGCCGGCCATAAAGCGTGAACACATAGTTCCAAGCGCCAAGGCCCATCTTCTTCAATTCCGCGACGGCCATTTCCTGCGGGATCGCGCCCGGCCCATCATAGACCTCTGCCTTGCGCCGGGTCGCGGCCAGAAAGATGCCGGCATTGCCAAGCACGCCTTCGGTCTGGATCGTGCCGTCGAGCCGCAATCCGCGCACCGTATCGGTCAGCCGGACGATGTCCGAGGGATCGGGCCAGTGCGCGATCACCGTTTTGTGTGCCGCAGGGGCAGGCATCAGCCACAGGCCCATCTTGGTCACGATGCCAAAGTTGGACTGGGTGAAAATGCCGTCCAGGGTCGGCCCATAGCCATAGCGAAACGCCTGCCAACTGGTGGTGTCGGCCACACCGCCAAGCCCGGTGCGAAACAGGGTTCCGTCCGACAAGAGTACCTCGAAACCGCAGCTATGGGCGAAGTGATCGCCATAGGGGGTCACCCCGTGTCCACGTTCGAGCGTATTGCCGATGGGCGAAACGATCGGTCCGGGCCCTGGAAAATCGAGCCAAAAATCGTACCCGGTGGTTTTAATGAACTCCTGCAACTGGTGGTAGGTCACGCCCGGCTCCACCACTACGGTGCCAAGCTCCGGGTCGAAATCGGTGATCCGGTTCATCCGCCGCAGGTCGAGGACAACGGTTCCGCGATCGGCCACGGACGATGATCCGTAGCCGATGTTGCGCCCGGTAGAGGTTGGCCACAGCGGCACGCGCAAGCGGTTGGCGATGGCCACAACCGCCTTCACTTCCTCGATCGATGACGGGCAAATTGCGGCAGACGGCATGTGATCATCGTCGTCGAACGGCATCGCCACGTGGCCATAGGGGAGCACATCCTGAGGCGAGGATTTGACCCATTCAGCCCCCACGGCGGCTTCGCACGACTTCAGGAAGCTTCTGAAATCAGCCGGGGACGTACCTGGCGGTAGTAGAATGTCAGCCATGCTCTCCAGCCATTTTGTTTTGGAATTGTCGCATCTTGTCAAATCCCGGCCGGGTCCTGTCAATCGCCGTCATCGGCCGTACCGCATGGTGCAGCCGCAGGGTGATTAAGGCAGATTGACAGCTGGCGGAGTATCTGGGGGATTCGTCGTTGGCGTAACCCAATGATATATATAGATTTATCTATATCGCTAGCGGGGAAAAAGCCGTGGCCAAGGCCACTATGCTCCGCAAAAGTGAAAGGTTAAATCCTTTCACCTGATCGGTCGTTTCCACATTCTTCGGATGGGCGTTGCTGTCCTATCTTCCAACTGTCGGGATGACGAAGATGGCACCCACGTCAGGGATGCTGTCCGGACCGATAGGACGAGGATAGATCTGATATGACCAGCACCGGCGGTGAATCCTTCCATAGCGACAGCATCGGTCTGCCTTGGGCGCAGAACTGGTCCGGCAATCCGGCCATCGAACTGAAGCTGCTGATGTCCGATATCGAAGGCGGGCGCTATGCTGTGCGCATGCGGTTCCGTCCGGGCCTGCAGATCGTGCCGCACAAGCACACCGGCGAAGTCCATGCCTATACCTTCAGCGGCAAGTGGACGTACCTCGAATACCCGGACAGCCCGGATAATGTCGCCGGGTCCTATCTGTTCGAACCGCCGGGCACGGTCCACACGCTGAAGATCGCCGACGATGCCGCTGATTGGACCGAGATTCTGTTCATCCTCTATGGCGCGATGATCCACCTTGATGAAGCAGGCACCGTCATCGGCGTTACCGACGCCGGCAGCGTGATCGACGAATATGCGCAGCGGTTGCACGAACAAGGCGATCCGGTGCCTGCTGCACTGCCGCTGGGTGGACGCATGGCCTACAGTCCGTTGATGACCGCGCAGGAGGCATCACGATGACCGACCGCATCGACGCGCTTGAACGCCGCCTTGCCGCGCAGGATGACCGCATCGCCGAGCTTAGTGCTGCCGTCGCCCATCAGGAAGACCGCGAGGCGATCGAGCGGCTGCAGTATGCCTATGGCTATTTCATGGACAATCGCATGTTCGACGAAATGGTCGATCTGTTTTGCGATGATGAGCCGTGGATGGAAATCGGCCAGCGCGGGCGTTATTTCGGCAAGGCCCGCATCCATTCGTTCCTGCTGGACGTGCTGGGCGATGGCCGCTGGGGCCTGCTGCGCGACGAGGTGATCAATCACGTCCAGATGCAGCCGCTGATCACGGTCGAACCGGGCGCAATGACCGCGCGATCGCGGGCACGCGCGCAAGTGCAGGGCAATTCGCCGCCCACGACCGAGTTCTTCCTGCTGGCCGAAGCCATCTACGAAAACGAATATGTCCGCGAAGACGGCGTGTGGAAGATCAAGGGGCTAGGCGTTGCTATGACGTTTTATACCCTGCTCCCGCGTGAAAAGATCTGGTTCCATTCCGCGCCGCCAAGCGAAGCGTTCCCGCCCGATCAGCCGAGCCTGCCCGACGATCCGGGACTGGGCCGCCAGTTTGCGCCGTGGCACTTCACGCACCCGGTCAAGGGCTATGCCCTGCGTGTGCCTGCTTCCGATCCAGCGGAGGGCGCACGGTGACCCGTTATGCCATCACCGGTGCATCCGGTCCGTTCGGTCAGGGTGTCGTTCATCACCTGCTCGCGCAAGGTGTGCCTGCCAGCGACCTGATCCTGCTGAGCCGCAGCCCGGACAAGCTGGCTTCGTTCGCGGCCGCCGGCGCGCAAGTCCACAAGGCCGATTTCGACGACTACGACAGCATGAGCGAAGGCCTGCACGGCGCAGACCGGATGCTGATGATCAGCGCGCTGAAAGTCGGCTTCCGTATTCCGCAGCATACCCGCGCAATCGAGGCGGCGCGAGAAGCCGGTGTGGGTCATGTGGTTTACACCTCGTACATCGGCAAGGAACCAGACAACCCGTCGCTCGCCGTGGTCGATCATCGCGGCACCGAACAGGCGCTGCGCCAGTCCGGCCTCGTGTGGACATCGTTGCGCAACGCGCAATATGCCGATGCGCTCGTCGAAGCCGCGCCGCGCGTGCCGTTGCGCACGGGCGAGTGGCAAGGCGCGACGCGCGAAGGCCGCATGCCCGTGGTCACGCGCGATGATTGCATCCGCAGCGCCGCCTTCGCGCTTCTCGCGCCCGATACCGCCAACCGCACGTTCAATATCACCGGCCCGGAATGCCTGACCTATCGCGCCATTTCACAGATCATTGCCGAGGTCGCGGACTTTCCGATCCGCTGGGTCGATGTGACGCCTGAGGAGCGCTATGCCTTTTTCGATGCGATGGGCGTTCCGCGTGAGGCCGTGCCCGATCACAGCGTAGATGCAATCCCGTGGTCGAGCGACGATATCGTGTCGATGGAAGTGGGGATTCGCGATGGTTGGTTCGATATCGAATCCCGCGATGTCGAACTGCTGACCGGCACGCCCGCGCAATCGTTCCGCGATTTTGCGCTGAGCCGTCAGGACGATCTGCGCGCACTGGTCGCCGAAGGGGCGGGACGCTGACATGACCCGGTTCGATGCTGATATCATCATTGTCGGTGGCGGCTCGGCCGGGTGCGCGCTGGCGGGGCGGCTGGCCGATGCGGGCGTTGATACGCTGCTGATCGAAGCGGGCAAACCCGACACCGATCTGCGCACGCTGGTGCCCGCGCTGACCGTCGCCGTCGTTAACAACCCGGACTATGACCAGGGCATCACCGCCGAACCCGATGATACCATCGGCGGACGACAGGACATCTGGCCTGCAGCTCGGCGGCGGAAGCGCCATCAACGGGATGATCTATGTGCGCGGGCACCGCCGCGATTATGATCGCTGGGCCGAACTGGGTGCCACCGGCTGGGCCTATGACGACGTTCTGCCCTATTTTCGGCGGATGGAAACCAACAGCCGGGGCGGAGACGCATGGCGCGGTGATTCCGGTCCGATTTCGGTCAGCGACAACCGCGTCAGCTATCCGGTCATCGGCCAGTTTGTCGATGCGGCGGCGGCATTCGGCATCCCGCGCAACCGCGATCACAATGGCGAAAAGTCCGGCGAAGGCACCGATTTTTCGCAAGCCACGCAACGCGGCGGGCTCCGCTGTAGTGCGGCGAGCGGATATTTGCGCGGCAAACTGGGCCGGACCACGCGCCGCGTGATGACCGAAACCGAAGTCTTGCGTGTGGTGATCGAACAAGGCCGCGCGACCGGTATCGTCGTGCGCCGCCAAGGGACCGAAACAACGCTGCGCGCGCGCAAGGGCGTGGTGCTGTCCGCAGGCACGCTGAACACGCCGCGCCTGCTCATGCTATCGGGTATTGGCCCGGCAGACGAATTGCAGCGCCACGGCATCGCCTGTATAGTGGACAGCCCCGAAGTGGGCAGCAATCTGCAGGAACACGTCGGTACTCACCTGATTGCCGCCACCCATACGCGCACGATCAACAGCGATATTCGCGGGCTGGCCGCCGTTGGGCAGACATTTGACTTCCTGTTCCGGCGGCGCGGGGCGATCACTTCGTCTATGTGCCATGCGCAAGCGTTCGCGCACTCGTCGGCGGCTGAAGAGATACCCGATGTCCAGATTTCGCTCACTGCCTTTGCCTTTGAATTCAGCGCACAGGGCCGCGCCATCCTGCTTGACCGGCCTGCGGTGAGCGTCACGGTCAGCGTTGGCCGGCCCAAGGCGCGCGGGCGGATCACCTTGCGTTCCTCCCGGCCAGAAGATCCTCCCGTAATCACGCACCGGTTGCTGGCTGCCGAGGACGATGTAGAGCGCTTGGCCCGCGCAATAGAGATCGGACGCGAGATCCTGGCCCAGGCACCCATTGCCGCATCGATCGAGGCGGAACTGCGCCCCGGCCCGGATGTCACCGGGGCCGCCTTGCGCGCTTTCGTTATCCAGGCAGCGGTCCCGCTCTATCACCCCGTCGGGACCTGCCGGATGGGCTCGGATGCCGCGTCGGTGGTCGATCCTGAACTGCGCGTCCGCGGCGTCGAAGGGCTGTGGGTGGTCGATGCATCCGTTATGCCATCGCTGCCCATCGGCAACACCAATGCGACCGTGATGATGATCGGTGAAAAGGCGAGCGACCACCTGCTGCGCGCCATTGCCTGATCGCACCACCCTGCCATTTCCTAGCACCGCTCCCCTGCACGGGAGCACTGGAGTACCCCATGAGCTTCGACACGATCCGCACGCCAGACCTTCGCCACCCAGACCGGCTGTTCATCGCCGGGCGCTGGGTGGAAGCGTCGTCTGGCCGTTTGATTGACGTGATTTCAGCGTCGGCAGAAGTGGTCATCGCCAGCGTTGCGGAAGCGGCAGAAGCGGACGTTGATGCAGCGGTTGCCGCTGCCCGTGAAGCATTCGACCACGGTCCGTGGCCGCGCCTGACACCCACCGAACGCGCGGGCTATCTGCGCGCGATGCAGGCGGAACTGCAACGCCGCGAACCCGATCTGGCCGATGCCTGGGTCGAACAGATCGGTGCGCTTGCGGCGGTCGCACCGTTCGTGATTGGCGGCGGCACCGCATGGTTCGGCGTCTATGCCGACATGGCCGACACCTTCCCCTGGCAGGAGGAGCGCGCCTTGCTCGATGGACCGGGGCGGGGCATGGTTCTGCGCGATCCCGTTGGCGTGGTGGCGGCCATCGCGCCTTGGAACAACCCCTACGGCATCATGACCGGCAAGATCGCTCCTGCGCTGCTGGCAGGGTGCACCGTGGTGATGAAGCCTGCGCCCGAAACCCCGATAGAGGCCTATATCCTGGCCGAAGCAGCCGAAGCTGCGGGCCTGCCGCCGGGCGTGATCAACCTGACTACAGCGCATCGGGATGTGTCCGATCACCTGGTCAATAATGCCGGGGTGGACAAGGTCAGCTTCACCGGGTCGGTCGGAGCAGGCGCGCGGATCGCTTCGGTGTGTGGCGCGCGCATTGCGCGGTGCACGCTGGAACTCGGTGGAAAATCGGCCGCCATTGTGCTCGACGATTACGACATCGAAAGCGCCGCGCGCATGCTCGCGCAGACGATCACGATGTCGGCAGGGCAGATTTGCGCCACCTTGAGCCGCGCGATCGTGCCGGTTGCACGCAAGGCCGAGTTCGTGGCGGCGGTCGAAGCTGCGATGCGCGCCATCACGGTCGGCAGCCCGCGCGATCCGGCCACGCAGATGGGGCCGCTTGCCATCGGGCGGCAGCGTGACCGGGTGGAGGAGTACGTCGGCATCGCCTGTGCCGAAGGTGCCCGGCTGGTGACGGGCGGCGGACGGCCGAAGCACCTCGATCGCGGGTTCTATTTCGAACCGACGCTGTTTGCCGATGTGGATCCGGCCATGCGCCTCGCGCGCGAGGAAGTATTCGGGCCTGTACTTGCCGTATTGACTCACGACGGTATCGACGATGCCATCGCCATCGCCAACGCCTCGGATTTCGGCCTGTACGGCGCGGTGTTCACCGATGATGATGACGCAGCCATGCGCGTGATGCGCGGCATGCGCGCGGGCACTATCGCGCACAATGCCTTCCGGTTCGACACGGCCTTGCCCTTCGGCGGGTTCAAGCGATCCGGGCTGGGCCGGGAAGGCGGGCGCGAAGGGCTTGCGGGCTATACCGAATTGAAGTCGCTCATCCTGTGATGGTCAACGGGCGCGGACTGGCCGTCGTGGGCAAGTGGGTGTGATCAGAGCGATTGCGGCGATCCGTCGCGTAAACATGATGCATTCACGCTTCGACCGAGCCTGCGGAATGTTGCCAATCTGCTGTTCGATCGCGGCATCGACCTGCCCTATCGGATCAGCATAGCCTTCACATATTCAGGTCGCAACGGCAGGCGCCCAAGATCCCCTTTTCTGCCCCAACCGTGCGGTGGGTCTTGAGCTAGGTCGCGTCAATCATGACGGTCTGCGGATCGGCCTTCTGGGCGGACAGGCTTTCCATCATCCGAGTGAACACGCCCGTTCCGCCACACCGTTTCCAGCGGTTATACAATGCCTTGTGCGGCCCGTATTCTCTGGGCGCATACCGCCACCGCAGGCCGTTCCGGTTGACGAATATGATCCCGCTCAGCACCCGCCGGTCATCAACGCGGGGTCTGCCGTGGCTCTTGGGAAAATACGGCGACAGACGCCCCATCTGCTGTCAGCCAATACAGGTCGCTCATGCTCAGTCTCCTCGCGGAGACTGAATCACATAACCCTCGGCGTTTGGGACGCTTGGCCTCGGTCAGTCACGTGCTGCAGCGACGAACACCTGTGCGCGGATGGCCACGTCTCGGGCCGATAGTCCGGCTTTGTAAAGCGCCGAACCAAGCCCGGCCCCTTGGGCGCCTGCCGCCATCCACTCCGCCAGATTTGCCGGTGTCACGCCGCCCACGGCCAGCAGCGGCAGATCCGCAGGCAGGACAGCGCGCATGGCTTTGAGATAGGCGGGACTGGCCCCTTCGGCCGGAAACAGCTTCAGCCCGGTCGCCCCGGCCTCAATCGCCGCAAAAGCCTCGGTCGGGGTGTAGAATCCAGGCAGCGTAATCATGCCGCGCGCCGTTGCCGCGCGGATAACGGCGGGATTGACATTGGGAGAGACCATCAGGGTTCCGCCCGCATCATGCACGGCTGCCACGTCCGCAACGCTCAACACGGTGCCTGCGCCGACGCAAACTTCAGGTCCATATCGCCGCGCAAGGCGCACAATCGAATCCAGCGGTTGCGGTGAATTCAATGGCACTTCGATCATCGAAAAGCCGGCCGCAACAATCGCATCGCCCACGGCCTCAACCTCATCAGGGCAGACGCCGCGCAGGATGGCTACAAGCGGGCATACCGCAAGCGCCGCGTTGAGTTTGGCCAAGGGGTTGACGGCAAGGTGATCGGTCATGCAGCACTCGCTTTCCAGATGCGATGGATTCCGGCCACGAAAGCATCATGGCTATCAAGGCGGGTGGTATTTGCCCCGGCAACTGCAAGGGCGGCTGCATAAAGCGCGCCAAGGTGCGCATCTGCAATCACATGCACATTTGCTCCCGGCTCAAGCTGCGCACCGCCCACATCATGGCCGATCAGCACGCCCGAGGCATAGGCAGCGCTATCCTCAACCGAACGGCTTCCCAGCAGCGCCGCAGCGCGGATGCGGAACAGCAGCGTGGACAGGCTTCCGTGAAGGCCCGCTGCTGCACCGGCGCGAAACGCCTCCCCGTCGTGCACATCGCCCGACAGGAAATCGGCCAGAAGGCTGTGATCGCGCAACAGGCCAAACAATTCGCCGGTCATCGCCGTGCTGAACGAGGCGATTTTTCCGTCCGCCATTCGTGCCCATTTGCAGTGCGTTCCCGGCTGGCACAGCAGGCCATCCGGCGGGGCGAGGCCGGCGGCAACTGCCCCCAGGAACTGCACTTCTTCGCCGCGCATCACGTCTCCTGCAGGGTCGGCCAGGCCGGGGACGATCGCAGTTCTCCCGGCCTCAACCCAATAGACGTGTGCCGCCAGATCATCGATTCCTGCAGGCGTGCGCACATAGGGCACGTTGGCCCAACCGCGCGCCGAACCCACCATGCCTGCCAGCACCGCCGGCAGATCGCCCAGACGGCTGCGAATGGCTGCTACCTCGGCGGCAAAACCATCGTCCGGCACAGACAGCAGGCCCTTGCCTTCGCGCTCGGCACGCAGCACCCGGCCCGCCTGATCGACAAGATAGGCGCGACGATTGGTGCTGCCCCAATCTATGGCGATGAAGGCCGGTATCGTCTCTGTCATGGCTTGACCGCTCCCCATCTTACCAAGCCCAGAAATCTACCCCATTGTCAGAGTTATAATGGAGGTCAGCGGCAGACATAGCGAAAATAGAGGCGGAATGCATAGCCCGCCCTCAACGTTCACGCAGAGGGCCATAAGCATATATGTCAGACAAAAGCAAAGGTGCAGGATCGCCCCGTGCGCGACTGGGATCAGCCTTACGCGATTACGCCGTCGCGAAACGCGCCTCAGCCGGTTGCAGCGTACCGATCAGCCGCGCCACGTCCTCGCCCGGCACCGGACGGCTGATCAGGTAGCCCTGAATCATGTCGCAGCCCTCCTTTTGCAGGGCATCGAACAGTTCCTGCGTCTCCACCCCTTCGGCCAGCGTTTCCATCCCCAGCGCTTCGGCCAGCGTGGTGATGGCCCGCACGATGGCATGGGCGCTGCCGCCGTCTTCCAGCGCGCGGACAAAGCTTTGATCAATCTTGATCTTGTCGAACGGGAATGACCGCAAATAGCTGAGCGAGGAATAGCCGGTGCCGAAATCGTCCAGCGCCACCCGCACG
>NZ_JAUYRV010000028.1 GCF_030696665.1 Novosphingobium sp.
AATGTCAAAGAACCACCAAATCCAACCCAAACCCTAAGGCCAGAGACAGACATTGGCGGACAACCAATGCTCCCCGTTTCTATCCGGGGGACTGAGTGTCCGTCTATGTTGGCGACCGCTGCCAGGCTGCAGAGCAACTCCGCTGCGGTGAGAGGCCCTCTAAACACCACTCCGATTCGCGTCAACACCATCTTGTCTCTTTTTTGAAATTTGTTGGTTTTGCCCCGGAAATCAGTGGCCTTCCGTGGGTGTACCAGTCTGCCGCAGGGCCTCTCCCAGTGCCAGCGCACTGGCGATTGCGAGGTTGAGCGAGCGTACTTGCGGGCGGATGGGGATACGTACCAAGGCATCGCAGGCCTGCGCCACCGCTTCCGGGACGCCTGCGCTTTCCTTGCCGAACAGCAGCACGTCATCGGGCGCGAACCGGAAATCGTGGAGCGATTGGCGGCCCTTGGTGGTGAAGAGAATCAGGCGGCTTGGCGTGACGGCCTGATGGAAGGCCTCGAAGCCAGCGTGGCGCACGACGCTTACATGATCGATGTAGTCCATTGCGGCGCGGCGCACGCGGCGATCGTCCCATGCAAAGCCCATCGGCTCTACCAGATCGACATCGACGCCAAAGCACGCGCCAAGACGCATGACGGCACCGACGTTTCCGGCGATCTCGGGTTCATAAAGGGCCAGACGCATCAGACTTTGCCGTTCACTGCAGAAGGGATGCCCGGCGCTTACTGTCCTGCAGGCGTGGCGGCAAGGTCATCGATCCCTGCGTTGCCGTGGACGCTGACCCGGTTTCTGCCCGCTTGCTTGGCCCGGTACATTGCCTCGTCTGCACGGCTGATGCAGGCGTGGAGGGCTAGACCTCTGTCCCACGAAGCTACGCCCAGCGATCCGGTTGCAATCATATCCTCGGGCCAATCAAGCCCGCGCATCGCGGCAAGTCCCCGGCGCAGATCGTGCGCGACCTGCACGGCCCGTTCCACCGGGCAATTGCCGAGCAGGACGATGAATTCCTCACCGCCCCAGCGGGCAACGGCACCATCACCGCGACCGACCAGATCATGCGGGCCGGCATGGCGCGCGATCACTTCTGCGGCCTTGACCAGCACCGCATCGCCGATCCCGTGCCCAAAGCGGTCATTGATCGCCTTGAAATGATCGAGATCGATCAGGATCAGGGTAAGCGGCGCCAACGCATCGTCATCGCGCACTTCCAGCGCCAGTTCCTCGAAGGCGCGGCGATTGTAGAGGCCGGTCAGGCTGTCGCGGCTCGCCAGATACTCCGCTGCTGCCAGAGCGTCAGACAGGCTGTTGGCGAGGTGCTGTTTTTCCAGCTGCGTGCGGACCATCAAGTGGTTCTGGTTGCGCACGGCACTGGCCAGCCCGATCAGCGCAGGGCCGAGCCCGAGCGTGGCGACCAGCGGGATCGGGCCGATTTCTGCCATGTGCAGTATTGTTTGCGGGATCAGACAGACCAGCGCGCCGAACAGGAAGTACCCAACCAGCCGCCGCTCTGTCGCCACGACCATGCATGTCACCGCGATCGAGACAATAATCACGACGCAGACGAACATCGAGGCGATGTTGCGGCCCAGCGTGTCGATGACCGGCAGCATGCAGGCCGACCACAACACGCCCGACAGCATCGCCAGCGCCTCGTACATGCGCCACCAGCTTATGGACTGTGCGGGGTGCTTGCCGCGCCGGATCGCACGGCTCACGAGATTCATCGCCACCAGCGTTGCGGCGTTCAGTACAAGGAACAGCGTCAGCAACCTCGCGCCTGGCAGATAGGCGCCGCACAGCCCGATAAGGCCGAGCGGGACGATGTTGGTGACCTGGTAGTGCGTTATGTTTTCAAGGAAATGCAGCCGTGAAAGCCGTGCCACGTCTGCATCGGACACGGTGGCTGGCCCAGCACCCTGCGCTGCCTTGATCGAGCGTGAAGCGGCCAACATCTCCATAATGGGGCAGTTTACCTGCCCATGCTGAAGAAATGCTTAGCAATAGTGCGCGTACGCTATTCGACCGTGACCGACTTTGCCAGATTGCGGGGCTGGTCCACATCGGTGCCCTTGGCCACGGCGACGTGGTAGGCCAGCAACTGTACCGGCACGGCATAGACCAGCGGCGCGATCAGCGGGTGGACCTTGGGCATCTCGATCGTGGCGAGGCAGCCCTCGCCCGCTTCGGCGATGCCTTCGGCGTCCGAGATCAGCACGACCTTGCCGCCGCGTGCGCGGACTTCCTGCATGTTGCTGACGGTCTTTTCGAACAGCGGGCCTGACGGCGCGAGGACGATGACCGGAACCAGTTCGTCAATCAAAGCGATGGGACCGTGCTTCATCTCGCCGCTGGCATAGCCTTCGGCGTGAATGTAGCTGATTTCCTTGAGCTTGAGCGCGCCTTCGAGCGCCAGCGGATAGTCCGCGCCGCGCCCGAGATAGAGCACATCACGCGCAGGAGCGATCAGGTGCGCCATGCCTGCGATCTCGTCATCATGGCTGAGTGCAGCGTTGAGTGCGGCAGGCACTTCGACCAAGTGCTCTACAATCGCAGCCTCTTCGGCGCGGTTCATACGCCCGCGCTTGACCGCAAGGTGCGCCGCGAGCGCTGCCAGCACGGCGAGTTGGCAGGTGAAAGCCTTGGTCGACGCGACGCCGATTTCCGGGCCGGCGTGAGTGGGCAGCAGCAGATCCGCCTCGCGCGCCATCGTGCTGGTCGGCACATTGACGACGACCGCGATGGTCTGGCCCGCCGCCTTGCAGTGGCGCAGCGCGGCCAAGGTGTCTGCCGTCTCGCCGCTCTGCGAGATGAACAGCGACAGGCCGCCGGGTTCCAGCACGGGGTCGCGATATCGGAATTCCGAGGCGACATCGATGTCCACCGGCAGGCGCGCGAACTGTTCGAACCAGTATTTGGCGACCATCGCGGCGTAGAAGCTGGTGCCGCATGCGACGATAGTGACGCGGTTGATGCTGGCGAGGTCAAAATCGATCTGCGGCAGTGCGACCGTCTGCTCTACCCGGCGAAGGTAGCTGCGCAGCGTTTGCGCTACGACCACAGGCTGTTCGAAGATTTCCTTCTGCATGAAGTGGCGGTAATTGCCCTTCTCGATCGCAGCGGCGGTTGCGCCCGATGCGACGACGGGGCGCGTCACCGCGTTGTTATCCGCATCGAAAATCTGCGCGCCGGTGCGGGTGATGACGACCCAGTCGCCCTCTTCGAGATAGGTGATGCGTTGCGTCAGCGGGGCGAGCGCAAGCGCGTCGGAACCAAGGTAGGTTTCGCCTTCGCCATAGCCCACGACCAGTGGGGAGCCGAGGCGCGCGCCGATCAGCATGTCATCGTGCTGGCGAAAGGCGATGGCGAGCGCGAAGGCTCCGCGCAATTGTGGGAGCACGGCCTTTACCGCGTCGTGCGGTGACTGCCCTGCCTCGACCAGTTCGGACACGAGGTGCGCGACGACTTCGGTGTCGGTCTCGCTTTCAAACTTGCGGCCGCGCGCGATCAGGCCTTCGCGCAGGGGTTTGAAGTTTTCGATGATGCCGTTGTGGACCAGCGCGACTTCGCCGGTGGCGTGAGGGTGGGCGTTGCTGGTGGTCGGCGCGCCGTGGGTGGCCCAGCGCGTGTGGGCAATGCCGATCAGGCCGGAGGCGGGATTGCGTTCGAGTTCCAGCACGAGGTTGTTGAGCTTGCCCTCGGCGCGGCGGCGGATCAGTTGGCCGTTTTCAACCATGCAGACACCGGCCGAGTCATAACCGCGATACTCCATCCGGCGCAGGCCATCGACCAGCCGGTCTGCCACCTGTTCCTTGCCAACGATTCCGATGATTCCACACATGGTTCTGGCTTGATCCTGAAATGTCTATTCGCACGCTGTCGCACGAAAACCTTGGGATTGTCTTTCCAATCGCGAGCAAGCGGCGGTTTGTCCAGCGAGGAATGAACCGGGGTTGAAGGAGCCGTTCCGTTCAGGTTGGCAGGGGTTTTCCTGAAGGGGTTTACACAGTTTACACAGTCCAGAGAAAGACACTCATGGGCCGGTTTGCGTTGGAGAAATCGCTTTGAGAAGGGCGCTACGGCAGGCACGGCGCAGCCCTCGGAGCGGGATTGGCAAGGGCATTGAAGGGGGTGGCAGGTCACACCAGAACCCTGCCACCTTTGCAGGGCTGTAGGAAAATGGTTTGTCGGGCAGCCGCTCGCCCCGTTCAATCGCCTGAAAGCCAGCCGCCAAGCGCGCCCAGAATGCCACCATCGGATTCAAGCCCGCCTGCGGCTGAATGAATGGTCTCGCCAAAGCCCTCTGCCGAATGCCCGCCCAGGCCCGCACCGGCGGCCCCGGCCGCAACCCCTGCCAGTCCGACAGCGCCCACGACACCGGCTGCGCCCATCGCCGCCAACCCGCCAAGACTGGTTTCGCCGCCATAGCCGACGCCCTGTGCCACGCCCATTATGTTCAGTGCCAGCCGCGCAAAGGGCACGGACTGAATCCACACCGTGCCAGGCCCGGTCAGCGCCGCATAGAACATGCCCTCGCCGCCCAGTAGACGGTTGCGGATGCCGCCACCGGCCATGACCACGCGGAAGTCCACGCCTTCGGTATAAGCGGCAACGCAACCAGTATCGATATGGATGCGCTCTCCGGCCGCAAGCTGGCGTTCAATCACTGCGCCGCCCATGTGGACGAAAGCCCAGCCATCGCCTTCGAGCTTCTGCATCATGAAGCCTTCACCGCCGAACATGCCGGTGATACCACCCCGGATCATGCCCGATAGCCCCCCACCGCGCATGCCTGGAATAAGCGTGACGCCGACAGACACGCCGCGCGCCGCCGCTAGAAAGCTCTCTCGCTGACAAATAACCTTGCCGCCATAGTCCGACAGGCGCAGCGGCAGGATATTGCCCGGCATCGGTGAGGAAAAGGCGATTTTCGCGCGTTTGGAAATCCCCACGCCATCGTTGGTGAACATTGCCAGAAACAGGTTTTCGCCCGAAAGCATGCGTTTGCCGGCATTGAGCAGCTTGCTGCCCAGCCCCTGCCCCGGCCGGTTATCGGCATCGAGCACGGTGGACGGTTCGATATCGAAGTCCTTCCAGACCATCGCACCCGGCTCTGCAATAACGCTTTCGCCCGGATCGAGTTCGATCTCGACGAACTGGAGATCGTTGCCGAGAATCTGGAAATCGATGTCATCGGCAACACCAGCCGCGCGCTCGTGCCCATAGCGCGGCTGCGCCATGCCAAAGCCGCCGGCAGAGGGCATGGCGGCAGCTGTTGGCTGGCCGGGAACCGGCGCAGTGCGCCTGCCGAATCCTCCCGGTCGTTCATTCATCGTGCAAATCCCTGCTTCCTGCCAACGCCTAGGGCTACATTGTGGCAGCGACGCCTTTCAAAAAGATTGATCGCGAAAAGCAACGAACAGTCTGCTTCCGCAACAACTGGCCGGCCGCCGTCACAAATGCGGAACACAATGGAGCCACTGCCCGTTGCCACTGGTGACCCATGCGCAGGAGCAACAGATGAGCATTTTCAGCAAGATTATGGACGCCATTTCGTGGAAGGGCACGCGCCCGACACAGACCGGCCAGACACCCAAGCCTGCTCCCGCACCGGCCCCTGCACCGACCGCACCGAGCACCCCGCCGGTCCAACATGCGCCCGCGCCCGCTGCAGCGCCAGCCGCACCTGCAGCCCCAGTTGATGTAGAAGCCAACCTCACGGAAATGGCGCAAGGCAAGTCGCTCAACTGGCGCACCTCGATCGTCGATCTGATGAAGCTGCTCGACATCGATTCCAGCCTCGCCAACCGCAAGGAACTGGCGCAGGAACTGGGCTATACCGGCGTGCTCGATGGTTCGGCGGAGATGAACATTTGGCTGCACAAGGCCACCATGCGCAAGCTGGCCGAGAATGGCGGGAAGGTTCCGGCTGATTTGATGGATTGACGAGTGATGGTGGGGTGGCGTGATCGCTGCCCCGCAACTCCGACAAGACGCAGGTTGGGCACTCCCGGACGACCTGAAACCGCAAGGCAAGCCGTACTGCCTCAGATTTTGGGAGGCATGCGTGATCTCCGACTTGCGCATGTGTCAAAGTCTCTGCACGTTTGCCCGGTGTCAGGGCGGAGATGTTGATGCGTTTGTTGGCTGTGGTTCTGGGTGTGTTGGCGTCGTCGGGAACGGTTGACTTTGCGCAGGCGGAAACCATGCCTGTGGAGACAGCGCGCAGTGCCATCGACCAAGCGGGGACGGCCATCAGAGGTGGGAAACCAACGGACGCGATTGTTGCAGTGGAGCCGGTGATTGCCGCGTTAGAGGAGCAGCAGAAGGCGCAGACCGTCCAGTGCGCTGACGGCGGTTCCCAAACGATCATGCTTCTGCTGATGCAGGCGGCGGCTTCGGAAAAGCTGCCCAAGGCGGAGCAGCGAAATGCGGTCGTGATCGACAGCGCCTTTTGCACCGCACTGTTCTTGAAAGGCTTTGCGCTGATCGACCTTCAGCGCTGGGATGATGCCGAGCCATTCCTGCGCCGCGCGCACGACGCAGCACCGCTGAACGCACAGTACCTCAACGAATATGCCGAATGGCACAATTCGATGAAGCAGCGCCAAAAGTCGCATGACCTGTTCGAGCAGGCGTTTGACCTTGGCGAATTTGACACGAACAAGGAAACCAAGACGTTCAATCAGGCCCGCTCGTTGCGTGGCATGGCTTATACCGAGATCGAGATGGGACAGCTAGACAAGGCCGAAAAGAACCTGCGCAAATCGCTGAAGCTCATCCCGAACCATCCGGGGGCCAAGTCCGAGCTGGAATATATTGCCGAGTTGCGCAAGAAGGCGAAGGAATGATGGGGTCGCAAACCCAAGGAAGCGGTTGAGAGCCTCGACTGCCTGTGATCGCATGCCTGTGATCGAAGTGGGTCTCGTGTCCCAGCCTCTCCGACAGAAGCAGGGACACTGAACCTAGAGCAGCAGCTACTAACCTCAGATCAGAACGATATCGTCTGCCTGAAGCGCCGGAAGCCCCGTCAGCACGGCGATACGCACTTGTGCGCCGCTTCCGCTACCGTCAGCATCATAGAACAACGCGCCGGTTGCCTGATTGTAGATCAGGTGCTGGGCAGCCGTGGTTGCTCTGGTCCCGAAGGCGAGTTCGCTGGTGTCGAGTGCGCCAAGGCCGAAATCGGCAAGCGCGGTGAATGCCGAGATCGACAGTTCGATACGGTCCTCGCCCGCTGTGAAATCCTGCACGGTGTCAGAATTTGCCGTCAGTTCCAGCGCAGTAAACTGGAAGGCGTCAGCACCCAAGCCACCGCGCAGTGTGTCCTTGCCGCCGCCGCCATTCAGCACGTTGTCCCCCTCGTTGCCGAGCAGCGTGTTGGCCAACGTGTTGCCAGTACCATTGATATTGCCTGCACCGCTTTCCAGCGTCAGCTTTTCGACATTGGCGGTTAGTGCGTAGCTGACCGTGGCGGTGACGAGATCGATGCCGCCGACTTCCTTGCCGGTGCCCGCATCGATGACCCGCGCCTCGATGACGACATCGCCCGCATTGTCGACCCAGTAGCTGTCTGCGCCGAGGCCACCGATCATGGTATCGGCACCCTCGCCGCCCCTCAACTGGTCGATGGCGTCGCCGCCAAGCAGCGTGTCATCGCCAAGGCCGCCGAACAGCTTGTCAGCGCCAGCGCCACCTTCGATACGGTCATCGCCTTCGCCGCCATCGAGCGTATCGGCGCCGCCGTTGCCGATCAGCACATCGCCCGATGCGGTCGATCTTTCGAGGCCGTTCAACGACGTGGTTGGCGTGATGGTGTCATTGCGGTCGGTGCCGGTAATGATGAGGCCGTCGGTCAGATCAAGCACGGTGACGGCGATTTCCTGTTCGCCGAACAGACCGCCAGCGTCGCTGGCGCGCACGACGACATCATAGACGTTGTCGCCATCCTGATCGGTGGGTACCTCGAAATTCGGCGCGGACAGGAAGGTCAGCACGCCGGTCGTCTCGTCGATGGCGAAGAGCGCGGCGTCGGTACCGCCTGCGATGGCGAAGGTGGGCGTGTCACCGTCGTCGTCGGTGGCGGTGACCGTGGTCACGTCGGTGATGTTTTCCGCGATGCTGATGGCGACGACCTCGCTCCCGCCATTGGAGGTGATGACTGGTGCGTCGGCGACCGGATCGATTACGATCTGTCGGGATGTCTGCGCGATCAAACCGCGCCCGTCGGTCACACCGTAATTTAATGTCACCGTTCCGCTGAAGTTTTCGCCCGGATTAATTGTGTAAATTCCGTTATTTAATGAAACGGAGCCAAGTCCGGGAGTGAGGCTGATGAACACTGAAAGCGGATCGCCATCGACCTCGTAAAAGCCAGCCAGCAAGTCTGCCATGCTGACGCTGTAGGGGGTTCCTTCTGAGCCGTGCGGCAGGACCAGAACCCCGTCGTCCGGGTTGAACCGTGGAAAGTCGTTGACGGGACTGAAATGGATCGTGGCCGATTCCGTGGCGCTGTTCCCCTGGCCGTCAACAACAGTGTATTCGAAAGTCACAGGTCCGTTGAAATCATCGCTGGGGGTGAGGTACAGTCGTCCGTCCGCTGACGCACCAACGTTACCCCCTGCCAGCTCGACTTCCGCACTGCCCGGAAAGATTTCGATGCCGTTGATATGGGTTACCTGCAGGGTGTCGATGGTGACATCGTTGGCGCGAACATCGAAGAAGAAGCGCTGGTCCTCTGTGCCAAAGAAAAGGTCTTCACTGGTGCGCGGGCGTGTGTAGACCGAAAGGATCTGCGCCTTGATGTCCGGTTGGGCGAAGTTGTCGGTCTGCGGTCCGAAATCGGACCAGCTTATCACGATGTCACCATTGGTCAGCGTGTCGATCGAGGGCGTGACCTGCTTGTTCAACGTCTGCGTATTGACCCGGACTTCCGTGCCGATCCTGACGCCCGTGGCGCTGAATGCTTGCACTCTGATGCCGGCGCTGCTGGTATCGCCAAGGGTGTTGCTTTCATCTTCCCAGCTGACCGCGAACCCGCCGTTCTGCAGCGCGGTGACGGCTGGAAATTGCTGATTCCTGATGGTGTCGGTGTTGATGAGGAAATCGCCGCCTCGCCGATTGCCATTGGCGTTATAGATTTGCGCTCTGATGCTGAAGCCGTCTGCGTCTTCAGTCGGGGTGCGCAGATTGCCGCCACGGTCCTGCCAGGTGATGACGAAACCGCCATCAGCCAGACCGGTGACAGAGGACTGATCCTGCGGGAAATCAACATTCGAGTTTACCGAATTCATGAAGAGTTCAAGGCTGGCCCGGCTGCCATCGGCGTTGAGGATGATCGCCCTGATATCCTTGTCGCTGCCACTGCCGACGCCTTGGGTCCAGCTGATGACAAAACGGCCATCGGCAAGTGATGCGACAGCAGGAAACGTAAGATCGTAACCCGAAGCGACATTGGCCACGAATTCGTTACCAACCTTGACACCGCTTTCGGTGTAGATCTGCGCTCTGATCGTACTGTTGATTGTGCCGAAAAAGTCGGTGCGATCGGCCCAGGTGACCACGAAATTGCCATTGTTCAACGCCGTCACGGCGGAGAACTGCTGATCACCTTGCACATTGGTGTTTACGCGGAATTCGGCACCGACCCTGCTTCCGGTAGCGTCAAAGACTTGCGCCTTGATTCCGTAGGCAACCTCACCCAGCAAACCGCTGTTGTCCGACCAGGTCACGACAAACTTCCCATCGGAAAGTGCCGTGATCGCTGGATTGACTTGCGTGCCAAGCGCAGCGGTATTTACCTGAAACTCGCCACCGACCGGGGTTCCCGAGGCATCGTAAATCTGTGCGCTGATGTTCTGGTCGATAGTTGCGCCGACCTGCCGGCCCTGATCATGCCAGGCAACTACGAACCCGCCGTTGGAGAGCGCGGTCACGCTCGAGTTGATCTGCGTGCCCCCCGTCAGCGAGTTTACAAGCAGTTCCGTGCCGACCGGCGCAATGATATCAACCACAGATCATCCCCTAACAAGTGGACGATACCATGATGCGTCCATTCTCGAGGGATATGTGGATCAAAGTGGAGTTACTGACAAGCCTGACTCTTTTTCGCCATTGAATATAGCCGTTTCAAACTGACGCAGGACTCCGCGAGCGGGCACGTTGTTGATATATATTACTTTAGTTATAGTAGTCGCTACTGGCCGCACCACAAAAAGTCTGCGCTTAATCAATAAGATAAGCACTTCGCGTCAGGCCTTCTTCTCCGCCTTCTTCTTTTTCATCGCATCGTGGAAGCGGTCGGCCCAGCCTGGTTTTACCAGTTGCTCTGCCCGCACCATGCGCAATTCGCCGTCCGCCACATCGCGCGAAACGGCGCTGCCAGCCGCCACGATGGCGTCTGCGCCGATCTTGACCGGGGCGATCAGGGCGCTGTTCGAGCCGATGAAGGCGCGTTCGCCGATGACCGTCTTGTGCTTGAAGTAGCCGTCGTAGTTGCAGGTGATGGTGCCTGCGCCAATGTTGGCACCTGCGCCCACGTCGGCATCGCCGAGGTAGGTGAGGTGGTTGGCCTTGGCGCCCTTGTGCAGGACGGCGTTCTTGATTTCGACGAAGTTGCCGACCTTGGCCTTTTCGCGCAAGTCCGCGCCGGGGCGCAGGCGGGCGTAGGGGCCGATCTGGACTCCGGCGGCGAGCGTTGCGCCTTCGAGGTGGCTGAAGGCGTGGATCGTCACGTGGTCCGCCACAGTCACGCCGGGGCCGAAGACGACGTTGGGTTCGATCATGACATCGCGGCCGATCTGCGTGTCCCATGCAAACCACACGGTTTCTGGCGCGATCAGGGTTGCGCCATCGGCCATCACCTGAGCGCGGCGGCGCTGTTGCCAGCGGTGTTCGGCCTGCGCGAGTTCGGCGCGGGAATTGATGCCAGCCACTTCATCGGCATCGTCGGTCACCACCACGGCGCAAGTGCGGCCATCGGCGATGGCGATGTTGACCACGTCGGGCAGGTAGTATTCGCCCTGCGCATTGTCGTTCCCCACGCGGGCGAGCAGGCCGAACAGGTCGGCGCTGCGCAGCGCCATGAGGCCCGAATTGCAGGTGCGGCACTGGCGCTCGGCCTCGGTCGCGTCCTTGTGTTCGACCATTTTGACGATGCGGCCATCCTGAGCGATCACGCGGCCATATTGCAGCGCGTCTGCAGGTTCGAAGCCGAGCACGACGGCGGCGGGGCTATCAGCCTCGTGCAGGCGGGCGATCATGGCTTGCATCGTTTCGGTGCGCACGAAAGGCACATCGCCATAGAGGATCAGCACATCGCCATCGAATCCTGCCAGCGCGTCTTGCGCCTGCTGCACGGCGTGAGCGGTGCCAAGCTGCGGGTCTTGCACGGCAATGTTGGCGGTGGCTCCCAGCGCCTTTTCCAGCTGATCGCGCCCGTGGCCTGCGACGACAACCTGGTGCTCCGGCGCAAGCGCTGCAGCGCTGGCCATCAGGTGCATCAGCATGGGGCGGCCTGCGATGGGGTGGAGAACCTTGTGCAGGTCGCTCTTCATGCGGGTGCCTTTTCCGGCGGCGAGGACGATGATGGCGAGAGGCGTGGTGTCAGTCATGCGGGCACCTTTGCCAGACAATTCTTGCGCTTTCCAGAACGGGAGGTCACTTGCGCACATGATGGCAAGCTTTCCTTACAACATCGTCGGATTCGATCTCGACGGGACGTTGCTCGATACCAGCCGCGATCTGTGCGTGGCATTGAATCATGCGCTGGCGCTGGCGGGGCGTCCGCCGGTGCCCTTTGCCGACGTGACGCGCCATGTCGGCGGCGGGGCTGCGCAGATGTTGCGGTCCGCGCTGACGGAATCGGGCGGGGTGGACGAGGCGGCGTTCGATGGACTGCAGGCCGAATTGGTGGCGTTCTATGCCGACAACATAGCGCACCACACCACGTTCTTTCCGGGCGGAGCGGCCATGCTCGATGCGCTTGATGCGCGCGGGGTGAAGATCGCGATTGCCACGAACAAGAAGGAAGCGCTTGCGGTTCGGCTGTTCGAGGAACTGGGCATTCTCCACCGTTTTGCCTGCGTGATCGGCGGAGACACGCTGGGGCCGGGCCGGGCCAAGCCGAAGCCCGACATGCTGCACGCAATGGTGGCGCGGTGCGGTGGCGGGGCGGCGGCGTTTGTGGGCGACACGACGTTTGATGTGGGCGCGGCCAAGGCGGCTGGACTGCCGGTGGTGGCAGTGCGCTTTGGCTTCAACGATCTGCCCGCCGACGATCTGGGGGCCGATGCAGTGATCGATCACTTCGAAGAACTGGTGCCTGCGCTGGAACGCCTCGGCTGTGTTAAGGACGCGGCATGACCGATCTTCCCCCGTTACGCGATGTTATCAACCGCCACGGCCTGTTTGCCACCAAGGCGCTGGGGCAGAACTTCCTGTTCGACGAACAGTTGCTCGATCGCATCGCGCGGGTGCCGGGCAAGCTGGCGGGCGAGAACGTGCTGGAAGTAGGCCCCGGCCCCGGCGGGTTGACGCGGGCGCTGCTGCGCGCGGGCGCGAAAGTGACCGCCATCGAGATGGACAAGCGATGCTTGCCTGCGCTGGAAGAGTTGTCGGAGGCTTTTCCGGGCCAGCTTACCGTCATTGCGGGGGATGCGACGAAGATCGATGCCGCAGGGCTGTTTGACGGTCGGTGGCATGTGGCGGCGAACCTGCCCTACAATGTGGGCACGGGGCTGTTTACCGGATGGCTTTCAGGACAGGACTGGCCGCCGCAGTGGAAATCGCTGACGCTGATGTTCCAGCTGGAAGTGGCCGAGCGGATCGTGGCGCAGGCGGGGTCTGATGCTTATGGGCGGCTTGCGGTGCTGGCCCAGTGGCGCGCGGCCCCGCGCATTGCGATGAAAGTGCACCGCAGCGCCTTCACCCCGCCGCCCAAGGTGATGTCGGCCATCGTCCATGTAGAGCCGGGCGCGATGCCCGAGGGCGTTTCGGCGCGGATGCTGGAGCGGGTGACCGAGGCGGCGTTTGGCCAGCGACGCAAGATGCTTCGGCAGTCGCTAAAGGGCCTGCCCGGTGCGATCGATGCGCTGGGGGTGCTGGGCATTGATGTGCAGCGGCGTGCCGAGACGCTGAGTGTGGAGGAGTTTGTCAGCATTGCGCGGGTACTGACGAAGTAGGGTGCTCTCAGCCCTCGGCCAGCGTGTGAGCCACGATGGCGTTGGCGTGACCGTGGCCCATGCCATGCTGGTCTTTCAGCATGGCCACAAGTTCCATGTGCTTGGCGGGAAGCGCCGCACGCACCAGCGCTTTCCATTCGGCAATGGGCTTTCCGTACTTCTTCTCAATTGAGGGGAAGTAAGACGCCGGGCCGGAAACTTTGGGTTCGGTCATGGCCGGGAAATGACCATGCCGAACACCAGATTGTCAACGCTGCTCAGGCCGGTTCCGCCACTTTCGCCATCGCTGCTTTCTTCTTGCGCCGCCATGCGTGGAGCAGCGGTTCGGTGTAGCCGTTGGGCTGTTCCACGCCGTTGAACACCAGATCGCAGGCGGCGCGGAAGGCGAAGCTTTCTTCCCAGTTGCCCGCCATCGGTTCGTAAAGCGGGTCGCCTGCGTTTTGCGCGTCGACCTTGGCCGCCATGCGCTTCAGGCTGTCCATGACCTGCGCGTTGGTGGCAACGCCGTGCAGCAGCCAGTTAGCCATGTGCTGGCTGGAGATGCGCAAGGTGGCGCGGTCTTCCATCAGGCCCACATCATTGATGTCGGGCACCTTTGAACAGCCGACGCCCTGATCGATCCAGCGCACGACATAGCCCAGTAGGCCTTGCGCGTTGTTGTCGAGTTCCTCGCACACTTCGTCTTCCGACCAGTTTGCGCCGTCTGCCAACGGAATGGCCAGCAGCGCATCGAGACCTGGTACAGGTTCTGCCGCGATGCCTTCGCGCAAGGCGAAGACCGGCACCTGATGGTAGTGCATCGCGTGGAGCGTGGCGGCCGTCGGGGATGGCACCCAGGCGGTGTTCGCGCCCGTCTTCGGGTGGCCGATCTTCTGGTCCATCATATCGCGCATCATGTCGGGCGCGGCCCACATGCCCTTGCCGATCTGCGCCTTGCCGGACAGGCCCTGCTTCAGGCCGATGCAGACGTTGCGCTTTTCATAGGCGGCGATCCAGCCGGAGGCCTTGATCGCGCCTTTGCGGATCATCGCACCGGCCTGCATCGAGGTGTGGATTTCATCCCCGGTGCGATCGAGGAAGCCGGTGTTGATGAACACGATGCGGTCCTTCACCGCATGGATGCAAGCGGCGAGGTTGGCCGAGGTGCGGCGTTCCTCGTCCATCACGCCCACCTTCACGGTGTGGCGGGCAAGGCCGAGAAGGTCTTCGACTGCATCGAACAGGTCGTTGGTGAAGGCGCATTCTTCCGGCCCGTGCATCTTGGGCTTGACGATATAGACACTGCCTGCGCGGCTGTTCCGATAACGGCCAAGGCCTTTGATGTCGTGACAAGCGATGGCGCTGGTGATCACCGCGTCCATCACACCTTCGGGGATTTCGCTGCCATCGGGCAGGAGGATCGCCGGGTTGGTCATCAGGTGGCCGACATTGCGGACGAACAACAGGCTGCGGCCCGGCAGGGTCAGCGCATCGCCATTGACGCCGGTCCATGCACGGTCTGCGTCCAGCGCGCGGGTCATGGTCTTGCCGCCCTTCTGGAAGCTTGCCTCAAGATCGCCGCGCATCAGGCCGAGCCAGTTGCGATAGGCGACCAGCTTATCCTCGGCATCGACAGCAGCGATGGAGTCTTCCAGATCGACGATGGAAGTGAGCGCGGCTTCCATCACGATGTCGGCCATGCCCGCCTTGTCATCCGCGCCCACTGGGTGCGTGCGGTCCAGCACGATCTCTACATGAAGGCCGTTGTTGATCAGCAGCAGTCCGCCTGCCTTGCGTGCGAGCAGTTGCGACGGATCGGCCAGTGGCGGATCGCCTGCGCCGTCCCAATCGCTCCAGCTGCCGGTGGTCAGCGGGAATGTGGCATCGAGGAACGCGCGGCCTGCGGCGACCACAGCGGCCCCGCGCGCTTTGTCATACCCGCCCGGTTTGGCGGGCGCGGCATCGAGCGCGTCGGTGCCGTACCATGCGTCATAGAGGCTGCCCCAGCGTGCGTTGGCGGCATTGAGGACGAACCGGTCGTTGAGCACGGGAACGACGAGTTGCGGCCCCGCCATCGTGGCGATTTCGGGATCGACATTCTGTGTGCCGATCAGGAAATTGGCCGGTTCAGGGACGAGATAGCCGATTTCGGTGAGGAACGCGCGGTATTCGGCAGCGTCGACCGGCTTTCCGCAGCGGTCGCGGTGCCAGCCGTCGATCTGTGCCTGCAACGTATCGCGCTTGTCCAGCAAGGCGCTGTTTACCGGCGCGAAACGGCTGACCAGCGCGGCGAAGCCTTGCCAGAAGACCGATGGCTCAAGGCCAAGTGGCCCCAGAACTTCGCTGTCGATGAAAGTGGCGAGGGCCGCGTCAACTTGCAGGCCATTGCGCTCGGTACGTTCGTTCATTTCACCCATATCCATACGCTCACATAAACTGCGCCCACGGGCAAACCGCCTGCGCCGAATCCGATGAACCTGGGGAGGAACTCTTGAGGCTATGCATGAACGTGCAGGCCATTGCAATCTTGTGAATGTGCGAGTGGGCCTTTCTGCCCATGCCCACCCCCGCCCCCTCCCGCCTGCGGGAGGGGAGAAGAAGAACGGCCTTTCACTCCTCGCCCGCAGGAGGGTGGGGCTGGGGGTGGGCATCTTTGGTGATCCACAAGGGGTTCACCCCGCGCGCGTGAGCGGCTAGGCTGGTTGCAGATGCAACAGATTTCCCCCACCGAACGAGCGCTGCTCGCGCCCATCGATGCCGCCGCGATGCTCGCACAGGTCGAACAATGGTGCGCGATCAACACCGGCACCGGCAATCTGCCCGGCCTTGCGCAGCAGTGGGATTTGCTGGCGGAGGCCTTTGCGGTGCTGCCGGGAGACATCCGCAAGGTCGATCCCGCCCCGGTCAGCGCCATCGCGGCTGACGGGACCGAGCGCGAGACGGCCAACGGCGCGCATCTGGTGCTGTCGGTGCGCCCGCAGGCTGCACGGCGCTACCTGCTGACCGGGCATATGGACACCGTGTTTGCCCCCACCCACCCGTTCCAGTCGCTGCAATGGCTGGATGGCGAGACGCTGAACGGGCCGGGTGTGGCCGATATGAAAGGCGGCATCGCGGTGATCCTTGCCGCGCTGAAACTGTTCGAAGCCAGCCCGGTTGCGGCGGCCATCGGTTATGACGTGCTGATCAATTCCGACGAGGAAACCGGCAGCCTGTCGTCCGCGCCGCTGATTGCAGAATTGGCAGCGGGCAAGGCGGCGGCGCTGACCTATGAGCCGTCTGCCCTGCCCGATGGTACGCTGGCGGGCGAGCGCCCCGGCAGTGGCAATTACAGTGCGGTGATCAAGGGCCGCTCTGCCCATGCCGGGCGCAATCCGCAGGACGGGCGCAATGCCATTCTCGCTGCGGCCGATCTGGCGCTGCGGTTGAAAGCGCTGGAAGCGCCGGGGCTTTCGGTGAACCCTGCGCGGATCGATGGCGGGAGTGCCAACAATGTCGTGCCCGATCACGCTGTGCTGCGCTTCAACGTGCGGCCGCGCCTGCCCGAACAGGCGGGCACATTCGAGAAAGCCTTGCGCGAGGCAATCCGCGTGATCGAAAAGCTGCACGATGTGACCATTCACCTCCACGGCGGCGTTTCCCGCCCGCCCAAGCCGCTAACGCCAGAGGCGACCGCGCTGTTCGGGCTGGTGCGCGAATGTGGCGAAGCGCTTGGCCAGCCGATCCGCTGGCAGGCGTCGGGCGGGGTCTGCGATGGCAACAACATTGCCGCGTGCGGGGTGCCTGTTGTCGATACGATGGGCGTGCGCGGGGGTGCGATCCATTCGGATCAGGAGTTCCTGATCGTACCATCGCTGGCCGAACGTGCAGCGCTTTCCGCGCTGGTCCTGCACCGCCTTTCCGGAGGAAACTGATGACCTTCCGTATCCGCGCCGCGCGCGCGAGCGATCTGCAGCCGCTGTATGAAATGGCCAAGCTGACCGGCGGTGGCTTCACCAACCTGCCCGCTGACCGCAAGGCGCTGACCACCAAGCTGGGCCGCGCGGCGGAAGCTTATGCCAACACCGAAGAAGGCGATCCGCGCAATCCTGAGGACGAACTGTTCGTGTTCGTGCTGGAAAATGCGCAGACTGGCGAAGTGCGCGGCACGTCGCAGATCTTCACCTGCGTGGGCCGCAAATCGCCATTCTACTCCTATCGCATGGCCACGCTGACCCAGCATTCAAAGGAACTGAACCGCACGTTCCGTGCCGAAATGCTCAACCTTGTCACCGATCTTGAAGGGTCGAGCGAAGTGGGCGGGCTGTTCCTCCATCCGAACGAGCGCGCAGGCGGGCTGGGCATGTTGCTGGCGCGCAGCCGCTATCTGTTCATCGCCATGCACCGCGCGCGCTTTGGCGAGAAGATCCTCGCTGAACTACGCGGCGTGATCGACGAGCGCGGCGGATCGCCATTCTGGGATGGTGTGGCGGGGCGCTTTTTCGGCATGGGGTTTCAGGAGGCCGACTATTTCAACGCGATCAACGGCCACCAGTTCATCGCGGATCTGATGCCCAAGCACCCCGTTTACATCGCCATGCTGCCCGAAACCGCGCGCTCTGCCATCGGCCTGCCCCACCCATCGGGCCGCGCAGCAATGCGAATGCTGGAGGAGGAAGGCTTTGCCTATGAAGGCTATGTCGATATTTTCGACGGCGGCCCGACGATGACCGCGCGGACCGACCGCGTGCGTTCGATCTGCGAAGCCAAGGAATTGGCAGTCGCGCATGTCCGCGCGCCCGAAGGTGAAGGCGCGGTCGTCAAGGCGTTGGTCGCCACCGGCAAACTCTCGGACTATCGCTGCGCATTTGCCGAGATTGCCGAGACGCCCGATGGGCTGACGCTTGATCCAGTCAGTGCTGCCGCGCTGGGTGTGAAGGCTGGCGATGCCGTGTGGTTCGTGGAGCGCTGACGCGATGGCTTTGGTAGAAATCAACTTCGATGGCTTTGTCGGCCCCAGCCACAACTATGCCGGGTTAAGCCTTGGCAACCTTGCCTCGTCCAGCAATGCAGGCGAGGTATCCTATCCGCGTGCCGCTGCGTTGCAGGGTTTGGGCAAGATGCGCCACAACCTGGGCCTGGGGCTGACGCAGGGGCTGTTTGCGCCCCTGCCCCGTCCCAATCCGGCGCTGCTTGACGCACTGGGCCTGAACGCCATCGATGCCGCCGACCCGGCGCAACGCAGGTTGCGCGCAGCGGCATGGTCAGCCTCGGCGATGTGGACGGCCAATGCCGCCACGGTCAGCCCCGCGCCAGATACCGCAGACGGACGCTGCCACCTGACCGCTGCCAACCTGGTGACCATGCCTCACCGGTCGCAGGAGTGGCCCGACACTGTGCGCCAGTTGCGCCTGGCTTTTGCACACAGCGCGCACTTTGCCGTGCATGACGCCGTGCCTGCCTGTTTCGGCGATGAGGGTGCGGCCAACCATATGCGGATGTGCGCCAGCCACGGCGCGCCGGGGCTGGAGTTGTTCGTCTATGGCACCACCGGCGGCGCGTTTCCGGCACGGCAGCACGAACAGGCGAGCCGCGCCGTGGCCCGCCTGCATGGCCTCAATCCCGCGCACTGCCTGTTCATTGCGCAAGCGCCGGAAGCCATTGCGGCAGGCGCATTCCACAACGATGTCGTCGCCGTAGCCAACGAGCGCGTACTGTTTACGCATGAACAGGCCTTTGCCGACCCGGATGGCACTTATACGGCGATCCGTGAGCGGCTCCCCGAGGCCGAGATCGTCGTCGTGCCTGCAAGCGCGGTCAGCCTTGCCGATGCCATCAAAAGCTACCTGTTTAACGCCCAGTTGCTAACGCTGCCTTCGGGCGAGATGGGTCTCGTTATCCCGCTTGAGGCGTGGGAGATGCCATCAGTGCGCGGGTGGCTGGAGGGGCATATCGCATCCAACGGCCCGATCCGCCGTGTGCTGCCGGTCGATGTACGCCAGTCGATGGCCAATGGCGGCGGGCCTGCGTGCCTGCGGCTGCGCGTTGTCGCTGATCCTGCCACAGTCGATCCACGCTTCCTGCTGGACGAGGCGAAGATTGCACAGGTCGAGGCGGTGGTCGCGGCAAGCTGGCCCGAACAGATCGATCCACTTGATCTTGGACGGGAATCGCTGGCACGCTCGGTCATTGGGGCGCGTGCTGCACTGCTGGATATGCTGCAATTGCCGGAACTGGCCTGAACGCTCGCGCGTATCCCTGATGCATAAGCCTTGCCCGCTTGTCGCCGCGCTTTACAGTGAAGCGTGCGTTAACCAGACGCTTTCCAGCAAAGTCTGATCTGGCACGATCGTTGCTCAGAGATTGGCAGGACAAAAGGATACCGCTCGGGATGCTTCGCAAGTTTGGTCGCCTCTTCATCATAAAGACCCGGTTCGAAGCCTTTGCGGTGATATACGCGCTGTCGTTGGGGGCAGTAGAGCGCGGCAAGGCCTACCTGACTGAGTATCCCGGATTTGGTGGCCAATTGCTGTTTCTGGCGGCCACGGGCGCGGTGTTCATAGCCGGGGCCAAGATCCTCGACGCGGTGCGGATGGAGCAGCAGGCGCGCGAGTTGGCAGAAGCCACCGTCAAGGTCTGAGCCTGCGGGTCATGCTTCGACAAGCTCAGCATGAGCGGCCTTTTGACATCAGCACCAAGTCTCGCTCATCCTGAGCCTGTCGAAGGATCGAAGGTTCAAGGCACGCCAGCAAAACGGGGAAATAGGGCGATTCTGTTGCTAGGCTCGCCCCCAGCCCCCGGTTTCCGATTCTGTTACCCGGTTCGGTCCGAACCGTGCTTTCGCTTTATAACTTCAGGGCGTTAGCCCCTAGAATTATGCTGCGAGAGCAAGTGCTTCGTTGTCGTTGGCACTTGTGAGTTGTGAGCCTATAACAGGTTACTCAGCCTGGGCAAAAACAGCGCTTTTCAACACACGTCGATCCTAGTTCGGCCCCATCAACACCCTTGCGACAACAAGGCCCGCCCCCGAAGGAAACGGTAGTGATGGTGGAGCCGCCGGGTACCGCCCCCGGGTCCGCTGTGCCTATTGCACGCCGCAGTTTATCACCATAGCCGGTCGAAACCGGCAGGGATGCATATAGGGATGCTGCGCCAAATGAAAAGGGGCAGGATTGCTCCTGCCCCTTTCCTCTTTGTTTGTCGGCCCAGTGTGACCTTCGTCATCCCCGCGCAGGCGGGGACCTAGTCCTGCAAAAGAGCCGTCGCGGTGCGACGACGTCCCTATCGCTGGATTCCCGCATGCGCGGGAATGACGAGTATTTGGGTTTACTTCTTCAGCGCGTCCCGGATCTCGGTCAGCAGGTCGACTTCGCTCGGCCCGGCAGGTGCTGCCGGTTCTTCGGGCTTTGTCATGACCTTGTTGGCCTGACGCACGATCAGGAAGATCACGAAGGCCAGGATCAGGAAGTTGATGATAGCGGTGATGAACGATCCCCAGCCGAGCATCGACACGCCCGCAGCCTTGAGCGCGGCATAAGTCATCTCACCCTTGTAGTCCGCCGGAATGGTGCCCAGCACAACGAACTTCTGGCTGAAATCAATGCCGCCAGTAATCGCGCTGATAACAGGCATGATCACGTCATCAGTCAGTGATGCGACAATCTTGCCAAATGCGGCGCCGATGATCACACCGACCGCCAGATCGAGCACGTTTCCACGTGCGATAAATGCCTTGAATTCTCCGAGCATGTCGACCAGCCCCCCTTAGAACCGTTAACCAAATTGGAGAATCGGTTTGCCATCCCCCGGCCAGCCCGACAAGACACAATCGAGTGCATTCCGGTTCATACTTGAACGGCAACATAAGCCCTCTATCTTCTGCACTATCCGGGCTGCGACTGTGGCCCACAAAAGGGGATGACTTTTCGATGGCCGCAATTCGCTTCAGCCAGATCGCATTTGCCACTGTCGCCGCCGCCAGCCTTTCGGCCTGCGGGATCAATTCGGTCCCCGCCGCCGAGGAAGAGGCCAAGGCGCGCTGGGCAGACGTGGAAAGCTCCTACCAGCGCCGCGCTGACCTTATCCCGAACCTTGTCGCCACCGCAAAGGGTGCGGCCGCTTCGGAAACGCAGATCCTGACCAACGTGACCAACGCCCGCGCGGCCGCCACGTCGATCAACATTACCACCGATGACCTGTCGAATCCGGCAGAGTTCGAGAAGTTCCAGGGCGCGCAGAACCAGCTCACGCAGGCGTTGGGCCAGTTGCGCACCGTGGTGGAAAACTACCCGCAGTTGCAAAGCCAGGCGCGTTTTTCCGATCTAATGGTGCAGCTTGAAGGGACCGAAAACCGCATCAACGTGAGCCGCACGCGCTACAATGAAGCGGTGCAGGCCTATAACACCACGATCCGCACCTTCCCCGATGCGATCGGCGCAAAGCTGATTCACGGGGCCAAGCCAATGGTTCCGTTCAAGGCCACAGCCGGCGCAGAAACCGCGCCTACGGTGAACTTCGACATGAACGCGCCTGCAGCTCCGGCAACTGGGCAATAATATGACACGCCCCGGGTGGGCGCGGGTGTCGGCGCGGGCCTTGTGGCAAGTGTGCGCGGTGCTGCTTCTGCTGATGGCAGGGGCAGCCCACGCTGCCATGCCTGCGCGGCCCACCGGCCCCGTGCTGGATCAGGCCAATGTCATCCCCGACGCGGATGAAGCAGCGCTGACGCAGAAGCTCAGTGATTACAATGCGCAAACCGGGCGGGCGATCATCGTTGCCACGGTAGCGTCGCTGGATGACATGGACGCAACCGACTATGCCCAGCAACTGGCCGAGGCATGGGACATCGGGGGCGCAAAGACCGAGCAGGGCGTGCTGTTCCTGATTGCGCCTGCCGACCGCAAGCTGCGCATTCGCACCGCACGCGGTGTGCAGGAACGCCTGCCCGATGTGCTGGCAGGCCGCATCCTGCGCGACTATGTGACACCCCGCTTCAAGACCGACGATTTCGCAGGCGGCATCAATGCCGGTGTCGATCAGATCATCGCGCAACTCAATCGCGATCCCGCCGATGCCAAGGCCGTTGCCGAAGCAGCAGCAGCGGCGAACCGGGAAGGCGCTTCGAGCAAAGGCGGTACATTTGCCAGCGCAATTTTCTGGATCGTCCTGATCGTTGTTGCCATCTCGATCTTCGGGCGGCGCAATCGCGGGTTTGGGCAGCGGAGCAGCGGTATCGATCCGGGCATCGTCCTGTGGGGGCTAAGCGAAATCGCCCGCAGTGCGTCCAACGGTGGTCACAGCTCTGGCTGGAGCGGGGGCGGTTCGGATTCCGGCGGCGGCTTTGGCGGTTTCGGTGGCGGCGGCGGCGGCTTTGATGGCGGCGGGGCTTCGGGGGACTGGTGATGGCAAAACCTGCAATGACCGCCGCTGATCACAAGCTCGTGTCTGATGCCGTTGCTGCGGCAGAGGCAAACAGCGCGGGCGAGATCGTTACCATCATCACCCCGCGCTCTGATCCCTACCATGACGTCGCCCTGATGTGGTCTGCGCTGGCGGCCTTCCTTGCGCTCTCGGCGCTGGAAATTGCGCCCGGCGCAATGCTCTCGCTGGTTGAGCGCGCCTTTGGCCTGTGGGCGTTCGACTGGACCCCGCGTGCTATCATCGGCCTCGCGCTCACCGTTACCGCGCTGAAGTTCACCGTGATGTATCTGCTGATGCGGTTCACGCCGCTGGGCCTGTGGCTCACGCCGCGCTTCATCCGCAATGCCCGCGTGCGCAAGCGTGCGCTAACCTGTTTTCGCGTCGGAGCCGAAAGCCGCACGTCCGGGCGCACCGGTGTGCTGATCTATGTCAGCCTTGATGAACACCATGCAGAGATCATCGCTGACGCTGCCATCGCGTCAAAGGTCGCGCCTGAAACATGGGGTCACGCGATGAAAGCGATGCTCGATCCGCTCCGTGCCGGACAGATCGCACAAGGCATAGCCGCAGCCGTTGCCGAAGTGGGCAAGGTTCTGGCCGAGCACTTCCCGCGCAGCGATGATGACACCAACGAGCTTCCAGACAGGTTGATCGAAGTATGAGTCTTGAACAGGAATACCGCGACCACCCCGAGGAAATCCGCTGGGAAGGCCGCTATATCGTGGCCAAGACACGCGGGCGGTGGGAATACGTTGGCCGCAATCGCAACATCAAGGCCGCAGTGATCCTTGCCATCCATGATGGCGAAGTGATCCTTGTCGAACAGTTCCGGATGCCGCTGGGACGCCCCTGCATCGAACTGCCCGCAGGCCTGATCGGCGATGAGGCAGGCGCGGAAAACGAAGACGCCGCCACTGCCGCCGCGCGGGAACTGGAAGAGGAAACCGGCTACCGTCCGGGCCGGATCGAATCGCTGGGTGAATTCCACTCCTCACCCGGCATGGTGACAGAAGCCTTCACCCTGTTCCGCGCGCACGATCTTGAAAAAGTTTCCGAAGGCGGCGGCGTGGAAGGCGAAGGCATCACCGTGCACCGCGTTGCCCTTACGGAAATCGAGAGCTTTCTGTCTGTCAAACGCACCGAAGGCTATGCCATCGACACGCGGATGCTGCTTCTGCTCTCGCCTTCGATCCTGCGCTGATACTTCTGCCGCTTGCATGAAGCGGCCTGAGTTGCTTGTCTGATCTCCAAAGCGCGCAAACACCTGCACCCCCGCGAAGGCGGGGGCCTCGGTGTTGTTACGAAACGCTTGTGTAAACCGACTGAGACCCCCGCCTACGCGGGGGTGCAGCGGATGGGTTTGGAGAGGACAAATATGGGCAGAGTTCAGGGCAAGAAGGCCCTCATCACCGGCGCAGCACAGGGACTTGGCGCGGCACACGCGTGGATGCTTGCCCGCGAAGGCGCAAAGGTGCTGCTGACCGACATCAATGGCGATGGCGCAGCATCCACTGCCAGCGCGATCAACGCCGAACTGGGCGTCGGCACAGCCTTTGCCATGCGCCATGATGTAACCAGTCCCGACGATTGGGACGCCGCCATCGCCTTGGCTGCCGAAAAGATGGGCGGGCTGTCGGTTCTCGTCAACAACGCAGGCGTGGGCGTGCGCGGCAATATCGAAACCTGCACGCTGGAGGAATGGCATCGTGGTTTTGCCATCAATGTCGACAGTGTGTTCCTTGGCTGCCAGAAAGCCCTGCCCCTGTTGCGCGACAGTCAGCCTGCATCAATCGTCAACATCAGTTCCATCGCCGGCCTGATCGCGTCCGACACCATGCCCGGCTACAACGCAAGCAAGGCGGCGGTGTGGATGCTGTCCAAATCGGTCGCGCTCTATTGCGCCAAACGCGGCTGGGACATCCGCTGCAATTCGGTCCACCCGACGTTCGTGGACACCCCGATCCTCGATGGCATCAGCGCCAACGCCAATCTGGACAAGGCCGTGGTGATGAACAAACTCGCCCGCCAGATCCCGCTGGGCCGTGTCGGCGTGCCCGACGACATCGCAGCAGGCGTGCTTTACCTTGCCAGCGACGAAAGCCGTTTCATGACCGGGGCGGAACTGAAGCTGGACGGCGGCATTTCGGCAATGTGAAATTCCGCCGCAGTTGGCTTATGGCAAAGGCGTACGCTTGAACCTTGGGCCATTGGCTGCCGGATCATCGCTTTCGATCACGATGGCCTGACTGCCCGGCACGATCCGCTGGTAGCGGCCATCGCCTTCCAGTTCGGCCAGTGACGATCCTGCGGAAGCCGACGTCACGCGATAGCGCGCCACGGCCGATCCATCGGGCGCAGTTGCCTGCACGATCTGGCCCAGCGTCAGCAGCGGCGCGCCATAGTTCAGCTGAATTTCGGTCCCTTCGTTGCGGATCACTTCCATCGGCACGAAATGGAAGGCGATCTTGCGCGCAATCGCCTGCGACATTTCCCGTTGCAGCACGCCATAAAGGCCGGGGCCGCCCTGCGAAGACGTGGCGCGGAAACCGTTGACGTTGATGTCGGAACTGACCTCGATCTTCTTGGTCACCACATCGCCATAGACGATGCGTCCGCGCGCATCCTTGACGGTGAAGTCCATCGTCACGAACATGCTGCTCGACGTGATCGAGAAGCCGCCCGGCCCCATATCTGGCGCGTCGGGGGCAGGACCGCCGGTGCCGCTGACGCGCGAAAGATGGCCAGTAACCACATAGCCGCCCGCCCGCTGTGCAAACTTGCCAGACGAGGCGAGCGCGGCCTGCAACGCCGTGCGCAGCGAAGGGAAGTTCTGCACGCAATCCTTGACCAGATAGGTGAAGAAGCTGGTGTAGGATGCATAGACATAAGCATCAGCATAGGCCGCACGCCGTCCGGCATATTGCTGATAGATGGTGCAAGCTTCTTCGGCATCGAAAGTGCCGATAGCAATGGCCGGGCCAGACTGCGCCTGTGCCGGGGGATGGGCGAGCAGGAGTACGGCAGACAAGGCAGACCCAAGCGATTTACGACGGATGGTCATGGCCGCGCCCTCACTTCTTCTTCTGCTTGGCGTTCATCAGCCTGACTTCCTCGGGCGTTGCCGGGCGAACAATTGCCCCCACGGTCGCCGCAGAGGAGAACGCGCCCATCTGCTGCGCCTTGGACACGCGGCCCAGAACGTCGGTAATGCGCAGGCCACCCACCCGCTGTTCATCGTTGGCAATGACTTCCCCCGTGGCCGGGTCGCGAATGACTTCGCCCTTGGTGAAAATCGACATCATGTCGCCCACCCGGACCGCGCCTTCGCCATAGTTGAGCACGATCACGCCATCGGATTGCACGGCGGCGATCTGGATGGGATAAATCGCGGTTACGAGGCCCGTTGCGACTTTGTCCGCCGCCGAACGCAGCAGTGCCGCAGCGTCGACCGAGGGGTTCTGCGTATCGCATGTTGTGGCAAGCTTCTGGGTTTCATCAATGCGGCGATTATAGCGGACCTCACCACTATCGGCGTCGGTGATCTTGATGTCGATTGACAGCGTCGCCTGCCCGCCAGAGCACGTTTTTCCGCCGTTGTTGTTGCTGAGCATTCCCGACAGTAGCGAACTGCCGAAGTCGGACTTGCGCACCATCGACAGGGTCGTGATCGAACCATAGATCAGATAGTCCGCGCCTTCGAACCCGCCAACTTTGCCGGGTTTGCGGCTTGTCACCAAGCCACTTTTGGCGCGGGCCTGCTCGCCCACCAGCTTGTCCAGCCGCGCGCGCTCGATCACGCGGAACTTGTTGGTCGATTCAATCGCCGACTGGATCATTGTCGAGAAGGCAGGAGCTTGGCCCGAGTTGGCCAGATCGTCCATCTTCTCAATGGCGACAATGGGCTTGGATATGACGGCCTGCGCCGATGCAGTCGAAGCGGCAAACACCAGAGCCGTGGTGGCAGCCGCCGTGCCCGCGATAAGCCGCGTGACAAACTTCGCTATCATGCGCAATTCACCCACTTGTATGCCCCGTTCATATTCGAACGCCAACAATGGCGTGCCGCCAAAACCGATTGCCAAGCAGGGCAATTGGTTCAACGAATCGAATATTTTCGAACCATAATGGCAGATAGATCCAATTGCACCGACTTAGACGACGTGTTTTTCATCACAATTTCATTGGAAAATGGCCTGCTTTAGACCGCACGCACGTTCGGAAAAAACCTCCATTGCCGAATGAAATACCCGATGCCCAACACGAAGGGCGGCCAACCACGTTGGTCGACCGCCCTTCGTTTTCACCAGCTGCTATGCAAGTATCAGAAGACCACAACCGAACGGATCGACTTGCCAGCGTGCATCAGGTCGAACGCGGTGTTGATCTCTTCCAGACCCATCACGTGCGTGATCATCGGGTCAATCTCGATCTTGCCGGTCATATACATATCGACGATCTTGGGCACGTCGGTGCGGCCTTTGGCCCCACCGAACGCGGTGCCACGCCAGTTGCGCCCCGTAACGAGCTGGAACGGGCGCGTGGCGATTTCCTTGCCCGCTTCGGCCACGCCGATGATGATGCTGGTGCCCCAGCCGCGATGGCAGGCTTCCAGCGCGGTGCGCATCACTTCGGTGTTGCCGGTGGCGTCAAAGGTGTAGTCCGCGCCGCCGTCGGTCATCTCGACGATTTTGGCGACGGTGTCCTCGCGGCTCATGCCCTTGGTGTTGAGGAAGTCGGTCATGCCGAAGCGGCGACCCCATTCCTCACGATCAGGGTTCAGGTCCACGCCGATGATCTTGTTGGCCCCAGCCATCCGCGCGCCTTGCAGCACGTTGAGGCCAATGCCGCCAAGGCCGAACACCACAACATTGTCACCAGGCTGCACGTTGGCGGTCTTGGTGACAGCGCCCACGCCGGTCGTCACGCCGCAGCCGATGTAGCAGGCGGACTGGAACGGGGCATCTTCACGGATCTTGGCGACCGCGATTTCAGGCAGGACGGTGAAGTTGGAGAACGTGCTGCAGCCCATGTAGTGGAAGATCGGCTGGCCCTTGTAGGAAAAGCGCGTGGTGCCATCGGGCATAAGGCCCTTGCCCTGCGTGGCGCGGATTGCGGTGCAGAGGTTGGACTTGCCCGAAAGGCAGGTTTTGCACTTGCCGCATTCGGGCGTGTAGAGCGGGATAACATGGTCGCCCGGCTTTACCGAGGTTACGCCTGCGCCCACTTCGCGCACGATGCCTGCGCCTTCATGGCCCAATACGCTGGGGAACAGGCCTTCGCTGTCAAACCCGTCAAGCGTGTAGGCATCGGTGTGGCACACGCCGGTTGCCATGATTTCGACCAGCACTTCACCGGCCTTGGGGCCTTCAAGATCGAGTTCGACGATCTCCAAGGGTTGCTTGGCGGCGAATGCGACGGCGGCGCGGGTCTTCATGTCGGCGGTCTCCCTTTGGAATGGCCATTATCTGTTGGGCGGGCGTTAGCATAATTGCTACGGCAGTGTTAAATTGCGCATTACGCGAAACACTGTTGCAAGACGAGAACAATGAGCAATCGCTGGGACGGGATCGATGAAGTGGTGGCCGTGGCCGATGCGGGGACGTTTGTCGCTGCGGCCAAGCGGCTGGGCACGTCAACTTCGCATGTGAGCCGCGCCGTGGCCCGGCTGGAACAGAGCCTTGGCGCACAGTTCTTTCATCGCACCACCCGGGCCGTCAGCCTCACCGATACCGGGCGCACATTGGTGGACCAGTTCCGCCGCCTGATTGCCGAGCGGGACGAGGCGATTGCCATGCTCGATCTGCAGGGAGAGCCGCAGGGGCACTTGCGCATCACCTGCCCCACCGCGCTGGGCGAGCGCTTTGTGGCACCGATCGTGCGCGCCTATGTGCAGGACTATCCGAAGCTTTCGGTGGAACTGGACCTTTCGAACCGCGTGGTCGAACTGGTGTCCGAAGGCTATGACCTTGCCATCCGCACCGGCACCCTGCCCGACAGCCGCCTGATCCGCACCCAGATCGCCACGCGCGGGATCGTCACATGCGCAGCGCCTGCCTACATCGCCGCACATGGCACGCCGCAGACGGTGGACGACCTTGAGAGCCACGATTGCATCCCGGCCACGTCAGACACATGGCGCTACGCCGTGGATGGCGAAATTCGCACGATCCGCCCGCGCGGACGCTGGCGTTGCAGCAATGGCGCGGCGGTGTTCGATGCAGCGGTGGCAGGGATGGGGCTGTGCCAGTTGCCCGCGTTCTACGTCAGCCGCGCACTGGCCGAGGGCGCGCTGGTGGAAGTGCTGGGAACGTTCCGGCCCGAAGACGATCCGATCTGGGCCGTCTACCCGCAACGCCGCCACCTTCTGCCCAAAGTCCAGCGCATGATCGAGAAGCTGCGCCGCGAATTGCCGCCTGCCTTGGCCAAAGGATAGCGCTAACCACGCCATTTTCGGCCGGGAATACCTATGCAAACGCCATGACATCGCTGACAAGGATCGCTAGACCCGCCCGATAACGGCCTGTCAGCGGTCGGCCGAGGAGAGCTTAATGTCAGCCAGTCCCAATTCGCAGAAGGCCGCGTTTGCCGCAGTCACCGTGCTGTTTTTCGCCTGGGGCTTCATCACTTCGCTGATCGATCCGCTCGTGGCGGCAGTGAAGGGCATCTTCACGCTGACCACGCTGGAAGCGCAGCTTTCGGCCTTCGCGTTCTTCATCGCCTATGGCGTGATGAGCTTCCCTGCTGCCGCCATCATCGGGCGGATCCGCGCGGTGCCGGCAATCCTGCTGGCACTGGCAACCATGACGCTGGCCTGCCTTGTCATGCTGCTCGCAGCAAACATCGCGTCGTACCCGCTGGTGTTGACCGGGCTGTTCATGCTCGCCGCCGGGATCACCGTGCTGCAGGTAGCAGCAAATCCGCTCGCCGCCGCGCTGGGCAAGCCCGAAGGCAGCCATTTCCGGCTGACATTGTCGCAGACGTTCAACTCGTTCGGCACGTTCCTCGGCCCGGCACTGGGTGCCTCGCTGTTCCTCAAGGGCGTTGAAGTGTCAGACGGCGTCGCACTGACGCCTGAGGTGCGCGCTGCTGCGCTTGCCGGGATCGACCGCGCCTATTTCTGGATTTGCGGACTGCTGATCGTGCTGCTGGCGTTCTTTTTCGTGAACCGCACCCGCATTTCTGCCGCTGCTCCGCCCGCGCAACCCACCGGCGGCATCGGCGCACTGCTGGCCCAGGCCTTCTCGTCGCGCTGGGCTGTCCTCGGCGCAGCAGCCATCTTCATCTATGTTGGCGCGGAAGTGGCCATCGGCACGCAGATGGCCTTTTATCTCAACAGTCCGGCGATCTGGAACGTCAGCCTTGAACAGGCGGGCAAAGCCGTTTCGTTCTACTGGGGCGGCGCAATGGTGGGCCGCGCCATCGGCACGGTGCTGCTCGCGCGCTTCCCGGCGGCCAAGCTGATGGTGCTGTTTGCCGCAATTGCTGCTGCGATGTGCGCCTACCTGTTCCTCGTGGGCGGGGTTTCTGCCGGCTACATTGCGCTGGCCATTGGCCTGTTCAATTCGATCATGTTCCCGGTGATCTTCACGCTGACGCTAGAGCGTTCCTCGGCCAGCGAAGAAGCCACCTCCGGCCTGCTCTGCACCGGCATCATCGGCGGGGCGCTGATCCCCGCACTGGCGGGTGCGGTAACCGATGCTGCGGGCATCTTCGCCTCGTTCATCGTGCCGCTGGCCTGCTATGTGCTGCTGATGGTCTTCGCCGCCAGTGCGGCCAAAGCTCCGGTGCTGCGCCGCGCTGGCGGTGAAAGCCTGCACTGATCTGATCCACCCGGCCACAAGCCGGTACTCTTCGCCCCGGTGAAGGTTCAACGACCATCGCCGGGGTCGATTTTTTTGCTCTGCAAGATTGCAGCATGCCGTAGCGTCAGCCTGACAAACCGCCAAAAACGCACATCCGCGCCCCTTTCCCTTTACGTAAACTTCCACTAGCTCTTTGCCAGAAGAGTCGTGGCAACACGTGGGAGAGGACATTGGAGCGACATCTTGCAGTGCCGGTTCAGGGCACCAGGCTGACAAGCGCGCCTGCGGTATGAACGCACCGCAGATGCCCCCGGCTATTGGTCTCACCGCTGCAGAAATGACCGAAGATGCAATGGCCGCGGAGGCCAGCGTATTTTCATTGCGCGGCGTGGATGGCTGGCTGCAAGGCCGCACCATGTACGGGGGCGCGTCATCGTTCCTCGCTTATGCTGCAGCCCGCAAAGCCCGCCCGGATCTGCCCCCACTGCGTGGCGGCCAGATCGGCTTCATCGCACCTGTCGGGCCAGACGTGGACATCACCGTCAGCGTGCTGCGCGAAGGCAAGAGCGTTGCCAACATCCAGACCGACATTCACAGCAATGGCAACCTTGCCCACAGGGCCGCATGGATATTCGGGCGCGCCCGGCCATCGAACGGCATGATTGCCGCGCCGCGCGCTGAAAACTTCGTGCGGTATGAGGATATGGAACCGCTTGGTTCGCCCGAAGGCCTGCATTTCGTCCACAACTTCGAACTGCGCCGGGCCGAAGCCAAGGGTGACGTGCGCCCCGGCGTGGTGCGCCGCTGGGTGCGCCTGAAGGACCGCAACGGGCTTGATCCGGTGGGCGAACTGGTGCTGATCGGTGATGCGATGCCGCCCGGATCGATCCGGGCGATGGAGCGGCAGGGACCGATAAGTTCGATCAACTGGTCATTCACGCTGCTGGGCGACAGCCCCGCCACGCGCGATGGCTGGTGGCTGCTGGAAACATCGTCGAACCATATGGCGGACGGCTTCAGCAGCGAAACCTTGCGCATGTGGAACGCCGACGGCGCAGAAGTGATGCGCGGCCTGCAGAGCGTTGCGATTTTCGGGTAAGGACAGGATGATGCAGCTTTCAGACGCGCAATCACTGGGGTTCGAGCCTGACCGTCTGAGCCGGATCGGTGCTTTTCTTGATGAGCGCTATATCGAGAGTGGCCGCCTGCCCGGGCTTGACGTGCTGGTCGCGCGGGATGGGCAGCCGGTTTATCGCCATACCAGTGGCAAGGCGCGCGCGGATGGCACGCCGATGGCATCGGATACGCTATGCCGCATCGCCTCAATGACCAAACCGCTGACCTCGGTGGCGTTCATGATGCTGGTGGAAGAAGGCAAGGTCGCGCTCGACGACCCCGTGACCAATGTGCTGCCCGAGTTTGCGGGCCTTGGCGTCTACACCGGTGGCGGCGGTGAGATGGACTTTTTGCCCGCACGTCCTGCGCCGGTGATGCGCATGGTCGATCTGCTCACGCACCAGTCGGGCCTTACATATGGCCTCCAGAACCGCACCAACGTGGATGCCGCCTATCGCAAGGGGCGGCTGGATGGCCATGCCAGCTTGCCCGGCAACGATCACTTCATTGCCGAACTGGCCAAGCTCCCGCTCGAATTTGCACCCGGCGAAGCTTGGAACTATTCGGTTGGCACCGATGTGCTGGGCGTGATCGTGGCGCGGCTTGCGGGCATGAGCCTTGGCGAGTTCTTCCGCACTCGCATTTTCGAACCGCTGGGCATGGTTGACACCGGCTTTCACTGCCCGGATGAAAAGGCCCACCGGCTGGCCGACGCCTGGGGTTACCAGGCCGGACAAGCGCCACAAATGTTCGATCCTGCCGAGAAATCCGGCACCCGCCGCGTACCCCGCTTCGAAAGCGGCGGCGGCGGCCTGCTATCCACTACAGCGGACTACCACCGCTTTTGCCGCATGCTGGTGAATGGTGGCGCTGCCGACGGAACGCGCCTGCTCAGCCCCAAGACGCTCCAACTGATGACCGCCAACCACCTCCCCGGCGGCGCGGACCTCACGCAAGTGTCGCGTGCCATGTTCAGCGAGGCCTACAACGCGGGCGCAGGGTTCGGCCTCGGCTTTGGCATGACCATCGATCCGGCACGGGCACTGGTTCCCGGCTCAGCAGGCGAATTCTACTGGGGCGGCATCTTTTCGACCGCGTTTTTCGTGGACCCTGTCGAAAAGATCCACGCGGTCTTCATGACGCAGCTCTACCCCTCATCCGTCTATCCCATCCGGCGTCAGTTGAAGACGCTGATCTACAGCGCGCTGGCGGAAAGCCGCGCCTGAACCAGCCTTAGGAGAGAACACGATGTCTGACCCTATTTCCGGCGCCAAGGACCACATCGACGCTGCCCGCAAGCTGGCCGCGACCATCGATGACATTCCCGCCGACACCCAGCTTCTGCCCATCGCGCGCGTCGGCGTGATCGGTGCAGGCACGATGGGCGGCGGAATCACCATGAACTTCCTGACGGCAGGCATCCCGGTGACCATCGTGGAGATGACGCAGGAAGCGCTGGATCGCGGCGTCGCCACGATGGGCAAGAACTACGAGAACACCGTCAAGCGCGGCAAGATGGACGCGGCCGATGCGCAGGCCGCGATGGCGCGCCTCACACCCACGCTCGATTTCAACGCGCTGGCCGAAGCTGATCTGGTGATCGAAGCCGTTTATGAAAGCATGGACGTGAAGAAGGACGTCTTCGGCAGGCTCGACAAGGTGGCCAAACCGGGCGCGATCCTTGCCAGCAACACCAGCTATCTGGACGTCGACGAAATCGCCGCCGCCACCAGCCGCCCGGAATCTGTGCTGGGAATGCACTTCTTCTCCCCCGCCAACGTAATGAAGCTGCTCGAAGTCGTGCGCGGGAAGGCCACTGGCAACGCGCAACTCGCCACTGTCATGGCGCTATCGGTGAAGATCGGCAAAGTCCCGGTCGTCTCGGGCGTATGCCACGGCTTCATCGGCAACCGCATGCTTTCCCCGCGTCAGGCACAGGCGCACGCGCTCATCATGGAAGGCGCAAACTACTGGGACGTGGACGAAGCCCTGCTCGAATTCGGCTTCCCGATGGGTCCGTGGCAGATGGCCGACCTCGCGGGCCTCGACATCGGCTGGCACCGCGATGCTGCCCGGATCGAGTCCGTGCGCGATGCGCTCTGCGCCAAGGGTCGCTGGGGCCAGAAGACCAAGAAGGGCTTCTACGATTATGATGAGAACCGCCAGCGCACTCCATCGGACGAAGTGAAGGCAGTCATCGCCGAGTTCGCCGCCAAGGAAGGCAAACCGCAGCGCGCCATCGACAAGGACGAAATCCGCGAACGCCTGCTCTATCCCATGATCAGCGAAGGCGCGCTGATCCTTGATGAAGGCATTTCGCAGCGGGCGAGCGACATCGATACCGTGTGGCTTAACGGCTATGGCTGGCCTGCATGGACCGGCGGGCCGATGTTCTGGGCGGATCATATCGGCCTCGCCACCGTCGTCGCGGGCCTGAAGAAGCACGGCCTCCCCGTCGCCCCGCTGCTCGAACGCAAGGCCGCTGCGGGCGAAACGTTCAACTGATCCGGAGCGCGGCGATGCGGATTGAGGAAATCGTCGAAAGCGAGTTCACCCCGCTCAGCGCCATAATCCGCGCCCATGCCGCAAGGCGGGGCGATGCGGTGGCGCTGGCGGACGAGAACCGCTCAATCGGCTGGGCGGAAATGGACGCCCTGCTCGACCGCATCGCCACGGCCCTCCAGCGCGAGGGCGTTGCGAAAGCCGAGCCTGTCGCCATCGCAGCGATGAATTCGGTGGCAACGGGCCTCGCTTTCCTCGGTGCGATCCGGGCGGGCGCGGTGGCCGCCCCCCTCACCTCCACCGCCACGCCCGAAACCATCGTCGCCATGCTCAAGGATAGCGGCAGCCGGGTGCTGCTGCTGGACAAGGACATCGCCGAGCGGTTGGCCGGGCTGGATCTACCCTCGCACGTCAAACGCATCGCGCTGGACGATAGCGATGCGGGCGAGGCGTTCAGCACATGGATGGCCCCCGCAGGCGCAAAGCCCGAAGACCGCATCGCAGCCCCCGCCGACCCTTTCAACATCATCTATTCCTCGGGCACCACCGGCGCGCCCAAGGGCATCGTGCAAAGCCACAAGATGCGCCACGAATATGCCCGCCGCACGATCCCCGCTGGCTATGGCGATGATACGGCGGTGATCTGTTCGACCCCGCTCTATTCCAACACCACACTCGTTAGCTTCCTCCCCGCGCTCACCGCTGGCGGCAAAGTGGTGCTGATGCGCAAGTTCGATGCCCGCACGTTCCTTGAACTGTCCGAGCGCGAGCGGGTGACGCACGCCATGCTGGTGCCGGTGCAATACCGCCGGATCATGGAACTGCCCGATTTCGACAGCTTCGACCTGTCGTCCTACAAGCTCAAGTCCTGCACCTCCGCCCCCTTCCCGGCATGGCTAAAGGCCGATGTGCTGAAGCGGTGGCCGGGCGGCCTGACCGATGGTTATGGCATGACCGAGGGCGGGGCGACCGCGATCCTGCTGGCGCACCTCTATCCTGAGAAGCTGCACACCGTCGGCCAGCCCTCGCCCGGCCATATCATCAAGATCATCGATGAAGACGGCAACGAACTGCCGCAAGGCGAAGTGGGTGAAATCGTCGGCCATTCGCCGATCATGATGAACGGCTATCACGGCAAGCCTGCCCAGACCCGCGAGGTCGAGTGGCACGACGCGCAAGGCCGCCGCTACATCCGGCACGGCGACGTGGGCAAGTTTGACGAGGACGGCTTCCTGATCCTGATGGACCGCGCAAAGGACATGATCATCTCGGGCGGGTTCAACATCTACCCCAGCGACCTTGAAGCCGAACTGACCCGGCAGAGCGCGGTGAAGGACGCGGCGGTCGTCGGCGTGCCTTCCGACGCGTGGGGGGAAACCCCACTTGCCGTGGTAGTGCTGGCCGATCCCTCGGCTGACCCAAAGGCGATCCTAGCCGAAGCCAACAGCCGCCTCGGCAAAACGCAGCGCATCTCCGCAATCGAGGTCGTGGATGAACTGCCGCGCAGCCCCATCGGCAAGGTTCTGAAGCGCGAGCTTCGTGACAAATTCGGCGGCAACCCCATTCTTGCCGCCACATCCCTTGAAAAAACCACAAATCCAGCAGGAGCATGACCATGCGTGACGCCGTAATCGTATCCGCCGCCCGCACGCCCATCGGGCGCGCCTATAAGGGTGCCTTCAACGCCACGCCGGGGGCTACGCTCGGCGCGCTTTCACTTGAAGCTGCCGTCGCCCGCGCCGGGATTGATCCCGCCGAAGTGGACGACGTGCTGTGGGGCGCGGCGCTGCAGCAGGGCGCACAGGGCGGCAACATCGCGCGGCAGGTTGCCCTGCGCGCAGGGCTGCCGATCACCACTTCGGGCATGAGCATGGACCGCCAGTGCTCATCCGGCCTGATGACCATTGCCACTGCCGCCAAGCAGGTGATCATCGACCGGATGGACGTGGTGGCCGCAGGCGGTCAGGAATCGATCAGCCTTGTCCAGACCAAGGACATGCGCATGGCCCCGGACAAGAGCCTGATGGCGATGCATAAGGCCGTCTACATGCCGATGCTGCAGACCGCCGAGATCGTCGGCCAGCGCTATGGCATCAGCCGCGAGGCTTGCGACGAATACGCGCTGCAATCGCAGCAGCGCACCGCCGCCGCACAGGCCGCAGGCAAGTTCGATGACGAAATCGTCGCCACCGACAGTTCGATGGGCGTGCAGAACAAGGAAACCGGCGAGATCACGTTCCAGGATGTCCACCTGACCAAGGACGAAGGCAACCGCCCCTCGACCACCATCGAGAACCTTCAGGCGCTCAAGCCGGTGATCGAAGGCGGCATCGTGACCGCAGGCAACGCCAGCCAGCTTTCCGATGGTTCAGCCGCCGTGATCGTGATGGAAGCCGCCCTCGCCGCGCAAAAGGGCCTCACCCCGCTGGGCCGCTATGTCGGCATGGCGGTTGCGGGCACAGAACCTGACGAAATGGGCATCGGCCCGGTCTTCGCGATCCCCAAGCTGCTGCAGCGCTTCGGCCTGAAGATGGACGACATCGGGCTGTGGGAACTGAACGAGGCCTTCGCCGTGCAGGTGCTCTATTGCCGCGACAAGCTGGGCATTCCGAACGACCTGCTCAACGTCAACGGCGGCGCCATTTCCATTGGCCACCCCTATGGCATGACCGGCGCCCGCGCCACGATGCACGCCCTGATCGAAGGCAAGCGCCGGGGTGCCAAGCACGTGGTCGTGACGATGTGTGTCGGCGGCGGTATGGGCGCTGCCGGGCTATTCGAAGTCCTCTGATAACGCAAAAAGCCCCGGACGTCGCAACGTCCGGGGCTTTTTCATGCCTCCAAATGTCAGGTCAGAACTTGACCGTGCCGGTCAGCCAGAACGAGCGCGGCTGAATGGCCACGATGCTCAGCAACTGGTTCGGGTTGGCATCAACTGCGGCCTTGGTCAGCCCCTGACGGTCAAGCGAGTTCAGGAACCCGCCAGCCCGCGCCCACGACATGATGCCGAACTGGTTGAACACATTGTTGACGTTAGCCTGCAGCTTGAAGCGCTTGTCCGTGCCGAATTCGTACGATGCGCCAAAATCAAACGTGTGGAAGCCCGGCATGTACCACGCATTCGCCCGGTTGGCGGCGCGCTTGCCGGTATAGCTGTGCGTCAGGAACAGCGCGAGGCTGTCCATCGGCGTCAGCGTTGCCGTGGTGCGCGTCAGGATCTTCGGGTTGTTGTCTGCATCGCCCTTGGGCGTCGATTCCAGGGTATCGTCAGCCATGCCGGGCGCATTGGCCAGCCACAGACCGAACTTCGAAGCCTTGGGATTCTGCAGCGTGATCGCGGTGCGCAGGTTCAGCATGTCCCCGAAATCGGCATCGGCATCAACTTCGACACCATACGTCTCGATCTGCCCATAGATGGTCGGCGGCGTGTAGAACTGGCCATTCTGGTCGGTAAAGGTCTGGGTCGACCCGACGTTCGAAAGCTTCGAATAGAACGGAAACACGCCCACGCGCACACCGGCAGAACGATACTTCAGGCCCAGTTCGATCTGCGTGATGACTTGCGGTTCGGGGAACTGCGTGGCGATCTCGCTGGGTGAATCAATGTCGGCAATGCCACGGAAATCCGGTGCCTTCTTGCCGCGCGTGTACCGCAGATAGGCCTGGAAGGTGTCACTGACTTCGTAATTCACCGCGCCGGTATAGTTCAGATAGTGGAAGTTGCGCTTGGTGTTCGTCGGCGCAAGATAGGTGTTGCGCGTGTTGTCCCACAGCGTCAGCGGATTGCCGTCTGCGCCCGCGCCGCCGTTGACCGGGGCCGCGGCACCCAGCGTCAGGTTGGTCACGTCATAGCGAATGTCTTCGTAGCGGATGCCACCGTCGATCGACAGGCGGTCGGTCACCTGCCATTCGTCGCCTGCGAAGAACGAGATCTGGCGCTGTGTGCCGCTGGTTCCATCGCCATCAAGGATACCGCCGCCCTGCGCGGCAAAGCCTGCCGGGTCAGTCACCTGCAGCACCGTGCCATTGGGCAGCGTGTGGGTGATGTCATAGACCTGCGGCGTCGGCGTCAGGCCCGAAATGCCGATGCCCGCTGCGCCGCCCATCTGCGAATAGCGCGAATGGGCAAATGAAGCGCCCACCGCCAGCGCATGATTGCCAAGGCTCGCCGAAACGGTGAACTGGTCCTGGAACGTGCGCGACCGGTACTTCGTGGAAAGCGCAGCCTGCGAGAATACGCCGTTCTGCAGGATGTTCTGGTTCGGCAGGTTATTGGTGACCACGGTGTGATCAAAGCCAGAGAATGACAGCACCTCTGCTGCAACCGTGTTGGTCCCGCGCTGCTTGTAGGTGGTGGTGCCGGGCAGACCCAGCGTGCCAGTCAGGATCGACAGGAAGAAGTCATCCAGCGATAGCGGGAAGATCAGGCCGCCGGTGCTCCAGTCGGTCTTGTTCTCGCTGTACCGGGCACGATTCTGCAGACTGATGCCATCGGCCAGTTCGTGATCCCACGTCATGCCGAACGATAACGTGCGCGCATGGACAAGGTCCGAACCATCCCACGAACCGGTCGAGCCATCGGGGTTGGTGAAGCTGTGCGGATTGGCTGGCGGCAACACCGACGACGTGTTGGTAAAGCCCCCGGCAATCTTGGGATCCCTGAAATCGAAGGCCGGGGTAAATTCGAACCAGCCGTTGTGATCATCAAGATATTTCGTATCGAAACGCACCGAGCCGTTGCCGTAGTCCCACAGCAGGTTGGCGCGGATCTGGCCGCCCTTGTTCAGGGCATAGCCCGGATCGCGCGAACCGTCGCTCTTCCGGTAAAAGCCGCCGATTGCGTAATACAGGCCATTGCCCAGATCGCCGCCAGCATAGGCATCCATGCGATAGTAGGGGTTCTTGCCATCGCCTTCGAGGCCGACCTTGCCCTGCACTTCAAACCCGGGGTGGGATTTGCCGGTTCGCGAGATGTAGTTGAAAATGCCGCCCGGCGCGTTGTTGCCGGTAACCGTGGCCGTGCCGCCGCGCAGACCTTCCAGCCGGTCGAGCATGATGTCGGGGCGCGAGAAGTAATCGGGGCCGAAGTTGCCCACCGTCACCGGCTCCACCGGCAGCCCGTCTTCCTGCATCGAAACGTAGTAATAGCCGCCATCACCATCAAGCGAGTTGGCCGAAACCCCGCGTGAAAACACCACGTTGCGGATTTCGCCAAGCGACGAGTTCACGAACACACCCGGCACGTTCTTGATAAGATCGGCAGCACTGTTGGCCACCTGCTGCGACAGTTCCTCTGCCGTAATGGCGGAAATCGAGATCGGCGCGTTCTCAATCGACTTGGCGCTGAACACCCCGGTGACGACGATCTGCTTTGCGGCATCTGATGAGCCTTCGGCCTGCGCGGACATATCCTGCGCAAAAATCGGGCTGGTCAGTGCGCAAAGCGCAATGGCCGCCACGGACGCGGAAAATCGGATGGAGTTTGCTCGGTTCATCAGGACACCCCTCGTGGAATCGAGACTCTTGTTTGAGTCTTCACCGCTGTCGGTAGTCAAAATTGAACGATTGCGAAAGACTAATAATGATTGCTTATGATTATTTTTATTCCATATCTGCAAAAATGAGCGACCTTGCCTGAACGACGTTCTTTGACATAGGCTCGCCAGATGAACGCCGAAAACGATACTCGCCCCCATCCCCAATCCGGGCGCGAGCGTATGATCTACCCTTCGCCCGTGGGCTGGAAGGGCACCGATTACGTTGATAACGAAGAAGAACTGCTGCGGCGGCTGAACCCCAAAACGGTGTTCATGATGGGCGACAATCCCGCCCTGCCGCGCATGCCCGAACGCCCGCGCCTGCTCGATTTCTTCCGCTGCCGCTTTGGCGATATCACCGTGCGGCACCTGCTGGTCAGCGCCAAGCGCGCACTGGACGATGGCCTGCCAGACAAGGTGGTGATCGCCTGCCTGCTCCACGACATTTCCAACGGCTGCCTGATCCGCAGCGACCACGGATACTGGAGCGCCCAACTGATCGCACCCTATGTCGATCCCGAAGTCGCCTTCGCGGTGAAGTACCATCAGGCGCTGCGCTATATACCCGATGAAAGCGTCGGCTATGCCTACCCGGACAGCTACCACAAGTTCTTCGGCCCCGATTACGAAGTGCCCGAATACCTGCTGCGCGATGCCGAATATGCGCGCGGCCACGAATGGTACATGACCGCCCGCCAGGTCACGCTCTACGACACCTATTTCTTCGATGATTTCCCGGCTGTCGAACCCGAAGCCCTGCAAGACGTCATCACCCGCACCTTCCGCGAACCGGAAGAAGGACTGGGCTTCGACGGTTCACCCACAGCCCACATGTGGCGCACGATGATCTGGCCGAACAACTTTTTGTGAGGGGTGGATTTCGTGCGGGTGGGACGAAATGTTGCCGTTCTGGTGACGCCGGCATTGCGGACATCATGCGAACCCATCAAACTAGCGCGATGGAACTGCCACCGATACGACCTGACGAACCCCAATGGCTTCAAGCCAAGCGTCGCCGCATTTCAGAAGAACGGGCATGGAACTATGGCGGCTGGGCAGCGATGGCGCTGTTCCCGGTTCCTTACGCTCTGATGCAGACCCTGCTTCAGAACGCCACCGGTGCGCTTCTTGCGACAGCTTCTTTGCTAACCGTTACTGCGATAGTGGTCCTGCGACGCTCAGAAAAAGAAACCTTTCAGCGCGGCTTCTCGATTTGGAGCGTGCCGGTGCACGGGTTGGCGGTATTAGTCTTTCTGGCGAAGATGTTTCAGTAACTTGCGACAGCAATCCACCCACAATCAGCCCCTCAACCGCGAATTCATATCCCCAAAACCCGCCGTCACCCCGGGCTTGACCCGGGGTCCCGCTTTTTGTCTTGGCTATCAGCGGGATCGTCAAACTTGCGCGGAAGGAGCGGGACCCCGGGTCAAGCCCGGGGTGACGAGGTCTGGCTCTTCACTGCAGGGGACAATCCCCCCACCCCTCAGAACTTGTTATCCCTCGGAAACCCGTTCGGCGGCAGCCTGCCCGCAGCGCCGCGCGCAACCTTCCACGGCAGCAGGTCCTTCTCCACCCGCGTGCGCCCTGAATCACCGCCCATCGCCCACGTCAGCCCGTCTTCCAGCCGCAGCGTGATGACGTCGGCCATGTCGCCGTCCTTGTAGCGTTGCAGCGTCACGCCCTGCCCCTTGGCGAGGATCGGCACTTCGGACAGGGCAAAGATCACCAGCTTGCGGTTCTCGCCGATCACGGCCACGTGATCGTGCTCAGCCGCAATCTCGCGCACGGCGGCCAGCTTCACGCCGGGTTTGGTCGAAACCACGCCGCGTCCTTTGCGCGTTTCGGCCAGCAGTTCGTCCATCTCGGCGGCAAAGCCGCGTCCGGTGTTGGCCGCCAGCAGCAGTTGGCCCTTGGGCTTGTAGACTACGACGCTGACGATCTGTGCATCGGAATCGATGTCCACCATCGTCCTGATCGGTTCGCCAAAGCCGCGCGCGCCGGGCAGTTTGTCGGCCCCCAGCGTGTAGAACCGCCCGTTGTCCACCGCCACCAGCACCTTGTCGGTAGTCTGGCAATGGAACGCAAAGGCGGCGCCATCGCCTTCCTTGAACTTGAAATCGCCATCCAGCGCCAGATGCCCCTTGGCCGCCCTGATCCACCCCTTGGCCGAAAGGATCACCGTCACCGGCTCCTTCTCGATCATCGCGTCCATGTTGAATTCACGCGTCGGCGCAGCCTCGGCAATCGTCGTGCGCCGCCGCCCCAGCACAGTCGTCTCGGCATAGTCCTTGCGCAGCGCGTTCAGATCGCGCTTCAGCCGCGTGCGCTGCTTCGCCGGACTGTCGAGCAGCTTCTGCAGCTCCTCCTGCTCGGCCAGCAGCGCATCGCGCTCCTTGCGCAGCTCCATTTCCTCCAGCTTGCGCAAGGACCGCAGCCGCATGTTGAGGATCGCTTCGGCCTGCCGGTCGGTCAGCTCGAACTCGGCCATCATCACCGGCTTGGGCTCATCCTCGGTGCGGATGATCTCGATGATCCGGTCAAGGTTGAGGTAGGCGATGATATAGCCGCCCAGCAGTTCCAGCCGGTTCAGAATCTTGTCCAGCCGGTGCTGCGAACGGCGCAGCAGAATGTCGATCTGGCTGATCACCCATTCCTGCAACACCAGCTTCAGCCCCAGCACGCCGGGCGTCCGCCGCGAATCCAGCACGTTGAGGTTCAGGCCGAACCGCGTTTCCAGATCGGTCAGCCGGTAGAGCGATTCCTTCAGCAGTTCCGGGTCAACATTGCGGCTTTTGGGCACCAGCACCAGCCGGATCTGCTCGTCGCTCTCGTCGCGAATGTCTTCAAGGATCGGCAGCTTCTTGTCAGCGATCAGCTGGGCGATCTGCTCGATCAGCTTGCCCTTCTGCACCATGTAGGGGATTTCGGACACGACCAGCTGCCACTGCCCGGCACCCAGCTTTTCAACGCCGCTTTCCTCCCAGTTGCCAGCCTCGTCCCGGCCCGTGGAGAACCGCCCCCGCACCCGGATCGCCCCGCGCCCGGTTTCATAGGCGTTGGAAATCGCCGCCGGGCTTTCCACCACAATGCCGCCGGTTGGCAGATCAGGGCCGTGGAACACTTCCATCAGCGCGCTGTGTTCAACGCCCGGATTGTCGATCAGCAGCAGCGTGGCATCGATGATCTCGGCCACATTGTGGCTCGGGATGTTGGTCGCCATGCCCACCGCGATCCCGCTGGAACCATTGGCCAGCAGGTTGGGGAAGATGCCCGGAAAGATCTCCGGCTCCTCGTCCTCACCATTGTATGTCGGGTGATAAGTGACCGTGCCTTCGTCCAGCCCGGCCATCAATTGCATCGCGGTCTTGGTCAGCCGCGCTTCGGTATAGCGATAGGCCGCCGCATTATCGCCATCGATATTGCCGAAGTTGCCCTGCCCCTCGACCAGCGGATAGCGCAGCGCCCAATCCTGCGCCAATCGCACCATCGCGTCATAGACCGAAGCATCGCCATGCGGGTGATACTTGCCGATAACGTCGCCCACCACGCGCGCCGATTTCTTGAAGGCATCGGTGGGGTTCAGCTTCAGCTGCCGCATTGCCCACAACAGCCGACGATGCACCGGCTTCAGCCCATCGCGCAGGTCTGGCAGCGACCGCGCCGTGATCGTGCTTAGGGCATAGACCAGATAGCGTTCCGACAGCGCGGAATCGAACGGGGCATCGACGATGGCGTCGAAAGGATCGGGTTCTGTGGTTTCAGTCGGCATGGCTGGAACGTCCTAGGGTCCAAACTCGCTCAAGTCACGTTCGAGGCGTGCAAATGGCGAACATATCGGGCGGAGCGGCCCGCCGCGAAGGCTGGTTGCCTTTGCAAGGGTCGGTTCGTCCTAGATGGAAGCCATTTGAACGCCCCGAAGGGGTTCGACCAGAATGGCCCATCGCTGCGTCGGCAGGACTTGAAATATCGACATATTCCTGCGCCCTGCCTCCTTGCGCTGAGCCATTCTGCCTCGAACCTCGAACGTGACTTGAGCGAGTTTGGACCCTGACAACACGATAGCCAGAGCGAAAGTCATGGAACCGCAGCACTCCCCGGCAATTGTAGGGACATTCTGAACAAAGGAAATCTTCATGACCAAGCGCGTCCTTATCGTCGCGACCGACGGCTTCGAGCAGTCCGAACTCGAAGGGCCGAAGAAAGCGCTGGAAGACGCCGGCATCGAAACCGCCGTCGCCAGCCTGAAACCCGGATCAATCACCGGCTGGAAGGACAAGAACTGGGGCGATGCCGTGGCGGTAAACTTCACCATCGATGAAGTGGAAGCGGCCGATTACGACGCGCTGCTGCTGCCCGGCGGCCAGATGAACCCCGATATCCTGCGCATGGAAGACGCGGTGATCGATCTGATCAACGACTTCGACGATCTGGACAAACCCATCGCCGCCATCTGCCACGCCCCGTGGTTGCTGATCGAAGCCGACATCGTCGATGGCCGCACCGTCACCAGCTGGCCCTCGATCCGCGTCGATCTTGCCAATGCCGGTGCCGATGTGGTGGACGAGGAAGTGGTCGTCGACGGCAACCTCATCACCAGCCGCAACCCGGATGACATTCCTGCCTTTTCCAAGGCGTTGATTGCGGCGCTGGCGGACTGAGCCGGGGGAAAGCCCACCCCCAACCCCTCCCGCCCATCCTGAGCCTGTCGAAGGGGGGAGGGGAGCCGGGAAGCGCCAGCCTGTGCCCTCCCGCAGGCGGGAGGGCCGCGAGACTTACTGAGCCAAGGGCGAAGTTAGTCGCAGCGGGGTGGGCAATCCGCGTACCGCTTCACCCAAACACCTCAGCATAAAGCCGCTCAATCTCCGCCGCATCGGCCACGCGCGGATTGTTCCCCGGCGATCCCGAAGCAATCGCCTGCCGCGCCATTTCCGGCACCACCGCAAACCACTGCTCTTCTGAAATCCCATGCGAACGCGGCGTCGGCACGGCAAGATCACGGTTTAGTGCCGCCAGCTCCTCCAGCAACCGCGCCACCGCCGCCTGATCGCCCTCAGCCTCACCGGCCACGCCCATCGCCCGCGCACATTCGGCATAACGCCCCAGCGCCGATGCAGCCGAAAACGCGGTCACCGCAGGCAGCAGCATCGCGTTGGAAAGCCCGTGCGGCACATGGAAAAACGCCCCCACCGGGCGGCTCATCCCATGCACCAGCGCCACGCTGGCGTTGGAAAACGCAATCCCCGCATGATGCGCTCCCACCATCATCGCCTCACGCGCGGCACGGTTTCCCGGCTCGGCACAAGCAGTGCGGATATTGGGCGCAATCAGCTTCATCGCAGAAATCGCCATCGCATCGCTGAACGGATTGGCTTTGCGCGAAACATAGGCCTCAATCGCATGGGTCAGCGAATCGATCCCCGTATCCGCCGTCAGCCGCGCAGGCTTGCCCATCGTCAGTTCGAAATCGACGATGGCCACCGTCGGCAAAAACGCCAGCCCCGCACAGAGCATCTTCTCGCTCGTCGCCTCGTCCGTCACGATGGTGAACTTGGTCGCTTCCGATCCTGTCCCTGCCGTCGTCGGCACCGCAATGATCGGCAAGCCACCATCGTCGGTCTGGACCGGAGCCTTGAGCGAGGGGATAGGCCGGGGATCGAGCGCCAGCGCGGCGATCACCTTGGCGGTATCGATGGGGCTTCCCCCGCCAAAGCCGATCACGCAATCCGCCCCGCTCCACCGCAAAGCATCCAGCGCCTGCTCCACCACTGCCACGGTCGGATCGGGCACGGTATCGGCAAAGACCGTTGCAGTGATGCCAGCGCCTTCCAGCACTTCCAGCAACCGCGCCACCATGCCGCTGCTCACCAGAAAGCCATCGGTGACGACGAACGGCCGCGTCAGGCCGCATTGCGCCATCGCGGCAGGCAATTCTGCCAGCGCCCCGCCGCCCACCCGGATAATCCGGGGAAGATTGATCGCCGCCATTTGCACCCTCGTTGATAAACTCGCCCCATCGGACCGCAAAAAGCGGCCATGAGCAAGCCATCAAAAGCGCAGCCGCGCCCCTCTCCACAAAACCAGCACCCCCGCGCAGGCGGGGGCCTCAGGCCTTAACCGAAACCTCAGCGCAATCCGCCAGAGGCCCCCGCCGGCGCGGGCGCGCGCGGTTCATCGTCAGCCGGATCAGCATAAGGCATGATCAGCGTCCCATCGGGCGCCGCTGTATAGGACGTCTGCGTGGGATAGGCCAAGCTCACACCCTCAGCCACAAAGCGCTCGATAATCGCCACCAGCAGCCGGTCGCGCGTGGGATGCGCAACGTTCCAGTCCGCGCCCGGCACATCAACAATGAACGAAAAATCCAGCGAACTCGCACCAAATGCTTCAAACCCAGCCCGGGCCACTTTCACATTCTCGGCCTCACCCATCTCCTTCAACATCGCAGGGATGCGGGCAAGCGTCTCGGGCTTGGTCTCATACGTCACCCCCAGCATGAAGCTCAGGCGGATGTGATGGCGCACCGTTACGTTGCGGATTTCCTTGTCGAGCAGGTTCTTGTTCGAAACGATCAGCAACTCGCCCGTAAACAGCCGCACGCGCGTGGTGCGCATGCCGATCTGCTCCACAGTGCCGCTGGTTTCACCCCAGCTGATGTTGTCGCCCACCTTGAAAGGCCGGTCGAAAAGGATCGAAACGCCTGCAAACAGATCGGAAAAGATGCCCTGCGCAGCCAGACCGATGGCGATGCCGCCGATGCCAAGGCCAGCGACCAGCCCCGCCACGTTCACACCCAGATTGCCAAGGATCAGCACCAGCGCGATGGCAAAGACAAGGAAAGTCACCAGCGCCCGGATAATGCTCATGGCCGAAGTCAGCGCGCCATTGGCGTGTTGCGCATCGCCCGCGCGGTGTTCCACCACGCCCAGCACCAGTTCACGCGCCCAAATCGCGGCCTGCACCGTCATGCCGATGGTGAACAGGAACGTAATCGTCGTGTCCAGCCACGCCGGAGCCGCGGCGTAATTATCGACGATCCTTGCCGCCAGAATGACCAGAAACCAGAACTTGGTGCGCGCAGCCAGACGCCCCAAAATCGTCCGCCAACTCACCAGCGCCTCACCTTCACGGCACAGCCGCTGCGCCAGTTTCTGCACCGTCAGCAGCAACAGCACAATCGCCGCCGCAACGCCGACGGCAATCGCGATACGCAGCCAATTCTCGGCAAGCCAGCCGCTCGTCTCGGCAATCAGGAGTTGGGGATTGGGCGCAGCAGACGGGGCGTGGGCGGCGGGCGTCGGGGCACTGGGAGAAACTTGCATGCTGTTCGGAAAACCTCAACGCGTGACAGGTTCCCGACTATTCCGGGCCTTTACGCTCAACGCCCCTGCATATCGCGCGCCTCGGACGGCACGTGAACCACCAGTCCATCAAGCGCTTCGGTCAGTTCGATCTGGCACGAAAGGCGGCTGGTGCGGGTCACCCCGGCGGCCAGATCAAGCATGTCTTCCTCGTCATCCAGCGCGGGCATCAGCTTTTCAAACCATTCCGGCGCAATCACCACGTGGCAGGTGGAGCAGGCCATCTGGCCTTCGCAGGTGCCTTCCAGCGGCATCCCCACATTCTGGCCAATCTCAAGCAAACGCTGCCCCGCTTCGGCCTTCACCGAAACCTTTTCACCTTTGGCGGTGACGAAGGTGACACTGACCATGCTTAAATGACTCCCTGCGCCCGTGCTGCAGCGTTGATCGCCGCAGCGGCCTGTTCCAGTTCATCATCCCCCGTATAGCGTCCAAAACCGATGCGGATGGCGCTTTTGCTATCCCTGTCCGAAAGTCCGAGCGCGCGCAAGACATGGCTTGGCCTGCCAGAGCCGCTGGCGCATGCCGAACCTGCTGAAAATGCAATGTTGCGGCATTCTGACAACAGTCTGCTCACGTCCATGCCGGGCAGTCGCAAATTCAGATTGCCATGCCAGCGGGCATCGGCACTGCCGTTCAGCGTCCATCCCTCAAACAGCGCCAGTGCCTTTTCCCACAGTCTTTCCACATGGCTCCGGTCCGTTTTCGACAGACTTGTGCACAGCGCCGCTGCCGCGCCAAACCCGGCGCAGAGCGCGGGGCTGAGCGTGCCGGACCGCAATCCGCCCTCCTGCCCGCCGCCGTGGATCAAGGGCGCAAGCTGCACGCCATTGCGCACCCACAGCGCGCCGATACCTTTCGGCCCGTAAAGCTTGTGCGCCGAAATCGCGATCAGGTCGGCCCCTTCGGGCGCAGCGATCTTCCCCGCCCCCTGCACCGCGTCGCAGAGGAACAGCGCGCCCATATTCTTTGCGCGGTGGACAAGCGTATCGACCGGCTGCACCGTGCCGATCTCGTTGTTGACTTGCATTACCGCAACAAGATCAGTGCCTTGCGGAACTGCCACGTCGGGATCGACCAGCCCTTCACCATTCACGGGCAGCACCGCCACATCGGGATCGAGGAACCGCGCAGTATCCAGCACGGCAGCATGTTCGATGGCCGAAACCGCCAGCTTCTTAGCGCCAAACCCCACCAGCGCCAGATTGATCGCCTCGGTCGCGCCAGAAGTGAACACCACGCGCCCGCCCGGCGGCAGCAGCGCCGCCACTTGCGCCCTTGCCACTTCCACAGCAGCAGCAGCCGCGCGGCCATAGCGGTGCGGGCTGTGCGGGTTGGCAAATCCGGCCTCGCCCGGCCCGGCAAGCCACGGCAACATCGCCGCACGCGCTTCTGGGGCGAGCGGGGTCGTCGCCTGATAATCGAGGTATATCAACCCCGTATCTCCTTCCACACGGCCACGAACCGCGCAATCTCCGCCTCGGTCGTCTCCCGCCCGATCGACACGCGGATCACTTCTCCGGGGTGGGCATAGCCCATTGCGGTCAGCACGTGGCTGGCCTTCAAGGAACCGGAGGAGCACGCGCTGCCCGCCGAAACGGCGATTCCCGCGCCATCGAAGCGGATCAGCTGCGCCGCACTCGATTTTCCGGGCATGCGATAGGCGGCAATCGTCGGGATGCGCAGCGCCTCACCGGCCACGATTTCCGCTCCATTTTCAATCAGTTGAGCGGTCAGCGCTTCCCGCATCACCGAAGCGTTCTCAAGCCACGCATTCCCCGCATCCAGCGCCGCCACCATGCCCAGCACCAGCGGCAAGGACTCGGTTCCGCCGCGATAGCCACGCTCCTGCCCCCCGGTCGGCCCCAGCAGCGCATAGTCGCGCACCAGCAGCGCGCCGACGCCGACCGGGCCGCCGAATTTGTGCGCAGAGAGGACCGCCATGTCGGCCTCGGCGGGAATATCCAACTTGCCCGCCCCTTGCGCGGCGTCGCACAGCAGCACCCCTTCGGCCGCGTGAACGGCCTCGGAAATTTCGGTGATGTTCTGCACCACGCCGGTCTCGCTATTGACCTGCTGAACCACCGCTAGAGGTCGCTTGGTGTCATCTAGGTGCATCTTGGTGCTGTTCAGGATTACCAGCCCATCTGCGCCCACATCGAGCCTTTGGGCATCCCCCGCCGCCCGCAGTGCCGCGTCATGTTCCACCGCTGAAACAAGCACTTGCCCGCATTTCGCGCGGCCTATGCCCAGCGCCAGCGCCTCGCTCGCCCCGCTGGTAAAGATCACTTCGCCTTGCCAGCCAAGCGCAGCCTTCAATCGCGCCCGCGCACTCTCCAACGCCGCCCTTGCAGCACGACCAGCAGCATGAGGACTTGATGGATTGGCCCACATCCGCCAACCGTCCTGCATCGCCAACAAAGCTTCGGGCAGAAGCGGCGTGGTGGCGGCGTGATCGAGATAGATCGGATTTTGTGGCAACGCGAATCCCGGAAATGCGTGGAAAGATTGCTTTCGGACGGTGCGTTTCTATATAGCCATTAACGCAATTCCCAGCCCCGGCATTCCGTGCCGTGCGGCCAGACCACAGGATTACCGCACAGGCAATGCCCGCAGTCATTTTTCCCGGCCCAGAAGGCCGCCTCGAAGGCCGTTTCCAACCCGCCGCACGCGCCCGCGCGCCGGTCGCCATGATCCTGCATCCGCACCCGCAGGCAGGCGGCACGATGAACGATCGCATCACGCAGGCGATGTACAAAACCTTCGTCGCGCGCGGCTTTGCCACGCTGCGGTTCAACTTCCGTGGCGTCGGGCGTTCGCAGGGCAGCTTTGACAACGGCATTGGTGAACTGTCCGACGCCGCAGCAGCGCTCGACTGGGTGCAGTCGATCCACCCGGAAGCCAGCACCACCTGGATCGCAGGTTATTCGTTCGGCGCGCTGATCGGCATGCAGTTGCTGATGCGCCGGCCTGAGATTCGCGGCTTCATTTCGGTCGCCCCGCCGGCCAACATGTACGATTTCAGCTTCCTGGCACCTTGCCCCGCATCGGGCATCATCGTGCAGGGCACGGCGGACACGGTCGTCACGCCCAACGCCGTGCAGAAGCTGGTCGACAAGCTGCGCACGCAAAAGCACATCACCATCCATCACGATGAAGTGCCCCGCGCCAACCACTTCTTCGAAAACGAAATGGACGACATGATGCGCGCGGTGGACAACTACCTCGACATGCGCCTCTCGCCGGATTGCCCGATCCGCTGAGGTTTTGGTCGCAGGCGCGTAGGCCGCAAGGCCCACCCCGCTGCGACTAAGGCTTGCTGCGCAAGCCCAAGTCTCGCGACCCTCCCGTTTACGGGAGGGCAAAAGATGGGCTGGCAACTCCCCTCCCGCAGGCGGGAGGGGTTGGGGGTGGGCACTTCACAACACGAAGTGATCCCCAGCCGCGCGCACGGTGACTTCCGAGATCGAAACGCCCCACGGTTGGTCAATAGCGTGGATCACCGCATCGGCGATATGATCGGGCGCAAGGCTGGCATAGTCCATCGCCTCGGGATCGAGCCGTTCGGCGGGGAAAGTTCCCGCGCCCATCTGGCCGACCATGTCCATGAAATCGGGCATATTGTGCGCGACGATGCCGATGCCCGCCGCCTGATTCACCACCGTGCCCGAAAGGCCTGTGCTGGGAACGCCCGTAGGCTTGATCGTCGTCACCTTGATCTTGCCCCGGCTTTCCACACGCAGCGATTCCGACAGGAAGTTTACTGCCGATTTGGACGCGCCATAGACCGCCGCGCCGATTACCGGGAAATTGCCGTAGATCGACGAGAGGTTGACGATCTGCCCGCGCCCTGCCGCGATCATGGGATCATAGGCGGCGACCATGCCGTTCAACACGCCCTTGATGTTGATGTCGATACAGCGCTCCCACGCGGGGTAGGCGGCTTCGTGATCCGAGAAGAACGCCAGCGGCATGATCCCGGCGTTGTTGATCATCACATCGACGGCGCCATACGTCGCCAAAGCTTTGGCGACGAGCGTCTTGACCGCGCCCAGTTCTCGTACATCCACCTGCACCGCCTGCGCCTTTCCGCCGCCTGCGGTGATGTATTCGACCACGGCTTCGGCGGCGGCAAGGTCGATGTCACCACACGTGACGTGCGCACCAAGCGCTGCGGCCTTGCGCGCCACAAGGCTGCCAAAGCCCCCGCCCGCGCCGGTGATGACGATGGATTTGCCCGCAATGTGGCCAGTCATATACTCTCCTGTATCAAAGCTTTTTCGGCATTCCGTCGATCAGGATGGTCTTCATTTCGAGGTATGGGAAGAGGCCTTCCGGGCCGCCCTCGCGCCCGATGCCCGATTGCTTGAACCCGCCGAAGGGCAGGCCGAAGTCCATGCGCAGACCGTTCTGCCCGAACCCGCCGGTGCGAATGCGGCGTGCGATGCGATAGGCAGCATCGGCGTCATGCGTGAGCACCGAACCGTTGAGACCATAATCGCTGGCGTTCGCGGTGCGGATCGCGTCTTCCTCGTCCTCCACCGGGATCAGGCTGAGGACCGGGCCGAAGATTTCCTCCTGCGCAATGCGGCTGTCGTTCTTCACGTTGGCGAACAGGGTGGGTTCGATGAAATAGCCCTGATTGAGATGCGAGGGACGCCCACCGCCCGTGACGAGATCGGCAGTGGCCTTGCCCTCTTCGATATACATTTCAATGCGTTCGAGCTGGCGCTTCATCGCCACCGGGCCAAGCTGGGTTTCAGGATCGTCCGAATGGCCGATGCGCACCTGCTGCATTTCCGCCGCGATGGCAGCGGCCAGTTCATCATGCCGATGGCGCGGCACGATGACGCGGCTAAGCATGGCGCAGACCTGACCCGACATCATGGTAATGGTGCCCGCCAGCATCTTGGCCGCAGCTTCGATGGGAAAATCATCTCGGATGATCGCGGCAGATTTGCCGCCAAGTTCCAAGGTGCAGCGGGCCATGCGCGCGCCACAGACGCTGGCGATGCGCCGCCCCGCAACGGTCGAGCCGGTGAAGCTGACCTTGTCTACGCCTTCATTGCAGACGAGGTGGTCGCTGGCTTCACGGTGGCCGGTGACGAGGTTCAATACGCCTGGCGGAATGCCCGCTGCCTCTGCCGCTTCGGCAATGATATAGGCCTCCAGCGGCGTTTCGGGCGATGGCTTCATGATGACCGTGCAGCCCGTCAGCAGGGCATAGGCCACCTTGTTGGCCATGATGCCGAACGGCCCGTTCCACGGCGCGATGGCGGCGACAACGCCAACGGGCTCATAAGCGATCAGCGCGGTATCGGCGGCCATGCTGGGGCGGCGCTGGACGAATTCGAACTGTTCGGCAAAGCCCGCGATCTGGCCGAGCGCCATCACGCTGCCGCCGTGCATGGGGCCTGCGAACGAGGCGAGGCCGCCCATCTGCGCGGTCCATGCCCTGGCCAGTTCCGGCACGCGGGTTTCCAGATGCGCGACCATGCGGCGGAAGGCGGCTATGCGCTGCGCAGGCGGCGTGGTGGGCCAAGGGCCGTTGTCAAACGCATCGCGCGCGGCGGCGACGGCTGCGTCCATATCGGCCTCGTCGGCTTCGGCCACGCGGCCCACGACCTGTTCGGTGTTGGGCGAGATCAGATCAATCATCCGGCCAGAGTGCGCAGGCACCCAGCGTCCACCGATGTAAAGCTGGTCAGGATGGGCGACGTTCACGCCTTGGGGGTTCATCGGGGTCATTCCTCTCAAATCGGTGCCAGCGCGCATTCCACGCGCTCGATCAAACCGTTGTTGATCGTGTAGAAAATAAATTGCCGCATTTCCTGCACTTCGCCCACGGCAATCGGGAAGAAGCCATGCAAGCCTTGCGCATCAAGCGCTTCGCGGGTGAGTGGCCTGATGCCCTCAACCCGGACTACCGCATCAATCGCGGTGAGCGTTTCAGACGCGGCAAAGTTCAGCACGCGCACGCTTTCGTTCACATGATCGTGCAGGAAGGCGTAGAAATCCTTCAGCGCCTGCCGCGAGCGGATCTCGACGCCGAAGAACGTCATCAGCGGCGGATCGACATAGAAAGCGGCCACCGCATCATAGTCCTTCGCGTTGAACGCGGCGACATAGCGGTCATAGGCTTCGCGGCTGAGCAAGCGGTTTCTCCCGATCACGGCCGGATTCGGCTCGCTCACAAACGCTAACATTTGATATTGTTTACGCCAACAGAAAAAGGGGCGGCCATTGCTGACCGCCCCCGTTCCCTCATGACTGAGAAACCAATCAGAACGTCTTGCGTACCGAGAGCGCCCATTCGCGGGGGCGGCCGACGTTGGAATATGACGTGCCGACGAAGGAATAGACCGCCGAGAAGCGCAGCGGCAGGAAGTAGTAGTTGTTGAACACGTTCTGGACTTCCAGCGAGACGGCCAGATCCTCGTCCGCGTTCTTCCACGTCAGGCGCGCGTTGCCGAGCGTGATTGACGGGTTGTACTGCAGTTCGGTGAACACGCCGGCGTTGATCAGGCGACCGATGGTCTGGCGACCGGTGTAGGACAGATCGAAGCGCGGGGTGATCGAACCTGACGTGCCCATATCCGCCTTGTACTGCACGCCGAGGCTGGCGCGCCATGCGGGCGTGGTGATGGGATCTTCGATACGCAATGCGCCCTGTGCAGCCGCATCGATCCGCTTCCACTTGCCATCAATCCAGCTGAGCGAGCCATCGATGTCGAGGCCTTCGACCGGGCTGGCCTGCATTTCCAGTTCGAGACCGTACATTTCACCGTCACCAGCGTTCTGGATGGCGGCGCAAGGGAACGGACCAGTGCCTGGCGCAAAGCCATCAAGCACCGAACAGTCACCAATCGGCAGCTGGATGTTCCGGTAATCGTTGTAGAATGCCGAGAAGTTCAGGCGCAGGCGACGATCCAGAAGATCGGTCTTGAGGCCGAATTCATAGGCGGTGAGGGTTTCAGGATCGAACGTGCCGTTGATCGCCTGATTGCGGGTGAACGGACGTGCGGTAACGCCGCCGCCCTTGAAGCCGGTGCTGACAGTAGCATAGGCCAGCACTTCGGGGCTGAAGCGATAATCGAGCGACAGACGCCAATCGACCTTGCTGCCATCATAGACCGACGTTGTGCCGTTAAGCGCGCCGACACCGAAGATGTCGTTCAGCGTGCCGCCATCCCACTGGGTGCGCACGAAGGTGTAATCCTTGTGCTCATCGGTGTAGCGGACGCCTGCGGTGATGGTCATGTTCTCAACCGGGCGGACGAACACGGTGCCGAATGCAGCCTTGCTGTTCGCCTTGATCGGATCGTCACCCTGGAACTGCAGGAACAGCGACGGCACGCCGATCGGCACGATGTAGCGGATGTCCTGACGGGTGAAGTAGACCGAGGTCTGCGTGTTGTAGAAGCCGCCGATGGTCCAATCGACCATATCGCCGATCTTGCCGTTCAGGCGCAGTTCCTGGCTGAAGAACTTGAAGCTGAGGTCATTGAAGCCCGCGCCGCCGATCAGGCTGTAAGGCGTGTAATCATCGTCGGTGCCGAAGACCTGCGTGTACTTGCGATAGGCGGTGATCGCCTGCAGGCTCAAATCGTCACTCAGGCCGACGGTGAGGTTGCTGGACACGCCCCAGCCTTCGAATTCGGTGTTGTTCGGGCTGTAATAGGCCTGCGTGGCCTGGCCGCCTGCGGGCATGTACCAATCGGCATACGTGCAGAACTTGCCACAAGTGAAATCAACCCCACCGGTCAGCGCAGGGTTGGTTGCGCCGATAACGCCAGCGGCGTTTGTGCGGTTTTCATAGGTGTAGTCACCCGTCACGATCCAGTCGATCGTGTCGTTCGGGTTATAGCGCAGCGATCCGCGCAGGCCCGCGTAATCACGCTCGCCCAGCTTGTCGACGACGCAGTCCTTGGGGGTGGTGGCATTGCCGCCGATGCCAAGCGAATTGCCCGGGTTGGCGCAGCCGAAATCGACCTGATCGACATAGCCTTCCTGACGCTTGTAAACGCCGGAAATGCGGGCCGAAAGCCCTTCGGCCAGCGGGAAGTTGGCGGTGGCGCGCAGATCGGTGCGCTGGCGCGAACCGTAGACTGCCTCAACGGTGCCGCTGCTTTCCTCGTTCGGCTTGGCCGAGAACAGCTTGATCGCGCCGCCGATGGAGTTACGCCCGGTGAGCGTGCCCTGCGGACCGCGCAGCACTTCGACCCGCTCAAGATCGAGCAGATCCATGACCGAACCGGTCAGCGTGGCGAAGTAGACGTCGTCGATATAGATGCCGACGCCCGGCTCATACGCAGGGTTGAAGTCATACTGGCCGATGCCGCGGATGTAGGCTGCCATCGAAGAGCCGAATGCGCCGCCCATCTGGGTCAGCTGCACGTTCGGTGCTTGGGCCGCGATCTGCGAAATGTCGGTCTGGTTGCGCGAGGCAAGCAGCGCAGCATCGACAGCGGTGATCGACAGCGGCGTGTCCTGCAGACGCTGTTCGCGGAACTGTGCGGTTACGACGATTTCGTTGGTGGTCGGCGCGTCAGCAGCCTGTGCATCCTGCGCATCCTGCGCAAAGGCCGGCATGGCGGTGCCGAGCGAAAGAGCCGCAAGGCTTCCTGCGGCAAGAAGGCGCACGTGTGACGTGGTACGTGTTGATTTGGCCATAGCCCCTCTCCTGAATGGTCCTCTTCGGAACCAGCTGATGTTTGTTAGTAAGACATACTAATTCATGGTTTGCAAGCCTAACATTTGCGCGTGTTGCAACGAGGCTGATGTGGTGCAGGTTTCCCACACTTCGACACTTGCCCCGCTCCGCCAACACGGCGATAGACTGGCTGCATGAGCGTTGACCCCGCAATCACGGATGCATCCGACACCCCGACCTTTGAGCGCGATGTCGCCCTGCTGGTCGATCTCCTGAAGCTTGGCACGTTCATCGGCACGCCGATGCGCGAAGGGGTGGCCGATCCATTGGGCCTGACCACCACCGACTTGCGCATCGTGCTGGCGCTGGGCGGAGAAGGTGAACTGGCCGGCCACGACCTGTCCGAAATCATGGGTGTTCCGCCGATGAACGTCAGCCGCGCGATTGGCGTCCTGACCGAGCGCGGCCTGGTGGAGCCGGGCCACAACCGCAGCAACCGCCGGCGAAAGCCGGTGCGGCTGACCGAAGCCGGCGAGGCGCTGTTTGCCCAGACCGTGCCCGCAATGGAGCGGGTGGGTGCAGACCTGTTCAAGGGCGTGCCCCAGCGCGACCGTGACGCCTTCCGCCGCGTGGCCGCAGCAGTGCTTGTGCGGATCGGGCGCTGGGGCGGTTGATGCGCCTCAGGGCCATTGCTTCTGCAGCTTGGTAAAATCGCCCACGGCAAAGGATTTGGCCAGTACCGGATGGGCAAAGCTCATCGGCACTTCGGCACGGTGCGGCCAAGTCTGGCGGACTTCGGTTTCCGGCAGCAGACGATCAGGGCCGATGGGGTTTTCAGGGAAGCACTGCACGGCAGGTTGCAGGTGGGCGACGGTCTTTGACCAGCCAGTTTCGTAATCGGCCTGCCACTGCATCATGTAATCGAGCCGCTGGATCTTCCAGACGCCGTCCTCTTTTACATAATCGTTCTCATACATGCCGCTTTCCCAGAACTGCTGGGGCGTGCCTTCCGGCTTGTCTTTCAGGATATCGTCGTGCCACCCACCGGCAAGGATGCCACGGAAGCGGCCCTTGGCGGTCTGCCCATCGGGCGCGATGGTGATGACGTCCTGCAGCTGGAAATGATCGAGCAGAAGGCCGTGGACCGGGCCGCGTTTGCCGCCGGTAAACAGGTTCTGGAACCACGTGCCGTAAAGCCGCATCACGCCTTCGTAGCCGACGTATTCGCCCGACAGGAACACGACCGCGCCGTCTTTGGCGAACAAGCCCGCCACTTCCTCGGGCCGGTTGTAGTCGATGTAATAGCCATAGGCCCATTGCAGGCGGCGAATCGCGTTGAGGTCTTCCAACTCGGTCACGCGCGCTTCGAGCGCGGCGAGGCGGCTCTCTGTTGCAGCTCCAGCTTCTGACATTTCGACTCTCCCAATCGTTTTATTTGTATGTAATACTAACAATCTTGAGAGCGATGGCGAGAGGAAAAATGATGGGCGGCTGGACGGGACAGGTGGCCTTCGTCACCGGCGGCGTGACGGGCATTGGTCTGGGCGTGGCACAGGCGTTGAGCGATGCCGGGCTGCGGCTGGCGCTGAGCTACCGCAACGAAGACCACCGCGCGCAGACCGCCGAATGGTTCGCCGCCAAGGGGCGCGAAGCCCCGCTGTTCGTGAAGCTGGACGTGACCGACCGGGCCGCCTTTGCCGATGCGGCCGCGCAAGTGGAGACGCATTTCGGAGCGGTGCATGTGCTGGTGAACAACGCAGGCGTCAGCGTGTTCGGGCCGAGCGACGAGGCCAGCTATGACGATTACGACTGGATCATGGGTGTGAACTTCGGCGGCGTGGTCAACGGGTTGGTCAGCTTCCTGCCCCGGATCAAGGCGGCGAGCGGGTTGCGCCATGTCGTCAATGTCGCGTCGATGGCGGCGTTCCTGCCGGGGCCGCAGGCGGGGATCTACACCGCCAGCAAGTTTGCAGTGAGGGGCCTTACCGAATCGTTGCGGTACAACCTTGCGCCGCACGGCATCGGCTGTTCGCTGTGCTGCCCGGCGCTGACGCGCACCAACGCGTGGGATTCTGCGCTGAAGCGGCCCGATGCTTTTGCGGAAAGCGGCTTTGCCCCGGCCGACCGGGCGGAACTGGAGCAGTTTGGCGGGGCGTTCGAAGCCGGGATGGACCGGTATGAGGTGGGGCAGAAGGTGTTCCGGGGCATGGCCCGCAACGACGGGCTGATCCTGACCCACCCGGAGTTTCAGGATGACTTCCGCGAGATCTATGAGAAGTCGGTTGCCGCACTGCCACAGGAAGAAGCGCCGCCCGAGCGCCTGCACATCGAACGGCTGCGCCGTGAGGCGATGAAGGCGGCGGAGGCTGGGCAGATCATTCGGCTGGATGACCTGACGTAACCTTGAACGATGTCGCTCCCCCGCGCAGGCGGGGGCCTCGGGCGTGTTACGGAACGTTGGCGTAAACGGCCTGAGGCCCCCGCCTGCGCGGGGGAGCGGTTGAGGGAAGACGCGCTTTGGTGCGGGTGCTGCCAAGGCGCTTGCAGCCATCCGCCGCCCCGCTATCGTCCCGCCCGGACGGTCAAAGCGGAGAGTGCCCCATGTGCGACGAAATCACCGAACAGGAAAATGCCCTCTGGCTCAATCGCCGCCAGTTCGCCAGCGTTGGCGCGGGTGCTGCGGCGTTTGCTGCCCTGCCCGGCTGCGCCACCACGGCGGCTGACGGCAAGACCGCAAGCCGCACCGTTTCCATCGACACGCCCGATGGCAAGGCCGATGCGTTCTTCGTCTATCCAACCAAGGGCAAGCACGCTGCCGTTATAATGTGGCCCGACATTGCGGGCCTGCGCGATGCCTACAAGACGATGGGCACAACGCTGGCCGAAGCGGGCTATGCCGTGCTGGTGGTGAACCAGTATTACCGTTCCAGCCCCGCCCCGATCCTCAACTCGCTGATGGAATGGCGCACGCCCCCGGGGCAGGAAAAGCTGAAGCCCATGATCGCCGCGATCACGCCTGCGGGCACCGTGTCGGATGCCAGCGCCTTCGTGAAATGGCTCGACATGCAGGCAGAGGTCGACACGAAGAAGAAGATTGGTTCGTGCGGCTATTGCATGGGCGGCCCCTTCACCGTGCGCACCGCCTTTGCCAACCCGGAACGCGTAGGCGCTGCCGCCTCGTTCCACGGCGGCGGTTTGGTGGGCGATGCGCCCGATAGCCCGACCAGCCTGCTGGCAAAGACCAAGGCCGCCTACCTTATCGCCATCGCCAAGAACGATAATGAGCGCGCGCCAGACGACAAGGTGAAGTTCCGCGCGGCTGCCGATGCGGCAGGGCGACCTGCGGAGATCGAGGTTTATCCCGCGCAGCACGGCTGGTGCACGCTGGACGCACCGGTCTATGACAAGGTGCAGGCCGAGAAGGCATGGGGGCGGATGCTGGCGCTGTACCAAGCCAACCTCTGACGCTGCAAGGCGCGCAGGGGCAGGAACTTCTTAACCATATTTGCCTTAGGCTTTTCCCGTATCTGGTGGGGCTACGGGCAAAATGGGCACAGAAAAGCCGAAATTTGAACTTTTCCGACAGTTTTCCGGAAAGTTCGCACTGTTCTGGGTGATCCTGCCCAATATCTGCGCCATCGCCATGTGGCCGGTGGGCGGCCCATCGGCTGCGCACGGCATATTCGCTTCCGGCCTGCTGGCGATCCTGTTCTGCACGGTCGACCGTGTATGGGTGCGGCGGGTGGGGCTGGCTATATGCTTTGCGCTCAGCACGCTGCTGTTCATTGCCAGTTCGTTCAATCTGGAATTGACCAAGGCGCTGTCCTCACTTGTATATCTGAGCGAGTTGAACATCGGCACGTCGCCCGAATATGTGGCGGCAGCGCTGCTGATCGTCGTCGCACTGCTGGCGGGGCTGAAATTCGGCGCGCACGTGCCTAGGCTGGCGCTGCCGGGGCAGAAGCTGATGGCCCTTGCCCCGATCGCGCTGCTGGTCAACGTCGATATGGTCGCCACTGCGGGAACGCGCGGCTCGTACAAGTCCTCGGCCCCAGCCGATGCACCAATCGATTCCGCCGTGCTGCGCAACCAGATCTCGCCAAAAAAGATTGCTGCGCGCCATCTGGTGGTGATCATGGTGGAATCGCTGGGGACGCCCAACAACGATTACGACCGCGCCTTGTATGAAAAGGCATGGGGCAATGGGCGCTGGTCCGGGCGCTATGACGTGTCGAGCGGAACAACCACCTATTACGGATCAACCACCAATGCCGAACTGCGCGAATTGTGCGCGGTCTGGTCCGATTATCAGAGTTACGCGTTCGGGAAACCGGACTGCTTGCCCTGGCAATTCCGCAAGGCCGGGTTCGATACGACCGCGATCCATTCCTTCTCAGGATCGTTTTTTGATCGCCAGACCTGGTATCCCAAACTGGGCTTTGAACGGCGGATCTTCGAACCGGAACTGCTGGCAATGGGGGCTGCGAAATGCGGCGGCGTGTTTGGCGGGGTGTGCGATACCGACATTCCGCACCTGATCGGCGACCGTCTGCGGCAGGCAGGGAGCAAGCGCCAACTGGTCTACTGGCTAACGCTCAATAGCCACTTGCCGGTTGCAGCGGATGAGAGCCTCCACACTCAAACCTGCAGCACCGGCGATGCGCAATGGGATGCCAAGCGGCCAATGCTGTGCCGGGTCTATGCGATACACCAGAAACTGGCCGATGCAGTGGCCGCCGAAGTGATGCGGCCCGACTTTCCCGATGCCGACATCCTGATCGTTGGCGATCACATGCCGCCCTTCTTCCAACGCGACATGCGCACGCGCTATGACGACCGGCACGTGCCGTGGATCATGCTGCGCCGTCATCATCAGACGGCAGCGCCGCGTAGCTGAAACGTGAAGCACCCTCGTCTTCAGAGGAGGGGGCTATCTACCTCAATTCTTTGCCCCCCCGATCAAGATGGGGTGCAATGCTGCCATATCGAGATTGTCGATACAGCCTGCGTTTATCGCAAACTTGTCCGGTAACTTGCGCATCCGGTGGAAGGTGTAACACCCACATATCGAACAAAAATAGTGGATCGCCACACCGGTGTTGAAACTGTATTCGGTCAAGATCTCCCGCCCGGATGCGATGTCGAAATCAGACTCGTCACAACGCAACATGATGGAATTGCGCCGCCTGCACATCGAGCAGTCGCATTGGACCGAATAAGACGGATCGCACTTTACCGAAAAGCGCTCTGCCCCGCAGTGACAAGCCCCGCTAAAAGGTTGAAGCACGATGGTCGCTGTGTTGCACGTTCACGCCCCCCGCAGCATTTCGGCGTTCTCTTCAATCATCTGGCGGACCGAGCGCGCCATGCGGCCAGTGAGCCGCTCCACATCATCGGTGCAGAGTTCGAGGAAGCCTTCACGGATGGCTTGGCCAAAAGTGACCATGTCGTCGCTGTTCCACGGGATGCCGTTGACTTCGGAATCGTCCACCGGGCGGCGGGGAATGCCCATCGCGTCGAACATCGCATATTGGCCTTCGTCGTCCAGCGAGACGTATTCCACCGGACGGCCAGTGACTTCGGCCATGATCGCGGAAACTTCCTCGAAGGTCTGAAGTTCGGGACCGGTGATGTTGTAGGTCTGGTTTTCGTGACCCTCGCCGGTCAGCACGGCGACGGCGCTTTCGATGCAGTCATCGCGCCAGACCATCGCCTCGCGGCCCTGCCCTGCGTTTGAGAACCACTTGCCGGTTTGCATGACGCCGGGGCCGGCCATCAGGATCATGGCATCGGCATAGTGGGCATCGCGCAAGCAAGTCCACGCGCAGCCGCTGGCCTTCATCAGGGCTTCGGTTTCGATATGATCGTGCCGCACTTCGGCTGGGTTGGCAGGATCGTCTATGCCGATGAAGCTGGTGTAGACGATGTGCTTCACGCCATTGGCCGCCGCCGCATCAATCGCCGCCTTGTGCTGCACCACACGCGCGCCGACGCGGGTGCCGGAAATCAGCAGCATCCTGTCCGCGCCTTGCACGGCTGCGGCCAAGGTTTCCGGCTTGTCGAAATCGCCATAGCGGACAGTGCAGCCCTGCGCGGCGCGGTCTGCCAGCTTCTCGGGCTTGCGCGTGATCAGGATGAGGTCGGCAGCGCGACCCTGCGCGATCAGGCGGTCGGTCACGCCCCGGCCATAGTTGCCCGACGCTCCGGTGATGACGATACGGGTCATGTCAATTCATCCTGCTGAAAGTCCCTGCGCCCCCGCAGAGGCGGGGGCCGCAGTCGGTTTACGCCAGCGTTTCGTAACAGCACCGAGGCCCCCGCCTTCCGGCTTTGCCGGAAGTTTATCCTGAGCGACCGGCCTGTCGGTCAGTCGAAGGGCGGGGGCGCAAACCTGTTCTCGGCGCCCCTGTTCTAAACCAGCGCGTCCAGCTGAGCCTGCGGCACCCACCAGCCGTGGACTTGCGGGCGCAGGCGCGTGGGGATGTGGACCTTGGCCACCGGACCCGCTCCGATGTTTCCGGCATCGACCACCCATGCTTCATGGATGAACTGGTTGTCGCCCACCTGCTGGTCCATGATGAACACCAGCCAGCCGTCCTTTGCGGGATCGGCGGCGGGCACGTGGACCGGCTCGTTGAACCCCGCCATTGGCGGCAGGGCGAGTGCGTTGGTGACCTGCGGCGTTGGCGTATCCAAGCCATCCAGCCGGAGCAGCATGTTGAAGCTGACGCCCACGGGGCCTGCAAACAACGGCGGGCCTTGAAGTTCAGGGTTCATCGAAAGAATGAAACCGGTCTTGTAGGGACGGCCTTGCAGCTTGGCGGGGATCACCGGGAAATCGCCGGGCGGGCCGATGATGGTTTCGACCACCTCGCCGCCATCGGCCTTCGGATCGACAGTCCAGCGGGTAAGCGCGCCGAACACGTCCTGCGGCTGCATGTAGATGCCCGAAGGTTCGCGGATGAAGGCAAAGGCGTTGGTGCTGTTGAGACAGGCATCGAAGTGGAGCATGCCATCGGCATCCTCCCACGCGTTCATCATGTGGTAGGAATGGCAGCCCTTCGGTCCCTTGAACCACTTGATTTCAGATACATCGCCATAGCGCGGCATCACGCCGAGCCATGAGTCCAGCTCCGGCTGATGGTGCCAGTGCTCCCCGCCTGCCTTCAGCCGATCGAGGTCCGCCGTCGTCGGGTAGATGGGGAACAGCGCGTAGTTCTGGCTGATCGTGAAATCGTGCATCATCGCGCAATAGGGCGCGTCGAACCACTGTTCGGACTTCAGCGTGCCATCAGGCGCAACCACGCAATAGGCAACCTTGGTGGAAGCCTGTCCATCCGCCTCGTAGCCGTAGAAGAACAACTCGCCTGTGACGGCGTCGATCCGCACGTGTGCGGTCATCGTCTCGCTCTTCAGCGCGCCGCCGAAATCATAGGAGCCGAGCGTTTCCAGCGTCTTGGGGTCGACGCGGTAGGGGCGGCCGTCTTCCTTGGCCATCAGCATCCGGCCAGCGTGCCAGACCGGCGTGGTGTTGGCCACGGTGCGGTCTGTGCCCTGCACCTCAGCGTCATCGGTGAAGGGGTTGCGGTACTTGCCGAACAGCGCCGTTCCGGCAGCCTTTTCCGCCTTGTAGCGCGCGGTTTCGACGTATTTCTGGATGAAATCCGCCGTGCCATCGCCATTGAAAGACAGGCGGCTGACCATGCCATCGCCCGACAGGGTGTGGTCGTTTTCAAACTTGGGCGGGAACACCGGATCGGGCACGGCGCGATAGAAGCTGCCCCGCACTTCGGGCGGAAGTTCGCCTTCCACCTTCAGCCCGCGCAGGTCTGGCACTTCCCCGACCGGTTCGTTCGCACCCATGAAATAGATCGTCTGCGGAAACGCGCTCATGACCTTGCCTCACCCTATCAATTGTTATTGTTTGTGTAGCACCTCGCGCAGGCAGATCAAGCCCACCAATAGGCCGTCGCGCGCATTTCTATGCTGACGCGTGGCGGTGCATCGGCGGGGCAATCGGGCAGATCAAACGCAACGTGCGGCACGTGATGCGCACGGGTTGCATCGCTGTCGTTGGTCTTGAACAGCACCGCTTCATCAATCCGCATGTTGGGAAACCAGTGCCAGCGATGTGCGGGATTGTGCGCGACGACCAGCCCTTCGAACGACCATTCGGGCTTACCCGGTTCATCGAACACGGCTTCGGCAGCGATAAGGTCTTCCGCGCCAATGCTGCGCGCATCGCAGAACGCCAGCGGCACGTCCTGCGGCGGGGCGGAAATGGCACGCCACACGTTGTAGTGGGCGCAACGCAGGAAAGCGCGCCCGTTCGCGCCACGCTCGCCGAATTGCTGCGCCGTCGCATCAGAAATGTCGATGTGGGCAAAGCGTGCGGGCATCGAGTTGTTGAGGCTGCCCGCCTTCCCGCTGCGTTCGGAAAAGCGCAGCAGGCCCGGCGCGCCGACATGGACGAAATCGGCACCGGTCTGGGCCTGCACCAGTTCTTCGATCTCGCGCATGTGGATGCGGGCCACCTGATCGCGGTCAGCAAAGTCGGTGACGGCGCTGCTGTGCGCGACGATCTGGAAGCCTTCGCGGTCAATCGTCGTGCCAGCGGCGCGGGCATCGTGCATCGGCATGGGGGTGGGCACAATTTCCACCTCGTCGCGGTCATGCGCATTGGCGTAGTAGCGTGGCCGGGCGAACTTGCGGCCTGAATAGGCAATCAGCGCTTCCATCATACTCTCCTTTGACGGCCTGCATTGCGCGGGTCCATACCTGCCCACCCCCCCCTCCCGCCTGCGGGAGGGGGGGGAACAGGCGCTTCTCCTGCCCTCCCGCCTGCGCGAGAGGGCAAAACCGGTGCTTTCTTCTCCCCTCCCGCAGGCGGGAGGGGTCGGGGGTGGGCGCGGGGCATGCGCAACACCACCCCCAGTCACAAACAGCGTCAGATCAAAGCTTGCGCCCGATCAGCTCCTTCATGATCTCGTTGGTGCCACCAAAGATGCGCGTCACGCGCGCACCCCGCCATGCGCGGGCAATCGCATATTCGTTCATGTACCCTGCGCCGCCATGAAGTTGCAGGCACTTGTCCATCACTTCCCACTGCAGTTCGGTGTGCCACAGCTTGGCCGCTGCACCTTCTTCGGCGGTCAGCTCCTTCTTCAGGTGCCGTGCCAGTGCCCAGTCAAGGTGCGCCCAGCCCACTTGCAGCTTGGTCTTGAGATCGGCCAGCGTGAAACGCGTGTTCTGGAAATCAAGGATCGGCTTGCCAAACGCTTTGCGCTCACGCGTGAATTCCACCGTATCGTCAAACGCCTTCTGCGCCGATGCTTGCGCGCTAACGGCAATGGACAGGCGTTCCTGCGGCAGTTCGCTCATCAGGTAGATGAAGCCCTTGCCCTCTTCGCCCAGGCAATTGGTGATCGGCACGCGCACGTCTTCGAAGAACAGTTCCGAGGTATCGGCCTCGTCCTGTCCGATCTTGTCGAGATTGCGCCCGCGCTTGAAGCCTTCGCGATCGGCTTCGACCAGCACGATCGAAACGCCTTTCCACGCCGGTTCGATGTCGGTGTCTGTCTTGCAGCACACGAGGATCAGGTCGGCGTTCTGGCCATTGGTGATATAGGTCTTGGACCCGTTGATCACGTAATGGTTGCCGTCCTTCTTGGCCGTGGTGCGCATCCCCTGAAGATCGGACCCGGTGCCCGGCTCGGTCATCGCGATGGCGGTAACCACCTCGCCTGAAACCATCAGCGGCAGCCACTTCTTCTTCTGCTCGTCCGATCCATACGTGATCAGGTAGTTCACCACGATGTCTGATTGCAGCGAAAATCCGGTGGTCACCCGGCCGTAATAGGCGCTCTCTTCATCCACGATGGCGTTGTAGCCGAAGTCGAGTCCCAGCCCACCAAATTCCTCGGGCACGGTCGGGCACAGCATGCCAACGGCACCAGCCTTGGGCCAAACGGATTTCGGTACGATCCCTGCGTCGGCCCATTCCGCAGCATGGGGTGCGATTTCGTCCTGCAGAAAGCGGCGTACACTGCTGCGGAAAGCTTCGTGGTCTTCGTTATAGGCTGAGCGTGGAATCAGATCGAGCGACATGGAAATTCTCTCCCGGCATGGTCTTGTTGCGCACAGCCTATGCGCGACGCGGCCACCCGGTCAACGAGAATTTAAGCGACTGATTAATGCCCGATGGTGTAGGCGATCATAGCGCTGCTCAGAGGCGTAAATCACCTAAATTCATAGACTTAGAACTCACCACCCGTCAGCCGCTGGCACACCAGATCCAGCTGATCGAGATTCTTGTAGCGAATCGTCACTGCCCCGCTCACCGGATCGGCGTCTGGCTGGATCGTCACTTTCAGGCCAAGGAAGTCCTCAAGATGCTGCTGGATCGCTGAAAGGTCGGCTGCGCTCACCGAATCCTTCCCCGCCCGTGCCTGCCGACGCGTGCCTTCCGGGCGTGCGGCCTTGCGCACCAACTTTTCGACATCACGAACCGACAGATCCTTGGCCACCGCCTCGTGCGCCAGCTTGATCGGCTCCGGCGCATTGATCAGCGCGCGGGCGTGTCCCATCGAAAGCTCGCTGCGCACCACCATGTCCAGCACTTCGTCGGGCAGGCCGAGCAGGCGCATCATGTTGGCCACGTGGCTGCGCGATTTGTCGACGAACTTGGCGATGTCGGTCTGGCTCAGCCCTTCGCTGTCGGCCAGACGCTGATAGGCGCGTGCCTCTTCCACCGGGTTCAGGTCTTCGCGCTGCAGGTTCTCGATCAGTGCCAGCGCCGCCACATCGCGGTCATCCAGCTTGCGGACGATGGCTGGGATCTCATGGATCTGCGCTTTCTGCGATGCCCGCCAGCGCCGCTCACCCGCGACCAACTGATAACGCCCACCACCCAACGGTCGCACAACCACCGGCTGGATCACCCCACGCGCCGCGATGGACTGCGCCAGTTCCTCCAGCGCCTCTTCATCAAAGTGTCGACGCGGCTGGTCGGGATGCGGCTCGATCGAGGCGACGCTGAGCATGGCCAAGCCGCCATCACGCGCAACAGCAGCCTCGTCGCCCGAAACCGAAATTCGCGCAATCGGCTCCTCGCGCCGCACTTCGCCCATCAGCGCGCCAAGACCACGCCCAAGACCAGTCCGCCGCGCCGGAGCCTTCACTGCTGAATCTTCGCCGCTCATGCCGCTTTCCTCCGTTCGGGCAGCCGGCCAATCAGCTCGCGCGCCAACTTCATGTAGGCCTGCGATCCGGGGCAGGCATGGTCATAGATCAGCGCCGGAAGCCCGTGGCTCGGCGCTTCGGACAGGCGCACATTGCGCGGGATCACGCTCTCAAACACCAGATCGCGCAGGCAGGATCGCACGTCGTCTGCCACCTGATCGGTCAGACGGTTGCGCCGATCATACATGGTCAGCACGATACCAAGAATGCCAAGGTCCGAATTGAACCGCTCCTGCACCCGCTCCACCGTTTGCAAAAGCTGGCTCAGCCCTTCGAGCGCAAAAAACTCGCACTGCAAAGGCACCAGAATCGAATCCGCCGCCGTCAACGCATTGAGTGTCAGCAGCCCCAGCGAAGGCGGGCAATCGATCAGGCAGATGTCGTGCCCGGTATCGCCATTCAACACCTTGCGCAGCCGGTGCGTGCGGTCCTCGACGCTGACCAGCTCAACCTCGGCACCAGACAGGTCCACGGTGGCTGGCACAATGTCCAGCCCCGGAATTCGCGTCGTCATCATGCAGTCCGCAACTGCCGCCTGATCGATCAGCAGATCATACGATGACCGCTCGCGATCGCCTGCCGAAATGCCGATGCCGGTGGAGCAATTGCCTTGTGGATCAAGGTCCACCAGCAGCGTTTTCCAGCCTGTGGCGGCGAGGGCGGTGGCGATGTTGATTGCGGTGGTTGTTTTCCCCACCCCACCTTTCTGGTTTGCGACTGCAATGGTGATCATGTTCGCTTACCCTGAATGGCGTGTGCTTGTTGACGAAGCACGCGCGGGGGAGATGGTTTTGCGCCGAGGACGCGACCGGTGATGATCCCTGCCTGGGCATCGGTGAGCGAGTGTTCCACGTGGAACAGGTGATTCCATGATTCGGGGAGCATCTGCAATTCTTGCGCCGCCCCTGCCCCTTTCGGCAACAGCCAGAGCGTGTCGGGTGTGGAAAAGCGGACGGAAAGATTCACGAGTTTGTCCAACGGTGCAAAGGCGCGAGCGGAAATGACTGCATGTGGGTTGGACGGAAGATCCTCGACGCGGGAGAGAATGACGCGGACGTTGGCCAATTCCAGCGCATCGGCAGCGCGTTGGAGCCATTCGGTGCGCAAGCGGCGGGAGTCGACAAGAGTGACGGGGCGGTCCGGGTCTAGCGCTGCAATGACGATGCCGGGGAAGCCTGCACCGGTTCCGAGGTCGATCCATTCGCCTTGGGGAAGTGTTTCACGTGAAACATATAAAAGCTGCGCTGAATCAACGATATGGCGGACCCACACGTGCGGCAGGGTGCCGCGCGCGACGAGGTTCTGGCGCTGGTTTTCTTCAAGCAGCAGATCGACCAGTTGCGACAGCCGCGACATGCGGGAGGTGTCCACGCCGAGCGTATCGCGCAGCCATCCCTGTGCTTCAGCTTCGGTAACGAGCAGGGTCATGCGGCGATCTCGGCGTTTGCACGGCGACGTGCGTGGACAAGCAAGCTGGCGAGTGCTGCGGGGGTGATTCCGCCGATCCGCCCGGCAGCCGCAAGGGTCTCCGGCTGGGCCTTTTCGAGGCGTTCGACCATTTCACGTGAAAGGCCGGGGACGTCTGCAAAGGGAAAACCTTCACCGAGCGGCACTGCGTCCGATGCGCGCAAGTCTCGCAGCTCTGCATCTTGCCGGGCGAGGTAAGGCGCATAGGCGGCGTCTTCCTCTACTTCCTCGGCGAGGAGCGGATCGAAAGCTTCGTCACCGATCCACGGCTTGAGCGCCGCGAGACCGACTTCGGGGAAGCGCAGCCATTCATGCAATGGGCGGCGGGAGCCATCGGCGCGGACGGGCATTCCGGCGCGGTTGAGTTCGGTTGGTGTTGCCTGTTGCGCCAACGCGCCTTCCAGCTTCTCGCGCTGTGCCAAGCGTTGGTTGAACCACTGCGTGCGCTCGTCGCTGATGCAGCCGACTGCAAGGCCGAGCGGCGTCAGGCGCGAAGAGGCATTGTTGGCGCGCAGGCGCAGGCGGTATTCCGCGCGGGCGGTGAGCATCCGGTAGGGTTCGCTTACGCCGTGCAGCGTCAGGTCATCGACCATCACGGCCATGTAGCTGTTGGCGCGGTCAAGCTCCGGCGCTTCGCGGCCCAGCACATTGGCAGCGGCATACATCCCGGCGATCAGCCCCTGGGCGGCAGCTTCCTCATAACCGGTCGTTCCATTGATCTGGCCGGCGCAATAGAGGCCGGGGATAGCTTTGACTTCAAGGCTGCGGCGCAGCGCGCGCGGGTCAATATGATCGTACTCCACCGCATAGCCGGGGACAGTGATTTCGGCCTGCTCCAGTCCTTCCATCGAGCGGATCATTGCGATCTGCACATCGGTGGGGAGCGAGGTGGAGATGCCGTTGGGGTAGACGAGTGGGGTGTCCAGCCCTTCGGGTTCAAGGAACACCTGGTGCCCGTCGCGGTCTCCGAAGCGGTGGATCTTGTCTTCGATGGAGGGGCAATAGCGCGGCCCTTGCGCGCCGATGGCACCCGTGAAAAGCGGCGAGCGATCCAGCCCACCCCTGATGATATCGTGCGTGCGCGCGTTGGTGCGGGCAATGGCGCAGAACACTTGCGGCAGTGGGCGCGCAGTGTTGAGCGGCGACATGGTCCACAGGTCTGCGTCACTCGGCTGTTCGGGCAGACGTGCCCAATCGATGGTGCGGCCATCAATGCGTGGCGGGGTGCCGGTTTTCAATCGGGCCATCGGCAGATCAGCAGCGCGGAGTTGCTCGGCAAGTTTGTGCGCCGAATCTTCACCGATGCGGCCACCGTCCATCCGCTCTTCGCCACGGAACAGACGCCCGCCGAGGAACGTACCGGTGCACAGCACGACCGCCCTGCCCGTCAGCCGCGTGCCATCGGCAAGATCGATCCCGGCGACTCTGCCGTCTTCCACGTGGAGCGCAGCAGCTTCCCCGCCGATCAGTGTGAGGTTCGGCTGGGCCGCAATCATCTGCTGGATCGCGGCCTTGAAGCGTTTGCGGTCCGCCTGAACGCGCGGTCCTTGCACTGCGCTGCCCTTTGAGCGGTTCAGCATGCGGTAGTGGATCGCGCCTGCGTCTGCAGCGCGGGCGATGAGGCCGTCGAATGCGTCGACCTCGCGCACAAGATGGCCTTTGCCGAGTCCGCCAATCGCAGGGTTGCAGCTCATTGCGCCAACGGTTGCTGGATCGAAAGAAACCAGCGCGGTGCGCGCGCCCATGCGCGCTGCGACGGCAGCTGCCTCGACGCCGGCGTGTCCGCCGCCGATCACGATGATGTCGAACTGGTGCATGGATGCGCGATACGCGACTTGGGGATTCGCGTCAAAGATTTGGATGGGGTGTTTCACGTGGAACGGTTGGGGGTGGGTCTCGTCATTCCCGCGAAGGTGGGAATCCAGTTCCAACGGTAGCGGGCTGGATTCCCGCCTTCGCGGGAATGACGAATTTTGGTAACTGTTTCACGTGGAACACTTGGCGCGAGGGTGGCCCTCCACCATCCTGCGGATGGTCCCCCTCCCCGTTCCGGGGAGGAACTATTTGCCGATGCAGAATTTTCCGAAGAGGGTGTCGAGCATATCTTCGGTGCTGGTGCGACCGATCAGGGCATCGAGGGCGCGGCGGGCGAGGCGGAGGTTTTCGGCGGCGAGGAGCGGGTCGGGTTCGGTGGTGGCGTGGTGGAGGCTTTCGGCCACGTCGCTGAGCAGGGTGTGTTGGCGCTGGTTGAGCGCGGCTTGTCCCGGCGCGGGGAGTGATTGGCGGGCGTGGGCAATGAGCGCCTCGCGCAGTGTGGGCAGGCCTTCGCCGGTTCGGGCAGAGAGGTGGAGTGCCTTTGCGGATTTGCGCGCGGCGGTTTCATCGTCTGCTCGCGCGGAAACTTCCCACAAGGGGCGGCTGTCTGGCCCTTCACCTTCCGGGCCGAGCCAGAGGATGAGGTCGGCGTCTTCAGCGGCAGCTCGCGCGCGGGCTATGCCGATGCGTTCGATCTCGCCGGCGCCTTCATCGCGCAGGCCAGCGGTATCGACGAACACGAAGGGCACGCCGTCCAGCGCGCAGGCGTGTGTGAGCACATCGCGGGTGGTGCCAGGTTCAGCGGCGGTGATGGCTGCTTCCTGTTCTACCAAGGCGTTGAACAGGGTGGACTTTCCGGCGTTTGGTGGCCCGGCAAGAACGACGCGGAAGCCGTGCTTCAAGGGTTCGGCGCGGGGGCGGGTGAGCCACGCTTCGAGACTTTGGGCGAGTGTGGTGCAACCGGCGGTGAAGCCGGTAGGGAGTGTCTCCTCCCCATCCCCCACATCGTCCTCGTCCGAGAAATCGAGTGCGGCTTCGAGGCGCGCGGACAGTTGCAGCAGGGTGGTGCGCCAACCTTCCACTTCACGTGAAAGCACGCCTTCAGCCATCGCGAGGGCGGTGCGGCGTTGCAGTTCGGTTTCGGCGGAGAGCAGATCGGCAAGGCCTTCGGCTTCGGCCAGATCGATGCGGCCATTGGCGAATGCGCGGCGGGTGAATTCTCCGGGCTGGGCGCGGCGCAGGCCGGGGATGTGTGTGAGTGCGGCTTCGACGGCGGCAACAACGGCACGCCCACCGTGGAGGTGGAGCTCGGCACTGTCTTCCCCGGTCGCGGTGCCGGGACCGGGCAGCCACAGCACCATTGTGCGATCAAGGTGCGTGCCGTCTTGCGGATCGGCCAAGGTGGCGAGCGTGGCACGACGCGGTGTAGGGCGTTTGCCGGTGAGCGCGGTAAGCGCCGCACCTGCTTGCGGGCCGCTGATGCGGATGACGGCGATGCCAGCGGGCGGTGGGCCGGAAGAGAGGGCGAAGATGGTGTCAGTCACCCCTCTCCCCTACACCGTCAGATGCGAAACGTCAGTCCTTTGGCTTCTTTGAACCAGCGCCGCTCATCGCACCCATTGCGCTTTGTTCCATGAAGTTCTGGAACATTTTCAGGCCGATTTCGCCCATCGGGGCGATCTGTTTGGCGAAGGATTGCAACTGGTCGATATTGCTGACGCCTTGCATGGCCTTGGCGATATTATCGACATAGACATCATTCGCCTTCGACACATCGGGCAGGCCAAGGAAGCGGCGGGCCTCTTCCGGGGTGCAATCGACTTCCATTGTAACTTTCATTGGTGAATCCTTGCAGGCATCCCGGGCGTGGGGCGTAGACTGTCATGCACGCTTGGCAAAGTCCATGCTGGCGACCAACATGGCAATCGACCAACCCCTTTGAATCACAGGGTGAACGACGTTTTTGGACAATGGATTGCGCCTGATCAAGGTTGGTGTGGGCGCGCTGCCCTAGGCAGTAGTAGAGAAACGGGAGAATGGCGATGAAGCTCGGTCTGGCAGCGTGGCACCGGTATATGTTGAGTGGCGATCCGGCGCTGCTTGATGAGTTGGTGGCCGATGACGCGGTGTTTCATTCGCCCGTGGTGCATACGCCGCAAGCCGGGCGCGAAAAGGTGCTGATGTACCTGACGGCGGCGGGACAGGTGTTTGGCAACGGCACGTTCCGCTATGTGCGCGAACTGGTGGACGGACCGGAAGCGTGCCTGGAGTTCGAGTGCGAGATGGACGGGTTGAAGGTCAACGGCATCGACCTGATTCGCTTCGATCTGGAAGGGCGGATCGTGGACTTCAAGGTGATGGTGCGGCCGCTCAAAGCCATCAACAAGGTATGGGAGCTGATGGCGGTGCGGCTGGAGAATACGTGAAAAAAGCCCCGGGTTTCACGCCGGGGTTTTTTGCAAGACATTGATTTCAGTGGGAAATCAGCCCCAAAAATCAACCGTCGTAGTCGGCACCCAGCGAGGTGTTGCGCACTGGCGCAGCAGCTGTGATGCGCAGAGCTTCGGCCGACTGCGAGAGCGAGCCGATTTCATCGACTTCATCATCGTCATCCGGAAGGACGCGCTGGAGCGACTGGATCACGTTTTCCTTGAGCACGGCAGGACGCACGGTCTCTTCGGCGATTTCGCGCAGGGCGACGACGGGGTTCTTGTCACGATCACGGTCAATGGTGAGTTCCGCGCCACCCGAAATCGCGCGGGCGCGTTCGGCTGCGATCAGGACGAGATCGAAACGGTTGGGAACCTTGTCGACGCAATCTTCGACGGTAACGCGCGCCATCCGGGCACTCCGATATGCAAAAGGATCTGGAAAGAGCCGCAGCTAGGCCGGGGTTGTGGAAAAGTCAAGGATTCGTGGTAGTGAGGTTATTCATCCAGGGCGCCGGTTAGGCGAAACTTTGCATATTCAACGGCCTTCTTGGAAAAATGATCAGGATAAGCAACCACGGCTGCTTCAAGTGTCCAATCCTTAAGTCCTTCGCGCACCATTCGTTTGTATCCTGTCTTCGGATCAGAAGTAGATACCAAGTTCTCCAAAACCTTTGGCGAACGATCTGGATACCACATGCCCATGAAGGCCGTCGGGTGGTATCCGACAGCTTGAGCGCGCCGGATTCCCTCTTCTACAAAATCGTTTAAAGTCATTGGCTGCTCTATGTTCATTCGTCATCGTTGCCGTAAGCAGCGCGCAGGTCGTCCGACGCCAGATCGGAGAACCGGGTGATGCGGGCTTCGAAGCGCAGGCGCACTTTGCCGGTGGAGCCGTGGCGCTGTTTGGCGACGATCAGTTCGGCAAGGCCGAAGACGCGTTCCATTTCGGCCTGCCAGGCGGCGTGGGCTTCCTGCGTCTTGGCGTCGTCGTTGCCTTGGGGGACTTTGGGTTCCTTGGCGGCGACGTAGTAGTCTTCGCGGAACACGAACCAGACCATGTCGGCGTCCTGCTCGATCGAGCCGGATTCGCGAAGGTCTGACAGCATCGGGCGCTTGTCGTCGCGCTGTTCGACCGCGCGCGAGAGCTGCGAGAGCGCGATGACGGGGACCGCCAGTTCTTTGGCCAAGGTCTTGAGACCGCGCGAGATTTCGGAGATTTCGTTGACGCGGTTGTCGCCCGAGCGGCCCGAGCCTTGGAGGAGTTGGAGGTAATCGACGACGATCAGGCCGATGTCGTGGCGGCGCTTGAGGCGGCGGGCGCGGGCGCGAAGGCTGCCGATGGTGAGTGCCGGGGTATCGTCGATAAACAGCGGCAGTTCGGCGAGGCGCTGGCTGGCGAAGGACAGCTGCTGGAAATCCTCGCGGCTGATGCGGCCCATGCGCAACGCTTCTGAGCTGATGCCCGATTGTTCGGCAAGGATACGCGTGGCGAGCTGGTCCGCGCTCATTTCAAGGCTGAAGAAGGCTACGCCCGCGCCGACCGAATCCTTGAGCGTGATGCCATCGGCCATGTCGCGGCGCAGGCGATCGGCGGCGTTGAAGGCGATGTTGGTGACGAGCGAGGTCTTGCCCATGCCGGGGCGTCCGGCGAGGATGATAAGGTCCGAATCGTGGAGGCCGCCGATCTTTTCGTTGACCGAGGTGAGGCCGGTGGTCTTGCCCGAGATGTGGCCGCCCGAGAGCAGGGCCTTTTCGATCATTTCGAGCGAGGCGCGGGTGGCGGTGGCGAAGCTTTGCGCCTCGCTGCCGGTCTGCGCGCCTTCGGATACGGCGTAGAGTGCGGCTTCGGCTTTCTCCACCTGTTCGAGCGGGGCGACCGAATCGCTGGTGTCGAGCGCGCCTTCGACGAGATTGCGGCCCACGGTGATCAGTTCGCGCAGCAGGGCGAGATCGTAGATCTGTTCGGCCAGTTCGCGCGGGTTGAGCAGGCCCTGACCGTCCGACGTGAGTCGCGCGAGGTAGGCGACGCCGCCCAGTTCCTTCAGCCCCTCGTCGCTTTCGAAATAGGGCTTGAGCGTGACCGGGGTGACCACCGCCTTGCGATCCACCAGGGTGTGGATGCGTTCGAACACGCGGGCGTGGACGGCGGCGAAGAAGTGTTCGGGCTTTAGCGGGGTCTGCAGTTCTTCAAGGATGCGGTTGTCGATCAGGACCGCGCCGAGAAAGGCGGCTTCCGCCTCGACGTTGGAGGGGAGCGCGCGAATCTCGGTGGGTTCGCGGGTGAGGATGGCTTCGCTGGCGGACATGGGCGCATAGTGCCCCACCCTGCCCCGCACGGCAATTGGCACTGGGTGTGGATAGCGGGGATGAGCGTCCTTTTATCCCGCCAGCATGATGCGGTTGCGGCCTTCCTCCTTGGCGCGATAGAGCGCTTCGTCGGCGGCTTTGAGCGCATCGCGGGGGTTGGCGAAGGCGAAGACATCGGCGATGCCGCCGGAAAAGGTGATCTGGCCCATCGGTTCTTCGGTGGAGCGGTTGATGAAGTGGCGGGCGCCGAAGTTTTCGCGCACGGCATCGAGCTTGTCGAAAGCCTCCTGCGGGGTCTTGCCGCGAAACAGCATGACGAACTCCTCTCCGCCCTGCCGCGCGACGTGGCAATTGTCGTTGGTGATACGGGCGAGCGAATCGGCGATGGCGCGAATCACGCGGTCTCCGGTATCGTGGCCGTGGGTATCGTTGACGCGCTTGAAGTGGTCGATGTCGCAGAAGGCGACGCAAAGGTTCTCGGCTTCCTGCCGGGCTTCGCGGAAGTGGCGATCAAGCAGGCCTTCAAACGCGCGGCGGTTGGGCAGGCCGGTGAGGTGATCGACGTCGGCATCGTGCCGCGCCTTTTCCAGTTCCTTGCGCAGCTTCTGCGTTTCGGCCTCGCTGCGCTGCATTTCCGAGGCAAACTCGTTGCCGCGTGCGATCATTTCGGACGCAATCGCTTCGAGCGCGGCGACCATGCTGGCGGGGTCTGCCGAGGCGGGCGCGGATGATACCTGCTGTGCGATCTGCGAATTGTAGCTTTCGGCAGCGGCGTGGGCCGAGCGCGTGGTCTGGCTGAAGCTTTCGAGTGAGGTTTCCAGCGCGCCGACGATTTTCTTGACGCTTTCCTGCAGGCCGTCCGCAGTGCGGTTCTGATCGAGCCAGTCCTGCGTGATCGGCTGACCGGACTTGCGGCGATCAAGCAGCTTTCGCGCCAGTGCGGGATCTTCGCCCGAGAAGGCGGAATGTGCGGCCATGAGGTTGCTGGCGGTTATCGAAAGGCCGTTGCCGAGAAGGAAATCGGAAATCTCCTGCATCAAAATGGCGTGGGCTGCATTCAGCGGATGTGCAGGCGAACGTCCGGCTACCCCCTCGCCCTGTTCCGCGCCGGCCTCGGATGAATCATCCGTTCCCTTGCTGCTGCCGAACAGGCGAAAGAAGCGTGACCCTCCTTCGAACTCGATTCCCACTTTAGCCTCCGTCTGGTGTTTCCCGTATGCCTTTTAGGGTGTGGGGGCTGAGCCTGTCTGGAAAGCGGGATAGGTAGATTTACCATGATGCGGCCGAGATTGGCCCGATCTGGGCCGAACGCTGCCCCTCTTGCTTGCGCAGCGCGTGTCTGCAACACAGGTGGCCTGATGGCTGACCCGCGCATTTCGCATATCGAGCTGGACGATACGACGATCATCTGGCGCAATGCCGATATCGAGCAGGAGCGGCGCATTGCGATCTTCGATCTGATCGAAGAGAACACGTTCAAACCGCTGCGTGCGTTCGAGGCTGGGCATCACGGCCCTTATCGGCTGAAGCTTTCAGTGGACGACGGACGATTGGTGCTGGCGATTTCCGGCGAAGATGGCACTGCGCTGGAGACGGTGATTCTGGGCCTTGGGCGGTTCCGGCGGCCGATCCGCGAATATTTTGCGATCTGCGACAGCTATTATCAGGCGATCCGCAAGGCTACCGCCACCGAGATTGAAACCATCGACATGGCGCGGCGCGGCATTCACAACCACGCCGCCGATACGCTGCTGGAACGGCTGGAGGGCAAGATCGAAACCGATTTCCCCACTGCCCGGCGGCTTTTTACCCTGATCTGCGTGCTGCATATCAGGGGCTGACAAAAAACCGGGGCGCGAACTTCAAAAGCATGGCCAAGCAACCAAACAGGACACGTCCGAGCGGCGCGCGCCCGGCGGGCAAACGCAGGAGCAGCCTGAAGCGTCGGCTGCTGGCGGTGTTGCTGCTGGCGTTGCTGATTGCGGGCGGATTCGGCTGGTGGAAAGCACGCACATGGCTGCCTGACCGCAAGGACTTTCCGGTGCAGGGTGTGTGGTTGAGCGATGATGATGGCGCGGTGGATTGGCGGTTGCTGCGGGCGACTGGCGCAGACTTTGCCTATCTGACGGCAAGCGAGGGCACAAATGTGCGCGATACTGCCTTTGCCAGCGGCGTGGCAGGGGCGCGCAGCCGGGGCATGCAGGTGGGCGCAGTGCACGTTTATGACCTGTGCGCCCCCGCCGATGCGCAGGCGGCGAATTTCGTGACGCTGGTGCCGCGCGACGAGGCCATGTTGCCGCCCGCCATCCGCATCGACATATCATCGCGCACCTGCCCCGAAGTTCCCGGCGAAGCGCAGATGCAGAGCGAACTGACCACGTTCCTTAATCAGGTGGAAAAGCACGCCGAAAAGCCGGTGATCCTGATGGTGTCAAAATCCATCGAAAAGCAGTTCCACCTTGCCGCGCGGATTGATCGGAATATCTGGGTGGAGCAGGATTTCCTCGAACCCGCCTATGCCGGGCGGCCCTGGGTGATGTGGACTGCCAGCAGCCGGTTGCGGCTGAATGCGGCGAACACGCCCCTGCATTGGGTGGTGGTGCAGCAATGAGTGATGAAATGATCGCTGACAGGCGTGAAGAGCTGATCGCGGCAGCGCGCGGGGCAATGGGCAGTGCCTATGCGCCCTACTCCGGCTTTCACGTGGGCGCAGCGCTGCTGTTCGATGATGGCGCGATTGTGACGGGAGCGAACTTCGAGAACGCTTCTTATGGCTTGTCGCTCTGTGCCGAGACGGTGGCTTGCGCCAGCGCATCGCAGGCCGGGCGGCGCGGCGGATTGCTGGCCGTGGCCGTGCTGGGCGGCATGGGCGGTGCGGTGGAGGCGGCAATCAGCCCGTGCGGGCGGTGTCGGCAAGTGGTGAACGAACTGGCCGCGCTGGGCGGCACCGATCCGCTAGTGTTGTGCGTGGGCGCGCAGGAAACGGTGGAAATGCGGCTGTCGGTGCTCTTGCCCAATGCGTTCGGGCCTGCGAATCTGGCTTAGAGGTTTCGGGGTGATGCTTGCGCTGCGCAAGTGCCCACCCCGCTGCGACTAAGGCTTGCTACGCAAGCCCAAGTCTCGCGGCCCTCCCGCCTGCGGGAGGGCAGATGATGGGGTGGTGTTCTTCCCCCCTCCCGCAGGCGGGAGGGGTTGGGCTTACACAGACGTATCAAGGGAGAGCCAGTTGGCCATTCTTTCCGACAAGTGGATCCGCGAAAAAGCGCTGAACGAGGGGATGATCGAGCCTTTCGTTGAAACGCAGCGCCGCGATGGCTGCATCAGCTACGGGCTTTCGTCCTATGGCTATGATGCGCGGGTGGCGCGCGAGTTCAAGATCTTCACGAACGTCGATTCGGCCATCGTCGATCCGAAGAATTTCGATGGAGCCAGTCTGGTGGACCGCGAGACCGACGTCTGCGTGATTCCGCCCAACTCTTTTGCGCTGGCACGCACCGTGGAATACTTCCGTGTGCCGCGCGATGTGCTGGTGATCTGTCTTGGCAAAAGCACGTATGCGCGCTGCGGCATCATTGTGAACGTGACGCCGCTGGAGCCGGGCTGGGAAGGCCATGTGACGCTGGAATTTTCCAACACCACGCCCCTGCCCGCCAAGATCTATGCCAACGAAGGCGCGTGCCAGTTCCTGTTCCTGCAGGGCAACGAGCCATGCGAGGTGAGCTATGCCGACCGTGCGGGCAAGTACATGGGCCAGCGCGGGGTGACGTTGCCGAAGTTGTGAAAGGGGCAGGCTTGCTTCCCAAAACCCTCGTCATTCCCGCGAAGGCGGGAATCCAGATCCGGCGGTTGCGCGCTGGATTCCCGCCTGCGCGGGAATGACGAAGTTTGGTGGGTGGGCTGCCCGATCTGTTCCAGGCCGTCACTCCATCTCTTAACCCCGCGCTTAAATCCGGTTGCATTCGCCCCTGACTTCGCCAAGCTTGCCTGCACAACAAAAAGCAGGCGGAGAGGCAGATGGACAAGGCAGAGAGACCCTATGATATCGTCGTCTATGGGGCGACGGGGTTCACGGGGCGGCTGGTAGCGGAATATCTGGCGCGGCATTACGGGCAGGAAGGGCCGCGTTGGGCAATGGCCGGGCGCTCTGCAGCCAAACTGGCCGAAGTGCGGGCGCTGATCGATGCACCGAAGAACACGCCGCTGATTGTGGCCGATGCCGCCGATCCGGCCAGCCTTGCAGCGATGGTGGAACAGACGCGCGTGGTGGTGACCACGGTGGGACCGTACCAGCTTTACGGCGAGCCACTGCTGGCGGCGTGCATTGCGGCGGGCACCGACTATGCCGATTTGTGCGGTGAGCCGGTGTGGATGCGCCAGATGATCGACAAGTATGGCGATGCGGCGGAGCGGTCGGGCGCGCGGATCTGCTTCTCCAGCGGCTTTGATTCGATCCCGTTCGATCTGGGCGTGCTGATGCTGCAGAAGGAAGCGGTAGCCCGGTTCGGACGCCCTGCCCCGCGCGTGAAAGGCCGGGTACGCGGCGTGAAAGGTGGTGCTTCGGGCGGCACAGCGGCAAGTTTGAAGGCGACGCTGGCGGCGCTGGGCAAGGACCATTCGCTGATCCCGCTGATGCAGAGCGCGTTTTGCCTGACGCCGGGCTTTGAAGGGCCAGCGCAGCCTGCGGGCAACACGGTGCAGCATGACGATGCACTGGGCAGTTGGGAAACGCCGTTCATTATGGCGGCGATCAACGTGAAGAATGTGCATCGTACCAATGCCCTGCTGGGGCATCTGTGGGGCACCGACTTCGTCTATGACGAGATGGTGCTGACCGGTCCGGGCGAGCAGGGCAAGGCGATTGCCGAGCATATGGCCAAAACGCCGACGATCGGCCGTCCCGATGATCCGCTGCCGGGCGAAGGGCCATCGCCCGAAGAGCGCGAGACCGGGTTTTACGACCTGCTGTTTGTGGGCGAAATGCCCGATGGGCAGGTGGTGCGGTATGGCGTGAAGGGGCGTTACGATCCGGGCTATGGATCGACGAGCCGGATGATCTCTGAAACCGGGATTGCGCTGCTTTCCAGCGATGCGGCGGGCGTGATCGGCACTCCCGGAGCGATTCTGGGCGAGGCGCTGGTTGATAGGCTGCGTGCGCACGCGGAGATCAGTTTCGCGGTGGAGTGAAATGCAAAAAGCCCGCCTGCCATACAGAGGGTCTGGTGGCAGGCAGGCTTCGCTTTGACAGCTCGACCGTGCGGGGGCTGATCAGTCTGCCAAGGCGTAGGCTTCGGATTCGGCGGCGATGAGGATGTCGGCGAGCATCCAGTAGGCCTCACCCCAGGCGGCGAGCACTTCGTCAGTGGCGACTTCGGCCCCCACCACATCGCGAATCGCCGGCAGCAGCGCTTCGGCCACGTAGGGGTAGTGTTCGGCCTTCACCCCGCAATCAACATGGCGCTGAACCATGCGGCCAACGGCTGGGCCAAGGTTCTCCAACTTGTCGATGTTCTTGGCATAGGCGAGAATCGCGGCGGCCAGACGGCGTGGCTGTTCGCCCGATTCCTGCGCGGCCTGATCAAACATGGCCTTCACTTCATCGTTCTGGAACAGGCGCTTGTACATGGCGGTGGTGATGGCCAGCCCATGCTTTTCGATCACCGGGGCGGTGGCTTTGACGATGGTGCGGGCGTGTTCGGAAGCGGTGCGCATTGGGGGATCTCCAATCTGGTATTCCAAATACCGGTATTTGAATTGCTTGATTTAGGCAAGCGGAAATCCGATAGTCGCGCGATGCAACTGACCCAGCACACCGACTTTGGCCTGCGCTTGCTGATCGTGCTGGCGCGCAAGGCCGCGCCGGTCAGCCTGCCCGCGTTTTCAGCCGATCAGGGCCTGAGCTATCACCATGTCGCCAAAGTGGCGCAGGGGCTGGTGCAGGCGGGCTTTGCGGTGTCGCAGCGTGGGCGCAGCGGCGGGATCGCGCTGGCGCGGCCTGCGGGCGAAATCGGCGTGGGTGATGTGGTGCGCAAGCTGGAGCGCGGCTTGCGGCTGGCGGATTGCGGCACGTGTGCGCTCAGGGCCAATTGCGGGCTGAGCGGGGTGCTGGCCGAGGCGCTGGACGCGTTCATGGCGGTGCTGGACCGCTATACGCTTGCCGATGTTTCGCGCGAGGGGGTGCCTGCCTTTGCGCCCTGGGCAATGTTGCCGGTTACGCCGGGGTGCGCGGTTACTGGCTCTTCCTGAGCGCAGCAACGCAGGACGCGCGATCAACCTCGCGGCCATCGCCGCGCCGGGCGTCGGCATAAGTGGCGATGGGTTTGCTGCTGCCGGTTTGCGGGTAGAGGTAGATGTCGAGGATGCAGGCGGTGCCGCTCCATTGAAGCTTGCGCGCGTCGTCCTCGATCACATCAAGCCGGGGTGTGCCGAACACGCGGCCAAGCTGCAGCGCATCGGCGCCGATCACGCCTTCAAGGCCGGGAACCATCTGGAGCTGGGCTGAGGGCCGTTGGATCGGACCTGGGCGTGGCACGGTGGTGCGGGCGGGCGGGGTGGAGCGGACTTGCGCGGTCTTGCCCGCAGGCGCGGCCCCTCCCCCTCCGCACGAGGCGAGCAGCAGGGCGGCAGGCAGGGCGAGGATGGCGGGGCGCATGATCACGCTGCGGGGATGCAGCGTGCTTGGGGGGCGGTCAACTCGGTTCCGCACGGCACGGCGCGGTTGCGGGGCGTTCCGGCGCTTGCTGCGCACTCTTGCTGCACTGCGGTGAAAGCGCTAGGCCGTCGCGCGACTTATCTCGACTTTGGAGCCAATCCCGTATGTCCGAACCGCTTTACGACGTCATCGCCATCGGCAACGCCATCGTCGATGTGATGGCCCCTTGTGACGATGAAGGCATCGAAAAGCTGGGGCTGGCCAAGGGCGGCATGACGCTGGTGGATACCGCGCGGGCGCAGGAACTGTACGATGCAATGGGGCCGGCGCGCGAGATTTCGGGCGGATCGGCGGCCAATACGCTGGCGGGCCTTGCCGCGCTGGGGGCCAAGTGCGCTTTCATCGGACAGGTTGCCGACGACCAGCTGGGCGAGGTTTTCGCGCACGACATCCGTGCAGGTGGCATTGCTTTTGATACAGCGGCGCGTGCGGACGAGCCGCCGACGGCACGCTGCCTGATCTTCGTGACGCCCGATGGCCAGCGCACGATGAACACGTTCCTGGGAGCTTCGCAGTTCCTGCCTGCCGAGGCGCTGGACGATGCCACCATTGCGGCAGCCAAGGTGCTCTACCTCGAAGGCTATCTGTGGGACCCGGAAGAGCCGCGCAAGGCGATGCGCCGCGCGATCTCCGCTGCCCGCGATGCAGGACGCAAGGTGGCGTTCACGCTGTCGGATGCCTTCGTGATTTCGCGCCACGGCGACGATTTCCGCGCGCTGATCGCCGATGGGCAGATCGACATTCTGTTTGCCAACGAACACGAACTGGCCGCGCTGACCGGGATCGAGGATTTCGACGCCGGTCTGGCCGAGCTTTCGGCTAAGGTGCCAACGCTGGTGGTGACGCGCAGCGAAAAGGGCGCGCATGCCGTGAGCAATGGCGAGCATGCCCACGTTCCCGCTGAGCCGATTGCCAAGGTGGTCGACACCACCGGCGCGGGCGACCTTTTCGCGGCCGGGTTCCTGTTCGGCTATGTGCGCGGCAAGCCGTTGGCTGAAAGCCTGACGATGGGCGCGGTTTGCGCGGCGGAAGTGATCTCGCACTATGGCGCGCGGCCTGAAGCCGATCTCAAGGAATTGGTGGCCAAGCGGCTGGGGTGAACGCGGTTGTTCGGCTGACGCCGAATGCCCACCCCCGACCCCTCCCGCCTGCGGGAGGGGGGAGTGTGCGTCAGGCCTGCTGGATATAGACCCTCATCGCGTCGGCTTCGGCTTCGATCTTGTCGAGCCGGTGCTTCACCAGATCGCCGATGGAGACGAAGGCGACCATGCGGCCTGCTTCAACAACGGGCAGGTGGCGGAAGCGGCGTTGGGTCATCAGGGCCAACGCTTCCATCACCGTGGTCTGCGGGCCGACGGTGACGACCGGTGCGGTCATCATGTCGCGCACTTTCATGTGCAGGGCGGCTTCGCCGTGTTTGTGCAGGCAGCGGATCATGTCGCGTTCGGAGAAGATGCCGGCAACGCCGCTGGCGCCATCGTTGACCGGCAGCGCACCGATGCGGTGGCTGGCGAGCATGTCTATCGCATCTGAAACCTGAGCGTCGGCAGAAACGCTCCACACTTCGCCGCGTCCGGCAATGACTTGGGCAATGGTCATGGCATCCTCCGTTGAGGTGCGGCCGGTATGCCTTTTTGGCGTCTTGCCTGCCGCCTGTCTCCCGCCGCAATCATGACAGCTTGCGGCCTATTGTCAAAGCCGTTGCAAGCTCCATTTCCGATGGGCAAAGGACTCCGACGATGCATGGCCAATCTCCCCTTGATGATCCTGAAAACGCGCGCTTTGCCTGGGCGCGCTATCGCACGATCATGAAAGGCATGGCGGCGTTCAGCACGGTAGTGGTCGGCGTGGCGCTGGGGGTGCTCTATTTCCAGATCGGCTTCGTTTCGATCCACCTCTATATCGCCAGCGCATTGGGCATCTGGCTGACGATCATGCTGATGGCGGCATTGATGGGGCTGGTGTTCCTTTCCAGCGGTACCGGCCACGATGAATCTATCGAAGATCGGCTTGGCGACGAATGGAACCGTTGAGGTTGCGGCGGTTCATGCCTATCTTGTGCGCATGAGCGAAACACAGGTCACCCTAGCCGCCAACGCCGCCGCGCGCGTTTCTGCCATCGCGGCCAAGCAGGGCAAGCCCGCGATCCTGCGCCTGTCGGTTGAAGGCGGGGGCTGTTCTGGCTTTCAGTACAAGTTCGGCTTGGCCGATGCGCCGGAAGAGGGCGATACGATTGCCGAGACTGATGGTGTGCAGTTGCTGGTTGATGACGTGAGCCTTGGCCTGCTGGAAGGCAGCGTGGTGGAATATGTCGAATCGCTGGGCGGCGCTGCGTTCAAGGTAACCAATCCCCAAGCAGCTTCTGGCTGCGGCTGCGGGTCGTCCTTCGCGATATGATTGCGAGGTGGCTGTTTGCTGCAAGGCCTCTTTTGCCGTCACCCTGAACTTGGTTCAGGGTCCATTTGTCACGACGGACTGCGGCTTGTTCGGCACAATGGATCCTGAAACAAGTTCAGGATGACGAAGACCTGTAAACCGCCACATATCTTCAGAGTGCAAGATCGCCATGCTCAAGATCGCCAGCTTCAACATCAACGGGATCAAGGCCCGCTTGCCGCGCCTGCTCGAATGGCTTGAGGAAACGCGCCCAAGCGTCGCCTGCTTGCAGGAGATCAAGACGCAGGACGAGGGCTTTCCCGCCGCCGAGTTCGAAAAGATCGGCTATCACGCGATCTGGCACGGGCAGAAGGGCTTCAACGGTGTGGCGATCCTTGCCGATGGGCAAAAGCCGGTTGAAGTGCAGCGTGGCCTTGCCGGAGAGCCGGAGGATGAACACTCGCGCTATCTGGAGGCCGACGTTTTCGGGCTGCGCGTGGTGTGCATCTATCTTCCCAACGGCAATCCGCAGCCGGGGCCGAAGTTCGATTACAAGTTGCGCTGGATGGACCGGCTGCGGGCGCGGATGAACGCGATTGCGGCGGAGGAAGTGCCCGCGCTGGTGATCGGCGATTACAACGTGATCCCTGAGGACAAGGACACCTATTCGGTCAAGGCGATGGCCGATGATGCGCTGATGCAGCCCGAATCGCGTGATGCCTACCGCCGGTTGCTCAACGATGGGTGGACCGATGCGATTGACACGCTGAACCCGCAGGGCGGGGTTTGGACCTTCTGGGACTATCAGGCGGGTGCGTGGCAGCGCGATCATGGATTCCGCATCGATCACCTGCTGCTGTCGCCCGAACTGGCCGACCGCATGGCGAGCGCGGGCGTGGACAAGGAATATCGCGGGCGCGAAAAGGCCAGCGATCACACGCCGGTGTGGGTGGAGTTACGCGCCTGAGCGCCGTTCGTCGCATCTGGTGAACGCTTTGCAGAATCCACGGTGGCATACGCGCCTTGCTGTGCAGGGCGTCACCGAACGTTCATGCATGTTCGCCCAGACGGTGGACTACCGATATTCAGATGAAAGCTTCCTCATGGGCCTGTTCAAGCCTGACTTTTTCCGTTCGCTGGCCTTCGGGTTCCTGATGGGTGCTGCCGTGATGGCGGTAACTTCGGGGACGACCGCACTGGCCACGCCGGATACCGAACAGGTTTCGAACTAAGATGCGCCGCCCGGTCCTCTCCGCGATGGTGGCTCTGGGGATCGGCACGGCTGCAGCCCAGCAACCGGCCTTTGCCGAGGGCACGATGGCCACGCCTGCCGCCGCTGTTGAAGCGCGCGAGGAGCCGGGCAAGAAAACCGCCATTTTTGCAGGCGGGTGCTTCTGGGGCATCGAGGCTGTGTTCAGCCATCTGAAAGGCGTGAGCAGCGCCGTTTCAGGCTTTCATGGCGGTGAGAAGAACACCGCGCGTTATGACGTGGTGGACAGCGGCAAGACCGGCCACGCCGAGGTTGTGCGGGTGACCTATGACCCGACAAAGATCCGCTACGATCAGTTGCTGCGTGTGTTCTTTGCGGTGGGCGCAAACCCCACCCAGTTGAACTATCAGGGGCCGGATCATGGCACGCAGTATCGCAACGCGCTGGTGCCGATGAGCGTGGAGCAGAAGCGCGTCGCCGCAGGTTACCTGGCGCAGTTGAAGCGGCTGGACCTGTGGAAGCAGCCGATTGTGACGGCGGTGGAGCCTTACAAGGCATTCTACCTTGCCGAGGGCTATCATCAGGACTTTGCCGCCAACAATCCCGACCACGGCTATATCCGCCGTTGGGACGCGCCCAAGGTGCGGGCGCTGAAGACGATGTTCCCCGATCTGTACAAGCCGACGTTCACGCGGAACTGATTTGCGGTTCAGGGCGCGCATGCCTATCTAGGGCAGATGGCAACGCAGCATCACCACCATCGCGACCTTGAAGGCGAAACGCTGGTTACGGCGGCGCGCGATGCGTTGATCGAATCGGGCGAACAGTGGACCGATATGCGCGCCGACGTGTTCGACGCGCTGGCCGGGTGCGAAAAGCCCGCGAGCGCTTATGACATTGCCGAACGGGTGGGCAATGCGCGCGGAAAGCGCGTGGCGGCCAATTCGGTCTATCGCATTCTTGACTTGTTCGTGCGCACCAATCTGGCGCGGCGGGTGGAAAGCGCCAATGCCTATGTGGCGAACAGCCATCCGGGGTGCCGGCACGACTGCATCTTCCTGATTTGCGATCTGTGCGGCAAGGCCGTGCATAACGATGACGACAAACTGACCGGCGCGTTGCGGCTGGCGGCGCAGGCGGCAGGCTTTGCCGAAGTGCGCCCGGTGGTGGAGATTCGCGGCCATTGTGCCGAGTGTGCCAGCGGGGACTGAATGCAGCGCTGCTTGCGGGCGCGCGCTGGACGAATAGGCGGGGCCGTTTGGCATGATCCTGTTCGACACCGCCAAAGCATCGGTGTAAGGGCCAAGGGATGAATTCAGAACCGGCAACGCCGCTGCTCGACACGGTCAAGACACCTGACGATCTCCGCAAGCTCGCGCCATCGCAGCTTCGCCAGCTTTCGGACGAATTGCGTGCCGAAATGATTTCTGCCGTCGGCACTACCGGCGGGCATCTGGGATCAGGGCTTGGCGTGGTCGAACTGACCGTGGCAATTCACTATGTTTTCAACACGCCTGATGACAAGCTGGTGTGGGACGTGGGCCATCAGGCCTATCCGCACAAGATCCTGACCGGGCGGCGTGACCGTATCCGCACGCTGCGGCAGGGCGGGGGGCTTTCGGGCTTCACCAAGCGGAGCGAGAGCGAATACGATCCGTTCGGCACTGCACATTCCAGCACATCGATTTCCGCGGCGCTGGGCTTTGCCATCGCCAACAAGATCTCGGGCCGCGCGGGCAAGGGCATTGCCGTGATCGGCGATGGCGCGATGAGCGCGGGCATGGCCTATGAGGCGATGAACAACGCTGGCGCTGCGGGCAACCGACTGGTCGTGATCCTGAACGACAACGATATGTCGATTGCGCCGCCAGTGGGCGGGCTTTCGGCCTATCTGGCGCGGCTGGTATCGTCGCGTCCGTTCCTGGGTCTGCGCGATATTGCGCGGCGGCTTGCGCGCAACTTGCCGCGTCCGCTGCATCAGGCAGCGCGGAAGACTGACGAGTTCGCGCGCGGCATGGCGATGGGCGGCACGCTGTTCGAGGAACTGGGCTTCTACTACGTCGGGCCGCTGGATGGACACAACATCGACCAGTTGATCCCGGTGCTGGAAAACGTGCGCGATGCTGCCGAAGGGCCGTGCCTGATCCACGTGGTGACGCAGAAGGGCAAGGGCTATGGCCCGGCCGAGCAGGCGGCTGACAAGTATCACGGCGTCCAGAAGTTCGATGTGGTGACCGGCGAACAGGTGAAGGCCAAGCCCGGCGCGCCCGCTTATCAGAACGTGTTCGGTGAAACGCTGGCCAAGCTGGCCGACACCGACCCCACGATCTGCGCCATCACGGCGGCGATGCCCAGCGGCACCGGCGTGGACAAGTTCGCCAAGGCGCACCCGGACCGCACGTTCGATGTGGGTATTGCCGAGCAGCACGCGGTGACCTTTGCAGCGGGCCTTGCGGCAGAGGGCATGCGCCCGTTCTGCGCGATCTATTCCACCTTCCTGCAGCGCGCCTTCGATCAGGTGGTGCATGACGTGGCGATTCAGAACCTGCCGGTGCGCTTTGCGATTGACCGGGCGGGGCTGGTGGGTGCCGATGGGGCGACTCATGCCGGATCGTTCGACGTCACCTATCTGGCCACGCTGCCCAACATGGTGGTGATGGCTGCGGCTGATGAGGCCGAACTGGTCCACATGACCTATACCGCCGCCTGCCATGACAGCGGGCCGATTGCGTTCCGTTATCCGCGCGGCAATGGCACCGGCGTGCCCCTGCCCGACGTGCCGGAGCGGCTTGAGATCGGCAAGGGCCGCATCGTCCGCACGGGCAACAAGGTTGCGCTGCTGTCGCTCGGCACGCGTCTGGCCGAGGCGCTGAAGGCGGCGGACCAGCTTGAGGCCAAGGGGCTATCGACGACGGTGGCCGACTTGCGCTTTGCCAAGCCGCTCGACACTGATCTGATTCGCCAGCTGATGGCCACGCACGAAGTTGTCGTGACGGTTGAGGAAGGCTCCATCGGCGGGCTGGGCGCACACGTGCTGACGATGGCGAGCGATGAGGGGCTGACTGACGCTGGCCTGAAAATCCGCACGATGCGCCTGCCCGATGTGTTTCAGGATCACGACGCGCCGGACAAGCAGTATGACGTGGCGGGGCTGAACGCGCCGCAGATCGTCGATACGGTGCTGAAGGCGCTGCGGCACAATTCTGCGGGTGTGAGCGAAGCGCGGGCCTAGCGGCGTTCGCGGAAGAAGGTGCGTAGCATCGCAGCCGCCTCGGCCTCGCCCATGCCCGCATAGACCTCAGGCCGGTGCAGGCAGGTGGGTTGGTCAAAGATCCGCCCGCCGTGCTCTACAGCGCCGCCCTTGGGGTCGCTGGCGGCATAGTAGACGCGGGCGATGCGGGCATGGACGATGGCCCCTGCACACATCGCGCAAGGCTCAAGGCTGACCCACAGGTCGCAGCCTTCAAGCCGCTCCTGCCCCAGCGCGATGGCGGCGGCGCGAATCGCCAGCACTTCGGCATGGGCCGTGGGATCGCACATGGCTCGGGGCTGGTTATGGGCAGTGGCGATGACCTTGCCGTCCTTGACCACCACCGCGCCAATCGGCACTTCACCTTCATCCGCCGCGCGCTGGGCTTCATCAAGCGCCATGCGCATCGGTTCGGGCAGGGGCCAGCGGGTCATGGTGCGGGGTATATGAGGGTGAATGTCGCTTTCAAACTCCGAATCCTTGACTTCACCCGGTGAATCGATATGAGCCGCGCCTTCCCGATAAGTGTTATCGAACAACCGAAGCGAGTTTTAGCCATGTCGCGTATCTGCGAACTGACCGGTAAGGGCCGCCAAGTCGGTCACAACGTAAGCCACGCCAACAACAAGACCAAGCGTCTGTTCCTGCCCAACCTGCAGAACGTCACGCTGATGAGCGAGAAGCTGGACCGCAGCTTCAAGTTCCGCGTTTCCACGCATGGTCTGCGTTCGGTGGAACACAACGGTGGCCTCGACAACTGGCTGCTCAAGCAGTCGGACACCAAGCTGTCGTCGCGCGCCCTCAAGGTGAAGCGCGAGCTGGCCAAGGCTGTCGCTGCCTAAACCTTCTTCCCGCAAGGGACTGAACATCGATAGGCCCCCTGTCCCAAGCGGACCGGGGGCTTTTCGTTCGTCTGTGATCAGTGCGGCAGGCGCGCCATATCCAGCCGCAGCTTCATCAGCCGCGTTTCCTGAATGGCAGAGCCGTTCTCGTCGGAAAGCAGCCACACTTCCGGCCCGGCAGGCGTGAGTTTCACGACCATCGCCTCATAATTCTCGCGCAGGGCCGAGGTATCGATCCGCGCGAGTTCCTGCGCCTGCCAGGGGCGTTTGGGATCGAGTTTAGCCGGATCGGCCAACACCAGCCGTGATTCGAAATGTGGCGGGATCAGCGAAAGCCGTCGCGTGAGGATCAGCAGCCGCCCATCGGGCAGCGGGGCCATGTCTACCGGATCAAAGCCCACCGGCAGTTCGATGCCGAATGGCTGCGGCTGCGACCGGTCGGGCGTATCGGCAAACACCAGCCCCAGATGCAACCCGCCGCGCCGCGCGCCGCAAGTTTCGCACAGCAGCATCCAGCGCCCGTCCGTCAGCCGTGTCATTGCCTCTGGCCCGCCGTTGACCGGCCAGTCCTTGAGAGCCGGAATCGGCACGAATGCGCCCTTGGCGCGGTCGGCATCAATGCGGATCAGGCCGTCTTCATCCTCAAGCCCGAACCAGATGCTGCTATCGGGGGCGAGAACTGCCGATTCGATGTCGAAAACCTCCCAGTCGCCGTCTCGTTTCCGCTGGTAGATTGCCCGACGGATGCCAACCTGCTTCGCCCTGGGAATGTCCGGCGTAGCCATTCCCGGCGGAGTGAAGCGCACCCGCATGTTACGGTCCGAGAAGGCGAGGAATTGGCCGGTGCCCACGTCGATCATTGCAGACCAGCCACCGAACCGTGAATTGGGGCTGGTCATCCGCCACAGCCCTTCCAAGCGGAAGGGGCCGAGGCCGGTTACATCACCAGATGGCCCCACTTCATCAGCAGAAGGGGCGATATCGACAAAGCGCACCATCTGCTGGTGATTGCGCGACACTTCCTGCCACCCCCATGTGGTCCACAGGAGCGGTATCAGCAGGACGATAATGGCAAGCCCCCGACGCACCGGCAGGGGATTGCACGGGCCGAGTGGCCCTCATATGCGCAATTCATCCGTTTCGGTTGTTTCGAAGGAAGGCGCGCTCAGGCCGCTGGTATGAACTTCAGCGCCAAGCCATTGATGCAATAGCGCAATCCTGTGGGCGCAGGACCATCGTTGAACACGTGACCAAGGTGCCCGCCACACTGGTTGCAATGCACTTCGGTGCGCGACATCCCCAGTGAACGGTCAGTCGTGGTGCCCACCACGCGCGGCAGCGGCTTCCAGAAGCTTGGCCAGCCGGTGCCGCTTTCGAACTTGGTGGAGGATGCAAACAGCGCCGTCCCATCGGCAGCGCAGGTGAACACGCCCTTGCGCTTTTCCTTGTTCAGGGGTGAGGTAAAGGGCCGCTCAGTCCCTTCCTCGCGCAGAATGTGGAACCTTTCGGCCCCCAACTGCTGCCGCCACTCCGCGTCAGTCTTCGTAATCGGGAAGGTGCCCTTGGCCGCAGGTTTGGCGCTGCAGGCCGAGGCCCAGGGCATGACCGCGCCAGCGCCCAGCAGGGTGAGGAAACGGCGGCGATCAGATGTGTTGACGGTCATAAAAAACCTCGGATGTCCTGCCGACAGGCCAGGAGGCAAACCTCGGGGGGCGGCGGCCCACCGGCAGGACACGGCCCAGTCTAGACCCGCCCTGCCCCGTCAATCGTGACCCACATCATAGCACGCCAACCTGTCTGCAAGATTACCGCCTTTGCGGTTACCGCTTTTCAAGCATGACTTCCATCTTGCGGAAGCCGTGGACGAAGTTTGCCCGCACCCGTTCAACATCGCCTACCACACGCACGCGCATGCGGCGTTCGTGCATTTCTTCAAGCAGGATGCGCAGTTGCAGTTCGGCCAGACGCGCGCCCACGCAGCGGTGAACGCCATATCCGAACGACAGGTGCCGCCGCGCATTGGGCCGGTCGACGATCAGCTTGTCCGGGTTCTCGAACACGCTCTCGTCCCGGTTGGCCGAAATATACCACAGGATCAGCTTCTCGCCCGCCTTGATCTGCTGCCCGAACAGGTCTGCATCGGCCGTGGCGGTGCGGCGCATGTGCGCCAGCGGGGTGACGAAGCGCAGGCATTCCTGCACCGCATTGGGGATCAATGCGGGATTGCCTTCAAGCAGTTCGCGCTGGTCTGGGAACTGGTCGAGCGCGTGGACGATGCCCGACATGGTGTTGCGCGTGGTATCGTTGCCGCCCACGATCAGCAGCACCAGATTGCCCATGAATTCCTGCGGACTCATGTGGTTCATGGCTTCGGAATGAATCATCATCGAGATCAGGTCGCCCGAAGGTTCGGCGCGCATCCGTTCGGCCCACAGCCGCTGGAAATAGTGCGCCATCTCGCCCAGAAAGCCAAAGCGCGTATCGGCCAGATCCCGCGCCAGCGTCAGCTCCACATCGCCTGCCCAGTCTGACCAGAACGTCAGCAGGCGGCGGTCCTTCCACGGAAAGCCGAACAGCAGCGCCAGCATGCCGGTGGTCAGCTCGATGGAAACCTTGTCCACCCAATCGAACTTTTCGCCCCACGGCAGCGAATCGAGCACTTCGCCGGTGCGCTGGCGGATTTCAGCTTCCATCGCGGCCATCTTGCCCGGCGTGAAAGCGGGCGCCACGGTGCGGCGCTGGCCGGTATGGTCGGGCCGGTCCATTGCAATGAACATCGGCAATTGCCGTTCTGCCAGCACCGCCGGATCAACGTCTGACGGGGGATCGCCAATCGTGATGCCGCCATATTGCCACGAGGATGAGAACAGTTCGGGCAGCGATTCCACGTGCTGAATCGCCTTGTGATTCACCACGTTCCAGTATGGGCCATAGGGTGATTCGGGCACGTAATTGACCGGGGCTTCTGCCCGCATCTGCGCAAAGATCGGCTGCCAGCGATCCTCCATGTAGATGTCAGACCGGCTGACGTCCCATTTGTGGCTGTGTGCGGCGGCGCTTTGCGGATTGTCCCGCAACCACGCGCTGAAAGCTTCAATCGCGGTGGGCGAACTGCGGTAGGTGAATTGCTGCGCTTCGGGTGCAAGCTGCGTGGCCATTGGCTATCCTCCGTTAGGGGCCGCGTTGCTCACGCGGTCCTCCTCACGCTGATAAGCTGCCACAACCTACATTAATGTCAATAAGCCTTTGCACGTCGCAAGCGCGACCAGATGCTCCGCTTGGCGGTTGATGGCCCAGACTTCATCACGGTGCGGCGGAACAGTTGCGCGCCTGCCCGCACGATCACGATGACCCACAGCACCTGCCAGCCCAGCGCCACCACGTGCGGCCACACATCAGGATACTGCGCCGCCCGCGCCAGCATGGCGTAAGGCGAACTCACCGGGAAAATGATCGAGGCCCAGTCGATCCACGTGCCCGGCGATGTCAGCGCAAAGCTGGCAAAGAAGAACACCATCAGCTGGAACATCGATACCGGCATCGACAGCGTCTGCACCTCGCGCACGGTCGTCGCCATGCCGCCGATGGACAGGAACAGCGATCCCATCAGCAGATAGGCCATCGCGAAATAGAGGAAAGCCAGCGTCAGGAACAGCGGCCAGCCGACTGCCGGGACCGACATCGTGGGCAGATTGCGGGCGCCTGCCAGTACGATGGCACCGCCCACGCCGCCCCAGACCGCAATGCCGACAAGGCTGACGGCGAGCATGGCAAACAGCTTGCCCATGAACATCGCGTCCATCGGGATCGCGGCGGCCAGCACTTCGATGATCTTGTTGCCCTTTTCCTCGACCAGGTTGGACAGCACCATGCCCGCCAGCAGCATGGTCAGCAGGAACAGCATGACCTGCGCAGCTTGCGCGGTATAGATCTGCCCGGTCTTCACCTTGGCGACCGATGTGGTGACTTCCTCCACCGCTACTGCGGGATAGTCTGTCGGTGTGGCCGAACGCGCTCGGGCGGCAAGGTTGGATACCACGCCTACCCACTGCCGCGCCCGCTCACCCGGAGCGGTGAGCAGTGGCTTTTCCAGCGTGCCGCCAAGCACGGCGGAAACCGGGCGGTCGCCGTCGGCCAGCGCGGCGCGTGCATCGAATGTTTCGCCGGGCGCGATTTCGCGCAGGACCACGATCTCGGGGATCATCCCCGGCACGCGTCCTTGCAACTCTGTGCGCGCACCAAGCATCGCCCGCGAATCATCGGCGCTCATGGCAAGGCCGATGGTGGGGCGTTCCACGTTCTGCTGCACTTTGCCGCCGATGCTGCCTGCAAGCCCGCCAACCAGCACTGGAAACACCGGGCCGATCAGGAAGAAGATGAAGGTCTTGGAAAAGACCACAGCCACAAAATCACGCCGCGCAATGACCATCGCGGCGCGCAGCTTTTCAGCAAATCCGCTCATTTCGGTTCTCCCGCGCTTTCTTCGAGCGCCTTGGCCGCAGCCTCGCCTGCAATGGCGACGAAAGCATCGTGAAGCCCTGCGCGTTCGATGGACAGGCTGAGGATGCCCGCATTGCCTTCGATCAGCGCGCGCAGCAGCGGCTCCACACCGGTTTCGGGTAGAGTGAAGTGCCAGAACGCCCCTTCGTGCCGCGCATCGGCTGGCAAAGCCGCACGCCACACGCCATCCTGCGCGCGCGTTTCCAGCCGCACTTGCGGGCGCAGCCGGTCTCGCGCCACGTCCACCGGCCCGGCAAACGGCACTTTGCCGCCGGCGATGATCGCCACTTGGTCGCACAGCCGCTCGGCATGGGCGATGACGTGGGTGGAGAAGATCACCGTCGTGCCGCGCGCGGCCAGATCGCGGATCATCCGCTCCAGCTTGCCTTGGTTGAGCGCATCGAGGCCCGAAAACGGCTCGTCGAACACCACAAGATCGGGTTCATGCACCAGCGTGCCGAGAAGTTGCACGGTCTGTGCCATGCCCTTCGACATCTGCCGGATCTGCCGGTCTGCGGCATAGCCAAGGCCGTGCGCCTCCAGCAGTTCGCGCCCCTTGCGCCGCCCTTCCTTCAACGGCACCCCGCGCAATGCGGCAAGGAAGCCGATGGCTTCATAAGCCTTCATCGCGGGGTAAAGCCCGCGCTCTTCGGGCAGATAGCCGATGCGACGCGCCACATCGGTAGGGCGTTCATGCCCCAGTACGCGGCGATAGCCCTGATCGGGGTCGATGATGCCCAGCAGCATGCGCAAGGTGGTGGTCTTGCCTGCGCCATTCGGCCCGAGAATGCCGTAGATCGATCCCTTGGGCACCGAAATATCCACGCCATCAACGGCGGTAAAGCCGTCAAACCGCTTCACCAGCCCGCGCGCTTCGATGGCGAGTTCCGTCGAAGCAACTTCTACGCCGCCTGCGTCAATCCCGTTGCCTGTCAAAGGCCACTCCCCTAACTCAATCTTCACAGATCACGGCCCCGGCATGATGGATTAGACTCACATGTCAACACACCCGCCGTCACCCTGAACTTGTTTCAGGGTCCATTTCTTACCCACCACGGACAGAGTGTGGCGGCAGGATGGATGCTGAAACAAGTTCAGCATGACGGCTGATAAAGATGACAGCGCAAGGTCACTCCCTAGCGGCTGCGCATGAACGAGCGGGACAGCAAGTTTGGTTAACGGCGCGGTAGAAAGTCTGGAAGAACGACTGAAAGCCGAAGCCGCGCGCCTCGGCTTTGCTGCGTGCGGTTTTGCGTCCGCCGCCGACGATCCTGTGCTGGCCGAACGGCTGGAGCAATGGCTGGGAGACCAGCACCACGGCACGATGGAATGGATGGAAACCCGCCTCCACCACCGGCGCGGTCCGCAATCGCTATGGCCCGAAGCGCAAAGCGTGATCGCGCTGGGCATGAGCTACGCCCCCGCCGCCGATCCCCGCACGCTGGAAGACCACCCTGACCGGGCGCGCATCTCGGTCTATGCTCAGGGCGGCGATTATCACGATGTCGTGAAGCGCAATCTCAAAGCGCTTGCCCGCTGGCTGGTGGCTGAAGCACCGGGCGCACAGGTAAAGGTCTTCGTCGATACCGCCCCGGTCATGGAAAAGCCGCTGGGCCAACTGGCGGGCATCGGCTGGCAGGGCAAGCATACCAACCTCGTCAGCCGCACCCACGGGTCATGGCTGTTCCTTGGCGCAATCTACACCACGCTGGATCTGATGCCAGACCAGCCCCACGCAGACCGCTGCGGTTCCTGCACCGCCTGCCAGAGCGCCTGCCCCACACAGGCTTTTCCAGCGCCCTACCAACTCGATGCGCGGCGCTGCATTTCCTATCTGACTATCGAACACAAAGGTCCGATCCCGGACGAATTCCGCGCGGCCTTGGGCAACCGTATCTACGGCTGCGACGATTGCCTTGCCGCCTGCCCGTGGAACAGCTTTGCCGCTGCCGCACAGGCCAACCGCGCCTTCCTGCCCCGCGCGGAGCTGACTGCGCCAAGGCTGGCCGAACTGCTGGCGCTGGACGATGCCACGTTCCGCAAGGTGTTCAGCGGCAGTCCGATCAAGCGCATCGGGCGGGACCGATGGGTGCGGAACTGCCTTTATGCCGCAGGCAACAGCGGTGATGCCGCGCTGATTGCGCCGGTCACTGCATTGCTGGACGATCCTGACTCTGCCGTGGCGGATGCCGCACGATGGGCCTTGGAGCGGCTTGCCTAAGCCAGCATTTCCTTCAAAGGCACACCCGCGTCCGCCAGCATTTCAGGCGCGATGTGTGCGCGCGCTTCGACCAGCTTCTTGCCCTGCACATAGTCCTTGACCATGTTCACGCAGTCGAGCGCAATCACCTTGCCGCCCTTGAGGTAGACTACCGAGAACGACCGCGTGGCCGGATCGCCGCGCAGCACCGCGTTATCGTGGCCGGTGGAAAGGCCGACGGTTTGCAGCTTGAGATCATACTGGTTCGACCAGAACCACGGCGTGGCCGAATAGGCCACCGGTGCGCCACAGATGTCCTTCGCCGCTGTCGTCGCCATGTCATTGGCGTTCTGCACCGATTCCAGCCGGATCACTGCACCGTCGGCGAAATCGTTGGCATGGGCTGCGCAATCGCCGATGGCGTAAACGTCGGGCAGCGAGGTGCGGCAGAATTCATCCACGTCCACGCCATTCCCGCCCGCAGCCCCGGCGATCAGCAGCGGCCCGATGCAGGGCACGATGCCGATGCCCACGATCACGATGTCGGCGGGCACGATTGATCCGTCCTGCATTTTCACGCCGGTTACTTTGGTGCCGTCGCCCTCGATGCAGTCCATCGCTGCGCCCGTCCGCAAGTCCACGCCATGCGCGCGGTGTTCTGCCTGATAGAATTCCGAAAGCGCCTCTCCGGCCACGCGCGCCAGCACGCGCGGCAGCGCTTCCAGCAGCGTGACCGAGACATCGAATTTGGTCAGCACCGCTGCGGCTTCCAGCCCGATGTAGCCGCCACCGACGACCACAGCGCGCTTTGCCCCAGCATCAAGCTCGCGCATCAGCCTGTCGGCATCTTCCTTGGTGCGCACGGAATGCACGCCGACAAGGTCAGCGCCCATGCATGACAGCCGGCGCGGATCGCCGCCGGTTGCCCAGATGAGCTTGCCGTATTCGATCTCGGAACCATCACCAAGCTTGACCGTGTGCGCCGCCGGATCGAGTGAGACGACCTCGCTCGACAGCTTCATCTCGATGCCCTTGTCCACCCAGAACTGCGCCGGGCGGATGCAGATGCGTTCGAACGTCTTCTCGCGCGCCAGGTATTCCTTGGACAGCGGCGGACGCTCATAGGGAATCTCCGGTTCACGCCCGATGACCAGCACGCGGCCTTCAAAGCCGTTCTGGCGCAGCGCAATCGCTGCCTGCGCACCGCCGTGCCCGGCCCCCACGATGATGACGTCTGCGTGTTCCATGCGAATCCTCCCAGTTTCCATCTGCCGTTTGGCCAAAAGCGCCGTAGCGTCAACCGACCAGCGTCAAAAAGACCATCGCTGCCAAGCAAAGATCGTCGCTTGCACGCACGCCAAGCTGCGGTATGCTATATACCATAACACAAAACTGCCGGGAGTTGGGACACGATGCGCATGAAAGCCGCCAGAACCATGATCGCAGCCTCGTTGGCCGCGCTTTGCCTGCCCGCCAGCGCGGAAGGTCCGCCGCCGCTGCCGCAGGATCCGGTCATCGCCATGCGCCAACACTGGCTCGATGCCGACATCAACAGCTACAACTTCCGCAATTCGGCGCAGATCTTCGAAACGCGCACTGTCGCCAAGGGCGAACAGGTCTGGCCACTCGCCACCGGTCCTGCCGCCGCGATGCCCGCCGATTACGATGCATGGGCGCGCCGCACCTTCACCAACGCATTGCTGGTGATCCACGATGGCAAAGTGGTGTTCGAGGACTATCGCAACCGGACTGTGCCCGAGGACCGCTTCATCTCGTTCTCGATGGCCAAGACCATCACCGCCCTGTTGGTCGGCCTTGCGCTGGAAGATGGCAAGATCGGCTCGATCGATGATCCGGTCAGCCAATACGTGCCCGAACTGAAGGGCGGCGGGTACGAGGGCGTTTCGATCCGCCACCTGCTGCAGATGCGCTCGGGCGTGGCCTATGAAGAGCGCTACGATTTCGGTGCGAACCCCAGCCTCGCCGCGCTGATCCACATGAACGCCATCGTGGCCAACAAGGAGCGCTTTGCCGACCGCGCGCGCACCGTCGGCAAGGCCACCGCCCCCGGCAGCCGCTTCAACTACGCCACACTCGATACCGCCGTGCTCGGCTGGGTGCTGGAACGCGCCACAGGTGAAAAACTTGCCCCTTACATGAGCCGCCGCCTGTGGCAGCCGCTGGGCGCCGAGGCCGATGGCTTCTTCATCGCCGATGGGCCGGAAGGAGTGGGCCGCGAATTGTCCGGCATGGGTTACAACGCCCGCCTGCGCGATTTCGGGCGGATCGGGCTGATGCTGTTGAACAAGGGCAAGGTTGACGGGCGGCAGGTCGTGCCTGAAAGCTGGGTCACGCAGGCCACCACTATGGTGCCTTTCGATCCCACAGCGGCCAAGCCCACCCGCGATGCCTATGGGTTCCAGATCTGGAAGCTGGACGCAGAACCGGGTGCCTATTCCGCCATCGGCCTCGCCGGACAGTTCATCTATGTTCACCCGGCCAGCAATACGGTGATCGTCAAGCTCAGCCACTTCCCCAACCCGGAACCCGCAGGCGTGGTGGACGAGACGGTCAAGGGCTTCCACGCCATCATTGCCGGTCTGAAAAAGTAGCCGTCAAACTTCGATAATCGTCGCTGCGAGCCGCTCCACTTCGGCGCGGTCGTGGCTGACGTAGAGGATCGGCAGGCCCACTTCATCGCGCAATCGCTCGATCACGCGCAGCACGTCCTCGCGTCGCGCGCGGTCGAGGCCGGTCAGCGGCTCGTCCATCAGCAGGAAGCGCGGATTGCTTAGCAGCGCGCGCCCGATGGCCACACGCTGCGCTTCCCCGCCCGAAAGCGAGCGCGGCCAGCGGTCGAGCAGATGCGCGATGCCGAGAAACTGCGCCGCGTCTTCCAGCGTCATCAGGCCTTCGCCGCGCATCCCATAGGCGAGATTGGCGCGCACCCGCAGATGCGGGAACAGCCGCGCATCCTGAAAGACATAGCCCGCGCGCCGCGCCTGCACCGGCACGTCAACGCCGCTCGCGCTGTCGAACAGCACTTCGCCGCCCACCGCCACGCGCCCAGCATCGGGTTTCAGCAGCCCAGCCACCATGTTCAGCACCGACGTTTTGCCCGCACCCGAAGGCCCGAACAACGCGGTAAGTCCACCGCCTGTCTGAAACCCACAGGCCACCACGGTATCGCCAAGCCGCCGTTCCACCGCCACGTCAAAGGACATGCGTGGCCCTCCCCATACGCCGCGCCATCACTTCGGACACGACCAGCGCGGCGAGCGAAAGCAGCACCGAAACGACTGCCAACCGCGTCACCACAGCCTCTCCCCCCGGAACCTGAAGTGCACTGTAGATTGCCAGCGGCAGCGTCTGCGTTTCGCCGGGAATGTTGGAAACAAAGGTAATTGTCGCCCCAAACTCGCCCAAGGACCGCGCGAACCCCAGCACTGCACCCGCCACCACGCCCGGCAGCGCCAGCGGCAAAGTCAGTGTGCAGAACACGCGCCAGCGCGATGCACCCAGCGTCATCGCCGCCGCTTCCAACCGCAGATCTACCGCCTCAATCGAAAGCCGCATGGCCCGCACCATCAGTGGCAGCGCCATGACCGCCGCCGCCAGCGCCGCCCCGGTCCAGCGGAACATGAATGTCACGCCCAGCGTCGCCTCGAGCCAGCGCCCCGCCGGACCCTGCGGCCCGAAGGCCAGCAGCAGCAGCCAGCCTGTGACCACCGGCGGCAGCACCAGCGGCAGATGCACCACGGCATCAAGCAACACCAACCCCGCAAAGCGCCCGCGCGCCAAGACCCAGGCCAGCGCGAAGGCCAGCGGCAGGCACACCCCCACCGCCACCGCGCTGACTTTCAGCGAAAGCCAGACGATGCCCCAGATGTCAGGCTCCATCACCGACCGCCAAACCCGCGCCGCGCCAGAATCGCCCGCCCCTCGCGCGAGATCAGGAACCGCCGAAACGCGTCAGCCTCACGGTGCGCCGAAGCCTTGAGCAGCGCCACCGGATAGGTAATCGGCGGATGGCTGCCAGCCGGAAACACACCCACCACGCGCACGCCCTTCGAAGCTCTTGCATCGGTCGCATAGACGATCCCCAGCGGCGCAGCCCCGCGTTCGACCAGAGCCAGCGCAGCGCGCACATTCTCCGCCGCCGCCACCCTGCCCGCCACGCCGTTCCACACGCCGAGCGAAATCAGCGCCTCGCGCCCATAACGCCCTGCTGGAACCGCCGCCGGATCGGCCATCGCCAACCGCCCGTTGCCCAGCGCCCGCGCCAAGGGAAACCCGCGCCGAATGCCCAGTGTGACCTTGCTCGCAGCAGGCGCAATCAGCACCAGCCGGTTCTCGGTCAACCGCGCCCGCGTGCCCGCGCGCAGCAGGCCCTTGCCCTGCAGATACTGCATCCACTCTTCGTCAGCCGAGGCAAACAAATCGGCCCGTGCGCCAGCCTCAACCTGTCGCGCCAACGCAGAGGACGCAGCAAAGGACAACACCGGCCGCGCATGACCCTTGGCCGCCCAGCGATCCGCTGCATCGTTCAGCGCTTCCTGAAGGCTCGCCGCCGCCAGCACCAGCGGCCCGCGCGTCTGCGCTGCCACCGGGGTTTGGCCCGCCGCCATCAGAACCAGCGCCATAACAGCGCGGACAAGACCTCTCATGCAATCTCCGGCAAGCTATGTCCGGGCGTATATAGTACAAACGCGCCCCGACCAAGCTGTCTTGCCGTCCAAGCCGCCTTACCGCCCCAGCAACGTCCGCGCCTGACTTGCCACTTGGGCCAGCATGGCAGGTGCCACAGCCGGAGCCGCCTGCGCCCGTGCCACCAAACTGCGGAATTGCTTCACCGCCGCCGCATTCGCGCCCAGCCAGTCGCCCACGAACGTGTCGGGCGAAACGCCGTTTGAACGGGCCAGAAAGTCCAGCCGCATCTGTTCAAAATCGCGCGACAGCCCGGCCACCAGCAGGCGTTCCCACGGATCGGACGGGTTCATCCGCCGCGCCGCCTGTTGCGCCCAGTCCAGCCCGAGCGTTGCACCAAGATCGGCAAAGGCCCCGGTCAGCGCGGCGGCATCCACGTTCAGCTCGCCCGCCAGATGGGCGAGTCCCACCGCACCGTCCATATCGTAAAGATGCACCAGCCGCGCCGCGATGGCCGCAGGGGCACCGGCTGTTGCCAGTTCATCGGCCATCACCCGCGCCTGTTCCTGCGCTTCACCCCGCAGCAATTGCGCCGCCGTGTGCGAAAGCAGGCCCACGCCGCCAAACAGATCCTCGATCAGATCGCCCGGCTGCATCGAACCGTGCCCGGCACGCAGCACATCGGCAATATGCCCGCGCAGGCCCTGCGCCGTCCGCTCGAACAGCGCCAGTCGCAGTGTTTCAGGCATATCCGCCGTATCAAGCATGTCCCAGGTCTTGCGCAGATCCAGCAACCGCTCCGCCGCCACAAACGCCGCCGAAATCTGCGCCAGCGAAACGCCTTCCTCTTCGCACAGTTCGAAGGGCATGACCGGGCCAAGCCGGTTGATCACGCGGTTGGCCAGCTTGGTCGCGATGATCTCGCGGCGCAGGCGGTGGTGCGTGATCTCGTCCTCAAAGGCTTCCTGCATCTGCGGCGGGAAGGCCGCGATCAGTTCTTCCTCCAGCACCGGATCATCGACCACGGTGCTTTCCTCAAGCTCCCGCTGCAGCACCAGCTTGCTGCTGGAAAGCAGTACCGCCAGTTCGGGCCGGGTCAGCCCCTGCCCTGCCGCGGCACGCCGGGCGAGGTCTTCCGCGCCCGCCAACCCTTCGGTCTTGCGGTCCAGGTCGCCGCCCTCTTCCAGCACGTCGATCAGGCGTGACCACGATGGCATCGCCGCCGCCCCGCCGCGCTCGGCAATGGACAGCGCCAAAGCCTGAAGCCGGTTATCCTCCAGCACCAGATGCGCCACGTCCTCGGTCATCGACACCAGCAGTTCGACGCGGGCATCCTCGGTCAACTTGCCCGACCGCTTCGCCGCCGCCAGCGCGATCTTGATGTTCACTTCGTTGTCCGAACAATCGACGCCTGCCGAATTGTCGATGAAGTCGGTGTTGATCCGGCCGCCGTGGAGGGAAAATTCGATCCGCGCCGCCTGCGTGGTGCCCAGATTGGCCCCTTCGCCGATCACCTTGGCGCGCACTTCATCTGCCGAAACACGCACCGAATCGTTTGAAGGGTCGCCCACGTCGACGTTATTCTGGGTGCTGGCTTTCACATACGTGCCGATGCCGCCGAACCACATCAGGTCCACTTGCGCGCGCAGGATGGCGGTGATCAGCGAATCCGGGTCGATTTCCGCCACGTCCAGATCAAGCATCGCCTGAATCTCAGGCGAAAGCGGAATCGCCTTCATCGAACGCGGAAAGACCCCGCCGCCTGCGGAAATCAGGCTCTTGTCATAGTCGTCCCAGCTGGAGCGTGGCAGCGCAAACATGCGCGCGCGTTCGTCCCAGCTCTTGGCCGGATCGGGTTCTGGATCGAGGAAGATGTGGCGGTGATCAAACGCCGCCACCACTTTCAGTGCCTTGGACAGCAGCATGCCGTTGCCGAACACGTCGCCCGACATATCGCCGCAACCCGCCACACGCACCGACTCGCTCTGCACGTCCACGCCCAGTTCCAGGAAGTGCCGACGGACCGAAAGCCATGCGCCCTTGGCGGTGATGCCCATTGCCTTGTGATCGTACCCCTTCGATCCGCCGCTGGCGAACGCATCGTCGAGCCAGAAGTCGCGTGATTCGGCGATGGCATTGGCCACGTCAGAGAAAGTCGCCGTGCCCTTGTCCGCGGCGACCACGAAGTACGGGTCTTCGCCATCGCGCACCACCACGGCATCGGGATGGACCACCGCGCCTTCGACGATGTTGTCGGTCAGCGAAAGCAGCGTGCGGATGAATACCTGATAGCTGGCCTTGCCCTCGGCCAGCCAGCCTTCGCGGTCGCGCACGGGATCGGGCAAGTGCTTGGGATAGAAGCCGCCCTTGGCCCCGGTCGGCACGATCACCGCATTCTTCACGCGCTGTGCCTTCATCAGGCCGAGCACTTCGGTGCGGAAATCGTCGCGCCGGTCGGACCAGCGCAAACCGCCGCGCGCCACCGGCCCAGCGCGCAGATGGATGCCCTCAACGCGCGGCGAATAGACGAAGATTTCGCGCCACGGCAGCGGCTTGGGCAGGCCCGGAACCATTGCGGAATCGATCTTGAACGCCAGCGCCTCAGCCGCTGCAGGGGCAAAGGCATTGGTCCGCAGGATCGCACCCACCAGCGCGCGGAACTGGCGCAGCAGGCGGTCGTCGTTGATCGCGGCCACCCCGGCAAGGCCCGTCTTGATGCGCTCCTCAGCCTCGGCAAAAGCCGCATCGCGGTCACCGGTGACTGCCGGATCTTGGCGCGCCACGAACGCATCGATCAGCCCGCGCGTCACGGCAGGCGCGTTCTTCAGCGCTTCCACCACGGTCGGAATGCCAAAGGTCATGCCCGCCTGCCGCAGATAGCGGTAGAACGCGCGCAGCCAGTTGGCCTCGGTCGCAGTAAGGCCCGTGGCGACGATCAGGCGGTTGAACGCATCGTCCTCCGCCGCGCCATTCAGCACCGCCGCCAGCGATCCTTCGATGGATTCGGCGCGCGCCAGCAGATCGTCCACCGATGTATCCACCGGGTGCGAAACGAGGAAATCGTGGATGTAGCCCAGACGCCCGCCATCGAGCGGCGTCGGCATTTCTTCCAGCACGCGAAAGCCAAAGTTTTCCAGCACCGGCACCGCATCGGACAGCACGATGGCCCCTTCGCGCTGATACAGCTTCAGCCGCAATGCCAGTTCGCTGGTGTTGCGATGCAGGCGCGCGGCGCGGCGTGGGGCCTTGCTGCCCGAAAGCGTGCGCAGCACGCGGATGTCGCAGGCGGCCTCGGCTGGGCCGGATGCATTGCGATAGGAAATCGGGAAAGCATCGGCATAGCGCGCGGCGATGGCTGCGGCGCGCGAGGGTTCCTCGGTTGCCGCAAGTTCGGTTTCCACTGCGCCTGCCCAGCCGCGCACCATCGATTGCAATTGCAGGTCCAACGCATCTTCATCGACAGGGGCGTCTTGTTCGCGCACATCCAGCACAAAGCGCAGCATGGCGAGCGTGCTGCCGTCGACTTGCAGCGCCCAATCAAGCACTTGCGCGCCTACAGCGCTTTCCAGCATGGCCATGATCGAAAGCCGCACTTCGGTGGACAGCACATCGCGCGGCAGCCACACGAACGCGAACATATGCCGGGCCAACGGCGCTTCCACCAGCGCAAGGCGCGGGCGGGGGCGGTCCACCAGGCTCATCGTCGCGGTGACAACGCGCTCAAGATCGGCCTCGGCGAATGAGATCAACAGATCGTGCGGCAGCGCGGTCAAAGCATGGACCAGCGCCTTGCCGGCGTGGCCGTTGGGGGAAAATCCGAACTTGTCCATCAGCTCGGAAAGCTGTGTGCGCAGACGCGGAATGCGGTCCGGCGCAGCGCCCAGCGCGGCGCTGGTCCACACGCCCGCGTGGACGGAAAGCGCCACCACCGTGCCGCCCTCGATGCGCGGCACGATGAACAGGTCCAGCGGCACGCGGCGATGCACATTGGCGATGCGGTTCGCCTTGACGATCAGCGGCGCACGGCCCTTCCCGCTTTCAAACCACGCAAACGCGCGGGCATAGGACGAGGCGGCCAACAGGCTGCGGTCGCTCGCGCGGCAGATGCCTAGCGGCTTTTCCTCAGTGCCATCGCGCAGGCGAGTCACGCTGCCCAGTTGCGTGAGCATCCCGTCGGCCAGCCAGCGCAGCAGCGCCGCGCCTTCGGGATCGGCCAGCCCATCGGCATCGGCGCGCATCGCCGCCTGCATCATCGGCCAATCGGCGACGGCGGCGCGGACATCGGCCAGCGTTTCATCCAGCGCGGCAATCAGCGCGCGACGCTGGCGCGCATCGGCGCGTTCGGTTTCGAGGTAGACGATCGATTCGCGGCGCTCTCCGCTGGCATCGCCTGCCGGAAGATCGGTCAGCTTCCCTTCGGCATCGCGGCGCACGGCGGTGACGGGGTGGACCAGACGGTCGATGGTCAATCCTTGCGCAGTGATCGCAGAAGTAATTGAATCAACCAGGAAAGGCATGTCATCGTTGATGACCGCAATGCGCAAATGCCGCTCGGCACTGCCGGTTCCGCTGACGCTTTCGATGGCAATGGCCGGATCGCTGCCCTTGCGGATGGCAGCGGCCCCGGCAGCGAAGCGGGCGGCTTCGGCAAGGCGCGCGTTGTCGAAATCGCGGGCTTCATCGGGCAGCAGCGCTGCGGCGAAGCGCTCGGCGAGGGCGAAAGCGAGTGTGTCGGCGGGTTCGGACACGGTTGCGGATGTTGACGCCATGACGTTTTTCCGGCTCTCCAGCGAGAGAGGATTGTTACCCTCTCTTGTAATTATAGAATACAGTCTTGTATCATTGTTCCACATGCTAATCCAGACGGCGCGAAGCGACAAGTCCGGTTCACTGGCGTGGACGGCTTAACCTGCGGTTGTAACCCTTAGGGCGGATAATGGTGCCGCAGCGTTGCGTTTGCGTGTCGTGTTGTGCGCCCAAGTGCAGTTAGGTGCATCTAGGTGCTGTTCAGGAATGCACCGTTTCGCGGGCCGCTTCAGCCGTCAGCCGCAGCGATTTCAGCCGCGCCGCCTGATCGAAAATCGATGCCGCAGCAATCACTTCGTCCGCCCCTGTGCGTTCCTTGAAGGCATGCAGCCCCGCCCGCACCGTCGCTACCGTGCCGCAAGTGCTGACCTGCCGCACATGCTCCAGCATGGCGACCGCCTGAGGCGGGAGCGAATCGCGATAGCCGGGCACCGGCGGCCTAAGCTTCCCCGGCGTTCCGGTGCGCAGTGCAACAAAAGCCTGATCCATCGACGAGGCAAGCAACTGCGCTTCCTCGTCGGTATCGGCGGCCACCACGTTGATCGCGGCGGCGCAATAGGGCGCATCGAGGAACGCGGAGGGCTGGAACCGCTCACGGTAAATTTTCAGTGCTGCATCAAGGTGATCCGGCGCAAAGTGCGATGCGAAGGCATAGGGCATGCCGAGCATCGCGGCGAGCTGCGCACCGAACAGGCTGGATCCCAGAATCCACATCTGCACCTTTGCGCCCTTGGCCGGATAGGCCTGCAGCGGCACCCGCGCATCGCCTGCAAACAGGGCCTGCAGTTCCACCACGTCCTGCGGAAAGTCCTCTGCGGCTCGGTTCGTGTCCTTGTGCAACGCGCGCATGATGCGCTGGTCGGCACCCGGCGCACGGCCCAGCCCAAGGTCTACGCGGCCCGGAAACAGCGCGTCGAGCGTGCCGAATTGTTCAGCGATAACAAGGGGGTTGTGGTTGGGCAGCATGATCCCGCCCGCGCCGATGCGGATGGTTTTGGTGTCCCGCCCGATATGCGCCAGCGCGACGGCGGTGGCCGCTCCGGCCAGACCTTCCATCCCGTGATGCTCGGCGACCCAGTACCGTTCGAACCCGCATTCGTCGGCTACGCGTGCCGCTGCGGCAGAATTGTCGAGCGCTTGCCGCGCCGTCCCACCCTCGACCACGCTGACCAGATCGAGGATGGAGATTTTCATGGGTTGGGCTTTTCGGTTGTTGGAGAAGTACTTGATGTAGGCGCAGGCCCCAACTGTTCAAGGTAGCTTTTTGCAACCTTTCCTGCCTCGCCCTCGCCATCCACGGCCACGACCGATTCCCACGATTTGCGCGCGGCCTCATCCCGGCCTGAAAGCACGGCGATCACGCCTGCTTCAAGCCCGATGCGGGGATCGCGCGGATCGTATTTGCTGGCGATTTCAATGTCACGCTGGGCGCGGGGGAGATCGTCCGTGCGGCGCGCCAGTGTGGCCGAAAGCAGCCAGCCTTCAGGCGCTTCGGGCGTAAGGCGATGCACTTCATCGAGCGCCGAGGCTGCCTCGGCGTTGCGGGCCAACGCCACCAATGCGCGCGACCGGTCGAGCTGGATTTCGGCCAACGCGGGATAGTCTGCGCCGCCCTGTACAGCCACCGCGCGGTCCAGCCAGCCCAGCGCATCCTCCGGCTTTCCGGCGGCGAGCGCTGCGTTGCCCGCCATGCCCATCAGCGGCACGGCGGCCACTTCCTGCTCCTTCGGCACGCCCGCGATGGCTTGCGCAAAGGCTTCCAGCGCGCCAGCGAAATCGCCCGCGTTCGAGCGCAACATGCCAAGGCACTGGTTGGCGCGGACCTGCTGGCCGGTGTCGCGGCTTTCGCCCAGCCATGTCTGCACTTCGACCATCGCGGCATCGGGATTGGTCTTTGCCTTGGCAAGACAATCGGCAAGGCGGTCCTGTTCAGGCAAATCGGGGCGCTCCAATCCAGCCGCGCGTTCTGTCTCGCGCTGCTGTTCCGCGCTGCGGCGGCGCGGGATGGGCAGGTCCGAAGGGCGCATCGGCATGGTGGCCGGGCCGATCTGCATGAGCGAGGCCTCCTGCACTTGTTCCATTGCGAACAAGGGGGGCGGCAGATCGATCATGGGCGTCCTATCCTTCAAGGTCGGCAAGTTCGCGCAAGAGCAAAGCAATATCGACCGCACGCGAAAGCCGGTGATCGCCGTCCTTGATCAGGTGGACCTGCACATCGGCTGAACGCAAGGCGCGGGCGAGGCGCAGCGAAATGTCCCACGGCACATCGGCATCGGCCTGCCCGTGGAGCAGCCGCACCGGACCATCGAAAGCAATTTCCCCGCCCAACCGCCGGTGCTTTTCGCCATCGGAGAAGAACCCGGCATGAGTCGGCGTCGGCTCCGGCCCATAAGGATTGTCCTCATGGATCGTGCGGCCCGATGCGAGTTCGATCCGCTGCGACTGGGAAAAGCCCCATTCGGTGAAATCGGGCGCGGGCGCGATGCCGACGAGGGCCTTGGCGCGTTCACCCAACGCTTCGGCAATCAGCAGCATCAGCCAGCCGCCCATGCTGGAGCCGACCAACTGGACGGTTTCGATGCCCAGATGATCGATCAGCGCCACAACCTCGTCCCGCCACTTTGACAGGCGACCATCGGCAAAATCCCCGTCGCTCTGCCCGCAGCCGGTATAGTCGAGCAAAAGGCAGGCACGGCCCCTGCGCTGCGCCCATTCCATCACCGCCTGCGCCTTGCTGCCCGCCATGTCGGACATGTAGCCGGGGAGGAAGACCACTGTGGGAGCGGTGCCGGGCAGGTGGCGAAAGGCCATCTGCTGGCCCGAGGGCAGGGTGAAGCGGGTTACGTCGGTCATGCCCCCAGTCATGGCGCGGGGGCTGCGCGGGGGCAACAGGCAACAGAGTAATGACTTCGCAGCGAATCCTCGCTAAACACCCCAACATGGCACTGCGCACCACCCGCACACCAACCACTACCCCCGCGAGCCGGGGGCGGTCGCTGCTGGCATAAAGCCTGCCGCGATGCCGCCGCCCGGTTCGGGTGAGTTTGTGCATCGCCTCCCGAACCGACTTCAAATCCGATGCGCGCCCTTTCGGTGGCTGCGTTCCTGTGGCAAGGCACCGGCGAAATCGCGTTAGCCAGACCGCTTTAGAGAGTCCTGCATGTCCGAACTGCTGAAGATCACACTGCCCGATGGTTCCGTGCGTGAAGTTGCGCCGGGGAGCACTCCGGCTGATATTGCCGCTGCGATTGGTCCCGGTCTTGCCAAGGCGGCGCTGGCGGCGAAGGTGGATGGCGAACTGGTCGATCTTTCGCGGCCTTTCACGGCTGACGCGCAACTGGCGCTGGTGACGGCGAAGGATGAGGCTGAGGCGCTGGAACTGGCGCGGCACGATTTTGCGCATATTCTGGCCGAAGCGGTGCAGGCGCTGTTCCCGGGCACGCAGATCACGTTTGGGCCGAGTACGGACGACGGATTCTATTATGACTTTGCGCCTGCGGACCGGCCCTTCACCGAGGAAGATCTGCCCGCGATCGAGGCGCAGATGCGCAAGATCATCGGCGCGAACAAGCCGCTGCGGCGTGAAGAATGGAGCCGCGAGCAGCTGATTTCGCGCTGGAAGCAGCAGGGCGAGAGCTTCAAGGCGGAATGGGCGGCGGAACTGCCGGGGGACGAGCCGCTGACGGTTTACTGGTCGGGTGATGACTGGCTCGACATGTGCCGGGGGCCGCACTTGCCTTCGACTGGCAAGCTTGATCCCAATGCCTTCAAGCTGACGCGCGTTTCGGGAGCCTATTGGCGCGGGGACCAGAACAACGCGATGCTATCGCGCATCTATGGCACGGGCTGGCTCAACAAGAAGCAGCTTGATGCGCACATGACGCGGCTGGAAGAGGCGGCCAAGCGTGACCATCGCAAGCTGGGCAACGAGATGGACCTGTTCCATCTGCAGGCCGAGGCGCATGGATCGGTGTTCTGGCATCCCAAGGGCTATCTCATCTGGCGCGAGCTGGAAGCCTATATGCGCCGCGCGATCGATGGTGCGGGCTATCGCGAGGTGAAGACTCCGCAGGTGATGGACGCGCGCCAGTGGGAGCAGTCTGGCCACTGGGGCAAGTATCGCGAGAACATGTTCGTGATCCCCGATGAAGTGCCGAATGTGGATGACGAAGGCCCGGTTATCAGCGGTGAGGCCGACTGGATGGCGCTGAAGCCGATGAACTGCCCGGCGCACGTGCTGATCTTCCGGCAGGGGCTGAAGAGCTACCGCGATCTGCCGATGCGGCTGTATGAAAACGGGTGCTGCCATCGCAACGAACCGCATGGCGCGCTGCATGGGCTGATGCGCGTGCGGCAGTTCACGCAGGACGATGCGCACATCTTCTGCCGCGAGGACCAGATCGTGGACGAAGTGCAGGCCTTCTGCGAACTGGCCGACCGCGTCTACAAGCACTTCGGCTTTACCTATTCGATCAAGCTGGCGCTGCGCCCGGAAAAGCGCTTCGGCACCGAAGAGATGTGGGACATGGCCGAGAGCGAGTTGCGCGCCGCCGTGGTGCGCGCGGGACTGGCGACTGAGGAATATGGCTGGGAAGAACTTCCCGGCGAAGGCGCGTTCTATGCGCCCAAGCTGGAATGGCACCTGACCGATGCGATTGGCCGCACCTGGCAGGTCGGCACGATCCAATCCGATCGCGTGCTGCCCGAGCGGCTGGACGCGAACTATGTGGGCGAGGATGGCGAGAAGCACCGCCCGGTGATGCTGCACCGCGCGATCTTTGGGTCATACGAACGCTTCATCGGCATTCTGATCGAGCATTTTGCCGGGCGTCTGCCGGTGTGGCTGGCGCCGGTGCAGGCGGTGGTGGCGACCATCGTTTCGGATGCGGATGACTATGCAACAGAGGCGCTGGCCAAGCTGAAGGCGGCGGGTATCCGCGCCGAGAGCGACCTGCGCAACGAGAAGATCAACTACAAGGTGCGCGAGCATTCGGTGGCCAAGGTTCCGTACCTGCTGGTGGTGGGCAAACGGGAGGCCGAGGAAGGCACCGTGGCGATCCGCATTCTGGGCGAGCAGCATCAGAAGGTGATGCCGCTGGACGAGGCGATTGCCTTGCTGCGCGGTGAGGGCCTTGCGCCGGATCTGAAGTGAGCTTTTGAAGCGCTCGGCTGACCTTTCGCATCCTACCCGGCACGGGGAGGGGGACCATGCGCAGCATGGTGGAGGGGGTTATCCGCCACGCGCCGTGTTTTGGGGAGAACCCCCTCCACCACCCGTCGGGCGGTCCCCCTCCCCGTGCCGGGGAGGATGATGCTCGGCCTTCCCATCCTGTCGCTTGCACTGTGCGCGCTGGCGGCATTCGTTGCCGCCTTTGTGCGCGGGCTGGCGGGGTTTGGCATGGCGATCCTGCTGGTGCCGCTGATCGGGCTGGTGATCTCTCCGGGGGAGGCGGTGGTCGTCTCCAACATGCTCGGGTTGCTGATCGGGCTGGTCGGCGCGCGCAAGGTGTGGAACGCGGGCGAGAAGAGCGCCGGGGTGATCGGTGGGACCGCGATGCTGCTGACGCCGGTGGGGCTGCTGGTGCTGTTCGCCACGCCGCCGGGGCTGGCGCGGGTGCTGATTGCGGGGGTGGCAATTGCGGCATTCCTGCTGGTGCTGCTGCCCGCCAAGCCGGGGCACGCGCCCGGTGCAGTGGAGACCGGGTTGACCGGGGCGGCGGCGGGGCTGCTGACGGGCTTTGCCGGGATGCCGGGGCCGCCGGTGGTGCCATACTACTTGCGCCGTCCGATCCCGCGTGAAGTGGCGCGGGCTTCGATGCTCACGGTGTTTCTACTGACCTCGATTGCCAGCACGGTGGCGGCTTTGGCGCTGGGGCTGGCTTCGTGGCGCGATGCGTTGTTCGCGCTGCTGTTGTTCGGGCCGGTGCTGGCGGGCAATCATCTGGGCAGCATGGCCTTCGGCAAAGTGAGCGATGCGGCGTGGCGGGGGTTTGTGGGATTCCTGCTGGCGATGTCTGCCTTGATGGCCGTAGTGCGGCTGATAACGCCAAATTAAGCGCTTTCCCGTATCTCATCGTTCGATTGGACGCTTGAGGGACCGACACGCATGACCTTGCACTTCCGCGCTCTGGCCGCACAGGCCTATGAGGACAGCGCGATCTCCGCACAGGAAATTATGGCGCTGCGCCGCGCCGCGTGGCCCGATGGCAAGATCGATCCCGAAGAGGCCGAGGCGATCTTCATTCTGAACGACCAGATCGAAGCGCCAACACGCGAATGGTCGGACTTCTTCATCGAGGCGCTGGTGGAGTTCGTGGTGAACACCGCCGCGCCCAAGGGCCACATCTCGGTCGAGAATGCACGCTGGCTGATCGAGCGCGTTTCGCACGATGGCAAGGTGGGCAGCCTGACCGAGCTGGAACTGCTGGTGCGCGTGCTGGAAAAGGCCGAATCCGCGCCTGATGGGCTGCGCGTCTATGTGCTGCAGCAGATCGAGCGCGAAGTGTTGACCGGTGAGGGGCCGACGCGTGATGGCGGAATGCTCGATCCCGGCAGCATCACGGCCGCCGAATGCACGCTGATTCGCCGCACAGTCTTTGCTTCAGGCGGGGACCGTCCTGCGGGTGTGAGCCGGCGCGAGGCAGAGATGCTGTTCCGGCTGAAGGACGCCACGCTGGGTGCGGACAATGCGCCTGCGTGGGAGCGGCTGTTCGTGCAGGGCGTGGGCAACTACCTGCAGGGCTGGAACGGCGCGAAAGGCCTGACGCGCGAGCGCGCAGCCGAGCTGGAAGCGTTCATGAATGATCGCAGCAGCCATATCGGCAAGTTCTTTGGCCGCATGGCCCGGACCGATGTCAGCAGCTTTGCGCAGGCGCTGCGCGACGTGGGCTTTGGCCGCAAGCAGCCTGAGCGCGACGTGTTTGGCGAAGCTGCGCAGGATCACGCGGTGACCGATACCGAAAGCACGTGGTTGCAGGCGCGGATCGATGCGAACGATGAGGTAGACGCGCTGGATCAGGCTCTGCTGAAGTTCCTGGCTGAGGCCTAAACCGTAAAGCTTTCACCGCAACCGCATGCACCCTTGGCGTTGGGGTTCTGGAACACGAAACCGGCGGTGAAATCGTCTTCCTGCCAATCCATCGTGCTGCCGATCAGGTAGAGCACCGAGGCGCTGTCGATGAAGAACAGGCCGCCGGGGGTTTCGATCTTTTCGTCCAGCGGATCGGCCTGCGTCACATAGTCCACCGAATAGGCGAGGCCCGAGCAGCCCCGGCGCGGGGTGGACAGCTTTACGCCGATCGCGCCTTCGGGGGCGGTGTCCATCAGGTGCGTGACGCGCGCCTCTGCGCTGGCCGTGAGGATCACGGCGGCGGGGCGGGGGCGGCGGACTTTCACTTCGGTGTTCATTTCAAAATCTCCCCCCTCCCGCAGGCGGGAGGGGTCGGGGGAGGGCCTGTTCAATATAGGGATGGTTCGGGCCGCTGCCCACCCCCAACCCCTCCCGCCTGCGGGAGGGGAGCTACTACAACATTCCCAGCTCAAGCTTGGCTTCGTCGCTCATCTTGGCAGGATCCCACGGCGGATCCCAGACGAGATTGACTTCAGCATCGCGCACGCCGGGCACTGCCGAAACGCGCAGTTCCACTTCGCCGGGCATCGATTCGGCGACCGGGCAGTGCGGGGTGGTGAGCGTCATGTTGACGGTGACATCGGCATCGGGGGACACTTCGACGCCGTAGATCAGGCCGAGGTCATAGATGTTGACCGGAATTTCGGGGTCGAAAATCTCTTTCAGCGCATTGACCACGCCTTCGTAGATATCGCCGCCTGGCTCTGCGGGAGAAACGGGCTCGGGCTTGGCCGCAAGGAAGCCTTCGAGATAGTCGCGCTTGCGTTCGAGTTTGTCGGCAGCCGATTCCTCTGGTGCGTCTTCCACGAAGGCACGCTTGGGGGCGGCAACCGCTTCCACTTCCTCAACCACGAATTTGGATTCGTTCTCGCTCATCCGAAGATCCTCTTGGTCCTCTCGATGCCGCGCACGAGCGCGGCAATATCGCTTTTATCGCTGTAGATGCCGAAGCTGGCGCGCGCCGTGGCGGGCACGCCAAGGTGCGCCATCAGTGGCTGCGCGCAGTGGTGCCCGGCCCGGATCGCCACGCCTTCCTCGTCCAGAATGGTGCCCAGATCGTGCGGGTGGACGCCTTCCAGCGCGAAGCTGAGGATGCCGGCGCTGTCCTCTGGTCCGAACAGGTGGATGGAATTGAACGCCTGCAGCGCTTCGCGGGCCTTGGCCACCAGCGCGCACTCGTGCGCATGGATGGCGCGCAATCCCAGCGCTGTGACGAAATCGGCTGCTGCGCCAAAGCCGATGGCTTCGACGATGGCGGGCGTGCCGGCCTCGAACCGCTGGGGGGCGGGAGCATAAGTCGTGCGTTCGAAGGTGACCTTGTCGATCATCGCGCCGCCGCCTTGCCACGGGGGCATGGCGTCGAGAATCTCGGCCTTGGCCCAGAGAGCGCCGATACCGGTTGGGCCATAGAGCTTGTGCGCGGAGAAGACGTAGAAGTCTGCATCCAGCGCCTTTACGTCCACGGTCAGGCGGGCGACCGACTGGCAGCCATCAAGCAGGATCTTTGCGCCGACATTGTGGGCGAGCGCGACGGCGCGGGGCGCATCGAGGACCGAGCCGAGCACGTTCGAGACGTGCGCGAAGGACACCAGCTTGTGCGCAGGCGTAAGCATCCGTTCTGCTGCATCGAGATCGATCAAGCCGTCTTCGGTCAGCGGGCAGACGTCGATGTCCACGCCAGTGCGATCACGCAGCATCTGCCAGGGCACGATATTGGCGTGGTGTTCGAGCGTGGATATGAGGATGCGGTCGCCCGCCTTGAGGTTCTGCTGCCCCCACGTGTGCGCGACGAGGTTGATCGCCTCGGTCGCGCCGCGGGTGAAGACGAGTTCGTTTTCCTGCCCGCCGATCAGCGTGGCAACCTTGCGGCGCGCGGCTTCGAAGGCCAGCGTCATGTCGGCCGAGCGGGCATAGACGCCCCGATGGACGGTGGCGTAATCGCTGCCGAGCGCGCGGGTCATGGCGTCGATCACGACTTGCGGTTTTTGCGCGGTGGCGGCGGTATCGAGGTAGTGCCAGCGGGTGCCGTCAGGGTTGACGAGGCCGGGCCACTCTGCCGCTTGCTCCCCCGCGAAGGCGGGGGCCTCGGGAGAGGTGGCGCTTGATTGCCTGAGGCCCCCGCCTTCGCGGGGGAGCAGGGTGGTGTTGGTGGCGGGCTGCGTCACAGCATGGCCTCCAGCGCCTTTAGCGCGGTGTCGGTCAGGGCTTCCTCGTCCGCCGCACCGACGAAAGCTTCGGCGATGAAGGCTTGCAACATCAGCTTCTTGGCCTCGGCAGGCGGGAGGCCGCGCTGGGCGAGGTAGAACAGGCTTTGCGGATCGAGTTCGCCCACGGCGCAACCGTGCGCGCACTTCACATCGTCGGCGTAGATTTCGAGTTCGGGCCGCGCATTGGCGGTGGCAGTGCGATCGAGCAGCATCGCGCGGATCGATTGCGAGCCGTCGGTGCCGATGGCCCCGCGCGCCACGGCCACTTTGCCGAGGTAGGTGCCGGTGGCATGGCCAGCGAGAACCGAGCGCACGACTTGCGTTGAAATCGCGTCAGGTTCTGCGTGGATGACCTGCGTGACGACTTCCACCGTCTGGTCACCGCCTGCAATCTGCGCTGCGCCGAGGTGGAACTTTGCTGCCTTGCCCAGCGTGACGGTTACGGAGAGGCGGCCATAGGCGGACCCGGCGTTGAGCAGGCGCAGGTCAAATTCTGCACCGTCTTCCAGCGTGATGGCAATGTCTTGCGCGGTGTCGTTCGCGCCATCGAGGATCACCGCGAGCGCGCCATGCTCACCCGCTGCAACACGGATGTCCTGCACAGGCACCGGCCACAGCGGTTCCAGCGCGGTAAGATCGGCGTAGCGGTACGCCTCGTCCCGGCGCGTTGGCAGGGTGACCGCCTGGGTCATGCCGCCACGGCCTCATAGCCATGCTCTTCGAGTTCGAGCGCCAGTTCCGCGCCGCCGGTCTTGACGATGCGGCCACCGGCAAGGACGTGGACGAAATCGGGCTTCACGTAATCAAGCAGGCGCTGATAGTGCGTGATCAGCAGCACGGCCTTGTTTGGCTTGCGCATGATCGCGTTGATGCCTTCGCCGCAAATGCGCAGCGCATCGATGTCGAGGCCGGAATCGGTTTCGTCGAGGATTGCCAGCTTCGGATCGAGAATGCCCATCTGCACCATCTCGGCGCGCTTCTTTTCACCGCCCGAAAAGCCGACGTTTACCGGGCGCTTGAGCATGTCCATGTCCATGCGCAGCAGCGCGGCCTTTTCTTTGGCGAGCTTCAGGAATTCGCCGCCGGAAAGCGGAGCTTCCCCGCGCGCCTTGCGCTGGGCATTGGCAGATTCGCGCAGGAACTGGACGAAGGAGACGCCGGGAATTTCGACCGGATACTGGAAGCCGAGGAACAGGCCAGCGGCGGCGCGTTCGTGCGGTTCGAGGTCGAACAGGTCCACACCATCCAGCGTGGCGCTGCCGCCGGTCACTTCATAGCCGGGACGCCCGCCGAGCGTGTAGCCCAGCGTGGATTTCCCCGCGCCGTTCGGCCCCATGATCGCGTGGATTTCACCCGCGTTGATGGTGAGCGACAGGCCCTTGAGGATCTGCTTGTCGGCAATGGTGGCGGAGAGGTTCTGGATGTTGAGCATGGTCATTTCTCTCAGTCGCGAGCCCGGGTGTAGGGGGTGCGCTGCGGACGCGCGGCGGAGCGCGAGTAGCTGGGGCGTTGCGGGCGGGCGGCGCGCAACTCGTCGTAGCGGGCCTTCATTGCTGACAGCAGGGCGCGGGACGCGCCTTCAGGGTCGGCCAGCACTTCGGCGGCGTCATAGCGGATGACTTTAAGGCCGACGGCGGCAAGGCTGGCATCGCGGCGCTGTTCGATCTCGGGGTTTTCGTCACGGTTGAGCGCGACCACCAGCTTGAGCGGCTGGCTGGCGAAATCGACGATGGCCGAGCCGATCACGGCAAAGCGCTTGAACTTGAATTCGCCCAGGTCTTCCTTGGCCAGTTCATCGGCCAATGCGGTATGCGCAGCGTCTGGATCGCGACGCATTTCGCGCGCGGTATCGTGGATCGAATCGAGGCGCGAGCCGGAAATGGCCCAGCCGCGACCCTTTTTCTGGATCTTCGGCGCGTCGGCGCGCTCGCTGGCGGGGCGCAGGGTGAGGGTCTTTTTCATTCTGCGTACGCCTTGCCATTTATATCTTCGTCACCCCGGACTTGATCCGGGGTCCCGCTTTTTGTTTCGCCCGCTGCGAGAGGAAGCGGGACCCCGGCTCGGGGGCCGGGGTGACGGTGGAGGGTAGCGAAGCGCATTAGCCCACGCTCCCCTCAAGCGAGATGCCGAGCAGCTTCTGTGCCTCGACCGCAAATTCCATCGGCAACTGCTTCAGCACGTCACGCGCGAAACCGTTGACGATCAGGGCGACGGCGCTTTCCTGATCCAGCCCGCGCTGCATGGCGTAGTAGAGTTGGTCGTCGCTGATCTTCGAGGTCGTCGCTTCGTGCTCGATCGTGGCGCTGGGGTTGCGCACTTCGATGTAGGGCACGGTGTGTGCGCCGCAGTCTGCGCCCAGCAGAAGGCTATCGCACTGGGTGAAGTTGCGCACGCCTTCGGCCTGTGGGGCCACGCGGACGAGGCCGCGATAGGTGTTGTTCGATTTGCCCGCAGAGATGCCCTTCGACACGATGGTCGAGCGGCTGCCCTTGCCGTTGTGGATCATCTTGGTGCCGGTATCGGCCTGCTGGTAATTGTTGGTGACAGCGACCGAGTAGAATTCGCCCACCGAATCCTCACCATTCAGCACGCAGGACGGATACTTCCACGTGATGGCAGAGCCGGTTTCGACCTGCGTCCACGACACCTTGCTGCGCGCACCCTGGCAGAGAGCGCGCTTGGTGACGAAGTTGTAGATGCCGCCAAGGCCATCGGCATTGCCGGGATACCAGTTCTGGACGGTGGAATACTTGATTTCGGCATCGTCCATCGCAACCAGTTCCACCACCGCGGCGTGGAGCTGGTTTTCATCGCGCATCGGCGCGGTGCAGCCTTCTAGGTAGCTGACATAGCTGCCCTTTTCGGCCACGATCAGGGTGCGTTCGAACTGGCCGGTGTTTTCCGCGTTGATGCGGAAATAGGTGGACAGCTCCATCGGGCAGCGCACGCCTTCGGGGATGTAGACGAAAGTGCCGTCCGAAAAGACCGCGCAGTTGAGCGTGGCGAAGTAGTTGTCGTGCATCGGCACGATCTTGCCCAGCCACTTCTTCACGAGGTCAGGGTATTCGCGGATCGCTTCGGAGATGGAGCGGAAGATGACGCCTGCCTGTTCCAGCTCCTTGCGGAAGGTGGTGGCAACGCTGACAGAATCGAACACCGCATCGACTGCAACCTTGCGCGCGCCTTCGACGCCAGCGAGCACTTTCTGCTCTTCCAGCGGAATGCCGAGCTTTTCGTAGATGCGCAGGATTTCGGGATCGACCTCGTCAAGGCTGCCGAGCTTGGGCTTGGTCTTGGGTGCAGCCCAATAGTAGGCGTCCTGATAGTCGATCGGCGGGACGTTCAGCTTGGCCCAATCGGGCGTGGGCATGGTCAGCCAGTGACGATAGGCCTTGAGCCGCCATTCGAGCATCCACTCCGGCTCGTCCTTCTTGGCCGAGATGTAGCGGACGGTATCTTCGGACAGGCCCTTGGGGCCGTATTCCTGCTCGATGTCGGAAGACCAGCCGTGTTCGTAATCGGCTGCTCTTGCCGCTGCATCGTGCGCGGCCTGATCCTTGAGTTCTACGTTATCAGTCATGCCATAACCTCCGCCCCCAAGGCCGCAGTTGCGGCAGGACGGGACAATTGGGTGAGCGGGATTCCGGCCAGCGCACCGCGCAGCGCGGCGTCGACCGCAGGCCAGTGCGGACGGACGGTGCACGCGCTTTCGAGCGTGCAATCGTGGCGCCCATGATCGCTGCAGGGGGTGAGCGCAATAGGGCCTTCGACGGCCTCCACAATATCGGCGAGCGTGATTGCAGCGGCCGGGCGGGCCAGCTTCAGCCCGCCATGTGCGCCGCGCACCGCCTTGAGCAGACCTGCGGCGGACAATTTGCTGACCAGTTTCTGCACGGTGGGGGCGGGTAGGCCGGTTTCATCGGCCAGTTGCTGGGCCGAGACGCGCGCGTGTCCGCAATGGCGCGCGGCGGCGCTCATCGTGACGACGGCATAATCGGCCATGCTGGAAAGGCGCATCGGCGGGTGTCCCGGATTGACGATCTGTAAATCAGACCGAATCGTTCCGGTTATCTAGGCGCGGGGGCGGCAAGGTGCAAGAGCGGCCTTTATGGCTGGGGAGAAGGCCAAAAAAAGGGCGGCCGCGCTCCACAAAGGATCATCGGCCGCCTTGAAGTCGAGAACCCAGCACATCGCTGCACCGAGCCCTTCGGGTCGCAGCGCCTTCCTAGGCAGAAGCCCGGTTCAAGAATTGTATGGATTCGACAAATTCGGTGGCATTGTGGCAACAATCGCCGATCATTCAATTACAATTGCCGTCATTTCCGACAGATTCGAACTTGGCCCCCGGCACAATACGTCGCAAAGATGCAACACGGGGTGTGCGTACGGCCTTATGGATCGCGTGCCGGACTGACCCCGATTCGCTTCGACATCCTTCACCAGTTCGCAGAACCGGAACCGTTTGACCGTGACGCCTTATTCGCTGCTGCGCCCGCTGATTTTCCGCATTCCTGCCGAGCCTGCCCATCGCCTGACGATCAAGGCCCTTTCTTTGAGCCACGCTGGGGGCACCAAGGCTCCGACCCCGAGCCTTGCGCAGCGGGTGGCGGGGATCGCCTTTCCCAATCCGGTCGGCATGGCTCCGGGTTTCGACAAGAACGCCGAAGTGCCCGATGCGATGCTGGGGTTGGGCTTCGGCTTTGTGGAAGTGGGCACGGTCACGCCGCTGCCGCAAGAGGGCAATCCCAAGCCACGCCTGTTCCGATTGGTTGAAGACCGCGCGGTGATCAACCGCATGGGATTCAACAACGAAGGCGCGCAGGCAGTGGCGAACCGGCTGGTGCGGCGGCGTGAGATCGGGCCGCGCGGCCTGCCGGGCATCGTGGGTGTGAACATTGGCGCGAACAAGGACTCGGTTGATCGTATCGCCGATTATGCGCAGATGACGCGGCTGATGGCGCCGCTGGCGTCCTATCTGACGGTCAATATTTCCTCGCCCAACACGCCCGGCCTGCGCGCGTTGCAGGATGAAGGCGCGCTATCGGCGTTGCTGGATGCGGTGATCGAGGCGCGGGGCAATATCAATGTGCCGATCTTCCTGAAGCTTGCACCGGATCTTGAACCTTCGGACATCGATGGGATTTGCCGGATCGCGCTGGAAAAGCAGTTGGCTGCGCTGATCGTATCGAACACCACGATCACGCGCCCCGCGCTGCAATCGCGCCATGCCATTGAAGCAGGAGGGCTTTCGGGGGAGCCTCTGCGTGAGCTGGCGCTGCAACGCTTGCGTGATTTCCGCAAGGCGAGTGGCGGGGCGATTCCGCTGATCGGCGTGGGCGGCATCGCCACGGTTGACGATGCCTGGGCACGCATCCGTGCGGGCGCGAACCTGATCCAGATATACAGCGCGATGGTCTATGAAGGGCCGGGGCTGGCATCGCGGATCGTGGCCGGCCTTGAAAAGAAGGTGCGCGAAGCGGGCATGACGTCCATTGCCGAGGCGGTCGGCAGCGAATAGCCTTGGGCGCATGACATTACTGCGCGCCTTTCGCTTCCTGCCCGTTTCCGCTGTCCTGCTTGCCGGGGCCTGCGTTCCACCGCCGAGTGCTTCGGTGGCTCCGCCCAATCCCGCGCCGGTCGGCTCAGCGGCTGATGGCGTGCCGGTGGATGGGCCGGGGCTGGTTTCAGCTGCCGATGCGCGCGCGGCTGAGGCGGGGGTGCAGATGCTGCGGCTGGGTGGCAGCGCCACCGATGCGGCAATTGCCACGATGCTGGCGCTGACGGTGGTGGAGCCGCAAAGTTCCGGTATCGGGGGTGGCGGGTTCCTTGTTTTGGGCGATGCTGCGGGCACGGTTGAGACGATTGACGGGCGGGAAACCGCACCAAAGGCGGCGACATCGCAGTGGTTCTATGTCGATGGCAAGCCGTTGGTCTGGCCGGATTCGGTGATCGGTGGGCGCAGTGTGGGCGTGCCGGGCAACTTGCGGCTGGCAGCGATGGCGCACAACGAAAAGGGCAAGATCGCGTGGCGCACGCTGTTCCAGCCCGCGATCAGGCTGGCGCGCGAGGGCTATGCCATCACGCCGCGCATGCGGGCGATGTTAAGCGCGGCGAGCAGGACCGGCGCATTCGACCCGGCGGCACGGGCGCTGTTTTATGACGCGGCAGGAGAGCCGCTGCCGGTGGGCACCGTGGTGCGCAACCCAGCGCTGGCGGCGACGCTGGAAAGCATTGCCGCGCGTGGGGCGGACAGCTTCTACACCGGCGACAATGCGATGTTGCTGGCGAGCAAGGTTGGCACGAGTCCCAAAAATCCATCGCCGCTGACCACGGCTGATCTGGCGGCCTACAAGGCGGTTAAGCGGCCGCCGGTGTGTGGGGAATACCGCAAGTACCGCGTATGCGGGATGGGACCGCCGAGTTCGGGGGCGACCACTGTGTTCGCCATCCTGAAGCAGATCGAGCGGTTCGATATGAAGGCACTTGGCTCGACCAGTCCGGTGGCGTGGCACCTGATCGCCGAATCACAGCGGCTGGCCTATGCGGATCGCGAACAATATCTGGCCGACAGCGATTTCGTGCCGGTGCCGCTGGCCGGGCTGACCGATCCTGGCTATTTGGCCGGACGCTCGGCGCTGATTTCTGAAGGCGCGACGATGGCCACGGCGCTGCCGGGCAAACCTGCGGGCGCAAAGCTGGCCTTTGCGCGGCCCGGCCACCAGGAAGAACACGGCACCACGCACTTCGTGACGGTGGACCGCTGGGGCAATTCCACCAGCTACACCTCCACCATCGAAGGGCCGTTCGGATCGGGGCTGATGGTGGGCGGGTATTACCTCAACAACGAGCTGACCGATTTCAACATCGTGCCCGACAAGGACGGCAAGCCGACCGCAAACCGCGTGGAAGGCGGCAAGCGCCCGCGCAGTTCGATGGCGCCGACGCTGGTCTATGGCCCGGATGGAGCGCTTCGCCTCGCCGTGGGTGCGGCGGGCGGCACGACAATTCCAGCGCAAGTGGCCAAGGCGATCATCGGCGTGATCGACTGGGATTTGTCCGCGCGTGATGCGATTGCGCTGCCGGTGATCTATGCACCGGGCAATGCGGTTTCGGTGGAAAAGGGCACCACGTTGGAGGCCATGATCCCGGCTTTTCAGGCGCTGGGCCATGTGCAAGTGACGGCGCGCAGCCCGTCGTTCAAGGCGAACGCGATTGAGCGGGTGCGCGTGGGCGGCAAGTGGGTGTGGCGCGGTGCGGCAGATCCGCGTAGCGAAGGGGCGGCTGTCGCACCTTGACGTGATGCAACACAGGTTGCCGTAAGGGCAGCGCGCCACTAGGTTCCAGTGCAACCATCAGGAGCGGCCAGCAACGGTCGCCCGAAACGCAAATGGGCCGAGGAACCAGACGTGCAGCTTTCCGATTTCGCAGGCTTTCCCAATCTTGTTGCAATGTTCCTCGACCGCGCAGGGCATCGCGGTGACAGCCCGTTCCTGTGGGCCAAAAAGCAGGGTGCTTGGGCTTCAATCAGCTGGGCCGAGGCGGCACGGCAGGTTTGCGTGCTGGCCGAATCGTTGCGCATGCTGGGGCTGAACCCCGGTGACCGTGTGGCGCTGGTATCCGAAAACCGGCCCGAATGGTGCATTGCCGACCATGCGATCATGGCGGCAGGGCTGGTCACTGTGCCGACCTACATCACCAATACCGAGCGGGATCACCTGCACATTCTGGAGAATTCTGGCGCGCGGGCGGTGATCGTATCGACCGCCAAGCTGTCGCAACCGCTGCTGCCTGCGGCACTTTCGGCACCTGGGGTGGAGCACGTGATCGGCATGGAGCCGCTGCGGCAGATGCAGGCCGGGAAACTGGCGTTCCATGATTGGTCCGCTTTGACTGAAGGCGATGGCGCGGCGGCGCGGCGCGCGGTGGATGCGCGTATGGCGGGCGTGGGGCGGAACGATCTGGCCTGCATCATCTACACCAGCGGCACCGGCGGCAGCCCGCGCGGGGTGCGCCTGCACCACGGTTCGATCCTGTGCAATGTGGAAGGCGCAGCGTTCATCCTTGCGGAGGATCTGGGCTGGGGTGAGGAAGTGTTCCTTTCGTTCCTGCCGCTGTCCCACGCCTATGAGCATACGGGCGGGCAATATCTGCCGATCGGCATGGGCGCGCAGATCTACTATTCGGAAGGTCTGGAAAAGCTCGCCTCGAACATCGAGGAAGTGCGTCCTACGTTGATGGTGGTCGTGCCGCGCCTGTTTGAGGTGCTGCGCACGCGGATCATGAAGCAGGTGGAAAAGCAGGGTAAGGTTGCCAACTATCTGATGGACCGCGCGCTGGGCATTGGCGGACGCAAGGCCGCCGGCAAAGGCCGCATCGTTGATCTGCCGATGAGCCTGATCCTTGATCGCACGCTGCGGCCCAAGATCAAGGCGCGGTTCGGTGGGCGGATGAAAGCGATGGTTTCGGGCGGGGCACCGCTCAATCCCGATGTCGGCGTGTTCTTCGACGCGATGGGGCTGACCATGCTGCAAGGCTATGGCCAGACCGAGGCAGGGCCGGTCATCTCGTGCAATCGGCCGAGGGCGGGCATCGGGATGAACACGGTCGGCCCGCCGATGAAGGGCGTTGAGTTGAAGATTGCCGAGGACGGTGAAATCCTCGTTCGGGGCGAACTGGTGATGCACGGCTATTGGCAGAATGAGGCCGAGACTGCCCGCGCCATCCCCAAGGAAGGGCCGAATGCGGGCTGGCTGCATACCGGTGACATCGGGCATCTGGATTCCAAGGGCCGTATTGTGATCACCGACCGCAAGAAGGACATGATCGTCAACGACAAGGGCGACAATGTCTCTCCGCAGAAGATCGAAGGCATGCTGACGCTGCAGCCCGAGATTTTGCAGGCGATGGTGAGCGGCGACAAGCGGCCCTATATCGTTGGCCTGATCGTGCCCGATCCCGAGTGGGCGCTCGAATGGGCGCGCGCGCAAGGCGAGACGTTTGATTTCAGGGCCTTGCAGGATTTGCCGGCGTTCCGCAACGCAGTGCGCGCGGCGGTGGACCGGGTGAACAAGGAGCTTTCGGTGATAGAGAAAGTCCGCCAGTTCGCCTTTGCGGATGAGGCGTTCAGCATCGATAACGAGGAAATGACGCCGAGCTTGAAGATCCGGCGGCACAAGATCCGCGAGCGTTATGGCGCGCGGGTGGACGCGCTTTACAAGGCCTGACCTTCATCCTCCCCGCAGGCGGGGAGGTGGCAGCCGCAGGCTGACGGAGGGGCTTCTCCACAGAGTGCAGCGTTTCAGGCATGGCCCCCTCCACCACCCTTCGGGCGGTCCCCCTCCCCGCTAGCGGGGAGGATGAAAGTCAGCGTCCCGCCATTGCCTTTACCCGCGCCAGATAGGTCCGGCCGATACGCTGCAGCGATCCGTCCAGCAGTTCTGCCGACCACACGCCAAGGCCATCGTGCTTCAGCCCGGCGATGCGATCACGCCGCACGATGGTGGAGCGGTGGAGGCGGATGAAACATTCGGGATCAAGCCGGGCCTCCAGCCCTGCAATGGTGTGGAGCATCATGTAGCTGCGCCCTTGCCCGTTCTGATGGCCGACGTGGAGCCGCACGTAATCGCGCTCGGCATCGATGCGTTCAAGGTCGCTCGCTGCCACGCGGATCAGTTCGGAGCGGTGCGGCACCCAGAATTCCTCGATCCATTCGCTGGCGGGTTTTTCCGGGGTGAGCGGCGTTTCGGGCGGCGCGGCGCGGCGGGCCTGCGCGCGTTCGACTGCGCGCTCCAACCGCTCCTGCGCCACGGGTTTGAGGACATAGTCCACCGCGTCGCAATCGAACGCTTCAACCGCGAAATCATCGTGGGCGGTCACGAAGACCACGGCGGGGCGGTTGGCCTGTCCAGCCAGCGCGCGGGCCACGCCAAGGCCATCGACTTCGGGCATGGTCATGTCGAGCAGGACCAGATCGGGGGTCAGTGCCGCGATCAGGCGCAGCGCCGCAGCGCCATCGCTGGCGGTGCCCACCACCTGCAGCGCAGGGATGCGCGCGCACAGGATCTGCATGCGTTCAACCGCAAGCGGTTCGTCATCGACAATCAGCGTCCGCATTTCGTCCCCATCAGCATTCATTTCGCACCACCGGCATGGTCAGCACGGTGGCGTATCCGCCCGCCGGAAGCGGGCCGCTTTCCACTTTCGCCTCGTCGCCGAAGCGGGCGATCATGCGGCTTTTCACGTTTTCCAGCCCGATGCCGGTGCTGCCGCTGGCAAGGCCTTCGCCCGGTCCGTCGTCCGCCACGGTGAGGATCAGAAAACCGCCCGCCTCGCGCGCGGAAATGCGGATCGTGACCGGGCGGATTGTGGTGGAGACGCCGTATTTGATCGAGTTTTCGACCAGCGGTTGCAGGATCATGCCCGGCACGCAGGCGCTCATCAGATCGTCAGGCACATCGAATTCGCAGCGCAGCCGTTCGGGGAAACGCACCGCCTCGATTTCAAGGTAGTGGCGCTGCAACGCGATCTCGTCTTCCAGCGGCATGTCGGTGGTGGGATCACCGGCAAGGCTGTGGCGATAGAAACGGGAGATTGACTGGATCATCTTCTCGGCCTGTTCAGCGCGCCCGACCATGACCAAAGCTGACAGGGAATTCAATGTGTTGAACAGGAAATGCGGGTTCACCTGATAGCGCAGGGAGCGCAGTTCGGCGGCCTTGGCAGCGCGGCGATATTCGCCCTCGCGGTACTCCGCCGCGCGCAACTGTTCGCCATTGCCAAGCGCGAGGTAGAGCGCGGCCCAGGCGATCAGGAGGAAATAACGGCCCAGCGCCACATCGGTGAGTTGCCGCCACAGGCCTTCCTTTTCCACCAGTTTGCGGATCACGGTGACCTTGCTGGCGGTGGCGAGTTCTTCGGTTTCAGCAGCGGGCAAGCTTGCGGAGGGAGCGGGCACAGGCGGGGCGTTTGCAATCGCAGCCTTCGTTGCGGCTGATGCTGCAGGCGATCTCGCTGGTCGGGGAGATGATGCCGCATCAGGCTCTCGCGGGTCTGGTGCAATACGTTGCCGCGCAGCCTCTGCACGCGCCTGTGCCAGCGCGACCCTGCGCGCGACTTCGGCCTGACGGAGTGCGATCTGCGCGTCGCGGCGGGCAATGTCTCGAAGTGCCGTTGCATCGGAAATGGCGGGCGGCGCGGGAGGTACTGCGCTTGCGGCAGGCTGCGGTGGTTCAGGCGGGACTGGTGGTGCTACCAGCACGCTTGCGATTTCCCCATCGCCATCCACGCGGTAGATTTTGCCGCCGGTGCGCAATTCGGAGCGGCCATCGGCATATTGCCGAATGACCATGCCGGGTTGGGTGATCACCGTGCTGCCATCGGCATTGCGCACGATTCCGGCGATGCGCAGCGCGGCCTCTGCCCGGTCTTCGGTGAACTGCTCGATTTCTGCAAGGTCGTCCTCGTCCAGCAGCGGATCGGACGCGGGTGTGGGCGCGGCCTTTGGAGAGGGAGCAGGCGGGGGTTCGCGCCAGACGCGGGGCTCTGCGGGAGCGGGCGGGGCGGGGGGAGGCTCGGGGGGAACGAAACCTTCGTCGAGCACATCAACCAGCACGTTCCCGGCCATGTCGCGCCGGATCTTTACCGAGGGAACCTTGCTTCCATCAGCCGCCGTATCCTCATCAGAAGACGGCGCACCTTCGCCGTCTTCCTCATGCGCCAGATTTTCGAGCATGCGCTTTTCGACCGGGGCAAAGGCCCACTGGTTGACGGCGGCCAGCGCCAGCGCGGCGGGCAGCATGATCACCAGAGCCGCTCCACCACGCACGACCAGCGACCGTGCATCGAAGCGGCGGAGCAGGGGCCAGCAGGCGACGGTGACGATGATCCCCGCGCCCGTCACCAGACCGCGCCGCCACAGCAGATCGGTAAAGTCGCCCAGTTCCACCACCAGCCCGCGCACGGTGATGAGCACGAAATAGCACAGCCACAGCGCTGCGGCCGACAGGACTACCTGCCGGGCCGGTACGCGCGGGATTCCCGGATCGATTTGCGACGACGTCATTGGCGGGAGCCTAAACGCGAACCGCCCGACGCACCAGAACGGTGGTCGGGCGGCGTTTGCTGTTCATCGAAGCGAAAGGTTAGGCGGGAAGAAGGCCTTCTTCAGCAATCTTCTTCTTCCACACCAATGGCGCGGACTTGTGGACGTTTTCGCCCTCGCTATCGACGGCCACGGTCACCGGCATGTCCTCAACCGTGAATTCATAGATCGCTTCCATGCCAAGGTCTTCGAACCCGACGACTTTCGATTCCTTGATCGCGCGCGCAACAAGGTAGGCCGCGCCGCCGACCGCCATGAGGTAGGCGCTCTTGTGATTGGCGATGGACTGCGTCGCAGCGGGGCCGCGCTCTGCCTTGCCTACACTGGCAAGCAGGCCGAGGTCGAGCATGAGGTCAGAGAAGCTGTCCATGCGAGTGGCGGTGGTGGGGCCTGCTGGGCCGACCACTTCTTCGCGCACAGGGTCGACCGGGCCGACGTAATAGATCACGCGGCCCTTGAAATCGACCGGGAGTTCTTCGCCCTTGGCCAGCATGTCCTTGATGCGCTTGTGCGCGGCATCGCGGCCCGTCAGCATCTTGCCATTGAGCAGCAGACGGTCGCCCGCTTTCCAGCCCTGCACCTCGTCCTGCGTCAGCGTATCGAGATTGACGCGCTTGGCAGCCGAATCAGGTGCCCAATGGACCTGTGGCCATTCGTCGAGCTTTGGCCGTTCGAGATAGCTCGGCCCGGACCCGTCAAGGCTGAAGTGTGCGTGGCGGGTGGCGGCGCAGTTGGGGATCATCGCCACGGGCTTGCCCGCAGCGTGGCACGGCGCGTCCATGATCTTCACGTCGAGGATGGTCGAAAGCCCGCCGAGGCCCTGCGCGCCGATGCCCAGCGCATTGACCTTGTCGAAGATTTCGATGCGCAGCTTTTCGATATCGGTCTGGGCCCCGCGCAGCTTCAGCTGGGCCATGTCGATCGGCTCCATCAGCGCCTTCTTGGCCAGCAGCACGCAATGTTCCGCCGTGCCGCCGATGCCGATGCCGAGCATGCCCGGCGGGCACCAGCCAGCGCCCATCTGCGGCAGCATCTCGATCACCCAGTCGGCAATCGAATCGCTGGGATTCATCATCTTGAACTTGGACTTGTTTTCGCTGCCGCCGCCCTTGGCCGCCACATCGACGACGATCTTGTTACCCTTGACCATTTCCACGTGGAGCACGCAGGGCGTGTTGTCCTTCGTGTTGCGGCGGGTGAAGGCGGGATCGGCCAGCACCGAAGCGCGCAGCTTGTTGTCCGGGTTAAGATAGGCGCGGCGCACGCCTTCATCGACCACGTCCTGCAGCGAGAGGTCGCTTTCAAGGCGGCAATCCTGCCCCCACTTGATGAAGACGTTGACGATGCCGGTGTCCTGACAGATCGGACGGTGGCCTTCGGCGCACATGCGGCTGTTGGTGAGGATCTGCGCGATGGCGTCCTTTGCCGCCGGGCCTTGCTCGGCCTCATAGGCGTCACCCAGCGCGCGGATGTAGTCCATCGGGTGGAAATAGCTGATGTATTGCAGCGCATCGGCAACGCTATCGATCAGGTCTGCTTCCTTGATCGTCACCATTTCGGCCATCCGGAAATCCCTCCAATGCCTGAGAAACTGCGAACGCCCCTTACGCGTCGACAATCGACATGCAAATCCCTTGGAAACAGCAAGTCGATAATCTACAGGCTCTTGCCAGAGATCAATTGTGGGAACCGACATCTTGTCAGGCTCCCGTCTGGAACATGAGGGTTGCAATGACCGTGGTTGAAGACCGCCCGGCTGCGGATGAAATGCAGGTTGCGCGTCGTGCGATGATCGATAGCCAACTGCGCGTCAGCGGCGTCAACGCGCCCGGCATTCTGGCCGCTTTCAACGGTGTGCGGCGCGAGGATTTCGTGCCCGATGATCGCCGCGCTGTGTCTTATATGGATCGCGCCGTGCCGTTGGGCGAAGGCCGGTTCCTGTCGCCCGCGCTGACGTATGGCCAGATGCTTGAAGCGGCTGGGGTGGTGCAGGATGATAGCGTGCTGGTGCTTTCGCCCAACGGTTATCTTGCGGCGTTGACGGAAAAGCTGGCTGGCAGCGTGACCCGCGCCGACGCGCTGGGTGTGGCGCAGGGTGGCCCCTACTCGCTGATCCTGATTGATGGCGCGGCTGAGGTTCTTCCCGAATCGCTGGCGGCATTGCTGGCCGACGATGGCCGCGTGGTTACCGGGATCGTGGATCGCGGCGTGACCCGCCTCGCCATTGCGCGCAAGGTCTTGGGCAAAGTCATTGCCACCCCGCTGGGCGATGCCGATTTCGCGGTGCTCCCTGAATTTGCCGCGCCGAAGACGTGGAGCTTCTGAGCCTCATGCCAAAATACAAGGCGCTGCGCCTGCTGCTGGTGACCGGCGCTGCCGCTCTGGCGACAACCCCCGCGCTCGCCGATGACCTGCGTGAGGCGCTGACCAGCGCTTACAATACCAACCCGACGCTGCAGGCAGCCCGCGCCACCCAGCGCGCGACGGATGAGGGCGTGCCGATTGCGCGCGCGCGTGCCCTGCCAAGCCTGTCTGGCCAGGGTAGCTACAATCGCACACTCAAGGCCAACCCCAACTCGTTCCTGATCACCGACTGGTCGACCAGTGTCGATCTCAGCCTGCAGGTTCCGGTCTATTCGGGCGGGTCGGTCAAGAATTCGATCCGCGCTGCCAAGACTCGTGTCGAAGCAGGGCAAGAGGATTTGCGCGGCACTGAATCGGGCGTGTTCAGCGAAGTGGTTGCGGCCTACATGGACGTTATTCGTGATGGAGCGATCGTCGGATTGAACCGCAACAATGTTGAAGTTCTCTCAGTGAACCTTTCGGCCACCACCGACAGGTTCGATATCGGCGATGTAACGCGCACAGACGTCGCCCAGTCCAATTCCCGCCTTGCACTGGCCCGCAGCGATCTGCGCACGGCCGAAGCAAACCTGCAGTCCAGCCGCGAACGCTTCATCCAGGTGGTCGGCAATCCACCCGTCGATCTCGCACCGCCGCCGCCCCTTCCCGGGCTGCCCGAAACGCCGGACGATGCGGTCATCTTCTCGCTTGAGAACAATCCTGATCTTCTTGCCGCGCGCGAACGAAGCAAAGCTGCGGCTTTTGACGTGAAAGTGGCGGAAGCCGCGAAGAAGCCGACCGTTTCGGTTTCGGCCAATGGCAGCCGTCAGGAATTCAAGGGCAGCTTTCTGGGCACCAACGAAGTGCTGCGGCAGGCTAATACCACGGCGCAAACCGGCGTGACGCTCTCGGTTCCGCTGTTTCAAGGCGGTGGTCCAGCTGCCCAGACCCGACAGGCACAAGCCCGCGAATCCGCAACGCTTGAACAGGAAGTTGGCGTAGAGCGTCAGGTCATAGCCGCGGTGCGCTCGTCGTTTGCATCATGGCGCGCCGCGAACGAAATCATCGCGATGAACCAGACGGCGGTCGATGCTGCCGCGCTCAGCCTTGAAGGCGTGCGGGCGGAAAATTCCGTAGGCAACCGCACCATCCTGAACATCCTTGATGCCGAACAGGAACTGCTGCGCGCGCAAGTGCAACTCGTTGCCGCGCGCCGCAATGCCTATGTGGCAGGGTTCAACCTGCTGGCGGCGATGGGCAAGGCCGATGCCAACGATCTCGGCCTTGATGGCGGGGCGTTGTATGATCCGCAGGTCAACTATGAACGGGTGCGGGGCCGTATCTGGGATTGGGACCGTGACCCTGATCCGAAGGCCGTCTCAACGCGCACCGTTGACACGCCTGCACAGGATGCGACAATCCAGCCTACGCCGAGGCCCTGAGGGAATCGGTGCAACAGGGTTTGTGGGGGTAGCAGTTTCGATGCGTCAGGCCGGTGAACCGTCCGTCGAGGAAATCCTCGAATCGATCAAGAAGGTGATCGCGCGCGATAATCGCGCCGAGGCACAGACCCGCGCCCGTTCTGACCAAGCCCGCGTTGATCCTGCCCGCGTTGAACTGGCCCGCGCTGAACTGGCCCGGTCTGCGCCCCGCGCAGAAGTGCTCGAACTCACTGAGACCGATGAGGAAGACGACGCCGATACCGGCGGTCTGGTTGCCGATGCTGCGGCTGCTTCGATGCGTGAATCGCTGGCGGCGCTGTCGATGCTGGCCCAGCCCGGTGTTGCTCCGCAGATTGTTCGTTCCGGTGAAACCTCGCTCGAAGGGCTGGTGCGCGAACTGTTGAAGCCCATGCTGGCCGAGTGGCTGGACAAGAACCTGCCTGCGATGGTTGAAAAGATGGTTTCGGCAGAGATCGCCCGGATTGCCGGGAAACGCGGGTGAATTAGCGGTTTGCGCTGCACGCTTGTGGCGCTAATCCGGTTTCCATGAAAACCAACTCGTTGTTCTCGGCGGCAGCCATTCTTGCCGTCGCATTCGCCGCTCCCGCTGTTGCCCAGCAGGCCGCGCCATTCTCTCCGCAGGATCTGGTCACGCTGAACCGCCTTGGCGGCAGCGCGATTGCGTCCGATGGCAAGCTGATCGCCTATGTGGTCACCACCACCGATCCGGTGAGTTACAAGCGCACGCCTGCGCTGTGGGTGCGTAGTGCCGATGGCAAAGGTGAACCGCGCCGCATCGACACCGGCGGCAGCGCGAGCGACCCGGCATTCGGCCCGGACGGCGCGCTGTATTACCTGTCAGACCGCAAGGTGGGCGAGGCTGAGACCACGCAAGTGTGGAAGGTCGATCCTGCCAGCGGGGTGACCACGCAAGTTACGGCTTTCAAGGCCGAAGTTGCGGGTTTCGAGCTGTCCCCCAACGGAAAGCGCATCGCGGTGTGGGGTGATATCGCGCGCACCTGTTCGATGTTCGGCTGCCAGAGCGATGGCAACACAGCGTTGCCCGGTCCCGGCACCGGGCGGCACTACAAGGACGGCGCGGGCTTTGTGCGGCACTGGGATGCATGGGAAACACCGGGCAATTACAGCCGCGTCTTCGCGTTCGATCTTGGGGCGGATGGCAAGGTTGGTGGCGAGGGCAGGGCGGCTGACGGTCCGGTGGGGACACTCACTGGAGACAGCCCGAACAAGCCCTTTGGCGGCGGCGAGGATGTGGCGTGGGCGGCAGATTCGCAGTCGCTGTTCTTCGTGGCGCGGCAGGCTGACCGGAATGAGCCGACCTCGACCAATCTCGACATCTGGCATTCGAAGCTGGATGGCGGCGCGCCGACCAACCTGACTGACGCAAACAAGGCCACAGATAATACGCCCGCCCCATCGCCCGATGGCAAGTGGCTGGCCTATGCCGCAATGGCGCGCCCCGGTTACGAGGCCGACCGGCTGGTGGTGAACCTGATTGATCTGAAGACCGGCACCCGGCGCGAACTGACCGGTGCATGGGACCGATCGGTCGCGTCGCTGACGTGGACGCCCGATGGCAAGGCGCTGATCGCCACGGCGCAGGATGTGCTTGATAACCCCGCGTTCCGCATCGATCCGGTGAGCGGCAAGGTTACGCGGCTGGTGCTCAATCCGGGGCGGGAAGGGCACATCGGCGGCGTGGTGCCGCTGAATGATGGTCGCCTGCTCTACACGCGCGATTCGCTCGATGCTCCGGCAGAACTCTATATTGGCAAGCCGGGCAAAGCGGGGGCGCGGCTGACCGATGTTGCAGCCACGACGCTCGCTGCCCGTGCGCCGGTCGTCACGCAGCGCTTCAGCTTCAAAGGCGCGGACGGCGATACGGTATGGGGCCAGATTACCAAACCGAACTGGATCAAGGGCAAGATGCCCTCAATCCTCTACGTCCACGGCGGGCCGCAGGGTTCTTATAATGACAGCTGGTCAAACCGCTGGAACCCGCGCGTCTGGGCGAGCCAGGGCTATGCCATCGTCTCGATCGATTTCCACGGATCGACCGGATACGGGCAGGCCTTCACCGATGCGATCAACCGGCAGTGGGGTGGCAAGCCGTTGGAAGATCTGCAGAAGGGCTTTGCCGCAGCGATTGCGCTCGATGCGCAGATTGATGGCGACAATGCCTGTGCGGCGGGCGCGTCTTATGGCGGCTACATGATGAACTGGATCGCCGGCGTCTGGCCAGACCGGTTCAAGTGCCTTGTCCAGCATGACGGCGTGTTCGATGCCCGCGCGATGGCCTATGAAACCGAAGAGCTGTGGTTCGACGAATGGGAGCATGGCGGGCACCCCTATTACGAAGCGCCCGAAGAGTTCGAAAAGTGGAACCCGGTGAACCACGTGGCCAAGTGGAAGACGCCGATGCTGGTCATCACCGGCGAGAAGGACTTCCGCATTCCTTATACCCAAGGACTGGCCGCGTTCACCGCATTGCAGCGCCGGGGCATTCCGTCCGAACTGCTGGTCTTCCCGGATGAGAACCACTGGGTGCTCAAGGCCAAGAACTCGTTGCAGTGGCACCAGACTACGTTCAACTGGCTGGAGCGCTGGTTGAAGAAAGACGGTAAGTGAGCTTCACTCCCGACGAAATCCTGCAGGCTGAAATCGCGCTGGCCAAGCTGGGCGGTTTCAACCCGCAGCGCCATATCCTGCTTTGCGCCGGGCCGGACAAGGACAAGTGCGCCCCGCGCGAAGTGGGGGACGAGGCCTGGAACTACCTCAAGAAGCGCCTTGGGGAACTGAAGCTGGGCGGCGCGCAGGGCGTGCTGCGCAACAAGGTTGGCTGCCTGCGCGTGTGCCTCGTCGGGCCGGTCGCGGTCGTCTATCCCGACAACGTGTGGTATCACTCTTGCACCCCGCCGGTGCTGGAGCGGATCCTGCAGGAACACGTGATCGGCGGCATGCCGGTGGAAGAGTTTCAGCTGAAGCCGCCTGTCTTGGCGGGCTGACGGTTATCCCCGCATCGCGCGGTAGACACTGGCGGCGCGGCGGATGTGCGTGTTGGCCAATGCGCGCGCCCAGTCTTCATCGCGGGTTTCGAAAGCTCTGACCAGATCGCGGTGGTCGCGCTGGCTCTGCTCCATATCCGCGCGGGCATATTGTTCTGCCGTGCGGTGGACGACGATCTGGCTGACCACAAACTTCATCAATTGCGCCAGCCGTTCGGATTGTGCAGCAGCGAGGATGACCGCGTGAAAATGGCGGTTGCCTTCGACAAAGCCCGAAACGTCCGGCCCGTCGGTGTCGGCAATGGCGCGATCGATGAAATCGCAGTGCGCGCGCAATTGTATGATCTGTTCGTCCGAGATCAGCCGTGCAGCACGGGCGGCGCAGTGGCTTTCCAGCATGGCGCGCAGGCTGAACAGTTCTTCCTCGTCCTCATCGGACCAGACCGGCACGAAGACGCGGTTGGTGTCCGAACGCTGGAGCAGCATTTCGCTGACCAGTTCTGCGATGGCCTCTCGCACCGGCGTGCGGGACAGACCGCATAACTGCGCGAATTCATCTTCAGTAACGAACTGCCCTGCGGGAAAGTGCCCCGATAGAATCCCAGCGCGAATCTTGCGGTAGGCTTCCTGCGAGGCTTTGGACACGGCTGCTCCTGTATCAATCGGGAGGGTCGCGCATCCGCGCCCCTCCCCCGTCCTCTCATCAGAACGTTGCGCCCACTTCAACCCCGATCAGGCGGCGCGCGCCCGGCGTAATGAACGATCCGCCGAATTCAATCGCCGGAATGGCCTCGGAAATATAGCGGCGGTCCAGCAGGTTTTCAGCAAACACGGCAATGCGATAGCGCTCCAGATTGATCCCCGCGCGCAAATTCAGCACACCAAAGGCATCGCGCTGCGCCACGTCATAACGGGCATTGCCCACAAAACCGGGAGCTGCCAGCGCCGAGATCGGCAGCAGAGCCGAAAAGATCGTCGGCCGCTCCTGATCCTGCACCGAATGGAACCACGTTGGCCCGGTGATACGATAATCGGCGCGGAACAGCAGCTTGGCGCTATCCGTCAGCGGTGCGTTGATTTCGGAGCCGAGATTCAACGTCCAGTCGGCGGTGTAAGGCGATTTGTTGCCAACGGTGTAGGGGCGCGAGGCGTTCTTCTTGATTTCGCTGTCGGTGACGTTGAACGAGCCGAAGACCTTCCAGCCATCGACGATCTTGCCCGTCAGGTTGATCTCCGCACCCTTGATATCGACACGGTCGATGTTCGATACCACGCGCAGCAGGCCAAAGCTTCCGACAAAGAATTCGAAGAACTGCAGGTCCGTGACTCGGGTGTAGTATCCGGCCAGATCGAAGGTGATCCGCCCGTCCCACAGCTCGCCTTTGACGCCCGCTTCGAACGCGCTCGACCGCTCCTTGCGGTAAAGGTCGTTGATCGTCACGTCGGCGTCGATTGTGCCCGGTGTCACGCCATCGTTGAAGCTGGCGTTGACCACAGCAGACGAGCCTTGGTTGTTGAAACCGCCCGATTTGAAGCCAATGCCCCAGTTGGCATAGATGTTCAGGTCAGGTGTCGGCCGGAAGCTGAGCGTAACCTTGGGCTGGAGCTGTTTGAACGTGGCGTTCTTCGCCACGAACGGACCGAACGCGAGGCCCGGATTGATCGGTCCGCCGGTGAACGGGTCCAACACATTGGGCACGAGCGAGTTGGCAGCGCGGTCCTCGATGTCATAGCGCAGCGCAAGTCCGGCGGTGAACTGGTCCGATGGCTTCCACTCGGTGGAACCAAAAGCGGCATAGACATTCGTGCTAAACTTGTCGGCCAGAAGCAGCGAGGTCGGATTGGCCGAATTGGGCGCGTTATAAAGCTGCTTGATCACGCCTTGCCCGGTGTCGGCACCAAGGCTGACGCCGGTCTTACGGTCGATATGCAGGTAATAGGCACCCAGTTGCCAAGTCAGCGGGCCATCGGTGCTGGATAGCAGGCGCACCTCGGCGCTGATGTCTTCCTGCTGGCGCAACTGGTACTGCGTGCCGTCGCAGGTCGTCGGGCTGTAAGGACCGAAGGTGGAGCCGTTGGCAGGGGCAAAGATGAACGGCACCGGGATGGCGCCGATGCCTCCCGGCGGATTGACCGGGAAGCCGGTGAGCGCCGCCGTGCTGGCAAAGCAGCTGTTCACCGAACTGGCAACGGCGGGGTTGGCGGCGCTGATGAAGCGCGCAAAGTCTGCCGACGTTCCATCGGCGACCAGGTCTTGGTCGGTATCGGAATAAAGCGCCCAAGCGGCCACTTTCATGCCATTGCCGAATTCGTGGTCCAGCTTGATCGAGGCGTCGATGCTCTTCTGGTCGTTGGTGGCGCGGATGTTGTTGTAGAAGTTGAAGGGGTGCTTGTTCACGTCCTCGTAGAATGCACCACCGAACAGCGGCAGGTGGAACGCGGCGTTGAACGGCAGCGAGGCGCCCTTGAACTCGGCATAGCGAGCCTTCACGTCAAGCTGCGTCGACGTGCCCTGCCCGAGCATCACGCGGCCATCGACGGCCCAGTTTTCCTTGTCGTCGACCGTCTTGGTGTTGTTCAGGAAGGTGTTGCGCCACCAACCGTCGGTGGTGAAGTAGTAGCCTGAGAGAACAAAGCCAGCGTTCTCGCCCAGCGGTCCGGCGATGTGCGCGGTCGCCTCATAAGTCGCCTCGTTGGCGTAGGAAGCGCGCAAGCCACCGGTCAGCGTATCGGTGGGCTTCATCGTCTGCAGCACGATGGCACCGGCTGCGGCGTTGCGGCCATAAAGCGCGCCTTGCGGGCCTTTGAGGATTTCGACCTGCGTCAGCGTGCCCTGCGGCTGGTTCAATTGCGCGGTGTTGGTCTTGAGGATGCCGTCAACGACCAGCGCAACCGAGCTTTCGGCATCGCGCGCGCCGTTGATGCCGCGAATGTTGATCTGGGTGTCACCCGCCTCGGCGGTGCCGGTAACGATGGTGACGCCGGGGGTGAGCTGGGTAAAGTCCTCGGCCTTGACGGCGCCGGTGTTTTGCAACGCGCTGGCGGTGAGGACCGAGACGGAGGCCGGCACATCTTGCAACCGCTCATTCTGGCGGCGGGCGGTGACGATGATGGCATCGCCCTCTTCCTGAGCGGCGGCGGTATCCTGAGCGGATTCCTGCGCAAAAGACGGCGTGGCCGCAGCCAGCAGACCGAGTGCAGCGGTATTCAGCAGAAAACGGTTGGCACGCATTTTCAAACCTCCCTGATGGTTCGACGTCGCTGGTCTGGTTACGACCTGATATGGTTTCCGCGCACGCTTGGGCTTTTGCCCCCCTCTTGACGCACGCTTGTGACGCAGGCAGCTTATTGTATACAAAGCATCTGGGTCAAGGCACTTGCAAACATGCACTATCGGGTATGTTTCGGGGGTGTAGGCATTGAACGCAGAGTTTTTTTGAATACCAAGTGAGACGGAAAACCATGATTCCCGACCGAACGCACATCCTTTGTCGAGCACGGCCATGAGCCCGCCAATCAGCCGCCGGGCGATCACGTTCGTCGAGGTTGGCCCGCGTGACGGGCTGCAGAACGAGAAGACGTTGATTGGGACGGCGGACAAGCTGGAACTGGTCCGGCGTAGCATCGCAGCGGGTGCAAAGCGGATCGAGGTGACCAGCTTCGTCAATCCCAAGCGCGTGCCGCAGATGGCCGATGCCGATGAGGTGTGCGCCGGACTGCCGGACGTGGAGGGGGTGAGCTACATCGGCCTCGTGCTGAATGCGCGCGGAGCGGAGCGGGCCATTGCTACAGGCCGCCTGCACGAACTGGGCGCGGTGTGTGTTTCAACCGATGGCTTTGCGATTGCCAATCAGGGCCAGACCAGCGACGAATCAGTTGTCGCGGCCAAGGCCATCCTCGCGATGGCAAAGGCTGCCGGGGTGAAAGGGCAGGCAACCATCGGCGCGGCCTTTGGCTGTCCGTTTGAAGGCGAAGTCAGCCAAGACCGCGTTGTGGCAATGGCTATGTCGCTTGCACAAGCCAACCCCATCGAAATTGCACTGGCTGACACGATTGGCGTGGCTGATCCGGCGCATGTGTCGCGCCTTGTGCGCCGCGTGGTGGAAGCCATCGGTCCCATCCCGGTGCGCGTCCATTTCCACAACACGCGCGGCACCGGCATCGCCAATGTCTGGGCGGCGATAGAGGCAGGGGCCACGGTGGTGGACGCTGCGCTGGGCGGCCTTGGCGGTTGCCCCTTTGCGCCGGGTGCGGCGGGCAATGTGTCTAGCGAAGACGTGGTTTACATGCTCCACCGCGCCGGGGTTGAAACCGCCATGGACCTGCCCGCGCTGATCGAAGCCAACCATTGGCTTGCCGAAGTGATGGGCCGCAAACTTCCCGGAATGGTGGCGCAAGCGCCAGCCTTTCCGAAACCTGTTCAGGAGTAACAACAGATGGGTTATCGCCTTGGCGTGGATGTGGGCGGCACGTTTACCGACCTTCTGCTGTTCGACACGGCATCGAGCGCGTTCTGGCGGCACAAGACGCCATCAACGCCGCACGACAGCTCGGAGGGTATCCTGAACGGCGTCACCGCGATCTGCGCGAAGGCGGGGATCGGGGCAGGGGACATTGACTATTTCCTGCACGGCACGACCGTTGCGACCAACGCCGTGCTGGAAGGCAAAGGCGCACGGGTCGGCCTCGTGGCGACCGAGGGCTATCGCCACGTCATGCAGATCGCGCGCAGCTTTGTGCCGGGAGGCCTTGCCGGATGGATTGTCTGGCCCAAGCCGCAGCCGCTTGCCGCGATGGAAGATACAGTGACGATCAAGGGCCGCATGAGCGCTGACGGCGCGGAAATCCGGCCTATCGACGATGCTGACATCCGCAGCCAGCTTGGCCTGCTGAAGGCCAATGGGGTGGAAGCTCTCACCGTTAGCCTCATCAACGCCTATACCAACGGCGCGCATGAAAAGCGCGTGGGCGAACTTGCTGCCGAAATCCTGCCGGGCCTGCCCGTGTCACTCAGCCACGAAGTCCTGCCCGAAATGCAGGAGTACGAGCGCACGTTGACCACCGTGGCCAACGCCGCAGTCCGCCCGATCGTGAGCAAGTATGTGTCGAACCTGCGCTCGCGCCTTGCCGATGCGGGAATGAACGGAAAGCTCTCGCTGCTGCGCTCAGACGGCGGGCTGATGAGCGCGCAGAAGGCTGAGGAGCATCCGGTCAACATCCTGATGTCTGGGCCTGCGGGCGGCGTCACCGGCGCGATCTGGGTGGGTCGCAATGCGGGCATCAGGAATATCCTGACGCTCGACGTTGGCGGCACGTCCACTGACGTTGCCTTGATCGAGAACCTTGAAGCGCGCCGCCAGCGCACGACAGAGGTGGGCCATCTTTCGGTTCGCGCCTCGGCGCTTGATGTGAAGACCGTGGGCGCAGGCGGCGGGTCCATCGCCTATGTGCCCGAATTGACCGGCGCCTTGCGCGTCGGCCCGCAGAGCGCGGGTGCGGTGCCGGGGCCAGTGGCCTATGGCAAGGGCGGCACGCTACCGACAGTGACCGATGCGAATGTGGTGCTGGGCTATCTGCCTGAGAACCTGCTGGGCGGCACCTTCAACCTTGACCGCGAAGGTGCCAAGAAGGCCGTGCAGACCATTGCCGATGCACTGGGCATCGATCTGATGGCTGCAGCGCGCGGGATCATCGATATCGTGAACGAGAACATGTTCGGCGCGCTGCGCATGATTTCGGTGCAGCAGGGCTATGACCCGCGTGACTTTGCGCTGATGGGCTTTGGTGGAGCAGGTCCGCTTCATGTGAACGCCGTGGCGCGGCTTATGGGGTCATGGCCTGCAATCTCGCCGGTCAGCCCCGGCGTGCTTTGCGCGCTGGGCGATGCGACAACGCGCATGCGCACCGAAACCGCGCGGTCATTCAGCCGCCTTGCCAGCCAGACCGAAGCGGCGGATCTTGTCGCGATACTTGAGGAAATGGCGGCGCAGACCCGCGCCGAACTCGTGGCAGATGGCGTGCCGGAGGATGAAATCACCAGCGCGTTCGAGGTCGATGTCCGTTATGCAGGCCAGGCCTTCGAAGTGCCGCTGACGATCACTGCCGACGTTCTGAACGCCGATGGCATTGCCGGAATCCTCGCCCGCTTCGATGCAGAGCACAAACGCCTGTTCACTTTCAACATGGAAACCCCGCACGAGATCGTGAACTTGCGCGCGGTCGCTATGGGCCGTGCGCTTGATCTGCCCGCAGCGGAACTGGAGAAGGGGGACGGCAACCCGATTGCTGCAAAGATGCGCGACCACGTGCTGTGGATGGACGGCCGCGAGCAGCCTGCGGTGATCTATGACCGCGCCAAGCTGCGCGCCGGAGACGTGATTCCCGGCCCCGCCATTGTCTGTGAAATGGATTCGACCACGCTGATCGAATCCGGCTGCACCGGCATTGTCGACGCTGTCGGCAACATCCTGATCAACTTGAAGTGAACGGCCTTCCCCCTCCTTCGTTCGACACGAACGGGGGTTGGGCAGCAATTGATGGAGCATTCTAATGCCCGCACAGATCATCCAGACCAACGAAACGCCCTTCAACCGCATCCCCATCGATCCCGTCACGCTCGACATCATCGAGAACGCGCTGCGCAATGCGCGCATCGAAATGGACGCCACGCTGGTGCGCACCGCGATGTCTCCGGGCATCCGCGAACAGGGCGATGCTTTCCCCCTGATCGCCGATCACACCGGCAAGATGATCGTCGGCCAGTTCGGCAGCTTCATCGGCGGCTTCCTCGATAACTATGCGGGCACGCTTGAAGACGGCGACATGATCTTCCTGTCCGATCCCTATTCGGTCGGCGGCGCGGTCAGCCATTCGAACGACTGGCTGGTGCTGCTGCCGGTGTTCAAGGACGGACGCCTGATCGCCTATACCTCGATGTTCGGCCACCAGTCCGATATCGGCGGCAAAGTCGTCGGCTCCATGCCGATCAATGCGCGGTCGATCTTCGAAGAAGGCGTGCGTATCCCGCCGGTGAAGATCTGGAAGAAGGGCGAATACAACGAAGACCTGATCCGCCTCGTCATGCACCAGACGCGCAAGCCCGATTGGTGCGCGGCCGATCTCAATGCGCTGATCGCCGCCTGCCGCGTGGCAGCGCGTCGCGTGGTGGAAATGGCCGAGCGCTTTGGCGATGACGTCTATGTCTCGGCCACGCAGGAACTGCTGGCGCGCAACCACCGCGCGATGAAGGCGCTGATCGGCATGGCCATCGCCGAAGAGCCGGTCAGCTTCGAAGACTACATCTGCGATGATGGCATGGGCTTTGGCCCTTACAAGATCAAATGCACTATGTGGCGAGAGGACGGCCGGGTGGTCCTCGACTTTGCAGGCACCGATCCGCAATCTGTCGCCTCGATCAACTTCCTGCTGAACGAGAACATGTTCAAGATGTTCTTCGGCATCTACATGATCATGGTTTTCGATCCGCAAATCCTGTTCAACGACGGGTTCTATGATCTGATCGACGTGCGCATCCCCGAAGGATCGCTGCTCAAGCCCAAATTCCCTGCCGCGCTATCTGGCCGCACCCATGCACTGGGCCGTATCTTCGATATTCTGGGCGGATTGCTGGGGCAGAAGACCCCGGAATTCCTCAACGCCGCCGGGTTTTCGTCCAGCCCGCACCTGTTCTACTCGGGCAATGACGAACGCGCGGGCAAGAATGCCGAATGGTTCCAGCTGTTCCAGATCGGCTTCGGCGGCATTCCGGGGCGTCCGATGGGCGATGGGCCGGATGGTCACTCGCTGTGGCCGGGCTTTACCAACGTGCCCAACGAGTTCCTCGAACGCTACTTCCCTATGGTGATTGAGCGTTATGAATGTGAGCCGGATTCGGGCGGCGCAGGCCTGCATCGCGGCGGGAACGGCATTCGCATGACCTACCGCTTCCTGTCCAAGGGCACCATCGCGATCCACGATGACCGCTGGTTCGTGCCGCCGTGGGGCGTCAACGGCGGCGAGCCAGGTGCGCGGGCGCGCAAGATCCTTGAAAAGCCCGATGGCACGCAGACCATTGTTGGCAACAAGGTGGAAGACCTTGAGGTGGAAGCCGGTGACATGCTGCACTTCATCACGTGGGGCGGCGGTGGCTGGGGTGATGCGTTGGCGCGCGATCCGGCGCTGGTCGGGCTTGAGATCCGGCAGGGGCTGATCACGGCACAAGGTGCGCGGGCCTATGGCGTGATCGCTAATGACCACGGTGTGGTCAATATCGAAGCGAGCGAGGCACTGCGCGCGGAAATGCGCGAGGCTCGCGGTGAATTGCCGCTGTTCAATTATGGCCCGGGCATAGAAATGCTGCGTGCCAATTGTGAAGCGGAAACCGGCCTGCCTGCGCCGATCCAACCCGAATGGCCGCTATTGGAAGCGGCGGAGTGAAGATGATGCCATCACGAAATCCCGGGACTGCACACAATCCCGGTGCCCTGCGCGATATTCGCGTCCTTGAACTGGGCCAGCTTCTGGCCGGACCCTTCTGCGGACAGCTGCTGGGCGATATGGGCGCCGATGTGATCAAGGTGGAGCCTCCTGTGACCGGCGATCCCATGCGCGATTGGGGGCAGGGCGCAGAGAAGGTGCAGTGGGAAGTGATCGCCCGCAACAAGCGCTCGGTCAGCGCCAACTTGCGCGTGGCCGAAGGTCAGGCTCTGGTGAAGAAGCTGATCGCCCATGCTGATGTACTGATCGAGAATTTCAAGCCCGGCACGATGGAAAAGTGGGGCCTTGGACCCGATGTGCTGCTGGCCGAAAAGCCCGATCTGATCATCGCGCGCATGTCGGGCTATGGCCAGACTGGCCCCTATTCCAACCGCGCAGGCTTTGGCGGCATTGGCGAAGCGATGGGCGGCTGGCGCTATATCGTGGGTGAGCCGGACCGCGCGCCTTCGCGCATGGGCGTGTCCATCGGCGATACGCTGACCGCCACTTATGGCTGCATGGGCGTCCTGGCCGCACTGCACGAACGCGCGCAAACCGGACGCGGGCAGGTGATCGACGCTGCGCTTTATGAATCCGTGCTGCAGGTGATGGAAGGCCTCGTCCCCGAATATGACCGGACGGGCTTCATCCGCGAACGCTCAGGCTCGGTGCTGAAAGGCATTGCCCCGTCGAACGTCTATTCGTGCAAGGACGGCGAGTTCATGATCGGCGCGAACAAGGATTCGCTGTGGAAGCGGCTTGCCAGTGCGATGGGGCGTGAGGAACTGGGCGATGATCCGCGCTATGCCACGCACATTGCACGCGGCGAGAATCAGGACGAGCTGGACGTGTTGATCAACAACTGGACCAAAACGCTCACCATCGACGAGGTCGACGCGTTGATGATCGAACATTCGATCCCCGCAGGCCGCGTCTATCGCGCACCTGATATGCTGGAAGACCCGCACTTTCAGGCGCGTGAGGCCATCATTGAGGTTGAGACCGAGCGCTTCGGTCCGCTCAAGATGCAGTCCAGCTTCCCCAAGCTTTCGCTTACTCCCGGATCGGTCCGCCGCCCGGCCCCGTCAAAGGTCGGGCAGCACAATGCCGAGATCTATGGCGAGCTGCTGGGCCTTGGCGAAGCGGAACTGGCGGAGATGGAGGGCCGGGGCGTCATCTGACGCGCCGGCTTCACGGTCATTCGAACCCGATCTTCTTCATGTAGTTGGCGCTGCCGGTGATCGCCACGATCAGGTCATCGGCACGGTCCTGCTCAACGAAGAAGTGTTCCACGCCTGACTCCTTTGCAGCGGCGATGATGCCCGCCATGTCGAGCGAGCCATCGCCGAGATAGGTGAGGTGCGGGAACATTGAAATCCAGTCGGAAGGCGCGCCGCCGTCTCCGGCAAAGCGGTGCTGCCCCTTCATGTCCTTCAGGTGCATCATCCGGTAGCGCCCCTTGTAGCGCGCCAGATAGTCCTTGGGATCGGCACCGCCAGCCGTGGTCCAGTAGGTATCCATTTCAAAGAACACGTGGGCCGGATCGGTCGCATCAAGCAGCGTGTCGAGTGGCACTTTGCCATCCACCGGCACCAGACCATAGCCGTGGTTGTGATAGGCAAAGCGGACGCCGTGGCGGGTTGCATCCTCGCCGATGCCGTTGAACAGGTCTGCGGCGCGCTTGTAATCGTCAACCGTGGCGCGCTGGTCCGCCGGGAGGCTGGGCAGCGTCACATAGGTTGCGCCAAGTGCGCGTGCGGCTTCTGCCAGCGGTCCCATGCGCGTTTGCAGCGTGAACAGGTCGGTGTGCATCGACGGCACGGTCAGGTCATGCTCTGCGAACACGGCGTTGATCTGTGCGGTGCTTTGCCCGAAGAAGCCGCTGCCCGAAAAGCCGACCATTTCTGCGGTCTTTTTCCAGCCTTCGATCTGGCGCGGATCGCTGAACGTGTACGGCCCGTAGGTTTCAAGCTCACGATAACCGAGGCCCGCAAGCATCGCGATGGTGCCCTCAAAGTCCGTGCTGAGCATCTTCGCGACGGACCACAGCTGGATGCCGAAGCGGCGCTTGCCGTCCATCGCGAAGGACGGTGCGACTTTCATCGCGGCGCCAGTGATGGCGGCAGCGCCCGCAGCGCCAAGGAATGTGCGACGGTTCATGCGTTCAGGCTCCCGGTCATGCGCATTGTCTTGCGCTGTCTGACCGGACATTGACCGCAGGCACGTCCTGCGGTCAAGGCCTTACGTTCAAGCCTCGGCTTCTTCGCGCTCAATCTCGCGCCAGCCGATGTCACGGCGGCAGAAGCCTTCGGGGAAGCTGATGGCGTCAACCGCTGCATAGGCTGCATCGCGCGCCGCCTTCACGCTTGGGCCTTTTGCTGTCACGTTCAGCACGCGTCCGCCATTGGCAGAAAGCACGCCGTCCGCCGATAGCGTGGTGCCTGCGTGGAACACTTTCGCTCCGCCTGCCTCCGCTGCCGGAATATGGTCAATCCGCCCGCCCTTCTTTGGCGTGCCGGGATAACCCTGCGCGGCCATGACCACCGTCATCGCCACATCGCCCGAAAACCGTGGAGGCTGGATGCTCGACAGCTTGTTGTCGGCGCAGGCCAGCAGCAGTTCCACCAGATCGCTCTCCAGCCGCATCATCAGCACCTGGCATTCGGGATCGCCGAAGCGCGCGTTGTATTCGATCAGCTTCGGTCCCTGTTCGGTCAGCATCAGGCCCGCATAGAGCACGCCTGAATAGGACATGCCTTCATCCGCCATCGCCTTCACCGTGGGCGCAACGATCTGGGCAATCGCCAGTGCTTCCAGCTCAGGCGTCAGCACGCGCGCCGGGCTGTAGGCTCCCATGCCGCCGGTGTTGGGACCGGTATCGCCATCGCCCACGCGCTTGTGATCCTGCGCCGAACCGAACGCCACAATGGTGGCGCCATCGGTGAGCGCAAAGAAGCTCGCTTCTTCGCCGGTCAGGAATTCCTCGACTACCACTTCCGCGCCGGCAGACCCGAACGCACCGTCGAACATGTCGTCAACCGCGGCCTCGGCCTCGGCCATGCTCATCGCCACGACAACGCCCTTGCCCGCCGCCAGCCCATCGGCCTTGATCACCACCGGCGCGCCGAATTGTTGCAACGCTGCGCGTGCCTCTTCCAATGACTTCGCCCGTACATAGCCCGCCGTCGGGATGTTGGCGCGCGTACACAGATCCTTGGTGAAGCCCTTGGACCCTTCAAGCTGCGCCGCCACCCGGCTCGGCCCGAACACCGAAAAGCCTGCCGCCCGCAGCGAATCCGTCAAGCCATCGACCAGCGGCGCTTCCGGCCCTACCACGATCAGCCCAACGCGATGGCTCTCGCAAAAGGTCACCACTGCCGCATGATCGGTAAGGTCCAGCGCAACGATCTGTGCATGATCGGCGATGCCGGGGTTGCCGGGGGCCGCATAGAGCTTGCCCGCCAGTGGCGATTGGGCCAGTTTCCATGCAAGGGCGTGTTCGCGCCCACCCGATCCCAGCAGCAGGATATTCATGGCATTCCCTTCCGCGCCTTATGATGACGACGATGCAAGTGGCTCGGGCGGGCTAGTAGCGAGGGAATCGGCTGGCGACAACGCTCCGGCGCTTTCCATCTCCGAGATTTCGGCACTGCTGAAGCGCACGGTTGAGGATCGTTTCGGCTTCGTGCGCGTGCGTGGAGAACTTTCAGGCGTCAAACGCGCAGCATCTGGCCACCTCTATGTCAGCCTCAAGGACGAGAGCGCGCGGCTGGATGGTGTGATGTGGCGCGGCAATGTGCAGCGCCTTGGCTTCCGGCCCGAAGACGGCGTGGAAGTGATCGCCACCGGCAAGCTGACGACTTATCCCGGCCGCTCGAACTACCAGATCGTGATTGATCGCATGGAGATCGCGGGCGAAGGGGCGCTGCTGGCGCTGCTGGCCAAGCTTAAGGCACGGCTTGAGGCCGAGGGGCTGTTCGACCCGGCTGCCAAGAAGCCCCTGCCTTTCCTTCCGCGCGTGATCGGCGTGGTCACATCGCCCACCGGCGCGGTGATCCGCGATATTCTGCACCGTTTGTCCGACCGTTTCCCCACGCGCGTGGTCGTTTGGCCTGTCTTGGTGCAGGGCCAGGGGGCAGGCGCGCAGATCGCCAACGCGGTGCGCGGCTTCTCGTCCTTGCCCGAGGGCGGCGAGATACCCCGCCCTGATCTGGTCATCGTCGCACGCGGCGGCGGCTCGATCGAGGACTTGTGGTGCTTCAACGAGGAGGAGGTCGTCCGCGCCGTGGCGGAATGCACCATCCCGATCATCAGCGCCGTGGGGCATGAGACCGACACCACGCTGTGCGATTTCGCCGCAGACTTGCGTGCGCCCACCCCTACTGCGGCTGCCGAACTGGCGGTGCCGGTGCAGGCCGAACTCGCGGCCTTCGTTGCCGACCTGAATGCCCGACAGCGCCGCGCGCTGGCCCGGCAGCTGTCGCAGGCCAAGGAGCGGCTGGCTGCCCGCAGTGACCGCCTGCCGCAACCGCAGGCGCTGCTGCAAGGTCAGGCCCAGCGCGTTGACGATCTGGGTGAGCGCCTGCGCCGCGCCCTGCTCCATCGCACCGAAATTGCCGGATCGCTGCTGGCCCGCCATGCCGGAGCGCTGCGCCCGGCCATGCTCACCGCGCGGCTGGAGCGAGAGGCCGAACGCCTTGCCGCGCGCCGGTTGCGGCCCGAAGTGCTGCTCCAGCGCATCGAACACGCGCGGGGCAAGGTTGTCGCGCTGGACCGGTTGCGCCTGTCGCTTGACCCTGAAGCACCGCTGAAACGCGGCTATGTGCTGGTGACGGATAGCGAGGGCCAGTTGGTCAAAGATCGCGGCACCGCTGCCAATCGGCCCAGCCTTACGCTGAAATTCGGTGATGGTACGCTGGACGTCAGCACCGGCGATGCGCCTCCGCCCGCACGCCCATTACCAAAGCCGCGCCCACCCGCGCCGCGCGCCGGACAGCAGGAATTGTTCTAGGCGCGTAGAGGCGCTACATTGCACTCATGTTGATGTCCCAATCCGGCCGCCTTGCGCGCCTTCACTACCTCCCCGGCAGCTTCCGCCAGCTTTCGGGCGGTGATCATGTCCTGTGCGCGGTGAGCGGTGTGCAGATCCCGCTTGACGCTTTGCGCTACTGGTGCGCCCAACGGCAGGAGGCCTATGCCACGGCGGATATCTCCACGAAGCGGCACCTTGAAGGGTGATCGGGCAGGGATGATCCTCCCCCGCCGCCAATTCATTGCCGTGTCCGCGTCGCTGTTGGCGGGATTGTCGCTCGGCAATACTCCAGCCCGCCCGATTACGCTCGAACCCGGTGGCCGGATGACGCAAGGCGGCTGGCTGCGCGGGCGGCTTGCACCCGGCGCATCCGCGCTGGCGCTCGATGGCAAGGCGGTGCCGTTCGCCCCGGATGGCGCGTTCCTGATCGCATTTGATCGTGACGCGGGTGCTTCGGCGCAACTTGTTGCCACTTTCGCCAATGGCAAACCGGTTGCCGAAACGCTGACCATCGCGCCGCGCGCATGGAACATCGAACACATCAATGTCGCGCGCAAACCCGGCGGCGTGACCGACGAAGCCTATATGCGCCTGCGCAAATCCGAACTGGCGCGCATCGGCGCTGCTCGCAGCCACGATAGCGGCGCGCAAGGGTGGCGGCAGAACTTCGTGCGCCCTGCCCCCGGCCGCCTGTCGGGCCGTTTCGGATCGCAGCGCATCTATAAGGGTGAGCCTGCCGCCTACCATTCGGGCCTCGATATCGCAGGTGGGGCGGGAACGACCTATGTTGCGCCTGCCGATGGCGTGGTGATCCTTGCAGCGGCGGACAAGGCATTCAGCCTCGAAGGCCACCTGCTGATGCTCGATCACGGCATGGGGCTGAACAGCGCGTTCCTGCACAGTTCCGCGCTGCTGGTGAAGGAAGGCGACTTCGTCAAGCAGGGCGATCCCATCGGTCGTATCGGCGCTACGGGCCGTGCTACCGGGCCGCATCTGCACTGGTCGATCAAGTGGGGCGGGAGTCGCCTTGACCCGCTGCTCTTGCTCAACCCGGCCATCTGAACCTTCGCATCACGACGCGGCTTCGCCGCAACAACATCCGTCCAGACGCAAAAAGGGGCGCCGAACCTTGGTTCGGCGCCCCTCCTTATTTGGTCTTCGTAACGGATCAGAAGCGGAACTGAGCCGAGATGAAGAAGTCGCGACCAAGCACGTCGAAAGTGCTCGGGTAGGTGTTGGCCTGCTGTGCGTTGGAACCGATAACCGGCGGTGCCTTGTTGAACAGGTTGTTCACGCCCATGTTGATGGTGGCGCCTTCGGTGACTTCAGCCGACAAGCTGAGATCGAAGACGTTGTATGCACCGATGCGATCAACGATGAAGTCCGTTGCATCATCATCGTCATCGGTTGCACCAACATGACGCCAGCGTACCGACGTGGTCAGCGGGCCGTCGATCCAGCTCAGACGGCTATTGGCCTTGAACTTCGGAATTGGGTCGCCGCAGTTCAGGCCGAACTTGCCAGCGCACTGCACGTTGTCTTCCGGCAGATCAACCAGCGGAGTAAACGTGTACTTGTCGGTGTAGGTCGCCAGGAAGTTGAAGGCGAGGCGCGATTCTTCGCCGAACATGCCAAAGCCCATGCGGGTGGCATAGTCGAGCTGGAAGTCGACACCGCGTGTCTCCAACGACGCCAGGTTTGCATTGTTGGCGCTGACCACGAACGGAGGTCCAGAGATGATACCTTGGCTATCGCGGCTGATAAGGCCGCAAATGGCGCTGTTGGCATTCTGGATGACGTTGTAGCACAGGTTGAGGATGTTGTTGACGCCACCACCGGCAGTCGAGATCGACTTGTCGATGCTGATGTCATAGAAATCGACCTGCAGCGTCAGACCGCGAACGAAGCTCGGCTGAATGACGACACCGGCCGTCCAGGTATCCGAAACTTCTTCGCTCAGGTTCGGGTTGCCACCAAAGGCACCCTGAATCTGGGCGTTGGGCTGAAGCGCCAGACCGGTCCCGACCGACGAACCTGGTACGCCCGTTGCGATGCAGAGATCGCGAATGGTCGCATTGCTGGCCGACGATGCAAGCGAGCACGGATCGGTTGCCGCCGGGAAGCCGACCGACTGGCCACCGAACAGTTCACCCACGTTAGGTGCACGGATGGCGCGCTGGTACTGGCCACGGAACGTGATGTCACGAACCGGTGCGAAGCGGACGCCGGCCGAATAGGCCCAAACGCCGCCAACGGCTTCAAGCGAGTAGTCGGAGTAGCGCACTGCACCATCAATTTCCAGACGGTGGATGAAGCCGTCCTGGATCAGCGGCACCGAAAGTTCACCGAAGAATTCGGTCGCGGTGTAGCTGCCTTCGGTGGGCTGACCGGCGTTGAAGCCAACAACGTCACCTGAGGAAAGCGCAGTATCAGGGATGAACTCGCTGCCCATCTGACGCCATTCGGTGCCAACTGCGAAGCGGATCGGTTCGTTCGACGTACCGAGCTTGAACAGATCACCAGTGATGCTTGCCTGTGCAACCTGCAGTTCCGAGATCACAGTGTTCTGTGCCAGAATTGCGATCGAGTTGAGGCACGAGTCGCTCAGCTGTTCAAAGCCGAACACGTTGCAGGTGCCGTTGCCAGCCAGACGCGTGAAGGCGCTGCGCGAGACGTTGCCTTCCTGGATCTGCGAGTTCCGGGTGCGCGAGTACATGTAGTACGCATCGTAGCGGATCGAGTCGGTGATATCGCCACGCAGACCGCCCAGAGCGCGGAATGCACTGCGATCATCCGAAGCATTACGCGACGAGATGCCGGTGGTGCGGGTGTTCACCTGGATACGCGCAGAACCCGGCTGAAGCGCACCAAAGTCGCTGGTGCCAGCCCTGAATGCGCCAAATGGGTTGGTGCAAACGCCTGTGGGGTTGGTTGCGGTCACTGCGGCACAACCAGGGGTAGCGGCAGCAGCAATTGCAATCTGCTGGTTGGCAGCAATCTGAGTCAGCTGAGCAAAGTCGCTTGCCGAAACCAGACCCTGAATGCGGCTCAGCTGGAAGTCGACGTTCTGGGTGATCGGAGTTGCGGCCAGTTCATTCTCGACGCGGTTGTTGACGTAGGAGAATTCGAAGTAAGCCTTGGCGTTGGCGTTGATTTCGTAGTCGCCATAGCCACCAAGCAGCCAGCGCTCCTGCGGGACCATCAGGTAGTTGACGGGCGCGAAGTTATAGCTGTCCGAGCCAGCATAGGGCCGGCTGGTGCCCGGCGTGGAAAAGAATGCGCCGAGACCGGGATAGTTGGTGCCAGCAGCGATCGGGAAGCAGTTCACTTCCGAACCGGCGGTGCAGCTCGAACCGATACCGATGGCGAGGCTCGGCGTGGCCACGAGACGGCCCTGCGGTACGCCTGCAGAACCCAGCGGAACGAGGCTGGTTGCACCGTCGCCCAGAGCAGTGCGCGAGAAGTCACGCGCCGATGCGAACACGCTGCCGCGCTTGTTGTATTCACCGTAAACCGTGACATTGCCGCGATTGTCAGCAAATTCAGTGCCCATTGCGATGTTGGCGTTGAAGCGACGACCGTCACCCTGGCCGGTCAGGCTCTGCTGCACGCCCACTTCGAGGCCCTGCAGATTGTCGCGCAGCTGGAAGTTGACGACGCCAGCCAGCGCGTCCGAACCGTACACGGCCGAACCGCCACCGGTCACGACTTCGACGTTCTTCAGCAGGAAGGTCGGGATGGTGTTGAGATCGACGGTCTGGTCGGTGCCGTAGAACATGTAGCGACGGCCGTTGACCAGCACCATCGTGCGCTGCGCGCCCAGACCGCGAAGGTCGAGCGTGGCGACGCCGCCACCGGGGTTGTTCGAGAACGAGGTGGTGCCGGGAATGACCTGTGGCAGGGCGTTGAGGACCTGTTCAGCGTTGACCGTACCGGTCAGGCGGAATTCTTCAGCACCGACGATCGAAACCGGAGCAACGCTGGTGACGTCGCTGCGTGCGATACGCGAACCGGTGACGACGATAGCCTGTGCCGGCTCTTCACCTTCGGCCTGGGCTTCCTGAGCAAACGCGACTGGCGATACCAGCGCGAGAGTGACGGCGGCAATCGCCGTCGAGCGCTTCAGCGCCGCGCGCTTGAGCATGCTAGATTGAATCACTAATCAGTCCTCCTGTTAAGTCTGACAGCGCACCTGTGGATGCGCCAGCCCAACCCTGTCTTGTAGATTGCAACGGCGTGGTCCCTGGCGAAAAGTTTCGCCTGCAACAACCGAGCGCCCGCAAACTAACGGCTCTTTCGCCACACTGCGGGAATGCTGTAAAGCTAATGCAACATAGCGTACCGCCTAAGCCAACGGGTTGTTGCAACTGCGCAACACCCCTCGAATCCGTACAAATTACCGGATTGACAGCATTCGGGGCGCACAAGCGGGTATTTTGGCCACAATCTTGCGTTCAGGCGCGGTGCATCTTCTCAAATCTTGCCACGTGTGGGTCAATTTCATCTGCAACCACACTGCGCCCGATTTAGTGCAGAATTGACTTCCATTGCCACACCGGACTAGCATCGTCGCCATCATGAGGCCCTGTTACGGATGATCCGGATTTTCGACCTTGATTCCGGGATCGATCGCGCTGCGGCCGCACGGCGGTTTGCCCGCGATGGCCGTGTACAGATTCGCAACCTGCTGACGCCGCAGTCCGCTGCAAACCTTCAAGACATCATCGCCCGGCAAACGCCGTGGGGCATCGCTTGGCAGGCTGGCTCTACTGGACCGCAGCGGCTCGATGCGCGCCAGATTGCCGCCATGCCACCGCCCAGGCAGCGCGAACTGATCGAAACGATCCACCGTTCCGCCGCCAAGGGCGAATATGCGGTGCGCTTTACCCAATACGCCATTTTGGATGCCTATTTGCAGGCAGGGGCACCCTCAGGGCCACACGATCTGGCGCTGGAACATCTTAACGATACACCATTCCTTGAACTGGTCCGCGAAGTGACCGGTATTCCCGAACTGGCGAAGGCCGATGCGCAAGCGACGCTTTACGGGCCGGGAGATTTCCTTTCGGTCCACAACGACAGCCACGTCACGGAGGGCTGGCGCGTTGCCTATGTCCTCAATCTGACATCAGCGGACTGGCAGCCGGATTGGGGCGGCTACCTCAATTTCCTTGATGAGGACGGTGACGTGATCTGCGGCTGGAAGCCCCGCTTCAACACGCTCAACCTGTTGCGGGTGCCGCAATTGCATCAGGTGACCTATGTGCCGCCGTTCGCCCAGCGCGCACGTTATGCGATAACAGGCTGGCTGCGGGACCGGTGAGCCTGACTGCGCAGCAATGGCGTGATCGTGCAATGGCGGCAAAGGCGGCGGGCGATCTGGCGGGGGCCGAGGCGATCTTTGCGCAAGCCATCGCTGCTTTTCCCGGCAACGCGCAGTTGCTCAATAGCGCTGGCAGCTTTCTGGCCAGCCAAGACCGTCACGCCGAAGCGCTGGCCCGGTTTGAGGCTGCGCTGGCTGCCGATCCGAACCATGCTGAAGCCATGTGCAACAGCGCAATCTCGCTCTCACGCCTTGGCCGGGCGGCGCAGGCGCTGGAGCTGCTGGCCGGGCAGGAAAAGTCCCTCGCCAAGGTTCCGCGCTACTGGGCCGTCCGCGCGGCGACGGCGCGCGAACTGGGCCAACTTGACGAGGCTGCCCGCGCCTATGACGCGCTGCTTCGGATTGAGGCGGCGCATCCACGCGGCCTGCACGGACGCGCACGCGTGGCGCTTGAGCGTGGCGAGGGCGATATGTGCGCCCGTTTCGAAGCGGCCCTGCCGCACAATCGCGCCGATGCTACCGCCTTCCTCGGTTATGCGCAGGCACTGGCCTGTTCGGGCAGGCTGGCCGAAGCGCGCGATCTTGCCGAAACGCTGATCAGGCAGTTGCCCGCGTGGACCGACGGCCTCTCCTTCCTTGCCCAGTTGCGCTGGGGTGCAGGCGAGGCGGACCGTTTTTGCGATCACTTTGCGCAGGCTGCCGCCGCAGCGCCGCATGATCCCGCCATTGCCTTGGCATGGGCAAACGCACTTTCGGGGACAGACCGTCACGCCGATGCCGCCGCCGTCGTCGGTCGCGCTGTCGCCGCGCAGCCCGGCAATGTTGCGCTGGCATTGGCCGAGGCTGAACATGCGGGCGCTGCTGGCGATCTTGCCCGGGCCGAGCAGATCTTTGCCGCGCTCGTCGTGCAGACGCCGGAACGCAAGCTTCAGGAAGCCCGCCACCGCCTCCGCCAGCGCGCGCCCCACCGGGCCGAAGTGCTCTTAGCCGAAGTCATCGCCGAACGGCCCGATACGATCGCAGCATGGGCCTTGCGCGATCTGGCGTGGCGGATGCTGGACGATCCGCGCGCGCAATGGCTGCACGGCCAGCCCGGCCTTTATGCGCAGCGTCGGCTTGGCCTGTCGCCCGCGTTTCTGGCCGATCTGGTCACCCTTTTGCGCGATCTTCACGCCAATTCGCTGCCGCCGGTCGGCCAGTCCGTGCGCAGCGGCAGCCAGACATGGGGCGGCCTGTTTGATCGCATGGAGCCGGAGCTGCGCACCCTGCGCGCGGCCATCAAGGATATGATTGCCGATTTCCGCGGTGGCCTGCCGCCTGCTGACGACACCCACCCCCTGCTGCGCCATCGCGACCAGCCGTGGTTCATGCGCGGAAGCTGGTCGATCCGCATGACAGGCGCGGGCCGCCATACCGAGCATGTCCACCCGCAAGGCATTGTGTCATCCGCCGTGCATCTGGTGGTTCCGTCCGACGCAGGGGTTGGGGATGCAGGGTGCCTGGAACTTGGCCGCTCGCCGCCCGATCTTGGGCTGGATCTGCCGCCGCTCGCTACGATCATCCCGGTGACAGGCAGCGCGGTGCTGTTCCCCAGCACGTTCTACCACGGCACGCGGCGCTTCGGTTCGGGTGAGCGGATGTCGGTTGCGTTTGACGTGGCAACTGCAGCGGGATGACGGCGCTTCAGCGCACGCGCCAGACCTTGACCCCGGATTGCGGATCGACTGGCACCGGCTCCAGCCAGTCCGGGGCGCGGCCCTTTACAAGGTGCGCCATGAACCCATTGGGCGCGAGTTTGCGATAGACGCGGGACTCTCCACCACTTGGGCACACCACCACCAGCGTCGCCCCGCGCTGCGCCATGATCTTGCGCGCGCCGTGATCGGGGCCGAGGAACGCGACGATCAGATCGCGCATCGCGGCGCTGGCTCGGTGGTGCGCAGTGGCGATCACGGTGTGATTGCTGGTGACCAGCAGGGTCGGCCCGATGTCCAGCCCGGACAGGATGGTTGCGCGCGGCATGGCCGCAATCTGCGGGGCAAGCGCGGCGAAATCGCATGTCTGGATCAATTTTCCGGAGGGTGGCTTGGGCGGATTGATCGCCGAAGCAGCCATGCCGACCAGCGCCCCAGGCACGAACAGCGCCACGATCAGCAGCACGCGCGCAAGGCGGCGCAGCAGCAGCCGGTCGGCAGACCAGCGCGCGATCTGCTCTTCGATTTGCCAAGCAGCCGGAACCGCAGCGAACAGGCACGCCACCGCCGAAGCGCGAGCCACCAGCAGGCCGACCAAGGTCGCCCCGGCCAGCAGCAGCGCTGTGTCCACCCAGAAATCGCGTGCCTGCCGGTTTTGCGCCATGCACCACAGCCGCCAGCAGGCCAGAAGGCCAAGCGCGGGCAGCAGAACCATTGTTGCGCCCAGCACCAAGCCCTGCCGCCAGAAGGGCAGTCCTTCCACCACTGACTGCAGCCATACCGTCTTTACCAGCGGATCGAGCGCGCCAAAGGCATCGGCAGAAAGGCATTGTGGTGCGCGCAGGCCCATGATTGCAACGGCACCCAGCCCGGCAATCCCCAACACGGCCATGCCCAGCGCCGGAGGCCGCGTGCGCAGCCGGGGCAATGCCAGCGCGCACACGCCCGCAACCCACAGCAGGACCGCCACATGTACCGGTGACAGAGCATCGCAATAGTCGGCAAGATCGCCCAGGCCGCGCGTCAGCAGGAACAGTCCCGCCCCGCCCAGTGCAAGGCTTGCCATGTAGCTCACCAGCCAGCGGTCATCGCCGCGCAGCAAGCGCAGCGCGCAGACGCCTGCGAAGATCACCGCCAGCGGCAGCGATTCGAGGGAGATCGCGAGTGAAAGCGCCAGCGCCAACCCTGCCACCGCGCCGCCACCCCTGACAGAGCGTGAGGCCATGCCGTTGAGCGCCACCAACGCCAGCACATATTGCCAGCCATGATGATCGATGCGCAGCGGCATCATTCTGAAAGATGCGGGTACTGCGGTCAGCACCAGCAGTGCCGCAATCGCGCCCGCCTTTGCGCCGAATTGCCGTGCTGCCAGCCGCGCCGTCAGCGCCATTGCCGCCAGCAACGTCAGCAGTGGCACCAGCACGATGGCAACCACTTCGGCCTGCGCCATGCCGAGCAGCGGACGCAGCAGCACGATCACCGTCGCAATTGGCAGGTCAACAATGCGTGTCCAGTGCATGGGCACGCCGTCGGGCGGGGCGATGCGATTTTGGGTAAGGTCAAACCAACCTTGCCCTGCCAACAGATCGCGCACTTGCTGCAATCGCAGCGCATCATCGCCATCAAGGAAATGCGTGGGTGAGAATGCACCCCAACCCGCGAACAGCATCAGCGCGGCACCCAGCAGCCAAACGGCCAGCACAGCAGCCCACGGGGTGGACGTGCCGGAACTTCCTGACGAGGGACTGTCGACAGCCCCCCTCATCGGTTGCGGCTCACTGAAACACCACCCGTTTGCGCAGCAGCCATGTGGCAGTGAAGCTCGCGCCGATGGCGGCGATCTTGGCAAGACGCGAATCCACGCCAATCATCGTTCCGGCCGCCACGATCAGCGTGGTCAGCCCAAGGCCGACCAGTGCAGACCCCACGAACAAGGCCTTCTGCCGGTTGCGCGCACCACGCTCCGAAGCGACCTCGTCGGTGAACACAGTGCGGCTGGACAGCAGCCAATGCGCCACGATGCCCAGCGAATAGCCCGCAGCCGATGCCGCCACCGGGATCGTCCCCAGCGCCAGCAGCGCAAGGAACGAACCCATGTCCACTGCCAGCGCCCCCACGCTGGCAAGCAGGTAGCGCAGAAGTGTGATGCGGCGCAGGCGGTCGATCATCGGCAGGATCATCCCGTTCAATTCGGACACCAGTATTACCGTCAGGCAGCCTTTGCGGGCTTTTCAGGCGCGATCCGCTCGGGCACTGCGCGCACCGAAGCCAGCGCTGCAGCCTGATCCTCGCTCAGCGTTGCGCGTGCGGGGATCGCGTTCTGCGCACCCTCATCACCCGCTTCGTGGTACTCTGCGTCCTCGTTGACGCACCACGTGTCATAGACCCGCGCACCCGCCGCGATGTTTTCCACCGTCAGCATCGCGGTCATCATCGCGTGATCCTGGTTGTTGTAGCGGTGCATGCCGTTGCGGCCCACAAGGTGCAGCGTCGGGTGTGCAGCTTCCAGTTCGGTGCGCATTGCGGCCACGTTGGCGGCATATTCGTCGTCGTAAACCGGATAGGCCTTTTCCTGACGCACCACCACGCCGCCAATCACCTTGTCCGGGCTGACAAGGCCGAGGATCGCCATTTCTTTGGTCGCCAGCGCAATCAGATCATCGTCGGTCGAATCCCACAGATCGTCGCCTTCGAAGCAGAAGTATTCCAGCCCCACGCAGGCCACGCTGTCATCGGGCACCATTTCGGGCGACCATGAACGGAAGTTCTGGATGCGGCCCACCTTCACCTTGCTGTCGTGAATGTAGATCCAGTTGTCGGGGAACAGTTCTTCCGACCGGATTTTCAGCGCCACGGTCAGAAAATCACGATAGCGCAAGCGGCTGCCCTCCAGCGAGGTTGCCGGTAGCGGGTGCAGGCGCGCGCCCAGTTCGCGCATCGGCGCAGAACTGATGGCGTGGCCAGCCTCAATCATCACATCGCCATCCGGGCCGGTGGCAGACAGGCGCCAGCCGCCCTGCCCATCAGCCGCCAGTTGCTTGAAGGAATGGCCCATCAGCACTTCGCCGTTGCCGGTGGCCAGAATCTTGTCGCGTGCAGCATCCCACATCATGCCCGGGCCGAGGCGCGGGTAGCGGAAGGTTTCGAGCAGGGTCTTGGTCTGCATCCCGTCATTCGGGCGCTTGTTCAGCCCAAGGCTGCGCTTGAGGCCATCAGTGACAGCGCCCCAGAGCGAAAGCCCCTTGATGCGCTGCGCCGCCCAGTCTGCGCTCATCTCGTCACAGGGCATGCCCCACACCTTCTCGGTATAGGTCTTGAAGAAGATCGAATAGAGCTTGCTGCCGAACTGGTTGATCGTCCAGTCCTCGAAGCTCTTCACCGTGCGGTTCGGGAATGCCTTGGCCTTGGCAAAGCTTGCCATGCACAAGGTTGAGCGCACCAGCCCGAGGTTCCACAGCGCTTCGAACGCACGCAGTGGATAGGAGTAGAACTTGCCCTCATAGTAGATGCGGCTCATGCGCGGGCGCTGGATGAAATCGTCCGGCAGGATCTCGTTCCACAGATCGACCACCTGCTGCGATTTCGAGAAAAAGCGGTGTCCGCCGATGTCGAAGCGGTAGCCTTCGTGCTCCACCGTGCGGCTGATCCCGCCGACGTAAGTGTGGTCCTTCTCGATGATTGCCACCGAGAAGCCGCGCTTCGTCAGGAGGTATCCGGCGGTAAGGCCGGCTGGCCCTGCGCCGATGATTGCAACGTCAACCTTGCGGCTCTGGTTCGCTGAAGTCGCACCCGTGGCACGAATCGTCCCGTTAACCATTAAAACCCCCGTCTAAAGCGCTCTTCGCTGGGGTCAGAGGTGAAGGAAAATGGATAAAGGATGGTTAACGATGGGCGCGGGTTTGGCGAAAGTTTGCCTGCCCATAGGCGTCACACGGATCAAGGACGCCGAAAGCGCTCCGGATGGTTGCGCGCGTCGTGTTCATGCTCACCGGTCTGCAGTGGTGCAGCGATACGTGCCAGTTCGTCCAGCTTGAACGTCTGTTCAAACAGCAGGCCATAGCGCGGGTGGCTGCGCCAGCGCACTTTGGCATAAAGCGGCGGCATGACATCCGTCTCGATCCGCACCAGTTCGTTCATCAAGAGCCACTTGTCGCTCTCGATCTGCGCGCCTTGCTGCGAGATGTCCCGGAAAGCCACGCGCAGTGCCTCGCCACCTGAATGCAGAATCCCGTCAAGAAGGATGCGCAATCGCACCTGACGCTTGGGGAAGGCTCCGTGGCTTTCGTCAAGCAGACGCTGCACATCAACATCGGCGCCAAAACGGAAGCCGGCGAACTCGCCTTCTTTCCACACCAGTTCTACGGGATAACGGTCACCATTGCTCATCTCCACGGCCAGCGTGCGATGGGGTGGCAGCGGATTAAACAGGCGGATTTTAAGGCCGGTGGATGAAGCATCGCGAATAACGCAGAGAAATTCGCGTGAATCGTCAGCAATCAGCTTGGCAGCCCTGATCAACAGCATGAAGCGGGGGGCGGCGCGCTGTTCCGCTCCCCGTTTGTCTTCACCGCTATTTGCGGCTTGCGGTATCTGGTCTTCTGGCTGGGCCAAGCCCTGTCCCCTTGCGCATTGGTCCCCGCTTCCGGGACTCGCGCAAGTCCCGGACAGGACAAGCTTAGGCTACAAAGTCCTACCGTGAAGTTACCTAGCGCACATTGTCGCTGATTTTAATGTCATTCATCTTTGTAATGCTTGGACAATTTCATCCCAGCCGAGCAACTTGAAGTTCTGTGCTGCCGGTGCATTGTCGCCGTCCTGCGCTACGAATAGCCCGCCGGGAAATGCGGGACCGAAATCCCCCAGCGCCAGTTCGATCCCATCGGTGTCGCTGGTCGCCCCAAAGCGTCCAGCGGCAATGCGGAACCGTCCCCTTGGGGCAGCCGTGGCCAGATCGAACAGGACATAGGCGTTGTCGCCTTGGCTCGATGCAACGAGGAACCCGCCGTCTTCGCCCGCAGGGGCCAGCGCAAGGCCTTCCACGTCATCGACCAGGCCCTTGTCCGGCCCGACCATCGCAAAGGCTTGTGCGCTCAGCGACGCTGGCTTCAGATCCACCTTCCAGATGCCGACGTCTTCCTCGGCAACGTAGAGAATGCCTGTCCGGTCATCCACCACGCAGCCTTCGGATTGCGTGGCAAACTTCACCGAACGCACATATTCCGCACGGATCGTTTCGCCAGCATCGATCAGGCGGCTTTCAGCCACTTCGCCGTCCTTGAGCACGACATAGGCCCGCGCCAGCTCTCCAGCACCCAGCGCCTTGCCCATGCAGAAACCATAGGCCTGCACCGGCGCGCGCCCCGCCGCCATGAAGGCCTGCGCGCCCAGAGCGGTCAGTTTGCCACTTGCGCCATCCAGCGTGAACAGCGCGATCTTGGGCACTGCGCCATCGGTCCGGTCACTGGCACCCACCAGAATGCGCCCCGGCGCAACTTCGCGCAGGTCCACATTGTTGAGCAGCCCTGCGGCCACAAAATCGCGCACTTTGCCGTCCAGCCCATAGACGTAAAGCCCGGCCTTCTTGTCCGTCCCCAGGATCAGGCTGGCCGCAGGATTGGCCGCATTGCGCCAGATCGCCGGATCGTCCGCCGCATCAGCCTTGCCCGTGCCCACCGGTGCGGTTTCACCCGTGGCCTGAACATCGACGGCTGGATAGGAGGGGCGCGGAGCAGCCTGCATCCCGGCGCAACCGCCCAGCAGGCCCGCGCAAAGCGAAACGGCCAAAGCCGAGAGCAACGCCCCCGGCCCTGGCTTTACGATAGCGTTCCGCCCCATCAGAACGCGTACCGTGCGACGATCTGGAACACTGGCCCTGCTTCTTCGGATTCGAGTTCGTATTCATCAAAGTCGCGCGCGATCTGGTCACCCGTCGTCGCAAACTTGTTGAACACTTCGTCCTTGCTGCTGTTGAGCAGGTTTGAACCCACCGCGCGGATGGTGAAGCTCTTGCCGATGCGCTTCTCGACGAAGATTTCGAGGTCGGCACCGTACGTCGTGGTCACTTCTTCGCCCACGGTGCGGTCATAGGCCGAACCCTGCTTGCGATAGGTTGCGCCGAACGAAGCGCCAACGCTTGGCAGGTTCTGGATGACGCCGAAGTTGTAGACGAACTTCGACTGGCCGTTGAAGCGGCGGCTGCCGAATTCGTCTTCGATGGAGCTGTCAATCAGCGACAGGTTGCCGAACACACCGGTGTCTGGCAGCCCCACCGCGCCAAGGTCAGCCGAAAGATCGAACTCCACGCCCCACACTTCGCCATCACCCACGTTGCGCGGCTGATAGACGAACGTGCCCGGTCCTTCAGAACCCTCAACCTGCGTGTTGGTCAGCTCGACCAGATCCTGCACCTTGCGGTAGAACACGTTGACCCCGATCACTCCGGTTTGGCCAAGGCGATATTCATAGCCAAGATCGCCACCCCATGCTGTTTCCGGGCGCAGGCTGGTGTTGCCGAGCAGATCGTTGTCACCCAATTCGGCTTCCAGCAGTGCAGGCGAGATATAGTCGAAGCGCGGGCGACGCACGGTGCGCGCAGCCGATGCTGTCAGGCGTCCGTCACCCAACTGAACCTTGACCGATGCCGATGGCAGCAGGAAGTTGTACTTCACGCGGGTCTGCGTTGCGGCAGTCAGGTCGTTGATGTTGACCGTGGTGTTTTCCCAGCGAACACCGGCTTCATACTTCACCCCGCCATTGCTGCCTTCGACCAGCGCATAAAGATCGCGGCGATCTTCCTCGATGGTGTTGAGGCCGCCCGGCGTGTTGGTGGTGGCCGGAAACGCGATAGCAAACGCGTCAGGATTGTTGGTGAACTGGTTGTACGTCAGCAGCGAAGCGCGCGGCACGTTGAAGCGGTTGCGCACGTCCGAAATGTCGGTGTCACGGTCCTTGTTCTGGGCAAAGCCGCCCAGCGCAAGCTCAAGGCCTTCGCTCAGCTTGAAGGTCTGCTCCAACTGCATCGAAAGTTCATCGTCGCGGATATCGGTCAGCGAGTAGTCGCCGGTATAGCGCGGCGTGGAGCGGTCGAACTCGATCTCGTGCTCGAACTCTTCTTCCTTGTTGTCAAACCGGGCAAATCCGATGCGCGCCGTGGTCTTGCCAAGGTCTGTTTCCTTGATGAACTTGGCAGTTGCGGCCCAGCTTTCCTGTTTGATGAACAGCGGGTTGTAGTTGTCATAGGTCAGGTTGCCATTGGCGTTGATGCGAATGGGACCGGTCGTCGATGTCGGATCGTTATAGCCCGACGAACGCTCGATCTGGTCGCGATCCGTGCGCACATAGTTGCCCGCGATCTCGAACTTGTTCTCGCCGTCGTCATAGGCCCAGCTCAGGTTGCCGGCATAGTCGGTGCCATTGCGGGTATCGGCCTGATCTTCCCGGTCGGCAAAGTCGTCGGTGGCGTAGTTCGGGTTGTTCTCGGGCGAATCGCCATAACGGAAGCTGGTCTTCTTCTTGGGGTTGTAACGTCCCTGCACGTTCACGCCCGCCAGCAGACGGCCGGGACCGAACTTGCCGCCATAGTAAAGGCCGCCCGAAGGCTTGATCTCGCCATCGTCAAAGATCAGCGCACCGCCGCGAACATAGCCGCCGTCCATCGAAAACGCATCGCGCAGCACGATGTTGAGCGTTCCCGCCACCGCATCGCCAGTACGGCGCGCCGAGTTGGAGCGCACGATCTCGACCTGCTTGATCAGTTCGGCCGGAACGCGATCAAGGAAGAACGAGCGGTCGACGTTCGATCCGGGAATGCGGTCCCCGTTGATCAGGATCTGGGTGTAACCCGGATCGAGGCCGCGCAGGCGTGCGCCGTCAGATTCCAGCACGTCCGAAAGGAACGTCACCGAAGGCACGCGCTTCAGCGCATCGCCTGCGGTCAGCGGTTCGAAGCGGCGGAAGTATTCCTCGTCATAGACCAGAACCGGTTCGGCCTGATCGCTGTGATTGCGGAAACCGATTGTGCCCTGCACCACGATTTCGCGCGCCGTGCGGGTTTGATCGTCTGCCATGTCAGCAGCCGCATCGGGCGCAACCTGTTCATCGGCAGCGTATGCAGGAGTGGCCAGACAAAGGGCAGCGCTGCACAGCAGGATCGCGCGGCGCGATCGCTCAAAAATCTCGGTCATGGTCTTGGTATCCCTCATGGAAACGCTTTGCTTGGCGTCGCCTCTAGGGATGGTTCCTGACCGTTTTGCGACGGTTCCGGGACGGATTTACGACAAGCGCGCGGCGCGAGTCGCACAACTGCAATATGGTGCGGACGGCGGGACTCGAACCCGCACGATCAAGGATCAAGGGATTTTAAGTCCCTGGCGTCTACCATTCCGCCACGTCCGCGTTGATTTGCGCCTGCCACAGCGCAAAGGGCGCGGCAACTTTCGTTACCGCGCCCTTTGCCGTTTTTTCAATAAATATGCGTCAGTCCGCGTTCAGCCGAACCCGCATTTCCTTGCCTGCCTTGAAATAAGGCACGCGCTTGCCCGGCACTTCCACCGTTTCCCCGGTGCGCGGGTTGCGGCCCTTGCGGGCATCGCGTTCCCGCGTGGAAAACGCGCCAAAGCCGCGCAGTTCCACGCGTCCCCCTTCGGCGAGACGCTTTGCGATCTCGTCGAAGAAGACATCGACAACGCGCTCGATTTCCTCGCTGCGCATCCCCGGACTCTCTTTGGTGAGCGCCTGCAGCAGCTCCGATCGTATCATGATATTCCCTCCGCCTGGCATTCGCGTGGAATGCCCCCCAGTTATTGACGATCCCCGCGCCCGAACCCCCGTTACAGGCACGTTTCTTCCACTTGCCACGGTAGTACGATCATTACAATCTGTTGATAGTATCACGCGTGACCGAAAATGGACCGGTTCAGGTGTTTTCCGTTACGTCACGAAGAGTGATTCCAAGGCGCTGCATTCGCGTCGCAATCTCTGGCCATTCCTCCCGAATGAAGGCTTCGCGCTCGCGTGCGCGCAGCGCCGTCACCGCGCCGGGGGCCACAAACATGCCGATGCCGCGCTGCACATTGACCAGCCCCTCATCCTGAAACTGCTGATAGGCTTTGGCCACGGTCAGCGGATTGGCGCCTTGCTGCGCGGCATAGGCGCGCACCGATGGCAGCATCGCACCTTCCGGGTAAAGGCCATCCAGAATGGCCGCGCAAATCTCGTCGCGCAGGCGCAGATAAACCGGGCGGTTGGCGTGATTCATGATTTGCCTAGTTCATGATTTGATTGGGCTACTGGTGATGCACTGCCATAATACAGTCAGACGCACAACGGCCCGTCGGTCAGGCGTGATCCACACCCTGAGCGCGAGCGACCAATCTGGTTGCGAATGAAAATAGTTTCTTGCCATTGCCGAACGTGCGACTAAAGCGCGTGCCTTTGCTGCGCGGGAGAGGCGCGGCACTTGCATTATTGACACGACAACCACAACCACGAGGCCGCCCGCTCGCATGGCTCAGGATAACATGACGACCGCTCCGATCAACGGCGCCCAACCTGCAACTGCCCCCGCGCCTGACGAATGGTTCGGCCATCCGGCGCAACTCAAGCGCCTGTTCACCACCGAGATGTGGGAACGCTTCGGCTACTACGGGATGCGGGCGATCCTGACGCTCTATCTGGCCAAGCATTTCCTGTTCAACGATGCCACCAGCACAGGCATTTATGGCGGCTTTACCGCACTGGTCTATCTTACTCCGCTGATCGGCGGACTCCTCGCAGACCGCTATCTCGGCTCGAAGCGCTCCGTCAAATTCGGCGCGATTCTGATGGCCATTGGCTACTTCATGCTCTGCTTCGGCGGCGAGGCAGCGAAGCCTTATGCCGTGATCGAAGGCCAGCGTTATGACGTGGCTGTTTCAGAAATTGCCGGCCCTGAAGGCGCGACCAAGGAAGTTCGCTCGCTGGAAATGGGCGGCCAGCGGCTCGAAATCGTCGGCAACGATGACAAGTCGGTCTCGCTAAAGGCTGCCGATGGCACCGAGACAAAGCGTGTCGCGCCCGGCGGCTTTGAATCCGATGGCGAACGCTCCCCCTTCCACATCGGCATTCTGCTGATTGGCCTCTCGCTCGTCACCGTCGGCAACGGCTTTTTCAAACCCAACATCTCCACCATCGTCGGTACGCTCTACGCCGATGGAGACCGCCGCCGCGATTCAGGCTTCACCATCTTTTACATGGGCATCAATCTCGGCTCGCTGATTTCACAGTTCTTCTGCCCGATCCTTGCCGAAGCAGTCGGCTGGTGGGCGGGCTTCGGCCTTGCGGCGCTGGGCATGACCTTTTCGTGGGTGCTGTTCCAGTTCGATGGCGGACGCCTTGATGGCTATGGCGAACGTCCTGCCGGGGCCGATCCGCGCAAGGATTGGCTGATTTATGGTGCGGCTGTGGTCTGCGTCCCGCTGTTCTTCTTCCTGTTTACCAACCTGATGGCCTATGTGCCACCAGCTGCTGGCGAGGGACTGGTCGGATACTTCCTTGGCCTGCCGATCATGGGCAAGATGATGTTCGGCACTTTCCTCATCGCAGTTCCCGGCATCCTGATCTGGGCGCTGACCGCAGGCAACCGCGTTGAATTCCAGATGATGCTGGCGGCGATGGTGCTGATCGTGTTCAACACCGTGTTCTGGACGCTGTTCGAACAGGCCGGATCGTCGCTCACCCTGTTTGCCGAACGCAACACCATGCTCGAAGTGGGCTGGACGCGCCCGCTCTTCGCCATGTTCCGCGAAACGCCTGCCAGCTATTACCTGTTCTTTGCCCTGCTTCTTGGCGGGCTTGGCTGGGCGCTGACGTGGTTTTTCGGCAATGGCGAGGCGCCTGAAACAAAGCGCAAGATGGCAATGGCCTTTGGTCTGGTCATGCTCGCAGGGTTCGGCGGAATGGCCTATGCGCGCAGCCTCGGCTTTGGCAACGATGCGGTTTATGTCATGCCTGCAGGCCAGACGCAGATCTTCAACGCGCTGTTCATCGTCACGCTCGCCCCGCTGTTCAGTGTGATGTGGAACGCAATGGCGCGGCGAGGGGTTGAGCCTTCAATCCCGATCAAGTTCGCTATCGCGCTGATGGGCGTGGGCGGCGGGTTCCTGCTGCTGGTGTGGGGCGCGCAGTTCGCCGATGCGCAGTTCAAGGTCGGGCTGATGTGGCTTGCCGGGCTTTATCTCATCCATTCGATGGCCGAGCTGTGCATCTCGCCGGTCGGCCTGTCGATGATCACCAAGCTGTCAATGGCGCGCATCGTGGGCATGATGATGGGTGTGTGGTTCCTGTCCATTGCGGTCGCGCAATATGTTGCAGGGATGGTGGCCCAGGTTGCCAGCGTCGAAACGGTCGGCGGGCAGGTTACCAACCTCAAGGTCAGCCTCGATACGTATGTCGGGGTGTTCACCACGATTGGCCTGGTATCGGTCTGTGTCGGAGCTGTGCTGCTCGTCATAGCGATCCCTCTGAAAAAGCTTATGCATGGCGTGACTTGACCGGAACTGGTTTGTTGGCAGTAAACTTGGTCCAGATCGGAACAAATCGGCGGTAACGCTGGTTGCCAGTGTTCGGTCGTCAAACTAGGCGAAGACATCAAAACGATACGGTTCGGGTCGCAGCGAACCGACGGAGATGGGGGATCAAATGGATGCTTCGTTGGTCCACCTTCTGGTGGCGACTTGTGCTTTTGTGGCAAGCCACTTTATCATGTCAGGGCCATTGCGTGGCGCGCTGACATCTAAATTCGGTGCCCAAGCCTTCCTGCTGTTCTACTCGTTCGTGTCGATTGGCACCTTGGCGTGGGCCATAGTCGTGTTTGATCGTACTGATGCGGGTGCGGCGCTGTGGGACGGGATGCATCCGCTTTCGTGGTTTGTTGCCAGTGTGCTGACAGTCGTCGCCACGGCTTTCCTGCTGCCCTCGTTCGCCCGCAATCCGGCGCTTCCGGGCAAGAATGCAGCGGGGCTTGGCACCGTGATCCCCTCGGGCGTGTTCAAGATCACCCGCCACCCGATGATGTGGGGCATCGCACTGTGGGCTTTGGGTCACATCATCGCCGCGCCCACTGGCCGCTCTATCGTGTTGATGGCCGGGATGATCGTGCTCGCGCTCCTCGGCTCGCACTTTCAGGACAAGCGCAAGGGTGCATGGAACAAGCGCGAATACGGCCCGTGGCTGCGTCGCACTTCGTTCTGGCCGCGCTTTGAACACTTCGGCGCGATCGGCGTGATCTGGATTATCGCCTTTCTGGTGTGGTTCCTGATCACATGGGCGCACTATCAGTTCTTCGGCGTGCCCGCCGGCCTGTGGTTGTGGATCGGCTGATCTCAAGGCGGCTGCCAATCAGTCCGCCCGCATCGCCGCTGCCGCCAACGTTTCCGCTTCCACCAACAACTCATCGTCTGCCGCTCCGGCAGGCGTGGTTTCGCGCCCGATCATCACCAGCACCGGCACGGCCAGCGGGCTGACGCGGTCCAGTTCGACATGGACCAACTGGCCCACCGCCCTGTCGAGCAAGTCGCCCAGCCGCCCCACATCGGTCATCCGTGCCCGCGCATCGGCCCATGCCGCCTCAATCAGCAGGTGATCCGGCTCATACCGGCGCAGCACGTCATAGATCAGGTCGGTCGAAAACGTCACTTGCTTGCCCGATTTGCGCTTGCCCGGATGTTGCCGCTCCACCAGCCCCGAAATCACCGCCACTTCGCGGAAAGCGCGGCGCAGCAGGTGCGATTCCTGCACCCATTCCACAAATTCATGCGCCAGAATATCGGGCGATAGCAGCGGTGCAGGATCACCCACCGGCCGCGCGCCCCACACCGCGAGCGAATAGTCGTTGGCCACAAACCCCAGCGGCACCAACCCGCGCTCGTTCATTCGCCGCGTGATCAGCATGCCGAGCGACTGGTTCGCGTTCCACCCCTCGAAGGTGTAGTAGACTGTATAGTGCTTGTTCTGATGCGGAAAACTCTCCGCCAGCAGCATCCCCGGTCCCGGCAACTTGCTGCGCCAGTCCTGCATTTCCAGCCATTCGCGCACGTCATCGGGAAACCGCGCCCAGCCCGCGCGGTCCACCAACAGCCCCCGCACCCGATCCGAAAGGTGCGTAGTCAGCGGCAGCCGCGCGCCCATGTAGCTCGGAATCTGCCCGGGCTTCTTCGCCGCCCGCACGATCAGTTCCAGATCGCGCACGCCCTCAACCTCAAGGTCCATCCCCGCAAACCGGATCGTATCGCCCGGCGATAGAGACGCGCCGAACCCTTCCTCGACCTTGCCCAGCGAACGCCCGTTGCGGAACCGCACGTCCAGCATCTCGGAATCGACGATGATCCCCGCGTTCAACCGATGCCGTGCCGCGTGCTCAGGATGCGTCAGCCGCCACGTGCCGCTCCGGTCCCGCACGATCCGCTTGAACCTGTCATAGGCGCGCAGCGCGTATCCTCCGGTAGCCACGAAGGCCAGCACCCGCTGCCATTGCGCGTCATCAATCCATCGATAAGGATGGGCCGATTGCACTTCGGCCAGCAGCGCCACCTCGTCAAAAGGCCCCGCACAGGCACAAGCCATCACATGCTGCGCCAGCACGTCCAGCCCGCCCGCGCGGAACTCCTCGCCATCGCGCTTGCCTTCATGCACCGCTTCCTGCGCCGCAAACGCTTCCAGAAATTCAAAGCGATTGCCCGGCGCTAGCAGCGCCCTACTGGGGCAGTCGAGCCGGTGGTTGGCCCGCCCGATCCGCTGCAAAAGGCGCGACGAACCCTTGGGCGCGCCCATCTGCACCACCAGATCGACGTTGCCCCAGTCCACGCCCAGATCAAGGCTGGCGGTGCAGACCAGCGCACGCAATTCGCCCCGCGCCATCGCGCCTTCCACCTTGCGCCGCGCTTCCTTGGACAGCGACCCGTGGTGGATGCCGATGGGCAGCTTGTCTTCGTTCACATCCCACAGCAGCTGGAAGATATACTCCGCCAGAAAGCGCGTGTTGGTGAAGATCAGCGTGGTGTTGTTGCGCCGGATCTCGTCATACAGCTGCGGCACGGCCCACGCTGCTGCATGTCCGCCCCACGGCACGCGCTGGTCCTCGGGGTGCAGGATCGAAAGCTCCGGCTTTGCGCCCTCCTCACCCTCCACCAGCCGCACCGAAGCGGCATTGCCATCGGGCGCAAGCCACGCACAGAAGTCCTGCGGATCGGCCACCGTGGCCGAAAGAGCCACCCGCCGCATGTCCGGCGCAATCCCCTGCAACCGCGCGAGCGCCAGCGCCAGCAAGTCCCCCCGCTTGCCCGTGGCAAAGGCATGGACCTCGTCCACGATCACTCGCCGCAGCCCGGCGAACATCGTTGCCGCCTCAGGATAGCTCAACAGGAGTGACAGCGATTCCGGCGTGGTCAGCAGCACATGCGGCGGCTTGGCCCGCTGTCGTGCCTTGCGATCAGACGGCGTATCCCCGCTGCGCGTCTCGATGCGAACCTTCAGCCCGATCTCGTCCACTGGCGTCAGCAGATTGCGCTGCACGTCATGCGCCAACGCCTTCAGCGGCGAGACATAGAGCGTGTGCAGCCCATCGCCCGGCGGATCATCGCCCGCAAAGTCCGCCAGTGTCGGCAGGAACCCCGCCAGTGTCTTGCCAGCCCCGGTATCGGCCACCAGCAGCGCATGCTGCCCTGCACGTGCGGCCTCAAGCATCTCGGTCTGATGCCGCCGCACGCGCCAGCCCCGCGCGGTGAACCATTGGGTGATCGATGCGGGGAGTGTCATTGCCCCTTTATGTAGGCGCGCGCTCACAGAACCGAAAGGATGGCCTCGCGTTCCTTGCCCGGCCACGCCAGCGCCGCGTCGATCAGCGCAATCGTCACCGCACACTGGTCGGCATCAGAACCCTGACCATTCATCGCTTTGCGGATACGCTCTTCGGGAATGCCGGACAGCGTCATCACCTTGTCCACCAGCGCGCCGGGCACTTGCGCATTGCCCGGCGCAATCCGCGCAGGCGGACCAAGCTGGCTGGCATCAAGCATCCGCACCGCCAATTTGCGCTCCGCGCCCAGCACTGCATCGGGCACCGCCACTTGCCGATCCATCCTGCGCGTGCGGACAAAGGCCATGCACTGCGCCGCACCCACCTCGCGCGCGGCCCGCAGCAGGTCAGCGCGCACCTGTTGCACATCGGCTAGCAGCGGCCCTTTCTCCACCAGCGCGGTGGCATACATCCGCTCTCGCACCAGATCGTGAACCTTGGCCGTATAGGCCGCCGCGTCGCTGCCATCGCTGCGCGCAATCGTGCGGTTGGCGGTGAACAGGGCGGCAAGGTCTGGCTGGAGCGATTTCAGCCCGTCCAGCGTGATTTCCGGGCCGAAGATCCGGTTCAGTGCGCCCTGGATTGCCTTGCCATCCTCGGCAATCTCGCTGGCCGATAGCGCGACCGGCGGTGGCGGGGTTGATCCGTCGGGCGTCCGGTCGGCCAGCGCAAAGCGCAGGATCTGCACCACCAGAATCGCTGCAAATATCCATAGCCGCGTTTTGCTGAACCAGCCAGAACCCGTGTCCGCACCCTCGGGCTTGTCCCAAAGCGCCACACGCCACGGATCAAAGTGATGTTCGATTTCGGGAAAGTTCTTGCGCACGCCCGCCAGCAATTGCTCCACATCGGCGCGCTTCACGAACCAGCCCTTGCGACTGCCCTGCTGCGCCGGCGTGGTCAATTCCACCCACGCCTTGTGCAGCGGATGCTTTGGTTCCAGCACTTTCTCGCGGAACCGCAATCCCCGCAGCCGCGCATTCAGGAATGCCACCGATGGCCGCTCTGATACCTGCCCGCGCTCGCTTTCCCAGCCGAACACTGCCGCCGCAGGCTCCAGCAACGGGGCGGAACGTGGCCAAGCCCCGGTCAGCAGGCGCGCCAGCCAGTTGTCGATCTCGTCAAAGGCGGTCACGCTTACCGTTTCGGCATGGCGCAGCACCGCTTTCAGATGGCCCAGCGCCATCGCCTCTTCCCACCCTTCCAGCGGGGGTGGCGTGGCGTCTCTGGCATCCTGCGGCTCGTCCACATAGAGCAGCCGGTGCAGGGCCTGTTCGTGCGCCCACGCGGGCATGACCGCATCGGACGTGGCTTCCAGCCCCAGCAGGACGGGCCGCGCAAAGGGATCGCGCCCCACCCCGATGGCCTGTTCCGCCGGCGCCTGCGCTGCCGAAAAGCCCGTCGTCACGTCCAGCTTGGGCGCGTTATCGCCCAGCCGCGTCGTCAGGCTCGGATCGGCTTCACCCCGCGCGGAAGGTGCAGCATAAAGCCAACTTGAGGTTTCGGATTCTTGATGCGATTCCAAAGCCCTGGCCGGTTGTGGGTCCGGCTCGGACGCGTCTATTGGCGTCACCCCGGCGAAGGAATCAAATTCATCCTCCACCGCCGGCTTTGCCTGCATCCTTGCCCAGCGCAGCGCTGCATCACGTGCCTCGCGCAGGCGGGCATAGCCATCGACGTCCTTGTCGATGTCCATTGCCTTCAGCCGCTCGGCATAGGCGCGACGGATCGCCGCCACGTCGGGCGTCTTTTTGATCCCGAGGACTTGCCAGGCCTGAGTCGGTGTCAAAGCGGCGGGTTCGCTTCCAGCATGTCGAGCAGCCCGCTAAGGTCCGCCGCTGCATCGGCAATCCGGCGCGGGTCCTGGCTGTCGAGAGCGGTCACGAACATGCGCGTGCGGTCACCCACCACCGCGCGCACATCGCCCAGAAACTCCTCGTAACACCGCTCTGCCCGCGCCAGCAGCATCTGGTTGGTCGCCTCTTCGCGCGGATGGTGCTTCAGCGCGGCCAGCGCCTTGCGCCGCGATTCCAGATCGCTGGCGGCCTTGCGATCTTCCTCGTCGATGATCACCAGATTGTGCTTCGCGCCGGTCAGTGGCACTTCCACGTCCACTTCCAGCAGCCCCGAACTGTCATAGGAAAAGCGCACATCGATGGCCACTTCCCCCGCAGGGCGCGGCGGCACCGGCACTTTCAGCTGGCCCAGATGGACATTGCCCGAAACTTCGCGCGCCTCGCCCTGATAGATCTTCACCTCGATCTGTTTCTGCCCATCACCCATCGTGCTGAACACGCCCGATCGGCTGACCGGCACCGGCGTGTTGCGCTCTATAATCGGGGAAAACAGCCCCTGCTGCACCGTGCCCCGCGCTGAATGCTCTGCCGTTTCAATGCCCAGCGTGAACGGGCAGACATCGGTGATGCGGATTTCCTCAAGACCGCTATCGCGTGCGATCAGACCGCCCTGAATTGCCGCGCCCAGTGCCACGGCGTGGTCAGGGTGGACCGATGAATTGGGGAACCGCCCGAACAGCCGCGTGATCGCCTTGCGCACCAGCGGCATGCGCGTCGCCCCGCCCACCAGCACCACTTCGCTCAAACTCGCAGCGTCGATCTGGCTGTCGCGCAAGGCCCGCACCACCGGATCGCGCAAACGCCGGATCAGCCCTTCGGCCTGCGCTTCAAACTCGCTGGCGGTGACGGTGGTGGAAAGCCGCGCGCCCTCCACGGTCAGTGCAAACTCCGCGTCCTGCCCGTCGCTCAACCCCCGCTTGGTGCGCTCGGCTGCCTGCAACAGCAGCGCTTCGGCGCGGCGTTCATCGATCTTGCCCAGCAGGCCATCGGGATCGAGCCGCCCGCGCACCGCTGTGGCAATGGCGCTGTTGAAATCGTCCCCGCCCAGCCGGTTGTCTCCGGCAGAGGCGCGCACTTCGACAATGCCTTCGAACATCTCGACGATGGACACATCGAACGTGCCCCCGCCCAGATCGAACACCAGAAACGGCTCGCGCTCTTCCTTGTCCTGCAATCCAAAAGCCAGCGCGGCAGCCGTCGGCTCGTTGATCAGGCGGCGTACCGTCAGCCCCGCCAGCTCGCCCGCCCGGCGCGTCGCCTTGCGCTGGCGGTCGTTGAAATAGGCAGGAACGGTAATCACAGCCTCGGTCGGGCGCGTGCCGGTGTGGGCGGTTACGTCATCGCGCAGGGACATCAGCACCAGCGCGGACAATTCTTCGGCAGAGAATTCCTTTTTGCCCAGCTTCTGCTTGCGGTCCGTGCCCATCAGGCGCTTGAAACTGGTCGCGGTCGCCCCGTCTTTCAGGCCCACACGCTCCAGCGCGGCGGCGCCGACCAGCGTATTGCCATCGGGCAGGACCGAAACTGCAGACGGCGTCAGCGCCGCGCCCAACGCGTTTGGCACAAGGACGGCCTCGCCGCCGTCTTCATTGTTCTGCCATAGGGCCACCGCGCTGTTGGTGGTCCCCAGATCGATCCCGATGAGCATTCGTCTTCCCGCGCTTTCAAGGCAGAGCGTGATGCGTCAGCGGCTGCGGATTTGGCAAGCGCAAAGCGGCGGTTCAGCCGCGTTTGAGGCCGACAGCGGCAAGACGCGCGTCCACTTCGGCCAGCAGGCCCGCCAAACCCTCGTCGCTGGTGCTTTCGGCGCGCACCACCAGCACATCCTGCGTGTTCGATGCGCGCAGCAGCCACCAGCCATCGGGCGTTTCCACGCGCACACCATCAATCTGGTGTACCTGGACCCCGTCGGGCACGCCATCGGCGATCAGTTGGCCCAGCACTTCGTCCACAACCGCAAACTTGCGCGCTTCGTCCACCTGAAAGCGAAGCTCGGGCGTAGCGATCCTTTCAGGCATCGCATCGCGCAGCGCGGTGAGGCTCATTCCGATTCGGACCGTGGCCGCAATCAGGCGGACGGCAGCATAAAGCGCGTCATCGTAGCCGAAGTATTTGTCGGCAAAGAACATATGCCCGCTCATTTCACCGGCGAGCGGGGCACCAGTCTCCTTCATTTTGGACTTTAGCGGTGAGTGCCCGGTCTTCCACATCAGTGGTTTTCCACCCAGCTCTGCGATGCGCTCAAACAGCGTGGAACTGGCCTTTACATCGGCGATAACCATTGATTCCGGGGCATTCCGCAGCAAGTCTTCGGCGTAGATGCCCAGCAACTGATCACCCCAGATCACCCGCCCCTTGCTGTCCACCGCTCCTATCCTGTCGCCATCGCCGTCAAATGCCACTCCAAAGTCGAGGCATTGCTCCGCGACAGCGGCGCAAAGATCGGTGAGGTTGCCCTCAATCGTTGGATCAGGATGATGGTTGGGAAAATGGCCGTCCACGCTCGTATAAAGAAGGACATGGTATCCCGGCAGGCGCGCGGTCAGCGCGTCGATGATGGGACCAGCCGCGCCGTTTCCGGCATCCCAGCCGATGCGCAAAGCGTTGAGGGCTCCGCGATCGATCCCATCCAAAGCGCCGAGCAAGCAATCGACATAGGCTTCAGCAATGTCGGCGCATTGGACGCTGCCGTTCCCGCTCACCCATGCGGCTTCATCAGCGATGCGCCCGAGATCGATTATGTCGGACCCAAAGAACGGAGCGCCTTCAAGTACCATCTTGAAGCCATTGTGATTGGCGGGATTGTGGCTGCCGGTTACGTGAACGCCGCCCTGCACATCTGGAAATAGGGCTTTTGCGGCAGGTGTCGCCGCAAAATACAGCATCGGGCTTGGCCCCAATCCGATCCGCACCACATCCAAGCCACTCGCCGTCAGCCCTTCGACCAGCGCGTGTTCCAGCATGGGTGAACTGAGCCGGCCGTCATACCCCACCGCCACCCGATTGCCGCCGCGCTGACGCACCACGCTGCCAAAGCTGCGGCCCACCGCATGGGCATCTTCAACTGACAGCGTCTCGCCAAAAACGCCGCGAATGTCGTATTCGCGCAGGATCGAGGGGTGGAATTTATGCCCCGTCATGCGGGATCAGGAGCCGCGCCGGTCGGACAGGCGGGCGAGCAGCAGGTCGCGCGCGGCGTTGGCTTCGTGAACCGCCTCGTTGGTGCCGCCACGGTCGGGGTGGACTTTCTGGATCAGGCGGCGGTGCGCTTCGATCACATCATCGTAGGCTGCATCTGCGTTCAGGCTGAGCAGATTGCGTGCCTTCTTCTCGTTCCGGTCGCGCGGATCGCCAGCCAGAAGTTCCCACGGCCATCGCCCGGCGAGCAGCTTGCAGGCAACGCACGCCAAGGCGACAATCGTGAGCAGTTTGATCATCAGGCTGCGCTCTCAAGTGCGATCTTGGTGCTCCTAGGTGCATCTAGAGGCAGTTCAGGATTAAGCTTCGGAAGGTTCAATCCGCCGACCAGAGTGCGCAGTTCCTGACGCGCCACAAGGTGGCTGGTGCCCAGCTCTCCCAAGTGGCCTTTATCCAGCAAAGTCAGGCCACTGGGGAACAGTTCGCGGTAGATCACGCGCTCCGAAAGGCCGCTGGCCACACGGAAACCTACACGCTTGGAAAGCTCGGTCAGCGCGGTGTCGATGCGCTTCTGGTTGCGCGCTTCGGTAAAGCCGGTGCGGTTGCGCACGACCACCCAATCCATCTCCCTGCGCGCATCTTTGATCGTCGCCATCGCCCGCTTCTTGCGCGCTTCCCAGATCAGTTCGGCGTAGAATGACAGGCGGCGCACCTTGAAAGTCTCAGCGTCCACCTGTCCGATCAGATCGAAGTCCACAAAGCTGTCGTTCAGCGGCGTCACCAGCGTATCGGCGCGGGTGGCGACGTGGCGGGCGAGGGGATCATCGCGGCCCGGCGTGTCGAAAATCAGGAAATCGTGGGACTCGGAAAGCCGCGCGGTCATTGCGTCCAGTTCTTCGATGCTGTCGCCCGAATAGACTTCGAAAGTGGCGGTTGGCAGCGAAATGTCGCGGCGGCGCATGGTTTCGGCGCGGTTTTCGAAATAGCGGTGCATCGTGCGCTGGCGGGAATCGAGATCGATTGCGGCCACGCGCGCGCCCTGACAGGCCAGCGCAATGGCGACGTGGACCGCCGTGGTGGATTTGCCGGTTCCGCCTTTTTCGTTGGCGAAGACGATGCGATGCGGACCGGTGGACAAGGCTGGATACTCTCTGTTGTGCAGATCAGGCGGGCTTGCGAGAGGCTGCCTGCCCCCCTATCGCCCTTGTGTTCCGACTTAGTGGAGTGGGTGCCAAGGTGCAAACGATCAACCGGCTGGAAGACCTGCGCAACGCGGTCGACGCGCTTAAAATCGGGGGAAAAACCATCTCCTTCGTGCCCACAATGGGCGCGTTGCACGAAGGCCACCTGACGCTTGTGCGCGAGGCCCGCCGCGCCGCAGACCACGTGGTGTCCTCGATCTTCGTCAACCCGCGCCAGTTCGGCCCGACCGAGGATCTGGACGCCTATCCGCGCCGCATGGCCGCCGATGCCGCGCTGCTTGAGGCAGAAGGCGTTGCCATTCTGTGGGCACCCACCGTCGATCAGATGTACCCGGATGGCTATGCCACAAACATCAGCGTTTCGGGCGTGAGCGAAGTGGCATGTGGTGCCGCGCGGCCCGGCCATTTCGATGGCGTGGCCACGGTGGTGTGCAAGCTTTTCAACCAGGTGCGGCCCGATGTGGCGCTGTTTGGTGAAAAGGACTGGCAGCAACTGGCGGTGATCCGCCGCATGGCCCGCGATCTGGACCTGACGCAGCCGCACGCAGGCAACATCATCGGCGTGGAAACGGTGCGTGAAGCCAGCGGCTTGGCCCTCAGCAGCCGCAACCAGTATCTGACCCCGGCTGAGCGCGAGCAAGCCGCGCAGCTTTCGGGCGCCATGCGCCGCGCGATTGCTGCGATCGAGGGCGGGGCAGACGTGACCGAAAGCCTCGATACGATGAAGGCCGAAATCCTCGCCGCCGGGTTCAACTCGGTCGATTACGGCGATCTGCGCGATGCGGCTACGCTGGAAAACCTGTTCGCATGGGACGGGCGCAAGGCGCGCCTCCTTGTTGCTGCGCGGATCGGTGCGGCACGATTGATAGACAACATGGGTGTGGGCTGATTTTATGGCGATTATTCAACCAGGCGCGTCGTTCAAGGACAACCTTGCGCAACTTCCTTCGATCGAAGGCGTCGCGCGCATCGACCTGATCGACGCAAGTGGCGCGGTGGTGGCGCGCATTCCCAATGAAGCGGGCAAGCAAGGCTCGCTGTCGGTCTATCAATATCTTGGCCAGCACTTCGGCGCGCTGACGCCGGAAGCTGCCGAACACGGGCTTGCGATTTTCGGCGAGCATACCGCAGACGCCAAGGCCAGACCGGGTGCCCATCCGAATATCGACCGATTGCTGGATGTCATTGCGCGTGGCGTCCCGCTCAACATCGAGGTGGCGCTCGTCGGCTCCGATTAAGGACCGGCGGTTTCAGGCCTTCTCGGCACAACTCTCGCTGATGATCGTGACTTTTGTCCCCGGGCCGTTGTCGGTGATCACGATTTTGCTGTGAAGCTGCTTTGCCAGAGCATGGATGATGCCCGTTCCCAGACCCGCATCTGCCGGGTCCGGTTCGCTGTCCATGCCTATGCCGTTGTCCGCGACCGACAGGCTCCATCCATCAGATGACGAGCCATATTCGACCGCGATGGCACAGTCCTTTGCGCCTTCGGGGAAGGCGTGTTTCAGGCTGTTGATGACCAGTTCGGTCACGATCAGGCCAAGGCTGACCGAAATCGCGCTGCTGGTGACCGTAGCATCGGCTTTCACCGTCAGGCTGATCGGCACGGCATCGCTGATCATCGATGCCCCTATGCTGTTGCACAGATCGGTAAAATAGGGGCCAAGCGCAACTTCGTCGGCACTGCTGAGGGCCAGCTGATGCTGGAGCGTGGCGATGGACATGACCCGGCGGTGCGCATCGCGCAGATGCGTGCGGGTTTCTTCGGACTGCACCCGGCGCACGCTTTGCATCAGGATGCTGGCGATGATCTGCAGGCTGTTGGCAACGCGGTGCTGCAGTTCCTGCAGCAGCAAATGCTTGTCCCGGACAAGATCGTCGTTGACCCGCTGGGTATGCCGAACCTCGGTCACGTCTGTTGCGCCGAGCACGAGGTAGGTTCCTTCGCCTTCGGGCATGCCCAGCAGGTGCGCGCTGATGATCAACTGGCATGGCGTCCTGCCTGGCCGCACAAGGTCGATCTCATAGGCTTCGACTGCGGCCCGGCCGGCCACTGTCGTCTGCAAAAGCGAGCGTAACTGGGGCAAGTTCCATTCACCTGCGCCAAGCGCAAACATCGATTGGCCTACCACTGTGGAAGCATCGAGCGCAAAGGCGCGGCAGAACGACCCGCTGGCCGCCAGCACCAGAAGACCTTCATCCAGCAGCAGCAAGGGTGTGCTGGATGACATGACCAGCGCCATGCCAAGGCTGTTTGCAGCCGAGGAGGGAGCGCCGGGCTTCGAGATATCCATGCCCTGCGGCCTTAGGGTGCCCGGAGACCTGCGCAGCGCAAGCCATAAACCGGGTGGTCAAACAATGGAGCAATGACCTGCGTCTTTTGTTCGCAGGATCAGGCGCTGGAAGTATTCACGCCGCTATCCAACCAGTTGTTGGGCTGTAGCACGTGTGCGCCGGGTCAACCAATTATAGTTTGCCATTCAATAGACTGGCGGATCAAACTTGGGCACAGCCCCGATCGGGGCGACCGGCTCGCCTTCGGCCCTTGGCGGAAGCGCATTCTCGGGCACATCCTCAATCATCATGTCGCGGCTGGACACGTGTTCGAGGTTGCGGACGCGGACCGTGATCTGGCCATCGTGCAGCGTCAGTTCGTTGAAGCTGGGCGGCGTGGAGCGGACGCGCTGGCTGAGCGTGCCCGCGCCGATCATGCGCACGGGACCGTTCTTGGTCGGGTGGATCAGATCGAACGGATCATGGACATGGCCGGACAGGACGGCGAGGACGTTGCGTTTGGCGAGTTCGGCGAGTGCCTTGTTCCCGCCGCGCGTCAGGGCCTTGCCGCGCGTGCCTGCTTCCACCAGCGGGTGGTGGCAGGTAACGACGGCGCGGGTGCCGGGGGGCAGGGCGTCTATTGCCGCAAGGGTGTGGCGCAGGGCGGCCGCGCCGACATTGCCCTTTGACCAGTTGAGCCGCAATTGTGCGCGGGCGGTGGTTTTCAGCGGGACCACGGCGACTCCGGGCAGATCGATCTCGCGTTCCAGCACCGATTCTATCGCGCGGAACCGGCGGTAGGGATCGGTGAACCGCTCTATCAGGTTGAAATAGGGCAGGTCGTGATTGCCGACCTCAACCGTGACGGGCACAACCAGCGCCATGATCCACTGGCAAGCAGCGGTGAATTCGCGGTGGCGCGCGCGCATCGTCAGATCGCCGGTGATCGCCACCACATCGGGCTTTTCGCGCGCGATGCATTGCGCCACCCAATCGAGCGCGTCGCGATCTTCAAGGCCGAAGTGAATATCGCTGATGTGGAACAGACGGGTCATAATGGTGGCGTGATCGACGTTGGGATGCCGATGGTCAAGCTTTTGGAGGGGGGCAGGTGCTGAGGAAGTCGAGGCCGAATTCCTCGCACACGAAGGTTTCCTCGGTTTCGCCAGTCCGCCGCTCGCCATCAATCATCAGCGCGATTGGAGCGTTGCTGCGCACGGCGACTTTGGGAAAAACGCCGATATCGTCGTGCGGGCCTTCGCGGAAATTGCGTTTGACGAGCATGGCAAAGCCTTGCGCGGCAAATTCGCCAAGGTCTGCAAAGTCGTAACCCTCAACCAATACGCCGTTGTTATCGGGCGCGAGCAGCACGGCGCGGTAGCCTTCGGCCTTGCCCGCCTGTGGATCGGCGAGGTGGACGGCGGGGCCTTCGCGGGTTTCGCGCAGGGCATTGCCAAACGTTTCGGCCATCGCGCCAAGATCAAGGTCGCGCACGCTTTCGCGCACGTCGGCCCACATCGCGCCGGGACCGGCCAGCACTTCGATCAAGGACATGCCCTGCGATGTGCGGATACCACGGCGGCGGGTGCGGTGGGCATGCAGAAGGTCTGCAAGGATCGCATCGAGCGGGCGATCCCCGTGGAGCGCCTTTGACAGCAGGTTCTGCGTGCCGCCCGGCAGTACCAGCAGGGCACCGTCCCAACCTTCCAACGCGGCAGCGGCAGAATTGATCGTGCCATCGCCAGTGAACACGGCGAGTGTGCCGACCCCGGCAGCGTCGAGATCGGCGCGGGTGGGCAGCGGATCGTGGGGGAAGGCAATGGTGCGTGCAGGTGCCAGCGCGGCGCAAAGCGTCTCGACGGTCGCAGGGGTGTTGCTGCCGCTGGCGGGGTTGGTCACCAGCCAGATCGGTGCCAGTGCCGAGATCGGAGAATGGGTCATGCCTCGCCTAACCGGCAAAAGGCCCGGTAGTTCCTCATACGCGGTTCCTCATCGTGCGGTCTCACACTCTGTCGGTCAGAATCAGCCAGGCTGAGAAGCTGTTGAGCACCGAGTAGATGACATAGGCAATCGGGCCACCGGCGTTGCCTTCCGATGCAAACATGAGGGCGGCGAAGAGCAGCAGGAATTCGACCACCAGCGTCACCCGCCCGCCAAGCGAGTGGGCCAGCCACGGCACACGTCCAAGCAGCGGGTGGCCGCTGGCCATGACCGCATGATGGAGCGCGAAGTTGCCCACACCGAGAAGGAAGATGATCAGAATCGCCATGCGTTGCGTGCAGCTTATGGAAACGCCGCGTGATTGTCACACCTGCAGTTCATGGACCCACCACTGTCGTTCGTCGGAGGATGTAAACCTTTGTCGGACGTAGCGGAATTCTGGTCGAGGGAGGCGCGCTTCGGGCAGGGCGCAGGCGTAGGGAGAATGCATGCGGTGACTGGCAAGGCCCTCTGACCAGACCCCGAACCCCCGGCGAGATGCCTTGAGGTCACCGCAGCAACAAACACCGGCCGGACATCTTCCGGCACCCATGTCGAAGGATGTAGCCATGTTCACCAAGCCCATGATCGCCGTTGGCCTCTTCGGCCTTGCCCTTTCTGCCAGCCAGCCCGCGTTTGCCGGCACGCGCGTCGTCGGTTACGCCGACCTCGACCTGTCGACCAAGGAAGGCCAGTCCAGCCTGGACAGCCGCCTGCGCATCGCCGCCAAGCAGGCCTGTGAATTCGACCGCAAGGATCTGCCGCAGGTGGAATTCGAATCCGCCCGCCAGTGCTACTTCAAGTCGCTGGCCGATGCGCGCCGCGCCAAGAATGACCTGCGCCCGCGCACTGTCATGGCGAAGTGATTGGGGCGCGCTGATCGGCCTTACCCGATTGAGCTGGAGCGATAGTGCGCCAGCCCAACCCGCCCGGAGGAAATCAGTCCCCCCCGGGCCAAACTAAAGGGGCCACCGCTGCAACCGGTGGCCCCTTCTTCATCCAGGAAGCAGGATTAAGGAACTTTGCGCAGTGCGGCGGGCGCAGGATCGGCCTGAAGCTCGCTGAGATCGCGCCACGTCAGGTCTTCGGGTGCAAGGACGCGGCCATCGTGCGCGACGATGCTGATTGTTGCGATCGGCTGGCCATCACGACTGTCGCACATCACCGGGTTGGCTGGCACGCCAAGCTCCCACTTTTCGCCCCATTGGCGCAGGGCGAGCATGGCAGGCAGCAGGTCCAGCCCCTTGGGCGTGAGGCGATATTCGATGCGGCGGCGATCATTGGCGCAATGTTCACGCTTGAGGATGCCCGCCTCGACCAGCCTTGACAGGCGGTTGGAAAGGATGTTCCGGGCGATGCCCAGCGCTTCGAGGAAATCTTCGAAGTGGCGAACACCATTGAATGCGGCGCGCAGGATCATGAACGACCAGCGCTCCCCCATCGCTTCAAGCGCGAGGGGAAGGCCGCACTGGGCGATTTCGCAAAGTGGTTCGCGCATGTGATGGGCGTTAGGCTTTTCCATATCGTCTTCAGCATAACCCATCTGCGGCACCTATTTAAGTTTCTAGTTGCAACCTAAAACCTACTCGGATAAGTAGTGATTCGCAACGGAAATAGCATCCTCTCCAAACGCACGTTTCCGAAGCCCCAAACACTAGTTGATCCAGGGGAAACACGATGTTCGCAAAATCCGATGGCGCATTTCGCCAAATCCTTCCGGCTGCCCTCGCGCTTGTTGGCACGGCCGCCAGCTTCGCCTTGACCGCCGCCCCCGTGCGCGCAGCCAGTGGCCCGTTCTATTCCGCCACGCTGACCCGCCCGATGGATGGCCAGCAGAAGCTGGTCCAGAAGGGCCTGCTGTGGAAGTGCGAAGGCGCGCAATGTTCGGCAGGCCGCGATACGTCGCGCCCGGTGATCGTTTGCGCCCGGCTGGTCCAGAAAGTTGGCCCGGTAGCACGCTTTACCACGCCGCAAGGTGAACTTGCCGCCGAAGACCTTGCCCGCTGCAATGAAGCTGCGGCTGGCTGATTGTTCCAGAGTCTCCAGCGCGTGCTCTACCCGATACCCTGTAGAACACGCCGAAACTGACCGTCATGGTCAAGGGCCGCGAACGGGAAACCCTGTTCGCGGCCCCTTTTTTGCGGCAATGGCGGCCGCATGCGATTTCTTGCCCTTTTGCCCGCCCAGTTTCTTGCATCCGCGCTTATTGCCGCTTCGCCGGTGGTGGCCCAGCCCGCTGTGTCTGCCTTGAGCGAGGATCATCGCACGGACCTGCGTTGTTCTGCCGCGTTCGCCATCGTCGCGATGCAGCAGGCGGGCGGTGACGCGCTGCCGGGGTGGCCGCAGCTGGCGCTGCGGGGCAAAACCTTCTTTGCTGATACCGGCGAGCGCGTGATGCGCGAAGCCGGGCTTAAGCGTGAGGCCGTGCGGGCGCAGATCGCAGGCGAAGTGCAAGCGTTGCAGGCTGCCCCCGATCCCGATGTGGCCTTGGCGGCTTTGGCGGGGCCGTGCGTGGCAAGGCTTGATGCGACGGTGCCGCCGCTGAAGACGCCAAGTCTGGCGCAATGCGCTGCGATCCTCGACCTTGCCTATGAGGAAATCCACGCGCGCGAGGGGATGAGCGCGGCGGCGCGCGACATGAAGACCTTGGCAATGGTGCTGGCCGACCGGCAGCGCAAGGCAGTGACCGGCGCGGGCGGCAGTGGCGAAGCGGCCGACCGTTCGATTGCCGAAGGGCGCACGGCAATCACGGCCGAAGGTGCAATCGACCAGTTCGATATCGCGCACTGCTATGAACTCGCCAAGCCGGAAGAAAAGACGCACTATTGAGCAGCGCCGGTCTGCAACCCATATTGGGCGGCAAAGGAGATTCCCCATGCCCGACAAGCTGAACCTGACCGAGGCCGAATGGCGTGAACGGCTTTCGCCCGAGCAGTACCAAGTGCTGCGCCAAGGCGGGACTGAACGTGCGTTCACCGGCGCTTATGAAAAGAACAAGGCCCAAGGCGAATACCACTGCGCCGGGTGCGGCGCGCCGCTGTTCACGTCGGGCACCAAGTATGACAGCGGATCGGGCTGGCCCAGCTTCTATGCCCCGATCGATGCATCGGCGGTGGACGAGCACTCCGACGTGACGCACGGCATGGTCCGCACCGAAGTGCGCTGCGCCCGCTGTGACGGGCATCTGGGGCACGTGTTTCCCGATGGCCCGAACCCCACCGGGCTGCGGTATTGCATGAACAGCGCCTCGCTCGACTTTACGCCCGACGACTGAGAAACGCATCTCGGCGATTAGCGGTTAACGCTGTGTTCCGTTTGGCCTATGCAATGAGCCGCAAATTTGTGCCGGGGCGATTGGCCGCCCCCTGTGAATTGAGGGAAGCGGTAAAAGACTGATGGCCAGACGGGATATTCCCCGCCGCCCCGATGGCGGCCGGTCCGATCCGCAACCCAAAAGTGGCTCCAGACTGATGCGCTGGCTGCGCAGTCTGTTGATGTGGGGCACCGGCTTTGCGCTGCTGGGGATCATCACGCTGGTGGTGGCCGTGGCGGTTACCATGCGGTCGCTGCCGGGCTACCAGGAACTGAAGTCCAGCCAGACCGGGCAGATGATCGTGGTGCGCGCCGCCGATGGCACGGAAATCGTCACGCTCGGGCCGAGTTACGGCAAGTGGGTGCCGTATGAGCGCATTCCGCAGCCGATGCGCGAAGCGATGATTTCGGTCGAGGACCGGCGCTATCGCAGCCATTGGGGCGTCGATCCCATCGGTATCGTGCGATCACTGATGGTGCGCGTGGAAAGCGGCAGCTGGAAGCAGGGCGGATCAACGATCACGCAGCAGTTGGCGCGCAACATCTTCCTGAACAACACCAAGACCTTCGCTCGCAAGGCGCGGGAATGGGTGCTGGCGCTGGCACTGGAGCAGAAGTTCTCGAAGGACCAGATCCTCGAGCTTTACCTGAACAAGGTCTATTTCGGCGGCGGGGCTTATGGCATCGACAGCGCCGCGCGAAAATTCTTTGGCCATTCGGGCGAGGAAATCACCCTGCCCGAAGCTGCGATCATTGCAGGTTTGGTCAAGGCCCCCTCACGCTATTCGCCGACGGCCGATGCCAAGGCCGCTGTTGGCCGCGCGGGCGTGGTGCTGCAGACGATGGAGTCCAACGGCTACCTGACCGCGCAGGAAGCGCAAGGCGTGGACCTGAAGAAGGTCAAGATGGTGGAGGACCGGGCCGGGCAGAACTCCGCGCGCTACTTCACCGATTGGGCCTTGCCGCAGCTGGACATCATCCTGCCCGAAAACGACCAGCCCATCGAAGTGTGGACCACGCTCGATCCAGTGATGCAGAAAGCGGCGACCAGCGCGATTGCCGGGTTTGCCCCCAAGGGCGCACAGGGCGCACTGGTTTCGCTCGACCGTGATGGCGCGGTGCTGGCGATGGTCGGCGGCACTGACTACCTCTCATCGAACTACAACCGCGCGGTAAATGCCGTGCGCCAGCCGGGATCGGCTTGGAAGTTGTTCGTCTATCTCACTGCGCTGGAAGCCGGCTACACGCCGGACGACCGCGTGGTGGATGAGCCGGTGACGATCGAGGGCTGGACCCCGCGCAACGATGGCGGGCGCTATGCCGGCGAAATCGATCTGCGCACTGCCTTTGCCTATTCCAAGAATACCGTGGCGGCCCAGCTGGGCAACGAGGTGGGCTTTGGCCAAGTGGCCAACATGGCGCGGCGGTTTGGCATCACCACCCCGATCAACACACTGCCCTCGATGGTTCTGGGATCGTCCGAGGCGCGCGTGATCGACATGGTGCGCGCTTTCGCATCGGTTCAGGCCAAAGGCATGTCGGTCATGCCCTATGGCATTCGCAAGGTAACGACGACCGAGGGCGAGCTGCTTTATCAATACCGGCCCGAATCGTCGCAGCAACTGGTGCCGAGTTATGTTGCGGCGGGCATGACCGATCTGATGCAGACGGCGGTCAACATCGGCACGGGCCGTGCGGCGCAGATCGGGCGACCGGTGGCCGGAAAGACCGGGACGACCTCGTCCAACAAAGACGGCTGGTTCTTGGGCTTTTCCAGCGGGATTACCACCGGGGTGTGGATGGGGCGTGACGATGCCAAGGCCGTGCCCGGCCTGCAGGGCGGTGCGGCCCCCGCGCGCGCCTTTGCCGCTTATATGAAGGTTGCCACGGCCAAGCGACCGGTCGAAAAGTTCGATACCGAATTGAAGCTGCCGCAATGGCAGCTTGAGCCTGATGACGAGGCGATGCTGGGCAATCCCGACGACTATTTCTATGTCGACGAGCAGGGCAATCTGGTCGATCCGGCACGGCGGCGGGGCGGCGAAGAGGAAGACAATGTCTTCAATCCCGATGCCCTGCCTGAAGACCCGCAACTGGACGTTCCACAGGCCGCCAATGACGATTTTCTCAGCCGCGCCACTGGTCGGCGGGACAACGAGACCGCACCATCGGTGAACGTCCCGCGCGTGCGCCCGGTTCCGCCGCAACGGCCGCCGTCGAACACGAATCCCTGAACCTTTTCAGGCACTCGTTCGTTGGGACTCCTGATGAAGGCATCGCCAATGACGGCGGGGCCTTCGCCGAGAGGAGACGGGCAATGGGCTTGTTGCAATGGGCTGTCGCGGGTGCGGCGGGATATGGAATCTGGCGTGTGATGCAAAAGCAGAAGGAGGAACATTCCCCCGCTGCCTTTGCTGAGGGCGAAAATTCGGGCGGGAATTTCTCGCAAGTTCGCTCAGCCGGGGTTGAAGGCATGCGGTCAAATCCAAAGCGCTGGGACAAGGTTGACGAAGCCTCGGACGAAAGCTTCCCGGCCAGCGACCCACCTTCGACGTATTGAACCAAACAAAAAAGGGCCGCCCCGGAAGGAGCGGCCCTTTTTCGTTGCGCTGCGGCGCCCGATCAACGCCCGTTTAGCGGATGCGCACCGGCGTGTAGATCGGCTGCTGGCCACGACGCTGGATGCGCAGCAGCACGGCTTCGCGGCCCTCGGTCTTGGCTGTGCGGACGATCTTTTCGAAGTCCGCCACGCTCGCCACCGCGATGTAATTGGCCGAAAGTACGATGTCGCCGCGCTGAAGACCCTTGGCCGCAGCATCGGAAGATGCGCTGACCGCGGAGATCACCACGCCCTTGGTATCTTCACCCACGCCAAGCTGGCGCGCGATTTGCGCGTTCAGCGGGATTGCGGCGATGCCAAGGTTGGCTTGCAGTGCGCCCGGACCCTGCTGCTGTTGCGGCTGGTTTTCGGCGAAGCTGTCTTCGTCCGGCGCGGCATCGGGATCGAAGCTCTGCTGGGCGAGTTCCTCTTCGGTCGGGCGCTTGCCCACCACGGCCTGCACCGTCAGTCGCTGCCCGTTGCGGAGCAGTTCCACCGGAATGCGCTTTCCGGGCATGGCGTTGGCCACGATGAACGACAGTGTCTGATCGGGCGTCACATCCTTGCCATCGACCTTAACCACGACGTCACCCGCCTGGATGCCAGCCTTGGCTGCGGCCTGGTTCGGCTCAACCGCCTGGATGAACTCACCGCGTTTCTTGGGCAGGCCCAGCGATGCCGCAAGATCATCGGACAGTGCCTGAATGCGCACGCCAAGGTAGCCGCGCTCAATCGCCTGACCCGCACGCAGCTTGTCCACGATCGGCGCGGCAATCTCTGCCGGAATGGCAAAGCCGATGCCGACTGAGCCGCCCGTGGGCGAGAAGATGGCGTTGTTGATGCCGATGACGTTGCCTGCCATGTCGAACATCGGACCGCCCGAATTGCCCCGGTTGATCGAAGCATCGGTCTGCAGATAACGGTCATAGGCCGAACCCGAACCGGTGTTGCGATAGACTGCCGAGACGATGCCCTGCGTCACCGTGCCGCCAAGTCCGAACGGGTTGCCGATGGCGATGACCCAGTCACCCACGCGCGCTAGACGCGAATCGCCGAACTTGACGAACGGGAAGGCCTTGGGCGCGCTGATCTTCAGCACGGCAAGATCCGATGCGGCGTCCTTGCCCACCAGCTTGGCGGGATATTCGGTGCCATCAGGCGTGGTCACGGTGATCGATTCAACCTCGCCCTGCCCGTCAGCGGTGATGACGTGGTTGTTGGTCACGACATAGCCGTCGGCCGAGATGATGAAGCCCGAACCCAGCGACTGCGCTTCGCGCGTCTGTGGTCCGCCGCCCTGTCCGCCGCCGAACAGATCGCCAAAGGGCGTTCCGGCGAACGGGTTGTTGTTCTGCACCTTCACGCGCTGGCGGGTGGAGATGTTCACCACCGCAGGCTGCAATTGCTGCGTCAGATCGGCAAAGCTGGACGGCGCGCCCGCACGGGGAACGACAGTCCGCATCTCGGACTGGTCATTCTGCGCAACTTGTGCGCCAGCGGGAAGGCCTGTCACCAGGGTCAGTGCGCTGCCTGCAAGCAGCAGCGCCGAAGTCACACCATAAGCGTATCGCACGTGGCCTGGTCCTCTTTGTATCAATGTGCGCCGGGGGCGGCGGTGTTTGAGTCACTCGAAATCGATTCAGCGGTTTTGCGATGAACGGACTTTGAATGACGCTGTTCCATTTTGTTCAGCAAAAGGGTTGGGGCGGTCCCTACTTGCCCTTGAACTGCTTCAGGTACTCGTTGTCGGGCGACAGCACGATCGAGGTGCTTGAACCCTTTTGCGCGAACGTCGTGTCATAGCTCTGCATCGCGCGGTAGAAATCGTAGAACGCCGGATCCTTGTTGAAGGCGTCGGCATACGTCTTGGCAGCGGTAGCTTCTGCAGTGGCGCGGATGATCTGCGCCTGCTTCTGGCCCTGCGCGCGGATCGTGGCGGCTTCCTGCTGGCGCGCGGTGGCCATACGGGTGAACGCGGATTCAAGCGGCGTGCCTTCGGGAAGATCGGCGCGCTTGATCCGCACATCGATGATCTGCGCGCCATATTCGCGCGCCTCACGATCAAGCCCTTGACGGATCTGCTCCATCGCGCGGCCACGGTCTGCGGTCAGTAGTGAGCCGAACGTGCGCTTGCCCAGTTCCTGCCGCAGCGCCGAGTTCATGATCGGCTGAAGCTGCAAGGCCACGCGTTCGGTCGTTCCGGCGGTCTGCACCATGCGCACCGGATCGATGATGCGGAAACGTGCGAAGGCGTCCACTTCAAGGCGGCGCTGGTCGGCTGAAAGCACCTGCTGACGCTCCATGTCCAGATCGAGGATGCGTTTGTCGACCTCGACCACCTGTTCCATGAACGGGATACGCCAGATCACGCCCGCGCCGGTCTGGCCGAAATCGGCGTCCGGCTTGAAGCGGTTGACCACGCGATCGGGCTGGCCGAGCCGCACGATCACCGCCTGCGTCGATTCGTCCACCACCTTGAGGCAGCTGGCGGCGGCCAGCAGGGCGATGATCGCCGCGATGATGACGGCCTTCTGTTCCTGCCAGAATGTTTGCAAAGCGGTCATCTTACTGCCCTCCTGCGGCGGCGGCGGGGGCTGCTGGTTCGGTGCGCTTCAATGCGGGCAGCGGCAGATAGGTCTGCACGCCGGGCGCTTCTAGCACGACCTTGTCGGTCTGGCTCAGCACACGCTCCATCGTTTCGTAATACATGCGGCGGCGGGTGACTTCAGGGGCGAGCCGATACTGTTCATAGACCTTGTCGAACGCGGTAGCCTCGCCACCAGCGCGCGCGGTGAGCTGCTGCGCCCATGCCTGCGCACGGTTCACTTCGCTCTGCGCATCCTGCTGCGCGGCCAGAACTTCCTTGAAGGCATCGACCACCTTGGTCGGTGGGTCGGTCTTCTTGATGTCCACGCCCTGGATGATCACGCCCGAACGATAAGCGTCGAGCACGGCCTGCATCCGTTCACGCACGTTCTGTTCGATCTGCTGACGGCCCGAACCCATTGCATCGTTCAGCGTCACTTCGGCAATCGACTGGCGCATTGCGGCCTCGGCCACTTCGCGCACGGTCTGCTGCGGTTCGGCCAGCTGGAACATGTACTGCTTCAAGTCCTTGATGTTCCAGCGGACAAGATAGGTCAGGTCGACAAGGTTCTGATCGCCTGTCAGCATCAGCTTTTCGCCATCGCCTTCGGGGATGGATTCGCTGCGCACGGATGTAACGTCATCCAGCGTGACCGACTGGATCGGCCAAGGCAGCGTGAGCGCGGTGCCCGAATCGAGCGTGCGGCTGTACGCGCCGAACGTGGTGACCACGCCCTTTTCCTGCGGCGAAATCAGGTGAACCATCGATGTGGCAAGCCACAGCACCACGACCACAGCGATGCCCACCGGGAGCCATGATTTGCCATCGGGCCGCTGCGGCAGGCGGGGCATGGTGGGACCACGGCCGCCACCGCCTCCGCCCCCACCCTTGCGGTTGCGGAAGATGTCTTCGATGTTGGGGCCACGGCGCTGACCTGCGCCGGGCGCATCCTTGCCGGGTGTGCCCGATTGGGGCGGCAACCACGGGTTGCGCGGGCCATCCTTTGAAGGCGGGGTTCCAGCAGGCGGCGGCGCTTCGGGCGCTTCCCCTGATCCGCCTTCACCCGGAGGCGCGGCATCGTTGCCGCCCCCCGAACCCCACGGGCTTTTCTTCCCGGTCATGAAAAGGCCCTTCTCCCGGCCAATACGCGCGATTAGTCCACCCAAATCTGTCATGCCTTCGTTATAGGAACCCTTGCGGCGAAAAACAGTGTCCATTCCCGAAAATTCATCTGCTAGGGGCAGTCAAACCGCTCGGTTGCCGAGCAAAGCAGGGAATTGGCGTGAGCATTGACGAAACGGCGCTGCGTGAAGCGCTTGAACAGGTGGCTGCAGACCGGCTGCAATCGCTGAAACTGGCGGGCGATGTGGCCACCGTCATGCTTGAAGTAGGCGGGCTGGAGCGGCTGGACCGGGACAAGCTGGAAATGGCCGTGCGCGATGCGGCGCGCAAAGCGGGCGTGGCCGATCTGCGGCTGGGCATGACGGCAGAGCGCAAGGCGCGCGTCATCATCGCGGTCGGGTCGGGCAAGGGCGGCGTGGGCAAGTCCACGCTCTCGGCCAATCTGGCGGTCGCGATGGCGCGCTTGGGGCGCAAGGTGGGGCTGGTCGATGCCGACATCTATGGCCCATCGCAGCCACGTCTGCTGTCGACCGAAGGCCGCAAGCCCGAGGCCGAGGGCAACAAGATGATCCCGATTGCATCGCCCTATGGCGTGCCGATGCTGTCGATGGGGCATCTGGTGCAGCCGGGGCAGGCGATCGCGTGGCGCGGGCCGATGGCAGGCAATGCGCTGAACCAGCTGATCGATGCGCATTGGGGCGATACCGAGATTCTGGTGGTGGACCTGCCGCCGGGCACCGGCGACGTGCAGCTGACCATGCTGGCCAAGCACAAGCCTGCGGGCGCAGTCATCGTCTCCACCCCGCAGGATCTGGCCCTGATGGACGCCACCCGCGCCATCGGCCTGTTCGAGCAGGGGCAAGTGCCGCTGATCGGCATGGTCGAGAACATGGCAGGCTACATCTGCCCGCACTGCGGCGAGGAGAGCGATCCTTTCGGCGTGGGCGGCGCGGAAGCTGCGGCCAAGGTCATGAAGCTGCCCTTCCTCGGCCGCGTGCCATTGGACATGGCGATCCGGCGCGAAAGCGACGCGGGCAACCCGCCTGCCGCCGGAGACAGCCCGCAGGCCGAAGCATTCCTGAGCATCGCGCGCGGGGTGCTTGCCTGGCTTGACGGGAAGCGCTGAGACCCATGCGGCTGACGCGGCGAGGGCTGCTGGTAGGAGCAGGGGCGGGGGGCGCATTGCTCATCGCCTTCCCGCTGCTGCCGCGCCGCCATCCCGTGCCATTGGTGGCGGGCAAGGGTGAGCATGTCGTCGATGCGTTCCTCAAAGTGGGACGGATCAGGGGCGGTAAGGACTGCATCCTGACCATCGCCGTGCCGCTGTGCGAGATGGGGCAGGGGATAACCACCCTCGTCGCGCAGATCGTGGCGGACGAGGCGGGTGCGGACTGGCGCAAAGTGGCGGTCGAGGCCGCGCCGATCAGCCCGGCCTATGCCGATCCGGTGCTGTCCGCCAAATGGGCACCGCTGTGGATGCCAGCGTTCGCTTCGCTGGGTGCGGACGCCGATGGAACTCTGGCGCGGCTCCATGCCGAGCGCGGCCCGCTGATGGTCACCGCCGATGGCACTGCGCTGGCCGCTTTCGAGGCTCCCTTGCGCGAGGCAGGCGCGGCATTGCGCGCGATGATGGCGCAGGCGGCGGCGGACAAGTGGGGCGTCGGCTGGGAAGAGTGCGATACGAAGGACAGCTTCGTGACGCATGGGAAGAAGCGCCTGTCCTTTGCCGAACTGCTCGATACGGCGGTGGACTACGATCCTCCCTCGGTCCCCGTGCTGCGCGCAGAACCCCCGCGTGAGGCACCGGGCCAGTTTCCCGAAGGCGCCCCTGCGCGCCATCCCCGGCTTGATCTTCCGGCCAAAGTCGATGGCAGCTTCACCTTTGCGGGCGATGTGCGCCTGCCCGGCATGGTCTTCGCCGCCATTGCGCACGGTCCGCAAGGCGCGAGCGTTTTGTCCAGCTATGACAAGCAGGCCGCCGCCGGTGTGCGCGGCCTCGTCACCGTGGTCAAAGCCAAGCGCTGGCTCGCCGCTGTCGCCACCGGCTGGCACGCAGCGGACAAGGCTTTGCGCGCAATGGAGCCGCGCTTCAAGGCGGACGGCCCGATTGCCGATAGCGAAAAGGTACTCGTCGCGCTCGACAAGGCGCTGACCAAGGGGGAACCGACGCGCCTGTTCAGCGAAGGTGATCCCGATGCGTTGCTCGCCAAACCTTCGCTCACGGCGCGCTACGATGTGGAAGCCGCCTTCCACGCCCCGCTCGAAACCGCCAGCGCCACAGCGCGGATGCGGCACGGTAAACTGGAACTGTGGATCGCCACGCAGGCGCCCGAACGCGCCCGGCGCGCAGCAGCAAGGGCGGCGGATGTCGCGCGGGCCGATGTGGTCGTCTACCCGATGCACGCAGGCGGCAGTTTCGATGCGCGGCTCGATACCCGCATTGCGGCGCAAGTCGCCACGATCTGCAAGATCGTCGGCAAGCCGGTGCAACTGACCTACTCGCGCTGGCAGGAAGCGCTAACAGGCATCCCTCGCACCGCGCTTTCGGCGCAACTGGATGGCGCGCTGAGCATGGACAAAACGCGCGTGCTCGGCTGGCGGGCGCGGCTGGCGGTTCCGGCCACGGCGTTCGAATCGGGCGCGCGCCTGCTTGATGGCTGGGGTGTGAAAGCCGCGCTCGATCTGCAGGACCAGGCCGACCCGATGGCCTGCGAAGGGGCGATGCCGCTCTACCACATCCCCGAAAAGGCGGTGGATCACGTCCCGCTCGCCCTGCGCCAGCCGACTGCGCGGTTCCGGGGGCAGGCACATGGCTACACAGCCTTCTTCACCGAAAGCTTCATCGACGAGCTGGCCGATGCGGCGGGCAAGGAGCCGCTGTCATTCCGCGTCGCCATGCTTGAGGGCGAGCCGCGCCTTGTCGCCTGCCTGCAAGGGGCAGGCCGTCTGGCGCAATGGGGTGGCGGGATTGAGGCTTCGGGGCAGGGCATTGCCTGCCACCAGATGGAATTGCCCACCGGCAGCGGCGCAGTCCGCAAAGGCGTGATCGCCGTCGTCGCAACCGCGCGGCAGGAGGCGGGCGTGGTGCGGGTTGAGCGGCTCAGCGCCTATGTCGACATTGGCCGCATCGTGAACATGAGCCTTGCGCGCCAGCAGATCGAAGGCGGGCTGATGTTCGGCCTTGCCCATGCGGTCGGCGGGGCCAGCAGCTATGCCAAAGGGCGGCCCGTTGCGGGCAGACTTGGGCAATTGGGGCTACCCCTGCTTGCCGATTGCCCCAAGGTTGATATTGCCTTTGCCGACAGCAACGAAGACCCGTTCGATCCCGGCGAACTGGGCATGGTCGCGGTGGCGCCTGCCATTGCCAATGCCCTGTTTTCCGCTACGGGCGTGCGCTTCCGACGTTTGCCACTGATTTCCGAAGGCCTTTGAGCCTCTCCGCTAAGGACTCCGATGCAGCGCCCTGCCGATCACCCCAATGTGCTTACCGGCAAGGTCGGCGTTCTCGTCGTCAACCTCGGCACGCCCGATTCGCCCGATGTTCCGGCGGTGAAGCGCTACCTCAAGGAGTTCCTGTCGGACTCGCGCGTGGTCGAGATCCCCAAGCTGATCTGGCAGCCGATCCTGCGCGGCATCATCCTCAACACCCGGCCCAAGAAGTCGGCCCATGCCTATTCACAGGTATGGAGCGAGGACGGCTCGCCTTTGGCCGCCATCACCAAGGCGCAGGCCCGTGCGCTGCAGGAGCGGCTGGGCGATGCGGTGATCGTGCGCCACGCCATGCGTTATCAATCGCCCGCAATGGCGCAGGAACTCGATGCGCTGCTGGCCGCCGGGTGCGAACGCATTCTGGTTGCCCCACTCTATCCGCACTATTCTGGCGCAACCACAGCCTCCGCGCTGGACGCCGTGGCAGACTGGATCAAGGCCCGCCGCCGCCTGCCCGCGCTGCGCACCCTGCCGCCCTATCACGATGATCCGGCCTATATCGGCGCGTTGCACACGCAGATGGCGCGCGAGATGGCGGCGCTACCCTTCACGCCTGAACTGTTGCTGTTGAGCTACCACGGCATGCCCGAGCGCACGCTGTTTCTGGGCGATCCCTACCACTGCCATTGCCGCAAGACCTCGCGCCTGCTGGCTGAACGCTTTGCCCAGAGCCATCCCGGCCTGCGTATCGAAACCACGTTCCAGTCACGCTTCGGCCGCGCCAAGTGGCTCGAACCCGCGACTGACACGGTGCTGCTCGAAGAAGCCGCCAAGGGCACGCGCAGCATCGCCATCGCCGCGCCTGCGTTCTCCGCCGATTGCCTCGAAACGCTGGAAGAACTGGCGATTCGCGGGAAGGAAGACTTCTTCGAAGCAGGCGGTACCCACTTTGCCACGCTCACCTGCCTCAACGCCGGGCCTGAGGGCGTGGACATGCTCGAAGCCCTGACCCGGCGCGAGCTTTCGGGCTGGATCTGAACAACAGGCTTGGCCCCTGCTGACAGCTATGTTAATTGACCGGTTAAATCGTAAACCGGGAGATACTATGGCCAGCTTGGCGCCGGACGTCGGCACGAACCTGCACACAGACCGCGCCAACCCGCACTGGGTGCGTCTGGGCGATGACAGCAAGCTCGACCACATCCCCGGCGAGGACGGCTGGCCGGTGCTTGGCACCACGATGATGCAATTGGCCGATCCCTTGGGCTTCCAGAAGCGCATGGTAGATACTTACGGCCCGGTGTTTCGCACGCGCAGCTTTGGGCGGCGCGGGGTGAACCTGATCGGTGCGGATGCCAACGAACTGGTGCTGTTCGATCGCGACAAGCTGTTCTCCAACGAACAGGGCTGGGGCCCGGTGCTGAACCTGCTGTTCCCGCGCGGGCTGATGCTGATGGACTTCGACGCGCACCGGGTGGACCGCCGCGCGCTGTCCATCGCCTTCAAGCCCGAACCGATGCGCGCCTATTGCTCGGTGCTCAATACCGGCATCGCCTCGGCCATGAGCGGCTGGGGCGGGAAGATGCAGTTCTATGATGCGATCAAGGCGCTGACGCTCGATACCGCCGCCTCCAGCTTCCTCGGCCTGCCGCTGGGGCCAGAGGCCGACCGGCTCAACAAGGCGTTTGTCGATATGGTGCAGGCCTCGGTCGGCGTGGTGCGCAAACCGCTGCCCTTCACCAAGATGGGCAAGGGCGTGGCCGGGCGGCGCTTGATGGTCGAATACTTCGGGCGTCTGGTGCGCGAACGCCGCGCCAATCCGCGGCAGGATATGTTCAGCCAGTTCGCGCTGGCGACTCGTGGCGACGGTTCTCTCTTGGCAGAGGACGTGGTGGTCGATCACATGATCTTCCTGATGATGGCCGCGCACGATACGATCACCTCTTCGGCCACGGTGCTGTTCTGGCAACTGGCGAAGAACCCCGAATGGCAGGAGAAGCTGCGCGCCGAAGCCCGCGCGGTGACCGGCGGAGATGGTTTGCCGCTGGCATATGAAGATCTTGGCCGGATGGACCTGACCGAAATGGCCTTCAAGGAAGCGCTGCGCTTCATGCCCCCGGTGCCCAACATGCCGCGCCGCGCGTTGCGCGATTTCCGCTTTGGCGGATACGATATTCCCGCAGGCACCCCTATCGGCATCAGCCCCGCCGCCGTTCACGTTGATCCGGCGCACTGGGAAGCGCCGCAGGTGTTCGATCCCCTGCGCTTCACGCCCGATAAAGTGGCCGCGCGGCACAAATATGCCTGGGTGCCCTTTGGCGGCGGCGCGCATATGTGCCTTGGTCTGCACTTTGCCTATATGCAGGTCAAACTGCTGGCCAATCACATCCTCACGCGCTTTGAAATCGTCATGCAGCCGGGTGCAGAGCCGCAATGGCAGGCGTGGCCGATCCCCAAGCCGCGCGATGGCCTGCGCGTGGAGCTGCGCCCGATCATCTGATGTGCCGAATCTGTTGACGATTCGCCCAGTCACGGTTAAGGGCCGCGCTTTCCGGTGGGACATCCCACCACCCCACAGGAATTCACGCGGCCGCCCTGTGCGCCCGCTAAGGCACGAGAAACAGGAAAATCATGGCCAACACGCCGCAAGCCCGTAAGCGTATCCGTCGCAATGATCGCCGCGCCGAAATCAACGGCAACCGCCTCTCGCGCATCCGCACTTTCGTCAAGAAGGTCGAATCCGCGCTCGAAGGTGGTGACAAGACGGCTGCATCGGAAGCGCTGAAGGCTGCACAGCCTGAACTGGCTCGTGGCGTTGCCCGTGGCGTGCTGCACAAGAACACCGTTGCGCGCAAAATGTCGCGTCTGACGAAGCGCGTCGCCGCTCTCTGATTCGCCCTATTCGGACCAATCTGACGAATCACGGACCACAGTGGTTGTGATTTGAGGGTTGGACGAGCACAAAAATGGAATGTGGCCGGCGATTGCTTCGCCGGCCTTTTTCATTTGTGCCGCTTGTAAATGTGACAACACTGCATTGTTACAGTGTGCAGTCGCAGCAAGTCACGGAAACTACGCGATTCGCATGATCTAAGGGTTACGCATAAGTAAAAACCGTTATAAAACAGTATCTTGATGCATCTCTGCGGGTTAGCGGGAGTCAAGGGCATTTATTTCAGTTTTTTTGCGATGTCCCCGCTTGCGCGATAGGCCTCCGGGCCAATAGACAGAGCGGACCGGAAGCGGGAATCACTGCCAGCCGGTGTCACTGGAAATCTTTCGAACATGGCCTGCTACGCGTGGCGCGGCAGGGCGGGGTAATTTGTGCCTGCGCAACGTGGGCGCGCGCAGAACAGACAGTCGGGGCAACGACGAGTGAAGATGGACGATTTCTCAGGGGGCAGCGTGAGCAGTTCGGCAAACCTCTCCCCGGTCGGCAACGATCGCAACACGACAGCTGCTGTTAACGCAGGCAACAATACAGCGGGCAAGAAAGGCAAAGACAACACGATGATCGAGGACCAGGAAGCGCTGGATCTGGCAGCAGACTGGGCCGACATCAGCCAAGGGCTGAAGAAGGATCTCGGATCGCAGTTGCACGCCCAGTGGATCAAGCCGATTCAACTCGGTGCGTTCTGCAAGGAAACCGGCACGCTGGATCTGTTCCTGCCCACCGAATTCTCCGCCAACTGGGTCGCTGATCGCTTTGCTGATCGCCTCAGTCTTGCGTGGAAGATCGCGCGTTCAGAAGTGCGTCAGGTGCGCATCACCGTCCACCCACGCCGCCGTTCGATGCCCGAACTGCGCGTCGGTGCAGATGTCTCCGCCCCGGTACGCGTCACTGCACATCACAATTCCGGCCCGGCGATGATGGACACAGCGCTGTCCGGTCTCGATCCCTCGCTGACTTTTGCCGAATTCGTTTCCGGATCGGCCAATGTGCTGGCGGTAAACGCTGCGCAGCGCATGGCGGCTATTGAAACGCCGCAGTTTTCGCCGCTGTACCTCAAAGGCTCGACCGGCCAGGGCAAAACCCACCTGCTGCACGCCATCGGCCACGCCTTTGCCGCCAACAAGCCCGGCGCGCGGATCTTCTACTGCTCGGCCGAACGCTTCATGATCGAATTCGTGCAGGCCATGCGCTCGAACGAGATGATCGAGTTCAAGGCCCGTCTGCGCGGCTTTGACATGCTGCTGGTCGATGACATCCAGTTCATCATCGGCAAGGCCAGCACGCAGGAGGAATTCCTCCACACCATCGATGCACTGATGAGCGCGGGCAAGCGCCTGATTGTGGCCGCAGACCGCGCGCCGCAGGCACTGGACGGCGTCGAACAGCGCCTGCTGTCGCGCCTGTCGATGGGCCTTGTCGCCGACATCCAGCCCGCAGACATCGAACTGCGCCGCAAGATTCTCGAACACCGCCTTGCCCGTTTCAACAGCACGCAAGTGCCCGCAGACGTGATCGAGTTTCTCGCGCGCACCATCAATCGCAACGTGCGTGAACTGGTCGGCGGCCTCAACAAGCTGATCGCCTATGCCCAGCTCACCGGCCAGCCGGTGTCGTTGCAATTGGCCGAAGAACAGCTGACCGACATCCTCTCGGCCAACCGTCGCCGCATCACCATCGATGAAATCCAGCGCACGGTCTGCCAGTTCTACCGCGTCGACCGCACCGAGATGGCCTCAAAGCGCCGCGCCCGCGCCGTCGTGCGCCCGCGTCAGGTGGCGATGTACCTCGCCAAAGTGCTGACCCCGCGCTCCTACCCCGAAATCGGCCGCAAGTTCGGCGGACGGGATCACTCGACCGTGATCCACGCCGTGCGCCTGATCGAGGAACTGCGCACGCGCGATGCCGATATGGACGGCGATGTGCGTACGTTGTTGCGGCAGTTGGAAGACTGAGAAGGATAGGTGCGAGGGTCATAGCCCTCGCGCTCCCGGGAATTGGTGCGTGACCGCGCAAGTTGCGCCCCGGCGAAGCCGGAATATTGAAACCGCTTCGCGGATTGGCGCTGTGCCTCGAAAGGATGCGCCAACTAATGGGAGCGCGAGGGTTATGACCCTCGCATTTCCCCTTTTTCTTCCCTAATTGCGTCGCATGACGCCAGACCGCCTCGACCGCTTCGCCCGCCACATCGTCCTGCCCGAAGTCGGCGCGCTGGGGCAGGCAAGACTGGCGGCGTCACATGTTGTGCTGGTCGGCATGGGCGGCATCGGCAGCCCCGCCTTGCAGTACCTTGCGGGCGCAGGTGTCGGCCGCCTGACTTTGATCGACGATGACGTGGTTGAGGCAAGCAACCTGCAACGCCAGACAATCTACACACAGGCCGATATCGGCAAGCCCAAGGCCGAGGCTGCGGCGGCTTGGCTGGCAGAGTTTGACCCTGCTTTGGCAGTCACTGCCCATGTCACTCGTATCACGCGTGAGAACGCTCCTGAGCTGATCGCCGGGGCCGACGCGGTGCTCGATGGCTGCGACAACTTCGCCACGCGCCTTGCCGTCTCTGATGCATGTGTAAAGGCCGGTGTGCCGCTCACCAGCGCGGCGCTGGGGCGCTTTCAGGGGCAGGTGGCCAACTTTGCCGGGCATCGTCAGGACCACGCCTGCTACCGCTGCTTTGTCGGCGATGCCTTCGATGCCGAGGATTGTGACAGCTGCGCCGATCTGGGCGTGCTGGGTGCGATGGTCGGCATGGTCGGCGCGTTTGGCGCTATGGCGGCGATGCGCGTGCTGCTGGAAGGCGTCTCGACGCTGGGCGATCCGCAATGGGGCCAGTTGCACGTGCTGGACGGCCTCAAGCCCTCGCTGCGTACGATGCGCATAGCGCGTGACCCGGAGTGCAGCGGGTGTGGGTCGCGCCACTGACACGGCGTGAGCGGCCCACCCCGCTGCGACTAACCTCGCCTCCGGCTCGCCAAGTCTCGCGGCCCTCCCGCCTGCGGGAGGGCATAACCCCCTCCCGCAGGCGGGAGGGGTTGGGGGTGGGCAATCCCACACGCAACGGCTGCACAACAAAAAGCCCGCCGGAAATGATCCGGCGGGCTTTTGTCTTTGGCCTAACGCCGCTCCTTACGAAGCGAGCTTGCGCAGCACGTAGTGCAGGATGCCGCCGTTCATGAAGTACTCGACTTCGTTGGCGGTATCGATGCGGCACAGCGCGGTGAAGGTCAGCTTGGTGCCATCGGGGCGCGTCACTTCCACTTCCACGTCCTGACGCGGCTGCAGGCCGGCCACGCCCTTGATCGTGAAGGTATCGTCACCGGTCAGGCCCAGCGAGGAGCGGTTCTGGCCTTCCTTGAACTGCAGCGGCAGCACGCCCATGCCGACCAGGTTCGAGCGGTGGATACGCTCGAAGCTTTCGACGATGACCGCGCGCACGCCCAGCAGGTTGGTGCCCTTGGCCGCCCAGTCGCGCGATGAACCGGTGCCGTATTCCTTGCCTGCTATCACCACCGTCGGCGTGCCGTCGGCCTTGTGCTTCATGGCCACGTCGTAAACCGAGCCGGCCTCGGCGCCATAGCGCGAGAAGCCGCCTTCGGTGCCGGGGACCATTTCGTTCTTGATGCGGATGTTGGCAAAAGTGCCGCGCATCATCACTTCATGGTGGCCACGGCGCGCGCCATAGGAGTTGAAGTCCGACTTGGCGACCTGATGCTCCATCAGCCACTTGCCCGCCGGGCTGTCGGCCTTGATCGACCCGGCCGGGCTGATGTGGTCGGTGGTGATCGAATCACCCAGGATCAGCAGCGGCTTGGCTTCGATGATGTCGTTCACCGGAGCCGGCGTCATGCTCATGCCTTCGAAGTACGGCGGGTTGGCGACATAAGTCGACCCGGCACGCCACGAGTAGGTTTCCGAGCCGGTAACATTGATCGCCTGCCAGTGCGCATCGCCCTTGTAGACGTCGGCATAGCGGGCCTGGAACATCGCGCGATCCATGCAGCCTGCCATCGTGGTGGCAACTTCGCTGTTCGAAGGCCAGATGTCCTTCAGGTAGACGTCAACGCCGTCCTTGCTCTTGCCGATCGGGGTGGTGGTGAAGTCTTCGATCACCGTGCCTTTGAGCGCATAGGCAACCACCAGCGGCGGGCTGGCGAGGAAGTTCGCACGCACGTCAGGCGAAACGCGCCCTTCGAAGTTGCGGTTGCCCGAGATCACGGCGGCGGCAACAAGGCCGTTGTCGTTGATCGCCTTGCTGATCGGCTCGGCCAGCGGGCCGGAGTTGCCGATGCAGGTGGTGCAGCCATAACCCACGAGGTTGAAGCCCACCGCATCGAGATGCTCCTGCAGGCCTGCACGCACGAGGTAGTCGGTCACCACCTGGCTGCCGGGGGCGAGCGAGGTCTTGACCCACGGTTTGGGCTTCAGACCCAGTTCGTTGGCCTTCTTGGCCACAAGCCCAGCCGCCACCAGCACACTGGGGTTCGATGTGTTGGTGCACGATGTGATGGCCGCAATCGTTACGTCGCCATCGCCGATGTCAAAGTCCATGCCTGCCACCGGAACGCGCTGCTGCGCCTTCTTGTAGGTGTTGGCCATGTCGGCGTTGAACACGTCGTCCACTTCGGGAAGCGATACGCGGTCCTGCGGGCGCTTGGGTCCGGCAAGCGACGGCACCACGGTGCCAAGGTCCAGTTCCAGCGTCGAGGAGAAGATCGGCTCGACCGCAGGGTCGATCCAGAAGCCCTGTTCGCGGGCATAGGCTTCGACCAGCGCGATCTGCGCTTCCTCGCGGCCCGTCAGGCGCAGGTAATCGAGCGTCTTGTCATCGATGCCGAAGAAGCCGCAGGTCGCGCCATATTCCGGTGCCATGTTGGCCAGCGTCGCACGGTCGGCAAGGCTCAGCGCGGCTAGGCCGGGGCCGAAGTATTCGACGAACCGGCCCACCACGCCATGCTTGCGCAGCAGGTTGGTGCAGGTCAGCACGAGGTCGGTCGCGGTCACGCCTTCCTTCAACTCACCCGTGAACTTGAAGCCGACCACTTCGGGAATGAGCATCGATACGGGCTGGCCCAGCATCGCGGCCTCAGCCTCGATCCCGCCAACGCCCCAGCCCAGCACGCCAAGGCCGTTGACCATCGTGGTGTGGCTGTCGGTGCCGACGCAGGTGTCGGGATAGGCAACCGTGACGCCATCCTGATCGGTCGAGGTCCACACCGTCTGCGCGATGTTTTCGAGGTTCACCTGATGGCAGATGCCGGTGCCCGGGGGCACGGCGTAGAAGTTGTTGAGGCTCTTCGAGCCCCACTTGAGGAAGTCGTAGCGCTCCATGTTGCGCTCGTACTCGATCTCCATGTTCTGTTCGGCGGCCTTGGGGTGGCCGAATTCGTCCACCATCACCGAGTGGTCGATCACCAGATTGACCGGCACCAGCGGGTTGATGCGCGAGGTATCTCCGCCCAGCGTGGCAATGGCATCGCGCATCGCGGCCAGATCGACCACGCAAGGAACGCCGGTGAAATCCTGCAGCAACACGCGCGCGGGGCGGTACTGGATTTCCTTGTTCGTATCGGTCGGGTTCTGCTGCCAGTCGATCACCGCCTTCACATCGTCTGTTGAAACGGTGAAGCCGCCGTCCTCAAAGCGCAGGAGGTTTTCGAGCAGCACCTTCATCGAGAAGGGCAGGCGCGAAATATCGCCATACTTTGCTGCGGCCTTGCTGAGCGAGTAGTAAGCGAAATCCTTGCCGCCCACGCTCATCGTGCTGCGGGTGCCGAGTGTATCCTGTCCGACCTGGGTCATGGCTGTGCGTCTTCCCTCTGTGTCGCGGCCGCAGCGCGAAAGTGCCACGCGGGGAATAGCCAGGGCGTCAAGCCCGATGGCTGCGCGGCGGTTTACGGCCTGAAAGCCTGTGCGCGATGCGCGTAAAGCCGCCACGCGTCAAGGGCGGGAAGCCGCCATTTTGCGCAGGTGCAACACAATTTGCCGCGCAATTCGCCGTATTGATTTTCAATAGCAATAACATGGGTTCACGACGCTGCTGCACCGCCCCGCGTGGCATAAAGACACCCTGCGACGATCAGCGCCACACCCGCCAGCATCGGCATCGTCACCGGCTCTGCAAAGGCGATCCAGCCGACGATGGCCGCCCAGATGAAGGCGGTATATTCCAGCGGCACCAGCACTTGCGCCTCGGCCCGGCCATAGGCCCAGCTCAGCAGCATGATGGAAACGGCGGAAAGCGCTGCCGAGGCAACCAGCAGCCACCACACCGCACCCGTCGGGAACGGCGCGAACCACCACGCGCCAAGGCCAAGAAACAGGAACGTCACCAGCGCCTGAAAAAACGCCACTTCCTCGGGCCGCGCAAGCAGCGCCTGCTGCCGTTGCAGCACCAGATTCCACGCATAGAGCACAGCGGATACCAGCGTGGCGACCAAGCCTTTGACCGCTTCGGCATCGGCGGGGCCATCAAACTTCCCGCCCGCAATCACCGCCACGCCCAGCAGCGCCAGCACCGATCCGCCAATGGCAGCGGGCCGCACTTTCTCACCCAGCAGCAGCGCTGCCAGATAGAGCGCAATCAGCGGCGCGATAAATGACAGTGCGATTCCCTCGGCCAGCGGCAACCGCACGATGCCGTAGAAGAACAGCGTTGCCATGACGGATGCCACCACCCCGCGCAGCACATGGACCTTCAGCACGGCGGGCGCTGGCCAGCCCTGCCCGCGCCACAGCCACAGGGGAAACATCATCGCCGCCCCCGCCAGCCCGCGCCAGCACATCGCGGCATAGGCGCCCACGGCAATCGAGGTGGCCTTCATCACCCCGTCCATCAACGAAAAAAGCGCAAGCCCCAGCATGGCTGCAAGGATCGGCAGCAGCAGGCTCGGGACCAAAGCGGCGGGTTTGTCGTTCATGGCACGAGCCATAGGCAAACGGGTTGCAACGTGAAACTGCCTTCTCGCCCCTTCACAGCAATTCAGCCTGTAGAAAGGCAGGATGCTTGATCGTGCGATAGGCTTGGGGCAGGACAGGAATGCACCGGCGGACTGGACCTTGAAGGCCAAGCGCCTACAATTTTAGCGCCGACAAGGCGAACAGGGAAATTGCGAACGTGAAGCGTGAAATCGAAGGCACCGGCCTTTCCGGCAAGATGGGCGTCACTCTGGCCGCCGCCGCCGCTCTGCTTGCCCCTGTCCCGGCCCTTGCACAACGCGCCGCCGCACCGGTTGATCTGACCAAGCAGGTCCAGCCAGTCACACCTCCGGCCCCCACGCCGGTTGCGCCCGTGGTCACCGCCCCGATCGCACCCACCCCGGTGCCCACGCCGCACTGGACGCAGGCCGATGCGCAGGCACTGCTCGTGGCGATCAAGGCCGTCGGCAGCGAAGGCCTGTTCCCCAAGGACTATCAGCCTGAAGCGCTCTCCGCCGCGATCGTGAAGGGCGAGGGCGAGGAACTCGACAAGACCGCAACCCGCCTGTTCAGCTGGCTGATCGAAGACCTGCGCGATGGGCGCACACCCATGACCGCGCGTGTGCAGTGGTTCGCGGTAGACCCCGATCAGGATATGAACCCCACCCAGTTGATCGTCGCATCGGCGCTGGAAAAGCATGACATCAAGGGCGCGCTGACCGCACTGCTGCCCACCCACCCCGATTACGCCGCGCTTAAGGAAGCCCTGCCCAAGGCCACCACGCCCAAGCAGACCGCGCAGATCCGTGCCAACATGGACCGCTGGCGCTGGCTCGCGCGGGATCTCGGCTCGCAATACCTGCTCACCAACGTGCCTGAACAGATGCTGCGGCTGACCGTGCGCAATCGGATCATCAAGAGCTACAAGGTCGTCGTCGGCAAGCCCGGCCGCACGGCCACGCCGCAGCTGGCCGAAACGGTTGAAGGCGTGATCTTCAACCCCACCTGGACCGTGCCGCAGTCCATCGTCGCCGGCGAAGGCCTTGGCGCGCGTCTGGTCAACAATCCCAAACAGGCCGAGCGTGAAGGCTACAAGGTGACGAAGGCGGCGGACGGCACGATCTATGTCGTCCAGCAGCCCGGAGACAACAATTCGCTGGGTCGCATGAAGCTCGACATGCCCAACGAACACGCGATCTTCCTGCACGATACGCCCAGCAAGGCCGCATTCAACCAGCCCGTCCGCGCCCTCAGCCACGGCTGCATCCGCGTGCAGGGCGCGGTGGAACTGGCGATGACGATGGGCATTCTCGGCGCCGCCATGACGCCAGAGGATGCCGCGCTGGCGCATACGTCAAAGGTCTACACCAAGGTGCCGATGACCAAGACCTTCCCGGTCTACATCACCTATTTCACGGTCGCGCGCGATGTAACCGGCATGTTGCGGTCGTTCACCGACGTCTACGGTCGCGATGCGCCGGTTCTCGCCAGCATGGCCAAGCCGCGCGAGGCGCACACGACCCAGCGCAAGAGCACTGAAGAGGTCGTGAAGCTGGACAATCCGCTCTGAGAACGAGGCTCAGCGTCTGCCAGCGCAAGGCGCGCTATGTAAGCCGTGAGGACGCCAGCGAGGCCGCGATAAAGAGCGGCCTTGTCCTCCACCCCTACCACTGTGACCGCTGCTTTCGCTGGCACCTGACCAGCCGCACCAAGGGGCGGCGGATCGCGCACCCCTGAGATTCACACAGACTGCCGCTCCCCCGCGCAGGCGGGGGCCTCAGGCCGTTTAGGCAAGCTTTCCATAACAACACCGAGGCCCCCGCCTGCGCGGGGGAGCGGGACAGTCGGGGAGGGCGCTAAACTACCCCAACCCCAGCCGGTCCGCGTAAATCAACCGCCCGCCGGACAGATGCCACAGCGCCTCGTTGAAGTCTGCCTCGCCCATCGCCAGGCAGCCATCTGACCGGCCCAGCTTGCCCCATTTGGTCAGCATGTCCTCGTTTGCATACCATGCCGGGTGCATCACGATGGCGCGGTCCAGCGCGTTGGAATTGTCGGGCATCAACCCGCCCAGCCGGATCGAGGTGCCGTATTTGCCCTTGTACCATTCGTAGGTGACATAGGCCCCGCGCGATGTGGCAAGGCTGCCCACTTCGTTGGAAAAGGTCTTGAGGAACCCGTCATGCTCCGGGTCAGACCCGCGACCATGCGCGACGAGGAATGACCGCACGCTGCCGCTTTCCAGATTGGCAAAGTGGAAGCGCGGCAATGACGAAGGCATGGCAAAATCGGCAATCCCGACAATGTCGGTGCGCCACAGCGCGGCGCGATGCTGCTCGACCTTTTCCTTGGCCAGTTCCAGAACGCGGCGGTGCTGGTCGTTCGGATAGTAGACCGCAGCCGCCACACGCGCTGGCACAACAGCAGCAACGGCACTTGCCGCAACGCCTGCCAGAACCGTCCGCCGGTCAACTTTCAGGTTTTCTGCCTTGATGCTCATAACCAGTCCCGTACCACGCCGCCCCCTTCTCGGGCGTGAACAGCGGGCAGTCTACCCAATTGCGCCAGAATTTCCAGCCTGCGCGCCAAGCTGGGCCCCAAGGCGGACCAAAGCGGGTCCATCCACGCGCATCACCGTCCACTCATCCATGAACCGTGCGCCGAGGGATTTGTAGAACCCGATGGCAGGCTCGTTCCAATCGAGCACCGACCATTCCAGCCGCGCACAATCCCGCTCCACCGCCAGCGCGGCAAGGTGTGAAAGCAGCGCCTTGCCAAGACCTGATCCGCGTGCCTCTGGCTGCACGAACAGGTCTTCCAGATAGATCCCCGGCTTGCCTTCGAAGGTCGAGAAATTGTGGAAGAACAAGGCAAACCCCTGCGCCACGCCCTCAACCTCACCAATCACCACTTCAGCATAGGGCCCATGACCGTTATTCTGGCCGAAAAGCTTTTCGCGCAGCACGGCTTCATCGAACCGCACTTCGTGGGCCAGCTTCTCATACTCAGCCAGCGCACGGATCAGGCTGGCGATCAGGGGCACATCGTCGGCAATGGCGGGGCGGATGGAAAGCGTCATCGCGAAAACCTCTGTCTTATCAGCGGGAAAAGCATCCCCAGCGCCAGCCCTGACATCACCAGCGCGAAGGCTCCAATCTTCCACCCTTGCACCGGTTCGCCCAACGCCAGCGCCGACGTTGCCAGCCCGAACACCGGCACCATCAGCGCCATCGGTGCCACTTGCGCGGCGGGATGCTTGCCCAGCAGCCAGCCCCATGCGGCATAGCCGAACATGGTGTTGCCCACCGATTGCCATGCCACCGCGCCCCAGGTTGCCGCATCGGCCGCCGCGATGCCCGATAGCATTGCCTGCGGACCCTCCAGCACCAGCGCGAAGACCAGCAGGGGCGGTGCGGCAAAGATCGCTGCCCAAACGACATAGGCCAGCATGTTCAAGGTCGGATCGGCACGCACCGCGTTGCGCGCCACGATATTCCCGCAACCCCACGAAAACGCAGCCGTAATGCACAGGCCAAGGCCCAGCGGCGTGGCGCTTCCGTCGGTGTGGGCAAGGATGATCACAAGGCCTGCACTGGCCAGCAGCAGTGCGATGACCTGCGCTTTGGCGAGCCGTTCGGCGGTCAGCCACATTGACAGGCCGATGGTGAAAAACACCTGCATTTGCAGGATCAGGCTGGCGATACCGGGCGTGATGTCGGCCCGCATTGCGGTGAACAGCAGCCCGAACTGCCCGGCACCGATCAGCAGGCCATAGGCAGCAAGGTTGCCCCATGAAACCTTGGGGCGCGGCAGGAAAAAGATCAGCGGAAAGGCAACGAAAACAAAGCGCAGCAGCGCAAAGGTCAATGGCGGAAGGTGCGCCAGACCCAGCTTGATCACGGTGAAGTTGCTACCCCACACCGCCATGATGGCGATGGCAAGCGTGATGTGAAGGGCGGGAAGCCCCTGCCGTTCAGCCAATTATTCCGCTGCCTCGGTCACGTTCCCCGCATCACTCGTCGCCGCTTCCATCTCGGCGGCCTTCTTTTCCACCAGCGCCACGATGTGTTCCAACATTTCTTCGGACTGCACGGTGTGGTCGGTCACGCCTGAAAGGTAGACCATGTGCTTGCCGTTGCCGCCGCCGGTCAAACCGATGTCGGTTTCGCGCGCTTCGCCGGGGCCGTTGACCACGCAGCCGAGGACCGAGAGCGAAAGCGGGGTCTTGATGTGGGAAAGGCGGCTTTCGAGCGCCTCCACGGTGCGGATCACGTCAAAGCCCTGCCGTGCGCAGCTTGGGCAGGAAACCACGCGAACGCCGCGCGTGCGCAGGCCCAGCGATTTCAGGATTTCGAAGCCGACGCGCACTTCCTCTTCCGGTTCGGCCGAAAGCGAGACGCGGACGGTGTCGCCGATGCCTGCCCAAAGCAGGTTGCCGATGCCGATGGAAGATTTGACCGTCCCGCCGATCAGTCCGCCTGCCTCGGTAATGCCAAGGTGCAGCGGGCAATCGACTGCGTCGGCAAGGCCCATGTAGGCCGCGACGGCGAGGAACACGTCGGAGGCTTTGACTGCCACCTTGTATTCGTGAAAATCGTGGTCCTGCAGCAGCTTGATATGGTCGAGCGCGCTCTCCACCAAGGCTTCAGGGCAAGGCTCGCCGTACTTTTCCAGCAGGTCTTTTTCAAGGCTGCCCGCGTTCACGCCGATGCGAATGGCGCAGCCGTTGGCCTTGGCGGCGCGGACCACTTCGGCCACGCGGTCGCTGCTGCCGATGTTGCCGGGATTGATGCGAAGGCACGCCGCGCCAGCATCGGCGGCTTCAAGCGCGCGTTTGTAGTGGAAATGGATGTCCGCGATGATCGGGATGCGCGCTGCCTTCACGATCTTGCCTAGCGCCGCCGTGCTTTCAACATCGGGGCAGGACACGCGAATCAGGTCAGCGCCTGCATCCTCGCACCGGCGGATCTGGTTGATCGTGGCGACCGGGTCGGACGTGAGGGTGTTGGTCATGGTCTGTACGGTGATCGGCGCATCGCCGCCAACGGGAACCGCGCCAACCATGATCTGGCGGCTCTTGCGACGCGCGATATCGCGCCAGGGACGGATTGAGGACATGGCCCTGCTATAGGCGCTAACCGTGAATCCTGAAAGGCACCTAGATGCACCTAGCAGCACCTAAGTGCGTTTAAAGTGGCCCTGCGAACATGAATTCGGGGTCAATATGGTCGCCAACCGCGAATGTAATCTCGGCGACTTTCTCCAATCCGTAGCGCCGGTAGAATCGCTGGGCTTCCGGATTGTGCGCATAGACCGAAAGCTGCATTTCATCGGCCTGCCACCCGCGCGCCTCCGCCAACGCCCAATCCATCAACCGCGCGCCGTGGCCGCGTCCGATCAGGTCGGGGTCGGTGTAGAGCTGCTTCAACTCCATCGGAGATTTGGCGGCGGTGTGGGCGGGCAAGGTGCTGGTGCGCACGATCTTGCAGAAGCTGGCGAGTTTGCCGTCTTCCTCGATCACCGCGATTTGCATTTCGGGATTGGCGAGTTGCGCCGTTACCGTCGCTTCCGAGTGCGAATCGTCAAGGAATTGCGCAAGGTTTTCAGCACTATACAGATGCCCAAACTTGGCGATGAAGGCGCGGCGGCCAAGATCGGACAGGGCGGGGACATCGGCGGGAGCAGCAGTGCGGAGCGTCATGGCTCCGCCTTACACCGCCAATGTGGGCAATTCCAACCCCGTCAGCCCGCCTTTTGCGCCTTCACCTTGGTATAAGGCACAAACTGGCCGAGGCCGACCGAGCCGCGCCAGAAGCCGACATTGCGATCGATCATGCGCACGATATCGACATTGCACAGTTGCGATCCCCACGGCGTGGTGACCATGATGTTGCTGTCATCCAACGAGGAAGCACCTGATTCCGGGCGATTAACCCAGATCGTGTTGCCCGCTTCATAAGCAATCGCGGTCTTGTCGTAGATGCGCGTGGTGTTGACGCGGGGGAGGTAGATGCAGCTGACCGGTTCCCCGGCGACGCGGCCTTCCAGCGACTTTTCAAGCTGTTGTTCGGGGGTAAGACGCGGCTTGGCGTCGGCGGCGACTCCGACAAGGAGTAGCGATCCGGCGGCCAGTGCCGCAGCGATGGTGCTGGCGGTTTTCATCATGACTGGCACTTCCTTTCGTTCGATCTGTGATCGATGCGCCGATTCGGCTGAACCAGCGCTGAAAAATCAGCCGGTGCCGCCCACCGTCAGCCCTTCGACCAGCAAAGTCGGCTGGCCAACGCCTGCAGGCACGCTTTGCCCGCCTTTGCCGCAAACGCCCACGCCTTCGTCAATCGCCAGATCGTTGCCGATGCCGGTGACTTTGGTGAGGCAGGTGGGACCGTCGCCGATCAGCGTGGCGCCCTTGATGGGGGCGCCCAGCTTGCCGTTTTCGATGCGATAGGCCTCGGTGCAGGAGAACACGAACTTGCCGCTGGTGATGTCTACCTGCCCGCCGCCGAAGGATTTGGCGAAGATGCCGTTCTTGACGCGGCTGAGCAGTTCGGCGGGATCATCGTTCCCGGCGCGCATGAAGGTGTTGGTCATGCGCGGCATCGGGGCGTGGGCAAAGTTTTCACGCCGTCCGTTGCCGGTGGGAGCCACGCCCATCAGCCGCGCGTTCAACCGGTCATGGATATAGCCCTTGAGGATGCCGTCTTCGATCAGCACGTTTTCCTGCGTGGGCGTGCCTTCATCGTCGATGGAGAGCGAACCGCGACGGCCTTGACCGTTTACGCCGAGCAAGGTGCCATCATCGACCACGGTGACGCCCGGCGCGGCCACGCGTTCACCAATGCGGCCTGAAAAGGCGCTGGTGCCCTTGCGGTTGAAATCGCCTTCCAGCCCGTGGCCGACCGCTTCGTGCAGCAGCACGCCGGGCCAGCCGGGGCCGAGCAGGACGGTCATTTCGCCCGCCGGAGCGGCAACCGATTCGAGGTTCACCAGCGCCTGCGCCAGCGCCTCGTCAATCGCGCGGTTCCAGGTTTCGGGCGCGAACAGATCGTCATAAAGGCGGCGGCCGCCGATGCCGAACGAGCCGGTTTCGCGCCGCCCGTTCTGTTCTGCCACGATGGACACGTTGAGCCGGACCAGCGGGCGCACATCATGCGCGACGAAGCCATCGGCGCGGACGATTTCCACCACCGACCACGATGCCGCCAGCGAGGCCGAGACTTGCGCCACGCGCGGATCGCGGGCGCGGGCGGCGGCGTCGATCGATTCGAGCAGCTTGACCTTGGCCTCGAACGGCACCGCATCGAGCGGTGAGGCTTCGGTATAGAGGTGGCGGTTGCTGTTGCGCGGGGCGGGTGCGGGCTGGCCCTGCGCCGGATCGAGCAGCTTGAGCGTTTCCCCGGCCCGCGCGATGGCGGCGGCGGAAATCTCGTTGGCGTGGGCAAAGCCGGTCATCTCACCCGAAACGCCGCGCAGGCCGAACCCGGCATCGCGCGAATAATCGGCGGTCTTCAGGCGACCGTCATCGAAGCCGAAGCTCTCGCTGGCGATGAACTGCAGGTAAAGCTCACCATCGTCGCATGATTTCAGCGCGTTGGCGGTGAGGGTCTGCGCTTCAGCGGGCGTGAGCAGGCCGGAGCGGTAGAGCAGCGAGCGGGTGTCGATATCGGTCATGGCACCGATATAAGCGCTCATCCAGCAAAGGCCATAGCGGCCTGTTCAGGCAGCCTGTGCAGTATCCGCCGGGCCGCCCTTGAGCACGAAGCGCTTGTCGCAATAGCCGCATTCGACATAACCGCGCTCGTCAATTTCGAGCCAGACGCGGGGGTGGCCGAGTGCCACGCCGCCCCGAATATCGGAAGCGCCATCGCATTTGACGCGGTGGTGATCGGTAAGAACGGTTTCTGGTGCCTGCATCATGGGGCAAGCGGCTAGCAAATCTGCGGCGTTCAGACAATTGCGTTTTGGCGCGTGGTGGTGCAGGCAGCGGGGCATGTCTTCCGCTGAAAATCCCGCCCCCGCCATCCGTATCAAAGATCTGGTAAAGCGCTATGCGCCCACTGGAAAATCTGCTGGCAAGCTGGCGCTGGATGGCGTGAGCTTTGATGTGCCGCAGGGGCAGATATTCGGGCTTCTGGGGCCGAACGGCGCGGGAAAATCGACGCTGATCAATACCCTGGCGGGTCTTGTCATGAAAACGTCGGGCACAGTGGAGATCTGGGGCCACGATATTGACCGCGATGTGCGCAACGCCAAGGCGTCCATCGGCATCGTGCCGCAGGAAATCGTGTTCGATCCGTTCTTTACCCCTGCCGAAGTGCTGGAGATTCAGGCGGGCCTTTACGGCGTGCCCAAATCGATGCGGCGCACGATGGAACTGCTGCGCGCGGTGCATCTTTCCGACAAGGCCGATGCCTATGCCCGATCACTTTCGGGCGGGATGAAGCGGCGTCTGCTGATTGCCAAGGCAATGGTCCATGCCCCGCCGGTGCTGGTGCTGGACGAGCCGACCGCAGGCGTGGACGTGGAACTGCGGCGGCAACTGTGGGAACTGGTGGGCGAGATGAACCGCGACGGGGTGACCGTGGTGCTGACCACGCATTACCTTGAGGAAGCGGAAGAACTTTGTGACCGCATCGCCATCATCAACCACGGCAAGCTGATCGCGAACAAGCCGACGCGCGAGTTGGTAGACATGGCGCGCGAGAAAATCGTGGTGCTGACGCTGGACCGCGATGTCGATGTTGCGCCGCAACATCCGGTGTTCCTGAAGAGCATTGTTTCGGGCGAGCGGCAGGTTGAGATCGGATATGACAAGGACAAGATGACCGCAGGCGAAGTGATGAGCCTGGTGCAGGGGCAGGGCTATGCCATTGTCGACGTTTCAACCCGCGAGGCTGACCTTGAGGACGTGTTCGTGACGCTGACCAGCCAGCCGCGCGAGACCGCTTGAGAGCTGACCTTGCGCGCGTGTTGAAGGCTTGATTGGTGCTGCAAGCGCTTATTGCACCTTGAAGATTGGCTCTTCAGTCGCAGTCTGGCGACGCCAGCCACCCTCATCGCGCCGACGGATTTCAGCGTCGCAACGCTTGCACTTCCCGACGAAAGCATGACCGTTCCATGCAACGGTCTCCCGCGCCGGACGATGCCGGTTGAACAGACACAATAGTCTTGAGCCGAGCATTGGCCCTCCGTTCGAGCAGGTGGTTTGTAAGTGATAATACTTATCATGCTGCGGCTGCGAAGAACAGGTGCAGCGTTGTTAACATGGATTAAAATTGGCCTGCACTTTCTATGCGCAAAATGTGACGGGCGGTCCTTGTGGGCATAGCGCCGCACTTTCCACTTTGCCGGGCAACCGCTAGGGCCAAAGCAAGCGGGCCAAAGCAGCCTGCCTTTTGCGCGGCGAAAGGACGGACGGAACAGTGAACGAGACTCCGGGGCCAGAAGAGGCGGGCTATGACGTCCTGATCATCGGTTCGGGCGCGGCGGGGCTGACCGCCGCGCTGGTGCTGGCCGAAAAATGCCGCGTGCTGGTGCTGGCCAAGGGCGGGCTGGATGGCGGATCGACCAATTGGGCGCAGGGCGGGATCGCCGCCGTGCTCGATGCGGGCGATACTTTTGACGATCACATCCGCGACACGATGATCGCAGGCGCAGGTCTTAACCGGCGCGAAACGGTGGAATTCGTGGTCGAGAACGCGCCGCAAGCAATCCACCGGCTGGAAGAGCTGGGCGTGCCGTTCAATGCCGAGGCGGGATCGCTGCACCTGACGCGCGAGGGCGGGCATTCGCACCGGCGCATCGTGCATGTTGACGATGCCACCGGGGCGGCAGTGCAACAGGCGTTGCTGAAGGCTGCGCGTGAGCACCCGAATATCACATTGCTGCCGGGACAGACCTGCATCGACCTGATTACCGGGCGGCATGAAGCGGCACGCTATTCCGGGTCAGGCCGGGTGTGGGGCGTTTATGCGCTGGACGAGGCGAGCGGCAAGGTGGCGGCGCATACCGCGCGCGCCACGATCCTTGCCACTGGCGGGGCAGGCCGCGTCTACCAGTTCAGCACTGCGCCGCGCGGCGCGACGGGCGATGGCATTGCGATGGCGTGGCGGGCAGGGGCGCGCGTTTCCAACATGGAGATGATGCAGTTCCACCCGACGTGCCTTTACCATCTTGAGGTCAAGAACTTCCTGATTACCGAGGCGGTGCGCGGCGAGGGTGGGCGGCTGATCAATCCGCGCACCGGCAAGCGCTTTATGACACGGTATGATGCAGAGCGCATGGAACTGGCCCCGCGCGATGTGGTGGCGCGTGCGATTGATGCCGAAATCAAGAAGTTCGGACTTGATTACGTGCATCTGGACATCAGCCATATGCCGCCGGACTTTGTGCGGGGGCATTTCCCCAATATCTATGAAAAGCTGATGGGCCTCGGGATCGACATGACCACCGGCCCGATCCCCGTGGTGCCCGCGCAGCATTATACCTGTGGCGGGGTGCTGATCGATCTGGACGGGCGGACCGATCTGCCGGGGCTTTATGCCGCCGGGGAATGCACCGAGAGCGGGCTGCACGGGGCGAACCGGCTTGCGTCCAATTCGCTGCTGGAATGCTTTGTGTTCGGCGATGCGGCGGCGCGTGATATTCTGCGGCGCTGGGACAGTTTCGATGCGCCGCCCGCCGTGCGCGGCTGGGACGAAAGCCGGGTTACCGATTCCGATGAGGAAGTGGTGATCAAACAGAACTGGACCGAAATCCGCCGCTTCATGTGGAACTATGTGGGGATCGTGCGGACTGACAAGCGGCTGGAACGGGCGGCGCACCGCATCGCCATGCTGACTGACGAGGTGGCCGACTATTACGGGCACTTCCGTGTGACCACGGACCTGATCGAACTGCGCAATCTGTTGCAGAGCGCCGAACTGATCGTGCGATCAGCGCGCGCGCGGCATGAGAGCCGGGGATTGCACTATACGCTGGACTATCCGCAGACCGATACTGAGGCGAAAGACACCGTGCTGGTGCCTTGATGTCTGGACCGGAACGCCTTTGGCGTTCCTGACGCGGCACCGGCCCGCTCCCCCGCCCGACCACCCATAGGGTACTAATGTTGGGTGGTCGGGCGGGGGAGCGGGCCGGTGCCGCGTCAGGAACGTCAGTTTGGGCTCAGCAAACTACGCGGCTTCGGCTTCCACGAATTCAGGGTAGAACACCGGCGGGCGTGTGGACCAGCCGTGCGCAGTGGCGGCGGCTTCGCTGATGGACTGGAGCAGGTGGCGGCGGCGGTCAGGCCGGATCATCGGCAGCGCAGCGGCTCCGCAGAAGGCACCGGGCAGCCAGGGACGTGCGTCGGCTCCGAGCAGGCGTTCGTAGAGGAAGCGGTAGGCCGAAAAGCCGGTGATGCGGCCTTGCGCCAGATCGAAGGCGGAGAGGCGGATCAGCGGTCCCATGAAGGGTTCGAGCGTGTCCAGCCCTTCGACGTGGGGCAGCAACTGGCGGAGCATCGGGATTTCGGCATAGAGCGCGGCCTGCTGGCAGATCGACATGACTTCATCGCCCGTGCGTGCCCAACGCTGCTGTGCATCGCCCCGGCCCAGCGCGATGTCCAGACTGCGGCGGATGTAGCGCTGTTCGCAGGCTGCGAAGCTGGCGAATTCACGCATTTCGGAAATGGTCATGCCGCTTGCGTCATACCGAGCCATCGTCTTGCCCTCCTGCCGCGCGGTGGAGAATTCAACCCTTGCGGCAGGAGGATAATGACAGATCGTGGTTAACGGTGCGTAACCATTGCCGCCTGCGTGAGCACTCACGCGGCGGTAACGGTCATGAAAACGCGCTGTAGGCTCCGTAGAGGCTGGTCAGCGTGAGCACGATGCCCACCATGATCAGCATGGCCTTGGCAGGGATGTGCTTTGCCGCCCATGCCCCGAACGGAGCCGCAGCCACGCCGCCAATCAGGAAGCCGAGCGTTGCGCCCGCAAGGTCAGCTATACCGATCTGCCAGATAAACGTGGCCGAAATGGTCAGCGTGAGGAAGAATTCGACCGTGTTGACCGTGCCCACAACCTTGCGCGGATCGGCACCCTGGATCAGCAGGTTGGACGTAACCACCGGACCCCAGCCGCCGCCGCCAGCAGCATCAAGGAACCCGCCGATCAGGCCGAGCGGCGCGACGTGCTTGGCGTCCTTGATCTTGGGCGGATAGAGAATGCCGCGCGTGAGCAGGTAGATGCCGATGCCCGAAAGATAGAGCAGCACCCACGGTTTGACCACCGAGGCATCGACCGAAGTGAGCGCATAGGCTCCCAGAATACCGCCTGCCATCCCGGGCAGCAGCAGGCGGAAGAACAGTTTCTTGTCGATATTGCCGTGGATCAGATGGCTCACACCTGACGTGGCGGTGGTGAAGCATTCGACGATATGTACCCGCTGCGAGGCCAGCGCGGGGGGAATGCCCAGAACGCCGACCATCAGCGTGTTTGAGATAACCCCGAAGGCCATGCCCAGCGCGCCATCGATCATCTGCGCGGCAAAGCCGATCGCGATGAACGGCAGCAGCGCGTTCAGATCAAACCCAGCCAAAAAATCCATCGCGAATCCCACCCTGTTGTCCGCCTCGTGGCGGCGCAGTGAGGTAGCGTGAGGGAATCTCTACCGGAAAGGAAGAATTTAAACTCTACCATAAAGGGAGAGTTTTTTGCGACGAACCGTTGCGCGGGCCGTTACGCAGCTTTGCGGCGGTAGCGGAAGTACCAGACTTCGTGGCCGTAGACAGTGCGCGCCTTGTGTTCGTAGCGGGTTTCGGGCCAGCCGCCGGGGCGGACCTGAAAGTCCTTGGCCTCACCGGCCAGCCAATCAAACTGGTGCTTGTGGCGGCGCATGACCATCAGCGCGTGGCGCAGATAGACGTCGTGATCGGTGCCGAAGCGGAACTCTCCGCCGGGGCGCAGCTTGGCGGCGATGAGATCCAGCGGGCCGTCGTTCATCATGCGGCGTTTGGCATGGCGGGCCTTGGGCCAGGGATCGGGGTGGAGCAGGTAGACGAAGGACAGTGCGCCATCGGGGATGCGGCGCAGCACTTCCAGTGCATCGCCGTGATGGATGCGGACGTTGCCGAGCGGGGTGGATGCGCCGTTGTCACCGGAAACGTGCGTGAGCGCCTGCGCCACGCCGTTGAGGAACGGTTCGGCCCCGATGAAGCCGTGATCGGGGAGCATATCTGCGCGGAAGGCCATATGCTCACCCCCGCCAAAGCCGATCTCGAAATGCAGCGGGCGGGCTTCACCGAACAGTGCCTCTGCCGTGATCGGTCCTTCGGCAGGCATGGCAATCTTGGGCAGAAGGTCATCGACCAAGCCCTGCTGGCCCTGCCGCAAGGGCTTGCCCTTGGCGCGGCCATAGAGGCGGTTGATCGTGGTGGGATCGCCGGATTTGTACGCAGTCATAGGGCGCGCCGATGGCAGGAGCCAAGCGAACCGTCAACGAAAACGGGCACAAACGAAAACGGCCCGCCGGGGAGGGCGGGCCGTTTCATCGGGACGCGATCAGGGCCGGGAAGAATCAGGCCGCTTCGGTTGCGCTCATGTCATCCGGGTCGCGCAGCACATAGCCGCGTCCCCAGACGGTTTCGATGTAGTTTTCACCACCGCAGGCATGTGCGAGTTTCTTGCGCAGCTTGCAGATGAACACGTCGATGATCTTGAGTTCGGGTTCGTCCATCCCGCCATAAAGGTGGTTCAGGAACATTTCCTTGGTCAGCGTGGTGCCCTTGCGCAAGCTGAGCAGTTCCAGCATCGCGTATTCCTTGCCGGTCAGATGCACGCGGGCGCTGTCAACTTCGACGGTCTTGGCATCGAGATTGACCGAAAGCTTGCCGGTGCGGATGACCGACTGCGAGTGGCCCTTTGACCGGCGCACCACGGCGTGGATGCGGGCAATCAGCTCTTCGCGGTGGAAGGGCTTGGTCACGTAATCGTCGGCACCGAAGCCGAACGAGCGGACCTTGGAATCCATTTCGGAAATGCCGGAAAGGATCAGGACAGGGGTTTGCACTTTGGCGACGCGCAACTTCTTGAGCACATCATAGCCGTGCATGTCCGGCAAGTTGAGATCAAGCAGGATGATGTCGTAATCATACAGCTTGCCCAGATCGAGGCCTTCTTCGCCAAGATCTGTAGAATAGACGTTGAAGCCTTCGGTCGTGAGCATAAGCTCGATCGCCTTGGCCGTGGTCGGTTCGTCCTCGATCAGCAGTACACGCATTGATCGCCCCTTGTTTGCCATGCCCCAGTAGGGTTTCCGATGGCAATTAACCCGTCTTCAATTCGAGTTGATCGCCATTAACCATAGGAGGAATGAACATGAAAGGTTAATTTGTTGTAAAGGCGGCCGATACTCAGCGCGCGGTTAACCACCGACAGGGGCGGAAATGAATCGGTTCGGGGGCGAAGTGATTCAGAACGGGGCAGAAAAGTTCGGGATTCCAAGAGTCTCGGAATGAATCACCGGGGTGCAACGATCTCATCCATATTGGTGGCAGGTTAACGCAGAGCTACCCAAATCCGAGCGAATGCCGATTCGCGCCTATCGAATCAGGCCCCTGCAATGCCCAGGCTCGACGCCGCTTCACGCAGTTTGCGTGCCCCTGCACTGTCATTGCGCAAGGCGGTGAGGCCTTTTTGCAAAGATGCGGCGGCCTTTTTCGGCTCACCCAGTTGCATCCGGCTGCGCAAAAGCATGATCCAGCCGTCGGCATTTGCCGGATTTGCGTCAAGCTTTGCCTCAAGCCCATCGACCATGCCCCGGATCATCGCTTCCTGCTGACCCTTGGGCAGACCGGCAGCGGCTTTCATCTGTTCGGACGTGGGACCGGGAATGCCGGCGGCAGCCTTGAGCGGCCCATCCGTGACTGCGCCGCCTGCGGGGGCGGCAAACTGTGCTTCGGCCAGCCGCTTTTCCACCTCGATCTTGTGCTTTTCCCCCACCGCGCGGATCACAGAACGGATGTCTTCGGCATAGGGCGCATCGGCGGGCGTATCTTCGAGCAGGCCGAACCACGCGTTGATCGCCTGACGGTGCCGCCCGGACAGGTCCATCGCCACGGCCTGGAAATAGCGGGCGCGCGCATCTTTGGGATCAAGCTTGATCGCCTTGTCGAACGCGGCGCGCGCATCGCGCGGCATGCGGCCTTCTTCCTTGCTGGCCAGAACCAGCGATTCGCCCAGAAATGACCATGACTGTGCGTTTTCGGGATCGAGCGTGGTCGCCTTTTTCAGGGCGGTGGCCGCTTCTGCATAGCGTTCGGTCTGGAAATAGGACCAGCCAAGCATACGCCAGCCTTCGGCGTCATCGGGCTTTTCCGCCAGCTTTGCCTCAAGCTTGGCAATCACATCATCGACCGAGGGCTGCTGGCTGGGCGCGGCGGGGGGCGGTTCGACCGCTGGGGGCGGCGTCTCCGGCCCGCGCATCATCGCCACGCCGCCTGCGCCAAGTGCGATCAACCCTGCACCGATAAGGGCAAACCGGCCAAGGCGCGATGAACCGTCCGCCTTATCGCGGGGTTCAGGGGCTGGCTTCGGCTCGGTCATCATCAACTCCTGCCGGATCACAACTGCACCCCTTGGGCGAGGGCAAGGCTTCCGGTCTTCATGCGCATATCGCGCCGAACGGGGAGCGCGCAAGGCGTTGCTGCAACAACGTGTGGGGGCCTGCGGCAACAACAAGGGTGGCAGTAATGTGTGACTGCAGGAGGCATGGTTGCAATTTGTTTCTGGCAATGCGCGGTGCATCGGTTAATGTCAGTCAACAGGGGTCGCAAATCGGTACGGGAGACAGGCAGGCGCAGGGACATGCGCCGTCGGTCGGCGATGCGGGGGACGCACACCGGTGGGCGAGATTTTCAAGGTTGCAATCATTGGTTCAGGCCCTGCGGGGATGAGCGCGGCCAGCCGTGCGGCGCAGCTTGGCCTCAGCCATGTGCTGCTGGAAAAGACGGACCACCTTTCCGACACGATCTTCAAATACCAGAAGGGCAAGCATGTGATGGCCACGCCATCGCAACTGGTCCTGCGGTCCGATCAGGAATTCGACGCTGGCAAGCGCGAAGACATTCTGGACCGGTGGAACGGACGCACGGCCGAACTCGGCGTCAATGTGATGTACAACGCCGATGTGAAGGCGATCAAAGGCACGGGTGAGGCGATTGCCGGATCAGTCCAGAAGATCGTTTCCCGCGCGCGCGATGGATCGACCACCACCACCGAACTGCAGCGCCACGCCCCGCCCTATGCCATCACGCTGACCAATGGTGAGACGGTGATGGCGGAAAACGTCGTTCTGGCCATCGGCACGCAGGGCAACCCCAACCTGATGCGCTGCCCCGGCGGCGATCTGCCGCACGTTACCTATCAACTCGATGATCCCTATGCCGTGCTCGATCAGCACATCATCGTGATCGGCACGGGCGACGCCGGGATCGAGAATGCGCGCGGGTTGGTGGAGGATCAGGCGCAGGGCAACACGGTGACCGTGCTGAACCGCAGCCCGAAATCAACCAACGTGCGCGAAAGCTTTGCCACGGCCAAGGAGCCGAATGCCAAGGCGCTGATCGAAGATGATGCGGCGGGCAAGCTGGCGATCCGTTACGAGACCGAGACCAAATCAGTAGAGCCGGGCTGGATCACGCTTTCCACGCGCGATGGCGAGGAGCGCATCCGGTGTGACCGGATCATCGCGCGAATCGGGTCTGCCCCGCCACGCGCCTTCGTTGAAGGGTGCGGTATCGAATTTGCCAGCGCCGACCGGCTGGCCTTCCCGACACTGTCGCCGCAGTTCGAATCGACCGCGCCGGGCATTTTCGTGATCGGTGCGCTGGCGGGCTACCCGCTGATCAAGCACTGCATGAATCAGGGTTATGACGTTGTTGAATTCATCAACGGCAACACCGCGCTGAAACCGGCGGACGAGCCGCTGCTGGAGGCCAAGTTCGCAGGCCTTCCGGGCAGGCGGTCGGTCAACGAATGGCTGGAATTCCTGCGGGCGAACGTCGCAATCCTTGAAGGCATGACCACGCTGCAGCTGCGCGAATTCATGCTCGATTCCGAAGCGCGCGCCTACAAGGCGGGCGACGTGATCTTCGAAAAGAATGATCCGGGTTCGTCGCTGTTTGCCATCGCATCGGGCGGGGTCAACGTGCGGCTCGATCCCAAGGATCCGTCGAAGATCGTGCCAATTTCTTCGGGATCGATCTTTGGCGAAGTGGGCCTGATTTCCGGCCGCAAGCGTGGCGCCACCGTTGTGGCTGCACAGGAAACGGTCTGCGTCGAAATCAGCCGCAACGCCGCGCTGAAACTGCAAAGCCAGGTGCCGACCGCCAAGCGCGCGATCGAGCGTATCTCTACCGAGCGGCAGATCCTGCAGATGTTCGGATCGGGCCTGACTCCGGCGGACATCATCGAAGTGGTCGACGGATCGAAGATCGTGCAGGTGCGCGCAGGCGATGCGATCATCAAGGAAGGCGATGATGACCGCGACATCTATGTGATTCGTGTCGGGTCGATGATCGTCGAAAAGGAAGTCGGCGGAAAGCCGGTGTTCCTGTCCTACCTGCCCGCCGGTTCCTATGTGGGCGAAATGGCGGTGATCGATGGCGGCACCCGCACTGCCACGGTGCGCGCCGCGATCAAGAGCGAAGTCATCCGCATCGATGGCAAGGCCTTCCGCCGCGTGCTGGCGGCCAAGCCTGCGCTGCTGGACCGCGCGCGCAAGGAAATGGAAGTGCGACGCGCGACGAATGCCTTCATCGAAACAAAGAAGGACACGTTCTCGGGGATCGTCGATCTCTATTCAGAACAGGCCAAGTTCCTCGTTTCACAAGGGCTGGGTGAGGCGACCGACGTTCTGCTGATCGATGAACGGCTGTGCGTGGGCTGCGACAACTGCGAAAAGGCCTGCGCCGACAGCCATGACGGGCTTTCGCGGCTGGACCGCGAGGCCGGGAAGAGTTTTGCCAACCTCCACGTGCCGACATCGTGCCGCCACTGCGAACACCCGCATTGCATGGCCGATTGCCCGCCCAACGCGATTCAGCGCGGGCCGGACGGCGAAGTGAAGATCAACGATACCTGCATCGGCTGCGGCAATTGCCAGCGAAATTGCCCCTACGGCGTGATCCGCATGGACAAGGTGCCGCCGAAGAAGCCGTCGCTGCTTTCGTGGCTGTTCTTTGGTGCCGGGCCGGGACCGGGCGAGCCGCCCTATAAATGGTCGAAGAAGAACACCAAATACACCGGCGATCCGGCAATCGATGAAGCGCTTGACCGCAAGAAGGCGATCAAGTGCGATATGTGTTCAGGCATCGAAGGCGGGCCAAGCTGCGTGCGTGCCTGCCCCACCGGTGCCGCCATCCGCGTATCGCCCGACGAGTTCCTGACCGTCGCCCGGCTTGAGAACGAGGGGGCCTGAGCGATGGCATCGACCGCAAACAAGCCTGCGCCGGGCAAGAAGACCGGCTCTTCACGCAAGCGCCAGAACACGCACGAAGGGTTCCTGACCCACAACCGCATGTACTGGGCCAAGCTTTCGGGCGCGCTCGCGCTGGCTTTGATCCTGCTCTACATCTTCGTGCCACTGCCGGGCACGCATTTCGGATCAAGCTGGCTGGGTTATACCTTGGGCACCATCGGCGCGTTGCTGATCCTGTGGCTGACCATGCTGGGTATGCGCAAACGCGCGATCACGCCGGGGCGGTGGAGCCTGAAGGCGTGGACCAGCGCGCATGTCTATCTTGGCCTGCTGGTCACGGTAGTCGGCACGCTGCATTCGGGCTTCTACTTCGGCTGGAACGTCCACACGCTGGCCTGGGCGCTGATGCTGCTGGTGGTGGGATCGGGGATTTTTGGCATCTATGCCTATGCCACGCTGCCCCGCGCGCTGTCGGCCAACCGCTATGACGAAGAGGGCGCGATCACGGAAAAGCAGATGATCGAGGCTCTGCGCTCGCTCGACCGGCAGATCCACGATGCGGCGCAGCCACTCGACGCGCAGGCTGCCGTGCTGGTGGGGCAAAGCCTTGAGCAAGACCCGTTCGGCGGCAGCTTCTGGAACCGCGTGACCGGCAATTATCCCAATTGCGCCACGCGCCATGCGATCAACGAACTCCGCGCAATCCGCGCCTCGCGCCAGCGCACCAAGGAAGACCTGCTCGGCAAGATCGATGCGCAGCTGACGCGCAAGGAATCCATGCTCGAACGGTTGCGACAGCATCTCAAGCTGAAGTCCTGGTTGCAAGCGTGGCTCTACATCCACGTCCCCGTCACTTTTGCGTTGATCGCCGCGCTCTCTGCGCATGTCGTCAGCGTCTTCTTCTACTGGTGAGCGAACGATGAGCTTTGTTGTCCGCCAGATCGCGCTCAAATCCAGCGGTGAGGAGATTGTCCGCTCCTCCAACTACGGCATGCGCGAGATGACCGTTGGCCGAGATTCGGCCTGCGCGATCCATTTGCCCGACCTTGCAGTGAACCCGGTCCACGCGCGCATCGCGTTGGGTGCAGACGGTCTGTTGACCGTTACCGCCACTACCGAGCAGCCGTTTGAAGTAAACGGACGCAGCACACGGCAGGCCGAGGTTGATCCTGCCGTTGGCGGTGAACTGGCGTTTGGTGGCCACCGCATCGCCGTGTCGCAGGATGAGGATGGCGCAACGCCAGTGCTCACCGTGCGCCGCGTGGAGGCCGTGTCGGATTCCGCCGAGGACCGCGATATTGGCGCGGCCTATTCGCTCAAAGGGCTGTTGCCGGGAAAGCGGCTTTCGGCATGGGGCTTCTCGCTGCTGGTGCTGTTCGCGTTTCTTGCCCTGCCGCTTTACAGTTATATGTCGGCAAAACCGCTGGCGATGCAGGCCGATGCGCGCCGGGCCGATGGCTTTCACGCTGATGAGACGTGGACGTCTGGCCCCTTGAGTGTGTCGCACAAGGCGCTGAATGATGATTGCCAGGCCTGTCACACGCAGGCCTTTGTCGCGGTGACCGACAAGGCATGCCTCACCTGCCACACCAAGGACGCGCACGACCACATTTCGGACAAGGCGCGGCTGGTGCAATCGCGCGGGGAGCCGACCGGCATGGCGGCGATGCAGCGCGCGGTGGCAGGGGCTTTCAACCGTCCGGCAGGGCGCTGTGTCGATTGTCACACCGAGCATGAAGGTGCCGGTGCTATGCCTGCCACGCAACAGCAGTTCTGCGCGGATTGCCATAACGGGATGAAGGGGCGCTTGCCAGACACCAAGATCGCTGATGCCGCCGATTTCGGAACGGCCCACCCCCAGTTCAGGCCCATGATCATCAGTGGCATGGACGGGGACAAGCCGTTGTTGAAGCGCGTGGCGTGGAGCGCGGATCTGCAAGAGGACAACGGCCTGAAATTCACCCACGGCCAGCACCTGTCCAAAACCAATGGCATCGCCCAGATGGTGCGTCGCATGCCCGGCCAGTTCACTGGCAAAGACGCGCTGCAATGCGCCGATTGCCACGCGACGGATTCCAGCGGCACGCGGTTCCAGCCGGTGAAGATGGAGGAATCCTGCCAGTCGTGCCATTCGCTAAGCTTTGATCAGATCGGCGGCACCACCCGCACGCTGCGCCACGGCGAACCGGCGATGGTCGTGGCCGATCTGCGCGCGTTCTATCGCGGCACCGCGCCTGCGCGCCCGGCCAACCTTTCGGGCATGGCGCGGCGCGTGCCGGGCGATGCGGCCCTGCGCTCAACCGCGGCAGATTATGCGCGGGCAGTGCGGTTCTATCCGGGCGGGGCGGATCAGGCGATCAATCAGGTCTTCTCGAAGGGCGGCATGTGCAACGATTGCCACGTCGTCACGCGCGGTGGAACGACACAGACGGCGGGCTTTGCGATTCAGCCGGTGGCCCAGAACGATCGCTATTTCCGCAAGGGCTGGTTCGATCACAAGGCCCACGTGCAAGCCGATTGCGCGGAATGCCACACCGGTGCCGCTACATCGAACAAGGCGACCGATCTGCTGGTCCCCGGTATCGATGGCAAGGGCGGCTGCCGTACCTGCCACGTTGGCGGAGAGGGCGCGAAGCTTGCATCCGTATCCGTGAAAGACCCGGTCGATTCTTCCTGCGCAATGTGTCACTCCTATCACATGGATGCAGGCGCTCCGTGGGTGCCGAAGAATGATCGCAAGAAGGCAGCGGGGCAAACGGTGGCGATTGCGGAGCGTCCGCGCTTCCCCGTGAAACTGCACTAGGAGGCACCCGGGGGGACGATGCTGATAGCGCAGGTCACCGATATTCACCTGGGATTCGAACCCGATTCCCCCGGTGAATTCAACCGGCAACGGCTTGATCGCGTGCTGGATGAACTTGCGGCGATGCAGCCTCGGCCGGACATGCTTGTCGCCACCGGAGACCTGATCGACCGGGGTGACAGGGAAAGCTACGAACGCCTGCGCGAAGCATTTTCGGAACTGCCGTTTCCGGTCCACTATGCGCTGGGCAACCACGATGCCCGCTCAACCTTCGCTGAAGTCTTTCCCGAGGCGGTGTTCGATGGTGGCTTCCTGCAATATGTGGTCGAAGCAGGGCCGCTGCGGCTGATCGTGCTCGATACCCTGGAAGAAGGCCGCCATGGCGGAGCCTTCTGCGACGCGCGCGCTGCATGGCTGAACGCACAGCTTGATGCTGCGCCCGATGCGCGCAACCTGATCGTGCTGCATCACCCGCCGTTCGAAGCGGGTATCCCGTGGATGAACACCGATCCGGCTGAACCGTGGGTCGAACGGCTTGGTGCCTGCGTACGCGGGCGGAGCAATATCGTAGGGCTGGTTTGTGGCCACATCCACCGCGCCATCGCTACCGCGTGGGAAGGCACGATTGTCGCCACCTGCCCGTCCACCGCGCCGCAAGTGGCGCTCGATCTGCGGCCCATTGACCCGGACCAGCCGGACGAGCGCAACCTGATCGTCGCCGATCCCCCGGGCTATGCGCTGCACTGGTTCAACGGGCGCGAACTGGTGACCCACTGGGACACGGCAGAGGATCATCAGGTGCTGGCAAAGTTTGATGCCAACTTGACCGACATGGTGCGCGAAATGCTATCCGAGCGTCCCGGCGCGTTTTAACGCACGCTCCTCTAACGCACCCCGGCCAGCGCCTTCTGCCGCCGCCGCTGCACCGAACTGCCAAGCCCGATCGCCTCTCGATACTTCGCCACCGTGCGCCGGGCGAGATCGAAGCCCTTGGCCTTCAGCAGATCGACCAGCGCATCGTCAGAAAGGATTGCCTTGGGATCTTCTGCATCGATCAGCGTGCGGATCGCCGCTTTCACCGCCTCTGCCGAAGCACCCTCGCCATCGGATGAGCCGACGCCAGAGGTGAAGAAATACTTCAGTTCAAACGTGCCGCGATTGCAGTGCAGATACTTGTTTGAAGTCACGCGGCTGACGGTCGATTCGTGCATCTCGATAGCCTCGGCCACTTGCCGCAGCGTCAGCGGGCGCAGATGGGCCACGCCGTGGCGGAAAAAACCGTCCTGCTGCTTCACGATTTCCGCTGCCACTTTCAGGATGGTCTTCTGCCGCTGGTCCAGCGCCTTCAGCAACCAGTTGGCATCGGCCAGCTTCTCGCCCAACCACGCCTTGGCCTCCTTGCCCACGCAGGCCCCGCGCATTTCTACGTAATAGCTGCGGTTGACGATCAGGCGCGGCAGCGTGGCCTGATTGATCGCAATGTCCCAGCCACCGCCTGCGGTGCTGCGGATCAGGATATCGGGCACCACCGATTCCGCCGCGCCCCCGCCAAAGCGCAGGCCGGGGCGCGGATCATAGCTGCGCAGTTCGGCCAGCATGTCGGCAAAGTCTTCGTCATCCACCTGGCACAACCGCTTCAGCCGCGCGATTTCCCCGCGCGCCACCAGTTCCAGATTGGCGATCAGCCGCGCCATGCACGGGTCGTATCGGTCCGCTTCCTTGGCCTGCAGCGCAATGCATTCGGCCAGATTGCGTGCGCCGATGCCCGTCGGATCAAGCGATTGCACCAGCCCCAGCGCGCGTTCCACCACCACGGCGGAAAGCCCCAGCGCGTCGGCCACTTCGCCAAGGCTGATGCGCAAATATCCGGTCTCGTCCAACTGGTCGATCAGCCACCGCGCCACGAACAGCAGTTGCTGGTCAGACGTGGCCGCACCGATCTGGCCGTGGAGGTGTTCGGCGAGCGTTAGGTCAAAATGGCCGTGTTCATCGATATCCGGCCCTTCGCCGCCACTGCCGGTGCTTTCGCGTGCAGAAGACAGTTCAAGCCGCGCACCGTCCCCGGTATCGCGGTCCCGGTCGAGCGCCGACGCGTCGATATCAAGCGGTCGGTCCTCTGCCACGCGCCCTTCGGACACGAGCTGATCCACCGGCGAGGATTCCAGATGCGTGCGGCGCAATTCCTCAGGGATGCCTTCCCCGATTTCGACCGGCGCGGAATCGCCCACATCCAGCAGCGGATTGGCGTCCAGCGCCTCACCTATGAACGTCTCAACCTCAAGGTTGGACAGCGCCAGAAGCTTGATCGCCTGCTGCAACTGCGGCGTCATCACCAGCGACTGGGTTTGCCGGATATCCAGCCTTGGCCCCAAAGCCATAATCTAGATCCCCCCCGAGACCTGCATTACAGCGTAAAGCCCTCGCCAAGGTAGAGGCGCCGCACGTTGGCATCGGCCACCAGCGCCTCGGGGCTGCCGGCAAACAGCACCTGCCCGCCATAAATGATGCAGGCGCGGTCCACGATGTCCAGCGTTTCGCGCACGTTATGATCGGTGATAAGCACACCGATCCCGCGCTCCGACAGGTCTTTCACCAGATGGCGGATATCGTTGATCGATAGCGGATCGATGCCTGCAAAAGGTTCGTCGAGCAGGATGATCGAAGGCCGTGCGGCAAGCGCGCGGGCAATCTCGCAGCGGCGGCGTTCGCCGCCTGAAAGCGCCATCGCCGGGCTGGCGCGCAGCCGGGTCAGGCCGAATTCGTCAAGCAGCCGCTCCAGCTCCGCCTCACGCGTGGCCTTGTCCGGTTCGATCAGTTCGAGCACGGTGGAGATGTTCTGCTCGACCGTCATCCCCCGGAAAATCGAGGTTTCCTGTGGCAGATAGCCGAGACCCAGGATCGCGCGGCGGTACATCGGCAGCTTGGTAATATCCACGCCATCGAGCAGGATGCGCCCCGAATCCGGGCGGACAAGTCCCATGATCGAATAGAAGCACGTGGTCTTGCCCGCGCCGTTGGGGCCAAGCAGGCCCAGCACTTCGCCTTTGCCCACCGACAGCGAAATATCGGTCAGGACCGCCCGCTTGTCATAGCTTTTGGCGATGGACACGACCTCCAGCCCGCCCTGCGGAATCGGGGGGGCCGCGTTGGCAGGGGCTGCGGTTTCTTCGATCGTGGTCATCAATCAGCTCGGCAGTTTCAACAGCTTGGGGTGCAACCATTAGCGGGTCGGCCCCGCAGTTCAAACCCCGCGCTGCAAGTTTGGCAGGATTTATGCATGCCGGTGTCTAGGCCGGTGTAACGCGTCCACATTAAATCCCGGTGAAGGACACTTGAATTGCAATAGGCCTTGCAGGGCGCGTCTGTGCATGATTTATTCGATACGGAGCAGGACAACAGAGGCAAAGAGCCATGAACAAGGCCTTAAACTCGCAAAGTGCACAGGTCGCATCAGTACAGGCCGCCTCGTCGGCCAAGGTAGATTGGCGCAAGAAGATGAGCGACAATGTCGCCTATGGCCTGCTGGTCTATACCGGCCTGCAAATCTTCGTAACCATGCACGAAATTCAGGGGACGAGCGCGTCGATCCTGCCGCTGTTCGTGCTGGTGGTGCTCGTCGCCGCGATCATCCCGTTGTTCCGCCAGTTTGAACGCCGCTGGGAAGCGCTGACCGATGAACAGGCGCACAACATGGCCTATAAGGCCGCATTCCGGCGCGATCAGATCCGCGTGTGGCTACTCGCCGCGATCCTGCCGCTGGTGATTACCGGGGTCTATCGCGGGCTATCGATGCTTTTCTGACGCAGGCTTGTTCCACCCATGATTGCTAGCAGGCCGTCCCTGTTCTAGACCGCGCGACCTTGCTGTTGCGAAAGGTCAATCCATGCTTTCACTCGCCGATGCCCGCGAACGCTGCGAAGCGCTGATCCAGCGCGCGCGCCGCGCAGGCGCAGAGGCGGGCGATGCGGTCTATGTTGGCAGCGCTTCCGAATCGGTGTCGGTCCGGCTGGGTGCGCTGGAAGATGTGGAACGCTCTGAATCCGAAAGCGTGGGCCTGCGCGTGTTTGTCGGCGGCGCATCGGCCTCGATCGGATCGACCGACCTTGGCGATGCTGCGCTGGATGAACTCGCCAGCCGGGCAGTGGCAATGGCGCGGCTCGCTCCGGCGGACAAGTTTGCAGGGCTTGCGGCCGAAGAGCTGTTGCTGCGCGGCGAAGCGCTTGACCTTGATCTGGACGATGCCACCGAACGCAGCCCGGCAGAACTGCGCCGCCTTGCCGAGGAGGCAGAGGATGCCGCGCGCGCCATTCCGGGCGTGACCAACAGTGAAGGCGGCGGGGCCAGCGCCGGGCGCGGGCTGTTCGCGCTGGCCACCAGCCACGGCTTTTCCGGGGCGTATGCCGCCTCCAGCCACAGCGTTTCGGCCAGCGTCGTTGCGGGCGAAGGCAGCACGATGCAGCGCGACTATTCGTGGCGCAGCACCCGCCATGCCGCCGATCTGCCCAGCCCCGATGTGATCGGACGCGAGGCGGGTGAACGTGCCGTGCGCCGCCTCAATCCGGGGCGGGTCAAAAGCGGGCCAATGCCGGTGGTGTTCGATCCACGTGTCGCCAACTCACTTGTCGGCCACCTGATCGGCGCAATGTCGGGCGCGTCCATTGCGCGCCGGGCCAGCTTTCTGCTTGATCGCGATGGCCAGAAGCTGTTCGATTCGGCGATCACCATTACGGACAATCCGCTCGTCCAGCGCGGCATGCGCTCGCGACCGTTCGATGGCGAAGGCCTGCCTACCGGCCCGCGCAAACTCGTCGACGCAGGACACATCACCGGCTGGCTGATGGATGCCGCCGCCGCGCGCCAACTGGACGCCATGCCCACCGGCCACGCTTCGCGCGGATCATCGGGTGCGCCGCATGTCACCTCCAGCAATGTGGTCCTGCAACCAGGCAGCCTGACCCCGGCCGAACTGATGGCTGACATTGCCGATGGCGTTTATGTGACCGAACTGATTGGGCACGGCGTCAACAGCGTAACCGGCGATTACAGCCGGGGCGCTTCGGGCTTCCGCATCGTGAATGGAGAACTGGCCGGGCCGATTGCCGAGTTTACCGTAGCGGGCCACCTGATCGAAATGTTCGCCGCGCTGACGCCTGCAAACGACCTTGAAATCTATCGCGGCATCGATTCGCCCACGCTGCGGGTGGACGGGATGAGCATTGCGGGGGATTGAGCGAAAGCCCACCCCCAACCCCTCCCGCTTGCGGGAGGGGGGAAGCAGTCCTGCCTTTGCCCTCCCGCAGGCGGGAGGGCCGCGAGACTTAGCGAGCCGAAGGCGAGGTTAGTCGCAGCGGGGTGGGCAAAGCCGCAAACGCAAAAAAGGGGGCGCGGGTTCAGCTGTACCCGCGCCCCCTTTTCAACTCTGGCGAAACCGCTCAGCCCTTGGCGTTCTTGGCGCGCTCAATGGCTTCCAGCGTGATCTGGCGGGCGTCTTCTGCGCCGCCCCACGTGCCCACGCGCACCCACTTGTCCTTTTCCAGGTCCTTGTAGTGCGTGAAGAAGTGTTCGATCTGCTGCATCACGATCTCGGGCAGATCTTCGCGTTCCTTCACGTCCGAATAGTACGGGAAGGTCGAATCGACCGGCACGCAGACCAGCTTTTCATCGCCGCCATGCTCGTCTTCAAGGTTCAGCACCGCAATCGGGCGAGCGCGGACGACCGAGCCTGCCAGGAACGGCGAACGCGCGATGACCAGCGCATCCAGCGGATCGCCATCGGGCGAAAGCGTGTGCGGGACAAAGCCGTAGTTCGCCGGATAGCGCATCGGCGTGTGCAGGATGCGGTCCACGAACAATGCGCCTGAAGCCTTGTCGAACTCATACTTCACCGGCTCACCGCCGATGGGAACTTCGATGACCACGTTCAGGCTTTCCGGCGGATTATCACCGGTGGGAATCATGTCGATGCGCATCTTTGCCCCTGTTCGTTGGGTGGAGAGAATGCGCAGGCCCTAGCGAAGCGGCTTGTGCGCCGCAACAAGACTTATGGCGAAATGGTCCCCGCACTGGCGCGAGGACCATTTCGAGTCATTTCTTCGCGGCTGTAACGGGCCGCTTGGGTTCAAGCAGCAGGTCCAGCCCGGTTGGTGCCTTGCCAGGGGCCACGCGCTCCAGCCACGGGTAGCGCAAGCCGTCCTTGTAATCGATGCGGATGGTGTCGAACCGGTCGCCGCGCTTGACCAGCAGGTCGAGCGGCGTGCCCTTTTCCCCCTTGGCCGCAGTGATGGCCTTCTTCAGGTCGTCCGCACTATACGTCACGCCGTTCACCGCCATCACTTGGGCGCCCGTCACGATCCCGGCGTTGAAGGCGGGGCTGTCCCACCGCGTTCCGGTGACCTTGCCGTCCTTGTCCAGCGAGATGCCGATGGAATTGCCAAGGCTCAGCCCCTTGCCAAACTCCATTGCCGCCTTGGTGAAGGGGTTCGGCTCTTCCTTCCACACCAGCTTGTAGCCGCCCTTGGCGATCCCGTTCAGCGGCGCGGGCTGGCCCGGCTGGTTGATGCGGGTGTCGATCAGCTTGGCCCAGTCATAGGGGTAAAGCGCGTTCAGCTTGGTCACGATCTCGTCCACCTCGAACGGGATCTGGCCATAATCACCCGGATTCATGCCGAAAAACGCCTTGGCGAAATCGTCGATGGATTTCTTGCCGCCGGTGCCTTCGCGCAGGATCTGGTCAATCTCCAGCCACACCAGCGCGCCTTCGGTGTAATAGTCCTCGTTGCGGGCGAGTGAAGGATAGGGCTTGGGCTTGCGCGATGCGAAGACCGGATCGAACCCGGTGTCCTCGACCGAACGCCATTCCCGCCCCGGCTGCTGCGTGTAACCACCGGCCCAGCCCGCCAGCATGCCCAGCACGATGTCCTTGCCCTGCAATCCCGACCGCGCGGCCAGCACGGCCCCCCAGAACTGGTCCTGCCCTTCATAGGTCCACAGCAGATCGCCCTGCATCGGCTGGCGATAATCGGGCGTCCACAGCCGCGCCGGGCGGCGGAACTTGCCCGACCACGAATGCGCATATTCGTGCGGCAGCAGGTTGCGGTCCCACTCCTGCTTGTCCCACGCGGTAAAGGCTTCCGGCTCCAACTGGTTCTCGCTCGACCGGTGGTGCTCCAGCCCGATCCCGCCGATCTTGTCCGAAAGCGCGAGCAGGAATTCGTAGTGGTCGAAGTGGTTTGCCCCAAACGCCAGCTTCGCCTCGTCCACCAGCGCCGAATGCGCGGCGATGTGTTCGGGCTTGGCCTCAAGCTGCTCGGGCTTGTCCGCCACGACATTGAGCGTGACCTTCTGGCCCAGATCCCACTTCTTGAAATAGCGCCCCGCAAAGATCGGCGAATCGACCAGCGTCTCGTAATCCGTCTCGGCCCACGTCGCGCGGTTTCCGTTCAGGCTCATACCGTCCAGCGCGGTCGCAGCGGTCCAGCCCTGCGGCAGGGTTACGCTGGGCTTCACCTTGATCTGCCGCACGTAATGACCCGCCGGATAAAGGCTCATCTTCTCCCACTGCAGGTTCAGCATTTCGGGCGTCATCGTCACACGCCCCTCGGCAGAGGCGAGCGGCGAGGTGTGGACGAACTTGGCGGTCACCGCCTTTGCGCCAGCGGGCAGCATTACGTGGAAGGCATATACCTCTACGCGGTCCCGCTTCCACTCCACCGGCTTGCCATCGACAAAGAACTGCACGCCCACCAGCTCGGACAGCGGACCGCGCGGGCCGTGGTTGCCGGGCAGCCATTGCGGGAACAGCAGGATCAGCTCTTTGGCGCCCGATGCCACCGGGATCACCTGCGTCACGCGATAGGCGCGGCGCATCGTGTCAGACGCATCAATATCCAGCGTCATCGTGCCGGGATAGGCCACGTCCTGCGCATCGGGCACGGTCTGCGTGATCGGCACGGCCATCGGCGCGGAGTTGGCAGCAAGCGCTTGTTGCGAGACGGAAAGGGCGAGGAGGAGCGGGGCGACCGCGAGTTTCTTCAGCATGGGGCAGTTCATGGCGCGATGCGGTCACAATCGCAACCATCGGCAAGCGCCTTTTTTGCAAGACTTTCCGTTTGCGCGCTTTCCGGCTAATCGCGCGGCATGAGCACCCAGACCCCACAAGCAATCCGCGGCACCCAGGACATCTTCGGCCCCGATGCCGAAGCCTTCGCCTTCGTCGTCGAAACGTTCGAGCGCGTTCGCAAGCTCTACCGCTTCCGCCGCATCGAAATGCCGGTGTTCGAAAAGACCGCCGTGTTCAGCCGCTCGCTGGGCGAGACGACCGATGTTGTCTCCAAGGAAATGTACAGCTTCGAGGATCGCGGCGGGGAATCGCTGACCCTGCGCCCCGAATTCACTGCCGGCATCGCGCGCGCCTACCTCACCGACGGCTGGCAGCAGTACGCGCCGCTGAAAGTCGCCACCCACGGCCCGCTGTTCCGCTATGAACGCCCGCAAAAGGGCCGCTACCGCCAGTTCCACCAGATCGATGCCGAAGTGATCGGCGCGGGCGAACCGCAGGCCGACGTCGAACTGCTGGTGATGGCCGACCAGTTGCTCAAGGAACTGGGCATTCAGGACGGCGTGACGCTGCAACTGAACACGCTGGGCGATGGCGCCAGCCGCGAAGCATGGCGCACCGCATTGATCGACTATTTCCGCGCCGTGAAGGGCGATCTTTCGGAAGATTCGCAGGACCGTCTGGAACGTAACCCCTTGCGCATCCTCGACAGCAAAGACCCGCGCGACAAGGTGTTTATGGCCGACGCGCCCAAGATCGACGATTTCCTGAGCGATGAAGCACAGGACTTCTTCGCCAAAGTGAAGAGCGGGCTGGATGCCGCCGGGGTCAAGTATGATCGCTCACAGTCGCTGGTGCGCGGGCTGGACTACTACCGCCACACGGCCTTCGAATTCGTCACCGACCGTCTGGGCGCACAGGGCACCGTGCTGGGCGGTGGCCGCTATGACGGGTTGATGGAAGCGCTTGGCGGCGCGGCGACGCCTGCGGTCGGCTGGGCAGCGGGGATTGAGCGGTTGGCGATGTTGGTTGGAGATAGAGGTGAGCCCAAGGCTGATGTGATCGTGGTCGTGGAAGATGACACGCTGCTTTCAAGGGGTATTGCACAAGTCTCTAGGCTGCGCCGCGAAGGATTTTCCGCTGAGCTTTTAGCGTCAGGATCGCTGCGCAAGCGTTTTGATAAGGCTGTGAAAATGGGCGCTAGCGCCATCCTTGCACTTGCTATTCGAGATGGTCAGCCAGCAGCCAGAAGGCTTGTCGAAGAGACTGCGTCTTCATCGCTTCGGGAGCAACTCGAAGCAATCGCTGCAGACTTTAAGTGACCAACTCAACCCCCGTCACCCCGGGCTTGACCCGGGGTCCCGCTTTTCTTCTCGCGACGGGTAACGACCAAGCGGGATCCCGGGTCAAGCCCGGGATGACGAAGTGTGGGGGCAGCGCATGAGCGTATCCGACACCCGCCTCGGCCACCTCACGCACCGCTTCGCCGAACTCGAAGCGCGGCTTGCGTCGGGCACGCTCGAAGGCGCAGACTTCATCGCCGCCAGCCGCGACTATGCCGAACTCGAACCCGTTGCGCGCATCGCGCAGGAAATCGCGGCGATGCGCGAGGAACTGGTCAGCCTCGCCACGCTTGACGACCCGGACATGCGCGAACTGGCGGATGAAGAACTCAGCCGCATCCACGCCGCGCTGCCCGACGCCGAACTCCGCCTCGCCATCGCGATGCTGCCACGCGATTCGGCAGACGTGCGCCCGGCCATGCTGGAAATCCGCGCAGGCACCGGGGGCGATGAAGCCGCGCTTTTCGCCGCCGACCTGTTCCGCATGTACGAAAAGTATGCGGCAGAGCAGGGCTGGCGGGTTGAAGTCGTCTCGGTCAACGCCAACGACATCGGTGGCTACAAGGAAATCGTCGCCAACGTCGCGGGCAACGGCGTGTTCGCCAAGCTAAAGTTCGAAAGCGGCGTTCACCGCGTGCAGCGCGTGCCCGTCACAGAATCCGGCGGGCGCATCCACACCTCTGCCGCCACCGTCGCTGTTCTGCCCGAGCCTGACGAAGTGGACATTCGCATCGAGGACAAGGATCTGAAGATCGACGTCTATCGCGCCAGCGGCGCGGGCGGGCAGCATGTGAACACCACCGATTCGGCGGTGCGCATCACCCACTTGCCCACCGGCACCGTCGTCACCTGCCAGGACGGCCGCAGCCAGCACAAGAACAAGGACAAGGCGATGCAAGTGCTGCGCGCGCGCCTGTTCGAGGCACAGCGCGATGCCGCGCAAGGTGAAGAGGCCGAGGCGCGCAAGGCGATGGTCGGATCGGGCGACCGTTCCGAACGCATCCGCACCTACAACTTCCCGCAAGGCCGCGTGACCGACCACCGCATCAACCTCACGCTCCACCGCCTGCCCGAAGTGCTGGAAGGCACCGGCCTTGCCGAACTGATCGACGCGCTGATCGCCGAAGACCAGTCCAAGCGGCTGGCCGCGCTGGATGGGTAGCCCATCAATCCAAACGCCACGGCGTCCCCGCGAAGGCGGGGACCTCAGGCCGTTTACACTGATGTGCCGTAACACGCCTGAGGCCCCCGCCTTCGCGGGGGAGCAATGCGTTTGAAGATAGCAGATACCCTCCGCGCCGCCGCCGAACGCCTGTCCGCCACCAGCGACACCGCCCGGCTCGATGCCGAACTGCTGATGGCCCATGCGCTTGGCTGCACCCGCACTGACGTGCTGCTGCGCCACATGCAGGCCGAGACGCCAGCCGCCTTTGCCCCGCTGGTCGAACGCCGCCTGACCCACGAACCCGTCGCCTACATCACCGGCAGCGCCGAATTCTACGGCCTCGAACTCACCGTCAGCCCCGCCGTGCTGATCCCTCGTGGCGACACGGAGACCTTGGTCGAGGCAGCCCGCCAAGCCTTCGCCCATCGCCCCGCGCCCCGCCGCATCCTCGATCTTGGCACCGGCTCGGGCGCGCTCCTCCTCGCCGCGCTCTCGCTCTGGCCAGATGCTGAAGGCGTAGCCATCGAGCGTTCGCCCGAAGCCCTCGCCGTCGCCCGCGCCAACGGCCAGCGCCACGCACCCGCCGCACGCTTTCTCCCCGGCGATTGGACCCAGCACGGATGGGCCAAAGACCTCGGCCAGTTCGATCTGGTCCTGTCCAACCCGCCCTATGTCGAGGACGCCGCCGATCTCACCCCCTCCGTCCGCGCGCATGAGCCGGCACAAGCGCTGTTTTCCGGTCCCGATGGTCTTGATGATTACCGCATTCTGATCCCGCAGATCCCCGGCCTTCTGGCGGAAAACGGCATCGCCATCATCGAGATCGGCTGGACCCAAGGGCAAGCTGTTACCGCCCTCGCACAGGCCTCCGGCATGACGGCAAAGCTCCACCAAGACCTCGCCCTGCGCGAAAGGGCAGTGGAAATGGCGAAAATGGCCAATATTCTGCTTGGCAAGGTCTCTTTGGATCACTAATCGTGTTGTCAGGCAGGGGACGGATGAGGCTTCCCGTCCCGGCCAGCTCCACCATTTGCAGGGATGAACGACCAAACGGTCGGGATAAGCGCAGATGCTGGAAACCCCGATTCGCCCATCGTCAAACGTGGGGTGGGCCGGTGGCAGAGGGTTTCGCTGCAATACCCTTGCACCAAGTTTTCGAGAGGCCGCCTCAATTAAGGAAGTGCCCGAGTTGAATAACAATCGTGGTAACAACCGCCGTCGCGGGCGTAGCAATAACAGTCGCCCGCAAAATGGTGGTCAGCAGCTAAACCGGATCGACAGTCGCGCACGGGGCAATGCCCCCCAACTGCTCGAAAAGTATCGCAAGCTCGCGCAGGACGCCCACATGAATGGCGATCGCGTGCAGGCGGAATACTATCTGCAGTTCGCCGATCACTACTTCCGCGTGCTTGCCGACGCCCGCGTCCGGCAGGACGAACAGCGCGCCCGCCCCGCTGGTGCCAACGGCGGTGAACGCTGGCAGGAGCAGGACGGCGAGGATGACGGCGGTGATTTCAGCGTCGAAGGCGATTTCCTCGGCTTTGATCGCCCCCCCACCCGGCGCGAACGTGAAGAGCGCGAAGAGCGGGCAGAACGTCCGGAGCGCGTTGAACGTCCCGAGCGGGCCGAACGTCCCGAGCGCAATGACCGCCCGGAGCGCAACGAGCGACCGGAAGGTCGGCGTGATCGTGAAGATCGTCCCCGTGAAGATCGTCCCCGTGAGGATCGTCCGCGTGACGACAGGCCCCGTGATGATCGCCCCCGCGAAGACCGAAACGAAGGTCGGCGTGACGGCAATCGCCGCTTTGACCGCAATCGCAACCGCGATGCCGAAGGTGCCGCTGTCGAAGCGCTGCCCGGCGAAGGCATTCCTGCGATTGAGGGTGAGCCAATCACCGAAGCGGCCGAAAATCCCTTCGTTCGTGAACCGCGCCCCGCGCGCGGCCTTCGCCTGCGCACCGAACGCGGCCCGCGCCCGGTAAGGGATGGCGCCAAGGGTGATGATGACGCTCCGGCAACGCTCGACGCATCGTTCCTGCCGCCTTCGATCAACGTAAGGGCCGATCCAGAACCGGAGGCTGCCCCTGCTCCTCGCCCCGCTCCTGCAGTGGCTGCCGAAGAGGCCGCACCTGCACCCAAAAAGCGCGGCCGCCCGCGCAAGGTCGTTGCGACCGAAGCCAGCGAGCCGGTTGAAGGCTGATTGTTTGCAGGATGGGCGTTGGCCTATCCTGCTGCGACCAGCACGGTGCTAACTTGATCCTCCCCAGCCCTTCCCGCAAGCGGGAGGGGCTGGTCTTGCGTTCTCCCCTCCCGCAAGCGGGAGGGGTTGGGGGTGGGAAACGGCAAAGCGCCGCATTCGATAACCAAACCTTGCGCAATGCCCTGCGCGCTTGCGGCCAGCAGCGCGCCACCCCATAGCGGGCAGGTATGAGCCGCTTTCGCCTCCCCTTTCGCCCGCTTCCCCGCGATAATCTGTTGACCATCGCCGCCGGTGGCCTTGCCGCCTGCGGGTTCCAGCCGCTCGGCCTCTGGCCGCTGACGCTGGCTGCGCTGGCATGGCTGATCCATCGGCTTTACGTGGTGAAAACGTGGCGGCAGGCGCTTCTGGCTGGTTGGCTGTTCGGCCTTGGGCACTTCACCGTGGGCAACGGGTGGATCGCCACGGCATTTACCTATCAGGCCGAAATGCCCGCGTGGCTCGGCTGGATCGCGGTGCTGTTGGTCGCACTTTACCTTGCCGTCTATCCGGCCATCGCCACGCTGCTCGGCTGGTGGCTCGCCAATACGCGCCGCGCGATGCTGCTCCCCGCCTTTGCGGCATCATGGATATTTGCCGAATGGCTGCGCGCATGGGCTTTCACCGGCTTTGCGTGGAACCCGCTGGCGATGGTGACGCTGGGCGGGTTTGATCGCCCCGGCCTTGCCCTCGCCGCGCAGTGGACGGGCACTTATGCGCTTTCGGGCCTCGTTGTCGTGCTCAGCGGCTGGTGGCTGTTTGCGCTGCGGTCTTGGCGGCAGGAGCAAAAGTGGGCGGCGCTGGCCTATGCGCTTGCCCCTGCGCTGCTGATGGTTCTGCCGCTTCACGGAGAGCGCCGCGAAGGTACACTCGCTTACACCCTCGTTCAGCCCGATGTGCGGCAGGATGTGCTCAACGATCCCGCCAACTACGAAAGCCAGTTCCAGACGTCCGCCACCCTCTCGTTGCCGCGCAAGCCGGGGGAAACGCGGCTGGTGCTCTGGCCTGAAAGCGGCGTGCCCGATTTCCTGCGCCCCGGCTACGCGCAGTTCTGGTATGATGAAACGACCTATGCCGCAGACCCGGTGCTGGCGCGGGAGCGGCTGGGCCGCGTGGCGGGCAAGGGCGGGTTGCTGCTGACCGGGACAACCGATCTTGCCATGCAGGGGCCGAAAGTGGCGGGCGCGTGGAACGTGGTAACTGCGCTCGATTCGGGCGGCGCGATTCGCGGCTCCTATGCCAAGGCGCATCTGGTGCCTTATGGCGAATATCTGCCGATGCGCGAGATTCTGGAACCCATCGGTCTGTCACGACTGGTGGCGGGCAGCCTCGACTTTTTCGCAGGGCCGGGGCCGCGCACACTGGATTTCGGCGCGCAAGGAAAGGCCGGAATCCAGATTTGTTACGAGATCATCTTTTCCGGCGAAGTCGTGGATCGTGCCCACCGGCCCGACTACCTGTTCAACCCCTCGAACGACGGCTGGTTCGGTGCGTGGGGACCGCCGCAACATCTGGCGCAGGCGCGGATGCGCGCGATTGAGGAGGGGCTGCCAGTGTTGCGCTCCACCACCACCGGGATCAGCGCGGTGATCGATGCCGATGGCGTTGTCCGCCAGTTCGTGCCCCCGCTGCGTGCAGGGCGGCTTGATGGCAAAGTGCCGCCCGCCCATGCGCCCACGCCGTTTGCCACGTTCGGCAACATGCTCGCGCTTGCGTGGGGGATAGCGCTTCTTTTCATCGCACTGGTTGCAAGCGCTACGCGGAAACGCTAAGCGGGGGCAGACATAAAGGTTTCTTTATATCGCCTCGGCCCGTTTCGGGCACGGCCATCAGCATAGGACCGCCAATGCGCAGCGATTACCTGTTCACTTCCGAAAGCGTCTCCGAAGGCCACCCGGACAAGGTTTCCGACCAGATCAGCGACGGCATCGTCGACCTGTTCCTGTCGAAAGATCCCGAAGCCCGCATCGCCTGCGAAACCCTGACCACCACGCAGCTCGTCGTCCTCGCCGGTGAAATCCGCTGCAAGGGCGTTTACGAAAACGGCGCATGGGCACCGGGCGCGCAGGAAGAGATCGAGAAGACCGTGCGCGAAACGGTCAAGCGCATCGGCTATGAACAGGACGGCTTCCACTGGGAGAAGTTCGAATTCATCAACCGCCTGCACGGCCAGTCGGACCACATCGCGCAGGGCGTCGATGCTGGCGACAACAAGGACGAAGGCGCAGGCGATCAGGGCATCATGTTCGGTTACGCGACCGACGAAACGCCCGACCTGATGCCCGCCACGCTGTACTACAGCCACAAGATCCTCGAACGCATGGCGGCTGACCGCCACTCCGGCGCGGCCCCGTTCCTTGAGCCTGACGCCAAGAGCCAGGTTACGCTGCGCTATGAAGGCTCGCTCCCCGTTGCGGCCACCGCGGTCGTCGTCTCCACCCAGCACGCGCCGGGTTATGACGAGGGCGCGAACGAAGCCGAGCTGCACGATTATGTGAAGCGCGTGATCGCCGATGTGATCCCGCCGGTCCTGCTGCGCGACACGACCTACTACATCAACCCGACCGGCTCGTTCGAAATCGGTGGTCCTGATGGCGATGCCGGCCTGACCGGCCGCAAGATCATCGTTGACACTTACGGCGGCGCAAGCCCGCACGGCGGCGGCGCGTTCTCGGGCAAGGATCCGACGAAGGTTGACCGTTCGGCTGCCTACATCACGCGCTATCTGGCCAAGAACGTGGTCGCCGCTGGCCTTGCCACGCGCTGCACCATCCAGATCGCCTATGCCATTGGCGTGTCCGAGCCGCTGTCGCTCTATGTCGACACGCACGACACCGGCTCGATCGGCGATGACAAGATCGAAGAAGCGATCAAGGGCATTGCCAAGCTGGGCGGCCTGACGCCACGCGGCATCCGCACGCATCTGGGCCTCAACAAGCCGATCTATCAGCCGACCGCGGCCTATGGCCACTTCGGGCGCAAGCCGGATGGTGACTTCTTCCCGTGGGAACGCACCGATCTGGTGGACGATCTGAAGGCCGCTCTGGCCTGAAATCCTGAAGTGCACCTAGATGCACCTAACTGCACCTAGGCGCACCTGAAGGTCACACAATGGCCCGCTTCGCACCCCGAAGCGGGCCATTTTGCGTTGTGATGTTTCCTGCCTCTCCCCTCCCGCAGGCGGGAGGGGTTGGGGGTGGGTTTCTGATGGGTTTCATCTCGCATTTCCTACAAGCCGTCCCTGCGCGCACGACTCTGGTTTTTGCAACGGAGTCGGACCCTCATGCGCGAACTCACCCCCCGCATCGCTCTTGAACTGATCGCCCACGAAGGCATCGTGACCGAAGCCTACAAGGACAGCGTCGGCGTGTGGACGTGGAGCGTCGGGATCACCGATGCGAGCGGGCACAAGGTCTTCCCGCGCTACAAAGACAAGCCGCAGCCGCTGGAGCACTGCATCGGCGTGTACCTGTGGCTGCTGCGCGAAAAGTACCTTCCGCCGGTCCTCGCCGCCTTTGGCAAGCATGAGCCGAGCGAGGCTGAGCTGGGCGCGGCGCTGTCGTTCCACTGGAATACCGGCGCGATTGCGCGGGCCAGCTGGATCGGGCGGTTTGTGAAAGGCGACGTGGACGGCGCGCGCAAATCGATGCTCGACTGGGCGCGGCCCAGGGAACTGCTGGCGCGGCGGCGCAAGGAACAGGCGTTGTTCTTTGACGGGCAGTGGAGCGAGGACGGGATGGCGCTGGTCTATGGCGTGGCCAAGCCTTCGTACACACCGGTGCGGGGCAAGCGGGTTGAGGTGCGGGGGCTGATTGAGGGGTTGTTTGTGGATGCCCCAGCGCCCGCTCCGGTTCCGGTGGCCAAGAAGAAGACGTGGTTTGATCGCCTATTCGAGTGATCCCTCTTTCGTCATTCCCGCGCAGGCGGGAATCCAGCTACGGGAATGCCGTCGCTGTGCGACGACGTTCTTGCGGGCTGGACCCCCGCCTGCGCGGGGGTGACAAGCGGTCAGTTACCCGAACATCCCCTTCCGCGGCCCAAGGTATCCGAACAAAAACGCCCCCACCTTGCGTATCTGAATCTCCTCGGCGCCTTCGGTGATGCGGTAGCGGCGGTGGTGGCGGTAGATGTGTTCGAAGGGTTTGTGGCGGGAATAGCCGATGCCGCCGTGGACCTGCATCGCCCGGTCCGCCGCCTCGCAGACCAGCCGGTTCGCCCAGTAATTGCACATCGAGACCTTGTCTGACAGTTCGCGTTCGATGCGCTTGTGACCACCCTCTTCGGCCTCCAGCCGGTCCATGTCCCATGCGGTCTTGCGGATCAGCAGGCGCAGCATTTCGCACTGGGTGGCAAGTTCGACGAGCGGGAACTGGATCGCCTGATTGCGCGCCAGTTCCTCGCCGAAGGGCTTGCGTTCGCGGGCATAGCGCACCGATTCCTCGACGCAGAATGTGGCTGCGCCCAGTGACGAGGCTGCCTGCCGGATGCGGTTCTGGTGGACGAAGCTTTGCGCGATGGACAGGCCGCCGCCCACGGGGCCGAGGATCGCGCTGTCCGGCACCCAGACATTGGTGAACGACACGCGCGGGTGGTCTGTCGGCATGTTGAACGTCCACAGGTACTCCTCGATCACCAGCCCCGGCGCGGGGTTGGGAACGAGGAAGCAGGTGATGCCGCGTGCGTCGCCATTCTCGCCGCTGGTGCGGGCGAAGGTGGCGCAGTGGGTGGCCACGTGCATGCCGGTAGTCCACATCTTCTCGCCATCGATGCGCCAGCCCGCCACGCCATCGCGCACTTCGGGCACGGCGCGGGTTTCCATGTGGGTGGCGTCCGATCCGTGGTTCGGCTCGGTCAGCCCGAAGGCGGTGCGGCGAGTGCGGGCAAAGCCGCCGTTGATGAATTCGGCCTTCTGATCGTCTGTGCCGAAGTGTTCGAACATGGCGACGAAGGGGAAATTCCCGACGATGGAATGTTCGTTCTGCAGATCGTTGTGCAGGCCAAGGCCCTTGGCGGCGAAGTGCTCTCGGATAACCGCCATCCACAGGTTCTGGCCGTCCTTGCCGCCGTACTTCTTGGGCGCGGAAAAGCGCCAGTGTCCGGCGGCATCGGCGCGGCGCGTGGCTTCGATCAACAGCTCTTCCCATTCGTGGCGCGGCAACCCGCCGTTGTCGAAATCGGTGCGCGCCCATTCGCGGCGGTGATCGAAGAAGCGGATGTTGTCGTCCGCCTGCTCCAGCGGCTTGATCTCGGCTTCGATGAAGGCATCAAGTTGGGCGAGGTAGGCAACGAGGGATTCGGGAAGGTCGAAGTCCATCAGGTTTGCTCCCAGAGCGTGCGGGCGGCGGCGAGCGCCGGGTATTTGGGCATGTCGGCGGAAAGGGTAGACAGCGCGCGGCGGCGCAGATCGGTCAGCAGGCCGGGGGTGGCGAGGGTCTGGCGGCCTGCCAGCAGATCGTCAGCCAAGGTCTTGTCGGCGGGGTCTGCGCGGGACGTGAGTTCACGGCGGACGATGCCCAACGCGTTTTGCGCGACGGCCAATTCCCAGCGCTCGCGGCCTGCCAGCTTGTCCTTCACCGTGGCGGCGAGCCATTCGGACACGGCAGTGAGGACTTCGGCGGTTGTGGGTTCGCCGGTGCTGGCAGGCGATGGCGGCGGGGCTGGGGGCAACGGGCGGACGCGTTCGGCCTCGGGGGCTTCGCTTTCCAGCAGGAGCAGCAGGTCCAGTTCCTGTTCGGCGCAGCGCCTTGCCACGACGACGCGCTCCAAGGAGCGGTCTGTGCCGCTGCGCCACGATTGTCCCATCGACAGGCAGCCTAGCGCCCACCACACGGTGCGATAGACCAACCAGAAGCGGAAGCGGGCGGGGCTGAATGGCTCGCCGCCGGCGGCCTGATAGGCAGCTGCCAGAGTTTCGATGTCGGTGAGGCCGAACGCTGGTTGATCGAGCCGTCCGAAACGCCACACGGTCATGCAGCCATAGGCGAGGTCTTCGTGGCCATCGCCCAGATGGGCCAATTCCCAATCGATCACGCCCGACAGCCGCCCTTCGTGGACCATCAGGTTGCCGATGCGGAAATCGCCGTGGACCACCACCGGTTTGGCGGGCGGTGGGAGGTTGGCGCGCAGCCATGCAAGGCCGAGTGCGATGAGGGGACGGTCACCGCCTGCCTCTGCGAACTGGCAGGCGAGGGCTTCGACGCCCTCTGCCGGGTCGAGACGGGGCAGGACGGTGAGGGTGGCGGTATCGAGCGCGTGGATTCGCGCCATCGCCTCGGCAAGGTCATCCGCCAGTTCAGGCGGCGATGAAAGCGCCGATTCGGGATCGGCCGTGCCGGGCAGGCAGCGCATGATGAAGCCGATGCCGAGGCTGTCCTCGGCGGTGAGTTCAGCAATGACTTCAGGCGCAGCGACCCCGGCGGCGTGGGCGCGGCGAATCACTTCGGCCTCTCCCGCCATATCCAGCGGGCGCGCGGCGATCCATTCGGGCGAAGGTGCGCGACGCAGGACGAAGCGCTCTTCCCCGCTGGCGAAGAGCCACGATTCCATGTTGGCCCCGCCTGAGAGGCGTTCGAGGCCGGACACCGATCCCGGTACGCCTGCGCGGCGCATTACGGCTTCCAGCAGCCTTTCCATCGCCTCTCCCGCTTGCGACTGTTTTGCCGCTGGCCAGACTATTCTTAACCGTCCAATTAAAGTCCAGAGCGAATCATTGTCCGATTGCTTGGAAACGATTGGTTCCCGAAGATCGGTTCACCCGCGCTGTGGCTGCGCCGAGATGATCAGAAGGGCACTTTCCCGCTGAATCACAAACGGTTAGTTTTGTTAAAGACGCATAAACCGGGATCGGGGTAAGTGAGGGCATGAAGTTTCGTACCGCTCGATTCGTTGCCGCACTGTTCACTGCAGTGCCCGCGCTGGTTGCCACTGTTCCGCAGGTGCAGAGCCGTGATGCGATTACGCTGCTCGATCAGCGCGATCAGATCATCCAGCAGCAGGTTGCCGCCATCGCCGCCGAAGGGCGCGGGCGGATCGGCGTTGCTGCGATGGACCTTGATGGTGGCGGCCAGATCTTCGTCAATGCTGACATGCCGTTCCCGATGGCCAGCACCGCCAAGATTGCGGTAGCGGCAACTTTTCTGGAGCAGGTTGAAAAGGGCAATTACCGGCTCGACCAGCAGTTCCCGATGATGCTGCGCGTGCGCGAAACCGGCGCGTTCAGCCCTGAGGCACCGCTGCGTGCAGGCAGCGTGATGACCGCGCAGAGCCTGATGGAACTGATGATTACCCGCAGCAGCAACGAGGCGACTGACGGGCTGATCAAGGTTGTTGGCGGGTTTGAGAACGTGAACCGCTGGTTGACGCGCAATGGCATTGCCGGGCAGCGGCTGGACCATACGATGGCCACGCTGGTGCGCGATGATGGCAAGGTTGATCCAGCCAAGGTGATCGACACCCGGACATCCAGCACGCCGCGCGCGATGATTGCGCTGCTGGCGGCGATTGACCGCGGCGGTGTGCTCAGCCCGGAAAGCCGCGCGGTTCTGCTGGATACGATGACCCGCACCAGCACCGGCAAGACCCGCATCCGTGCAGGCGTGCCCGAAGGCACGCTGGTGGCGCACAAGACCGGCACCCTGTGGGGCGTGACCGACGATGTTGGCATCGTGCGCCTGCCCGATGGCCGGCATCTGGCCGTGACGTTCTTTGTGACCGGGCCTGAGGGCCATGCAGCCCATGCCAAGCTGATCGCGCGGATGATGCGCACGATTTATGATGGCTACAGCACACCGCTGGGCAATGGCACGCAGGATCTGGTGCGCCGCCGCTGATTTGGGTAGGGTTGGTGCCATAGTCGGCCCACCCCGCTGCGACTAACTTCACTACGTTCAGCAAGTCTCGCGGCCCTCCCGTTTACGGGAGGGCTGGATTCGTTGTGCGCGTAGTCTCGTTCCAAAACCGTCCGCGCAAAGAGAAAGGGGCGCGGTCCGAAGACCACGCCCCTTCTATCTCATGTAATCTGCCAAAAAGGCAGAAATTACATAGCAGCTTCTGAAGCTTCAGCAGCAGCTTCCGAGGCAGCGCCCGAAGCGTCAACTGCGGCAGCCGATGCATCGGCAGCAGCTTCGGTTGCTTCAACAGCAGCTTCGGTTGCTTCTTCAGCCGGCTTTTCCGAGCAGCCAGCGAGAGCGAAGGCGGTGCCGGCGACAGCGGCGAGAATGAGCTTGCGCATGCGTTACAATCCCTGGATTGAAGTGAACAGCGCCGGGCAAGCAGCCCGCCGCAAAGCCTACTCAGCCGGTAGACTTCGCGACCCAATTAATCGGCAATTCATCGCGTTGCAAGCACAAGACGTATGCATTCCGTCGCAACCTGCATATCGTGCAGGCGGGCTTGCCTTTTTTTCGCCCGATTTCCGGGGGTTTCGGCCTTGTAAAATGTTGCAACAAAGTTGCGGCAGCAACCCCATGACGCAGGCCAATTGCCCTGCTAACACCCCTGGATGAGCGAAAAACAGCACCTTTATCTGGTCGATGGGTCGGCCTACATCTTCCGCGCCTATCACCGGTTGCCGCCCCTGACGAACCCGCAGGGAACCCCGGTGGGTGCCGTCTACGGCTATACCACGATGCTGTGGAAACTGGCCGAAGACCTGCACAAGGCCGATGGGCCAACGCACCTTGCAGTGATTCTCGACAAGGCGGGCACATCTTTCCGCAACGACCTGTACGACCAGTACAAGGCCAACCGCCCGCCCGCGCCCGAAGACCTTGTGCCGCAGTTCCCGCTGATCCGCGATGCCACGCGCGCGTTCAGCCTGGCCTGCATCGAGGAAGAGGGAGTTGAGGCGGACGATATCATCGCGTCTTATGCCCGCGCGGCCACGCTGCGCGGCTGGGACGTGACGATTGTGTCTTCGGACAAGGACTTGATGCAGCTTGTCGGCACATGCGGCGTGGGTGGCGGCTGCGTCGACATGCTCGATACGATGAAGAACTTGCGCATCGACATTCCCGAAGTGGTCGAGAAGTTTGGCGTGCCGCCGGAGAAGGTGGGCGACGTGCTGGCGCTGATGGGCGATTCGGTCGACAACGTGCCGGGCATTCGCGGCATCGGGCCGAAGACGGCTACCAAGCTGATTCAGGAACACGGCGATCTCGAATCAGCGCTGGCGGCTGCGCCTGCGATGAAGGCGAGCAAGCTGCGCGAGAGCCTGATCGAGCAGGCCGACATGGCCCGGCTATCGCGCGTGCTGGTGCAGCTGAAGGAAGACTGCCCGCTGCCGGTGCCGATTGAGGATTTCAAGCTGGACGTGATCCCGCGCGATCCGCTGGCAGCGTTTCTGGAAGTCCACGGCTTCACCAGCCTGCTGCGGCGGCTGGACGACGGCAAGGGCAGTCCGGGGCCGAATACGCAGCTGAACCCTGCCAAGCCCGAGACTGCCGGTGCGGTTGCCGCGCCTGCGGGTGAGCGCATAGCGTTGCCTTCATGGCCGGCGGTGGACCGTGAGGCCTATCCTTGCGTGCAGACGATGGAAGCGCTGGAACAATGGGTCGCCCGCGCCTTTGCCGCGCGCGTAGTGGCGGTGGACACCGAAACGAGTGCATTGGATGCGATGCGCGCCGATCTGGTGGGGGTGAGCCTTGCGCTTGGCCCCAACGACGCCTGCTATATCCCGCTGGGCCACGGCGGGTCGGACATGTTCGCTGAAAAGCCCGATCAGGTGAACCGGGCCGAGGCGCTGGCCGCGCTCAAGCCGCTGCTGGAAAGCGATGCGGTGCTGAAGGTGGGGCAGAACATCAAGTACGACCTGAACGTGCTGGCGCGTTATGGCGTGAACGTTGGCCCTATCGATGACACGATGGTGATGAGCTTCTGCCTTGATGCGGGCCGCAGCGAAGCGGGCGTGGGCGGGCATGGCATGGACGAGCTGTCCGAACGCCATCTGGGCCACACCACGATGGCGTTCAAGGACGTGTGCGGCAGCGGCAAGAAGGCGATCTCGTTTGCCGAAGTGCCGCTGGCCGATGCCACTCGCTATGCCGCCGAGGATGCGGACGTGACATGGCGCTTGCACCGCCTGTTCCAGCCCCGGCTGGTCGATGAAGGCGGCATGCGCGTGTACCAGCGCGTAGACCGTCCGCTGGTGCCGGTTGTCGCCATGATGGAGCGAGGCGGCATCAAGGTGGACCGGGAGCGTCTGGCGGGCCTCTCAGCCGAATTCGCAACGCAGATCGCGCGGCTGGAAGGCGTGATCCACGAGAAGGCGGGCATGGCCTTCACCATCGGCAGCCCCAAGCAGCTGGGCGAAGTGCTGTTCGACAAGCTGGGCTACAAGGGCGGGAAGAAGGGCAAGACCGGGCAGTACTCCACCGACCAGTCGGTGCTGGAAGGGCTGGCGTTGCAAGGTGCCGAGGTGGCCACGCTGGTGCTGGAATGGCGGCAGCTGTCGAAGCTGAAATCGACCTACACCGATGCTCTGCAAGCCGCGATCAATCCCGATACCGGGCGGGTGCATACCAGCTACTCTCTGGTCGGGGCGCAGACCGGGCGCTTGTCGTCCAACGATCCCAACCTGCAGAACATTCCGATCCGCACCGAGATTGGCCGCCAGATCCGCGAGGCTTTCGTCGCCGAACCCGGCAACGTGCTGCTGGCGGCGGACTACAGCCAGATCGAACTGCGTCTGGCCGCGCACATGGCCGATGTTCCGGCGCTGAAGGAGGCCTTTGCGGCGGGCGAGGATATCCACGCGCGCACGGCAATGGAGATGTTCGGGCACGTGGACCGCGATACGCGCGGGCGGGCCAAGACGATCAACTTCGCGATCCTCTATGGCATCAGCCGCTGGGGCCTTGGTGGGCGTCTGGGTGTGAGTGCGGACGAGGCGCAGGCGATGATCGACCGCTATTTCGAACGCTTCCCGGGTATCCAGCGCTATATTCACGAGACTTTGGAAAGCGTGCGTGAGCGCGGCTATTCGGAAACGCTGTTCGGCCGCAAGACGTGGTTCCCGCGCATCGGTTCCAAAAACCAGGCCGAACGGCAGGGCAGCGAGCGCGCGGCGATCAACGCGCCGATTCAGGGCACCAGCGCCGATATCATCAAGCGTGCGATGGCGCGGATGATGCCTGCTTTGGCTGAAGCGGGGCTGCCCAATGTGCGGATGCTGCTGCAAGTGCATGACGAACTGGTGTTCGAACTGCCTGCGGGGGATGTGGACGCGGCCAAGCCGGTGATCGAGCGGGTGATGGCTACGGCGGCGGAGCCTTCGGTGACGCTGACGGTGCCGTTGGGCGTGGAGATCGGCACGGGGCTGTCTTGGGGGGCGGCGCACTAAGGGGCTGCGTTCCAGCCCACCTCCAACCCCTCCCGCCGGCGGGAGGGGAGGGCGAGCGTTGTTATTTGCCCACCCGCAGGCGGGAGGGCCGCGAGACTTGCTGAACGCAGTGAAGTTAGTCGCAGCGGGGTGGGCTTTGGCGCTCGCCGATCAGTTCAACGCCGCAAACTTCTGCAGATCGCCGGTGCCCAGCATCAGCACGTCTTCGTGCGGCACCGAATTGGTCAGCGCATAGAACGCTGCAGCCTTGTCGGCGGGGAGGCCCATTTCGCGGTAGTAATCGACATAGGCGCGGTTGACCGGGTCACTGGCGCTGAAATCGTCCGGTTCGCGGCCATCTTCGTCCATCCACGCATGGACGACGAACGAGGCATCGGGCGCGGCGCTGCGGCTGGCCCCTGCAAGGAACAGTTCGACCGCGCCTGAACGGACCGAACCGTGCTCAGGCACATGCGTCGCGATGCCTTGCGCGCGGATCATGCGGCCAAGGCGGAGGTTGGCGAAATCATCGACCGTGCCGGGGCAATCGGGCATTTCCAGCACGCGGATGCCGGGGAACGCGCGCAGCATCTTCTGGAAGTCAGCCGGGGAGTAGCTGTCGGTTTCGGCCACCAAGGCGGCGCGGGTGCCGTCGAGCACTTCGAAGGGGCCGAAGCTGGCCACGCCCTTCACATCGGCGCGGGTAAGGCCGACGATGCGTTCGGAGCCGGGTTCGAAGACTTCGACGGTGGTCGTCTCGGTCCAGGTAACGCCGTCTTCCACCCACGTGCGCGTGCTGACCTCGCGCGCTGATGCCGGTTGGCAGGCGAGCAGGGCGCAAAGCGCGGGAAGGGCGAGGCGGCGAAGCATGGCCTTTGCTTTCGGGCCAAGCGGATTGCCGAACTGCCAAGGAATGCGGTTAAATTGCGTTCACTGTGTTTTGTGTATCACACCAAGATGCTTCGAAAATGGCAGCATCCCGTCCCCGTGCCTGAAGCGCGCGCGCTACGCTAAGGTTTGGCCCTTATCGGGCAGGCCCTTTGGCGGGCAGGAGGATGAATGGTCGCGCTGGTTTCCACGGTTGCCTATTTGGGGCTGGAGGCACGCGGGGTCGAAGTGCAGTGCCAGGTCTCGCCCGGCATGCCTGCGTTCAAGCTGGTGGGCCTGCCGGACAAGGCGGTGGGTGAAAGCCGGGAGCGGGTGCAATCGGCGCTGTCGGCGCTAGGGCTGGCGCTGCCGCCCAAGCGGATCACCGTGAACCTGTCGCCCGCCGATCTGCCCAAGGAAGGTTCGCACTACGATCTGCCCATTGCGCTGGCGCTGCTGGCGGCGATGGGAGTGATCGATCTGGAACAGATTGCCGATTACGTGGCCGTGGGCGAACTGGCGCTGGATGGGCGTGTGCTGCCCTCGCCCGGCGTGTTGCTTGCCGCAATCCACGCCAGCGGGCAGGACAAGGGGCTGATCTGCCCCGCCGCGCAGGGGCCAGAGGCGCGCTGGGCGAGCGGGATCGACGTGATCGCCGCGCCTGATCTGATCGGGCTGCTCAACCATTTGAAAGGCACGCACCGCCTGCCGCAGCCTGCGCAAGGCGTGGCGGAACCTGCGCGGCGGATGGCCGACCTGAAGCAGGTGAAGGGGCAGGAAACCGCCAAGCGCGCGCTGGAGATTGCGGCGGCGGGCGGACACAACCTGCTGATGATCGGGCCGCCGGGTGCGGGCAAATCGCTGATGGCATCGTGCCTGCCGGGTATCCTGCCCGAACTGACCCCGGCAGAGGCACTGGAAGTGTCGATGGTGGCATCGGTTGCAGGCACGCTGGAGGATGGACGGATCAGCCGGGCGCGTCCGTTCCGCAGCCCGCATCATTCGGCCTCGATGGCGGCGCTGACCGGCGGCGGGCTGAAGGTTCGGCCCGGAGAGGTGAGCCTTGCCCATCTGGGCGTGCTGTTCCTTGATGAACTGCCCGAATTCCAGCGTGCCGTGCTGGATTCGCTGCGCCAGCCTCTGGAAACGGGCGAGGTGACGGTGGCGCGGGCCAATGCGCACGTGACCTTCCCGGCGAGGGTGCAGCTGATCGCGGCGATGAACCCGTGCCGCTGCGGGCATCTGGGTGATCCGGCACTGGGCTGCAGCCGCGCGCCGCGCTGTGCGGGTGATTATCAATCGAAGGTGTCAGGGCCGCTGCTCGACCGGATTGACCTGCACGTTGAGGTCGATCCCGTGTCCGCCGCCGATCTTGCCTTGCCGCCGCCCGCCGAGGGTTCGGATCAGGTGGCTGCGCGGGTGGCGCGGGCAAGAGCGGTGCAGGTTGCGCGGCTGGAAGGCAGCGGCATGCGCAGCAATGCCGAGTTGAACGGCGACATGCTCGACACCCACGCCACGCCGGACGAACCGGGGCGCAAGCTGCTGGCCCAAGCCGCCGAAGCGATGCGCCTGTCCGCGCGCGGCTATACCCGCATGCTGCGCGTGGCGCGCACGATTGCGGACCTTGCGGGGGCGGAGACGGTGGGGCGCATCCATGTGGCCGAGGCGCTCAGCTATCGGCGGATCGCGCCGAGGGCGTAATTCCGCCTCTTGCCCTGCTCTCCGCCGTTCGTGTCGAGCGAAGTCGAGACACGCTGCGCAAGGTGTCTCGACTT
>NZ_JAUYRV010000011.1 GCF_030696665.1 Novosphingobium sp.
AGCGCGGCGAACCTTGAGATAAAGTTCCACTCTCTTCACCCTCCGCCTCCGCGCAAAGGCGAAGGTCTAGCAGGAGTGGCCCCTTTTTAATCCGGTGCTACCGTCCGATGAATGGCCCCTTTTATTGCCGGTGTTCTCACGCGACCATGAATCGAGCACGGCGGCGTTGGGCGACAGGTCCAGCAGCTTGATGAAGCGGCCATGATCGCCGGTCAGGGCTATTTCCGGGCCGTCCGGCTCGGCCAGCGCGGGTGGGGCTTCGGATTCCAGCCGGTCCAGCTTGTGCGCAAACCGTGCGGCCTTGTCGCCCCAGCTCAGTTCATCCAGCCGCGCCAGCAGGGTCAGCAGCGGGCGGCGGAACACCATCGCGATGACCAGCGCCGCCAGCGGCCACGCCAGCGCGCCGATCAGGCTGACCGACCATGAGAGCCAGTCCTCAGCAGGGCCAATGGTCAGCGAAATCATGGGGCGAATCCGTTCCGTTCGAGTCCTTGCAGACTCTATCCGAAATGGAACAAATAGGGAACAATGCTTATCGGCAAACCGCCGCTATTCCTTGCGGGTCCAGATCCATGTGCCGGTAATGCCCATCACGGCGGCCGGGATCAGCACCCACGGCCAGCCTGCCGTCACCGCCGTCAAACCCACGCCAAATGCCATCGCCACCAGCGCGCCGACCTTTCCTTTGCGCGAAATGGCGCGGCGTTCACGCCATTCCCGCAAGGGCGGGCCATAGCGCGGGTGATCGAGCAGGCGCTGCTCCCACACCGGATTTGACCGGGCAAAGCAGAACGTGGCCAGCAGCAGGAACGGCACGGTGGGCAGCAGCGGCAGGAACACGCCCAGCGTGCCCAGCGCCACACTGATCAGGCCGCCAGCCAGATAGAGTTGGCGGCGCAAGTCCCCTGCCCGTCAGGCCGCAGCGGCAAGGCGCGCGGCATGTTCACGCACCAGCGCGATCATGTTGGGCACGCCCTGGGTGCGGTTCGAGGACAGCTGCTTCTTGAGATCGAACGGGCCGAGTGCCTCGGCAATGTCGGTCTGCGCCACTTCGGGCGCGGGCCGGTCCTGCACAGTGGACAGCACCAGCGCGACGATACCCTTGGTGATCGCGGCGTTGCTGTCGGCCAGAAAGTGCAAGCTGCCGTCATCGCCTTGCGTCGGGTAAACCCACACACTGGCCGAGCAGCCGCGCACCAGCGTGGCATCGGTTTTCAGCGCATCGGGCATGTCTTCCAACTCGCGCCCCAGCTCGATCAGCAGGCGATAGCGTTCATCGCCATCAAGGAATTCGTACTCTTCAAGAATATCATCGAGTTTGCGCATGATTCGCATCTAGCGGGAGGTTGGGGTGGCGTCCACCGCCCGGTGGTGCGATCAGCCCGAAAGGCCACCCGGACGCATCAGCGCGTACCAGATGACATAAAGCCACGACAAGACGCCATGCACCGTCGCCCAGATGATCGACTTGTGCAGGCTCCACGAAATGGTCACCGCAATGGCCGAGCCAAGGCCGATGCCCGCCTTTGCGGCGCCTTCGGTGTGGCGGCTCACAGGTCCACCCCGGCAGCGATAGCTTCCAGCTTGCGCAGGCGTTCGCGCATGTCGGCAAGGTCGATGAGGCTGGCGGCGTCGCCCGTATCATGGCGTTCGAGTTCGAGGCGCTTCAGGGCCAGCCACCCGTCCCAGCCGCGCAGGGCGGCAAGGGCTATCATGGCAAGGCCGGTGAGGCCGGAGAAGGCTAAGACAAAATCGGAAGTCATGTCGGCAACTCCCAGTGAGACAAGGCTTTTGCGGTTGGGCTTTACTTCTCGCGCAGCGATTCAATCTCGCGCGAGAGGCGGCGGGTTTCGCCTTCATCGGTGGCGATGCGTTCCAGCACTTCGAGCCGCTTGCGAAGATCGGACACTTCGCGTTCGAGGCTGGCGGTATAGGCGGCGTCGGCATCGGCGCGCTCATATCCACCACCGCCCCGATGTTTATCGCGGTTCATGCGGATATTGGCGAAAGCGATGATCGCAGCGATGGCGACCATAGCACTCCAGAAAGACATTGCGGCAGTTCCTCAATTCACCTTGGCATCGCGCAGGTTTTCGATGCGCAAGGCAAGATCGGCGTCATTTTCGGTGGCGATGCGTTCCAGAACGCGCACCCGCTGCTCCAGCCGCTCGGCTTGCGCGGCATATTGCGCGGCCTTTTCGGCGGTCTGCTTGGAAAGCAATTCCAACTCACGTTCCCGGAAGGCAAGGCGGCGCTTGTACATGTCGGACAGCACACCCATCACCACCGGCACGACCACCAGCATGAAGGCGAGGCCATAGATTACATCCTCGCTCATACTTCGCTCCTCTGGCCTTCGCGGCGCAGCGCTTCGATCTGGTTGGCCACGTCGAAGCCGCGGTCGGTAACGATGGCCTCAACATTGGCAAGCCGCTGATGCGTTGCCTCAAGCTGCTGGCGCAACTGGGTATTTTCCTCGCGCAGCGCGGCCATTGCCTTGTCGTCGGTGCGGGGTGTCTTGCCGCCCCACTCGTCTTCCAAAGCATAGCCGTGGCGGGCACGGATCCAGTTGTTGACGACCCAACCGATGGTCGAGATCGCGATGATGGCGAGGACGAAGTCCGGTCCGGCAAAGCTCATTGCGGCCTCCTGTCACCGTTCTCCAAACGAAGCGCCTCGATCTGCTGGGTCAGGCCAAAGCCGCTGTCCGTCACGATCCGCTCGACATTGGCGAGGCGGTCCTTGACCGAGCCGAGTTCGGCGCGAAGCTGGGCGTTTTCCTGGCTGAGCAGCTTGATCCGCTCAAGTTCCGCGCTGGTGGTCTTCGGATAGACCGCCTGCCCCCACGCCCCATCAAGTGGGTATCCGTGGCGGACGCGCAGCCAGGTGGTGAAGACCCATCCGGTGACGCCGGCGACTGTCACCGTGGCGATCAGTGGCGCGAGGTTGGTGATTTGTGCAAGGTTTTCAATGGCCATCACACCCTCCGGTCTTCAAGGCTCACGCTATCGCGGCGGAGTGCTTCGATCTGCGCGGCAGTGTCGAAACCCTTGTCGGTGACGATGCGCTCAAGGACGCGGACGCGCTCTTCAAGTTCGCGGGTGTGCTGGGCGTATTGGGCGGCCTTTTCGGCGCTCAGTTCGGCGGTGGCCTTGATCTGCATCTCGGCGATTTTCTGGCGGTGCTTGGTCCAGATCGCGACGATCGGAATGCACAGCGCGATAATCGGGATCAGCGGCCCTATAACTTCGGGTCCCATGATGTTCAGTCCCCCTCAGGACGGTTTAGGTGCGTCTAGGTGCAGTTAGGTGCTGTTCAGCGCAGCTTCTCGATTTCGGCCGAAAGGCGCGGGTTCGAGTTGACGTAGAAGCTTTCCACATCGGCCAGCCGGCGATCAATATCGCGGAAGCTGGCGCGCACTTCGCGGGCGGTGCGGGCGGGCGACTGGCGGACGCCCTGCCAAAACTTCTGCTCTTCACGGTCGCTGTAAAGGTAACCGGGCTTCTTGCCGGCAAGGAAGCCGAGCGCGAAGTAGAGGAAGAAGGGCCAGCCCATCGAGAAGGCGAGGATCAGGAAGCCGAGGCGGATCCACAGGGCATCGACGCCGGTATAGTCAGCAATCCCCGAACAGACGCCCATGAACTTGCCGTTGACCTTGTCGCGGTAAAAGCGGGTGCGTGGGCTGCTCACTTTACGGTCCTTCCCTGTTCGGCGAACATGCGGTCAAGTTCGGCCAGTTTCTGGTTGTCGATTTCGCGGTCGTGCATGATGCGCGCCGGTTTGAATTCGGGATTGTCGGCAGCGACCAGGCGCTCAACCGTGTCCATGCGATCATCGAGCCGCTTGGCGAGCTGGTAAAGCTCTTCGAGCAAGGCTTCGTCACCGCTGGTCAGGGTTGGCGCGGTCTTCCACTTCGTGATGTAGTGGAGGATCAGCCACGGCAGGCCGACGAACAGCATGCCGACGACGCCGATGGGAACGAGAACGTCTTCCATGACTTAGCCTTCCTTCCCAAGCTGGCGCTTCATCGCTTCGAGTTCCTCGTCGATCTTGTCCTGCCCGGCGAGCGCCGCGATCTCGTCAGCAAGGCCGGGCTTGGCGTTGCCATCGGCCAGGCTCAGCGCATCAGCGCGGCCTTCGGCGTAATCGACGCGGCGTTCGAGCTGGTCGAAGCGGGCCATCGCCTCGTCCACACGCTCGCTGGCGAGCAGGGTGCGCAGGCGGACGCGGTTTTCGGCGCTTTCGAGGCGGGCGGCGATGGCGGTCTGGCGGCTGCGGGCTTCGCGCAGGCGAGTCTGCAGCTTTTCGATGTCCTGTTCATAGGCGCGCATCGCATCGTCCAGCACGGTGATCTCGGTGCGGAGCTGGTCGCCCATGTCGGCGGCCTTCTTCTTTTCGACCAGAGCAGCGCGGGCCAGATCTTCGCGGTCCTTCGACAGCGCAAGCTGGGCCTTTTCCGACCAGTCGGCCTGAAGGCGTTCCAGCTTTGCAACGTGGCGGCCCATTTCCTTCTGATCGGCAATGGTGCGGGCGGCAGAAGCGCGGACTTCGACCAGCGTCTCTTCCATCTCCATGATGATCATGCGGATCATCTTGGACGGATCGTCCGCCTTTTCCAGCAAATCATTGAAATTGGCGGCAATGATGTCGCGAGTCCGCGAGAAGATGCCCATCAGGTTTACTCCGGTGTTGAAATTGGGACGGGAGGACGAGCCGTTGCTCTGGCCGAAGGCATCCTTGGCAGAGGCACGGAGGCGATCCAGTTCAGCATCAAGGCGGGTGGTGCGACCACCCTCCTTTCCTTGCGGACGGATCGGGGAAAGTTCATCGGTCATCATGCAAGCTCACCAGTGATCGCAGCTGTCGACGCGACGACAGTCGGCACCTGGCTGACCTGCTGGCTGAGAGCGAAGCAGCACAGCACCACCATCGCACCAATGCTGGCGAGGCTGGCGCGTCCGAGCTGGGTGGAGAAGAAGCGGGCGGTGTACATCTGAATGACCTTTCGGCGGTGGTGACCGGCTTGGTTCCGGGTTGTTAATGGTACAGCAAGGCGCGTGCCAAACTACAAAAGCTGCAGAAACTGGGCGCTTTCGCCGTGTCATCCGTCTTTAATGTTGGGAAATCTTGCGAAGCCTTGGGAAAATGCGCTAATCTTCAGGCATGGACCGGGAAACGCAATTCATGGGGCAATCGGGCGCGTTCCTTGACGCGGTCGAACGGGCCAGCCGAGCCGCGCCAATGCGCCGCCCGGTGTTGGTGATCGGCGAGCGCGGTACCGGCAAGGAACTGATCGCCGAACGCCTCCACCGCCTGTCATCGCGCTGGACAGAGCCGCTGGTGACGATGAACTGCGCGGCCCTGCCCGAAACGCTGATCGAGGCCGAACTTTTCGGGCATGAGGCAGGGGCGTTTACCGGGGCAACACGATCGCGCACTGGCCGTTTCGAGGAGGCCGACAAGGGCACGCTGTTCCTTGACGAACTGGGCACGCTATCGATGGGTGCGCAGGAACGGCTGCTGCGCGCGGTGGAATATGGCGAGGTGACGCGCATCGGATCGAGCAAGCCGGTGCGGGTGGATGTGCGCATTGTGGCGGCGACCAACGAGGATTTGCCCAGGATGGCCGAGCAGGGCCGGTTCCGGCCCGATCTGCTCGACCGGCTAAGCTTCGAGGTTATCACCCTGCCCCCGTTGCGCGTGCGTGAAGGCGACATTGAAGTGCTGGCCGATTATTTCGGGCGGCGCATGGCAGCGGAACTGCATTGGGATGCGTGGCCGGGCTTTGCGCCACCGGTGCAAAAGGCGATGGAGGACTACCTGTGGCCGGGCAACGTGCGCGAATTGCGCAACGTGGTGGAGCGCGCGGTCTATCGCTGGGACGACGGGACGCAACCTGTCGGCCATGTGCAGTTCGATCCGTTCGACAGCCCTTGGAAGCCGGTGGCAACGGTGCGGGCGGCAGATGGGCCGGAGAGCGAAGCGGCAGTGCCGATGCGGGCGGCGGCGGCGTCAGCGGACTTTGATGGGGTGAGCGATTTGCGTTCAGCAGTGGATGCCCACGAACGGGCGATCATCGAGCATCATCTGGGGCGCAACCGCTATAACCAGCGGCAGACCGCCAAGGCACTGGGGCTGACCTATGACCAGTTGCGGCATTGCATGAAGAAGCATGGGCTGGGGGAGCGGGCATAATTTTAGCGACGTCAGAATTCAGTGTTGAGTAAGAACGGCTGGCAAGGCACACCCTCTTCAAACATGAGGATTTGTCCCGATGAAGCGATTTCTTGCCTGCGTGCTTGTCATACTTCCGGTGGCACATGCTCAGGCAGCGAATGAGCAGCCGCCAAGCACCCAAATAGAGGCAGCGAAAGACGCCGAGGCACGAGGGGCTCTCATGCACTCGTATGATCAGGCCGCATGGCATGCGACTGACCGCATTCAGCAGGATTTGTCGCTTGCCAAGCTTCCGGCAGACTCGCCTGTGCTTCGCAGTCTCAGGGGATACATTGTCGAGCCAGGCGACGCAGGATCTCTATTTGTCACGTTTTACGGCCAGAGAAGCGACCAGTATTTTGCTTTTGCCAGATACGCCATGTCTGGCAGTGATGTGGTCAGCGGAGGAATTCTGGAGCCAGACGGCGAAACGACGCTTTCCACGCTCGCATTGCGGATGATAGCGGTCAGAGGCAAGGCGATTGATGCAATGCAAGGTCCTGACCAAGGACTATGCTCCCGGTCGATGCCAAACACTTTGATACTCCCACCTGACGCTATTCACCCGATGTCGGTCTACATTCTCTCGTCAACGACGCAGAATGGCCATTTCCCTGCTGGGGGGCACTATCGGTTCGATTTCGATGGTGATGACAAGCTGGTTTCGCAACGCAGCTTCGCCAAATCATGCATAGACATCAATACCGAAGCGAAAAACGGTGAGAAGCCGATGACGTTCGGCATTACCCATTTCCTTGACGAGAACCCGACCGAAATCCACGCTTTCATCAGCTATCATGTGCCCGTTCCGCTTATGGTCATGACCGTTCGCAACAGATGGCTTTGGTCTGTGGAAAAGGGCAAAATCGTGCCGTTAGAACACATGCAAAAGCCGTAAATTGACTACCAAACAAGGCAACCGGCACTTGCCAGCATTGCGCGACAAGTCCAACGCCGCCACACGATGTCCCTCACCCGCCTGACCCTGCGCGATTTTCGCAATCATGCTGCTACGCGGCTTGAAGATATGCAGGCGTTCAACGTGCTTGTGGGCGAGAACGGCGCGGGGAAGACCAATGTGCTGGAGGCGATCAGTCTGCTGGCTCCCGGGCGCGGACTTCGGCGTGCGCAGCCTGCGGAAATGGCGGGGCGTGCCAAAGATACTGGAATTTGCACTGGCGGCTTTGCCGTGGTGGCCGATATGGAAGACGGGGCGGTGCAGATCGGCACGTCTACCGATGCGCAGGCTCCCAATCGGCGGGCGGTGCGGATCAACGGTGCCGATGGCCCGGCTGCGCGGCTGGGCGAGTGGCTTTCGATAACATGGCTGACGCCTGCGATGGACCGGATCTTTGCCGAGAGCGCAGGATCGCGGCGACGGTTTCTGGATCGGCTGGTGCTGGCGCGGGAGCCTATCCATGCGCGCAATGCCACGCGGTATGAAACCGCGCTGCGCGAGCGCAACCGGTTACTGGGCGAACCTGCCGAGCCTGATGCGCTGTGGCTGGACGGGATCGAGGCGCAGATGGCCGAAACCGGGGCCGCGATGGCGGCGGCACGGGCGGCACTGGTGGCCGACCTTGGGCGGGTATTGGAAACGGTGCCGAAGCAGCCTTTTGCGCGCCCCGCCCTTGCCTATGCCAGCGAAGTGCCGCTGGAGGCAGACGCCTTGCGCGCCATGCTGCGTGAGGGGCGGCGGCGGGACCGGGCGGCGGGACGTTCACTTATCGGGCCGCACCGGGATGATCTGTCCGTGACGCTCGCGGCCAAGAATGCCCCTGCGGCGGATTGTTCGACCGGTGAGCAGAAGGCTATGCTGATCGCCATTGTGCTCGCCCATGCGGGGCTGACGGCGGGGGAGCGCCCTCGGCTTTTGCTGCTGGATGAAATCGCTGCGCATCTTGATCCGGTGCGGCGCGGGGCGCTGTTCGAGCGGCTGGCGCTGAGCGGGGCGCAAGTGTGGATGACGGGGACAGAGATGGCTCCGTTCGCCGACATTGCCAATGAGAGTGCCGTGTGGAGCGTGCGCGAAGGGGCGGCGACGCGGGTTTAGACTCCCACCATCCGTTCGTGTCGAGCGAAGTCGAGACACTGCGCACCGTGTCTCGAATTCGCTCGACACGAACGGGATATTTTGAGGTCAGGCCGCTTCTGCTGCAACCTCGCGCATTTGCTGGCGCAGCCATGACAGGCCTGCGTCATCGGCGCGTGATTGGTGGAACTGCATCATCTCGTTCATCTTGGGGAAGGCGAACGGCATCGGTGACCAAGCAAGGTTGAAGCGGCGGGCGATCTGGCGGACGAGGCGTTCGTGCAGGACGGCAAGGCGCGATGTGCCTTCGATGAACCACGGGGCAGAGGCGAAGCTGGAGACGGTAACTTCGACCATGCGTTCACGCCCCATGCGCGACAGAGTGGAATCGGCAAAGGCGGGCGTGCGATTGGCACCGAAGGCGATAGTCACGTGCCCGGCGGCGTAGAAATCCTCTTCGGTGATGCCGCGCGCGAAGATGGGGTTTTCGGCCCAGCCCACCACGACCTGCTCTTCTTCGAACAGGACTTCGTGCGGGTGCCACGTGGCAAGGAAAGGTTCGGGCGTGACCAGCAGATCGGCCTTGCCTGCCTCAAGCTCTCCGGCGCTGCTTTCGTTGGGCTGGACGATTTCCACCCGCACACCCGGTGCCGTGCGGCCAAAACGTTCAATCAGCGGCACCAGCACGGCGACCATGATGTAGTCCGAGCCGATGATGCGAAAGCACCGGTTGGAGGTGGCCGGATCGAACGCAGTGGGCGCAGTGATCGCGCGTTCCACCCCACGCAAGGCTTGCTGGATTTGCGGGTACAGGCCTTCGGCAAAGGGCGTGGGGTGCATGCGCTTGCCTACGGCGACCACGATCTCGTCCCCGAAGTAATCGCGCAGGCGGCGCAGTGCGGCGCTGGTGGCGGGCTGGGTGAGACCGATCCGTTCTGCCGAGCGCGTAACGCTGCGCGTTTCCATGAGCGCATTGAAGACCACGAGCAGGTTGAGATCGAGGCCTTTGAAACGCATGGGGCTATGCTCCGATCAATCAGGGGATGATTGATTGGGGCGCATAAGCAGAATTCGGGTGAATTGTGAAGGGTGGGTGCGCGGACGCCTGATTTGAGCGTCACCCTACAAGAACCCGTCATCCTGAACTTGTTTCAGGATCCATCTCTCCGCGCTGCGTTGCCGGATGGACCCTGAAACAAGTTCAGGGTGACGAAGCTAAGAGAGGCAAACAGCCTCAAGGCCCCTCTTTCCATTTGCCCTGCTCCTGCCGCCAATAACGCCGCTCCACACCCTCGCGCGTGCCGAGCATGCGCCAGCAGCCGCGTGCGTCGTCGATCCGGGCGGGCGGGAAGAGCAGGAAGACCCGCTCGAAGCTGCCATCGCGCCACACGCCATCGGCCAGCGCGAGGTATTTTGCGCCGTTCGCAGGGTCTGGTTCGGGGGAGAGCAAGACCGGCTGGCGTTCAGCATGGGGGTCGCTGGCGTGGCCATTGGCGAGGAACGTTTCGGGCAGGCGTGTCCACAGCGCATCGCTCACGCGCTTGAGCTGGGCGGCGTCTTCCGAGACGACGAGCAGGCGTTCCCCCGCAGCCAGCGTATTGCGCGCGATCAGGGGGAGAACCTGTTCGGCGGGATCGTTGGTCAATTGGTAGAAATCGACGCGCATCAGCCCGCTTTCCCCTTCCCGCTGCGGCAGCGGTCGGAACAGAACTTCACGTTGTCCCAATCCCGCTCCCACTTCTTGCGCCATGTGAACGGGAGGCCACAGGCGGCGCAAGTCTTGCTGGGCAAATCAGACTTGCGCCGCATCTTGGGCATGGGGCTTTTTACGCCTCAAGCACGGTGCGGACGTACTGGTCGAGCAAACGCACGCCGTAGCCGGTTGCGCCCTTGTCCCACGTCTGGCCGGGCTTGTCGGCCCAGACCATGCCAGCAATGTCGAGGTGCGCCCAGGCCACACCCTTGTCGATATAGCGCTGCAGGAACTGTGCGGCGGTGATCGAACCGCCATAGCGGGGGCCGACGTTCTTCATGTCGGCGATGGGGCTGTCGATCAGCTTGTCGTAAGCGGCGCCGAGCGGGAAGCGCCACAGCTTGTCACCACAGGTCTTGCCCGCCGCATCCAGCTTGGCGGCCAGCGCATCGTCATTGGTGAACATGCCGCCATATTCATTGCCGAGCGACACGATGATCGCGCCGGTCAGCGTGGCAAGGTCGATCACGGTGGCGGGCGCATATTCCTTTTGCACCCATGTCAGCGCGTCACACAGCACAAGGCGGCCTTCGGCGTCGGTGTTGATGACTTCGACCGTCTGACCCGACATCGAGGTGACGACGTCTCCGGGGCGCTGGGCGTTGCCATCGGGCATGTTTTCAACCAGGCCGCAGACGCCGATAATGTCGGCCTTGGCCTTGCGCTTGGCCAGCGCCAGCATGGTGCCGGCAACCGCGCCTGCGCCGCCCATGTCCCACTTCATGTCTTCCATGCCAGCGGCTGGCTTGATCGAGATGCCGCCAGTGTCGAACGTCACGCCCTTGCCGACGAAGGCGGTGGGCTTGGCAACATCAGCGCCCTTCCAGCGCATGGCAAGCAGCTTGGGTTCGCGCACCGAACCTTGCGCAACGCCGAGGAGCGCGCCCATGCCAAGCTCGGTCATTTCCTTGAGGCCGAGGACGAGGATTTCTACGCCGGTGCCTTCGAGGCGGGCCTTGCAGCGTTCGACGAAGCTTTCGGGGTAGATCACGTTGGCCGGTTCGGCGACGAGTTCGCGGGTGAATTCGATGCCTTCGGCCAGCGCCGATTCGATTTCCCATGCAGCGGCGGTGCCTTCGGGCGCGGCGACGGCCACGATTTCGGCCAACGAAGGCTTCTGCTCATCGGTGAGCTTGGTGCGGTATACATCGTGCCGCCAGCCGCGCAGGCGCGCGCCGAACAGGACCGAGGCAGCTTGTGCGCCAGTCAGCCCCGAACCGGTGAAATCGATGGCGAGCGCGGATTCGCCCGAGGTCAGGTACTTGGCGGTGAGCGCTGCGCCTGCCTTTTCGAGGTTTGCGGCGCGGTCTTCGGAATCAGCCTTGCCGATTCCCGCCAAGGCAAGGCGCTTTACGCCACCCTCACCCGCCACAAACGCTTCGAAGGTCTGCCCCGCCTTGCCCGAGAAGCGCGCTGCGGCCGCGCCTTCCCGCACCACCGCATCCAGATCGGCCGGAAGCGCGTCCTGCGCAACAAGGCGGGCAACAAGCCGGGGAAGCGGGGCATCGGCGGTGCGGAAGACGACCTTCATTGGGGACTCCTGTGGGAAATGACGCAACGCTTTGGCGCAAGGTGGCGCGAAGCGGAAAATGTGGAATTGCAGTTAGGGTGCACTGGTGCGATAGGCAACCCATGCAACCCGCCCGGCGGCCGCAGCCGCAAGCCCTTGATCGACGCTTGCGCCTTGCGCACATGTTCGCCACTTCCCTTTTAGCGCTGGCCGCTTGTCCTGCCTTTGCGCAGGAAGCGCCGATGGCCTCACCTCCCGGGGATGAAGCTTCGGTGGACGACAAGGTGCGGTTCGAGGCGGACAAGGTCCAGTATGACGGCAATGCCGAAAAGGTGCGGGCCGAAGGCAACGTGGTGTTGCGCCACGATACGCAGACGGTGCGCGCCGACAATGTGACGTGGGACCGCGACACCGGGCAGATCCTTGCCACCGGCAACATCCGCATGGTCGATGATGATGGCAACATCGTCTACACCGACAGTGTCGAGCTGACGGACGAGTTCAAGGCGGGCGCGATCGAAGATCTGCTGGTGGTGCTGCGCACCGGCGGGCGCATGGCCGCAGAACGCGGCACGCGTGACGAATTCGGCAACATGACGCTGGACTATGTGGCCTATTCAGGCTGCGCGGTGGAAGACGAGAACGGCTGCCCCAGAAAGCCAAGCTGGGAAGTGACGGCAGCACGAGTCTATTTCGATGCCAAGGAAAAGCGCGTCAAATACAAGGGCGCAACGCTGCGCATGTTCGGCATTCCGGTGCTGCCGCTGCCGGGGCTTGGCCACACGTCAGACTTCCGCGCCGAAACCGGCCTGCTGATTCCCGATTTCCGGCTGGGCGCGGCCAACGGCGCGGAAATCAGCGAGACGTGGTACTGGCGCATTGCCGACAACCGCGATCTGGCGCTGACCGGCACGTTCTATACCGGATCGCTGCCGATGCTGACCGGCAAATACCGGCATCTGACCAACCTTGGTGCGTTCCAGATCACCGGCTATGCCACGCGATCAGGCCGCATCCCGCTGGGCACATCGTTGACCGAAACGACCGTGGGCGAGCAGCGCTGGCGCGGTTACATCGAGGCCAACGGCAAGCTGCAGTTCTCACCGCACTGGAGCATCACCGGCCACGGACGGCTGGCCTCTGACCGCACGTTCCTGCGCCGTTATGACATCAGCCGCGATGACCGGTTGCGCTCATCGCTGAACCTCGAACGGATCGACGATGACAGCTACCTGAGCGTGGCCGGGTGGGTCACGCAGACCGTGCGCGTCAACGACCCGCAAGGCATGGTCCCGCTGGCGCTGCCGGTGATCGACTACCGCCGCCGCCTGAGCTTTGACGGCGTGCCCGGACGGTTCGAGCTTCAGGCCAACAGCCTTGCCATCGTGCGCACCGCCGGACAGGACAGCCAGCGCGCCTTTGCCAAGGCGCAATGGGATCTGCGCACGATCACCGGGATGGGTCAGGAAGTGACACTGACCGGTCTTGCCCGCGCCGACGCCTATCACAGTGCCGAGAACGAACTGACCACGACCGCCACCTATCGCGGGCTGCCGGGCTGGCAGACGCGCGGTATTGCGACTGCCGCGATTGACGTGAAATGGCCGTTCGTGGGCGAATTCTTCGGCGGCACCCAAGTGCTCACCCCGCGCGTGCAAGTGGTGGCAACGCCGGGCGTGCGCAATTTCGAGATACCGAACGAGGATTCGCGCTCGGTCGATCTGGAAGACACCAACCTGTTCTCGCTCAACCGTTTTCCGGGATATGATCGGATCGAGGATGGGGTGCGCGTGGCCTATGGCTTTGACTGGACGTTCCAGCGGCCGGGGCTGAAGGTGATGACGACAATCGGACAGAGCTACCGCCTGTCCAACCAGAACACGCTCTTGCCCGATGGCACGGGCCTGTCCAACAAGGCGTCAGACTATGTCGGGCGCACCGTTGTGCGGTTTGACGACATCGTGAAGTTCACGCACCGTTTCCGGCTCGACAAGGACAGCCTTGGCCTGCGCCGCCACGAATTTGACGCGACGCTGGGCAACCACCGCCGCTACATCGAGGCGGGCTACCTCAAGCTCAACCGCGACATCGTCAGCACGTTCGAGGATTTGCAGGACCGCGAGGAACTGCGCTTTGCCGCGCGCACGCCGATCACGCGCAACTTCTCGGTGTTCGGATCGACCATCGTCAACCTGACCAACCGCGACGAAGACCCCACGCAAAGCTCGGACGGCTATCAGATGCTGCGCCACCGGTTGGGCGTGGCCTGGACTGACGATTGCCTCGACCTGTCGTTCACCTGGCGGCGCGATTATGTGAACATCGGCGATGCCGTGCGCGGCAACTCGTTCCAGATCTCGCTCTCGCTGAAGAACCTTGGCGTGAAATAAAGGGTGAACTATTGCCCTTTTGCGTCTGATGCGCCACTCAGCCTGCGTTAAGCCGCGCAAGGCCAGAAGGCCGCAAATGCCAAAAGGCTGCCTCAGACGCGCCCGTTCGACAGGACCGATATTCAAGCATGATGTCCAAGCTGACCCTTACCCGCAAGGCGCTGATGCGCGCAGCAGGTGCTTCGTCGATGACTCTGGCCGCGCTGGCCCTCACGGCATCGCCGGTGCTGGCGCAAGGTGCGAATGCCCCGCTGAACATTCCGGCAAACCCGACAATGTTCGGCACCAACGATCCCAACGTGCGCCGCGCCACCGCCATCATCAACGGCGAGATCGTGACCGGCACCGATGTGGAGCAGCGGTTGGCGCTGATCGTTTCGGCCAACGGCGGCAAGATCGAAGCCGAAGAAAAAGAGCGCCTGCGCATGCAGGTGCTGCGCAACCTGATCGACGAAACTCTGCAGATTCAGGAAGCCAAGGCGGCTGACGTTCCGGCAGATGACGCGCAAGTCGAAGCGACGTTCGAACGCGTGGCCACCCAGAATTTCGGCCAGACAGCCGATGCGATGGACAAGTACCTTGCCCGCATCGGATCGTCCGCAGCCTCGCTCAAGCGCCAGATCCGGGGCGAACTGGCATGGCAGAACCTGCTGCGCCGCAATGTGCAGCCCTTCGTCAACGTGTCTGAAGGCGAAGTGCAGGAATCGCTTGAACGTCTGCAGGCCTCGAAGGGCACCGATGAATACCGTATCGGCGAGATCTTCCTTGCGGCGACCGACGTGAACAAGCCGCAAGTCTTTGCAAATGCGGAAAAGATTGTCGAACAGCTCAAGCAGGGCGGCAGCTTTGTGGCCTATGCCCGCCAGTATTCGGCAGCCTCGACCGCAGCGGTCGGTGGCGATCTGGGCTGGATCAGGCTGGCGCAGCTGCCGTCTGAACTGGGCGCAGCGGCAAGCACGATGGCTCCGGGACAGTTGGCAGGGCCGGTGGAAATTCCCGGCGGCTTTTCAATCCTGTACCTGATTGACAAACGACAGGTGCTGACCGCCGATCCGCGCGATGCGCTGCTCAGCCTCAAGCAAATCTCGATCGATTTCCCCAAAGGCATGACCAACGATACGGCCAGCAAGCGCGCTGCCGAGTTCGCGGCCACGGTGAAGGCGATCAAGGGCTGCGGCGATGCCGAAACGCAAGCCAGCAAGATCGGCGCAACCGTTGTTGCCAATGACCAGATCAAGGCGCGCGATCTGCCGGGCGCGTTGCAGGAAACCTTGCTCAACCTGCCTGTCGGCCAGACCACGCCTCCCTTCGGATCAATCGAAGAAGGCGTGCGCGTGCTGATGCTGTGCGGGCGTGATGATCCCAAGGTTGCCAGCGGCCCCAGCTTTGACGAGATGATGGCCCAGATCGAGGATGACCGCGTCAACAAGCGCGCGCAAACCTATCTGCGCGACCTTCGCCGCGATGCAGTGATCGAATATAACTGACGCTCTATCCGGCGGCGAGCAGTTCTGCCGCCGCCGGGCCTTGCTCCAGCAACGCAATCAGCGCGCGTTCGTGCCGAGATAGCCAGCGTGTGGCGCGGGGAAGGTTCAGGCCATCGCGCCATTCCGCCTGCCCATCGACCAGCGCCAGCACGGCGGGGTGAACATAGCTTTTGCGGGCGATGGCGGGCGTGTTGCCCAGTTCGGCAGAAACGTGGGCTAGCAGGTCTTTCAACGGTACACGGCCCTGCCCCTCGGCCAGTATTTCAAGCGCCAACACACTGGCCCGCCATGTGCGGAAATGCTTGGCGGTGAAGTCTTCGCCCGTAACGTCGCGCAGCCAATCGTTGACCTCTGCCGAGCCGACGGGCACCGCGCAGCCGTCGTCGCCGAGATACTGAAACAGGTTCTGCCCCGGCAGATCCTGCATCTTGCGCACGAAGCGGACGAGGCCGCGATCCGTGACATGCATTTCCCGCTCCTTGCCCGATTTTGCGCGGAAACGCAGGCGCAGCACCTGCCCTTTGACCTCTGCATGGCGCATGCGCAGCGTGGTCGCGCCAAAGCTGCTGTTGCTGCGGGCGTAGGCCTCGTTGCCAATGCGGATGCCGCCTGTATCGAGCAGGCGAACGACGCTGGCGATGCAGCGATCCCGCGAAAGTGTGCGGCGCGCCAGTTCATCCTCCACCCGCGCGCGCACCAGCGGCAACAGGCGACCGAAGGCAGCGCAAAGATCAAACTTCTCCCCCTCACGCGCGGTGCGGAAATCGGGGTGATAGCGATACTGCTTGCGCCCCTTCGCATCGACGCCGGTGGCAAGGATATGGCCATTGGGTGCGGGGCAGAACCATGCATCGACATAGGCAGGTGGCAGCGCAACCGCATTCAACCGGTCGATCTCCGCCCGGTCCGTAACCCTTTGGCCGCGCGCGTCGAAATAGGACCACCCCTTCCCGCTTCGCCGCCGTGTGACTCCCGGCAAACTGTCATCGACATGCACGAGTTTTGCGGCTTTGCTGTTCATGCAGTGGCGAACGAGCCGAGGGGCCTTGCGGTTCCGTCCGCCCCGTCGCAATATAGTATGCAACACTAACAATTGTTCGAAGGAGCCAAGCGATGTCGGAAGAATACGTCCCCCCCAAGGTCTGGACCTGGGACAAGGCCAACGGCGGCGCCTTTGCCAGCGTGAATCGCCCTATCGCAGGCCCTACCAGCGAGCGCGAGCTGCCCGTAGGCAAGCACCCCTTCCAGATCTATTCGCTGGGCACGCCCAATGGCCAGAAGGCCACGATCATGCTGGAAGAACTGCTGCAGCTTGGCATTGCCGAGGCAGAATACGATGCGTGGCTGATCAAGATTTTCGAAGGTGACCAGTTCACCAGCGGCTTTGTGGACATCAACCCCAATTCAAAGATCCCGGCGATGGTCGACCGTTCCGGGCCGGAACCGTTCCGCGTGTTCGAATCGGGCGCGATCCTGATGCATCTGGCTGAAAAGTTCGGCGTGTTTTTGCCATCGTCTGGTGCGGCGCGCGCCGAATGCCTGTCATGGCTGTTCTGGCAGGTCGGCAGCGCGCCGTTCGTCGGCGGCGGCTTCGGCCACTTCTACAACTACGCGCCGTTCAAGATCGAATACGCGATTGATCGTTATGCGATGGAAACCAAGCGCCTGTTCGACGTGGCCAACCGCCGCCTTGCCGAAAGCCGGTTCCTGGCGGGCGATGATTACTCCATCGCCGATATCGCCACCTACACGTGGTTCGGCAATATCTATCGCGGCGAAGCCTATGGCGATGCGGCCACGTTCCTGTCGATGCACGAATACGAACACGTAGGCCGCTGGGTGGGCGAGATCGACGCGCGCCCCGGCGTGCTGCGCGGCCGGCTCGTGAATTCGCAAAAGGGCATTGCCGAACGCCACGACGCCAGCGATTTCGACGTTCTGCCGCCCGAGACGCTGCAGGGCATCGTCAAGGGATTCTGACCTGAACCAAAGGGGTGGCAGGAGTTTCTCGCCACCCCATTCAACCCCCTTGGCAACGGCGCTCGCCACGTTATAAGCGCGCCCTCTGCTGGGGCGTCGCCAAGTGGTAAGGCAGCGGCTTTTGATGCCGCCATTCGCAGGTTCGAATCCTGCCGCCCCAGCCAAGCAGTGAAAAACCCCAGCCAAGGGGTGGAAACCCCAGGTTTTCCGTCTCCTGTGCTCTAATAGGCCGTTCGTTGATGCATCGACTGTAGCCAGTCGATGGGACCAGCAACCGATGCCAGCAATCTCAAATGTCACCCGACGCAGAGCGACCTATTGGTGGCGACGCAGAATCACCTTTGGGCGGCCGCTCCCTCATCCTAGAACAGTAACAGTCACGGTCAGCCTTGAAACCAAGAAGCAAGCATCAGCCCGACAGCGAGGTGCTGCCATGCCCCAGAGAAGAGAGGTGGCCTGGTTGATCTGCACAGGGATCCGCAACGGATAAGTGGATGGTCTGCCGGTTGCTGTCTTGAATTGCCGATATGGGCAGGTTGTCAAAATATGCCTGGTCCGGGGCCTTGCCGCGAAGGCTCGAATGCGGCCGCCTCCCGTTGTCGAAGGCCAGATAACGACCGATCGAGCCCCGTGCCTCGCTGACCCCGCCGTAGGCGCGCAGGTAAACCTCCTCGTATTTGACGGAACGCCACAGCCGCTCGACCACGACATTGTCGCGCCATCCACCCCGTCCACATGCTGATGGCAACTTCCTCGCGCTGCAGCACGCTGGTGAAGGCCTGTGACATGAACTGGCTGCCCTGATCGGTGTTGAAGATCTCCGGTTTGCCGTAGCGCGCGAGCGCTTCCTCCAGCGCCTCGACGCAAAAGTCAGCATCCATCGTGATCGACACCCGATGGCTGAGTGTGCTGGATCTGATATTTCAGTCAGAGGAACACACCCTTCAGGTCGATGGCGATGACCTAGTCGAATTCCTCGACGGACATGTCCGCCAGATCTTTGGTGGGCGGCAGCATACCGGCATTGTTGAAGACGCAGGCCGGGCGACCAAAATGATCGACGGCGGTCTCGACAAGCGCCTGCACCGATGCCGGGTCGCTGACGTCAGTGTGCACGAACAAGGCTTCACCGCCGAGTTGGTGCAATTGGGCAACGGTTTCGGCGGCACCCTCGCTGGACGTCGCCGATGACGACGTGTGCGCCCTGTTCGGCAAAGGCCATCGCGGTCGCCCGGCCGATACCCGATGCCGCGCCTGTGATGAGGACCACATGACTGGATTAATCCAGAAGATTTTCTGTATGGCTTTGTTCCTAATCCTTCAAAACGTGGCGGCGCTGCGGTGATAGTGCCGACGCCGGGCAGGAATACATCATTCCCCCGTCATCACGGTGGGCACCACCGACATGCCAACCCGCAGGGCAGCGGCGTCGCGCTGGCCCGGATCGATCACGATGCGCGTGGACAGGCGCTGGACTATCTTGGTGAAGTTGCCGGTGGCGTTTTCCGGCGCGATGGCCGCGAAGGTCACGCCGCTGGCCGGGGCGATGCTTTCGACATGGCCCTTCAATTCGATGTCCGGCAGAGTATCGATACGGATGGTGGCACGCTGGCCTGGCCGGATGCGACGCATCTGGGTTTCGCGGAAATTGGCCTCGACATAGGCTTCGCGCAGCGGCACGACCGCCAGCAGGGGCGTGCCGACCTGGACATAATTGCCGACCCGCACCGACCGACGCCCGACCATGCCGTCCACGGGCGCGACGATCCGCGTATAGGATAGCGCGAGGCGGGCGGCATCGAGGGCCGCGCGTGCCTGTTCCACAGCCGCGTCGGCTTCTGCAACATCGGCCGCCAGCATCGGACGCTGCTGTTGGGTGGCGGCATGGGCTGCACTGTCGCGGCGATGGGCGGCTTCGTCCGATTGCAGGCGGGACAGGCTTTCCTGCCGCTCCTGCACGCTGGCGGACCCGTCGCTGGCCAGATCCTGATAGCGGCGGGCGTTCGCGCGCGACAGGGCGATGGCGGCACTGTCTGCGTCCACCGCGGCCTTGGCCTGCGCGACCACGCTCGCTTGCCGCGCAAGCGCTGCGCGCAGGCCGGCGGCACGGGCCTGCGCGCTTTTCAGTTCGGCCTCGGCCGCGGTCACCGCCACGCGAAAATCGCGGTCGTCGATGACGGCCAGCAACTGGCCGCGACGAACCTGCTCATTATCTTCCACCATGACCTGCGCGACCAGCCCCGCCACTTTGGGCGCCACGGTGCTGTAGTCGGCCTGAACATGGGCATCGTCCGTCGTCTGGCTCTTGCCTGCGCCTTCGTCATGGGCCCAGGCCCAGGCGCCGCCAAGGGCAACCAGCGCGATCAGTCCGCCAGCGCCAAGGCGAGCCAGCTTTGGCATTGTCATAGTCATGCTCCTTTGGAACCGGGCGGTGTGACGACCGGCGGTGGTGTGTAGATGAGGAAGAAGGTCAGCGGGATCAGCAGGAGCGCCAGTACGCCCAGGATGCGATAGCTGTCGGCGATCGACAGGGTGAAGGCCTGATGCCCGATCCGTGCCGCCAGATCGCCCGCACCCGTGCCGGGATCAAACCCGATACGGCCCAATCGGTCGACCAGGCCGCGTTCGTGCGCGGCGGTGCGATGGATGAGGAACGATCCGATGCCGATACTGCCCAGGAAGGTGCCGATCACCCGCAGGGCGTTGACGATGCCCGATACGAACGGTCCCTCCATCGGAACGATCGCGCTGGTGGCGATGAAGAGGAGTGAAATCACGGCCAGCGGCTGTCCAACCGCCTGCAACGCTTGCATCGTCCAGAATTGCGCAACCATCCATTCGCTCGTCACCGACGCGCCCATGAAGCAGGATATGGCGAGAAGCAGCAGGCCCAGCGCCATCAGGCGCCTGGCGTCCACCCATTTCTGATACAGAAGAAAGGCGGTGAACGGCCCGAGGATGAACTGCGGCAACGCGATCGCCAGCCCGATCGGGGCGAGTTGCAAGGGGCGGAAGCCCTGGACATGCGCCAGTTGATCGGCCGGCAGAAGCGAGCCGGACAGCAGGACGACCAGCATACCTACGAAAATGACGAAGGCCAGCCAGAGGTTGCGCCGCTCCAGCAACTGGAGCTTCACGAACGGCAGATGATGATACCATTCGCTCACCAGGAAGACGACAAACAGCGCCAGGCCACCGAACAACAGCCAGACGACCAGTGGCGAATGGAACCAGTCCAGCCGCTCGCCCTGTTCCAATGCGATTACCAGCATCGTCAGCGATGCGATGCCTGTCACAAAGCCAAGGGAATCGAACAGGCGGAACCGTTCCATGCGGATGGGATCCTGGGGTATGCCCCACCACACTGCCCACATCGAGAAACCGGCGAGCGGCAATATCTGCCAATAGACCAGCCGCCAGTCGAACAGTTGATCGGTCCAGACCGCGGCCAGCCAGATCGCGACATTGGGCGCGAAGGTGGCGGTGAGCGCATAGAGCGACAGCCCGTAGAGCCGGACCGGTGTGGGAAAAAAGCGCAAGGCTGCGCCCATCAGCAACGGGATCAGGGCACCACCCAGCAAACCTTGCACCGCGCGCAGCGCCAGCATCCAGGCAAAATTGGGCGCGAAGGGCAGCAGCATCCCGACCAGAAGAAAGGCCGCGACGACTGCGATATGATAGCGGCGGAGCGAGAAGGTGCCCGCAAACCAGAAGGTGATCGGCATCGCGACCAGTTCCCCGGCGGTATAGACGATGCTGAGCCAATGGCCGTCATCCACGCCATAGCCGTGGACGCCGCGGATATCGACCAGCGCCAGCGCGCCGACCCGGTTGTTCAGGCCCGCCATGATCGCGGCGACCAGCACCCCCATGACGCCTGTAAAAAGGCGCGGTCCGAACGGTGCCTGCGGTACGCCGGGCGGTGGTCCCTTGGTTGCGTGCGGCGCATGAGCGATGTCGGTCAAAGCGGACGCTCGGATTGCGCGGGCGATGCCGGGGGCGCCCAACCGCCGCCGACCGATTTGTACAGGGCGATGACCGCCACCGCACTGTCGGTTCTGGCAGATGTCTGTTCGGCTTCGCTGGCCAGTTGCGCCCGCTCCGCGATCAACACGTCGATATAGCCGGTGGCGCCCGCGCCATAGCGGCGATGGGCGACCTGCACCGCGATGCGGCTCTGCGCGACCGCTTGCTCGGCTGCCGCTGCGCGCGCCTGCTCGGTCCGCACGAGCGACAGCGCGTCATCCACTTCGTGCCAGGCGCGCAGGACGGTCGCGCGATACTGGATCGCGGCGGCCTGCTCGTCCGCCTCGGTCAACTGGAGCTGCCCCTTCAGCCGGCCGCCCTGAAAGATCGGCAGGTTGAGGACGGGGCCAAAGACGAACTGGCGCGAGGCCCATTGCGGTACGTTGGAAATATCCAGCGCCTGCGTCCCCAAGCTGCCCGTCAGGCTGAGGCTGGGGTAGAAATCGGCCTTGGCGACGCCGATGCGGGCCGTGGCGGCATGCAGGTCGGCCTCTGCGGCGGCGATGTCGGGCCGGTTGCGCACGAGTTGTGCGGCCATGCCGATGGCGATCGGCCCTGCGACCTGCGGGATAGTGGCCGCAGCATCGTTCAATATGTCGTCGAGCGCGTGCGGCTCCGCGCCCGTCAACAGGGAGAGCGCGTTGCGGCTTGCATCGACCTGCCGCTCAATCGCGGGAATGGTGGCATCGATCGTGGCGAGCTGCGTACCGGCCGTTGCCGCGTCATAGCGCGAGGCCGCGCCATGTTCTTCGCGACTTAGGGCGATGTCATGGCCGCGCGCGACGGTTTCGCGATTGCTGCGCACCACCGCCAGCCGTGCCTGCGCGCCGCGCAGCATCAGATAGGTGCGCGCGACTTCGGCCGTCAGCGAGATGCGGGCCGCGTCGCGTTCATAGACCGCCGCCTGCGCGCTGGCGCGGGCCGCTTCGCGAGTGCGGCGCGCCTTGCCCCACAGGTCCAGTTCCCAGGATGCGTCGAAGCCCACCTGGAACAGGTCATAATCCGACGAGCCGGACGTCACGCCGAGCGTGCTGGTGCCGAACGGATCGCTGCCGCCGGCCGCATCGGCGGTCGGGGCAGAGGCACCGGTCAGGGCCAATATGCCGTTGGGGCTTGCTCGTTCGCGCAAATAGGAGGTCGCCGCGCCAGCGGTCGGCAGGCCCGCCGCTCCGGCAATCCGCAGGGCGGCGCGGCCGCGTGCGACGCGCGCTCCAGCCACCTGCAAATCCAGATTGCCGGCGACGGCCAATATTTCGATGCGATCGAGAACCGGATCGCCAAAGGCTTTCCACCAATCCGCCGATACCGGATTGGCCGCCAAACCGGCATCGGCGAACGCCTTGTCCGTCGCGACCGGGACCGCCATCGCCGCGGGGCGATGGAAATCCGGGCCGACCGTGCACGCCGACACCATCAGAATGGGAAGCAGCCGGGATAGCGACGCGGCGACGCGCGAAGGCTTGGAGAGGTTTAAGTGCATGAAATACTCGGGTTGGGAAGGCGTGAAGCACTGCCAGAAAAGCGGGGCTGAACGGAGATTTCAGTCGGCTATGGCTGGTGGCGAGATCGCTTTGAGCCGCTTCATGAAGTCGGCCATGTGCGGCCAGAGATCCTGAAACAGGGCATCCTTGCGATGGCGGATCATGACTTCCAGCAGCAGTTTCAGGCCGATGATGAATTCTGCCGATTCGGAGCGTGGTACCGCTTCACTGGCCTGCACCTTGCGCAAGACCGCGAAGAGATCGTCATGGTTCGAGACATTGAATTCCAGTGGCGCTGTCATATCCGGAACACCGGATGCGTCGGTAGGCTGAACCGTGATCGCATAATGAGAGGGCATGACTTGCTCCGATCGCGCCAATGAGTTGACGATATCAACTGATATTGCGTATTCAATTGATTATGTCAACTGATCGGGTTAGAGTTTCGTTATGACCGATGCACTGATCGACCTTTTAAGCGACGTGTCCCACCGTTTTCAGCAGCGCCTTCGGGACGAAGTGCAGGCTGCCGACATCGACCTGACGCCGTTCGAGGCGAAGGCGCTGGTAACTATCGCCCGCCTGCCGGGATCGACCCAGCAGGCGATCGCGGGGCGCATGGGATGCGACAAGGCGCAACTTGCGCGGGCGGTCAAAGTGCTCGAGGCGCGGTCTTTGGTGACGCGCAACGCCAGCGCCGAGGACTGGCGGGCCTGGGATATGGTGCTGACCCCATCTGGCGAGACGATCTTCGCCGATCTTCAGGCAGGCCGCGCCAATATCTCGCGGGTGTGCCTTGCCAATGTCAGCTTTGATGAGCGCGAAATGCTTTCTGACATTTTGATTAAAATGCTCGACGGCTTGGAGAGTGGCCAGAATCGTTAACGATTACCGAACTGCGTGGCCCGGCTCCTGGGCACGACCAGATGACAGCTGCAGCCGATAGCGGTCTGATACCAGCCATGCTTTAAATGGCCGCTTTGTCCCAAGCCAAGTCTCTCCGCCCCTCTCAAAAGCGTGATGAACCAAAGGCGGGAATCGATAACGGCAAACTTATGCTCGAATGTCCGGGTATGAGGCGGTTACGGTCGATATTCGGAAAGGGCAGAACCGGCAGCAGCCGACCGATAGTGTTGAAAAACCCGCCACTGAGATCGAGGCAGGTACCAACTTGGGCACGGTCTGGAAGGCCTGCCTCGGTTATGCGAGCGCCGGTGCGGCGGGCATCGGGATCAGCTTTGCCAGTTTGCGAAGGTTTTGGG
>NZ_JAUYRV010000016.1 GCF_030696665.1 Novosphingobium sp.
CCTGCGCCGTTGACCATGCAACCGATGTTGCCATCAAGCTTGATGTAGGCAAGGTCATACTTGCTGGCTTCGATTTCAGCCGGATCTTCCTCGGTCTCGTCGCGCAGGGCGAAGACATCGGGGTGGCGATACAGCGAGTTCGAATCGAAGCTCATCTTGGTGTCGAGGACGAGGAGGTTTCCGTCCTTGGTTTCCACCAGCGGGTTGATTTCGAGCATGTCGCAATCAAGCGCCACGAAGGCGTTGTAAAGCTGGCCAGAGATCTTGGCGGCCTGCTTGTGCAGTTCGCCCGTCAGGCCCAGTGCGAAGCCGACAGCGCGGCCGTGGTGCGGCATGAAGCCTTCAGCCGGATCGATGGTGATTGTGTGGATCTTTTCCGGCGTCGAGTGGGCGACTTCTTCGATGTCCATGCCACCTTCGGTCGACACGATCATGGCGACGCGGCTGGAAGCGCGGTCCACGACCATCGACAGGTAGTATTCCTTGGCAATATCAACGCCATCGGTCACGTAGAGGCGATTGACCTGCTTGCCTGCGTCACCGGTCTGGATGGTGACGAGGGTGTTGCCGAGCATTTCCTTGGCGAAAGCTTCGACTTCCTCGATGCTCTTGGCCAGGCGCACGCCGCCCTTGGCATCGGCGGGAAGTTCCTTGAACTTGCCCTTGCCGCGACCGCCAGCGTGGATCTGCGCCTTGACGACATAGAGCGGCCCGGGAAGCTGCTTTGCGGCAGCAACAGCTTCTTCAACGGTCAGCGCGGCAATGCCGGCCGGAATGCCGACGCCAAACTTTGCCAGCAGTTCCTTGCCCTGATATTCATGGACGTTCATGCGTGATCCCCGACTTGAACGGCCCTTCCGGGCCTACAGGCGCGCCACGATCGGCGCAAAGGTATGCGCCGCCAATGGCGCTTTGAGTCGCTATGCCTTAAGCACAGCACGCGAAGCTTGAAAAGGGGCGTAAATGCGAGGCTGCAACCTATCTTTGATAACAACTCGCAATTGCAGCGACGCACAAGTGCCTTCGCAATCCGGGGCGCACGATGATCGACTATGATCGCCTTCACGCCATCGTCCGCAGCGCCGGTGAAATGGCCCTCGCACTCTGGCCTGGCCACGGCCATGCGCCAGCGGTGTGGGAAAAGACACCCGGGAGCCCGGTATGCGATGCCGACATTGCGGTGGATGCATTCCTGAAGCGCGAACTTGGCGCGTTGCTGCCGTCGGCGGGCTGGCTGTCTGAAGAGACGGTGGATCACCCTGATCGGTTGGACCGCGGGCTGTGCTGGCTGGTCGATCCGGTGGACGGCACCCGTGATTTTGTGCGTGGACGCCCCGGCTGGTCGGTTTCGGTGGCGCTGGTGAGCGAGGGACGTCCGCTGATCGGTGCGCTCAGCGCCCCTGCGCGCGGCGAATACTGGGCGGCAATTGCGGGACAAGGCGCGTGGCGCAATGATGTGCCCTTGCAGGCCAGCACCCGCACTGTGCTGGCTGGTTCACGCGTTCCGGCAGACAGCCTGCCCAAGGCGGACGCCGACCTTGTTGTGGTGGACAAACCCAATTCGATTGCCCTGCGCATCGCGATGGTCGGCGCAAACGAGGCTGATCTGCTCGCGACTCTGCGCTGGGGCTTTGAATGGGACATCGCGGCGGCCACGCTGATCGCGCGTGAGGCAGGGGCGGCGACATCCGATGCCTTTGGACAGCCCCTGTCTTACAACAAGCGCGACCCGCGCGCCTTTGGCCTGCTGGTCACCGCGCCTGCGATCCATGCCGCTGCGGTCGAGCGACTGGCGGATCGGGCGGCAAAACTCGCCTAATCAAAATCCTCGGTATCGATGGTGGGCAGGATCGCCCCGGCATAGCGGTGGCCGGCTACGGTATGTTGGTTGATCAGCGCATCCACTTCGGCTGCGGTGGCGGACGGCACTTCCCAGTCCCACCGTGCGATGTTCTCTTCCAGATGCGCAATCTTGCCGGTCCCGGGGATGGTCACGATATGGTCCCCGCGAGAATGCACCCAAGCGAGGCTGAGTTGTGCCGGGGTAACGCCTTCACGCGCGGCGATGGCGTTGAATTCATCGATCAAGGCCAGATTTTTCGGCCAGTTTTCGCCCATAAAGCGGGGCATTGCCTTGCGAATATCGCCATCAGGCAAAGTCGCCGGATCACGCAAGCCATTGGCCAGCACGCCGCGCCCTACCGGTGAGAATGCAACAAAAGCGGTGCCAAGTTCACGGCAGGCGTCGAGCACGGCGATTTCCGCCTGCCGCGTCCACGGCGAATATTCGGTCTGCATCGCGGCGATCGGATGAACCGATGCGGCCCGGCGGAGCGTGTCCGCAGACATCTCGGACAGACCGATGCCGCCGATCTTGCCCTCTTTCACAAGGTCCGCCATCGCGCCGACCGATTCTTCGATGGGCACGGTCTTGTCACGCCGGTGCATGTAATAAAGATCGATGTGGTCGGTCTGCAGCAGCTTGAGCGAGACTTCCAGTTCGCTGCGGATTGTGTCGGGGTGACAATCCACCCCGCGCTTTTCACCGCTGGCAAAAATGCCCATTTTGGAGGCGAGATAGACCTTGTCGCGCCGCCCCTTCAGCGCGATGCCGACCTGGGTTTCATTGTGGCCACGGCCATAGAGGCGCGCGGTATCAAAGTGATCGTAGCCGATGTCCACAGCGTGCTGGAGCAGGTGGATGCCGTCTTCCTCGCTCGGGCGGCCGGTATAGGCCCAGCTTAATGACATGCAGCCAAGGCCGACCGGATTGACCTCTCGTCCGTTGATCGTGCGGCGTTGAATCGTCATGGGCTGAACTCCTTTGCAGGTGCCGATGCCAGCAGCGCGCGGCGAGGGTCAACCGCGAAACACATGTTCCATAACAAAAACGGCGCCACCCGCGAGGGGCAGCGCCGCTTCTGAAATGCCTAAAGTGCTTATTGGCCGGTGCGTGCAGCGTTCACATCGTCCTGACTGATCGGCACGATCTTGATTTCGACGCGACGATTGGCCGAACGGCCCTGCTCGGTGTCGTTCGAAGCAATCGGCTGCGATTCGCCGTAGCCCTGGCTGCGCATGCGGGCATAGCCAACACCGCGCGAGGTCAGATAGTCCGCAACTGCACGAGCGCGGCGTTCAGACAGTGCCTGATTGTAAGCATCGGAACCGGTCGAATCGGTGTGGCCGTAAACGTCGATCAGCGAGTTCGGATACTGCACCAGCGACTGCGCAACGCGATCAAGCGTGGTGCCGAAAGCAGGCTTTACCGTTGAGCTATCGACATCGAACGTCACGCCGTTCGGCAGGTTGACGAGAATGGCGTTGCCGCCGTCAGTCTCGCTAACGTCGATCCCCGTGCCTGCGGTCTGTTCGCGCAGTTCGCGGATCTGCTTGTCCTTCTGGTAGCCGATCACGCCACCGGCAACGCCGCCAATGCCCGCGCCGACGATACGCCCGGTCTTGCCACCGATGAGCCCACCGAGCAGCGCACCGCCCAAAGCACCACCGAGGCCGCCGATGGCGGTGCGCGAAACCTTTTGCTCACCCGTGTTCGGGTCGGTCACGCAGGCAGACAGGCTGACCAGTGATACGGCACACAAGCTCGACATCATGACGCGACGAATATTCATTTCCTGTCCCCTTTGACCGGCGTTCTGTTTTGAATTTAGCGACAGAACGGCGCTTTGACACGGCCAAATACGCCCAGTCTGGCTGAACGGTTCCCGAACAGCGTCACACAAACCAGATAAGCCGGAACCAACAACCGGCTATTCGCCTTTTCGGGGAAGTCTGTTAGGGGCGAAGAATGACTCCTTATCCTTGGTCCGACGTCCTGTTCATTCTGGGCCTCGTCGTGCTCAACGGCCTGTTTTCCATGTCGGAACTGGCAATCGTCTCGGCTCGCTCCTCGCGGCTAAAGGTTGCCGCCGAAGAAGGTAGCAAGGGCGCAAAGGTGGCCTTGGCGCTGGCTGCCGACCCCGGAAAATTTTTATCGACAGTGCAGATCGGCATTACGCTCGTCGGCATTATCGCCGGTGCCTATTCCGGGGCGAGTCTTGGTGGGCCTACGGCTGAACGACTCGCCGCATGGGGCTTCCCGGAGCGCTATGCCGACGATGTGGGTTTCGCTCTCGTCATTGCCATTACCACTTATCTCAATCTGGTGGTTGGCGAACTCGTGCCCAAGCATCTGGCTTTGCGCGCTTCGGACACGATTGCAAAGATCGCAGCGCCGCCAATGGCCATGATGGCGCGGATTACGGCACCACTGGTGTGGTTGCTGGACAATTCCACCAGCCTGATCATCCGCCTGCTTGGCCTGAAAAAGGGCACCGATCAGGAGGTTACCGCCGAAGAGCTGCACATGATCTTTGCCGAGGCCACGCGATCAGGCGTGATCGAGGAAGAAGAGCGCGCGCTGATGAGCGGCATCATGCGGTTGGCCGAGCGTCCGGTGCGCGAGGTGATGACGCCGCGCACCGAACTTCACTGGATCGAGCGCCGCGCGCCCGAAACGGAGCTTCGCGCGGCGATTGAGGACTCTCCCCATTCACTGCTGCTGGTGGCCGATGGCTCGGTCGACAAGATCGTCGGCGTGGTCAAAGTGCGTGACGTGCTGTCCACGCTGCTGCGCGGCCGCAAGGTGCAACTGGGTCGCCTGATGAAAAAGCCCGCCATCGTGCCCGACCAGTTGGATACGATGGACGCGCTGACCATGATCCAGCAGGCCGAAGTGGCGCTGGCGCTGGTCCATGACGAATACGGCCATCTTGAAGGCATCGTTACCCCGGCAGACCTGCTGGCGGCCATTGCAGGCAACTTCGTTGGCCACGGCGATGCGGGCGATTCGCCAATGGTGGTGGAGCGCGAGGATGGATCGCTGTTGATCGCGGGCGCGTTTCCCGCTGATGCGCTGGCAGATCGGCTGGGCATCGATATGCCTGACGACCGCGAGTTTGCCACGACCGCCGGGTTTTGCCTCTCGGTCCTGAAGCGTCTGCCAAACGAGGGCGAGCATTTCACCGATCAGGGCTGGCGTTTTGAAGTGGTCGACATGGACGGGCGCAAGATCGACAAGCTGCTGGTCAGCAAAAAGAAGGCTGCGGTGGTGATTGAGCCGGAGGGTGACGGGTAACCACCACACGGTTCGGGGACATGAAAAAAGGGGCGCCCGATCTGGACGCCCCTTTTTCTGTTTCAGCTATGGCGTGATGATCAGCGTGGCAGTTCGCTCACGCCCATCAGCGCTTCATCCACAGCGCGTGCGCACTGGCGGCCTTCGCGGATCGCCCAGACGACGAGGCTCTGCCCCCGGCGCATGTCACCGCAAGAGAACACGTTCTCGACGCTGGTCTTGTAGTCGGCCACGTTGCCCTTCACGTTGCCGCGCGGATCAAGTTCGACACCTGCCTGTTCGAGCAAGCCTTGCTTGCGCGGACCGAGGAAGCCCATCGCCAGGAAGATCAGGTCCGCCTTGATGACGAATTCGCTGCCCGCGACTTCCTGCATCTGGCCGCCCACCCACTCGACGCGGACGCATTCGAGACCGGCAACATCGTTTTCGCCCACCACGCGCTTCGTCAACACGGCGAACTCACGCTCGCAGCCTTCTTCGTGGCTGGAGGACGTGCGCAGCTTGAGCGGCCAGTTGGGCCATGACAGCGCCTTGTCTTCCTTTTCAGGAGGCTTGGGCATGATTTCCAACTGGGTGACCGAAGCTGCGCCCTGACGGTTGGACGTGCCGACGCAGTCCGAACCGGTATCGCCGCCGCCGATGACGACAACATGCTTGCCCGTGGCGAGCAGCGAGCCACGCGGAGCGGCGCGCAGTTCATCGTCGCCTGCATTGCGCTTGTTCTGCTGGGTCAGGAATTCCATCGCCATGCGCACGCCGGGCAGTTCTGCGCCGGGGATGCCAAGGCCACGCGGATCTTCCGCGCCGCCCGCCAACACCACTGCATCGAAGTTTTCGCGCAGTGAGGCGAACGAGACGGTCACGCCCACTTCCACCCCGGTGCGGAACTGGACGCCTTCAGCCTCCATCTGCATCGCGCGGCGGTTGATGTGGGTCTTTTCCATCTTGAAATCAGGGATGCCGTAACGCAGCAGCCCGCCGATGCGGTCGTTCTTTTCGAACACCGTGACCGAGTGACCGGCGCGCGCCAGCTGCTGGGCAGCGGCCATGCCGGCCGGGCCGGAGCCGATCACGGCAACCGACTTGCCGGTTTTCTTCGCTGGAACCTGCGGTTCGATCCAGCCTTCCTTCCACCCGCGATCAACGATGGCGCATTCGATCGACTTGATGGTGACCGGCTGGTCCACGATGTTCAGCGTGCAGGCCGCCTCGCACGGGGCGGGGCAGATGCGGCCGGTGAATTCGGGGAAGTTGTTGGTCGAATGGAGATTGTCGACGGCCTCGCGCCAGTCGTTCTCATAGACCAGGTGGTTCCAGTCAGGGATCTGGTTGTTCACCGGGCAGCCGTTGTGGCAGTACGGAATGCCGCAGTTCATGCAGCGTGCCGCCTGCCCTTTCAGGCCTGCATCGTCATGCGGGATGACGAATTCGCGGTAGTGCTTCAACCGTTCCGAAGGCGCATCATAGCTGCGATCCTTGCGGTCGATTTCGAGAAAGCCGGTTGCCTTGCCCATCGTATCTAACCCTTACTCAGCCGCGACAGACGCGGCTTCGAGGCGCTCGGCCTCCATCTGACGGAGCGCCCGCGCATAATCGCGCGGCATGACCTTGACGAACTTTGGCAGAGCCTCTGCCCAGTTGTCGAGAATCTCGCGGGCGCGTTTGCTGCCGGTGTAGAGGTGATGCCGTTCCACCAGCACGCGCAGACGTTCCGCGTCATGATAAAGCATGTCGCCCATGCCGTAGTCATAGACGTCAACGCCGCGCTGCTGCGGACGGCCTGCCCCGTCATCCTCATCGCGCTCAGCCGAAACCGGCAGCACGTCGACCATAGCGCCGTTGACGAGCTGGGCGAAGTTGCCGTCCACATCGTAGACATAGGCAATGCCGCCGGACATGCCGGCCGCAAAGTTGCGCCCGGTCCGGCCCAGCACTGCGACAACGCCGCCGGTCATATACTCGCAGCCATGATCGCCGGTGCCTTCGACAACTGCGATGGCACCCGAATTGCGCACAGCAAAGCGTTCACCACCCACACCGTTGAAGTAGGCCTCACCGGCAATCGCGCCGTAAAGCACGGTGTTGCCGACGATGATGTTCTCCGCCGGATCGCGTTCGACATGCGCCGGAGGACGCACGATCACGCGGCCGCCCGAAAGGCCCTTGCCCACATAGTCATTGGCATCGCCCACCAAATCGAGCGTGACGCCGTGTGCAAGGAACGCACCGAACGATTGTCCGGCCACACCCTTGAACGATACATGCACGGTGTTGTCCGGCAGGCCCTTGTGGCCATACTTCTTGGCCACTTCGCCCGAAAGCATTGCGCCGACCGTGCGGTTGACGTTGATCACCGTGCGTTCAAGGCGAACCGCCTGCCCGCTTTCCAACGCCGCAGCGCTGGCCCTGATCAAGTCCTGATCGAGCGCCGCTTCAAGGCCGTGGTCCTGCGTGCCGCTCCAGTTCAGGGTCGTGCCGGGGGCCGGTTCGACGCGGTGGAGCAGCTTCGACAGGTCGATGCCTTCAAGCTTCCAGTGGTGGATCGCCTTGTTGGCCTCAAGCCGGTCAACCCGCCCGACCATTTCAGCTACGGTACGGAAGCCCATTTCGGCCATGATCGCGCGCAGCTCTTCGGCGACGAAGAAGAAGTAGTTGATCACATGCTCCGGCTGACCGGTAAAGCGGGCGCGCAGCACCGGATCCTGCGTGGCAACGCCGACCGGGCAGGTGTTCAGGTGGCACTTGCGCATCATGATGCAGCCAGCGGCGATCAACGGTGCGGTGGCAAAGCCGAACTCGTCAGCGCCGAGCAGCGCGGCCACGGCCACGTCACGCCCGGTGCGCAGGCCACCATCAGCTTGCACGCAGATGCGGCTGCGCAGGTTGTTGAGCAGCAGCGTCTGCTGGGTTTCGGCAAGGCCGATCTCCCAAGGCGAACCCGCGTGCGTCAGCGAGGTCAGCGGAGAAGCGCCCGTGCCACCTTCGTAGCCCGAGATCGTCACATGATCGGCGCGCGCCTTGGAAACGCCCGCAGCCACAGTGCCAACGCCCACTTCGGACACCAGCTTGACCGAAATGCGCGCGCCTGTGTTCACGTTCTTGAGATCGTGAATGAGCTGCGCAAGGTCTTCGATCGAGTAGATGTCGTGGTGCGGCGGCGGCGAAATCAGGCCAACGCCGGGGGTGGAATGGCGGGTCTTGCCAATGGTCTTGTCAACCTTGTCACCCGGCAGCTGGCCGCCCTCACCGGGCTTTGCGCCCTGCGCCATCTTGATCTGCACATCATCGGCATTGACGAGGTATTCCGCGGTCACGCCAAAGCGGCCCGAGGCGACCTGCTTGATCGCCGAACGCATCGAATCGCCATTGGCCATCGGCGTGAAGCGCGCCGGATCTTCGCCGCCTTCACCGGTGTTCGACTTTCCGCCGATGCGGTTCATCGCCACGGCCAGCGTGGTATGCGCTTCCCAGCTGATCGAGCCATAGCTCATCGCGCCGGTGGCGAAACGCTTGACGATTTCGCTGGCGGGTTCAACCTCTTCGAGCGCAATGGCCTGATCAGCCTTCTTCAGCTCCATCAGCCCGCGAATGGTCAGCTGGCGTTCGGCCTGATCGTTGATCGACTGGGCGAATTCCCGATACTTTTCAGGGGTGTTGCCGCGCACAGCATGCTGCAGGCTGGCGATGTTGCTGGCCGTCCAGGCATGTTCTTCGCCACGCAGGCGCAGCTGGTACATCCCGCCCACGTCGAGCATCTTCTTGTAGATCGGGTTGTCACCATAGGCAGCAGCGTGGCGGCGAACGGTTTCCTCGGCGATTTCCTTCAAGCCGACGCCTTCGATGGTCGTCGCGGTGCCGGTGAAATAGGCGTCCACGAACGCGCTCGACAGGCCCACCGCGTCAAAGATCTGCGCGCCGCAATAGGACTGGTAGGTCGAAATGCCCATCTTGGACATGACCTTCAGGATGCCCTTGCCGATGGCCTTGATGTAGTTCTTCTTTACATCCTTGGTTTCGAGCGGAAGCTCCTTGGCAACGCGGATCTGCTCCAGCGTCTCGAACGCCAGATACGGATTGATCGCTTCCGCGCCATAGCCCGCCAACACGCAGAAGTGATGCACTTCGCGCGCTTCGCCGGTTTCAACCACAAGGCCGGTCTGCATGCGCAGGCCCTGACGCACCAGATGCTGATGCACCGCTGCCGTTGCCAGCGCCGCCGGCATCGGGATACGGCTTTCGCACTGCGCGCGGTCAGACAGGATCAGGATGTTCTTGTCGGCCAGCACGGCTTCGGTGGCGGCCCAGCACATTTCCTTGATCGCCTGTCCAAGACCATCGGCCCCGCTGGCTGCGTCCCACGTTGCGTCGATAGTGGCGGTGCGGAATGCACCGTCAAGCGCGGCCTCGACCGAGCGGATCTTGGCCACTTCCTCATTCGTCAGGATCGGCTGATCAACTTCGAGGCGCTTGTGGCTGCCCGCATCGTGACCCAGCAGGTTCGGGCGCGGCCCGATCATGCTGACCAGCGACATCACCAGTTCTTCGCGGATCGGATCGATCGGCGGGTTGGTGACCTGCGCAAAGTTCTGCTTGAAGTAATCATACAGCAGGCGCGAACGCTTTGACAGCACCGCAATCGGCGTGTCGGTGCCCATCGAACCCAGCGGGTCTTCCCCGGCAATCGCCATCGGTTCGAGGAACTTGCTGATGTCTTCCTGCGTGTAGCCAAACGCCTGCTGCCGATCCAGCAGCGAGGTTGTCTCAACCGGCAGCGCAGCCAGCTCAGGCTCGATCACGTCGAGCTTCTTGAGGTTGTACTGCGCCTGTTCGAGCCACTCTTCATAAGGCTCGGCAGCAGCCAATACTGCCTTGATTTCCTCATCCTCGATGATCTTGCCCTGCTCCATGTCGATCAGGAGCATACGGCCCGGCTGCAGGCGCCACTTGCGGACGATGTCTTCTTCACGGAAGGGCAGAACGCCGCTTTCCGAAGCCATGCAGATCAAATCATCGCGCGTGATCGAGAAGCGTGCGGGGCGCAGGCCATTGCGGTCCAGCGTCGCGCCGATCTGGCGGCCATCGGTAAAGGCCACGGCAGCGGGGCCGTCCCACGGTTCCATCAGCGCAGCGTGGTATTCATAGAACGCACGGCGCGCAGGCGTCATCAGCGGGTTGCCGGCCCATGCTTCGGGAATCAGCATCATCACCGCATGGGCAAGGCTGTATCCGCCCGCCAACAGCAGTTCGAGTGCGTTATCAAGGCAAGCCGTGTCCGACTGGCCGTGCGGGATCAGCGGCCACATCTTGTCCAGATCCGGGCCAAGCAGCTCGGATTCCATCGTGCGGCGGCGTGCGTTCATCCAGTTCACGTTGCCGCGAACGGTGTTGATTTCACCATTGTGGGCAACGAAGCGGAACGGGTGCGCAAGCTTCCAGCTGGGGAAAGTGTTGGTGGAGAAGCGCTGGTGAACCATGCCGAGCGCCGAAACGCAGTCAGGATCACGCAGATCGTCATAGAACGAGCCGACCTGGTTGGCCAGCAACAGCCCCTTGTAGACAATCGTGCGGGTCGAGAAGCTGGGCATGTAGAGCTGCGTCACGCCCGGCAACCCGTGCTTTTCAGCCATTGCTGCCAGCGGGTTCTGCGTCTGCTTGCGGATGGCAAGCAGCTTGCGCTCAAAAGCGTTCTGGTCCGGCGTGTTGGCCCCGCGCTTGATGAAGCACTGGCGGATCACCGGCATCGATTCGATCACGGTCTTGCCAAGGCCGTCCATCGTGACGGGCACATCGCGCCAGCCGATCAGTTCCTGACCTTCCTTGGCAATGAACTTCTCGAAAAACTCGGTCACGAACAGGCGTGCAGCTTCGTCCTGCGGCAGGAAGCACATGGCCACGGCATAATCGCCCGGCTGCGGCAGTTCACGGCCTTCAGAAGCGGCCCATTTGCGGAACAGCGGATCGGGAATCTGGATCAGCAGACCGGCGCCGTCGCCCAGCAACGGATCGGCACCGACCGCGCCGCGATGATCAAGATTGCGCAGAATCTCAAGCGCCTGATCCACGATGGCATGACTTTTCTGGCCTTTAATGTGAGCGATGAAGCCCACGCCACAAGCGTCATGTTCGTTACGCGGATCGTACAGGCCCTGAACCGGCGGAAATCCCATCTCGATGATCGTCCTACATCCAAAAAGAGGCAAAGCCACGCGAATCACGCCGCTGTGAGGCGACGAAAATTGCGCGAAGTGCCCCCATGACTGCCGGAAAGTTATTTTGCAACTGCGCAGGGCCATCAACCGGGCGGTTAAGCCCGAAAATACGCATGCGATATGGCAGAAACTGCGGTTTTCGTGGGTTTTTGCGGCAGAAAAGGTGGCACATAAGCCACCCTACCCGGGCCCTTGCCCAGCCCCCGGCCAGGTCGTACGGAACGCCTGGCCCACGACCCGCGATGAAGCGTGGGGATCAGCCCTGCGCGGTCATCCGCTGCAACGTTGCAAGCGCGGCGCGCAGCGCGCGGTCCGCCTCCTCGGCTTCAACGATAGTGCTGGTCACCGTCGACACAGGTTCGGCCAGCGTATCAATCGGGCTGGACGGCGCAGCGCGGCCCGGCGAGGCCAGTGGCGACCCCGGCACAGGGATGATCGAGGTTGGCAGGTCCGAAGCTCCGCCCATCGCAGATGGACGCTCAAACGGACGAGGTGCCGCATGGATGGGCGCAGACTGCCCCGGAAAGACCACGACCGGCTCGGCATCATCAGCCCGGGCGTCAGCATCGTATTCGTCACCCTCGTCATCGTTTGACAGCTGCAGGGCCTGATGGCGGTTGCTGCCGCTGCTCATATCCAGCAGTGACGGATAGCGCTCTTCCGGAACGTCAGGGTCGGCATTCGCGTCGACGGACTCGACAAAATCCGAAGCAGCGTCGCCATCTTCCTCGTCGTCAAACTCGTCTTCTTCATCGCAGGCATCGACCGGCTCGGACGTCGGCTGCTGCGTGGACACGCGCAGGAAGCGAGCGAGGCCGGGAACATCCTCATCCTCTTCGGCATCGAATTCGGCCACGAAGGGCTGAAGCGCAGCCGGGCGAAGTTGCACGACGCGTTCGGTTTCAAGCGAGGGTGCCTGATTGTCGGCATCGGCATCGTCAGCCACCGCAGATTGGAAGCGCGCAAGCACGGGAGACGGCTGCGGCGCAGCCACCGAAAATCCGTCAAAATCCCGGATTCCACTTTCCGGATCGCTGCCGTGCACCGGGTCCGCTGCTGGGGCAGGCACGAAAGCCTCAACCGTGTGCACAGCATAGGGTGCCGTCGGCGCAGGGTTTTGCGGCGCAGCATGCGCACGCGCGTTGCGACGGCCAATCGCCAGCGCCAGTCGCTCGGTAAGCTGGACCAGGCCCAGATCTTCAAGCGGCGTGCGCGCCAGCGGCATGTGCACGGCGGCAGGCGCCTGCATCAGCGGCGTCTTGATCAGCGGCATGGCAGCATAGGCCGGAGCCGGGTCTGCAAAGTTCGTTGTAAAATCTGCGGCTTGGGCAGGAACTTCAGGCTCGAAAGCCTCATCCACAGGCTCGTCTGCATCGTAGCCGACCTCAGGCATCACATCGGCGCTTGCCGTGAATTCCTGCCGTTCGCCTGACGCAGCCTCCTCGGCAACGATTTCTGCGTCCTCGAACAGCAGGTCCAGCGCCAGCGGATCATCTGCAAGCGCATCATCGGTGAGCGTGCCACGCTGCGCTGAATCAGAGCGCTCGTCCTCCCAAGGCAGTCGGGCGACTTCAAGGACAGTGTGCTCATCGGTTTCGGCAAGCGGCGCTGCCACATCAGACGCAGCGGCAAAGACGGATGGCGGTGCAAATGCCGCGCCGGTCAGCGGATCGCCAAGATCCTCGCTAGGATTGAGCGGCCGTCGGTGCAGCGGCGGCCGGGCAGGCGAAGCCGCCTTTTCATCCGAACGTCCGAACGAACGCGCGCGGACCGGCGCTTCAACATGGCCATGCGCAAGGCGGCGACCGATCATGTAGCCCACAAGGCCGCCCACACCCATCATCACGATCGCCACCAGCGCGCGCACTGTAAAGCCCAGCGGCGGTTGTGCGGCCGGCAGAATTTCAGGAATGCCGAGCGCCACGACCGGCCCTTCAAGCAGGGCTGGCGCCACCGCAAAGCTGCCAAGGCTAAGGAAGGCCGCGAACCACAACGCGGTCACAGCCGGGAACATGGGGTGCGCGGTGATGGGCTTTGGCTTGCGCTTGGTCACGGTCACTGGCGTTTCGTCCTGCTCTTTTCCGGTTGATCGCCGGTCAGTCAAACTCCGCAACATCGCCGGTCAGGCTGCCATTGCGGGCAATATGTGATTCGGTAACAGGACTTGGTAAACGGGATGATAACGCCTCACGTTGAGAGCCCAGTCATGGTTCTTACGCACAAAGTGCCTTGCCACCTCACGGCGCGCGCCCCAGCCTTCGCGATTGAGCAATAGCTCGGCCATTGAAGCGGCCATTGCAGCGGGATCATCCGGCGCGAACAATGTGCCGGTAACACCATTCTGGATCAATTCGCGGTGCCCGCCAACGTCCGATGCTGCCACCAGCTTTCCCTGCGCCATCGCTTCCAGCGGCTTTAACGGGGTTACCAGTTCGGTCAGCCGCATGGCTTTGCGCGGATAGCAGACGACGTCGACCAGCGAGTAATACCGATCAACCTCGTGATGCGGCACCCGCCCCACGAAGCGGATCGCATTGGCCGCGCTTGATGCCGCCGCCTGCGCGCGCAATGCCGCCTCGGCGGGGCCACCGCCGACCAGCAGCAGCCGTGCATCGGGCACACGCGCCACGATGGCTGGCATGGCTGCAATCATGTCGTCGAGGCCTTCGTAAGGGTAGAAGCTGCCAAGGAAGCCGATCACCGGCCCATCACCCAACCCCAGCTCTTGCGCCAATGCGGCATCGCGCTCCAGTGGACTGCCGAACATCTCAAGATCGACACCGTTGGGCATGATCGCGATTTTCTCGGGCGCATATCCGCGTGCGATCAAGTCCTGCCGCAGCCCGTCGCAGATCGTCACCACCCGGTCCGCCCCGCTGACCACGTCATTCTCCAGCACGCGGGTGAGCCAATACTTGGCTGAACCCTCGCGCCCGGTGCCATTGCCCACCGCCGCATCCTCCCAGAAGGCGCGAATTTCATAGACCACCGGGATGCCCAGCCTGCGCCCGGCCTTCAACGCGGCAAGGCCACATAGCGCGGGCGAATGGGCGTGAAGCACATCCGGTCGCCATTCCTGCGCCAGCGCGACGATCCGGTCCGCCAGCGCCGTAACCTCGTTCCATTCGCGCACCAACGGTAAGCCCTGAGCGGCCCCGGAGGTGCGGTAGAACAGAAGGCCGTCAGCTTCCTCGGGGTCACCCGAATGCGCCGCGCTGTGCCGTTGTCCGGTCACCCCGCGCACCTCCAGCCCCATCGCCTGCTGCGCCTTCAAAATCGCGCGCGTGCGGAAGGTATAGCCGCTGTGCAGCGGCAGCGAATGGTCAAGGACATGAAGCACGCGGGTCATCCCCCGCTTCCTGCCAGACAAGCCTTAACGCCGCGTCAACCCAGACCGGCTAACGGTCTTCCCACGATGATCGACAAACTCACGCTTTTCCTGCCACACTTGCTGATGGCGATTGCCGTCTGGCGGCTGCTGAAGCGTGACGATCTCGACGATGATCCCTCATTGCCCAGCCGCCGCGTTCCGTTCCGCAAGACGCGCGCAAAACCGCCAGGCGGTGGCGATGCTTGACCTGTTCCTGCTCAGCTTCGTGCTGGCCTTCATCGGCGCAGGATTCCGCCGCCCGTTCATTTTCGTGCTGGCCTATACCTATATCGACGTCGTCTCGCCGCAGAAGGTCAGCTGGGGCATTATGTCCCAGATCCCGATTTCGCTGATCGCCTTCCTTTGCGCATTCGGCGCGTGGTTCGTGGCCGAGGACAAGAACGGCACCCGCTTTTCCCTGCGCCAGTTCCTCATGCTGATGCTGCTGATCTATTGCGGGATGACTACGCAACAGGCCGATTTCCCGCTTGAGGCCGCTGAAAAGTGGTCATGGGTGTGGAAGGCGCTGGTCTTTGCGATGTTCCTGCCGCTCACGTTGCGCACCCGCCTGCGGATCGAGGCGCTGACGCTGGTCATGGTCCTGTCCATCGGCGTCATCGTCATCGGCGGCGGCATCAAGACGATCACTGGCGGCGGCGGATATGGCACGCTGCGACTGTTGGTCGACAACAACACGGGACTTTATGAAAGCTCGATCATCTCGGCGGTGTCCATCGCAGTGATCCCGCTGGCGCTGTGGCTGGCGCGCTTCGGCACGATCTTTCCGCCTGACTGGCGGGTAAAGGGCTTCGCGTGGGCACTGTGCTTCGCCTGTGCACTCATGCCCATCGGCACCGGCGCGCGCACTGGCCTTGTCTGCGTGGTGGTGCTGGCCGCGCTGGTCCTGCGCACCGCCAAGCGGCGCTTGATGATCGTTTCGCTGATGGCCGCAGGCGCGCTCATCAGCCTGCCACTGCTCCCGGCGGAATTCGTCGCGCGGATGAACACCATCGGCAATCACCAGTCCGATGAATCCGCCTCCACCCGCGTGGCAGTGTGGATGTGGACGCTGGATTTCGTGAAGGACCGCCCGTTCGGCGGCGGCTTTGACGCCTATCGCCAGAACAAGCTGGAATACAACGCCGTCACCGCGCAGCAGGCAGGCGACAACAATACGGCACTGGAATACCGCCCGGTAGTGGACGAAGCCCGCGCCTATCACTCAAGCTATTTCGAAATGCTGGGCGAACAGGGCTGGCCGGGCCTTGCCATGTGGCTGGCACTGCATCTGCTTGGCCTGTGGCAGATGGAAGTGCTGCGCCGACGCTTTCGCAAGGAAGAGAGCGAGGAATTCCGCTGGGTCTCGCCGCTGGCCGAGGCATTGCAGCAGGCGCAGGTGATCTACCTCGTCGGCTCCACCTTCGTCGGTATCGCGTTCCAGCCGTTCTGCTACATGCTGGTCGGGCTACAATGCGGGCTGTGGGCGTATATTCAGCGTGTGAAGGCAGCCCAGCCCGAACCGTTTCGCAAACCGCGCGGCTTGCACCAGACCCTCACCGCCGCTTAACCGCCTGCTTAAATACGCTTGCGCAACGCCGAACGTGTCGGCATTCTGCAGGCAAAGTATTCAGGAAGGCGCAAAACCATGACCAGATTCATTCCCGCTGAGCAGATCAAAGGCATGGTCGGCTCGGTCGTTGGAACCTCTCAATGGGTCGAAATCACGCAAGAGCGGGTCAACAAGTTCGCCGAGGCCACTGGCGATTTCCAGTTCATCCACGTCGATCCCGAAAAGGCAAAGCTTACACCGTTCGGCGGCACCATCGCGCACGGCTTCCTCACCCTTTCGCTGATCCCGCTGCTGACGATGGAGAGCGATTGCCCCCGCCCTGAAAACATCAAGATGGGCGTAAACTACGGCGGCAACCGCACCCGCTTCCTCGCCCCCGTCCGCGTCGGCAAGCGCGTGCGCGGCCACTTCAAACTGCTGGAAATGGACGAAAAACGCCCCGGTCAGTGGCAGCAGACTATGGAAATCACGGTTGAGATCGAAGGCGAGGCCAAGCCCGCGCTACTTTGCGAATGGGTGAGCCAGTTCTTCGTTTGATTGGCGATTGTCCGTAAAAAGGGCCGGGCGAAAAATGTCCGACCGGCCCTTTGAGGTGTCAGGTGTGGTGCCTCAAGCTACCACGCTCAATTTCCGGCTCTTGGCCTTCTTTTCGAACGTATTGATCCACTGGTCCACCACCGGTGCGATGTTTGATCGCCAGCGTGAGCCGTTGAAGATGCCATAGTGGCCAACTTCGGTGGCGAGCAGGTATTGCTTCATCTCGTCAGGCAGGTTCGGCGTTACCTTCAGCGCGGCCTTGGTTTGGCCGATGCCCGAAATGTCATCGCGCTCACCTTCGATGCACAGGATCGCGGTGTCGGTGATGGCCCCCAGATCCACCGCTTGCCCGCGATGGATCAGTTCACCCTTGGGCAGGGCGTGGCGCTGGAACACCACATCCACCGTCTGCAAATAGAATTCGGCGGGGAGATCGCAAACCGAACGGTATTCATCGTAGAATGTCCGCGTGGCATCGGCGTTTTCGTCGGCCCCGGCGTTCATGTGCTGGAACAGCTTGTAGTGGCTCATCATGTGGCTGGCCATGTTCATCGACATGAAGCTGGCAAGCTGCACGAAGCCCGGATAGACGCGTCGCCCCTCGCCCGGATAGTTGGCCGGCACGGTGGTGATCACGTTGTGTTTGAACCACACGTGCGGCTTAGTAACGGCATGGTCGTTTACCGCTGTCGGGCTTTCGCGCGTGTCGATCGGGCCGCCCATCATGGTCAGCGTCAGCGGACGGCAAGGGTGCTTGTTGGCCGCCATGATTGCGGTTGCGGCAAGCGATGGCACCGAAGGCTGGCACACCGCCAGCATGTGCGCGCCTTCGCCGATATGCTCAAGGAAGCCGGTCAGATAATCGATGTAGTCATCAAGATCGAACACGCCTTCGGCCAGCGGCACATACTTCGCATCGGCCCAGTCGGTAATGTAGACAACGCAGCGTTCCAGCATGCGCTCCACCGTGCCGCGCAGCAGCGTGGCGTAGTGGCCGCTCATCGGTGCAACGATCAGCAGGCGCGGTGCGTTCTTGGGCAGGCCTTCGTGCGTGAACATCTTCAGATCGCCGAACGGGCGGGTAACCACGGTCGTCTCTTTAACCGCGTGTGCCGCGCCATCGACGTGGATCACCTTGATCCCGAAGGCAGGCTTCCCACGCGGCGCTGCAGCATGGGCGAACACATCAAGCGCGTTGGCGATGGTTTGCGATTGGCCCATGCCCGCAAACGGATTGCGCGGATCGGTCAGGGCATCGGCCATCATTGAGGCCCATGCGCTGCTCGCATTCATCAGCGAGCGCTGGATTTCATAAGCTTTGTACAGCACTGCGAACACCTTTTGGTTGTTGCCCGAAACATGGCCGAAAGCCCGGTTTCAGGAGTCGTTGAAAGCAGATTGCCTCGATTCGACCGTTTGTGCAACGCAACAAACATCCGGTCAGGTTGGCACCACACCAATGCCCCCTTCCGGCAAGACGTGGCTTGGGCTAGGCGAGGCGCATGGACGAGCATACCCCGCAGACCGAACCGCAAGCTGTCGCACCAGCCGAACCGGCCGCAAAGGCCCGGACTCTTGGCCCGTTGCGCATGATCTGGGACGAGGCCGCGCGCTATCCGGGCCGCGTCGCCGCCGCCTCTGCCGCGCTGGTGGTCACATCTGCTGCCACGCTGGCGATCCCCTCGGGCTTCCGCCTCATTATCGACAAGGGCTTTTCCGCCGGGGCCGATGTGAACGAGCTGGGCCGCTGGTTTCAGTACCTGCTGCTGATCGTGCTGGTGCTTGCCATCGGCACCGCCTGCCGCTTCTATTTCGTGTCGTGGCTGGGTGAGCGCGTCGTTGCCGACGTGCGGCTGAAAGTGCAGGCCAACCTGCTGCGCCTGCCTCCCTCGTTCTTCGAGACGAACAGCCCCAAGGAAATCGCCTCGCGCATGACGTCTGACACAGCGGTGATCGAACAGGTTGTCGGCACCACCGTCTCCGTCGCCCTGCGCAACACCATCACCGCCATCGGCGGCCTCGGCTACTTGCTCTACCTCGCGCCAAAGCTGACCGCGATCCTGCTTATCGGCATCCCGCTGGTGGTCGGCCCCATCGTGATCATCGGCCGCCGCTTGCGCAATGTGTCGCGCTCCAGCCAGGACCGCGTGGCCGGCATCGGCGTGATCGTCTCCGAAGTGCTGGGCGCAATGAAGATCGTGCAGGCCTTCGGGCAAGAGGAACGCGAACTCGCCCGCTTTGGCGAAAAGGTCGAGGCCACGTTCCAGACGGCGCTGCGCCGCATCTCGATCCGCGCAGGGATGACCTCTATCGTCATCCTGCTGATCTTCGGCGGCATCACCATGCTGGTGTGGGAAGGCGCGATCGGCGTTGCCAACGGCACGATCAGCGGCGGCACGATCTTCGCCATCGTCATCACCGCAGGCTTGGTTGCCGGTGCCCTTGGTGCGCTGTCCGAAGTCTACGGCGATCTCCTGCGCGGCGCTGGTGCCGCCGGACGCCTCAACGAGCTCCTGCGCGAAGAGCCGGACATCGCTCCTCCTGCCCGCCCCACTGCGCTACCGGTGCCCCCGCGCGGGCAGTTGGCGTTCCAGAACGTCGCCTTCCGCTATCCCTCGCGCCCCGAAGTGCTGGCGCTCGACGATTTCTCGCTGACGGTCGAACCGGGCGAAACCGTCGCCATCGTCGGCCCCTCGGGCGCAGGCAAGTCCACGCTGTTCCTGCTCGCACAGCGCTTCTACGATCCGCACGGCGGCACCATCCGCATCGATGGCGTGCCGCTGACCAGCGCCGATCCGGCGGAAATCCGCATGCGTACCGCGCTCGTCCCGCAGGATGCCACGCTCTTTGCCGCCTCGGCGCGTGACAACTTGCGCTACGGCAACTGGGGGGCAACCGATGAGGCGATCTGGGAAGCTGCGCGCAACGCCAACGCCGAACAGTTCCTGCGCGATCTGCCCCAAGGCCTCGACACGTTCCTTGGCGAAGACGGCGCGCGCCTTTCGGGCGGCCAGCGCCAGCGCATTGCCATTGCCCGCGCGGTGCTGCGCAATTCGCCGATCCTGCTGCTCGATGAAGCCACCAGCGCCTTGGATGCTGAAAGCGAACGTCTGGTGCAGGACGCGCTCGACCGGCTGATGAAGGACCGTACCACGCTGGTCATCGCCCACCGCCTCGCCACGATCCGCGCGGCAGACCGTATCGTGGTCATGGACGGTGGCCGGATTGTCGAACAGGGCACCCACACCAGCCTCAGCGCTGCCGATGGCCTCTACGCCCGCCTCGCCCGCCTGCAATTTGACGGGATGGCAGCCTGACACCTTGACTTGATGCTGCGTTGCGGCAAACCCCGGAAGCATCATGGACTCTATCGTCACCGCTATCCTGCTCGGCATCGTCGAGGGCCTTACCGAGTTTCTCCCGGTATCCTCCACCGGCCACCTGATCCTCGCGACCGAGCTGTTCGGCTTCGATCCGCACCAGTGGGCCATGTTCAACGTGGTGATCCAGTTGGGCGCGATCCTGGCGGTGGTGGTGCAATACTGGCGCACCTTCTGGGCGGTCGGCATGGGCCTGCTGCGGCTTGAGCCTATCTCCCTGCGCTTCCTGCGCAATCTGCTCGCCGCCTTCATCCCCTCGGCCATCCTCGGCCTGCTGCTGAAGGACTATATCGACGTCCTGCTCGGCAGCCCGTCGGTGGTCGGCTGGGCACTGATCATCGGCGGCATCGCGATCTTGGTGATCGAAAAATACGCCAAGCCCGGCGAACTCACCGGGATCGGCCAGTTGCCGCTCAGCCAGGCGCTGGGCGTCGGCTTCATCCAGTGCCTCTCGATGGTGCCCGGCGTCAGCCGCTCGGGCGCGACGATCATGGGCGCATTGGCGATGGGCATAGAGCGCCGCACGGCGGCTGAATTCAGCTTCTTCCTCGCCATCCCCACCATGCTGGGCGCAACCACGCTCGAACTGCTCGACAATCGCGAGGCGATCATGTCGGGCACGCTCGCGTCCGGCGGCGTGGGCTGGACCGAAATCGCGGTTGGCTTCCTCGTTTCGTTCGTCGTCGCGCTCGCGGTGATCCGCTTTTTCGTCGCCTATGTCAGCCGCGCAGGGTTCAAACCCTTTGCATGGTATCGCATCGTGGCCGGAGCTGCCGCCATCATATGGTTGGCAATGCGCTGATTTCACAGCGATAATCAAACACGGCCAACAACCATCCACCGCAACGGTGGAACAAATTACCTCGCCCGGAATTGACTCCCCAGAACGCCACTTACGGCAACAGTTCAAAGGGGTAGCATCATGGGCCTTATCATTCTTCTCATCGTCGGCGGCATTCTCGGCTGGCTGGCCAGCATCGTCATGCGCACCGATGGTCAGCAGGGCATCTTCCTGAACATCGTCGTCGGCATCGTCGGCGCGCTGCTTGGCGGCTTCCTGCTGGCACCGCTGATTGGCGGCGGAAGCATCACGCAGGGCATTTCGGCCGGCACGCTGATCGTTTCGTTCCTTGGCGCGCTGATCCTGCTCGCCATCGTCAACCTCGTTCGTCGCGGATCGGTTCGCTAAACCGAAACGACGTTCATTTCCCGAAGGCGGTTCGCAAGAGCCGCCTTCGCCACATCACAAGACTTCAATCCGGAAAGGGATGCACATGAAAGGTTTCTTCAAGGGCGCAATGATGGTGCCGGTACTGGCGATGGGCCTCGGCCTTGCCGCGTGCGACAGCAATCAGGAAAATGCCGCAGAAGATCAGGCCGACATGGTCCGCGAAAACTCCGAAGCCGCTGCCGATACGATGGAAGATCGTGCCGACATGATGGGCGGCGCATCGGAAGACGCAATGGAAGCCAAGGCCGATGCCGTCCGCGCGACGGGCGAAGCCAAGGCCGATGCGATGGAAGACCAGGCCGACAAGATGTAAGGCTGCGGGCGCACGCTCGCACCTGCCTTGATGGCCAAGGAAAGCCCGGCACTACCCTGGAGGTGCCGGGCTTTTTCTATGTCGCTGTGTCCGCTCTAAAAGGCCAGTCACACCTCCAACCATTCTTCGTCATCCTGAACTTGTTTCAGGATCCATTTCCCCCAAACCCTGTCCGCTCGTGAGGAGAGATGGACCTCGAACCAAGTTCAGAGTGACGGGGAAACAGTAGGTTGAATGCGCAACAGCGCTGCTAGACCGGCAATGCGCCTGACCCGTGCCCACCGCGCAGATGATACTCCAGCGTCCCCCGCTGCAACACATCATCCACGTCGATCACTGCCGTATTGGCATAAGTGAACCCTGGCCCCAGCGCGCGATAGAGCCGGTCAAAATCGCGCTCCACCGTCTGGTGATAGAGGTCGGCAAAACTCTCGATCACAAAATACGTCGGCTGCAGATCGTCGATCACATAATCGGTGCGCATCACCCGGTCGACGTTCAGCATGATCCGGTTGGGCGATTTGCCCTCCAGCGCAAACACCGCCTCACGCGGCCCCGAGAGAATGCCCGCACCATAGACCTTCGGGGCGCCGTCCTCGATCACCAGCCCGAACTCGACCGTGTACCAGTAGAGCGCGCCCAGCGCCTTCAGTCGGTTATACCGCATGGCTTTCCACCCGGCTCGGCCATATTCCTGCATGTAATCGGCGTAAGTCGGGTCGGTCAGCATCGGCACGTGCCCGAACACATCGTGAAACACGTCCGGCTCTTCGATATAGTCGAAGCATTCGCGCGTGCGGATGAAATTGCCCGCCGGAAAGCGGCGGTTGGCCAGATGCCAGAAGAACACGTGATCGGGAATCAGCATCGGCACCGGCACCACGCTCCACCCGGTCAGCGCGCCCAGCTCCTCCGATAGCCGCGCAAAATCAGGCACGCCTCCGCGCCCCAGGTCCAGCCGCTCCAGCCCGTGCAGGAACGCGCTGCATGCCCGGCCGGGAAGCACCTCCATCTGCCGCGCATAGAGCGCGTCCCACACCCCGTGCTCGTCTGCCGTATAGCGCCGCTGTTCCGGCTCCACCCAGTCATCGCCCACCCGTGAAGGGCGGCGCAGGGGCGCAGTGAACACAGTGTCAGGCATGTCCGGTAGCTGGGCAAAATCAAAAGCAGGGGCGTTCAAGGTCGGCATCATCTCTCTAATATGGTTACTGATGCAACCAATACCATGACCAAGTGTTTCCGGCAAATCGCCAGACGCGTCTCTGGTCGCTTGACTTTACCCTGATTCTATCCCAACGGCCCCACCCTGTGACGGCGGCGTGGAAACGCGCCGCTACATTCGTTTTCAGATTCGCGCGCGAAATTTCAGGATAGAGCAATGGCAAAGCCCACCACCGTCAAGATCCGTCTGGTCTCGACCGCAGAAACCGGCTTCTTCTACGTAACCAAGAAGAATCCCCGCAACACGACCGAGAAGATGGTCTTCCGCAAGTACGATCCCGTCGTGCGCAAGCATGTCGAGTTCAAGGAAGCGAAGATCAAGTAAGCGCGCATTAGCGCCTGCTCCGTGAAGCCCGTCCCGCCATTCTTGGAACCGGGACGGTTCACGGTGAGTTCAACGCCAACACCTCAAGGAACGGCGATGAACCAGATCAAGAACACATTTCGCAAGCTTGGCCGCCCCGCGGCGGCCCTTTCGCTTGCCTTCGCTGCGGCCACGCCCGCCATACTCGCCACCCCCACGGTGGCGCAGGCCCAGCCTTCCGAAATCGATCGCGCCGTCACCGCCCTGCGCGGCATCACCACGCTGCGCGCCAACTTCGTGCAGACCGATCGGTCGGGCCAGACCATCTCCGGCGTGCTTACCATGAAGCGCCCCGGCAAGATCCGCTTCCAGTATCAAAAGGGCGTACCCCTGCTGATCGTGGGCGATGGCAAAGCGCTGACCATGATCGACTATGAAGTGCGGCAGGTGCAGCGCTGGCCCATCGGCAACAGCCCGCTGGGCGCGCTGCTCGATCCGAACAAGGACGTCGCCCGCTTCGCTAAGCAGTTGCCCACCGGCGATCCCGGCGTGATCAGCCTGCAAGTGCGCGATCCCAAGCATCCTGAATATGGCACGATCACCATGATCTTCGTGCGCAACGCGGGTGCCCCCGGCGGTATGCAACTCGATTCATGGGTCGCCCTCGATGCCCAGAACAAGCGCACCACCATGCGCCTGTCCGGCCACCAATATGGCATCGCGGTGGACGACAAGACCTTCAAATGGACAGACCCCCGCCCCGCCACCCGGCGTTGAGCGGCTAACCCCGCCACCGCCACCAGGAGTGCGCCCCCGCGAAGGCGGGGGCCTCAGGCCGCATTCAGCAACCTCTAAGGCAGACGGCAGCGCTCGACCGCCCGAGGTCCCCGCCTTCGCGGGGAAGCAGAAGGCGTTTGCCTTTGCCATTACACTCCTTCGTCACCCCGGGCTTGACCGGGGGCCCCGCTTCCCTTCGCAACGTCAGAAAAAGCCCAACCCCGGATCAAGTCCGGGGCGACGATTCGGGCAGGGTCAGTGAAAATGAACGCCCCCCCGCAACCCATCGCCACCACAAACCACCTCACCCCCCAACCGTTCGCCCCTTGCGACAAGTTGCGACAAGCCTGTCATAACCGTTCATCGGGGGGCAAGCGTCCGGCCCCTAGAACGGTTCTCGACGAGGCGGTCGAGACAGGTTTCCCCCCTGTTGCCGGTCTCCCAATGACCTCCCCGTCAAGCGTGACGAACGCGAATGGAACCCTCGGACCAATGCCCCCGGTCCGGGGGTTTTGTTTTTTCATTCGATCTTCGCCCCCTGCGCGGCTGCGGACGGCAGCCTTCTTGCGCTTCCGGTGCTCACGACCAAAAAGGTCGCTGCGCGCCGGTTCTCGAAGACCACCATCCTCGCTCACGCAGGGACCAAAGCTCGAACGAAAAAATTGCGCCCCAATCCTCCCTGTTTTTCCGAAGGACAAACGGGGAGGGGAACCGCCAGCGAAGCTGGTGGTGGAGGGGTGGATTCATGCGCCGAACGGTATAGTGTGGTGAGGCCATGACCATGATGCACAACCCTCCCCACCCCGGCGAACTGCTTCGTGACGAAGTGATCGAAGCGCTGAACCTGTCCATCACCGAAGCCGCCAGCCGCCTCGCAATGTCGCGCGTCGCCCTCTCGCGCGTGCTGAACGGCAAGGTCGCGATCAGCCCCGATCTGGCCTTGCGGCTGGAGCAGGCAGGCGCAAGCACCGCGCGCGCATGGCTGGCGATGCAGGCTAACTATGACCTGTGGCGGGCGCGGCAGCACGTGCAGCCAGTCGTGCGGCGGTTGCAGGAAGCGGCGTGAATAGAGAGCCATAGGCAGGGCCAATGAATTATTCAGCCATTGCTTGGCGTTTAGCAGGCATTCTGGTGCTCGCACCCTTGGGCAGTTGCACTCAGAAGCCTGCAACCACCGGTGATCTGCCGTCGGTCGCTCAAGCAAAAGAAGAATGCTCAGGACTGTCGACAAGAGTCGCCAGCAAGCCAAATGCACCACCTGTCGGGAAGAACAGTGACTTTACCAAGTGTATGTTGGAGCAAGCAAACAAGGTGATTGGGTCGCGTGAGTTTGAGCAAATTTGCAGTGCTATCCCCGGTGCGCGATCCGATTCCGAAGATGGCAAGTGCTTCATCGTCCATTTCTAAAACAGCCGGCCCCACCCCCACATCCCATCTAGCAATCGCCCCCCCGCGACCCTAAAGCCGAGCGCATGATCTCGGTTGCCACATGGAACATCAATTCGGTCCGCCTCCGGGCCGATCAGGTCGAACGCTTTTTGTTGCAGGAGGCGCCCGATGTGTTGTGCCTGCAGGAGATCAAGACGCCGGAGAACCTGTTCCCGCACGAGGTCTTCGAAAAGCTGGGCTACACCCACCGCGCGATCCACGGGCAGAAGGGCTATCACGGCGTCGCCACCGTCAGCCGCATCCCCTTCCGCGATTTCAGCAAGCATGACTGGCAGGACAATGGCGAGGCCCGGCACATCGGCGTTGAACTGCTTGGGCCGGGCAACGGCCTGATCATCGAGAACGTCTATATCCCCGCAGGCGGCGATGTGGCCGACCGCGAGGTGAACGCCAAGTTCGGCCAGAAACTCGATTTCCTCGAACGCATGACCCGCTGGGCCGAAAAGATCGAGCGCCCCACGCTGATCGTCGGCGATTTCAACATCGCCCCGCTCGAATGCGACGTCTACAACCACAAGGCCCTGCTCAAGGTCGTCAGCCACACCCCGCTTGAGGTCGAGACGCTGCAACGCTTCGCCGATGCCCACGGCTGGGTGGACCTTGGCCGCAAGCACATCCCCGCGCCGGAGCGCAACTATTCGTGGTGGTCCTACCGCTCGTATTGGCGCGCGAAGGATCAGGGCCGCCGTCTCGACCACATGTGGGCCTCGCCCGAAGCCGCCGCGCAAACGCGCGGCCACCGCTTTGTGGAGGAAACCCGCAAGTGGGAGCAGCCTTCCGACCATATCCCGCTGATCACCGAGCTGGATCTGTGAGCGAGTCGCGGAACGTTGCGAGGGCGCTGGACGCCCTGCGCCACGGCTGGGCGATCCGCGTGACCGGCACAAACGGCGCGCTGGACCTGCTCCCTGCCGAAACCGCCTACGTCCAGCCCGGCATCTACGCCGCGCGCCTGCTCATCTCCGCCGCCCGCGCCGCCACGCTGAAGCTTGCCAACCAGCGCGATGCCGCCGTGCCCGAAGCCCCCGTGATGATCCACGGCGCAGAACCCTTCAGCCTCTCTGCCGCGCGCAACCTCGCCGATCCGGCCGCAGACCTGCGCAGCCCCTTGCGCGGCCCGTTCAAGGCCGATCCCATCGAGGCTTACGACGCCGCCACCGCCGCGATGGACATGGCGCGGCTGGCAGGCATCCTCCCCGCCTTCCTCATCTCCACCGGCGTCGACATCGCAGCGGAAGTCTCCACCGCCGATCTCGCCGCGTTCAAAGACCCGCTCAACCTTTCGATCCAGGCCCGCGCTCGCCTGCCTGTCCACGCCTGCGAACACGCCGAAATCATCGCCTTCCGCGCACGCGATGACTTGCGCGAACACGTCGCCCTCGTCCTCGGCACACAGACCAGCGAGCGCACGCCGCTCGTCCGCCTGCACAGCGAATGCCTGACGGGCGACGTCCTCGGCAGCCTCAAATGCGATTGCGGCCCCCAGCTTGACGCAGCGCTCGCCCACATGGCCGAAGAAGCCAACACCGGCGGCTGGGGCGTGCTGCTCTACCTGCGACAGGAAGGCCGCGGCATCGGCCTCATCAACAAGCTGCGCGCCTACGAATTGCAGGATCAGGGCTTCGATACGGTAGACGCCAACGAGCGCCTAGGCCTGCCCAGCGAAGCGCGCGATTTCCCGGTGGCCGCGCGCATGCTCGATCTGCTCGGCATTTCCTCGCTGCGCCTGCTCACCAACAACCCGCAAAAGGTCGCCACGCTGCAAGGCCTCGGCCTCGATGTGACGGAGCGCGTCGCCCACCAACTCCCCGCCAACCCGCACAACCAGCGCTATCTGGAAACCAAGCGCGACCGGACGGGCCATCTCCTGCGCTGAGGGCGAGGACCGAAGCCCCCGCCCTAACACCTCACACCGGCGCACCCGCCACGGCCAGCAGCACCAGCGCCGCCACCACAGCGGCAAACACCAGCGCGCGCACCATGTCTTTCACGGTGAACCGGTCGACATGCTCGGCGCGGAACTTGCGGTATCCCCGCTCCGCCGCCGGATTGCTGGCCACCAGCGCCACATCCAGCGCGCTGGCCTCGCTTCTGAACCAGTTGACCAGCAGCGCCCGTTCTTCAGGCGTAACATCGGGAAAGGCGGCAAGCAGCGCTTCGACATGGGCGCGGCGCGCATCCACTGCCGAGGCAATCGTAGAACTCTTTGACATGATGAATGTCCTGACATGCGTTTCAACAGCGCCCGCAGGCGCAGCGGCAGGTCAGGAAATCGGCGGTGCCCTCGGTGCAGGCCGCAACAGCAGCGGCGCGGGCGCAGGTGGCGCGGTCTGCGGCGGCCAGAAATGCGCGCCCCGCTCCAGCACCGGCACGGCAGGCGCAAGCACGGCCACAGGCCCTGGCGGAGCGACCGGTACCATCGCCCGCTGCACCTGCAGCTTGCGTTCCGGCGCGACGGCCATATCTACGGTAGCCGCGCTGAACGCCGATCCACTGCGCGCCTGCAAAGGTGCCTCGAACGGCACCGTGGCATGCGTCAGCACGGTCAGGGCCAGCAACAGCGCCCAGATCCGCCCGGCAAAGTTCAGGGAAAGACGGCTCAACACCCCGCTAAAATAAGCGCGACAGCACCCAAAAACAACCTCAGCGCTTCTCGAACTTGGTCAGCCCGCTGCCCAGTGTGTTGGCCCCGATGGACAGCGCATCACCCGACCAGTCGGCCACGAACACCGATCCCCAGCGCACTCCCGGCGCGAACCGCGCATCGTTGCCGCTGACCAGCAGCCCGGCCGAGCTGTGCGCCCGCCCCTCTGCCGCCACCGCGATGAACGCGCTGTGGTTTTCCTTGTCCGGTCCCTGCACAAAGGCATTGTCGGTAATCCGCCCAGCTGCGCCAGCAGACAGGTCGATCATGTAGTTGGTGGTCTTGCCCGCGCTATCGTCAAAGCTGGATTGCGAAACGTCCACCCGTGCGGCGCGGGTCTTCACGTAGTGCCCGCCGCGCCCCGCTTCAAACCGGCTGCGGCGAATGGTCACGCTGCCATATTCGCCGAAATAGACCGAATGCGCGCACGAAAGCCCCCGATCACACCGGCCCAGCCGGGTGAACGTCGATTGTTCGATCAGCACCGCCCCGGTCGGATCGTCTGCAGACAGAATGCCCTGCTCGCTGTCGCGGAACCACGATTGTCGCACGGTCAGATTGCCGCGCTCCAGCCGGATCCCTGCGCCATTGGCATCGGGCACGCGCACATTCTGAAAGATCAGGCCTTCCACCCGCGTTGAGCGCCCGCGCACCACCAGCGTCGCCTTGCCTTCACAGGCCGCGCCGTCGAACACCGTTTGCCCCGGCACTTGCGCCACGAAGCCCACGTCGCCCCCGCCCTGCACCGCGCAATCGCGGTAGACACCCGGCTCGATCTGCACCGTGCCCGAACCATCACCGATGGAAGTCACCGCCTCCTGCAACGCCGCAAAGCTGCGACCGGTTTCCAGCACGGTATAAGGCGTCCGCTGGCCCCCTTGCGCGAACAGCGCGCTCGCCGGAATAGCGGCCACCACCGCTACCCCCAGCAGGAGTGCGGCAAGGCGCTGGCCACGATGGCGGCGCTCACGAAGGGCAAAAGGGTTCATCATCCGCATATCCGCTCCCAACATCCTTTATGCTGAGATAGCGCGAAATGATTGACAGGCCCTTGCGTTCCAGTTCCTGCCCTTTGGGACGGCTCACTCCTTGGGCGGTCGCCCTCGCCGCACCGGCTCCGCCGCCGCCAGTTTTACCCCGCGTCGTGCCAAAGCCTCGCGCAAAAGCACTTCAATCTGGGCATTCGCTGATCGCAAGTCAGCCCCCGCCGTGCGCTCGATCGCGGCGAACAGCGCCGGATCGATGCGCAGCGGGAACGCCTTCTTGGTTGCCGCAGCCATTCGTCCTGCCTTACTGGTACAGCGTACCGGCGTTCAGCACCGGCTGCGCATCGCGCTCACCACACAGCACCACCATCAGGTTCGATACCATCGCCGCGCGGCGCTCATCGTCCAGTTCCACCACGTTCTTTTCCGAAAGCTGGGTCAGCGCCATTTCCACCATCGAAACCGCGCCTTCCACCAGCTTCTTGCGCGCAGAAATCACCGCTTCGGCCTGCTGGCGGCGCAGCATCGCGCCCGCAATTTCAGGGGCATAGGCAAGGTGCGTCAGCCCGCATTCGTCCACCGTGATCCCCGCCAGCACCAGCCGCGCGTTCAGTTCGGTGCGCAGTTCGGCGTTGATCTGATCGTGGTGGCTACGCAGCGTCACTTCCTGATGCTCAATATCGTCATAGGGATAGCGCGAACCGATAGACCGCACCGCGCTTTCGATCTGCACGAACACGAACGCCTTGTAATCGTCCACATCGAACAGCGCCTGCGCCGTGTCCGAAACGCGCCACACCACGTTGGCCGCAATCTCGATGGGATTGCCGCGCAGGTCGTTCACTTTGAGCTTTTCGGAAACCACATTGTTGGCACGCACTGAAATCTTGGTCTTGCTCATCCACGGCCACACCCAGCGCAGCCCGTGGTTGCGGTCCGTGCCGCGATAGGCTCCGAACAGCCCGATGGCCGCCGCCTGATTGGGCTGGATCATGTAGAACCCCGATGCGATCAGCACGATCAGCACCGGCCCGATGAAGATGGTGGAGAGGAACCCAAGCACTTCGGACTCCGCCGGCTGGCTCCCGGCAAAACCCAGCACCCGCGCCCCGGTCAACACCACCAGCGCAATCAACGCGATCAGCATGGCATAACCGTTGGCCGCCCAGGCCCCGGTTTCCCTGCTTGCCGAATGTGTCCGCGAATCAGCCATCGAACCTACCCCTCTAAATCTGATATCACTTTAATATCAAATCGGGAGTTGGCGGCAAGCCGGAAAGGTGCCCACCCCCAACCCCTCCCGCTTGCGGGAGGGGAGTTGTCAGAGTCGCTTCCGCCCTCCCGCAGGCGGGGGGGGGGGGCGGCGAGACTTACGGTACGCCGTGAAGTTAGTCGCAGCGGGGTAGGCACCACGCCTCAAACAAACCCCCTTGCAATCCAGAACGAATCGCTCCAAATTATCGGAGCGGACCGGGCCCCTCTGGCGCGGCGCTTTCGCCCATGTGTGAAAAGCGCCTCGTGATGTCGGACCGCATCGGGTGATGCCGATGCTTTGGGTCCGGGTGTTGTTCCCCCCTTCTTCCGGACCTTCGGGTCAAAAGTGCGGCATCCCTGATCGAACGCCACTGCTTTCGAAGGGTTACCTTGATGTCTGACCGTTACTTCCACTTGCTCGAACGTCACCAGAAACTCGACGCTGCACTGCGCATGGCGCGTGACCCGTTCGATGTCCTGCGCCTGCACCGGCTCAAGCAGGCGGTAAAAGCCCGCCTCGCCCACCTCTTCCTGCGCCGCCCCGAAGCGGCTCTGGCAACAGTCTGAAATAGAGGAACCCTGCTGCCTGCCGAAGCATTCGGGAGGCGGCGGGGTGCGGAGACGATAGATGGAATTCCTTTTTGCAGACTGGCTGGGCACGCCAGCGTGGTTCTGGCTCGCCTTCATCGGCCTCGTCGTCGCGCTTACCGCGTTCGACCTTGGCGTCCTCCACAAAGAGGACAAGGCGATGGGCATTGGCGAATCGCTGCGGCTGACTGCGTTTTATATCACCATCGCGCTGGCCTTCGGCGCGTGGGTCTGGGCCGAAAAGGGCGCGGACCTTGGCATGAAGTATTACACCGGGTTCTTCATCGAAAAGGCGCTGTCTATCGACAATGTCTTCGTGATCAGCCTGATCTTCACTTTCTTCGCCATCCCCCCAAAGTATCAGTACCGCGCCCTGTTATGGGGCATCGTTGCGGTCATCTTCCTGCGCGGCGCGATGATTGCGGGCGGCGCGGCCCTGGTCGAACAGGCCTATTGGGTGCTCTATATCTTCGCCGCATTCCTCGTGTTCACCGGCATCAAGATGTTCTTTGCCAACGATCATGACCCGGACATCGGCAACAACCCGGTCGTCCGCTGGATCAGCCGCCACATGCGCGTGACCAAGGAACTGCACGATCAGCACTTCTTCGTGAAAGTGCCCGATGAAAAGACCGGCAAGCTGGTCAACGCCGCCACCCCGCTGTTCCTCGCGCTGGTGGTGATCAACCTTGCCGATCTCGTCTTCGCGGTGGATTCGGTGCCCGCAATCTTCGCGATCACCACAGACACCTTCATCGTCTACACCTCGAACATCATGGCCATCCTTGGCCTGCGCGCCCTCTACTTCGCGCTGGCCGCGATGATCGACCGCTTCGCCTACCTCAAGTATGCGCTGGCCGCCGTGCTGGTGTTCATCGGCAGCAAGATCTTCGTCACCGACTTCCTCCTCGGCGGCGACAAGTTCCCCCCGGCGCTCAGCCTTGGGATAACCTTCGCGATCATCGCAGGCGGCGTGGCATTCTCGCTATGGAAGACCCGCGGCATGCCGCTGCACGACCCTGAAGAACCGATTGCACCGGGCACCGTGAACTGACGGTTCAAACCACCTTTCGTCATTCCCGCGCAGGCGGGAATCCAACAACAAAAGACTCGCAGCAACGCACTGGATCCCCGCCTGCGCGGGGATGACGAAACGGCGGGGCTCAAAACTGCCGCAAAACCTCCAGAAACCGGTCGCCATAGGCCTCCAGCTTCCGAGACCCCACCCCGCCGATCTGCCCCAGATCCGCCAGCGTGGAAGGCCGCGAGGCTGCCATCTCGCGCAGCACCGAATCGTGGAACACCACATAGGGCGGCACGCCAGCCTCGCGCGCCAGATCGCGGCGCAGCGCGCGCAGGGCATCGAACACCGGATCGCCCACGGGGTTGAGCGCCGCCCCGGTGCCACCCCGCGCGCGTCTGCCCGAACGCGGCTCCTTCTTCGGCGCCAGCACCAGCGGCACCTCGGCCTCACCCTTCAGGATCGCCCGCGCCTCACCGCCCAGCGCCAGCCCGCCATGCTCGGTCGCCACCAGCGCGCCCCGCGCCTGCAATGCCCGCGCCAAGGGCCGGAGCAGCGGCGCTTCGTCTGCCGTCACGATCCCGAACACCGAAAGCTGGTCATGCCCCCGCTGCGTTACCCGCTCGTCGGCCACGCCGGTCAGCACTTTCTCCACATAGCCAAAGCCGAACGATTGCCCGGTGCGATAGACGGCAGACAGCAGCTTGCGCGCCACCTCGGTCGCATCGGTGACCCCCGGCGCATTCAGGCAATTGTCGCAATTCCCGCAGGACGGCGGCGGATTCTCGCCAAAGTGGCGCAGCAGCAGCGCACGGCGGCAGTGCGGCGTTTCCACCAGCCCCGCCAGCGCATCGATCCGCACCCGCTCCCCGGCGCGGCGGTGCTCTTCCACTTCGGCAATCCGCTGCCGCGCCCGTACGAAATCCTCCGCGCCCCACAGCATCACCGCCACCGAAGGATCGCCGTCGCGCCCGGCTCGGCCGGTTTCCTGATAATAGCCCTCGATGCTCTTGGGGCAGGCGGCATGGGCCACAAAGCGCACGTCGGGCTTGTCGATCCCCATGCCGAAGGCGACCGTCGCCACCATCACCATGTCTTCGGAATCCACAAACGCCGCCTGATTGGCCGCGCGCACCGCCGCATCCAGCCCCGCATGATAGGGCCGCACCGGCCTGCCGCTAGCGCCCAACTGGTTCGCCAGCTTCTCCACTTGCGCGCGCGTCGGGGCATAGACGATGCCGGGGCCGGGGTTCTCGGCCATCACCGTCATCAACTGCCGCAGCGGGTTGTCACGCGGGACGATGGCGTAGCGGATGTTGGGCCGGTCGAACCCCGCAACGATCAGCCCTTCTTCAGGAATGCCCAACTGCGTCAGGATATCCGCGCGCGTGTGCCGGTCCGCCGTGGCCGTCAAAGCAAGGCGCGGCACGTCGGGGAATGCGTCCATCAGCGGGCGCAAGAGCCTGTAATCGGGGCGGAAATCGTGGCCCCATTCGGACACGCAATGCGCCTCATCAATGGCAAACATCGCCACCCGGCCCCGGCGCAGCATCTCCAGGAAATGCGGCTGGCTGGCCCGCTCCGGCGCGACATAGAGCAGGTCGAGATCGTCCGACAGGAACCGCTCGATGGTCTGCCCCCGGTCCAGATCCACGCTGGTCAGCGTGGCGGCGCGGATGCCGTTGGCAGTTGCGCTGCGCAACTGGTCATGCATCAGCGCAATCAGCGGCGAGACGACAACACAGCACCCCGGCTGCATCACCGCAGGCAACTGATATGTCAGTGATTTTCCCGCGCCGGTGGGCATGACCGCCAAGGTCGAGCGCCCCGCCAGCACCCGCTCCACCACATCGGCCTGCACTCCCCGGAACGCGGAGAATCCAAACACCGCGTGGAGACGGTCGAGCACATCGGAAGGCGAAAAATCGAGGGCGGTAAGGGTCACGCCCCCGCTATGGCAGATCGCGCGGCGTCATTCCACGCCCACGATCACATGAAGGCGGCTGATGCGGCTGGTGACGATCTTCCAGCCATCGGCCTCGCGCCGGTAGGTTTCGTGGTAGTGGCCCATGCCGTGGAGGAAGGGCTTGCCGTCTGCGTCCCAGATCTGGTCCTCCATCGCGATCACCCCGCGTGCATCGTTTTCGCCAAGCAATTCAATCTCATGGCAATGTCCGTGGTGGACGGTCCGCAAGGGCGCGACGGCGGCTTCGACGAAAGCGGCGATCGTGTCTCCGCCCGAATGGACCCAGTTGGCGGCATCTTCGGCTGGTTCGATCGAGAGCGAACAGGAGGCATCAAACACCGCATCGTCGGCGAACACCTTTCGCAATCCAACAAAGTCCTTGGTGTCCATGCAGCGGAAATAGCGGGCCTTCAGCTGCTTGATTTCCTCAATGGCGCTCAGGCGCGAAATGGGGTCGATTTCAGGCATCTCGGCGGCTCTCCGGTGCGTTTAGGTGCGGCTAGGTGCATCTAGGTGCATCTAGGTGCACTTCAGAAACACCCTGTTCAAATGCCCCAAAAACGCCACTGTCACTTGTGCGAGAGGTCGAGCTGCTTCAGCTTCGGCGTGACCATCGGCACGGTCAGCATCGTGCTCAACACCGCCATCAGCAGCAGCGCGGTAAACGTCTCGTTGGTGACGATGCCCTTGTCCAACAGGACGTTGACGAAGATGATCATGATGAGCGCCTTCGTCTGCAACAGCCAGCCGATGATCGACGCCTCCCCCTTTGCCCAGCCCAGAATCCGGCCCGCGATGCGCACACCCACCAGCTTTCCCGCGACCGAGGCAGCAAGGAACAGGAACGCCGCGCCGAACACCGCCACGCCGCCCACGTCCCATTTGGTGCGCAAACCGGTGGAGAGGAAGAACACCGGCATCACGGCGAGGAGCAGGAACTGGCGGAAACCATCGAGCCGATCGCGCGAGAACCAATGCGCATCAAGGACCGCGCCCGCAAGGAACGCGCCGACCATGAAGTGCAGGCCCGACCAGTCCGCCGCAAAGCCCACGGCGGCGAGCCAGACCAACGAGACATGCCAGCGGTCATTCTCCTCAAGCCGCCGGAACAGCGCGCGCACGGCCCATGAGGCGAGCGAAAAGGCGACAAGGAAGATCGCCTGCCGCCCCACCCGCTCCCAATCGACGAGGATCAACGCCAGCACGCCCCAGATCGCGATGTCATCGAGGCTGGCATAGCGCAGGATGCGCTGGCCGAGCGGTTGGCGGAAGATGTCGAGCTTTTCCATCAGCAGCACGAGGATCGGCAGCGCGGTGACCGCGCAGGCCATGCCGATACCAAGCACGGCCTGAGCATACGTGCCGTTCCGCCCGATCCAGCCGGGCGTCTGCAGAAGCAGTGCAGCGGCAGCAGCGCCGAACACCAGCGGCGTGACCAGCGCGCCCGCCGCTGTGATGGCGGTTTCGCGCCGGTTGGCCCAGGCGTCCGATATGTCGAGTTCCAGCCCGGCCACGAACACGAACATCATCACCGCCCACCATGCGATGCCGTTCAGCGATCCGATGACCTGCGGGTTGAACACGAAGGCGTAGTATTCGGGGAAAGCAGCGCCCAGCACGCCCGGCCCGAGCAAAATGCCGCCGACGATCTGCACCACCACCAGCGGTGCCCAGTAATCGGTGCGCAGCAAGCGCCATGCAAGGTAGGGTACGGCGAGGATGATCGTCAGCGCAATCAGGAAGATTTCGGTGGTGCCCATTGCCTGCGTCATGCCGCGCAGGCTCTGCCAAGGCAAGCCGCGCCAAAAATGGGTTACCGCTTAACCATCCCTAGGCTCCGGCAAGGTGCGCGGGAGCAGCTTAAGCGCGCCTTGTCCTTCACCTGACAGCTTGTGGACATGGCGGGCAGTCCGCCGTGTACGGAGATCTGCGATGGGCTTTGAGATGCGTGACAGCTTCGTGCGCCGTGAAGAATGCAAGGCGGCGTGGGAAAGCGAAGTGGAGTTTGCCGAAATGGCGCGGGTGCTGAAAGCGCTGGCTGCAGAGCTGGGGCAGGATACCGAAGCGGCGCTGGGCGAACTGGCGCATCACGGGCTTGGCGCAGCGCTGGGCGTGCTGGCGGGGCAAGCTGAAGTGCCGGACGTGGAGGCCGATTATCTTCAGCGGCGGGCACAATCGCGGGTTGCGGCCAGTCGGTTGCAGTAGGCCGCTTCCCAAGACCAGTGCGCCCCCGCGCAGGCGGGGGTCTCAGGAGGTTTACGCTAGCGTTCCGCAACAACACCGAGGCCCCCGCCTTCGCGGGGGAGCAGTTATCGTGTTGGAGAGGAAGAAGCAGAAGGCACCACCCCCAGCCCCCTCCGTGTAAGAGGAGGGGGCTTTGGTGCGTCAATCCAGGTTCGGCCTCAGCCAGCGTTCCATCACGGGCAGGTCCATGCCGCGACGGCCTGCATATTCTTCCAACTGATCGCGCCCGATGGTGGCGACGCCGAAGTACTGGCTTTCGGGGTGGGCGAAGTAGAAGCCCGACACCGCCGAAGTGGGCAGCATGGCCTGCGATTCGGTCAGCGTGATGCCTGCCGTGTTGGTCGCATCGAGCAGATCGAACAGGATCGGCTTGAGCGTATGGTCCGGGCACGCGGGATAACCGGGCGCGGGGCGGATGCCGCGATATTGTTCGCGGATCAGCGCTTCATTGGTCAGCTGTTCGCCGGGGGCATAAGCCCAGAGCGTGGTGCGGACATACTGGTGCAGCCTTTCGGCAAAGGCTTCGGCGAAACGATCTGCCAGCGCTTTGAGCAGGATGTCCGAATAGTCGTCGTTGTCCGCCTTGAAGCGGGCGAGGTGTTCGTCGATGCCGTGGATGCCGACAGCGAAACCGCCGATCCAGTCACCTTCTGGGTCGATGAAATCGGCGAGTGAGAAGTTCGCGCGGCCACGGCTCTTGATGAACTGCTGGCGCAGGAACGGCAGGCGGACCGAGAGTTCATCGTCGTTGGGGTGGATCACCACATCGTCGCCATGACGGGCGCAGGGCCAGAACTGGGCGACGCCCTTGGCCGTGAGCCACTTTTCGCTGATGATCTTTTCGAGCATCACCTTGGCATCGGCATAAAGGCTGCGTGCCGATTCCCCGATCACTTCGTCTTCCAGGATCGACGGCCAGGTGCCGGCCAGTTCCCAAGCGCGGAAGAACGGCGTCCAGTCGAAGCAATCGACCAGATCATCAAGGCTCCAGTCATCAAACACATGACGGCCCGGCTGTTCGGGCGGCGGGGCCTTTTCCGAAAAATCGGGCGCAAAGGCGTTGAGACGCGCATCTTCGAGGCTGAGCAGCTTTGACGCGCCCTTGCCCGCGCGGGCATCGCGCACGTGCTGGTATTCCGCCGCCGTGGCCTTGATGAAAGGATCGGCCTGCGTATCGGACAGCAGTTGCGAGGCGACGCCGACTGCGCGGCTGGCATCGAGCACGTGGACGACCGGACCGTCATACGCCTGATCGATGCGCAGCGCGGTGTGGACCTTGCTGGTGGTGGCCCCGCCGATCAGCAGCGGAATGCTCATCCCGGCGCGCTTCATTTCTTCGGCCACGGTGACCATTTCATCGAGCGACGGCGTGATCAGGCCGGACAGGCCGATGATATCGACGCCTTCCTTCTGCGCGGTGTCGAGGATCGTCGACCACGGCACCATCACGCCAAGGTCCAGCACCTCATAGCCGTTGCATTGCAGGACCACGCCGACGATGTTCTTGCCGATATCGTGAACGTCACCCTTGACCGTGGCCATGATGATCTTGCCCTTGGCCTTGGCACCGGGCTGCTTGGCAGCTTCGATGAAAGGGATGAGGTGGGCCACGGCCTTCTTCATCACGCGGGCCGATTTCACCACCTGCGGCAGGAACATCTTGCCCGATCCGAACAGGTCACCGACCGTGTTCATGCCTTCCATCAGCGGGCCTTCGATCACTTCGATCGGACGTCCACCGCGTGCGTCGATCATCGCGCGGGCTTCTTCGGTATCCTCGACAACGTAAGCGTCGATGCCCTTGACCAGCGCATGTTCAAGGCGGCGGACAACGTCCCAGCCGCGCCATTCCTCGGCGGCCTTTTCGGCGACGACGTCCTTGCCCTTGTAGCTTTCGGCCAGTTCGATCAGACGCTCGGTGGCGGTCTGTTCGCCTTCGGCCACCTTGCGGCGGTTGAGCACGACGTCTTCACAGGCTTCACGCAGCACCGGGTCGATCTGGTCGTAGATATCGAGCTGACCAGCGTTGACGATGGCCATGTCCATGCCCGCCGGGATCGCGTGGTAGAGGAACACCGAGTGCATCGCGCGGCGCACGATTTCGTTGCCACGGAAGCTGAACGAGAGGTTCGAGAGGCCGCCCGAGATGTGGACGTGCGGGCAGCGCGCCTTGATCTCACGCGTGGCTTCGATGAAATCGAGGCCGTAATTGTCATGCTCTTCGATGCCGGTGGCGACGGCGAAGACGTTGGGATCGAAGATGATGTCTTCGGGCGGGAAGCCCATGCCGACGAGCAGCTTGTAGGCGCGCTCGCAGATTTCGACCTTGCGCTCCTTGGTGTCGGCCTGACCCTTTTCGTCGAACGCCATGATCACGGCGGCAGCGCCATAGTCCATGCATTTGCGGGCGTGGGTGAGGAAGGCTTCCTCGCCTTCCTTCATGGAGATCGAATTGACGATGGGCTTGCCCGATACGCACTTCAGGCCCGCTTCGATGACGTCCCACTTGGAGCTGTCGATCATCACCGGCACGCGGGCGATGTCAGGCTCGGCGGCGATCAGCTTAAGATAGGTGGTCATCGCCTCGACCGCGTCGAGCAGGCCCTCGTCCATGTTGACGTCGATCACCTGCGCGCCGTTTTCGACCTGCTGGCGCGCCACTTCGACGGCCTTGGGGTAATCGCCCGCAAGGATCAGCTTCTTGAAGGCGGCAGAGCCGGTGACGTTGGTGCGTTCGCCGACGTTGACGAAGCGGGAGCCGGATGGGGCAGAGGCGGTGGTGTTCATTTTCTACTCCCCCCTCCCGCAAGCGGGAGGGGTCGGGGGTGGGTTCTTTTTCTCTGGAGTGAGCGCTGTGGTGCTGCCCACCCCTAACCCCTCCCGCTTGCGGGAGGGGGACGAAATCAGGCCGCCATGATAAACGGTTCGAGGCCTGCGAGGCATGTGACTGTTGCGGGCACGGCCATCTTGCGGGCGGGCAAGCCCTGCACCGCCTGCGCCATTGCCGCGATGTGTGCGGGCGTGGAACCGCAGCAGCCGCCGAGGATGTTGACCTGTCCGTGGTCAGCCCATTCCTTGACGAGGCCTGCGGTGGTGGCGGGCATTTCGTCGTATTCGCCCAGTTCGTTGGGGAGGCCGGCGTTGGGATAGACCATGATCAGCGTGTCGGCGATTTCGGACAGCGTTTTTACGTGCGGGCGCAGCTGGGTGGCACCGAACGAGCAGTTGAGACCGATGGTGAGCGGCTTGGCATGGCGG
>NZ_JAUYRV010000051.1 GCF_030696665.1 Novosphingobium sp.
AGCGCGGCGAACCTTGAGATAAAGTTCCACTCTCTTCACCCTCCGCCTCCGCGCAAAGGCGAAGGTCTAGCAGGAGTGGCCCCTTTTTAATCCGGTGCTACCGTCCGATGAATGGCCCCTTTTATTGCCGGTGTTCTCAAACGCAAGAATACCAACGCGAGCTAACAAACAGTAAATGACCATAACGGGGTCGTGTCCAGAACGGCAGCTTTTATGCGGTAAAGCTCGCAAAGCCGCCAATCCAGTCAACCACCCCAATAAAAAAGGCCCCGGACTTTCGCCCGGAGCCTCTTCTTACGCCGAGGGAGGATCGGCGGTTACTGGATCTTGGCGCGCAGGCTCACGCCGAAGTAGCGGTCGGCGTCGCGCGGGATCTGCAGGCGCTGGCCGGCGCTGATGTTGAGCAGGGCGTAGGACTTGTCGGTGATGTTCCGGGCGTGGAACGTCAGGCGATAGAGGTCTTCTGCGTCCGAGAAGCCGATCCCGGCGTTCCAGATGCCATAGGCGTCGATCGGGCCGCTCTCTCCGAGGTCGGAGAACTGCTTGCCGACGTGGCGGAAATCGGTGTCGAGGTAGAGCTTGAAGCCGCCCAGATCGCGTTCGTAGCTGCCGCCCAAGGTATAGGTGAACTTCGGTGCGAGCGGCAGGCGAGTGCCGTTGCGGGCGTCGGGTGCATTGGTGCCCGGGTTCGGGTTGAACTTGCGGACCTTGGCATCGGCATAGGCCGCACCGGCGCGCAGGGTCAGGCCGTCAACCGGCACGGCCAGCAGATCGGCCTCGAAGCCCTGGCTGCGCACCGTTCCGGCGTTGGTCAGGTTCGAAACGGGGACGCCGTTCAGAAGCACGAAGTTGTTTGCCTGGAAACCCTTGTAGGTCACCGTGAAAGCCGAGGCGTTGAACTGCACGCGGTTGTCGAGGAACTGTGATTTGATGCCTGCTTCGAAGGCGTCAGAGATTTCCTCGTCGATGGGGATCGCGTTGACCGGGGCGGTGTGGTTGAAGAAGACGTTGAACGCGGGGCCTTTGTAGCCACGCGTGTAACTGCCGTAGAGCATCACGTCGTCTGACGGCGTGATCTGCAGGACGGCGCGGCCTGAAAAGTTGCCGTTGCTGCTTGATCCGGCAGAGGTGTTGGTGCCGTTGCCGCCCGAAGCCAGCGTGCCGCCAGCGGGGCTGCCGTTAGTGCCGGGGCCGGTGGCGGGGAGGCCGTTGGTGGCGTTCACTGCTGGCGCACGGGTATGCGCGTAGTCCAGCTCATCCTTGGTGTACCGCAGGCCGCCGGTGATCGCGAACATGTCGCTGAAGCGGTAAGTGGCCTGGCCGAACACGGCATAGTTGCGCGATTGCACGTCGCTGAACGATGTGGCGGTGGGAAACAGAGTGTTGACCGTATCAGCAAGGTTGCAAGGACGTGCGCCCGATGCGGCGACAGGCAGGGTGGAAGTAGCGCACGTGATGTTGTTGCGCGTGAAGTCCTGCTGGTTGTTCGATCCCCATGCAAAGGCCCCCACCTGATAGAAGAACGGCTGCGTCTGGTCCGAGGCGAGGCGCACTTCAAGGCTGAGCTGCTGGGTGCGCACTTCGCCGCTGTCATGCAGTTCGCCGGTGCCGACAACGGCGCGCGGCAGAAAATCGCCTTCGCGCACTTCCTCGTTCTTCCAGTTACGATAGCCTGCGATGACGCTGAGCGTGTGGCTTTCGAACACGTCGAAATCACCCGATGCGGTCAGGCTCCACTGGCGGTCCTTGGTCAGTGTGACAAGGTTGTGGTTGATGAAGCGCTGGTTCACGCCCTGCGCCACGCCGCCCGGCAAACCGAGTTCTGCATCAAGCGCCGCGCCACGGCTGACGCCGGTGACATCGGCACAGCAATCGTCGTCTGCGCCAAAGAAGTCTGCGATCAGGCGGAGCTTCGATCCATCGGTTTCATAGTCGAGGATGCCGCGCGCGCCGTAATGTTCGTAGCCGTTGACCTTTTCGTTGCTGCCACCGAACACGTTGGTGATGTTGCCATCATAGTTGCCGTAGAAGCCGGTGACGCGGGCGCTGAGGCCTTCGCCAAGCGGGCCGGAAATGGCGGCGCGCAGGCGGTATTCCTCGTCCTCGTAGTATTCGGCGCGCACTTCGCCCTGCAGCGTGTCGGTGCCGCCCTTCGACACGATGTTGACAAGGCCTGCCGAGGCGTTCTTGCCGAACAGGGTGCCCTGCGGGCCGCGCAGCACTTCAAGACGCTCTGCATCGACCAGGTCCATGAAAGCCTGGCCCGAACGGCTAAGCACCACGCCATCGACCACGGTGGAAACGCTGGGTTCAGCGGCGACCGAGAAGGTGATCGTGCCCACGCCGCGCATCACGATGGCGCTGTTGGCGCTGGTCGTTCCCTTACGGAACGTGACCGACGGGACGAGCTGCGTCAGCCCTTCAAGGCTGGTGACGCCGCTCGATTCGAGACGGTCTGCCGTGATCGCAGTGATGGCGATGGGCACGTCCTGCACGTTTTCCGCCACCTTTTGCGCGGTGACGACGATTTCTGTGATGCCGCCTGTTTCCTCTGCGGCTTCCTGCGCATTTGCGTGGCCTGCGAAGGAGAACGACAAGGCGCTGGCAGACAATGCCAAGGCGCGCACGGACGGACGGTGAGTGAATTTCATGGTGTCTCTCCCTGCAAAAAGCGGTCTTCCAAGGGTAGTCATGCTCCCTCGTCGATCGGCCGCTATTGATGCTTGATCTGCTATGACTGTCTCGATATGTCAAGCGGTGTCAGAAAAACGGACAGCGGCAGCGGCAAACCCGCCACAGCAACGCTGCCGGGATGAGGAAAACGCCATTGGAACTGCGGCTGCACGCTGGAATTGACGGGTTCGATCTCCGATTCGGGGATCGACTGGTGCTGCGGCACACGTCTTCCTGTCCTGCGGTGGTCATGGCGCGTGGCAATCCCGAAGTGCAGATGGTTCGCGGCAATTTTCGCATCAGCGATGAGCCTAATGGCGAAATTGCCCCGGCAGGCTGGCGTGAAAGCTCTGGCGGCATGGAACTGCTGGACGGTGACGTGATCGTTGCGCGTCTTGCGGTTGATGCGAATGCCGTGACGGTCAGTGCGCTGGTGCCGGGATATGATCGCCTGCGCATCCGCTTTCACGCCGAACCCGGCGAATGCGTGTGGGGCGGGGGTGAGCAGATGAGCTATCTCGCGCTCAATGGCCGCAGCTTTCCGATCTGGACGAGCGAGCCGGGGGTGGGGCGTGACAAGTCCACCGAACTGACGCGGCGCATGGACGCCGAGGGCATGGCGGGCGGTGATTACTGGAACACCAACTATCCGCAGCCCACGTTTCTGACCTCGCGCTGGCTGGCGGTGCATCTTGATGCGAGCTGTTACAGCGTGCTCGATTTCACCGATCCGGCGTTTCATGCGGTGGATGTGTGGAGCGGCACGGCGCGGTTTGAAGTGTTTGGCGATGATGGGCCGCAGGGTCTGGTCGCGCAGCTTTCCGCGCGTTTTGGCCGTCAGCCTGAACTGCCCGATTGGGCTATCGGCGGCGCGATCGTCGGGCTGAAGTCAGGCGTGACCAGTTTTGACCGGCTGGAGAAGTTCATCGAAGCCGGGACCGCCGTCTCCGGCCTGTGGTGTGAAGACTGGGCGGGCGTGCGCGAAACCAGCTTTGGCCGCCGCCTGTTCTGGGACTGGCACAGCGGCGCGCGCAGTGCCGAGCGTTACCCCGATCTGGCCGCGCGCATTGCGGCGCTGGACGCACGGGGCATTCGCTTTCTGGCCTACGCCAACCCCTATATCGCGGTGGATGGCGACCTTTATGACGAGGCGCGCGCAGGGGGCCATTTCTGCCTGCGGACCGATAGCGATGAAGTTTACCTTGTCGATTTCGGCGAGTTCGATTGCGGCGTGGTCGATTTCACCCGCGCCGAAACGCGTGCCTGGTTTGCCGAACGTATCCTCGGGCGTGAAATGCTGGATATCGGCATATCGGGTTGGATGGCGGACTTTGGCGAATACCTGCCGACCGATCTGCGCCTTGCTGATGGCTCTGATCCGATGGAGGCGCACAACCTTTGGCCGGTGCTGTGGGCGCAGGTCAACGCGATGGCGCTGGAATCGCGTGGCAAAACTGGCGACGCGCTGTTCTTCATGCGCGCGGGGTTCTCGGGCGTTCAGGCGCATTGCCCTCTGCTGTGGGCGGGCGACCAGTCGGTCGATTTTACGCGCCACGATGGCATCGGCACGGTCATCACCGGTGCGCTTTCGGCAGGGCTTGTGGGCAACGCTTACAGCCACTCTGATTGCGGCGGCTACACCTCGCTGCACGGCAACGTGCGCACCGCCGAACTGATGCAGCGGTGGTGCGAGCTTGCCGCCTTTGCCCCGGTCATGCGCAGCCATGAGGGCAACCGCCCTGACGATAACCTTCAGTACGACAGCAGCGCAGATCTTCTCGCCTGCTTTGCCCGATGGAGCCGCGTCCACGCGCACCTTGAGCCTTACGTCCGCCATTTGTGCGGAGAGGCTTGCGACTTTGGCCTTCCGGCACAACGGCCGCTGTTCCTGCATTATCCGCAGGAAACCGCGCTCTTTACGGTGCAGGACCAGTTCCTCTACGGTGCCGACCTGCTGGTGGCGCCGGTGATCGAGGAGGAAGCCGTGCAACGTCGGGTGGTTCTTCCAGGGACCGAAACCTGGCGGCATTGCTGGACGGGCGAAGACTTTGCCCCCGGCACGCATGACATTCCCGCTCCAATCGGGCAGCCACCCGTATTCTACCGACCGGACAGCGCGTTCGCGCCACTGTTCGAAGGTTTGAAGGGGGCATTGGAAGCATGAGCGAGCGGTCAAACATTCGGGACGTGGCGGCCAAGGCGGGGGTAGCGGTGAAGACCGTCAGCCGCGTGCTGAACGGCCACCCCTATGTCAGCGCCGATACCAAGGCCCGCGTCGAGGAAGCGATGCGCGCGCTGGATTTCCGGCCCAGCGTTGCTGCGCGGATCCTCTCGGGTGCGAAGTCGAACCAGATCGCACTGATTTACGACAATCACAGCCCCTACTACATGTTCCAGATCCAGACCGGCTGCTGGGACTTTTGCCGCGCGAACAACATCCGCCTGCTGGCCCAACCCGTCGATGTGGCTGATCCGCTGGTGGGGGAGCAAGTGCGCGGACTGGTGAGCGAAACGCATGTCGACGGGATCATCCTGTCCTCTCCCGTTACCGATTGCGACCCGGTGCTGCGCGCGCTGGAGGCGATGGACATTCCCTTCGTGCGCATTTCGCCCGGCACCAACCATGCGTTGACCAGTTCGGTGTTCATGGATGATGCTCAGGCGGCGGATGACATGACCACGCACCTGATCAACGCCGGGCACCGCCGCATCGGTTTCATCAAAGGTCATCAGAACCACATGGCCTCGGATGACCGACTGTTCGGCTATCGTAGAGCGCTCGATCGGGCAGGCATTTCCTATGATCCGGTGCTGGTATGCGAAGGCGAGTTCGATTTTGATTCGGGCACGCGCGGGGCCAACGCACTGCTCGATTTGCCTAACCGCCCGACCGCGATCTTCGCGTCGAACGATGACATGGCAGCAGGCGTACTGGCCATCGCGCACGACCGAGGCATCAATGTTCCGGCAGAGCTTTCCGTCGCAGGCTTCGACGATACCACGCTTGCGCGCACCGTGTGGCCACCGCTGACCACGATCCATCAGCCGATGATCGAACTGGCGCGCACGGCCACTGAAATTCTCATCGCGGGCGGCGATATTTCCCACCGCCGCCTGCCCCATACACTCGTAGAGCGCGCTTCGGTCGCGCCGCCACACAGGACTGTTTCATGAGCGAATTGCAATTGCCACCTGCTTTCCGTCCCCTCGGCAAGAGCGACATTGCCGTGTCGCCCATCGCATGGGGCATGTGGCGGCTGGCCGAGGATGGGCGTGGCGCTGCTGGCGCGGCCAAGCTGGTCCATGCGGCGCTGGATGCCGGGATCAACTTCCTTGATACCGCTGACATCTATGGCTTCGATGGCGCGGGCGGCTTTGGCGATGCAGAGGCGTTGCTGGGCGAAGTGCTGGCGGCTGAACCTGCGCTGCGTGAACGCATGGTTCTCGCCACCAAGGGCGGCATCCTGCCCCCGCTGCCCTATGACCAGAGCGCCGAATACTTGCGTAAGGCCATCGAGGATTCGCTGACCCGCCTGAAGGTGGACGTGATCGACCTGTGGCAGATCCACCGCCCGGACATTCTGGCCCACCCGCAGGAAATGGCGCGCGTGCTGGATGATGTTGTGGCTTCGGGCAAAGTGCGCAAACTGGGCGTTTCAAACTTCACGATGCCGCAACTGGCCGCCCTCAACCACTTTTTGGGTGAGAAGCTGGTGACGACGCAGCCTGAGATCAGCCCGCTGCGGATCGACTGCTTCGAAAACGGTGAACTGGATCAGGCGATGATGCTGGGTCTGACGCCGATGGCATGGTCGCCGCTGGGCGGGGGCCGTCTGGCGGCGCCGGAAAGCGCGCGGGACATCGCCGTGGCTGAGGCGCTCGATGTTGTGGCGCAGGCGCAGGGTGTTTCTCGCACGGTGGCGGCCTATTCATGGCTGATGGCGCACCCGGCGGGGATCATCCCGATCATCGGATCGCAAAAGGCTGAGCGGATTGCCGAGGGCACGCAGGCGCTCACGGTGCAGTGGACACGTCAGGATTGGTACGCCGTGCTGGTTGCGGCGCGGGGCGAGCGGCTCCCGTAACAGCCGCAACAGATTGAAACTAAAGGCGGACGGCACCGGTTAACGGTTTTGCCGGTACGGAGTTGCGTCCGCGCTTCGAAGGAGAGGCAAGATGGCTGAACAGAATTGCGAGATCGCCTGGTTCTCGGCGCTGTGCGACGACGACTATGAATTCCTGGGCGTGCCGGACAAGTACCTGCAATCCAGCTGGGAACACTGCCGCAACATCGTGATGCGCGCCGAAGAGGGTGGGTTCGACAATATCCTGCTGCCATCGGGCTACAGCCTTGGCCTTGATACCACCGCCTTTGCGGCGGCGGTTGCCACGCAAGTGCGGCGGATCAAGCTGCTGTGGGCCACGCGCATGGGCGAGGACTGGCCGCCGCAACTGGCGCGCAGGATCGCTACGCTGGACCGCATACTTGGCCCGAATGCGGCGGGAACGGGCGGGCGGCTCAACGTCAACATCATCTCGTCCGACATGCCGGGTGAGACCATTGCCAGCGGCCCACGCTATGCCCGCGCGACCGAGATCATGAAGATCGTGCGCACGCTGCTCAACGGCGAGCATCTGGATTTTCAGGGCGAGTTCTACAAGCTCAAGCTTGATCCGCCGCGCATCGGCACAATTTCGGGCAAGTGTCCGGCGTTCTACTTCGGCGGGCTTAGCCACGATGCGCGCGAATGTGCGGCAGAGGGCAGTGACGTGTACCTGATGTGGCCAGACACGATGGACAAGGTGCGTGAAAACATAGCAGACATGAAGACGCGCGCTGCCAACTATGGCCGCACGCTGAAGTTCGGCTATCGCGCCCATGTAATCGTGCGCGAAACTGAGGACGAGGCGCGCGCTTACGCTGATCGGCTGCTGTCTAAGCTGGACGATGACGCGGGTAAGGCGATCCGCGAGAAGTCGCTCGATGCCAAGAACTTCGGCGTGCAGCGCCAGCAGGAACTTCGCGGCGCGGCCGATGGTGATGGCTTTGTGGAAGAGAACCTGTGGACCGGGATTGGCCGGGCGCGTTCGGGTTGCGGTGCGGCCATCGTCGGCACGCCCGATCAGGTACTGGCCAAGCTGCGGGCCTATCAGGCAGAGGGGATCGAGGCGTTCATCCTCTCGGGCTATCCCCACGCAGAGGAAGCCGATCTGTTTGCTCGCCATGTGTTGCCCTATATCCAGCACGGGCCCCTGGACATCTGATGACAAAGTCCGTGGAACAGGATGTGTTTGACGTCGCCGTAATCGGTGGCGGCGTCAACGGCACCGGAATTGCACGTGACGCAGCAGGGCGGGGCGCGAAAGTGCTGCTGCTGGAGGCGCATGACCTTGCCAGCGGCACTTCGTCCAATTCCAGCAAGCTCATCCACGGCGGGTTGCGTTACCTCGAGCACTACGAATTCGGGCTGGTGCGCGAGGCTTTGGGTGAGCGCGAGAAGCTGTGGACCATTGCGCCGCACATCATCTGGCCAATGCGCTTTGTGCTGCCGTGGGTGCAGGGGTTGCGTCCGCGCTGGCTGCTGCGGCTGGGCCTGTTCCTGTACGATCACCTCGGCAAGCGCCGGCTGCTGCCCGCGACCGAGGCGGTGCGGTTGGACCGGCACGTGGCAGGCGCGGCGCTCAAGCCTGAGTTTGTCCACGGCTTCGTCTATTCTGATGGCTGGGTGGATGATGCGCGTCTGGTCGTGCTGAACGCCCGCGATGCGGCAGACAAGGGAGCCGAGGTCCGCACGCGCTGTCCGGTGGAAAAGTTGGAGCGCGAGGGTGAGTTGTGGCGGATTGAGACTGCGCAGGGTACGTTCCGCGCGCGCTCGGTGATCAACGCGGCGGGGCCAGCTGTACTGAACGTGCTTGGGCGCAGCGGCGAGGCTCCGAAACAATCTATCCGCCTTGTGCGCGGATCACACATTGTGGTGCCAAAACTGTTCGACCACCCGCATCCCTACTTCTTCCAATTGCCAGACGGGCGCATCTTCTTCGCGATCCCGTACGAGCATGATTACACGCTGATTGGCACAACTGACCGCGATCATGTCGCGGGCGAACCCATCGTGGCAAGCGATGAGGAAGTGGCCTATTTGTGCGAGGGCGCGAGCCGGTTCTTCAAGAAGCCAGTCATGCCCGCCGATGTCGTCTGGACCTATTCCGGCGTGCGCCCGCTGGTGGATGATGGTTCGGGCAAACCTGAAGCGGCCACGCGCGGTTACACTTTCGAGGTAAGCGATCCCACCGAAGGCGCGCCGATTCTTTCCGTGTTCGGCGGAAAGATCACCACTTTCCGCACACTGTCCGAAGAAGCGGTTGATCGCATGGGCGAACGCATTCCGGCGCTGGCGGGCGCGCACTGGACCGATTGCAAGCCATTGCCCGGCGGTGATTTCGGCGTAAGCGAAGTGGCGCAGCGGATCACCGATCTGCAACAGCGCTACCCATTCCTTGAACCCGTGTGGGCTGAGCGCCTGCTGCACAGTTATGGCACGCTTGCCACCACCGTGCTGGGCGATGCCGCAACGCTGGACGATTGCGGCGAACACTTCGGCTACGGGTTGACCGAACGCGAAGTGCGCTATCTGATTGCGCACGAATGGGCGCTTGAGGCAGACGATATTCTATGGCGGCGCTCAAAACTAGGGTTGCGCCTGTCACCGCAGCAGCAGGAAAACCTGCGCCGCTTCATGGGAGAGTTGACCGCGCAATGACCGATGCCACTCCGACCAACGCGCGCTGCATTCTTGTGCTCGACGAAGGCACCACATCTACCCGTGCGATCCTGTACACAGCGGGTGGCGAAGTCCTTGCATCGTCGCAGGAGGAATTGACCCAGCATTACCCCGCGCCGGGGCTGGTAGAGCATGACGCGACCGAGATATGGGAGCGCACCCTGCGCTGCGCCCGCGCGATGGTCGAACGGGCAGGCGGGGCAGCGCGCGTGGCAGCCATCGGCGTGACCAACCAGCGCGAAACGGTGGTGGCGTGGGACCGCGAAACCGGCCAGCCCATCACCCGCGCGCTCGTCTGGCAGGACCGGCGGACGGAGGACAAGTGCCGGGCGCTTCGCGAGGCAGGGCATGAGGCGCATGTGCAGGAAACCACAGGCCTGCTGCTTGATCCCTATTTCTCTGCCAGCAAAATGGCGTGGGTGCTTGAGAACGTGCCTGAAGCAAAGGCGCTCGGCTCGCGTCTCGCCTTCGGTACCGTGGAATCTTGGCTGGTTTGGAAGCTGACTGGCGGTCTGCACATCAGCGATGTGACAAACGCAAGCCGAACCATGCTGATGGCGCTGACGGGCAAGGGCTGGAATTCCGGGCTGTGTGACCTGTTCGGTGTTCCGCAATCGACGCTGCCTGAAATCGTCCCGAGTGCTGGCCCTTTCGGCGAAACCCGCGCCGATCTGTTCGGTGCGCCCATTGCCATCACCGGCCTTGCCGGAGACCAGCAGGCTGCCACCATTGGGCAGGGCTGCTTTGCCGTGGGCGAGGCCAAGGCGACGCTGGGCACCGGGGCCTTCATCCTGTCCAACATGGGCACGCGCCCGCCGCGCTCCACCCATCGCTTGCTGGGCACTGTATTGAGCGAGGTGAACGGTCAGCGGTTGTTCGCGCTGGAAGGTTCCGTCTTCGTGGCGGGAAGTCTCGTCAAGTGGATGCGTGACAACGTCGGCCTGCTCGAAAACGCGTCTGACAGTGAAGCGATGGCCGCTTCGGTGACTGATAGTGCAGGCGTCGTCGTCGTTCCCGCGCTTTCCGGCCTCGGCGCGCCCTATTGGCTGGCTGAAGCACGCGGTAGCATCACCGGTCTCAGCTTTGCTGCCACCCGCGCGCACATCGTTCGTGCCGCACTCGAATCCATCGGCCATATCTTCCACGATCTCGCCAGCGCTTTTGCTGCCGATGGGGCTGGCTGGTCGCTACTGCGGCTGGATGGCGGGATGAGCGCCAACGACTGGCTGGCGCAGGACATCGCCAATATGCTGAACCTGCACTGCGAACGCCCCGCAGACGTCGAGACGACAGCGCGTGGCGCGGCAATTCTGGCGGCGATTGGCGCAGGTTTCTATCCTGACTTGAATGGCGCAAAAAGCATGATCCCCCAGCGTGCCGTGTTTGAACCGGCGATGCTGGACACCGAACGCACGCGCAGGCTGGATACCTGGCGCACCGCATTGGGACGGCATTTGTAAAACCTTGGCCGTGAACTAAGGTTTCAGCACCATCGACAGGCCCGCTGCGACGAACACCACCTCGTCGACGGCTTCGGCCAGCTTCTGGTTGAGCCATCCTGCCTCGTCCCGGAAACGGCGCGCCAGTGCATTATCGGGCACGATGCCAAGCCCCACCTCGTTTGCGATCAGGGCGATGGGCACGCTGCAGGTTTCGACCGCTGCCATCAGATCATCGCGTGCTGTGGGAATGCTGAGGCCCGCCAGCATCACATTGGAGAGCCAGAGCGTCAGGCAATCCACCAGTATTGCATCGGCTGAGACGCACGTGCGAATAGCGCCGGGCAGGTCAATCGGTGCCTCAAACGTCTGCCAATCTTGCCCACGGTCCATGCGATGCAGGGCAATGCGCTGCGCCATCTCGTCGTCTCTGGCCTCTGCCGTGGCGATATAGACCATAGCGCCGCCGCGGGCTTCGATCCGTTTTTGCGCATAGCGGCTCTTGCCGGAACGCGCCCCGCCAAGGACCAGCAGGCTCGTCATCGTCCAGCGCCGTGTGCCAATGCCAGCAGGGCATCAATATCAAGGTGCTGTTCGAGGGCATTGGCCAGATCGTCCAGCGCAGCGTCGACTGTCATGCCATGATCCAACCCTTCGCTTTGCGCGCCGATGCGGCGCAGCAGTTCGGCGCGCAATGCGGGGCGGGCAAGCAACCCGTGGCAATATGTGCCGATGACCCGTCCGTTCTGACTGATCGCTCCGTCCGCTCGGTTTCCATCAAGCACGGCGAACGGTCGCGCGGTGTCCGGTCCGGCCGTTACGCCCATGTGCATTTCGTAGCCCTCGAACGCAGCCCCAAAAGCCATCCCGCTGACATTGCGCAGCGCCTTGTGCGCGGTGAGTTCGGTGGTTACGTCCAGCAGGCCAAGGCCGGTCACCTCCGTTGGCGCACCCTCGATCCCGAGTGGATCGGCAATGGTTCGCCCCAGCATCTGGAAGCCGCCGCAGATGCCAAGAACCATGCCGCCGCGCCGGTGGTGGGCAAGGATGTCGATGTCCCAACCCTGCGCGCGCAGGAACGCCATGTCGGCAATCGTGGCTTTTGATCCGGGAATGACGATCAGGTCAGCCTCTGCCGGAATAGGCTTGCCCGGCGGGATCATTGCCAGTTCGACATCGGGTTCCTGTCGCAGCGGATCAAGGTCGTCGAAGTTCGATATGCGCGGCAGCATCGGGCAGGCGATCAGCTTGCGCGCGGGCGCAGCAAGGCGCGGGCGTTCCAGCACGACCGCATCCTCGCTTGGCAGCTTGGCGATGCAGGCCAGCCAAGGCACTACGCCAAAGCCGCGCCATCCTGAAAGAGCTTCGATGGCGGTGTAGCCGTCTTCAAACAAGGAAGGGTCGCCACGGAATTTGTTGACGATAAAGCCGTGGATCATCGCCGCGTCATCGGGATCAATCACGGCGCGTGTGCCGACAAGCGAGGCAATCACGCCGCCCCGGTCGATATCGCCCACCAGAACCACCGGCACGTCCGCCGCGCGGGCAAAGCCCATGTTGGCAATGTCACCCTCACGCAAGTTGATCTCGGCAGGGGAGCCAGCCCCCTCGACGATCACAATGTCGCAGCGGCTTTGCAGCCGCTTCCAGCTTGCCAGCACTTCGGGAAGGAGGTTGCGCCTGCCTTCACGGAAGTTTGCCGCACCCAGCGTGCCGCGTACCTGGCCATGAACCACAAGTTGTGAGGTGTGATCTGCCTGTGGTTTGAGCAGGACGGGGTTCATATCGGTGTGAAGTTCCGCCCGCGCGGCAAGGGCCTGCAGCGCCTGCGCCCGCCCGATTTCGCCGCCATCAGCGGTGACCGCGGCGTTGTTCGACATGTTCTGCGGCTTGAACGGCAGCACGCTCAGCCCCCGGTTGGAGGCTGCCCGGCACAATCCGGCAACCAGCACAGACTTGCCGACGTCAGACCCGGTTCCTTGTAACATCAACCCAGCCATGCTGCTCCTCCCGCGATAATCCAGCAGATCGCGCAACTGCGGTGATAGACGCGCCTTGCGCGTACCAATGATTCCAGATTTGCCTCGCTGCCTTCGCCGATCCACGGTTTGGCCAGCATCACACCATCATAGCTGGCAGGCCCGGCGAGACGCACGCCCAGCGCGCCCGCCATTGCCGCTTCGGGCCATCCCGCATTGGGTGAGGCGTGGGTGTAGCGGTAACGCCAACCGATCTTCCAGCCACCGGGACCAGCCAGACAAATCAGCAGTGCCGAAATGCGGGCCGGGGCGAGGTTCATCAGATCATCAAGGCGCGCAGCCGCCCAGCCAAAGTGGCGATAGGGGGCTTCCTTGTGCCCGATCAGACTGTCGGCCGTGTTCACCGCCTTCATGATCCAGATGCCGGGCAGGCCTGCCACCAGCAGCCAGAACAGCGGCGCGACAACCCCGTCGCAAAAGCTTTCGGCAAGGCTTTCGATGGCTGCGCGGCAGATGCCCGTTTGGTCGAGCGCTGCCGTATCGCGCCCGACGATCATTCCGACGGCGGTTTTGGCTTGGTCGATGTCGTCTGCCCGCAGTGCCTCGATCACCGGCACGATATGCGTATCAAGACTGCGCTGGGCAAGCGCGGGCCAAGCCAGCAGGGAGAGTATCAGCCAACCGGAGGATCCAAACGTGCTGGCCGCGATGGTCAGTATAGTTCCGCCAAGCCCAGCGAGCGCAATGAGCACCAGCACCGTTGCGATACCGCCCGCCGTCTGTGCAGCAGGACTGGCCTCGCGCCGGTTCCACCATCGTTCGCATCGGGCGATGATCTTTGCAAAAGCGCCGACCGGATGGCCGATGCGGGCATAAAGGCGCGTAGGCCACCCGAACGCTGCGTCGAGGCAGAGCGCCAAAAGGGCCACTGGTTCAGCCACTGTGCGGTGCCTTTGCAAGGGTGGCGTCTAGGCGGCTCAGCGCCGCATCATCGCGCGGCAGGCCAATACGCAGGAGGGTCGGGTGACCGGAGAAGGGCCGGGTGAGAATATGCTGCTGCGCGAGTGCGTTAAATACGTTGCTGGCATTGAGCATGGTGCCGAGCCGGAATAGCGGGCACGCCCCTTTTGGCGTCAAGCCGTGGTGGTGCAGGACGGAATCGAGAGCGGCTGCCCGAGCCACAAGGCTATTGCGGGTTGCGACGATCCACGCGGTATCGGCATAAGCGGCCTGCCCGTATGCAAGCGCGGCGGTGTGGAGCGGCCAGTCGCCAAAGCGCTGGCGTAGGCCGTGAAGCACGTCTGGCGGCGCGATTACAAAGCCTAGGCGCAGTCCGGCAAGGCCGAAGAATTTGCCGAAGGATCGCAGCACGATCAGTCGTTTGCCGGGAGCAACTTGCGCTGCCACGCTCCAGTCTGGGTCGCAGTCAGCAAAAGCCTCATCGACGATCAGCCATCCTCCGTGCCGCTCCTGATGGGCGAGAAGCGAGAGCAGCGCGTCACGCGAAAGGATGCGTCCGTCCGGGTTGTTGGGGTTGCCAAGGATCAGCGCAGAGGCGCGATTTGGCAGGCCTGAGAGGTCATCAACCGGCTCGGCGCGGTCAAAGGCTGCGGCGTAGGTGCCATAGGCCAGCGGTTGGTATAGTCCCAGCAGGCCAAGCAGCCGCGCAAGCTGGCGCAGGCCCACTTCGCTGCCCGGCACGGCGGCGCAAAGGGCAGGGTTGCACTGGAAATAGCTGGCTGCAGTGTGTTCGAGTGTTGCCAGCGCGGCGGGATCGGGAAGTGCCTGCCAATCCACTGCCAGCGTTGCAGCGGGTCGCCAGCTATCGGGATTTATGCCGGTGGAAAGATCGAGCCAGTCTGGGGGAGTGCCGCCGAACTGGACACAGGCATCGGCAAGGCGGCCACCGTGGTGGGTGAAATGGCCGCTCATTGCCCCAGCACCAGCATGAGCAATGCAACGACCTCGACCAGTTCGATGCCTGCGCCGTGGCCGTCTCCCGATATGCCGCCGATGCGCTTGTGCAGCCACAGCGCCCACAGCGGGATCACCGCCACAGCAGCGATCATCAGCGGGCAGGTGAAAGCAGCAATGCCGCTCCACATCGTAAGCCAACACCCGAAAATCGGCCAGTTCGCGCCGCGCCGAAATAGGGTGCCGAAACCGGGATGGAGTGGGGGCAGCAGCAGCGTCCACGCCATCGGGGCAATCCGGGCAAGGAGCGGGGGCAGCGCCATCAAAGCCGTGCTACCGTTTTCGAGCATGGCTTGGAGCAGAACAAACTTTGCCAGAAGTTGCAGGACAATGGCGGTCGTCCCGAAGCTGCCGATATGCGGATCGGCCAGCGCTTCGCCGATCCGGGAACGGTCTGCGTGGGCCGCGCCCGCAGCGTCCGCGATGTCACCAAGGCCATCAAGGTGTAGCGCGCCGGTTATGCCAACCCACATCACGAGTCCAAGCAATGCGCCAAGCGCCGGGCTGTGCAGTGCGCCAAGCCACCCCGCCGCTGCCACTGCTGCGCCCACAACCAGCCCCGCTACCGGAAACCAGCGGATCGCCCTGCCGAAATCATCGTCACTGGCCGCAATCGCGGGAAGCGGCACGCGCGTCATGAACTGCAGGGCGAGCAGTAGCGGCTTCACCTCGGCAGTCCGGTGTGCAGCGCCACGATCTGTCCTGCAGGCGCGTTGCCCGGCCAGATCCTGATGGAGAGCAGCGCGCCATAAGGCAAATCGAAGGCCCAGACCTGCCGGTGGTCCAGCCCGGTGAGGACGGAAACAGCGGCGCGCATGGCTCCGGCGTGAGTCACTACAAGCGATGCGTCGTCAAGGTCGGCCAGTGCCTCAGCCACGCGGTTGCGCAAGCAGGACCAACGCTCGCCGCCCGGTGGGGCACATGCGTCCGGGTCATCCCAGAACCGCGCAAGCGTGGTGTGTGGCACAGCCTCCGAAGCAAGGCCGTCCCACGCGCCGAAGTTCAACTCGCGCCAGCGCGGGTCGATGCAAAGTTCGACGCCGCGCAACGTCGCCAGCGTTTCTGCCCCGGCCAAGGCGCGCAGCAGATCCGAACTCACGACACGGCTGACAGCCAAGCTGTCGGACACACACCCTTGCAATCCCCCTGCCGGATCGGCGGGCGGCTCATCGGTGTGGCCCAGAAGCAGCCCGGTGCGTCGAGATGGGCCATGCCGGACCAGATGCACCACCTTGCAGGTCACAGCGCTTGCGCCACCGCAGCCTCGGCGAAGGTTGCCATGCCGTTGTGTGCGGCCAGAGCCGCGCGAACGATTGGCAACGCCACCGCTGCGCCCGAACCTTCGCCTAGCCGCATTCCCAATTGCAGCAAAGGTGCCAGGCCGAACTGCTCAAGCAAACGTGCGTGGGCCTGTTCGGCAGAGCAGTGTCCGGCAAGGCAATGGGCTGCAAACCCTTGCTGCGCCGCCACCAGCGGCGCGATGGCGGCACAGCAGATGAAGCCGTCAAGCAACACCGGCACGCGCTGCATCCGCGCGGCAAGGATTGCGCCAGCCATCGCCGCGATCTCACGCCCACCAAGGCGGCGCAGGGTTTCGAACGGAGACGTGCAATAGCGGTCATGCAGAGCGACCGCGCTTTCGACGGCGGCCACTTTGCGCGCGATACCCGCTTCTTCCACACCACTGCCGCGCCCGCACCAGTCCGCTGCACTGCCGCCGAAGGCCTGAAGGCACAGGGCGGCGGCAGGCGTGGTATTGCCAATGCCCATCTCGCCCACGATCAGCAGGTCGGTGTCGGGTGTAACGGTTGCTGAACCCGCGCTTAGTGCAGCAAGGCATTCATCGGCGCTCATCGCCGCCTCGCACGAAATGTCGCCAGTTGGCTTGTCGAGGTCGAGCGCTACCACCGAAAGACTTGCGCCACCTGCAATCGCGAGCTGGTTGATGGCTGCGCCGCCCGCCCGGAAGTTGGCCACCATTTGCGCGGTCACCTCCGGCGGAAAGGCGCTGACTCCTCGTGCGGCAACCCCGTGATTGCCGGCAAGGACCGCGACACTCGCTTTGCGGATGGCGGGCTGCGCCGTGCCCTGCCAGCCAGCCATGAATACTGCGATTTCCTCAAGCCTGCCGAGTGACCCGGCGGGCTTGGTCAATGTCGCCTGCCGCTCTGACGCTGCTGAAATCGCTTCCAGATCCGGCATCGGCAGGGCCATCAGCGCCTCGGCAAAGTCGCGCTCTGTGTCGAAGCGGATCATGTGCAGATGAACCCTTCGGGCGGTGTGCGCGTGATGAAGTGGCCCTTCACGCCCTGCGGCCACTGGCCATAGGGCACCACGCCTTCCGCACTCGCAGCATGAAGCGCTGCATATTCCAAGATAGCGCGCGCATCGTCCTCGGCGGGTTGGAACCCGCCGAGGATGTAGCTGATCTTGCCCGGCGCCCGCACATGCACGGCGCAATGGCGCTGGCAGGCAAAGAGGCAGGCCATTTCCTGCACCTCCACCGTTTGAAGCAAGGGATCGGCCTGCTGCACCACGCGCATGGCGTCGGCCAGCACTGCGCCACCGCGCCGCCCGCTCTCGTCCTCGCGCTGCTCAGTTGAATGGCGGCAGGTAGAGCAGACGACCACCGCCGCCACGGGTTCCACCGGGCGCAGCATCAGAAACGGCTCCGCAGGCCAAGATATACCGCGCGCCCGAGCGAGCCGTAGCCGCCCGTAGTCTCATACTGCTTGTTGCCCACGTTTTCGACACGCGCATTCAGCGTCAGTCGTTCGGCCATGCGCCACTGCGCACGCAGATCAACCAGCCAGTATCCGGGCAGAACCGTCGCGCTGCCCGCCCGGTCGAATGTCTTCCCGGCATAGCGCGCGGCGACGCTGGCCCGAAGGCCCTGCGGAATATCCACGCCGCCTTCAACATTCGCCAGATGGCGCGGCACGCGGGCAAGCTGTCGGCCAAGGTCGGCGCTGCCCGGGGAGCGGTCCTCCGCTGCGATCCAGCTGTAATTGCCCGAAGCGAACAGCACGCCCACATGCGCCCGCGCCGCCAGTTCCAACCCCTTGGCATGGGCCTTACGGACATTGGCGTAGTAGCCAAAGCGGCTCGTCATGGTGCCGGGGATAAAGCAGGCGGCGGGCAGGGGGGTGGTGTTGGGGCAAAAGGCGAAATCGATGAGATTGTCGGTATCACGCTCAAACCATGTGGCCGATGCGTGCAGAACCTCCCCGACGGCTTGTTCTGCCCCAACAGACCAGCCCTTGGCCTTTTCCGGCGCCAGCGTTGCCGAGCCATAGATGCTGAACAACTGGTAGAGCGACGGGGCTTTGAACCCTTCGTCATAGCTGGCGCGCAGCACGGTGCGACCTTCGTTCGGGGTGTAGACGGCTCCGCCAGTAAACACCGTGTTGCCGCCAAAGCGCGACTGATCGTCATGCCGCACGCCGCCGTTGAAGGTCAGCCCTGCCAGCGGCGTAACGCGCAACTCGCCATAGACGCTGTTGGTATCGGCGCTCTGCGGCACCAAAGCATAGGGCGTACCGTTATTGCCGGGCGAAGCACTTGTCATGCGCTGCTCCTCGCGCTCCGCACCAAACACCGCCTGCACCATATCGTTCAGTTGCAGCGATCCTTGGTACTCGAAGCGCCGCACCCGGCCATGCGCATCAAAGTTCAGCGGACGGATTGACCGCGCAGGATCATAGTTCTCGCGGTCGGTTTCCGTCTGCAACACGGCAAGGCGGTTGGTGAACCGCCCGTCGAGCAAAACGAGATTGACCCCGGCATAGCCAGTCCACTCGGCCGTCAAACCATAGACCTGCGAATCCCCGGTCGAGCCGTCAAAATCGTTGCGCGCATCGGCCCAGTAGCCGCGCAGATCGACCGAAAGGTTGGGGGCCAGTTTCAGCGTGGCGGTGCCGCTGGCCGATGTGCGGCGGTATCCGTCCGGCTCGGTGCCATTGCCGCGCGCCGATATCCCGTCGGTGGTAAAAGTCGATCCGGCCACGCGCCAGTCCAGCAACGATCCGGTGCCGCCGATCCCGGCCTGTGCGTTCACCGTGGCGTGAGTGCCCGCTTCAATCGCCATGCTGCCTTCCAGCGGCTTTTCCGCCCGACGGGTCAGCACGTTGACCACGCCGCCGATGGCATCGCTGCCCCACAGAATGGACTGCGGCCCGCGCAGGATTTCCACCCGCTCGATGTCGTCAAGCAGCAGGTTCGAGAACGAAAAGCCGCCGCCCGTGGCCGAGGGATCGGATATCCGCACACCGTCGATCACCATGACCGTCTGCGAGGAATCAGCGCCACGTATGCGCAGCGATGTTGCGGTGCCAAAGCCCCCGTTGCGCGTCACGCTGATGCCCGGCGTGCGCAACAGCAGGTCGGTCAACGTAATGGGCTGCTGCTGGCGGATCGCCTCTTCAGCAAGCACGGTGACAGTGGCGGAAACGCGGTCCTGTTCAACCGGGCTGCGCAGTGCGGTGACGACGATGGAGGAATCGGGTGCCTCGCCGGGAACAGACTCCTCGGCCAGGGCCGGGCAGGCGATCAGGGCGAATGCGGAAACAAGAGAATATTGGGTAAGGCGCACGATGCGGCTCCCTCTGGTACAGACGGCGTGGACCCGCCGTTCCGACCCGCGAAGGAAGCGCGCGCCAGCGCATGTGCCTGCAATCAGGCGCAACGCGGCCCCGCTTCCTGCGCGGGGCTTCCCGGCAGGCAGTGGCTGTCGTTGCGCGAGGGCTTGTCCCACCCTTGCGGACGGGAACCTCGAACGTCCGGTGCACCCTGCCCGAACGAAGAACGACTGCGTCAGGCAGGTCTCCTGGCTCACGGGTCAATGCCTGTCCGGCCGCCTTCTCAGGACAGTGAAGTCCCAATGGCGTGAATGGCCGGTCGGCTCGCCGCTTACAGTTGCAGGGGCAGCCGGGGTATCGCACCCCGTTCCCTTTTGATCCCCTTTCGGGGAACCTGTCGCGGCACCGCAGATAGCGGCACACTTTTCATGCTGCAAGCGCGAATACTTGCGCGGATCAATGGCTTGGATTATCACGGCCAGCGTAACGGGTGCCCGAAAGGGCTTAATCGGGAAGTCCGGGTGGCGGCAAAAGCCGCTTGATCCGGCACTGCTCCCGCAACTGTAACCGGTGAGCGCATCGCCATCATGCCATTGGGATTCGTCCCGAGAAGGCGGCGACAAGCGCGATGATCCGGGAAGTCAGGAAACCGGCCTGTTATCGTCGTTTCTCTGCGCGGGCGGGATGCACCGGGCGGACGAAGGCTGATCCTTCGCGGACGACACTCATGTGCGTTTTTGCCGAAGGGAGCCTTGTGATGACCAGTACCTGACATCACCTGATCGCACCTCAAAGGTGCGTTTAAGGCTCCCGTGCGTCCCGCTGATCAGGGCGCTTGCAGCATTGATCCCCGTATTTCAGCCCCATATTTCAGGAGGCCGACCGATGGTCCGCAATTCCCGTTTCGATCTTGCCGTGTTCGGCATTCTCGTGCTCGTCATGCTCGTCACCCGCACCCACTCGCTGAGCAATGTCATGCACTTGCCTGATACGAGCCTCGCCAGCTTCTTCGCGCTGGGCTTCCTTGTGCGGCGCGGCATCGCGTTTACGGCATTGTTCTCGCTCGCGTTCGCCATCGACGTGACGGTGATCGGCTGGTTCGGCCAGTCGGACTTCTGCTTCACCCCCGCTTACTGGATGCTGGTGCCTGCCTATGGCACGATGTGGTTGGCCGGGCGTTTCGGCGCGGAAAAACTGGGCGAACGTGCTTCTGCTCTTCCCGCACTCACCGTGCTGGTTGTTGCCGCAACGTTGGTTTCGCAGTTGTTCTCAAGCGGCGGGTTCTACTTTCTTGGCGGGCGGTTTGAAGATCCCACGCTGGCAGGCTTCATGCCGCGCCTTGGCCGCTACTTCCCACCCACGCTCTACGCCACGCTGCTGTGGACCGGAGCCGCTGCAGGCGCGCTGGCGGTGCTTTCGGTCGCCCGCCCACAACTGCGCGCGAGTAGCCGCAAGTGACCACTGAAGCAGACGCTGCTCACCGCGAACGCACCCGTAAACACAAGGCGGTGGTCGATGCCAAGATCGCCGCCGCCCAGCGGGACAGGGGCCTGCTGCTGGTCCTGACCGGCAATGGCAAGGGCAAGTCCTCCAGCGCCTTCGGCATGGTCGCGCGCACGCTCGGCTATGGCCGCAAGGCTGCGGTGTTCCAGTTCATCAAGGGGGCGGAGAACGTGGGCGAGCGCGCCTTCTTTTCGTCCCACCCCGACGTGATCTGGGAAAAGTGCGGCGAAGGGTTCACGTGGGAAACGCAGGACCGCACGCGCGATATCGCCGCCGCGCGGGCAGGGTGGGAGAAGGCCAAGGCGGCCCTCTCCAATCCCGCGATCAGCCTCGTCGTGCTGGACGAACTGACCTACCTCGTCACCTACCGCTACCTCGGGCTGGACGAGATCATGCCCGCAATCGAAGCGCGGCCCGAAATGCAGCACGTGGTCATCACTGGCCGGGCTGCGGACGAGGCGCTGATCGCTGCTGCCGATACCGTCAGCGCCATCCGCGATGTCAAACATGCCTTCCGCGATGGCGTGCGTGCGCAGGAAGGGATCGACCGTTGAGCACGGCGTTCTGCCCCGCGCTAATGGTCAGCGCTCCCGCATCCGGGCAGGGCAAAACCACCGTCACCGCCGCGCTTGCCCGCCGCCACCGTCAGGCCGGGCGGCGGGTAAGGGTGTTCAAATGCGGGCCGGATTTTCTTGATCCGATGATCCTCGAACGGGCCAGCGGCGCGCCGGTCTATCAGCTCGATCTGTTCATGTGCGGCGAGGAGGAATGCCGCCGCCTGCTCCATGAAGCGGCGAAAGAAGCAGACCTCATCCTTGTCGAAGGGGTGATGGGGCTGTTCGACGGCACGCCATCCGCCGCCGATCTTGCTGCGCGCTTTGGCCTGCCGGTGCTTGCTGTGATCGATGGTAGCGCGATGGCCCAGACATTCGGCGCGCTGGCCCACGGTCTGTCGACCTATCGTTTGGATGTTCGGGTGGTGGCAGCTCTCGGGAACAAAGTTCGTGGCGAACGCCATGCTGCGATGCTGGCCGAAAGTCTGCCGGAAGGACTGCACTGGGTCGGCACTCTGCCGCCCGATGCGGACGCCGCGTTGCCCGAACGCCATCTCGGTCTTGTTCAGGCCGAAGAGATCGCAGACATCGACAGCCGCATTGATCGCGCCGCGGCGAGCCTGTCTGACGCCGCACTATGGCTGCCCGATCCGGTTCCGTTCATCGCACAACTCGGACCGGTGCCGCCGCCGCACCTGGCCGGGACGCGCATCGCCGTGGCTCGTGATGCCGCTTTCGGTTTCATCTATCGCGCCAACATCGGTTGCCTTGAAGCGATGGGCGCGCAACTGGTCTACTTCTCGCCGCTGGCCGATGCGCGCTTGCCGCAGTGCGATGCGCTCTGGCTTCCCGGAGGATACCCGGAACTGTACCTGCGGTCGCTGTCGGATAATCGGGCGATGCGTGCGGCGATCAAAGCGCATCACGCAGCGGGCAAGCCGATTCTCGCAGAATGCGGCGGCATGCTGTATTGCCTCGATGCGCTTGACGATGGCAAAGGCCTTGTGCTGCCGATGCTCGGTCTGATGCCCGGTACCGCAACGATCCAGCCCCGGCTCGCGGCGCTTGGCCTTCAGGCGGTTGATCTGCCCAGCGGTACGCTGCGGGGGCATACCTTTCACTACTCACGCCTTGAAACCCCGCTTGCGCCCCTGTGGCGCGCGCACAATCCTGAAGGCGTGGTGGGGGAAGGTATGTTTCGGCACGGTTCGCTTTGGGCAAGCTATGTTCATGGTTATTTCCGCTCGGCACCCGCAGCCGTGGCAGCGATATTCCACCCCGGCTAGGGCGCAACACTCTTTGAGGGGCAAAGTTGTGCTGTCGCCCCAATCAAGGCGCAAGATCATTTCCGGTCGTGCTGGGGCGCAAGGTGTCGGTCTGCAGTGTGGTGTAGGAGTCGATCAGTTCCCAGCAATTGCTACGCCCATTTGCGAACAGCAGGCGGCCGCTGCTGCCGTAAGATCCGATGATCTCGCCTTCATACCGGCCGTCAACAGGCGGGCCATAACGGATTTTTTCCCATGATACGTTGACGATGTGCACGGGATAGTCCGTCAGCGTTGCGGTCTGGTGTCTATGGGTCACGCGCACGAACTGGGGCGTGCCATCGCTGTCTGCTGCAGGCTTACCCCCTTGTGCATAAACAAGGTGACGATTGACCATAGCCAAAGGAAACGCGGTAAAGCGTTGGCCTGCAATATGCCGCACTTGCGGGCGCTTGCCATCCGACTTGCGCCTGTCAACAGTTGTCATCGTCACCTTGCGGGCGAAAAATGCCCGCTGCGCTGCGGGCGGCGCACTTGCCAAGTGCGCAAGGAAGCTGTCGAAATCGCTGTTTTTGCAGGCCGCTTGTGCGGCTGTGATCGCCTGAGGTTCGATGTCGGCCCTAAACGGCGGCGTGGCTGCGGCCAAGGCTATGCCAGCAAGCAGTACGGCCACGCGGTGGAGGCGATGCAACGGTGCTGGCATGGTGAGGGGCATCAACGAAGGTCTCCGGCAGTGTGATTGAAAAAGGTTGACCCGGTCCGAATTCAGCAATGTGCCGACCGGCCAGGATATGGCGCGCCACTATCGCCGCGGCGCGCAACAATCGCCGGACGCACATGATCTGCAGTGAACAGTTCAGCGTTCCTGATCAGGCGCCGGATCGGTGCAATCGTCACAATCCTTCGCTGCCCGAAACCCTTCGCGATAATCCCGGCGGACTTGCGCCAGCAGGGCTGGTGTAATTCTCATCGCAACACGGTAGTATCCCTCTCGTTCCGGCCCGGCGATGCCGGGTTCGGCGATCAGTTCTATCCGGTCAAAGGGCTGCCCGCTCTCACCAGCAAAGCCCACGGCAAGTTCGCCGAAATAGGGGCATGACCATTTTCCCAGATAACGCCCGTCCTCGTCCACGATCTTTGGCTGCCCCTCGCTCCCGGCAGCAGGATCGGCATTGAGTGCGTTGGCGATCCGCTGAATATCGAGGAGCGCGCAATAGGTGCTGCGCACGCTATCCATCTGGTCTGTAAATGCGTCGGTCGCATCGGTCAGAAAGCGCCCGCTACGGCGATCTACCAGCATCGCGACGGCGGCCTCGTGGGGCTGGGCATGGGGATTGCGCGATGGACGCGGCGACAGGGTGCCAGTCGCGATCAGGCTGGCCAGTTGCCGGTTCATGCCGACCAGTTCCCACGTGAGGTCTACCTGCCACGGCAAAAAGACCAGACCACCTGCCTTGGCGTCGTCGCGATCCTGTCGTGCCGCCATGTCCATCCCTTCGGACAGTTCAGCATCGACGCTGTCTACTTGTGCGGCAACTTCAGCATGATTGCGCAGATCCACGGGGATATGGAAATGGTATTCACCCGCTTCGGAGCGATAGCACCGACGGTCGTGCCGGTCATCGGACGGCTCGGTGGCCCAAGCGCAGGATGGCTGTAATCGAGAGCGATAGGAGGTTGCTCCAGCCTCGGCTGTGTCCTGCGCGCAAGCAACGCTGGCCGATGCAACCACACCCGCGCCAAGGAGTGTGATGATCGCGCGCATCACTGCTGCAATCCAAAAATCTGGCAATCCGGGGCGGGTTGATCAAATTCGAAGCGGGATGTTGCCGGATTCCACGCCAGTTTGCGTTCGTAAGAACAGACCGGGTGTCGCGCGGGGATCAGGTCTTGCTGGGTCAGCTTCTTGGGCTGATCTTCAACTTCGCGGAAGGGGATGTCCGATGGATAACTGCCTGTTGCAACGCGATAGATCATCGCTGGCATCGGTTCGGCGTTGTCGGGATCGAGCACAAGCATCGCTTCGACCGATGTCAGGTCCAGGCAGGCATTGTGCCGCGCCTTTTCATCCTTGGCGTTGAAGCACGCACGGATCGATTGTTCTGCACTAAGCGGGACGGACAGCACTTGCCGTGCAACCGCTCCGGTGGTCCCCGCACCGTCAATTCGATAGAGCGACAATGTGGCCTTGCTTGCTCGGCCCCCGGAATAGGCGATATGTTTCCACGCCTCGATGCCGATGATCACGGCTTCACCCGCAGCGCCCGATCGTTCGTGTCCGGCGCGGCGGATGCCGAGACTCCATATCTCCAGGCTTTGGTCGGCATCGACGATCAGGTCGATTGGCAAGGAACGATCGCTGCTCCCTCCAAATTCCCGAATGCGAAGCTGCGGCCGCATCTGCGCATCGCCACCTTTGATCGAAAAACACAGACGCGTTTTGGGAAGGCAGCGCTCCCCCTCAATACGGTCCGGCGCTGGTGCGGGGGTGACCATATGCTGCTGCTCGTTTCCGGCTTTGTCGCGGATCGCAAAGCTTGAAACCGGATCGGACGGATCCCGCCCGAACGGTTCATACCCGCTTTGTGCCGCCAGCGGCGTGGCGAACAGTAGCGCTGCAAAGACAATCGCCTGTTTCACTTCAAGTCCCCGTTCGTGTTGCTGCCAGAAGCATTGCGCAATTCCGGTTTCAGCGACGCAATCAGCACGGCGTTTTCCGGAAAACTCACCGTCCTCGTGCCATTCGAATTCGGCATGGCCTTACTCATGGTCCACACCATCGCAGGTGGTTTCCTCAATGCCGCAAAAGCCACGGAACCACGCTGTCACGATGTTCGGCTTCTCGCTTTCACGCTCTTCGGCATCGCCGTTGATCGTCAGTCTCAGCCACCCTCCGCGACAGTCACGGATGCCCAGAATGGCCTTGCGGTAAATCCAGTCATCGGTGGCATAGACTTGCCTGCTTTTCGCATCAGGCCGGGAAAATCCCGCTGACGTTTGCATGACAAAATAGACGTCGGGGACTTCAATCCAGCCTGCGGGCGTCGCAAGCGTGCCGAGCTCCGGGTCGGCCGTGGTCGCATCAATTTGCACCCAGTCGCCGGAGATCGCCGTAACTTCGATGCCCACTCCGCGAAGACCGTCTCCATCGGGTAGGCGCTTGTGCATCATGCGGCCGATGATCGGGGCAGAAAAGGATGGTGCCGACCGTATCACCGGTGGCAGACGATCATCGCGCACCCATGTAACGGGCGAGAACGAGCAGGCCTTTGCTGGCAATTTGTGCTGCAGCTTGCCACTTGGCAACGCGGCAAGAGGCGCCGATGCATTTAGAATCAACACGATGGTCGCAATCGCGCTTAAGCAGCGCGATACATTTAAACCCCTGTTCGTCGGCCCGTTCATGCTTTTTTACCTTTGCTTGGGCCATGCAATAGTTGCCGGGACCAGTGATTGCCAACGGCATGATTGGTCCATTTCAGTCGCAATGCGCACCAGTTTGGATTTGCAAAGGACGAATATCGTTGCATTTCTGCAAATGTGCGCATTGTAACGCCACTGCTGGCCAATCAGGCCGGCATCAGCCTTTCGACGCTGGAAAAGGCTTTGGCAGGCAAGCGCAACTTCATTCTGGCGACGCTCGTCCGCATTGAATCCGCGCTGGGCCTGACCGCTGCGAACTTGGCCGGGTTCAATGCAGCTTGCGTATGGGACTTTGGGGATGATTGGATGACTGCGTCTTACCTGCAGATTTGCGCGCGTCCATGACAACTGCCCAACCACCCGCGCCCACCTGCTGTCGCCTTGTTCTGCCAACGTCAACCAGCTAACCAGCAGCATGTTGCGCTTGTTGTCGTCTATCCTTTTGCTGGCAGCCTCACCCGCTTGGGCCGTGGATCATGTCGGATTCGATCCTGCGGGCGCTTCGCATCGTGGCCATGTGCGCGTCAGCAACCTTTATCCGGGGCATGATGTTGAGAATTCTGCCACCAAAGCCATGTCCTGCACGGTGCTTCGTGACGGCACGTTCGAGCCACTGGGCAACTGCGCGCGCCACGTTGCGGATGGCAGTTATGCGGTTGCGGCAGCCGCGCTTAGGCAGCTCGATTTTGACCGTTGGGGACTTGCTCCAATAGTTATCCGAGGGGTTGGCTATGCTTATGTTCGGCGCAATGGCCGTGCGCTGGTCGTGCCCACTTTTGACAATGCGCCCGATGAATTCATCGACGGACTCGTGCGCGTGCGGATCGGTGATAAGCTCGGCTATGCCAACCGCAGGCTGAAAGTTGTCATTCCGGCAATCTATGACGGAGCCTATCGTTTCGGCAATGGGCGGGCATGGGCCTGCATCGGCTGCGTGTCCGTTTCAGACGGTGAACACAGCTGGTATCGCGAAGGGCAGGCCATCTGTATCGACCGAAGCGGAACAATGCGTCCCCAAACCGAATGCGGCCAGGCAGGATGGCTTCTGCCTCAATCGCGCGAATAACGTCCGCGGCATGTCCACGCCCTTGCGCCAATCGGCGTCACTTGCATTTGCAGTGATCAGCACCAAACGCGCAAGGGATCGTAGAAGTGGGGGGCGTCGTCATCGTCCGCCGTTACCCGTGCTGTTGGCCGCTCCGTCCTCGGTCGGCAGCACAGCATCGTCGCCGTCCTTGCTTCTCCCGTCATCGCAATTGCTCGGCAGCGGTCCTTCAATGCCGTCCAGCGTGCGGAGCTGGATATTGATGGGGCCATCGCTGGCCGTGTAGACGGTATCTCCGTTGGGATAGGTATAGCCCCGAAAGAAGCGCGGCGGCGTGGTGCAAGTTATCAGCAGATAGGGCATGTTGAACAGGTCGTTGTCGTGATGGTCGGTAAGGTGGAACGTCTCGCCATAAGGCCCGCTGCCAAACCGTTCGCGCAGATCGAAAGCCGCATCGGGCAGGCGGACTGGCAAGCGGAATACCGGCGTTCGCCCCTGCTCATCCGTTCTGCCCTGAAACACCTTTTTCTCGTCCTTCACAAAAGGCAGCTCGTAGTCGGTCTCCCTGCTGGCCGACAGGGCAAAGTCGGTATCCGCCGCCGGCTTGCCAGTGCGTGGTTGAAGCAGGACGAAGCGATAGGCATATTCGCCGCTGCCGATCACCTCCACCTCTGGCGGAGCAGCGTTGCCGAGGGCCAATGACATCCACTGCTCTTTATCGGCGTCGTGATCTGGCGTGAGCGCGCTGCTTGACAAGTATGCCTCGACGGCATCGACCAGATGACACGTTTTGCCCTGCTCGATGTTCTCGACCGCCATCACCTCCAGCACATGGCCATCACCATCGGCCCGGTAGTGGGCGAATATGTCGGCCTGAACCAACCCATCCTTGCCCCGCAACTGTGCCAACGGGTCGCCCGAATCTGGCGCTGCAATGAGGCGATAGCGCGTCTTTCCAACATGGCACCGTTCAAGGACCAGTTCCTGATTATCGGCGATGACCATGCCGGTGAAAACGTCTTGCGCATGTGCCCCGGCGGGCAGGACAATCAGGCTGATGCCGAACGTAACGGCCTTGAATGCGGTGAAGGCGCGTGTCTTGCGTTTGTTGCCGGGCGCAGCGGTTTTGCTTGGGGCTGTGTCATGAAGCGTCATAGTCGTGGCCGGTTGCTGAATCGGTCGGCGCGCTATCAGGCCTTCGCAATGGTTGCCAGCGGCGTTCTGCTGTCAGGCCCGTTCCCCGCCATCAGGGATTTTGTTCGGAAGTGGCGCGCCCGGCAGGACTCGAACCTGCTGCCTCAAGATTAGAAGTCTCGCGCTCTATCCAGATGAGCTACGGGCGCGCGCCGGGTTCCCATAAGCATGCTTTTCGGATCGTGCAAACCGGGCTAGCGTGGCTTCCCATGACCGATCCCCAGCTTTCGCGCATCGATGGCACCTCCAGCGCACGCCGCCACTTCCGCTATTTCGACTATGTGATGGCCTCATTTGTGGCCATCCTGCTGCTTTCGAACCTGATTGGCGCATCCAAACTGGCGCAAGTCGGCGGGTTTACGTTCGGCGCGGGGATCCTGTTCTTCCCGGTTTCCTATGTGATCGGCGATGTGCTGACCGAGGTCTATGGCTATGCCAACGCACGGCGTTGCGTGTGGATGGGCTTCTTCGCGCTGATTTTCATGGCTTTCATGAGCTACGTCGTCGTCGCCATGCCAGCTGCACCGGATTGGGGTGGGCAGGCCGCTTATGAAAGCGTGTTCGGATCGACGTGGCGGATCGTGCTCGCCTCGGTCGTCGCGTTCTGGGCGGGGGAATTCATCAATTCGTTCGTGCTGGCACGGATGAAGGTGTGGACTGGCGGCAGGCATATGTGGAGCCGCACCATCGGCTCGACCGTGTTTGGGCAGGCCATCGATAGCATGCTGTTCTACCCCATCGCGTTCCTCGGCATCTGGACCACGGATCAGGTGTTGATGGTGATGGTGACGAATTGGGCGATGAAAGTGGCATGGGAAGCGGGGCTTACGCCGGTGACTTACGCCGTAGTGGGCTGGCTGAAAAAGCGGGAAGGTGCCGAAGTGTTCGATACCGACACGGACTTCTCGCCCTTTGCAAAATCGCCGCAGGTTTGAAGTGAGTGTGTGGCCGAGCATCCTTCGACAGGCTCAGGATGAGCGGATAAACTCTAGCTATTGCTGAAAACCGCTCATCCTGAGCCTGTCGAAGGATGTTTCGCACTGGAACCACCGTGCCCCAAAAGAAACCCCGCTTCTCCGGGGGCGGGAGAAGCGGGGTCATAGCGCGCGGGGCGAGGGGGCTTTGTCGCGCGTCAATCGGCGATCAACCCGATCAGCAGATAGACGATGATCGCCGAGCCAAGGCCGAGCAGGGTGGCAAGGGCAAAGGCCACGCGGACCAGCGTTATGTCCACGCCAAAGTAGTTCGAAATCCCTGCGCAAACGCCCATCAGCTTGCCGCGAACCTTGTCGAGGCGGAAGCCGCGTGACGTTTCAATAGGGCGAGGGGCCGAATCATCGAAGCGAAGCTGGGACATTAGATCATCTCCTGTGCGACAGCCGAAGCTGCGTCATTGTGGTCGGAATGGTTGGGAACGCTGACGGTTCCGGCAATCAGCGCGAGGCTGAGGGCAAAGGCACCCGCCGCTGCGGCGAACTGGTTGATAAGCTGGCTCATCAGATCAGGCCCTGAACCTGCGCGGCGGGGGCATTGTTCGCCTGCGGGACGTTCACGGTGCCTGCGATCAGGGCGAGGCTGAGGGCAAATGCGCTGGCGGCGGCGGCGATGCGGTTGGTGAATTCGGTCATGGTCATGGTCCTCATGTGCAAGTGGTTGAAGCCGTTCAGGCTCATGCAAACGACTTTGCACGCGTCGTGCCAAACTGTAGAACCGGCAGAAACGCGCGGTTCAAGACAGGTTTGGCTTCGGCTTAAACCTTTCTACTTGCTGAACAGTGGGAAATTGTCCCATATTTTGGGAACCAAATTTCAACCTTCGCTCAGGCCGTATCGCAGCCGTCGATGATAGCTTGCTTTTGCGCCTTGCTTTTTTGGGGCGACCTGCCTATTTGCGCCTCATCCCGACATTGTGAAAGCAAAGTCAGGCTGGTGCCAGCGGGCACCGGCACGGACCGGCTTTTGCGCATCGGCGATCAATCGGAGTTTGCATGACGGATATCGCACGTATCACTGAGGTTGTAGAGCCAGAGGCCAAGGCGCTCGGTTTCGACCTCGTGCGCGTGCGCTATTTCAAGGGCGGCGAGATCGGTGATGAGGAGCATACGCTCCAGATCATGGCCGAACGTCCGGACACTGGCCAGCTGGTGATCGAAGACTGCGCTGCGCTCTCGCGCCGCGTGTCCGACCGGTTCGATGAACTGGAAGAACAGGGCGAAATGCTGCTCGAAGACGCCTATCGTCTCGAAGTCAGTTCGCCTGGCATTGATCGTCCGCTTACCCGCGCGAAAGACTTTGCCGCATGGATCGGTCACGAAACCCGGGTCGAGCTTTCCGAGCTGCTGGGAGAGCGCAAGCGTTTCCGTGGCGATCTCAAGGGTTTCGATCCCGAAACGCAGGTCATTTCTATTGAGGACGACGGTACGGTCTATAACGTGCCGTTCGAACTTGTCGCCAACGCCAAGCTGATCCTCACGGACAAGCTTATTGCCGCGTCCCGCCCGCTTGACACCAGCGGTGCGGACGAAATTCTCGAAGAACAGGAAGACTGACCCGTGGCCAGTACGATTTCTGCAAACCGCGCCGAACTGATCGCAATCGCCAACGCGGTTGCCACCGAAAAGATGATCGACAAGTCGGTCGTCATCGAGGCGATGGAAGAAGCGATCCAGAAGTCTGCGCGCAATCGCTATGGCGCGGAGAACGACATCCGTGCCAAGCTCGATCCGCGCACCGGCGACTTGCGTCTGTGGCGCGTTGTCGAAGTGGTCGAAGTGGTTGAGGACTACTTCAAGCAGGTTGATCTCAAGGCCGCTGACAAGCTGCAGCCCGGCGCTGCTGTTGGCGATTTCATCGTCGATCCGCTGCCCCCGGTTGATCTGGGCCGCATCGATGCACAATCGGCCAAGCAGGTGATCTTCCAGAAGGTCCGCGACGCCGAACGTGATCGCCAGTTTGACGAGTTCAAGGACCGTTCGGGCGAAGTCATCACCGGCGTGATCAAGTCGGTCGAATTCGGCCACGTGATCGTCAACCTCGGCCGCGCCGAGGGTGTGATCCGTCGTGACCAGCAGATCCCCCGCGAAGTGCCCCGCGTTGGTGAACGCGTCCGCGCGCTGATCATGAAGGTTGAGCGTCAGAACCGTGGCCCGCAGATTTTCCTGAGCCGCGCCCACCCCGATTTCATGAAGAAGCTCTTCGCGCAGGAAGTGCCTGAAATCTACGATGGCATCATCACCATCATGGCCGCCGCCCGCGATCCGGGCAGCCGCGCCAAGATCGGCGTGATCAGCCGCGATAGCTCCATCGATCCGGTCGGCGCCTGCGTCGGCATGAAGGGCAGCCGCGTGCAGGCCGTCGTGCAGGAACTGCAGGGCGAAAAGATCGACATTATCCCTTGGAGCGAAGATACCGCGACGTTCGTGGTCAACGCGCTTCAGCCCGCCACTGTCAGCCGCGTGGTAATCGACGAGGAAGAGAGTCGCATCGAGGTTGTCGTGCCTGACGATCAGCTCTCGCTCGCCATCGGCCGCCGTGGCCAGAACGTGCGCCTCGCATCGTCGCTGACCGGCTCGGCCATCGACATCATGACCGAGGCCGAAGCTTCGGAAAAGCGCCAGAAGGAATTCGCCGAGCGTTCGAAGATGTTCGAGGAAGAACTCGACGTCGACGAAACCCTCTCACAGTTGCTGGTTGCAGAAGGCTTCACCGAGCTGGAAGAAGTCGCCTACATCGACCTGTCCGAAATCGCCGCGATCGAAGGCTTCGACGAGGAACTGGGCCAGGAACTGCAGAGCCGCGCTGCCGAAGCGATCGAGCGCCGCGAAGAAGCCCTGCGCGAACAGCGCCGTGGCCTTGGCGTCGAGGATGCGCTGGCAGAACTGCCGCACTTGACCGAAGCGATGCTGGTCGTTCTCGGCAAGGCCGGGATCAAGACGCTCGACGATCTGGCTGATCTGGCCACCGACGAACTCATCGCCAAGAAGCGCGTTGAACAGCGCCGGCGCAACGACAAGGCCCCGCGTGAACGCACTGAGCGTTCGGAGCGGACCGAAGACAAGGGCGGCGTGCTGGGCGAATTCGGCCTGAACGAAGAGCAGGGCAACGAAATCATCATGGCAGCGCGCGCGCATTGGTTTGAAGATGAGCCGGGGTCCGAAACCGACCCCGCATCAGAGGAGGCCGCCCATGCGGAATCCTCACAATGAGCCGCTAAGCTCCGACATCGTTGGCAAAGCGTCGGCGGGCCGTCCTCCAAAAGAGGGCACCCCGCCGGAGCGCAAATGCGTGCTGACCGGGCGTCACGATACGCGGGATGATCTCCTGCGCCTCGCGATCTCGCCCGATGGCGATGTGCTCCCAGACGTGATGGCGCGCGCGCCCGGGCGTGGCGCATGGATCGGCGTGAATCGCCAAGCCCTTGAAATTGCGCTCGCCAATGGCAAACTAAAGGGAGCTTTGGCACGCGCATTCAAGGGCGCGCCGCTCAGCATCGCTACCGATCTCCCTGAACGCATCGAACAGGCCCTGCGTCGCCTTCTGACCGATCGTCTCGGCATTGAACTGCGGGCCGGCAACTTGCTGCTGGGCACCGAAAGGATTGCACAAGGCGCACGTTCAGGCGCGGTCACGTTCCTTGGTCACGCCAGTGACGCAGGCACCGACGGCCCTAACAAGCTGGCACAAGCCTGGCGTGTGGGCGAAGGGGCCGAAGGTACTGGCAAGAAAGGCATCATCTTGCCGCTGGACCGCGCGGCGCTGTCTGTGGCATTGGGCCGCGACAACGTCGTTCACCTCGCGCTGACCGATGCCGCAGCGACCATCCGAGTCGCAGCGCCGCTGCAGCGCTTGATGCATTTTCTCGGGCACGAGACCGAAACCGAAATTGACGCCACCGAGCCACACATTGGCATGGTCGCGGACGACGATATTGATACGAAGGGCGAATGAGTTCGATGAGCGATAGCGACAAGAAGCCGACACTGGGCCGCAGGCCACTGGGCCTGAAGACCGCAGTAGAGGCAGGAGAGGTCAAGCAGACCTTCAGCCACGGTCGCACCAATAAGGTGGTGGTCGAAGTGAAGCGGCGCAAGCTGATGGGCCGCCCCGGTGAGGCTGCACCCACCGCTGCGCCTGCTGCGCCCGAGCCAGTCGTTGTAGCGACTCCGGTCGCACCGCCGCCGCCCCCGCCGCCCCCTCCGCCGCCGCCTGCGGCCAGCCGTGAAACGCGGCAGGAAATGCAGACCCGTCTGCTGCGCGAAGCCGAGGAAGCGCGTCTTTCTGCGGTTGAGGCACAGAACCGTCGCGAGCAGGAAGACCGGCTCAAGGCGATTGAGGACGAGCGCAAGCGCGCTGAGGAAAAAGCCCGCGCCGAATCCGCGCCCGCACCGCAGCCGGTCGCCACGCCTGAGCCGGAAGCCGCGCCTGTGGTTGAAGCTCCCGCTGCGCCTGTGGCCGCAGCACCCGCAGCAGAAGCTGCGCCTGTGGCAGAAGCCGCCATTGCTGCGCCTGTCGAAGCTGCGGCTCCAGAAGCACCTGCAGCGGTTGCGCCCGCCCCGCGCCGCTTCACCCCTGTGCAGTCAACCGCTCCGGCCAAGCGTCCGGAACCTGCTGCGAAAAAGCCTGCAGTCAATCCGCGCGACCGCAAGACCGAAGATCGCCGTGGTGGCAAGCTCACTGTCACGCGCGCACTGAACGACGATGAAGGCGCTCGCGCCCGCTCGCTCGCCGCGCTCAAGCGTGCGCGCGAAAAGGAAAAGCGTGCCCACTTTGCTGGGCAGTCGCAGCCGCGTGAAAAGCAGGTCCGCGATGTCATCGTGCCAGACGCGATCACCGTGCAGGAACTGGGCAACCGCATGGCCGAAAAGGCTGCGGACCTTGTCAAGGCGCTGTTCAAGATGGGCATGATGGTCACCATCAACCAGACCATCGATCAGGACACCGCCGAACTGCTGGTCACCGAATTCGGCCACAATATTCTGCGTGTGAGCGACAGCGACGCCGATATCGATACCTCGATTGACGTCGATGATGAAGAATCGCTGATCACGCGCGCGCCGGTCGTGGCGATCATGGGTCACGTCGATCACGGCAAGACCTCGCTGCTCGATGCGCTGCGCGGGACTGACGTTGTGCGCGGTGAAGCCGGTGGCATCACGCAGCACATCGGTGCCTATCAGATCAAGACCAAGGCGGGCGATCTGATCACCTTCCTTGATACTCCGGGCCATGAAGCCTTCACCGAAATGCGCATGCGCGGTGCCAATGTCACCGACATCGTCATTCTGGTGGTTGCCGGTGATGATGGGCTGATGCCGCAGACGATTGAGGCGATCAACCACACCAAGGCTGCGGGCGTGCCGATGATCGTGGCGATCACCAAGTCGGACAAGCCTGAATTCAACCCGCAGAAGATCCGTGAACGCCTGCTCGAACACGAAATCATCGTGGAAGACATGTCGGGCGATGTGCAGGACGTGGAAGTTTCGGCCAAGACCGGTGACGGTTTGGACAACCTGATCGAAAAGATCCTGCTTCAGGCCGAACTGCTCGAACTGCGCGCAAACCCGGATCGCGCGGCAGAAGCCACCGTGATCGAAGCCAAGCTCGACAAGGGCAAGGGTCCGCTCGCCACCGTCCTCGTCAATCGCGGCACTCTGAAGGTTGGCGACATCCTCGTCGTCGGCACCCAATCGGGCCGCGTTCGCGCGATGCACGATGACAAGGGCCGCCAGATCAAGGAAGCCGGTCCGTCTCTGCCAGTCGAAGTCCTCGGCCTTGGCGGTGTGCCAATGGCAGGCGACACGCTGACCGTGGTGGAAAGCGAAGCCCGCGCGCGTGAAGTGGCAGCCTACCGCCACGAACGTGCCACGGCAAAGCGTACCGCGCAGGCGCCCGCCAGCCTCGAAAACATGTTCTCGGCGCTTGCTGCCAAGAGCACGGTCATCGAATATGCGTTGGTCGTCCGTGCCGACGTGCAAGGCTCCGCCGAAGCCATCGTCAATGCGCTCAACAAGATTTCGACCGACGAGATCAAGGTCCGCATCCTGTCATCGGGCGTTGGCGCGATCACCGAAAGCGACGTCAATCTGGCCCAGGCCAGCGGCGCACCGATTGTCGGCTTCAACGTCCGTCCGAACGCCAAGGCGCGCGAACTGATCGAGCGCAACAAGGTGCGGATGAAGTACTTTGACGTGATCTATCAGCTCACCGACGATATTCGCGCGGAAATGGCGGGCGAGCTTGGACCGGAAGCGATCGAAACGGTTGTTGGCCGTGCCGAAGTCAAGGAAGTCTTCCCTGCGGGCAAGAAGGACAAGGCTGCCGGTCTGCTGGTCGTCGAAGGCGTCATCCGCAAGGGCCTCCACGCCCGTCTCACGCGCAACGACGTTATCGTCAGCCGCACGACTATCCAGTCGCTGCGTCGCTTCAAGGACGACGTTGCCGAAGTGCGCGGCGGTCTGGAATGCGGCGTTCTGCTGACCGACACGAACGACATCAAGGCTGGCGATCAGCTGGAAGTCTTCGAAGTCGAAATGCGCGACCGGACTTTGTAAAACACGCTCCGCGAAGCCGGAGCACCATAAATCCCCCTCCCGCTTGCGGGAGGGGTTAGGGGAGGGCCTGTTAAACCGGCTCAACCCAACAAGCCCTCCCCCGGCCCCTCCCGCAAGCGGGTGGGGAGGAGGTTGGCATCCATACCGGCATGCCGGTCGGATGGAGATTCGGTTTGACCCGCTATGTCGCCCTGTTCGGTTCCATCAACGTCGGCGGCAATCGCCTGACGATGGCGGACATGCGCTATGCGTTTGAGCGGGAAGGGCTGACGGGCATCGAGACAGTGGTCGCCAGCGGCAATTTGCTGTTCGATTATGATGACCGTCCGTTAGATGGTCTCGAAGACCTCTTTTCCCACGTCATGCTGGAGCGCTTCGAGATAAACAGCTTCGTTGCGGTGCGCGATCGCGTGGCCATTGCCGAGGCGGTGGAGGGCAATCCCTTCACCGGCATCGGCAAGGACAACCTCGTCCACACGCTGTTCCTTGAACGCCAGCCAGACCAGGCCGCGTTCGACAAGCTTGCGGCAGATCAGGCGATGCGGGGCATGGAAAAACTCGCAATCGGTGACCGCAGCATCTATATCGATTTCGCGAACGGCGTGGCCGAAAGCAAGCTGACCGGCGCCTTTATCGAGCGCCGCCTCGGCTGTCGGGGCACAGCGCGCAATGTGCGCTCGCTCGCCCGTATCCTTGCAAAGATGAGTTGAATTTGGCCAAGCAGACCACCCCTGAAAACCGCTCCGTCCGCCTGCTGAAGGTGGGGGAACAGGTGCGCCACATCCTGTCCGAACTGCTGATGCGGCAGGAAGCGCATGACGATGTGCTGAGCGCGCATACCGTCTCGGTCACCGAAGTGCGCATGTCGGCTGATTTGCGCCATGCCTCGGCCTTCATCAAGGCGCTGCTGGGCGAGGATGAGGAACTGGTGCTGAAAGCCCTGCGCACCCACACCGCGTTCTTCCAGCGTGAAGTGGCGCAGCGGTTGCGTCTGAAATACGCGCCCAAGCTGAAATTCGTGCCCGACGAAAGCTTCGACACCGCACGCAAGATCGAAAACCTGCTCCGCGATCCCAAGGTCCAGCGCGATCTCGATGCAGCCCCTTCCGAAGACTGACCGGCGCGCGGCGATGGCCAAGCTCTATTTCTACTATGCCAGCATGAACGCCGGCAAATCGACCAATCTGCTGCAAGCGGACTTCAACTACCGCGAGCGTGGGATGGCGACGATGCTGTGGACCGCCGCCATCGATGATCGCGGTGGCGAGCGGGCGATTGAAAGCCGCATCGGGCTTAACGCACAGGCGCATCGCTTTGATTCTGAAACCGATTTGTGGGGCAGGGTGGCGGCTGCTCATGCGGTGGAGCCGCTGTCCTGCGTACTGGTGGACGAAGCGCAGTTTCTGTCAAAAGCGCAGGTCTGGCAACTCGCCCGCATTGCCGATGAGGCCGGAATTCCCGTGCTGTGCTATGGCCTTAGGACCGATTTCCAAGGTGAACTGTTCGAAGGTGCGGCCGCCCTGCTGGGCATCGCGGACTCGCTGGTCGAACTGAAAGCCGTCTGCCACTGCGGCCGCAAGGCCACCATGAACTTGCGCGTCGATGACAGCGGCGCGGCGGTGAAGGCCGGGGCGCAAACTGAAATCGGCGGGAATGACCGCTATGTCGCGCTGTGCCGCAAGCATTTCTCCGAGGCGATGAACCCATGAGCGATGATGGTCTCTACGTGCGGCTGTCCGATGGGGACTTGCGGCTTGAGATATTGCGGGAAGAGCACCGCGAAGGCCTACGCGCGGCGTGCGCACAAGACGCTGAAATCTGGGATCTTTACCCGTTCACCTATTGGGGTGAGGCTTTCGATCCCCAGTTTGACACCATGATCGTCGGCAGCAAAGTGCGTCGTCCTTATGCGGTGTTCGATGGTGACACGCTGGTTGGCATGACGGCCTGGATCGAACATGGCGCGGCCGGTTGGTCGGTAGAGATCGGAAACTCCTACATCGTACCCGCAGTGCGCGGCACCGGCTTCAACCGGCGGCTCAAGTATCTGATGTTGAACCATGCTTTCGCCTGCGGGCTGGAGCGCGTGGCATTCAAGGTCGATGCGCTGAACCTGCGCAGTCAGGCAGCCGTGCGGAAAGTTGGCGGGGTTGAGGAAGGCTTGATGCGCCACGAACGCCGCACATGGACCGGGCGGGTGCGCAACACCGTCCTGTTTTCGATCCTGCGCGATGACTGGACAGGCACAAGCGCATGAATCCCGAAGGAATTTTCTGGCAGATCGCAACCATCGCGATCCCGATGATCATGGCCATCGTCTTCCACGAAATCGCCCACGGCTGGGTCGCCCGCGCGCTGGGTGACCCTACGGCGGCAGAACAAAACCGCTTGAGTCTCAACCCCTTGCGCCACGTCGATCCGTTCGGAACGATCATCCTTCCCGGCCTGCTCAAGCTGTCGGGCGCGCCGGTGTTCGGTTGGGCCAAGCCGGTTCCGGTGGATTTCAGCCGCCTGCGCAATCCGCGCTGGGGAATGGTCGCCGTGGCGGCGGCGGGGCCGGGGATGAACTTTGTTTTGGCTGCATTTTCTGCCGTGGCGCTGGGGTTGCTGGTGCGGGCGACGGACTATGCGGCGGAACCGGGGCTGGGTGTCCTGTTCGTCGCAGATAACCTGCGCAACTTCCTGATTGTGAACATTTTTCTGGGCATGTTCAATCTTCTGCCGATCCCGCCGTTCGATGGCTCGCGGATCGTCATGGGCATTCTCCCGGCACCGCTGGCGCGCGGATATGCGAAGCTGGAACCGTTCGGGCTGATTATCGTATTCGGATTTCTTGTTATTCTTCCGTACTTTATGCCCGAACTTCGGTTGGTGGAACGCTTGGTCGGGCCGCCGGTGCAGTGGCTGGGCGAGCACTTGGCGGGGCTGGCCGGGTTTGTGGCCGGGCCAGAGCCGCAGTAGGGTGGTTGACGGTTGGATCATCCTCGACAAGCCGCTGGAAATGGGGTCGACTCAAGGGGTTGCGGCGGTGAAGCGCAACTTGCGGCAGGCTGGCTTTGGCAAATGCAAGGTCGGCCACGGCGGCACGCTCGATCCGCTCGCAACCGGCGTGTTGCCGATCGCAGTTGGAGAGGCGACGAAGCTGTGCGGGCGGATGTTGGATTCCGACAAGATTTACGCCTTCACAGTGACCTTCGGAAGCGAGACGGATACCCTTGATCTGGAGGGCAAAATCATCGCCACAAGTGAGGTCCGCCCCACACTCGCGGCGCTTCAGGACGCTCTAGGTGCATTTAGGTGCACTTCGGAACAGGTGCCTCCGGCCTACTCCGCGCTGATGGTAAATGGCCAGCGCGCCTATGATCTGGCACGTGCCGGAGAGACTGTCGAACTGCCATCGCGGACCGTTACGATCCGCGAACTAACGCTCGATGGCTTCACCGGAACCGATGCGGCGGTTGAATCTGCAACCCTGACTGCCCATGTGACAAAAGGCACCTATATCCGCAGCCTTGCCCGGGACATCGCCCGCGCGCTGAACACTGTTGGACATGTCACGATGCTGCGCCGCCTGAAGGCCGGACCGTTCGCAATTGGACAGGCGATTTCGCTGGACAAACTGAACGATGTCGGTCAAGGCGCGGCCCTTGAACACATACTCTTGCCGCTGGAGGCAGGGCTGGTCGACATCCCGGCTCTCAACCTCGATCCCGAGCAGGCAAGGGCGGTCCGCCAGGGCCGCGTTCTGGCGGGATTGCCCCACGACGACGGGCTTTACTGGGCGAGGGCTGGCAATCTGCCGGTCGCGCTGGTGGAGCTTGCAGGCGGAAGTCTGAAAGTCTCGCGGGGGTTCAACCTTTCCGATGTCGCGGAGTAAAGAATATGTCGATTACCGCTGAAAAGAAGCAGGAAGTCATTGCCACGCACGCTCGCGCCGAGGGTGACACCGGTTCGCCGGAAGTCCAGGTCGCGATCCTGACCAGCCGTATCCTGACGCTGACCGAGCACTTCAAGTCCAACCACAAGGACAACCACTCGCGTCGCGGCCTGCTGATGATGGTCAACAAGCGTCGTTCGCTTCTCGACTACCTGAAGAAGAAGGACGTGGGTCGTTACAACGACCTGATCCAGAAGCTCGGTCTTCGTAAGTAACGCAAACGTTCGGCCCGCCTTGGCGGGCCGTTTCGTTTTGGCATCCCCGCGAAGGCGGGGATCTTATGCGGCAACAAAGAGGCCGCGTAAAACGACTGAGGCCCCCGCCTTCGCGGGGGTTTAGCTATTTTGAATTGGCATGTTCGCAATTCGGCGGACAGCCTTCGGGGCACGACAAACGGCCCCACACCGGACCGGGACGGTATTCCCCGGCAGCAAACCCCGCACGCAATAGGGCGCGCGGGCTGAAGGAAATACAATGTTCGACGTCAAAACCGTATCGCTGGAGTGGGGCGGAAAGACCCTCACACTGGAAACCGGCCGTGTTGCCCGTCAGGCTGACGGCGCGGTCATCGCCACATATGGCGAAACTGTTGTCCTGTGCGCGGTTACCGCCGCCAAGTCGGTCAAGGAAGGCCAGGATTTCTTCCCGCTGACCGTCCACTATCAGGAAAAGTATTCCGCAGCAGGCCGCATCCCCGGTGGCTTCTTCAAGCGTGAGCGCGGCGCGACGGAAAAGGAAACGCTGGTTTCCCGCCTGATCGACCGTCCGGTCCGCCCGCTGTTCCCCGAAGGTTTCTACAACGAAATCAACGTTATCGCTCAGGTTCTGAGCTATGACGGCGAGACCGAGCCTGACATCGTGGCAATGATCGCTGCATCGGCTGCGCTGACCATCTCGGGCGTGCCCTTCATGGGTCCGATCGCGGCTGCTCGCGTTGGCTACATCGACGGCGAATATGTGCTGAACCCGAAGCAGGACGTTGCGCTGGCCGAAGGCCGTCTCGACCTGACGGTTGCAGCAACTGACACCGCCGTGATGATGGTGGAATCGGAAGCCAAGGAACTGAGCGAAGACGAAATGCTCGGCGCCGTGCTGTTTGCGCACGACGAAATCCGCAAGGTCATCGGCGCGATCATCCAGCTGGCCGAAAAGGCTGCGAAGGAACCGTGGAATATCGACCTCACGGACAACACCGCTGACATCAAGAAGAAGCTCAAGACGCTGGTCGGCAAGGATGTTGCCGCAGCGTACAAGCTGACCGACAAGTCGGCGCGTTCCAACGCACTGAACGAAGCCCGGGCCAAGGCCAAGGCTGCGTTTGCCGCTGAAGGCGCGCAGACCCAGATGGTCGCGATGAAGACGATGAAGAAGGTGGAAGCCGACATCGTCCGTGGCGCGATCCTGAAGGATGGCACCCGCATCGACGGTCGCACGACCACGCAGGTCCGTCCGATCGAAGCGATGGTGGGCTTCCTGCCGCGCACGCACGGTTCTTCGCTGTTCACGCGCGGTGAAACGCAGGCCATCTGCACCACCACGTTGGGCACCAAGGAATCCGAGCAGATGATCGACGGGCTGGAAGGCCTGCGGTATGAAAGCTTCATGCTCCACTACAACTTCCCGCCCTATTCGGTTGGTGAAGTTGGACGTTTCGGCGCTCCGGGCCGTCGCGAAGTGGGCCACGGCAAGCTGGCATGGCGTGCGCTGCACCCCGTGCTGCCGACCAAGGACGAGTTCCCTTATACGATCCGCGTTCTGTCGGACATCACCGAGTCAAACGGTTCGTCTTCGATGGCCACCGTTTGCGGCGGCTGCCTTTCGATGATGGATGCGGGCGTTCCATTGAAGCGTCCGGTTTCAGGCATTGCGATGGGCCTGATCCTTGACGGCAAGGAATTTGCGGTCCTGTCGGACATTCTGGGTGACGAAGACCACCTTGGCGACATGGACTTCAAGGTTGCCGGTACGTCCGAAGGCATCACCACGATGCAAATGGACATCAAGGTTGCCGGGATCACGCGCGAAATCTTCGAAGTTGCCCTGCGGCAGGCTTCGGAAGGCCGCGCGCACATCCTTGGTGAAATGACCAAGGCCCTGGGTGAATCGCGCTCCGAGCTTTCGGCTCACGCTCCGCGTATCGAGACGCTGCAGATCGACAAGTCGAAGATCCGCGACATCATCGGCACTGGCGGCAAGGTGATCCGCGAGATCGTGGCCACCACCGGCGCGAAGGTCGACATCGACGACGAAGGTCTGATCAAGATTTCGTCTTCGGACCTGACCCAGATCGAAGCCGCACGCCAGTGGATCCTCGGCATTGTCGAGGAAGCTGAAGTCGGCAAGGTCTACAAGGGCAAGGTCGTCAACATCGTTGATTTCGGCGCTTTCGTGAACTTCATGGGTGGCAAGGACGGTCTCGTCCACGTTTCCGAAATGAAGAACGAGCGCGTTGAAAAGCCGACCGACGTGGTTAAGGAAGGCCAGGACGTTTACGTCAAGGTTCTCGAAATCGATCCGCGCGGCAAGGTTCGCCTGTCGATGCGCGTTGTCGATCAGGAAACCGGTGGCGAACTGGAAGATACCCGTCCGCCGCGCGAGCCAAAGGGCGACCGTCCGGACCGTGGTGATCGTGGCGACCGTCGTGGTCCGGGTGGCGGCCGTGGTGGTGACCGTGGTCCGCGCCGCGAAGGTGGCGACCGTGGTCCCCGCCGTGAAGGCGGCGGTGATCGTCCACGTCGTGACCGTGAAGTCGGTCCTGCTCCTGATCACATGCCTGCGTTCCTCAAGTCTGACGACTGAGGTTCAGCACAAGCTGTCAAATGAACGAGGCCCCGCCGCAAGGTGGGGCCTTTTTCATTTTACGGCGGGGCATTTGCGAACTGGTGAGCATTTGCTGCGACATTGGGCGCGTGAAACAGGCGTCCGACAAGATCATCAGTTTTGAAAAAACGGCGCGGCGCGATCTGCGCTGGTGGATGATGCTGGTGGTAGGCGCGATGTTTTTGGGGACGGCTATGGTGGTGCCGCCGCAATCCAATTGCAATGCGAGCGGGGAATGCGCGCCGTGGCTGATACCGGTTGCCGGGGTGATGGGGGCGCTCGCGCTTACTATGGCGTTCGGCCAGCTGGCAGCCAATATGCAGCGCGGCAGCAAAGTGGATTTTGCGGCTGGCACGATTGAGTGGTGGCAGGGGCGGACAGCGCGGCATCCGGGCGATCACGGAGCGATGGCACTGGAGGACATTGCCCGCATCCGCATCCAGCACCGCGATGAGGGGGCGAACGCGGTGAGCCTTTATGATCGCGCCGGAGAACGGCAGGCGTTCTTTGACGAGGAGGTGATCCCGTGGCGGCAGGAAGAATGGGCGCGCAGGGTGATCGCGCAGGTGCCGGGCATAGAGCTTGAACTGTGCGATTGAGCGTTTGGACGCCTATCGCCAAGGATAGCGGGGTGCTTTCCCTTTGCCTTCCGGGGGCTTTGGGTCCATAGCGGCGCTATCGGTGGACTGACCAATGTGTAGGCACCACCGACTGAGAGACTCCATGCGCTCCCGCTTACGCAGTGGGAAGCAGACGTGGATCATCCGGCGCACCATTCCCAGCACCTGCGTTCGCTTATGCGTGAGGCTTTGGCCCGCGCATCCGCCTATCGTTTCAGCAAGGAGTGCCGCCCATGAGCCGTGCCATGAACCTCAATCTTCCCGAAGCCACTGTCCGTTCGCGTTGCGAAGCGGCTGGCGTATCGATCAGCGCGCTGGAAGTGCTGCCTTCGGGCGGAAGCCGGCTGGTCTGCACGCGCGAGGAAGGGGCCGATGAAATGCGCATCAAACTGCGCACGAGCATCATTGACGGCAAAGTTGCGCGCTATGCGTTCCAGCGCGCGCAGAATTCGCAGTACAGCTGATAAGTCAGGCTGCGTCCTGCAAAGGCGGAGTATGATTGCCGGCAAGCAGGATCTGGTTTCGGCCAGATTGCTTGGCGGCATAAAGTGCTTCGTCGGCTGCGCGCAGGGCGTCGCTTTTGCTGGCGTAGGCAAAGACATCTGCAATGCCGCCCGAGAACGTGATCCGTCCGAACGGCATATCGGTTGCGCGGTTGACGAGGCGACGCTCTGAGATCTCCTCACGCGCGTGATCAAGCCGATCTCTGGCCTTTTCAGGGCCTAATGCACGGAACAGCACGGCAAATTCCTCGCCGCCGTGGCGCGCCACGTGGCAGCGCGCATCCGAAATGCGGCTGAGCGTGTCGGCAACGACCTTGAGCACCCGGTCCCCGGCGGCGTGACCGTGGGTGTCGTTGATGCGTTTGAAATGGTCGATATCGACGAAGGCGACGCACAGCGATTCGCCTGCCTCCTGAGCAACTGCGATTTCCTTGTCGAGCATCGCTTCGAATGCGCGGCGGTTGGGCAGCCCGGTGAGGTGATCCTCGTCGGCAACTCTGCGCGCTTCGTCGAGACTGTGCTGGAGGGCCTTGGCGCGCTGTTCGGATTCGTTGAGGTCGTGCTCGATCTCACGCGTGCGGTGCATCATCGCCTTGGCCAGCGTGGCCAGTTCGGTGATGACCACGCCGGCCCGGCTGACCTGTTCAAGATCATCGACATGCTGCTGCAGCGCCGCGCCATATTCGCTGGTCGCGTTGCGCGCGCTGCTGGTGGTGCTGGCGAAATCGTCGAGACTTTCTTCAAGCCGCGACATCAGCGCGACGAGCTGCTCAGCGGTGCCATCACCCTTTTCCTCGCGCATGACCTGTTCAAGCCACGGCAGGGTGATGGCCTGACTTTCCTCAATGCGTTCAAGGATCAGCTGGGCAAGGCGAGGGTTGGCACCGGTAACGTAATCGTAGGCGATCTCCAGCGTCCAAGGCATGACTTCAAGATCATGGTCGATCAGGAAATCTGCGACTTTGCCCAATAGGCGGCGCTTGGCGGGCAGCCATATCTCGCGCGCACTGGGATCTCGGAAGTTGGCAATTTCTGCCGATGCCGATTCCTCGACGGTGTCGTCTTCCCCGGAAATGCCGAGCCATTTGAGCAGGCGGGACCGGGATCCGCGCGCGGAGGGATCGTTTGTCATACGCCCTAGAACGGCGAATGCCGCGTGATGTTAACCACGCGGCATTGCAGAAATTGGTGCGTTCAGCGCCGATCAGCGAACTCTGGGACCACCGAACGGCATTGGCGGGGGCGGGCGGCGATGGCCACGGGGCAGCTGCGCCTGATACGCACGGCCACAATGGTCGACGCAGTATGGGAAGCCGGGGTTCACCTTGTCGCCACAGAAGTGGAAGTCCGGCTCACCGGGATGACCCATCGGCCAGCGGCAGATGCGATCGTTCAGATCGAGCAGGCTGGTCTTTTCGGAAATTTCCGGACTGGGGCGTGCCGGCACAAGGCGGCGCGGCGGGGCCGGCGGAATCGGTGCCTGCTGGTCGCCCGGGCCTTGGCGCAAGAAGCCGCCGGGACCGACCGAGACGATGCGCGGCTGCGGGGGAGCAACCGGCGCGTCCGACGCGGGCTTCGCTTCGGCGGCGGAGGCTGGCGCAGGCGCGGCCGCGCGCGGGGCAGGCGGGGGCGGAGCAACCGGCGCGGGGCGCGGTGCTGCGATCTTGGGTTCGGCTGCGAGCGGTGGCGGCGGGGCTGGCTTGGGCACCTTGGGCGCGGGGGCTGCAGCCTCGCTCTTGTCGTTTGCCTTGACCGGCGAAGGGCGCGCCTTCAGCCCCAGGCGATGCGCCTTGCCGATCACCGCATTGCGGCTGACACCGCCGAGCTCTTCGGCGATCTGGCTGGCGGTTGACCCGCCCTCCCACATCTTGGTCAGCTTCTCGATCCGCTCTTCGGTCCAGCTCATGCTTCAAACCTGTCCTTCAGGGCCGCAAGGGTGCGGCCGAATAAAAATACTGTCGGTCCAATGGACCTGTCACGCACGTGACCTTGCCTTAGCCGCGTTGCCACGATACCGCCACCATCATGGTCGATAAAGCGCTAGCCCGCGATGGGGCAACTTCCCGCAACACCGGAACCTTCACCCCGCCCGGGCAACCGGTGTTTCGTGGCTTCAACAGGTTGGGGCTGTGGACCCTCTATATGAAGGAGGTTCGCCGTTTCTTCAAGGTGCAGACCCAGACGATCTGGGCACCTGCGGTAACGACGCTGCTTTATCTGATGATATTCACGCTTGCCCTGGGCGGCGGTGCCAATGGCGGACGTGAAGTGTTGGGCGTAAACTTCGCCAGCTTCGTCGCGCCGGGGCTGATCGCGATGGGCATGATCAACAATTCCTTCGCCAATTCCAGCTTCAGCATGCTGGGCGGCAAGATTCAGGGCACCATCGTCGATTACCTGATGCCGCCGATCTCCACCGGAGAATTGATGCTGGCGCTGGTGGGTGCGGCAGTGACGCGCGCGGTGCTGGTGGGGCTGGCTGTGGCAGGCGCGATGCTGCTGTGGCCGGGCGTGTCGCTGGGTATTGCGCATCTGTGGGCGGTCGTCTGGTTCGGGCTGATGGGGGCGATCCTGCTCGCGCTGATCGGCGTGCTGACGTCTGTCTGGGCGGAAAAGTTCGATCACAACGCAGCGGTGACGAACTTCGTCATCACCCCGCTGTCGATGCTTTCAGGCACATTCTATGTGATCGACAATCTGGCACCCGCGTTTCAGACCGTGAGCCGGATGAACCCGATCTTCTATGTGATCTCAGGCTTCCGCTTCGGCTTTCTGGGGCGGAGCGACATCGGCAGCACCAATATGGCGGTGCTGCACGGCGCGATTGGTCTCGGCGTGCTGAATCTGGCTTTGGGAGCCGGGCTTTACATGGTGCTGAAGTCGGGCTGGAAGCTCAAGAACTGAGGGGGCGGGGGCGCCCCCGCGCTCAGATCAGTGCGAAAGGCTGCGGCGCAGGCGGTAGCGTCCATTGCGGAAGCCTTCGAACATCTCATCAAGCGAGGGATGATCGATCGGTCCCGCTTCGGCATCGCCAAGCAGGTTCTGCTGGCTGACGTAGGCGACGTAGCTGCTCTCGTCGTTCTCGGCGAGGAGGTGGTAAAACGGTTGGTCGCGCGGCGGGCGAATGTCTTCGGGAATGGAATCGTACCATTCCTCGCTGTTTGCGAAGACCGGGTCGATATCGAACACCACACCGCGAAAGCCGAACATGCGATGGCGCACGACGTCGCCAATCGAAAAGCGTGCCGATGAAACGGGAGGGGCCGAGATATCGCGGCCGGCCTGTGGCGAAAAGAAACTCGCGCGGTCCATATTCACAATATAGGCAGATGGTGCGCCGCAAACAAGTTGTTCGCACAGAAAGGTTGGTGACTGCGCGGTGGTGTGGAAAACTGTACCGTTTTTCGCTTGGCAAGCCTGATATCATACGCTAACGGCTCGCTTCCTCGACCGGGAACAGCCCTTTGCGGCCCCCTGATTGGCACCAAGGAGAGGTGGCAGAGTGGTCGAATGCGCTGCACTCGAAATGCAGTGTACGGGAAACCGTACCGTGGGTTCGAATCCCACCCTCTCCGCCAATTCACCTTGCCATCACATGCAATAGCTCGCCAAAATCCCTGGGAAACGCCGCTGGGCCTGTGGCTCATCCCGCGCCACCAATAAACAGGCTTTCAGGCGGTAACCTGAAAAGGAATTGCCCCGAGCAGTGATCTGTTTCCCCTAACGCAGACGGGGGGTATTCTCTCCGACACGAAGATCCGCAAATCTGCGTCAGCCGACAAGCCCTGAAAACTGGCTGACGGGCAGGGCACTTTCCTCCTTGTGCCGCCGAGCGGCGGCAAACTCTGGCGCATGAAGTACTGCGTCGAGGGCAAGGGAATGCTCCTCTCCGTCGGTCCCTATCCCGACGTCACCCTCATCGACGCGCGCAAGAGGCGAGACGTTGCGCGCCGCCAGTTGCGCCAAGGCATTGCCCCCAGCGCCGAGAAGCAGCCAGAGGCCAAGGCTGCCAGCTTGGCTGACGTGTATTCGTTCGAATTGGTCGCGCATGAGTGGTTCGAGATCAGAAAGTGCCGGTGGGTGGGCGCCATCCGAACGACGTCCTGCGCTCGCTTGAGCGGTACGTGTCCCGAAGCTGAGAACCGGTCGACGCCGCCTACAACCGGGCCGAGTGTCTGACGCGCCGTCGGCAGATCGCGTGCGAATGGGCAGACCTGCTGCTTGAGGGGATGCGGCGCGCCGAAGAGCTGCTGACCGTGGCGCGCAGGAAGAGTTAGTGTTTGAAGCAAACGCCATAGAAGCTGCCGGATTCCTTGAGGCATATGGAACCGACTTCGCATTCAGCCGTAAAACTTGCCAAAGTTGCAGAGAGATCCTGGCCAAAGCGCGTATCGGTTGATCGTATCACAAGGGCAGTATGCGGCATCTCTGCGCCGCACGTCCCGTAAATCTACCGTATGGTTCCCCACTTGCCGTTAACTTCAGCCAATGCATTGGTTTTTATGCCAATACTGGGGAAGGGAGGCCGGCATGTCGCTAAACCAAAACGATCCGAACGATGGTACTTTGCCCGCTGCGGCTTACAACGCTGAAACCGTGAACCTAGCCCAGTTTCGGGGCTTCCGCTTTCAGGCTGGTCAAATCAAGGTGTGCGGCCACGATCAAGGCCATAACCTCGGCAATGCTCTTCAGGCCAAGCTTGGCGAAGGCATTGCCCCGGTGCATTTCGACCGTTCGCGGACTGATCCCCAGACGTTGGGCGATAGTCTTGTTGGTGACGCCTTCCATCAGGATCGCGATTATCTCACGCTCGCGCATCGACAATTGCTTTATCCGGCGCAACGCGTCCGTGCGCGTGCGCAACGCGATGTTCAGCCCATCAAGTATGTCGAACGCCTGTGCCAGCATGTGATCAAGCGCATCGGGAGGGAAGGGCTTTTCAAGGAAGTCTATTGCGCCAAGCTTCATCGCGCGCACGGCAACCGATACATCGCCATGCGCGGTCATGATAATGACCGGCCAAGTCACCGCCCGCTCTTTCAGCAGTTCAAGCATTTGCAGCCCGTCAATGCCGGGCATGCGGATGTCGAGCAGGATCGGGGCAGGGGCAAGTTTGGGCAACTGGTCAATGAAATCTGTGCATGCAGCGAATGGCCACGCGTCAATGCTGCACGACCCCAGCAGAAAATGCAGCGATGTGCGCATCTGGCTGTCGTCGTCGATCACATAAACGCAGCGCCTGACCGCGTTGGTGGCCAACGGCTCCGCGCTGACGATCGATGCAAGGGGCTCCTCGGCATGACTGGCTTCCTGCATAAGCGCCTCCAGTTTCTATCGCGCGATCTGTTATGGGATGGCCTGCCTGGTTGGACCGCAACCTCACGTATGGCGCGCCTATCAGTACGGTTGAATCGCGTGCAGATCCGGCTTCATCCGCGGGATGCTGTGTCATGATCTGCAGCGCACCTAGCATCAGTGCGTTGAATCCGCAAAATTTTGTTTCCTTTCAAAATGATGTGCAGACGCGGCGTCGGAAGGCGATTGGCCAGTACCACATTCTTGACAGTGCATCTGAAGCGGATTTCGATAACATCACGATGCTCACCGCCCGCATTTGCGGTGCGCAGTCAGCAGCGATCAGCTTTATCGATGATCACCGGCAATGGTTCAAAGCCACTTGGGGTATAGACCAGCGCGAAACCCCGATTGCCGTTTCGTTTTGCGCGCATGCAATTGAATCAGAGGCGATCTTTGTCGTCCGCGACGCCCATCTCGATCCACTTTTTGCGAACAATCCGCTGGTTACAGGAGCGCCGCATATTCGCTTCTACGCAGGTATGCGTATCGAAGCAGATGACGGCACGCCGATTGCCTCGCTGTGCGTCTTTGATCCGCAGCCCCGTCCTGGTGGCCTGACAGAGCAGCAAGCCGTCGCCTTGCGCGTGCTTGCTTCGCAAGTGCAGGCGTTGTTGCAATTGCGCCTGTCGCTGATTGATCGCGAGGCGCAGGTAGCAGCGCAGACCAAGCTATCCAACGAGTTGAGATATGTAGCCGACCACGATGTGCTTACCGGATTGCCGCATCGCGGGCCTTTCAACAAGCGACTGCGATCTGCCATCCATGACGCACGGCAGGATGGCGCGCGCCTCGCGCTGATGCTGATTGACGTGGATCACTTCAAACAGATCAACGATTCGCTGGGGCACACGGCAGGTGACGCCATGTTGATCAAGTTTGCCGAACGCTTGCGTGGGATTCTGCGTGTCACAGATACAGTCGCGCGGCTTGGCGGAGACGAGTTTGGGGTCGTGCTGACCGACATAAACCGCAGCGAGGAAGTCTCGGCAATTGTCCACTCGCTGATCGAACGATTGCACAAACCGATGGAGCATGAGGGGCGGCTGGTGGACTGCCGCGCCAGCATCGGGCTGGCAATCTATCCCGATCATGCCGACACCGCCGAATTGCTGACGCGGTGCTGCGATCAGGCGCTTGCAGAGGCCAAACAATCGCGCGGATGTGTAGAGACGTTTCATCCCGGCATGGCTGAAGAATTCGAGCGCGAGAGCAGGATGCTGAAGGTCGCCCGGCAAGGCATCGAGATGCAGCGGATTGTCCCGCATTACCAGCCCAAGATCGCGTTGAGTTCAGGCCGGCTGGTCGGCTTCGAAGCGCTGGTGCGATGCGCGCTGAACGAAGGCCCGGCGATCCTGCCGGAAATGTTCGAACTGGCTTTTGCAGACCGCGAACTTGCCGCTGCCATCAGCCGCCAGATGATTGACAGGGTGCTCGATGACATGCGCAGCTGGATCGATCGTGGCCTTGCGTTCGGACATGTCGCGATCAACACATGCGCGGCAGATTTCCACGCCAACGATTTTGCCGAACGACTGCTGGGCAACATCGAACAACGCGGGCTTGATCCTCGCTTGATCGAAGTGGAGGTCACTGAAGGTGTGTTCCTCGGTCGCGGGGCGCACCACGTCGCCCGCGCGCTGTCGGTGCTCAGCCAACGCGGCATCCGGATTGCGCTTGACGATTTCGGCACCGGATTTGCTTCGTTGACGCACCTGAAGCAGTTCCCGGTGGATGTCCTCAAGATTGATCGGTCGTTCGTGGCGGGTATCGGCAGCAATCCGGACGACACAGCCATCGTCCGCGCCCTGATCGGCCTTGGGCAAAGCTTGGGTATCGAGACGGTTGCAGAGGGCATCGAGACTTTGGCGCAGGCAGAATTCGTCAAGACGCACGGCTGCGATGTCGGGCAGGGCTTTCTTTACAGCGCAGCACACCCTGCTGATCTTGTGCCGTCAATAATCGATCTTCTGACGGATCCGGAGGCTGCCTGACAAAAAGCCCGTCAACGGATCGCGCGTTTTATTGTCAGGATATGCCATGCCGCTGCATTCATTATTGTATATCAGCAACAGCTGCATCGCGCCCAAGGATGCACCAGTGGTGGTCAAGTCCATTGCTGCCAAGGCGCTGAAACACAATCCAGCCGTCGGCCTGACCGGCGCCTTGCTGTTCACCGGAACCCATTTTGCCCAGATTCTGGAAGGCGCGCGCACTGCTATCGACCAACTCATGGAGCAGGTCATTCAAGACCCGAGGCACGATCATCTTGTGATCGTCGATAAAGGCCCCCTCAAAGTGCGCCAGTTTGCAGACTGGAGCATGGCCTATTTCGGCCCGTCGCTGTTTGTCAGCCGCCACGTTACCCGCCTGCTGAACAATCCATCGCCGCAAGAACGTCGGCGGGCGGCCGAATGGCTGACTGAACTGATGCGGCAGTTTTCGAACAAGTGAACGCGTCTTCAGGCCGAAGAGTGCCCCGCAACGGCGGCGTCATCCTTGATCGGAACCGAAAAGCACAACTCTGACCCATCCGGGCTGCTGTTTTCCAGCCAGATCCGGCCATTGTGCGCCTCCACTATGGTGCGGCTGATCGATAGCCCCAGTCCCATTCCGCCCTCTTTCGAGGATTCGGACCACGCAAATATTTGTTCGGCAACTTCGATGGCAACCCCGGCGCCGGTATCGCAGATGCACACGACCAGGTGGGCATCGACGACTTTTGCCGAGACGGTAACCTGTTTGATCGGCGTGCCCATGACCGCGTCGCAGGCATTTCGGAGCAGGTTGATGATTACCTGCTGAATCTGCACCCTGTCGGCCGCCATGTGAGTAGCAACGGGAATATCCTGCGTGATGGTAATGGCAGGAGACACGGTCGCCTGTACCAGCCGGATACATTCGCTGACCGCATCCTGCAGATCGAAAGCTGCTCGGTCCGGCTCCCGGCGACGGGTCATTTCACGCAGGTTTCGGATGATGTCGCCCGCCCGCTGCGCCGCTTCCTCAATGCCACGCAGCGCAAACGCCAGTCTTCCGGAATTTGGCGATGCCGCATCATCAAGCCTCGGATCGGCAAGACGCGAAATCCCTGCAGCGTAATTGGCTATTGCTGCCAGTGGCTGATTTAGCTCGTGCGCCAGCGTGGCGGCCATTGTTCCCATCGCGTTTACCCGCGAAACGTGGATCATTTGCGCCTGCAACGTCGACAGCTTCTCGGCCGTTTCGCGCTGTTCAGTCACGTCATAGCCTTCGCAGAACAATCCCGTGATGGTGCCATCGGCATCGCGCACCGCTTGATAGACAAAATCGCAATACCGCAACGCTTTCTCACCGGTTTGCGGATTGACTATTTCCATCGGAATGCCTTTGCCAACAAAAGGCTCACCGCTGCGGTAGACGTCGTCCAACACCTTGAGAAAGCCCTGCTCGACAATTTCCGGCATGGATTCGGCCACCGTCCGGCCTTCGAGGTCTTCTTTGGCGACAAAGCGTTTGTACGACGCATTGGCAAAGCTGAACCGATGGTCCGGTCCGTTGGACGTGGCAATAAACCCGGGTGCCATCGCATATAGCGCATGCATGGCATTGCGTTGATCCAGCAGCCGTTCGACTTGGCCATCGGTCTCGACAAAGGTAAACATGTGTTGGTGCACAGCCCCATGTTTGTCAGCAATCGGGCTTAAAAACACCGTAGCCATGAAATCGGGACCATTGATCCTTCGGCACGGCATGCCCCATGTGCCGTGGCTGCCTGCACGCATTTCCTGCTGGATCAAGGACATGCTGGTTGAATCGATGACGCTGCCCAACAATGCTTCCAACGGTTTGCCAAGTATCACCGCGCGAGCATGCCCAGTCAGCGCCAGAAAGGCATCATTGGCAAAGATGATCGGATCGCCCGGTGCGTGATCATCGGTAAAGAACATCGGCATGTGCGTGGCCTCGGCCACCGCGATCAGGGCAGCCGATTGCCCACCAGTCGCCCCGAAGCCGTCGTCTTCAGTGGGGTGCTCAGCCAACCTGCTTAAGCCGGCCGTGGAGGTAGTTTCCGTCAAAGCCAGCAATTTCCGACAGCCTGACAGGGTCGATGATGGTCAACGAGCCGGATCGCAATTCCATTACTTTCCCCAGTCGCAAAGACTTGAGCACACGGTTCACATGCACCGGGGTAAGGCCGACCGCGTCGGCTATGACAATTTGCGTCAGCGGCATTTCGCATTGGTCGTCTGTGGCCAGCCCGATATTGCGCATGCGGATGTAAAGCTCGCACATGAGATGCGCGATGCGTTCGTTGGCCGTCCGCCTACCCATGCTGACGATCCAGGCACGCAACACGCTCTGATCCACCAGTTGCGACCACCAGAAGGCACGGGTAATCGTCGGCCTTGCCTGAACGAGCACTTCCATCTGGGCACGTGGGACCGAGGCAACCTTGGCATTGGTAATCGTGACGATGCTGTGATCAACAGCCTTGAGCACCGCGATGTGAATGTCACAGAAATCGCCCGGCAGCATGAAGGCGAGGATCTGCCGCCCACCATCGGGCAGGATCTTGTATCCACAAGCCCAGCCTTCCAGCATCACGAACACCGGATCCGGGCTGTCGCCCTCCATGATCAGGTGATGGCCAGCAGGCACGTCGCGAACGTTCCGGCATGCGTCGGCCAGCAGGCCTACGTCTGCATCGTTGAGCGGAGCGTAGCCGCTTAGGCGTTTGGTAAAGGCATTGGCCATAATCTGCTCCTGCCCATCGACTACCTTGCCTGCCCAGTGGATGCATTAACCTCGGTTGTGTTCCCAACTGTCAAAAGGGTTCATAAGTCAGCGACTGCCAGTACGCTACCCCAGGCACTGTCAGCAGGAAGCAGCAGTATCGCTCCCGCCTGGCATCACATCGGCACATTCATGAGCAACGATCCCAGCAACGCCTCGCCAACTCCTCAGCAAATGCGCGATCTTGAACCGGATGCGCACGGGCAGGCGGCGTTGCTGCTGGCGGAAAGCATCTTGCACGCTTTGGTTGAAACCAAAACCCTGACAACTGCCGAGGCGCTTTCAGTGATTCAGACAACGTGTGAAATCAAGGTTGAAGTGGCAGAAGAAGCGGGAGAATCGCAAGGGCGGATGAAGCAGTCGCTTGCGTTGCTGCGGGCGATCTCAGCAAGTTTTGCCGTTGATGCCGAATTCACCGAATAATTCATTTAATATCAATTGTTTTCTTAACCCGGATTAAGATGTCAGGCCCAAATCTCTGCCATACAATCTTTGCCAAACCGGCTCGGGATATCAGGAAACGATGATGACCACGAACATTGCGGCAAATTCCAGCGGGCGGTTCAGCGCGATCGCCAAGGAAGAAATGATATTGCAGCTTTTTGCGCCAGTTTCGCCAATCGGCAGCAAAGTTAACGCATCGCCGCCGGACTACGGTTCTTTGTGGCGAGCCGATGCCATTCACCGGGCAAAAAACATGGCACAGTTAACGGCTTCGCTTGCGACTTTGGCTGAAGACCCATCCCGTGACTGGCTGTCTCGGGATGTTGTGGTAAAAACCCGCAGCCTTGCACGGGCATATCATGAACTGGGAACCGATTGTGGGTCGACCGAACTGGTGCCTTGCGTCCCGCTGCTTTCAGCGATTGTAACGCACCTGGCAGAGATATTTGGATCGGCGCGCCAGATCACGGTCTCCATCGATGCCGATAAAGTCCTGCTGGTTCCCGATATGCGGCGGGCGCTAATTCTGATTTGCAGCGAGCTTGTTATCAACGCTTTGAAATACGGCTATCCCGGCGCGACAGGCGGCACTATTTGCGTCACTCTCAAGCAACTGGACGCAGGATTGTCGTTGGTCGTCGAAAATGACGGCGTCGACTTCACCAGTGACAGCACAGCCAATCAGGGAAGTGCGCTGCTTGAGCGTCTTGGCGCAGTACTGGGAGCATCGATTGAACGCGGCAGTGACCGTCAGGGTCATGGTTATCGCGTCGGTGCCACGGTGGATGCAGGCCAGACGTTGCAGGCGACCGGGTTCGGGTCGCCATCTACATCAGCAGGCAGCGCAAAAATGGTGCATCAACGGTCCATGCGCCACGCATAGTGCGTTTGCCTATCCGCTGCGGTGGGCTGCCATGTTCCTGCGAGCGGGCCATTGTCGGTGAACAGGGCGGTGGCGGCATCGTGTGGGTTTGGGTTGCGGTTGACGATGGCGGTGAGCTTTTCGGCCAGCGGATCGTCGACCGGGCCGTTTGCGCCGGTCAGGTGATGGAGCCATGCGGCGATGGCTTGCAGGATGGCGGGGCATGTGCGGCCTTGGGCTGCATTTTCGGCGAGGGTTTCGAGCCAGCGCTGGGGGATTTTCTGGCTGCCGTCCATTGCGATCTGGATGAGGCGATGGTTCAGCGCGGGGTTGGCGAAGCGGGCGATCAGCGCGTCGGCATAGGCGGCGAGGTTCTGGTTGGGCGCGGGCGTGATGGTGGGCGCGGCTTCTTGGCGCATCAGAGTTTCGGCCAGATGGTGCAGGGCGGGATCGGCCACGGCTTCGTGAACGTATGTGTGGCCCGCCTTGAGGCCGCAATAGGCCAGCGCCGAGTGCGCGCCGTTGAGCATGCGCAGCTTGGCGGTTTCATATGGAGCGACGTCTGCAACCAGTTGCGCGCCGACCGCTTCCCATTTGGGGCGGGGGCCTGCGAACTTGTCCTCGATCACCCACTGGCTGAACGGTTCGGTGACGACGCAGGCGTCATCCTGCAGGCCGCCGAGGGCTTGGGCGATGCCTGCGCGGTCCTCGTCGGTGGTGGCGGGCACGATGCGGTCGATCATGGTGGATGGGCAGGTGCAGTGGGCCTCGAACCATGCCACCAGATCGGGTTCGTGGCGGGCGAGGTATTGCAGCATCAGGCGCTCAAGCTTTGCGCCGTTGTCGGCCAAGTTGTCGCAGGGCAGCAGTGTCACGCCGGGTAGGCCCGCGTTGCGGCGGCGGAGCAGGGCTTGCGTGACAAAGTAGTAGAAGCTGAGCGAATGCGCCTGTTCGAAATCGAGATCGCCGCTGGCGGTGCGGCAATATCCCTTTTCGGTGACGGTGAGGCTGACGATGTGCGTGGCAGGTGCGGCTACGGCGGCGATGACGGCGTCCGGCTCCTCGCTGGCGACGAGCACATTGCGGACTGAACCGACGATGCGCAGGGCAGGGACGTCACCCGATTGCTCGGCCACGGTGTAGAGTCCGCCCTGCGGGTTCATCTGTCGCGCCACGCCGGGGGAGCGGAGCGAGACGCCGGTGATCATCCAGTCCCGGTCGCCCGTATTCATGGCAGCATCGGTGTACCACGCCTGATGTGCGCGGTGGAACGCGCCGATGCCGAAGTGGACGATGCCCACGGCTTGGGCGTCACGATCATAGAGCGGGCGGGCGACTTCGGCGGGCAAGCTGGCCAGCGTTTCGGGCGAAAGCCTCACAGCTTGTAGGCCTTCTTGGCAAGGTTGTAGGACAGGTCTTGCGCCAGTTCAGCGGCTTCCCAGTCCTCGATGCGGTGTTCCATCACCAGTTCGGCAAGGAAGCCGCAGTCGATGCGGCGGGCCACGTCGTGGCGCGCGGGGATCGACAGGAAGGCGCGGGTATCGTCGTTGAAGCCGACGG
>NZ_JAUYRV010000014.1 GCF_030696665.1 Novosphingobium sp.
CACTCAATTTCCGCAAGGGCTTTTAGCAGACGTGCCTCGAAAACCAGCCCAAGTGGGAATACGCATCTTACCTGAAAGGTAGGGAGTGATGTATTAAGCAAAAGCCTCGCAGCATACTTGACTGTCAGGATATGTAGCAGAGCTTGGCGCCGCTTTCTTGGCCGCCGACCTTGGTCTGGCATTGGAGCCGCGCGCCGATCACGCTGCTTACCTTGGAAGTTGGATTCAGGTTCTGAAGAACGACCGCCGCGCGATCGTGCAGGCTGCCGCCCATGCCGAGCGTGCCGTTGCCTTTCTCCACACGCTGGCAAAGCCCGCTGCGCAGCAGGAGGCCGCGTGATAGACAATCTCGACACCCTGATCGTGGAGCGCGGCCTCGCCGCCTCCACCTACGTTCTCGACCTCAACCGCAGCCTGTCCGTGCCGCACGACTTTCAGCTCTCCCATCCGTGGAACCTCCCTTCGCGGCTCTTTCGGTTTCCGATCGAGGTCAGTGCAGGACTTGGTGAAGCGCCCCGGCGTATCGGTCTGATGCATCCGCTGCTCACCGATCATCCCTTTGTGCGTCACGTCGAGGAGGTGCTGGGCATCGCGCTTGCTCCCGGTGGCGCACCGAATGCCTATGGCGTGAGCAATGCCCACACCGGCCTGTGGTGGCATGCCGTCGATCTGGTCAGTGCCGGGCAATGGCGCGCGCTGCTCGAGACGCGGCGCTTTACCACCGACGAAGATATCGCCCGCGCCGTTGCCTATGGCCTTTCCTATTCGGCCCACGGCGGAAAGCGGCAAGGCTATCTTTCGGTGAGCGAAGCTCGCACGATCATGGGGGCGATGAATGCGGCTGAGCCTGCCGAGCGGTGCGGCTTGCTGGCCTTTTCACGCCCGATGCCTTGCCAGCCGGGCAAGGCTCCCGCGCACTGGCCAATCAATCACCCGGCGCTCGCTGCCAACGACGTGGCATGGGCCCTGATCCACGGCATCGAAAGCGGCTGGCTTGCCCATGATCGCGCCGGGTTCCTGCACTGGACCGAAGCCGGGCGCGAGCGCGACGCTGCGGGCGAGGCCGAAACATTCGTCACGGCCAGCGGTCAGGGTGCATTCGCGTTCTGACAGCTATGCAAGCCAGCGATGGAGACCGCCCCTTGTGGGCGGCCGTACTCCTGCCCACCCTCAGCCACCCTCGGGGCTTGCACGAACGGTCGCTGCCGCGATCGTTGCGGGTTACCACCCGTTTACGATCAGTGCGTTAGTTTGGGCGCATGGCGCAAATCCACGGCATCCCCTCCCGGCGCTCCCGCCCTCGCAAAGGCCGTGTGCCCTCTCCGAAACGCGCGCCGCGACGTGGCTGGAGTGTGGCCCAGATTCTGGGCCTTGCCGCCGGTGGCGGTCTGTTGTTCGGCGTGGGGTCTCTCGCCATGACGCCCGGTGGTACGACAAGCTTGATGTCGCGGCCGTCAGCCTGGGCTTTGCGCGTAAACGCGCGCCGCAAGGAGGTGACTACTGGTCACGGTGCGATGCGGCCCGCGCGGCGGGTACCGCGCCAATCTATCTGGGCGAGCCGGGCTATCGTGAGGGCCTCGACGGAGATGGCGATGGCGTCGCATGCGAGCCGTACCATTGACCGTGCAGCCGATGACCTTTGCCTCACTGGATTTTTGAACCAGCCTTTCGTCGGGTGATTCCATTGCCTGGAAAAGTACAGACCACGGTTAGCGCAAGCGGCCTAAGCCGATTTCTCCCTTGATCCGCTTGCCTTGCCGGAGTCTCCGCAAGCGCAGCGCTAAGCCGGTCTTGCCCGGTCCAGTCGGTGCTGCAACCCGGCTGCGCCGGGTCCTCCACTACCGTTGCGGCCCTTGGGGTGCACACCAACCTTTCCGACCGGGCGGGACGGCCTTTGCGCCGCTGCACTTACCATCATGGCAAGATGGCAGACGGCAGGAGGTTTCTCATGTCCCTTGCCCCACTTCGCTTCCTGCGCAGACTTTCTCCCCGAGCCCGTTGGACCGCCTGGCGCCGCCGCAAGGCCATGCAGGCAGCCGTCGATGCGTTGCCCCCCTTTCACCAGCAGGTCTTCCGGCTCTTGCGATTCGAGAATCTGTCGATCATGCAGACTGCGGAGCGGCTCGGGTACTCACCCGCCACGGTGGAAGCTGCCTTTGCCGAAATCCTGATTGCGCTTGTCCGCTCCGCCGATCCCTAGCGGGTTAGCACTATGCGATGGCTTGGACCGCCCGTTTCGGCAAGGACGCGGGTTCCACCACCCTACATCGGACGCTCGAAGCGGCTGTCACGAAGTTCAAATGCGCAGAAGCATCGCCTGGCGCCTCCCCGAGCAAGGCGCAGCACTATTCCGGCCAGGGAAGCAACTTGTAGAATTCTGCCACGACCGCAAACGTGTCGTCGAAGGGCGGCAGATCGGCAAGTTCGAGGCGCAACGTCTCCCATTCCATTTGGGCGCGTTCTCGAACTTCAGGATTGTCCAGAGAAGCTGCGTTCGGCAACAAGCCACGCGACTTGCACTTCTCTAACAGCGTTTCGAGAATTGCCGCTCTCGCCTCGGCGGAAGGGTGGTTTTCCCGCAGCAAAAACGCAATGTCGTATACGTCTTGCCGTCGATTGCGTCGACGAATGGGCTGCTGAAGCAGTGCCCGCAATTTTTCGGCGATCAACTCTTCGATCGTGAATGCCTGAACACCGATATTGGCATGGGTCAGGTGAAGCTCCTGAAACGCATATACCTGATCTCGGAAACTCACCTCAATCAACAGGGTACGTGCCGCTTTGCCCTTTGCCAGCAACTCTGCCTGTGCGGATCCGCGCTGAGCCGATCCGATCCGAATTTCCAGGGCAGGAAAGTCCGCTTCTTCGAAGAGTTCCGGGCGTGGTCGTCGCTTCACTCCCTGCACCCTGCAAAGGAGATCAAGGTAACCAAGACGGATCGCTGCCTGCGGAAGAGCCTTATCCAGTTCTTCGCGTAGCAATATGTCGAAGCCGTCAGGCGGTCCCATGGCGGTGAAGTCAACATCACCTGTCACACGAGCCGAGTGAAATGCGATCGCCATCAGTGTCCCTCCCTTGAGAACAAGGCTCTGCTTCAGGGTGGGCGCCAGACCAATCGCAGCGAGGACTATCTCTGTGACTTGCCTGTCGCGATGAAGTTGGGGATCACTTCGTGCAGCATCGACCCAGCCTCGGACGTCGACATCAACCACATCGACAGAGGCATCCTCGTGTTCAGACATTGAGGGCAATCATCCATTTTTCCGAAAACGTCGCGCCATACGGTGCGTGCGGATCGAGTTTACGCGAGCCGCCGCGCTGGGCAAACTGCACCCATTTCGCGGCAGCGTCACACTCCAGTTCGAGCCACTCCAGAAGAATGTAGCCAGCCCGAACTTTGACAATCGGGCTGTCAAAGTTGTCCACCGCGGTAGCGATGTCTTCCAGCCAATTCTCCGCATGCCTGTCAAAACAGTCGAGCACATGATGCATTCCGCCGCAAAGCTGCGGCTGGTCGAGCATGTCACAGAATATTCGTCCAATTGGAGCGATCCGGGCATGGTTGTCTGCGAGGGGGGTCGGCTCTGCAGGGTGCTTGCTTTCATGGACGACAACAGGACGACGGCGAACAATTGGCGCGCAGCCAATTCGGGCTAGGGTCGGGACTTCGCCGGGTGCGCGATCTCCAAATAGCATCTGCGTCTTTTCCTCACGCAGAACCGTCCACAAGGCTCGGCTTGGCGTCGTTATATGCAAACTCTCAGGCGCGCGCTCTGTAATGCCAAAGCGATGCATAGCTGAAAGGTGGGATATGTAAGCGAATGGATCCACCAGACAGATCGCCTCTTCAGCGCTTGCTGACTGCAATGCGCCTACGACGTGCCAGACGCCGGTCCGAAAATCGTCGTCGGGGACCAGGGCTTTGCGCTTTGCCAGCGTTCGGATCATTGCTCTCGCCTGTTGCGCATGCCAGAAAGATGGCACACGACTGACTTTACGCCCCGCATATTCCCCAGTTTCAACGATGGGTGATGCAAGGCGATAAAGCGAGAATTCAGTGACGAGTGGCAAGCCACTGTCTTCGATCGCCTGCGCGATTGCTTGGCTAAAGTAAGTCAATGCAGCACCACCGGTTATACGTCCTTAGGACGTATAACCGGTGGTGCATGCCATGTCTAGACCTTCGCAAGAACTCAGTCGCGTTGACTTATGCACGGCGGCATGTCATACGTCCTTAGGACGTATGACATGCCGCCGATGTCAAAATTGGAAAAACACCAGGACACCTTACCTTCTACGCCAAACATGAAATGGCGCTTCGCGCCACCTGTGCAGATATAGCATTTCAAGGTGTGAACCCACAGTATCAAGACATTTCCATCGGCAAATCAAATCAATCAAGTGCGCTCCGGAGGCCACATGAAGCAGCGCTATACCCGCGAGGAATTCTACGAGCTCGTCTGGTCCAAGCCATTGACGCATCTCGCCAAGGATTTCAGTCTGTCAGATGTGGCGCTGCATAAAATTTGCCGAAAGCATGACATCCCCAATCCACCACTGGGTTGGTGGGCGAAGCACGCCGCCGGGCACAAGGTGAAGCGAACGCCATTGCCCAAACTGAAATCCGGGATTTCGGATACCGTAGTGATTGCGGGCGGCGAATTACGCAGGGAGCCGGACGAGATCGCAAGCGCGCGCGAGCAGGCCCGTATCCGCGCATCGGAAGTCGAGGTTGCAGCAGACGCGCCGGCGCATCCCATCGTCACAAAATCCATCGCCAAGCTCCGGACGGCAAAGCCGAGCCCGTTCGGGCTGGTTTCGGTTTCACAACACGGTCTTATCGCCATCGAGATTGCGTCGGCATCAATCGACCGGATCGAGACATGCTTGAATCGGATTGTCGCTGCTGCCCGGCTGCAAGGGTTTGAGCTGAGCGGCAAAGGTGAGCGGGCTGCGTTCACCGACGGTGTGGTGACGATACCTTTCAGTCTCAAGGAGGCTGTAAAGCGATCGAAGCACGTGCCGACGGAACAGGAGCTGGCCGACGAGGAGAAACGGCGCAAGCAACGGGACCGCCGCTGGGCGCGGAACAGCTTGGATTCAATTGTCGGCTTTACCTTCAGCAATCCATGGCCCGAATGGGATCACAGTCCGACAGGCCAGGTGGCGTTCGAAATGGACGTTTACCTGCGATATTCATCCCAGATCCGCCGTTCGTTCAAGGATGCCAAGATCCAGCGCCTTGAAAACATGGCCGCCGACATCGCCGTCGCCATAGCCGTGCTTGGCGCTGCCATGAGAGAGGACGACCGCAAGGCTGAAGAGGCACGGCTTCGGGAAGAGGAGGCGACCCGCCGTCGGATCGAGGCCAAGCGGCGCGCCTACATTGAGGACCGTCGATCCAAGGTCCTCGGCGAAGTGTTTGCTCGCCTGGAGCGGCGCGACCAGTTGCGGCTCGTAATTTCGCAACTCACGGCAGAGCTTGGGCACGACGATTCTGCCCGCACCGTTGAATTCGTCCGTTGGGCTCGCGACGTGCTCGAACGGGCCGAGCAAAGAATGTCTGTCGCCGGACTCGAGGCACTTTTTGAAACAGAACATGTCTTCGGCGAGGACGATGATCGCGGCTTCTATCCGTCCGTCGGTGGGTGGTAGGTAACTGTGATGGTGGCGACGAGATGAGCCATCGCGAGGGGCTTAATGACGGCGTCGCCTGCGCGCCGCACGATGGCGGTTCGGGACGTTGGCGAAGAGCCATTGGCGCTCTAGGGGGACACCCCCGCCGCCGCCGGAAAAAAGACCGTATTACTGGCTAAGCGGAGAACGCAGCGGGAGCGCGAGGAAACTGGCTTCTCTATCCTGCCACCGAGTATCAGCAATACCGGCAAACGCATCGCACAGCCGGTTTTGCCGGATCCGGTCGGCGCCGAGCCCCCGATGCCGATGTTGATAGCGGCCTTCTGAAAGCCATATTCTCGAAGGTGGTAACAAGGATGCTATCGGTGACTCAAACGGGGTGATAAGAGAGCTCAAAGGGTGCTGCTGGAATCGCACCCGCTCCAGAATGCAGGCCAATTTTCTTGGGGGCTTTTTCGGGGGCATGTCTCAAAAATCACATCGGCCTTTCGATTAAGTATCAGATATATAAGCGATTTTCGCGGTTCCGTCCCCGGGCACCACTTCTCCCGCATGAACCGCGCTTTGTGCTTGTGCTTCGACAGGCTCAGCATGAGCGGGTCACGGTGCAGACCCCGGTTCTTAATCCCCGCCTATCCTGAGCTTGCCGAAGCCCGGTCATCCTGAGCTTGTCGAAGGAGGCCCCATCAGCCTTTCGGGCCAAAGCGGGGTTGCTGGTATTCGGGGCGCAGCCAGCGCACGGTGCCGGCTTTTTCCTCGGCGGCGCGGGTGGCGTTGAGCGCGACGAGGCGGGCGACCACTTCGGACGGGGGCAGGTTATCCGGCCAGCCATAGGCAGCGGCCACGGCAGCATCGATCTGTTCGTGCAGACGCGCCACGATGCCGACGCGGGCGGCGCTGGCGCGCTCCACCTCGATCAGATCGGTCAGTTGCCCGGCGCGCTGCCGATCGCGCAAGTTGTAGATCTCGGTCATGGTCAGCTTCGGCACTTCGGCCAGCGCCGCCTTGCGCGTGGCGTCCAGTTCCTCGGCCAGTTCGGCAATGACGGCGCGCTGCGCAGGCGTAGCGTCGGGGAAGGGGAATGGGTCGAAGACTTGACCCTTGTTATAACGAGGCCGATCTTCAAGCGTTGCACCCGTCTGCCTCGCCCACTCGCAATGGATTCGCGAAGACAGCACTCCAAGGCAAAACGCATCATCAAGGGCGATCGCAATTATTTCGTGGTTGGGTACAAGTTCGACTGCCAGAAACTGGAACACCCGATGCTTTGCCGTTCGGGTTGTTGCTATGTACCTTTCGATATCTAGAAGCGTTGGACGAAAGGTGAATCTTGGCTCTGCGAAGACCCACCAGCGCCGTTTTAGCGCTGGTCGGCGGTTTTCATCCCGCTCTGGCTTAACCTTTGCCAAAACGTGCTGATAGCAAGCGGGAAAACGTTTGCGCGCCTGCACTTCAGACAAATGGGCAAAATCGATAACATACTCATCCAACGGGCGCTTCAGCAATTCACCGCCGCCGATATGTGGACGCACCACTTTGCGAGCATCTTCGCCATCATCGCGGATAAACTTCTCAGCCTCGGACTTTGTGATCTTAAAACCCATCCCCGCCAACATCATACCGTTGCAGGATAACCCACTATTGGCTTTTAGGGGGACGGCGAAGCTGACATCAGTACCCACCGAAAGGTCGAGGTTGATCCGCCCCAAGGTTTCCCGTTCGTCTAGGTCTGGATTGTCTGTATCGAGCCCCGCTTCTCGGGTAATTTCCACGAGACTGCCATCGCTTTCACCGCGCGCCGCCACGGTCATAGCGATCCGAACGGCGGCAGCATCGCGCGTTGCCTTGGTCCACGGATGATCCGGGATAGCCAGCGTGAGCGAAAGATCGCCGCTTTTCAGATAGGGCTCCATTACCCGCCGGTTGAACGACCCGGTGATACTGTTGGTGGTGACAAAGCCGAACCGTGCCAGCGGGGTGTCCTTTGACAGCAGGATGTCTGCTGCCCGGTCCCACCACTGCATCACGAAATCGGCGCTCTTGGGAACGCGCGGGTTGGCCTTCCACAGCGCCTCGACATAGTCGTCGCCCAAGGCGTTGCGCATCTGGGAACCCTTGCCGATAAACGGCGGATTGCCCACGATGAAATCGGCTTCGGGCCAATCGGGGATCATCGGGTGGTCGGTGTCCGGCTCTCCGGTGGGCTTGCGGCGCAGCACCGCGTCATACCCCGCATGACCGCCGAAATTGATGTTGCCGAACTGTTTGAGCACCGGTTCGGGCGCGGCGGCGGGATCGTTCTTCATGCGCCAGCGCAGCCAGCCGATCCACAGCACCAGTTCGGCAATCACCGCCGCGCGCGGATTCAGCTCCAGCCCCAGAAATTGCTGCGGCCCCACCTTGGGCAAGGCATGTCCGCCCAGCTGGCGGATCGTTTCAATCACGTCCCCTTCCAGCCGCATCAGGTTTTCCATCGCCACATACAGGAAGTTGCCGGTGCCGCACGCGGGATCGAGAATGCGCAAAGATGCCAGCCGGGCGTGGAAAGCGTGGGCGGCGGAGAGCATGGCATCCTTCTCCCCTTCAGGGGAGAGGGCCGGGGTGTGGGGGACTGCGAGCGCTGCGTGTGCCGCCCCCACACCCAACCCTCTCTCCTGAAGGGCAGACGGCTTCTGGATGGCCTCCCATTCGGCGTCCAGCACGTCCATGATGGTGGCCTGCACCAGCCGTTCCACATAAGGGCGCGGGGTGTAGTGTGCGCCCAGCTTGGCGCGTTCGCTGGCCGTCAGCGCCTGTTCCAGCAGGGTGCCGAAGATGGCGGGTTCCACCTTGGTCCAGTCTGCCTTGGCCGCTTCGAGCAATTCGCCGCGATCCGCGGTAGACAGGCTGAAGGTCTGTGCCGAAGCGAACAGGCCGCCGTTGAAATAGCGCACATCGCCGCCGATGGCCGAGGCATAGCGTTCCCCGCCTGCACGCCCCATCACGCCCCACAACTGGCGCAGTTCGGGTTCGAACGCGGCTTCATTGGCCACGGCCTTTTCCAGAAAGCCCGAAAAGCTGTCCTTGGGCAGCAGCCCCACGTCTTCGGCAAACATGCAGAAGACAATGCGCATCAGGAACAGTGCGGTTTCCTCGATCGCAAGGCTGCGTTCGCTGTCGCTGGCCTGCGCGGTGCGGGCGCGCTGCGTGCCCTCCAGCCATTTGGAAACATCGGCCAACCGCCGCGCGATGCCGCGCGATACTTCGGCAGAGCGGGCGCGCGGATCGATCCGGGCGGGATCGGTCCAGATCGCGCGGAACGTATCCTGCACCGCCGCATCAGCAAAGCGGTGCAGTTCGAACCGGTAGGAATGCTGATCAGGGAAATGGCCATAGCCGCGCCCGTTGCCCGACCAATCGAAATAGACCTCGAACGCGCGGCCCACATCGCAAACGATAAGGAAGGGCGGCCACGGGTGATTGCCGGGCAGGTTCACAGCATAGCGCTTTGCCTGAGACAAAGCATCGCGCATCAGCCGGTCATAGGGCGCGCCTGCGGGTGATGTGGGCGCGGTTTGCGCCACATCGAACAGTTGCGGCTGCAGTCTTTCGGCAGCGGGTAGGCGCGATTGTTTGGCCTCAAGGATAAAGCAGCCGCGCTTGTACAGATCGATCGCGCCGGTGCTGCCCCCTGCCCCGCCGCCGGGCACCGGACCTTCGAACTGGTATTGGCCCAGCACCCCGCCGGTGGCAACGCCCGGTTCAGGCAAATCGAGCGCCGAGCAGAAATCGTTGATGAACTGCGCATAGTTGGCGCGTTCGGCCCCGCCGGTAACGCCGAGCCATTTGCCGATGAATGCGTCAATCTGCATGTCTGAAACAAAAACCCCTGTTTGCACACGGGCATAGACCGGGGGTGCATGATCGCCAAGAGCTTCGCTTGACCACCACAGTCGGCACTTGCCCTGGCGGGGCGGGCCATGCCACCGCACGCAGGCAAGCCCCTACCCCGATCAATAATCGATCGACAGGACGTGCTTCACTTCGTTTGATTTGAACCCAATGGCCGAGGGGTACTGCAATCCGGCCAGCGCAGCCACATCATACAGTTCGCGCACCACGCCGCCCACGCGCACCCAGCCGGTCATGTCGCCGCTTTCCAGATTGATCACGGCCAGCCCGCACCGCGCCTCGGTATCGCGCTGGGCCAGCGCGCTTTCCAGCGGGAGGCCGGAGAATGTCCGGTTATCGCGCGGCAGCGAAAGGCCGATCACCGCGTGGCCGGCCACGAAGGCCATGCCGCGCGCAAACCCCGGCACAAAGGCAACCGGCACGAAGGAACCGGCCGTCTGGTCAACAAAGCCGAATTCACCCGTGCCCGAATTGAGCAGCCACAGCTTGCCGCCATACAAGCGCGGCGAATGCGGCATCGACAACCCGCCGAGGACGATTTCTCCGCTGGCAACATCGATCACGATGCCGCCATCAACGCGGCGATCACGCCAGCCGTCTGCCGTGTCTGACCGCGAAACGGCAGTGACGAAACGCGGCGCACCGTCTTCCAGCGCCATGCCGTTCAGGTGGCAGCGGTCTTCGGCGGCGTAGCGGGAAATGAACGGCGGTTTCCACAGCGGTTTGAAGCTGTACCCTTCGCTGACGGTGGCGATGCAATTGAACAGCGTGTTGATGAAGATGGGCTGGCCATCCTTGCCAAAGCCGATGTCATGAATATCCAGATCGCCCGTTACCCAGCTTTGATGCGGAGCGAACGCGGCGTCCATGCCATCGGCGTTGCGCGCGCCATCGGGCAGGATATTGTCGAGCCGGTGGACCTGATATTCCGAAGCGAGCAGGATTGATCGGCCATTGCCGCTGACACCCATGCCCATGCACCGCGCAAAAGTGCGTTCGAAGACCGAGCTTTTTCCATCAGGCTTTACGCCGAGGAAGAACACCTTGCCGGCCTGATAAGTGGTGAATGCCAGGCTATACTTTACCGAGGCCAGCCATTCCGGGAAATGACGTGACGTAACAAGCGAAAATGCTTCGCCCGCATGGTCAACAGGCGAAGTCTGTTCAGCACTATCGATAAGCGGCTTGTCATCCATAAGTTAAGAGACCGAAAATCATATATAAAATCCAATGTTTTGCTTAAAGCGCAGTCACGGTTTACGCGGGAATCATTTGACAAAATGACCGTGTCAAGTGATCCCGGCATTAACCGTTTTTTAACAGTGAGTGAAGTTCAATGTCGGCGCCAACCATCGACTTTGCGGGGCTGACATCAAGCCAGGGCTTCATCATTCAGGGTGATGTGGCTGGCGATCAGGCGGGCTATAGTGTTTCGTCCGCCGGTGACATCAATGGTGATGGCTTTGCCGACCTGATCGTGGGTGCGCCATTTGGTGCTAATGGCGGAAGTAACGCCGGTGAGGCTTATGTCATCTTCGGCAAGGCCGGAACCACCCGCCCCGCAATCGACCTCACCAACCTTGCTGCGACTGACGGCTTCATCGTGCAAGGCAATGCGGCGGGCGACTATGCCGGGCTGAACGTCGCGTCGGCGGGTGACATCAACGGCGATGGCCTTGCCGACATGATCATCGGCGCGCCCTATGGCGGCGCTGGTGCCGGTGAGACTTATGTCATCTTCGGCAAGGCCGGAGCCACGCGCGCCAACATCGACCTGACCAGCCTTGACGCGAGCGACGGATTTATCATCCAGGGCGATGTGGCCGGTGATTCCGCAGGGTGGAGCGTCTCATCAGCCGGTGACACCAACGGCGATGGCTTTGCCGACCTGATCGTCGGCGCGCCTTATGGCGGGGCATATGCCGGCAAGGCCTATGTCGTTTTCGGCAAAGCCGGGGCCACGCGCGCCACTATCGACCTGACCAGCCTTGCGGCCAGCGATGGCTTCAGCATTCAGGGCGATGCGACAGGGGATCAGGCAGGCTTCAGCGTATCATCCGCAGGCGACATCAACGGCGATGGCTTTGCCGACGTGATCGTGGGCGCGCCAACTGGCGATAATGGCGGCACGCATGCCGGTGAGGCCTATGTCATCTTCGGCAAGGCCGGAGCCACGCGCACCAACATCGACCTGACCACCCTGACAGCGGGCGAAGGCTTCATCATTCAGGGCGATGCGGCAGGCGATCAGGCAGGCCGCACCGTATCATCAGCGGGCGACATCAACGGCGATGGCATTGCCGATCTGATCGTCGGCGCGTCTGGCGGCGACGATGGCGGCAGCGATGCCGGTGAAGCTTATGTCATCTTCGGCAAGGCCGCAGCGACGCGCGCCAATATCGACCTCAGCGCCCTTTCAGCCAGCGACGGCTTCGTCATTCAGGGCAATGTCGCGGGCGATCAGGCCGGATTCAGCGTTTCGTCAGCGGGCGACATCAACGGCGATGGCATTGCCGACCTGATCGTCGGCGCACCCTTGGGCGACAACGGCGCGGTTGATGCAGGCGACGCTTATGTCATCATCGGCAAAGCCGGGGCCACCCGCGCCAATATCAGCCTGACCACGCTTGCCGCTGGCGACGGCTTCATCATCCAGGGCGATGGCGCGGGTGATCAGGCGGGCCGCAGCGTCGCCGCAGCGGGCGACACCAACGGCGATGGCTTTGCCGACCTGATCATCGGCGCGCCCCGTGGCGATGATGGCGGCAGCGATGCGGGTGAGGCCTATGTCATCTATGGCCGCGCGGGTTTGGGGTTGGCACCCGTGGTTGCCGATGACAGCTTCACCGCGGTTCAGGACCAGATCGCGACATATGCGACGTTCCAGTTGCTCGGCAACGACGCCAGCGCATTCCCGCTGACGATCTCCGAAGTCAGCAATGCGACGGGCGGCACCGTGGTGCTCAACGCCGATCAGACCATCAGCTTCACCCCGACCGGGGGCTTCACCGGCACCGCCGGGTTCGATTACACAGCGTCTGACGGCACGCAGAGCGATAGCGGGCACGTCACGATCACCGTCGCCGCGCCGGTGGCGGCGAAGACGATTGACCTTAGCGGACTGACTTCGAGCCAGGGTTTCATCATTCAGGGTGATGTGGCTGATGATCGGGCAGGCTTCAGCGTTTCGTCAGCGGGCGACATCAACGGCGATGGTTTTGCAGACCTCATCATCGGTGCGCCCCGTGGGGACAATGGCGGCAGCAACGCTGGCGAGGCCTATGTCATCTTCGGCAATGCCGGGACTACCCGCGCCAATATCGACCTGACCTCCCTTGCTGCGAGTGACGGTTTCATCATTCATGGCAATGCTGGCGATGATCAGGCGGGCTCCAGCGTCTCGTCGGCGGGCGACATCAACGGCGATGGCTTTGTCGATCTGATCGTTGGCGCTCGCTTTGGTGACAATGGCGGCAGCAATGCTGGCGAGGCTTATGTCATCTTCGGCAAGGCCGGGGCAACTCGCGCCAACATTGACTTGACCAGCCTTACCGCGAGTAACGGCTTCATCATCCAAGGCGACGAGGGTGGTGATCGGGCAGGATATAGCGTATCATCGGCAGGAGACGTCAATGGCGACGGCTTTGCAGACCTGATCGTCGGTGCGGATGCTGGCGACAATGGCGGCACCAATGCCGGTGAGGCCTATGTCATCTTCGGCAAGACCGGGGCTACCCGCGTCGATATCGACCTCACTTCTCTGGCCGCGATTGACGGCTTCATCATCCAAGGCGATGTGGCTGGTGATTACGCAGGCCGCAGCGTTTCGTCAGCAGGCGATATCAACGGGGATGGCTTTGCCGATATAGTTGTCGGAGCACCCTACGGTGACAATGGCGGCAACTATGCCGGCGAGGCTTATGTCATCTTCGGCAAAGCCGGGGCCACCCGCGTCGATATCGACCTTACCAGCCTTTCTGCAAGTGACGGCTTCATCATTCAGGGCGATTTGGCTAGTGATCTTGCAGGCTGGAGCGTTGCTTCGGCAGGTGACATCAACGGTGATGGTATTATCGATCTGACCGTCGGGGCGTTGGGAGGCGAGGCATATGTCGTCTTCGGAAAGACCGGAGCCACGCGCGCTGATATCGATCTCACTTCCCTTTCGGCGAGCGACGGCTTCAAAATCCAGGCCAATGCCTCTAATGATCAGGCGGGCCGGAGTGTATCGTCGGCAGGCGATATCAACGGCGATGGTTTTGCCGATCTCATCGTCGGTGCGCCCCGTGGCGACAACGGCGGCAACAATGCCGGTGAGGCCTATGTCATTTTCGGAAGGGCGGGAGCCGCCCGCGCCAATATCGACCTGAACAGCCTTACCGCGAGTGACGGCTTCATCATTCAAGGCGACGCCCCTTCTGATCGGGCAGGCCAAAGCGTTGCTTCGGCGGGCGACATCAACGGCGACGGCTTTGCCGATCTGATCGTTGGCGCGCTCTATGGCGACAACGGCGGCTCCTCTGCCGGTGAGGCCTATGTCATCTATGGCCGCGCGGATTTCGGGTCCGCGCCGGTGGCCGGGGATGACAGCCTGACAGCGGTTCAGGACCAGACCGCGACACTTGCGGCGTTCCAATTGCTCGGCAACGATGTCAGTGCGTTCACGCTGACCGTCAGCGCGGTCAGCAATGCCACGGGCGGCACCGTGGTGCTTAACGCCGACAAGACCATCACCTTTACCCCCACTGCCGGGTTCACCGGCACCGCCGGTTTCGACTACACTGCCTCCGATGGCGTGCAGGGCGATACCGGACACGTCACGATCACCGTCTCCGCGCCACTGGCCGCCAAGACCATTGACCTCACCGGACTGACATCGAGCCAGGGCTTCATCATTCAGGGTGATTTGCCGGGTGATCAGGCGGGCACTGTTTCATCAGCGGGCGACATCAACGGCGATGGTTTTGCCGATTTTATCGTCGGTGTGCGCTATGGCGACAATGGCGGGATCAATGCCGGAGAGGCCTACGTCATCTTTGGCAAAGCAGGGGCCGCGCGTGCGAATATCGACCTGACCAGCCTTGCCGGGGGCGACGGATTTATCATTCAGGGTGATGTGGCTGGTGATCAGGCAGGCTTTAGCGTTGCGGCAGCAGGCGACATCAACAGCGATGGCTTTGCTGACCTGATCGTCGGCGCGGGTCGTGGCGATAATGGTGGGGCCGATGCAGGCGAGGCCTATGTCATCTTCGGCAAGGCGGGGGCCACTCGCGCCAATATCGACCTCACCTCGCTTGCTGCAAGCGATGGCTTCATCGTTCAGGGTGACGTGGCTGGTGATTACGCAGGCCAGAGCATCGCTTCAGCGGGCGACATCAACGGAGATGGCTTTGCCGACATGATCGTCGGTGCACTTGCTGGCGACAACGGAGGGGCCGCTGCCGGTGAGGCTTATGTCATCTTCGGCAAGGCCGGAGCCACCCGCACCAATATCGACCTGACCAGCCTTGCGGCTGCCGACGGTTTCATCATTCAGGGCGACGTGGCTGGTGATCTGGCGGGCAGCAGCGTCTCGTCAGCAGGGGATATCAACGGCGATGGCTTTGCCGATCTGATCGTAGGCGCGCCGCGTGGCGACAATGGTGGCGCCGATAGCGGCGAAGCCTATGTCATCTTTGGCAAGGCCGGGGCCACCCGCACCAATATTGACCTGACTTCCCTCGCGGCGGCGGACGGCTTCATCATTCAGGGCGATGTGGCTGGTGATTACGCAGGCCAGAGCGTCTCGTCAGCAGGGGATATCAACGGCGATGGCTTTGCCGACCTGATCGTTGGCGTGCGCCGAGGCGACAATGGTGGTGCCGATAGCGGTGAGGCTTATGTCATTTTCGGCAAGGCCGGGGCCACCCGCACCAATATCGACCTGACCTCCCTCGCGGCTGCCGACGGCTTCATCATCCAGGGGGATGTAGCTGGTGATGAGGCAGGCAACAGCGTCTCGTCAGCAGGCGATATCAACGGCGATGGCTTTGCCGATCTGATTGTAGGCGCGCACCGTGGCGACAACGGTGGCACCTATAGCGGCGAGGCTTATGTCATCTTCGGTAAAGCCGGGGCCACCCGCGCAAACATTGACCTCACCAGTCTTGCTGCGAGCGACGGCTTCGTCATCCAGGGCGATGTCGCGGGCGATTTCGCAGGCCGAAGCGTCTCGTCTGCAGGCGACATCAATCGCGACGGTTTTGCAGACCTGATCCTTGGCGCGCCTCTTGGCGACAATGGCGGCAGTGCTGCGGGTGAGGCTTATGTCATCTATGGCCGCGCAGATTTCGGTTCCGCCCCAGTTGCCGGGGATGACGCGCTGACAGCGGTTCAGGACCAGACCGCGACATATGCGGCGTTCCAGTTGCTCGGCAACGATGCCAGCGCGTTCACGCTGACGGTCAGCGCGGTCAGCAATGCAACCGGCGGCACCGTGGTGCTCAACGCCGACAAGACCATCAGCTTCACCCCGACCGCTGGCTTCACCGGCATCGCCGGATTCGATTACACCGTCTCGGACGGCGTGCAGGGCGATACCGGACACGTCACGATCACCGTCGCCGCGCCGGTTGCCGCCAAGACCATCGACCTCACCGGGCTGACATCAAGCCAAGGCTTCATCATTCAGGGTGATGAGGCAGGTGATGAGGCAGGCCTTAGCGTTTCCTCGGCGGGCGACATCAACGGAGACGGCTTTGCCGATCTGATCGTCGGCGCGCCCTATGGTGATAATGGCTACACCGGTGCTGGCGAAGCCTATGTCATCTTCGGCAAGGCCGGGGCCGCTCGCGCCAACATCGACCTCACCTCACTTACGGCCAGCGAAGGCTTTATCATCCAGGGCGATGCCGCGGGTGACTACGCAGGCCGGAGCGTGTCGTCAGCGGGCGACGTCAATGGTGACGGCTTTGCTGACCTGATCGTGGGCGCGCCCAGCGGCTCTAATGGTGGAGTTGGCGCGGGCGAGGCCTATGTCATCTTCGGCAAGGCCGGGGCCACCCGCGCCAACATAGACCTCACCAGTCTGGCCGCTGCCGACGGTTTCATCATTCAGGGCGATGTGGCATTTGATCGGACAGGCTCCAGCGTTTCATCAGCAGGCGACATCAACGGCGATGGCTTTGCCGACCTGATCGTTGGTGCAACTCGAGGCGACAATGGCGGCACCGATGCCGGTGAGGCTTATGTCATCTTCGGCAAGGCCGGGGCCACCCGCGCCAACATCGACCTCACCAGCCTCGCCGCTGCCGACGGCTTCATCATTCAGGGCGATGTCGCCTACGATTTCGCAGGCCGGAGCGTTTCGTCGGCGGGCGACATCAACGGCGACGGCTTTGCCGACATGATCGTCGGCGCGTCTGGAGGCGACAATGGCGGCATTTATGCTGGCGAGGCTTATGTCATCTTTGGCAAGGCAGGGGTCACCCGCGCAAACATCGACCTCACTTCTCTTGCGGCTGCCGACGGCTTCGTCATTCAAGGCGATGTGGCGGGTGATGAGGCAGGCTTCAGCGTTTCGTCGGCTGGCGACATCAATGGTGACGGCTTTGCCGACCTGATCGTGGGTGCGTCCAGTGGCGACGATGGCGGCACCAATGCCGGTGAGTCCTATGTCATCTTCGGCAAAGCGGGAGCCACGCGCGCCAATATCGACCTCACCAGCCCTTCCACAAGTGACGGCTTTATCATTCAGGGCGATGTCGCGGGTGATAGTGCAGGCTTCAGCGTCTCGACAGCGGGTGACATCGACGGCGATGGCTTTGCCGATCTGATCGTCGGCGCACTCAATGGCGGCAATGGCGGCAGCAATGCTGGCGAGGCCTATGTCATCTTCGGCAAAGCGGGAGCCACGCGCGCTGATGTCGACCTCACCAGCCTTTCCACGAGTGACGGCTTTATCATTCAGGGCGATGTCGCGGGTGATCAGGCTGGGCGTTCGGTTTCATCGGCAGGCGACATCAACGGCGACGGTTTTGCCGATCTGATCGTCGGTGCCCCCTTGGGCGACGATGGCGGCACCAATGCCGGCGAAGCCTATGTCATCTACGGCAGCGCAGACATCGGGCGTACCAACGACGCGCCGACTGCCGCGCCGGTAACGCTTGCCGCCATCGATGAAGACAGCGGCGCGCGGATCATCACGGCGGCTGAACTGCTCGTCGGCGCTACCGATGTCGACAGCCCGGCGCTGGCCATCACCTTGCTCACCCTGATTTCGGGCAATGGCACACTGGTAGCCAACGGCGATGACACTTGGACCTATACCCCGGCGGCCAACGACGATACCGCCGCAGAGTTCGCCTACACCGTCTCGGACGGCAGCCTGACTGCCAGCTCGACCGCCACCCTCGACATCACCCCGATCAATGACCAGCCGACAGTTACGTCCATCGAATCGCAGACTGCCAACGTGGGTGTGGCGTTCAGCTTCAACCCGAGCGCGTCGTTCAGCGATCCGGATACCGGCGACACCTTGATGTATTCGCTGGACTATACTGGGGGGGGTGTGCCGGGATGGCTTTCGATCATCGCAGGCACCGGCGAGTTGATCGGCACGCCGGGCACTGGTGATGTCGGAGAAACGTCATTTCTAGTGATGGCAATGGACCACTTAGGCCAGTTTGTCGTGCAGTATGTTCAACTGACCGTCGAGATATTGAACACGCCGCAAAGCTATGTCGGCACTGCCGGGGACGACATCTTCGTCGCTTCGACCAACGACACATGGACGGTCGATGGCATGGAAGGCAACGACGACATCACCACGCTGGACGGCAACGACACGTTCATTGCCGGCAAGGGTAACGATATTTTCCGCTCCGGCGGCGGCGATGATCTGTTCACCTTCTCAGGGTCGGCAACGGCGAACGGATTTGATTTGATCAACGGTGAAAGCGGCACTGACGAAGTGCGCGCGCTGGCAAACAATACGGTCATCGGACTGACGTGGATCGACAATGTCGAACTGATCACTGCCAACGGCAAGACCGGCGTCTCTGTGCGCGGTTCGGCCGATGACGACTTCTTCGATTTCTCCGGATCGACGCTGGTCGGGATCACATCGATCAAGGCTGGTGCAGGCGCGGATTATGTCGTGGGGTCGAACGGAAACGACACCATCGAAGGGGAGGCCGGTAACGATACGATTTTCGGTGGTGACGGGAACGACGTGTTCGTGGTCAAAGCCGGTGCCGGTTTTGACAGCTACATCGGTGGCAACGGTATCGACACGATCCGGGTGGCATCAGCCAACACGAAGATCAGCGGCCTCGACATGGCGGGCATCGAATTCATCGACACCGACGGATTTGCGAACGTTTCGATAGTTGGCGACGATGCGGCCAACAATATTGACCTGGGCGGGATCACCGTCGTTGGGACAGTTGTGGCGATCAACGCTGGCGCAGGGGCAGACATCATCTTGGGGACGAGCGGAGATGATACCGTCGACGGCGGGACCGGCAATGATCAGCTAGTGGGCGGCGACGGCAACGACGTGTTCCTGATCAAAGGCGGTGCCGGCTTCGATACCTTTGATGGTGGCAACGGCATTGATATAGTCCGAGCAGCATCGGCAAACGTGAAGATCAGCGGCTTGAACATGTATGATGTCGAATTCATCGACGCCGATGGGTTCGCGAACGTCTCGATCATCGGCGACAGCGCGGACAATTTCATCAACCTTTTCGGGATCATCATATTTGGGACGGTTGCGATCGATGGCGGCTCCGGCAATGACACGATCTTCGGTTCGGACAGCAACGATGTCATCAAGGCTGGTGTCGGCAAGGATATCCTGACCGGTCACTTGGGCGACGACGTGTTCGATTTCGACGCCACATTCCACAGCGGCGCGGGAACGGCAAAGGCCGACACCATTGCCGACTTCATGCAAGGGTTCGACACCATCGACCTCAGCACCATCGATGCTAGCAGCGTGGATGTCGGCAACAACGACTTCACCTTCATCGGCGATGCCGCGTTCGGAGGCATCGCGGGCGAACTGCGCTATGACACAGCGGTAAGTCCGGGGATGACAGTGGTTTACGGCGACACCAATGGTGATGGAAGGGCCGACATGGAAATCCGTCTGACCGGCACCATCACGCTCACTGACTTAGACTTCATGCTCTGATCGCGGCGCACTATCCGGCCGGTCGTGCTGAAAAGGTCGCGGGGTCGTCCACGTCCGTTTTGGCTTCGCTTTAATGATGCGTGCGGGAATTGTTGCGGTGCGGACTTCGCCCGTTGGCGATTGGCTGTTTGATCTGTATTGGGCCATGTATCAAAAGCCCGGGCGCTCGCCGAAGGTCAGCCGCGCCCGATACATGGAAAGTCGCTATCGACATATCATGGCATCACAGAACACCCAATTGACTGAACTTGGCTGGAAGTCGTTTTTCAGCGCCCAACTCTCGGACGAGGAAATGGCTGGGTGCCTGCCCGTTCGAGTGACGGCGGTCCACCGTGGCAAGATTGCGGTGACCCGCGATGGCATCGAAAGTCTGATCGAAGCGCGCATTCCCGGGGCTGACGCGGAAGAGGACCGGCCCGCTGTTGGCGACTGGTTGCTGCTGGATCGGGAAAGCCTTGAACCGGTGCGGTTGCTGCAGCGCGCCAGCCTGTTCAAGCGGCTGGCAGCCGGAGGGCGCCAAAAGCTGCAGGTGATTGCGGCAAACGTTGATACGCTGTTCATCGTCGCTTCGTGCAATCAGGATTTCAATGTCGCGCGGCTTGAACGCTATCTTGTGCTGGCGCGTGAGGTGGACGTTGCGCCAGTTCTCGTCCTGACCAAGATGGACCTCACCGACCGGCCGGAGAGCTTTATCGAAAAGGCCCGCGCGCTTGGCCCGGATCTGGTGGTGGAAACCGTCAACGCCCGCGATGCGGCAAGTGTTGCCCGCCTCGCCAAGTGGTGCGGAATTGGCCAGACTGTCGCGCTGCTGGGGTCTTCGGGCGTCGGCAAATCGACATTGGTAAACACGCTCAGAGGCTCTGACTGCCTTGCCACGCAAGCTGTGCGTGAAGAAGACGGCAAGGGGCGGCACACCACCACAGTCCGCCAGATGCATCGGCTGGAACAGGGTGGATGGCTGCTCGATACACCAGGCATGCGCGAGTTGCAGCTTTCGGAAGCAGCCACAGGCCTTGCCGAGGTTTTCGACGACATCGTGGAACTTGCGCTGACCTGCCAATTTACAAATTGCGCGCATGAAGGCGAACCGGGCTGCCAGATTCAGGCCGCGCTGAAGCAGGGAACGCTGGACCTCGCTCGCCTTGACCGCTGGCGCAAGCTGGCTTTGGAAGACGCGACAAATTCGGCAACGCGCGCAACCCGGCGTGACCGCGCCGACGCTGCCGAGAGCAGAGGGCGCGCGCCTTCAAACACTTCAGGCAAGCGGCCACGGCGATAACGCCGGGCTGCGCAACACATTCAAATTACGGAGACTTTATGGCTGACCTCTATCTCAAGGCCCTCGAAGCAGAGCGCAAAAGCCTGTGGGCGACATGCCGCCTCAAAGGCTTGGCCAAGGACACGCCTGAACGCGTCCGCATTCTGGATCTGGACGGGTTGATTGCCGAACACAAAGCCAAGAAAAAGCCCTGAACTGACAGATTGATCGCAAGCTGCATCTGCCGCAGTGCTGCTCAGGCGCGCTGACGTGGTGCGCCGAGAGGGGGCGTGATGCAGGTTTGCGTGGTGGGCGCCTCCGGAACGATCGGGCGGGCTACCGTGGCAGCGCTGGTGGCGCACGGGTATGCGGTTACGTGCCTTGTGCGCCGGCATGATGCTTCGCTTGCCGCACAAGCGGATGTTATCGAAGCTGAGGTTTCAGACCCTGCCGCCTTGGCCGCCGTGTTTGCGCAAGGCCGGTTTGATGTCGTCGTCTCCTGCCTTGCATCGCGCACCGGGGTGCCTGCCGAAGCCTGGGCTGTGGATCACCGCGCCAATCTGCACGTGCTTGAAGCGGCCCAGCGATCAGGCGTGCCGCATTTCATTCTGCTATCAGCCATCTGCGTGCAAAAGCCGCTGCTGGCGTTCCAGCATGCCAAACTGGCATTTGAGGCTGCGCTGGCGGCATCGGGCCTGCGTTACAGCATCGTGCGCCCGACCGCGTTTTTCAAATCGCTGTCGGGGCAGATCGAGCGGGTGCGCAAGGGCAAGCCCTTCCTGATCTTCGGCAATGGCGAATTGACCGCGTGCAAGCCGATCAGCGACCGCGATCTGGCCGAATATATCGTCGGCTGCCTGAACGACGAAACCCGCTGGAACCGCGTGCTGCCCATCGGCGGACCGGGTGAAGCGATCACCCCGCGCCAACAGGGCGAGGCGCTATTTTCCATGCTGGGCCAGCCACCGCGCTTCCGCTCCGTTCCGCTTGCACTGCTCGACACCATTGGCATGGCGCTGGGCCTGTTTGGCAAGGTCATTCCGGGGCTGGCGGCCAAGGCAGAACTGGCGCGCATCGGGCGCTATTATGCCAGCGAATCCATGCTCGTGCTTGATCCCGCAACCGGGCGCTACGACGCTGCGGCCACGCGCTCCACTGGCACCGACACGCTGTTCGATTACTACCGCGAGGTGATTGACGGCAGTGCAACGCCGGAACGGGGGGACCACGCAGTTTTCTGACGCCGCGCTTTTTGCTGGAAACGATCATAGTTGATTGTTATTGATCGTTTACAAAGAACATAGGGAGAGCGCGCTTGGATTCGGGCGCAACAATCGTCATCGATCTTGGCAAGACGCTGAGCAAGGTCAGCCTGTGGGACGCAGGCGGGCATATGCTCGACCGTCAGGTGCGGGCCAACATTCCGCTGGAAGTGGGCGGAATCCGCCGCCTTGATGCGCCTGCCATCGGGGCGTGGCTGCTTGATACGCTTGGGCGCTTTGCCGATGTGCCGGTTTCGCGGATCGTGCCGGTTGGCCACGGTGCGGGTGTTTGTGCGTTGATCGACGGCGCGCTGGCTTTCCCTCCGCTCGATTACGAGCAGCCGGTACCGGAGGCGGTGCTGGCGGGGTATCGGGCGCAGCGTGATCCCTTTGCACAGACCGGATCGCCCGCCCTGCCCGATGGCTTGAACTTCGGCAGCCAGCTTTACTGGCTGGACCAGCTTCACCCCGACACAATGGCGCGCGCCACGCTGCTGCCGTGGGCGCAATATTGGGCGTGGTTCCTCACCGGAACAGCGGTGAGCGAAGTGACCAGTCTTGGCTGTCATTCGGACTTGTGGTGCCCCCAGGACGCAGACTTTTCCCCAATGGCCGAGCGCCGGGGCTGGGCAAGCCGCTTTGCCCCGATCAAGCGCGCTGGCGACGTGGTAGGCACGCTGCGGCCCGAGATCGCAGCCGCAACCGGTCTGTCGCCCGATGTGCAGGTGCTGGCCGGTCTGCATGATTCCAACGCGGCGCTCCTCGCCGCACGCGGGTTTGCCGAGATTGCCGATAACGAAGCCACCGTGCTTTCCACCGGCACATGGTTCATCGGTATGCGCCTGCCTGCCACACCGGTCGATACCACTGCCCTGCCCGAAGCGCGCGATTGCCTGGTCAATGTGGACGTCCACGGACGGGCAGTGCCCTCTGCCCGCTTCATGGGCGGGCGCGAGATCGAGACGCTGATCGAGATTGACACGCGCCGCGTGGACATCAAGCCGGATCAGCCCGCGCTGCTTGCCGCTGTGCCCGAAGTGCTGGGCCGGGGCCGCATGATCCTGCCCACGCTGATGCGCGGCTTTGGCCCTTTTGCGCAGGGGCGCTTTGGCTGGATCAACCGGCCCGAAGACTGGTTTGAACGCCGTGCTGCCGCCTGCCTTTATGCCGCGCTGGTTGCCGATACCGCGCTGGACCTGATCGGCGCTTCTGACCGCCTGCTGGTGGAGGGCCGCTTTGCCGAAGCCGAAGTCTTCGTCCGCGCGCTGGCATCGCTTCGTCCTGACACGGCAGTCTATACCGCCAACGCGCACAACGACGTATCGTTCGGCGCACTCCGCCTGATCGACCCTACGCTGACACCGCAGGGCCAGCTTGTCCGTGTGCAACCGCTGGACGCCGACCTTAGCAGCTATCGCAATCGCTGGCAGGCCGAGGTTGCCGCCTCTGCCGAAAGAACCGCTGCATGATCGCCGCCTCGATCCCCGATTTCCGCGAACTTGCCCGCCGCCGCCTGCCGCATTTCCTGTTCGAATACATCGATGGCGGATCGTACAGCGAGACGACGCTGAAGCGGAACGTCGAGGATCTGCGCGACATTGCCCTGCGCCAGCGCGTGCTGCGCGATGTGGCAGACCTCGATCTTTCGACCGAACTGTTCGGCCAGAAGCTGCGCCTCCCCGTTGCGCTCGCCCCCATCGGCCTTGCGGGCATGAACGCGCGGCGCGGGGAGTGTCAGGCCGTGCGCGCAGCGGAAACTGCGGGGATTCCGTTCACGCTCTCCACCGTCTCGGCCTGCTCGCTGGGTGAAGTGGCAATGGCGGCAACGCAGCCCTTCTGGTTCCAACTTTATATGACGCGCGACCGTGGCTTCGTGCGCGAATTGCTGCAGGAGGCGGTGGAGCTGCAATGCTCCACGCTGGTGTTCACGGTGGACATGCCGGTGCCGGGCAGTCGCTACCGCGATTACCATTCGGGCCTTGCCGGAGCTGCTGGCATGACCGGAGCGATCCGCCGCGCAATGCAGGGCGCGATGAAGCCTCGCTGGGCGTGGGACGTGGGGGTAATGGGCCGCCCGCACGCGCTGGGCAACGTGGCGCGCAAGCTGGAAGGCAAGACCGGGATCGAAGACTTCTTTGCGTGGATGCGCGGGAATTTCGACAGCTCGATTTCATGGCGCGATCTCGATTTCATCCGCTCAGAATGGAACGGCCCGCTGGTCATCAAGGGCCTGCTCGATGCCGAAGACGCAGTGGAAGCCGCCAACCTTGGCGCAGACGGGATCGTGGTTTCCAACCACGGCGGGCGGCAGCTTGATGGCGTTCCTTCCACCGCGCGCGCCCTGCCCGCCATTGCCGATGCCGTGGGCGACCGGTTGACTGTGCTGGCCGATGGCGGCGTACGCTCTGGGCTGGACGTGGTGCGGTTGCTGGCGCTGGGGGCCAAAGGCGTGCTGCTGGGCCGCGCGTGGGTGTTTGCGCTGGCCGCCAATGGACAAGCCGGTGTCGAACACATGCTGCGCCTGATCGAGGCGGAAATGCGGGTCGCCATGACGCTGACCGGCGTGAAGAACATCAGCGAGATCGACCGCTCGATACTCGTAAAACCATAAAAACAAGGGACAGGATCGATGGGCGCGAACCCCGCATTGGGCGTACTATTCCACTGGATCGGGGGCTTCTCCTCAGCCAGCTTCTATGTGCCCTACAAGCGTATCAAGCTGTGGTCGTGGGAAGTGTTCTGGCTAGCGGGCGGCCTGTTCTCGTGGTTGATCGCCCCGTGGTTCTTCGCCTCGGTCCAGACCAACGACCTTCTGGGCGTGCTGTCCGCCACCCCGCGCGAAACGCTGCTGTGGTGTTGGTTCTGGGGCGCGATGTGGGGCTTTGGCGGGCTGACCTTCGGCCTGACCATGCGTTACCTTGGCTTGTCGCTCGGCATGGCAGTGGCGCTGGGCCTTACCACCGTGATCGGCACGATGGGGCCGCCAATTTTCGACGGCACACTGGGCCAGATCGCAGCGACCAACAGCGGCAAGCTCACCCTGCTGGGTATTGTCATCACGCTGATCGGCATCGTCGTCGTTGCCCGCGCTGGCAGCGCCAAGGAGGCCGATCTTGGCGGCGCACAATCCGAAGGCGTGGCTGAGTTCAACTTGCGCAAGGGCCTGCTGATCGCGACTTTCTCGGGCATCATGTCAGGCTGCTTTGCCTGGGGCCTTGCCGCCGGGCAGCCGATCCGTGATCTGACGCTGGCTGCAGGGACAGACCCGCTCAGCCAAGGTCTTCCCGTGCTGTGCGTTGTTCTGGCTGGCGGGCTGACCACCAACGCTTTGTGGTGCGCCTACCTGCTGTGGAAGAACCAGAGCTTCGGCCAGTTCTTCGGCGCAGCTTCACCCGATGCGTCCCCCGGCCAGAAGCCTAACCTCTTGGCCAACTGGCTGCTGGCGGCGCTGGGCGGCACGTTGTGGTACGGCCAGTTCTTCTTCTACACGATGGGCGAAAGCCAGATGGGCGCTTACGGCTTTTCCTCATGGACGCTGCACATGGCATCGATCATCCTGTTCTCCACGCTATGGGGTTTTGCACTCAAGGAATGGACCGGAAGCTCCCAGCGCACGCGCCGTCTGGTGTTCAGCGGGATCGGTCTGCTGGTGGGCGCGACTGTGGTGATAGGCGCTGGCAACATGCTCGGCACGGGTGCATAAGCGGGTCGCAAGGAGACGACAGGCAAAATGCACGCAGCGGAACGGGAACGACGGATATTCGAGGCGCTGCGCCCCACCGGCTTCGTCAGCTATCGCGATCTGGAGGTCATGCTGGCCGCCTCCCCGGCAACGATCCGGCGTGACCTGACCCGGCTTGAGGATGGTGGCCAGATCGTGCGCGTTCATGGCGGGGCCAAGCTGCCCGAGGGCGAAGACACCAGCGGGCCGCGCCTGATGGGCACCCCGTTCGACCAGTCGATCACGCAAAACCTGTCTGCCAAGCAGGCCATCGGCAAAGCCGCCGCCGCGTTGTGTACGCCCGGCGAAGGCGTGATGATCGATGGCGGCACCACTACGCTGCAGATGTGCCCGCACCTTGATGGGCTGGGCCTGCAAGTGCTCACCAACTCGCTGCACATCGTCAACGCGCTGCTGCCGCAAACAGGCACGCGCATCTTGCTGCCATCGGGCGCAGTGTTCCGTGAACAGAACATCATCCTTGCTCCGGCGGGCGAGGAATCGATGCCCCGCTTCCACGCCCCGCGCCTGTTCATGGGGGCCGCCGCCATTGGCCTGCAAGGGGTGATGCAGGCAGACCCGGTCTTGGTCGCTGCCGAGCGCCGCCTGATCGACCGCGCCGAGGAAGTGATCCTGCTGGTAGACAGCAGCAAGTTCCGCAGCCAATCGGGCACCATCGTGTGCGGGCTGGACGAGATCGATATGGTGATCACCGACAGCAGCGTAGCGCCGGATACCGCGCAAAGTTTGCGCGACGCCGGGGTCAAGCTGGTGGTGGTGTGATTACTGCTTCTGATCGTGCATCGCGGCCCTGCTCCTTCATCGCAGCATAGGCCGCGTCGCGGGCGTCAGGCGAAAGGGACTGAAGATACTGGCTTGCCTGCCTGAAGGTCAGGAAAGGCACGCCATCAACCACCACCGGAACCGTTCGGCCGTTGTAAATCCGCCGCAGCAAACGCCGTTGCGGCCTGCTCAGCGCGTGATCATCTTCCGTGATTTCCATTTTTGGGCCTATAGGGCACGGCGTGGCGAAGTGGCCACTGAAACATTTGCAATGCCCGTCGTGGCAAAAGGGGAAACGATGACCGCGTCATTCACAGCGGAAGAAATGTGCGAGCACTTTGCCCACTGCGTTCAGGTTCTTGGCGGAACCACATCTGCCTCCCGGCGTCTCGGCATAGATGAACGCGCCATCCGCCGCTTCATTTCGGGTGAGCGCCCCATCGGCCCCGGCCTTCTCAATGACGCCGCAAAAGCGTTGCGCGTGCTGATTGATGAAGCAACGGTGGCAGAAGCCCGTATCACTGTTGCCTTGGGCTGATCGACCGACAAGAACAGCTGAACCGCCCCGCTTTAGCAAAGCACAAATGGGGAGACCTTGGCTTACCTCGAATACCGCTTCACCAGCACGTCTGCTGCGGCGCAAACGTCTGCCCAGGCCAGTTCGAAATCCTCTTCATCGCCGTAATACGGATCGAGCACCGCTGTGCCCTTGCGCCCCGGCACAAGGTCCATCAGCAGGCGTACTTCGGCAATGTGGCGCGAAGGTTCGATGCGGCGCAGGTCTTTCAGGTTCTGCGGATCGAGCGCGAAGACATGACCGAACTTGTGGAAGTCCTCTTCCGTCACCTGCCGGGCACTATAGCTTGAAATATCAAGCCCGTACTTGCGCGCAAGCGCTACCGCCCGTGGATCGGGCGGACGGCCTACGTGCCAGTCCCCGGTTCCGGCGGAATCGATGGTGATGGCAACACCTGCGGCCACAGCCCGCGCGCGCAGGGCCGCTTCGGCCAGTGGCGATCGGCAGATGTTGCCAAGGCAGACGAACAGAACCGAAGGTTGACTCACAGGATCACGATACCTCGCTGACAGGGTCTCCCCATGCCGATCAGGAACGGATCCTCTCCCGCATCGCAGCAAACACGTTACGTGACAAAATGTCCAGCCAATCTGGATGAATTACCGTAGGTCTACGATCTCGACAGACGGCAAAGGCATTGCGCCGGGTTGCTCTGACCAGTGCTTCATGTTCAGAACCCCGCCATCGGCGCGAAGCGATGCGATCAGTGCAATATCCACGTCTGCAAAGACCCACTGGCTGACGCCCTCAACACCTGTCGCCAGCACGCCATCGGCAGGCATACCCCGATCCGGCGGGCCATAGATCCCCGCCGCCCCGCGATTGATGTCCACCGCCGGAGACCACGCCGCCTCGCCCACCGTGGGCGATTGCACCGCATAGCACTGCCCTTCCAGCGCCCGTGCCTGTGCTCCCAGACGCACGCGCCAGTATCCATGCAGCGAATCCGTGCAGGACGGCACCAGCAGTACATCCGCTCCGGCCTCTACACAGGCCCGCGCCAGTAGTGGAAATTCGGCGTCATAACATATGTTTACCGCAAGTTTTCCGAGCTGCGTATCAAACACCCGCAGCACCGAACCCGCAGCAATATGCCACTGTTCCCGTTCAAACCGCGTCATCACCAGCTTGTCCTGCGTGCCCACCTTGCCATTCGGCGCAAACAGCCGCGCGGCATTGCGAAAGCGCCCGTCGGCATCCTTGCGCGGGGCAGATGCTGCCAGAATGTGCATGCCGGTCTGCACCGCAAGCGCTGCGTGCAGGGCATCCACACGCGGCAACAAAGCTGAAACCGTTTCAATGGAAAGCGCCAGATCGCCCATCGTTTCAGGATCAAGGCTCGCCAGTTCCATCGCCCCATATTCAGGGAACACAGCCAGCGATGCCCCCGCCACAGCTGCATCCTCCACCCAGCGGGTCAGCTTGGCGGCATAGGCATCCCAGCCATCAAACAGATCAATCGGGTATTGCGCGGCGGCAATCGTGAAGCTCACCATTGCCGCAACCAGTACTGCATCGTGTTCATCCGCTCCGCGTCATCGCCGTGCTCTTTCCACGCCAGTTCGGTCATCAGCCCTTGCACCGGAGCATAGCCCCGCTTGGTCCAGAACGGATCGAGCGGAGTGTAATCCGCTGGCCTTGCCGGATGATCCGCCGCCCGCATCACCGCAGCAAAGCAGGCCGCATTGGCCCCGCAAGCCTGCGCCTGCGCCTCGCGGTGATCAAAGAACGCATGGCCGATCCCTGCCCCGCGATATTCGGGCAAAAGCACGCTTTCGCCAAAATAGAACAACCGCGAAGTGTCGATCCCCCGTGCGTCGAACGGGCTGCGGAACTCCGCTTTCTGGTGCATCATCGGTGCCGCCGTCGCCGCACCCACAATCCGCGCCCCATCAAACGCCGCCACCAGCACCGCCTCGGGCGCACTGGCATATTCGGCCAGATATTCCGCTTCATAGGCCGCATCGCCATCGTAAAGATAAGGCCATGCCGCAAAAACCGTGATCCGCAACTGCGCCAGATCGCCAAGCGCCGCCGCGATCTCATCGCCGGTCAGCGGCCTGACCGAAATCGCCATCAGCCGACCACCTGCTTCATCCAGTCAGCCAGATTGTAATACATCGTCAGCCGCGTGATCTTGCCATTTTTGATCGCCAGAAACGCCCCGGCTGGCAGGACATACGTCTGGCCGTTCGCTTCGGGCAGCCCTTCATCCGTGGCCAGATAAGCCCCATGCACCACGAACTCTGCCGCGGCGCGCGTGCCATCCTCGTTCGCCATCAACACGATGTCGTCCAGCCGTTCCTTGTAGCACCGCTCCATGTGGTCAAGGAATTCCGCGAACGCAGCCTTGCCCGCAACCCGCTCGCCCTGGTTCACGTCATGCGCCACATCGTCGCTCAGGCAATCGAGCATGCCCTGCCAGTTCCCCGCATTGAACGCAGCGTAATAGCGGGCAAGCAGGGCAATCGCATCTGCTTGATTCCACAAGGGGCGGGCGGCAGGGCTGGTCATATTCCGGGTCTCCTTTGCCGTAAGTTAGCGCAGCTTCACCCGCGCTGTCAGCACCGCTGCCGGAAATGCAGCAACCCTCCTTTGCAAAGATGGCAGAATTCATTTGCGGCAAGGACTTGCACCAGCCACAAACTGGTTTCATCCGCAACGCTCTAACCGAAGAGTTCCCTGTACATGCGCCGCATCCTGCCCTTCATCGCGCTTGCCTGCTCGCTGCCCGCTCATGCGCAGGATGCCGCAAAGCCCGCCACTATCGAAGCTGATGGCGCGCCCTCAGTGCCGATGGCGCTGGTTGAGGCGACACGGCCCTACATGGAATTCCGCACCGCAGGCTTTCTTGGCTGGAACCCGGTGGACAGGTCGATGCTCATTTCCACCCGCTTTGCGAATGTGGCACAGCTTCACAAGGTGTCCGGCCCGCTGATGGCCCGCCGCCAGATCAGCTTCGAAGCCGAGCCGCTGGGCGCAACATATGCGCCCAGCGATGGCACGCTGGTGGTGCGCAAAGACAAGGGCGGTGACGAATTCTTCCAGCTCTACACACTCAAGAACGGCAAGCTCACCCTGCTCACCGATGGCAAAAGCCGCAACGAACCCGGCGTGTTCAGTGATGATGGCAAGTGGTTTTCCTACACCTCCACCCGCCGCAACGGCGTCTCGTCCGACATCTACGTCGTCGATCCGCGCGATCCTGCAACCACGCGCATGCTGGCAGAAGTGCCGACCGGCGGCTGGGCGCTGACCACGTTCGCACCTGATGGCAAGAGCGCCATCGTGGGCGAATACATCTCGGTCACCAAAAGCAATCTGTGGAACCTTGATCTCACCACCGGCAAGCGCACCGCCATTGGCGACCACAAGAAAGCCGTCGCCTATTCCGGCGCAACTTACGCCCCCGATGGCACGCTGTGGGTAACGAGCGACGAAGGCTCCGACTATCAGCGCCTCGGCACGATAGACCTGAAGACCGGCAAGTTCACCCCGCGCGCGCCGGATGCGCCCGGTGACGTGGAAGGCTTCAGCATCGCCAAGGACGGCAGCTTCATCGCCTATGACTTGAACGAAGCTGGCCAGTCCAAACTGCGCCTGCTCGATCCAAAGACCGGCGCGGTGCGCGATGTGGTGGCTCTGCCCGCGGGCGTCATCGGCGGACTCGAAGTCGCGCCGTGGGGCACCATCGGCCTCACCCTGTCCTCGGCCAAAGTGCCTGCCGATGCCTTCGCGGTCGATCCTGTCACGCTCAAGGTCACGCGCTGGACCGAAAGCGAAACCGGCGGACTTGACCCTGCCGCCAATGTCGAACCTGAATTCGTCCAGGTCAAAAGCTTCGATGGCGAGGCCGTCACCGGCTTCCTCTATCGCCCCGATCCGGCGAAGTTCCCCGGCAAGCGCCCGCTGATCTTCAACATCCACGGCGGTCCCGAAGGCCAGTCCACCCCCGGCTTCAAGGGCCGCACCAACTACCTGATCAACGAACTGGGCGTGGCCGTGTTCTACCCCAACGTGCGCGGCTCATCCGGCTTCGGCAAGCGCTTCGTCAGCCTTGATAATGGCGCGTTCAAGCGCGAGGATTCGGTCAAGGACATCGGCCCGATGCTCGATACGCTGTCTGCCGATGCCGCCATCGATCCTGCCCGTATCGCGGTGACCGGCGGCTCCTACGGCGGTTATATGTGCTACGCTGCGGCCATCCGCTTTGGTGACCGGCTCAAGGCCGCAGACTGCATCGTGGCGATCAGCAACTTCGTTACCTTCCTTGAAAATACGCAAGGCTACCGCCGCGATCTGCGCCGCGTGGAATACGGCGACGAGCGCGATCCGAAGCAGCGCGCCAAACTCGCCGAAATCTCGCCGCTCACCAGCGTGGACAGGCTGACCATCCCGCTGATGGTCGTCACCGGCGCAAATGATCCTCGCGTTCCCAAAAGCGAGGCCGACCAGATGGTCGCCGCCGTTCGCGCCAAGGGCCGCCCCGCGTGGCACATCGTCGGCCTCAACGAAGGCCACGGCTTTGCCAAAAAGGAGAACGCAGATTACCAGTTCTGGACCGAAATCCAGTTCTGGCAGCAGCATTTGCTCGGCCAGAAGTAAGGTCACGGCGCTTGGGGGGCGCCCCGTCCCACCGCAATTGCACTTTTGCCCATGTTCGCCTATGGGCCAGATGAACGCCCCGGCGCTTGCGATGGATTCGCCCCCATCGCGATGCCGGGGTTTTGTATTCTGGCCGGGAATTTGCACCCGGCGCCGTGCAGGAAACATGATGATGTCTCGTCGCCGCCAGATCTACGAAGGCAAGGCCAAGATCCTTTACGAAGGCCCCGAGCCGGGCACGATCATCCAGTATTTCAAGGATGATGCCACCGCGTTCAACGCGCAAAAGCGTGGCACGATCAACGGCAAGGGCGTGATCAACAACCGCATCAGCGAGTATGTGTTCACGCGCCTCGCCCACATCGGCATCCCCACCCACTTCATCCGCCGCCTGAACATGCGCGAACAGCTGGTGCGTCAGGCCGAAATCATCCCGATCGAAGTGGTCGTGCGCAATATCGCCGCAGGGTCCATCTCCAAGCGCCTCGGCATCGAAGAGGGTGAGCCGCTGCCGCACACCCTGATCGAATACTACTACAAGGACGATGCGCTGGGCGATCCGCTGATCGCCGAAGAACACATCGCCTGCTTCGGCTGGGCCAGCAGCGAGGAAATGCAGGACATTTCCAGCATGGCGATCCGCGTCAACGATTTCCTGTGCGGCATGTTCGCGGCCATCAACATCAGCCTCGTTGATTTCAAGCTTGAATTCGGCCGCATCTGGGACGGCGACTACAGCCGCGTAATCCTGGCCGACGAAATCAGCCCCGACGGCTGCCGCCTGTGGGACATGACCACCGGCGAAAAGCTCGACAAAGACCGCTTCCGTCAGGATCTCGGCGGCGAAGAAGAAGCCTATCAGGAAGTCGCGCGCCGGTTGGGCCTGCTGGAAAACGACGGCGGGCCGAGCGAAGTGTTCGACCTCGGCGCACATCGGAAGCTGCGCGGGAAGAAGTAAGGTTTCGGCTTTGCGCTGACACAAAGCCCCTTCCGGCGACGGAGGGGGTTTTTGTTTGTGCGTCATCCCCTACCTCGCTCGTCCTGAGCCTGTCGAAGGACGCCAGCACGACACATACCCCAACACCCCATTGCGCCCCCGCCCCCAACCGGGCACAAACCCGGGCAATGATCCTCCGCCTCCTATTCCCCCTCACTGCTGCCCTCACCCTCGCCGCCTGCGCAACCCAGCCCGCAGCGGTCGCCAGCGCCCCGAAACCCACGTGGGCCTTCCAGCAGAGCGACCTCCCCCCCGATCCGGCATTCCGCTACGGCCAGCTCCCCAACGGCATGCGCTTCATCATCCGCCGCAACGCCACGCCTGCTGGCACCGCGCAGGTGCGCATGGACATCGCCACCGGCTCGCTGGACGAGCGCGAGGCCGAGCGCGGGTTTGCCCATTATGTCGAGCATATGGCTTTCAACGGCTCCACCCACGTGCCCGAAGGCGAGATGATCAAGCTGCTGGAGCGCAACGGGCTTTCGTTCGGCGCGGACACCAACGCACAGACGTCGTTCGAACAGACGCTCTACATGCTCGACCTGCCGCGTGCGGATCCCCAGCTGCTTGATACCGCGCTGATGCTGATGCGCGAAACCGCCAGCGAACTGGCCTTTGATCCCGAAGCCGTGGCGCGCGAACGCGGCGTGGTCCTTTCGGAATTGCGCGATGGGCAAGGCTGGCAGCGCACCAATCTTGAAGATCAGCTCGCCTTCTTCTACCCCGCCGCCACCTACCCCAAACGCCTGCCCATCGGCACGCCTGAGGCTTTGAACGCCTCCACCGCGCAAACGCTCAAGGCCTTCTGGGCGCGCGAATATGTGCCGTCCAAAACCACCATGATCGTGGTCGGCGATTTTGACCCCGACGTTGTCGAAGCCGCCATCCGCGCCCGCTTTGCCGACTGGCAGCCAAAGCCCGAAACCCCTCGCCCCGATGAAGGCAAGGTCGATTCGAAACAGAAGGCCGCAGTCGACATCCACGTCGATCCCTCGCTGTCCGAACGCGTCACCGCATCGCGCCACGGCCCGTGGGTGGACGAGCCTGACACGGTGGCCAACCGCCGCACCGAACTGCTACGCCAGATCGGATACGGCGTCGTCAACCGCCGCTTTCAGCGCATGAGCCGCGTTCCCGATCCGCCGTTCCGGGGCGCAGGGTTCGGCACCAGCGCGGTGTTCAAGATCGGCCACACCACCAACCTCATCGTCGATACCACCGACGGCGGCTGGCAACGCGGTTTCGCCGCCGCTGCCGGAACCTATGCCCGCGCGCTTTCGGGCAGCTTCACGCAGGGCGAAATCGCCGAGCAGGTCGCCAACATTCGTACCGCACTCGAAAACGCCGCCGCCGGGGCCGACACCCGCCCCCACGGCGCGCTGGTCAACGCCGCACTCTCGCTGGTCCGTGATGAGCAGGTGCCCACCACCCCGCAATCGGGCCTTGATCGCTTCAACCAGTTCGCCCCCACCATCACGCCCAAAGTCGTCATGGCCGCGCTAAAGGCCGAGGCGATCCCGCTGAAAGATCCGCTGATCCGGTTTCAGGGCCGCAGCCTGCCCAAGGGCGGCAAAAAGGCGTTGCGCCAGACCTTCGCCAAAGCCGTCCGCGCAAAGGCTCCGGCGGGAGAAGTTCCGGCACCGGTGCCCTTCGCCTACACTGATTTCGGTCCCGCAGGCTCGATCGTGGCTGACACTGTCGAACCGCTCTACGGCATCCGCCAGATCCGTTTTGCCAACAACGTGCGCCTGAACGTCAAACGCACCGATCTTGCCAAGGACCGCGTCCAGCTCAACCTCGATCTCGATGGCGGAGAAATGCTGGACAGCAAGTCCGATCCGCTTGCCACTGAGATGACCGCCGTGCTTGCGCGCGGCGGGCTGGCCCAGCACAGCGAGGATGACCTGCAAACGCTGCTTGCCGGGCGCTCGGTCTCAATCAGCCTCGGCTCCAGCGGCGATACCTTCGATACAAGTGCCACCACCACGCCGCGCGATTTGGCGCTGCAACTGCAATTGTGGGCCGCGCTGCTGACCGATCCGGGTTACCGCCGCGAAGGCGAAGTGCTTTACCAGCAGAACATCGCCAATTTCTTCGCCCGCCTGCGCTCCTCCCCCAGTGCCGCGCTGGCCAATTCCATCGGTGGCGTTCTGTCAGACGAAGACCCGCGCTTCACGCTTCAGCCGCAATCGGCCTATAGCGCGCTGACGTATGACAAGCTGCGCCAGGCCATCACCAGCCGCCTCGCGCAGGGGGCCATCGAGATTGCCATTGTGGGCGATATTGACGAAGCTGCCACGATAGATGCCGTGGCCCGCACGTTGGGCGCGCTCGGTGTGCGAGAGCCTGATTTCCGCCCCTACACCGCAGAGCGCCAGCGCCCCTTCACCGCCGCCCGTGGCCCGCGCATCATTCGGCACACCGGTGAGGCCAACCAGTCGATCATCCGCATGGTCTGGCCCACCCGTGATGACAGCGATCCCGATGAGGCGATGGCCTTTGCGCTCCTGGCCGAAGTGACCGGCATCGAAGTGCTTGATACTGTGCGCGAAAAACTGGGCAAGGCCTACAGCCCCGGCGCATCAAGCAGCCTCAGCCGCGTGTGGACCGGATACGGCACGTTTACGATCAACGCCTCGGTCGATCTGGCAGACCTTGCCCCCACCCGCACCGCGCTAACCGAAACCATGCGCTTGCTGGGTGCCCGGCCGGTCGATTCCGACGTCCTGCAGCGCGCCCGCGCGCCGATGCTCGAACGGATCGACAATGCGCTGAAAACCAACGGCGGCTGGATGGCGCTTGCCGCCCGCGCGCAGACCCAGCCAGACCGCTTGATACGCGCAAGGGCCGCCCGCGCCCGGCTGGAAAAAATCACCGCCGCCGATCTGCAGTCCCTCGCCCGACGTTACCTTGCACCGGAAAAGGCGGTGGAACTGCTGGTCCTTCCCGAAGGCGCGGAAATACCCGCAACCTGACGATCATCGCCAACACAGGTGCTCCCCCGCGAAGGCGGGGGCCTCAGTCGTTTTACGCCGACTTCGCGTCACAACACCAAGGCCCCCGCCTTCGCGGGGGCGCGGCGCTTCTGCGGATCGCGCGAATAAAGCCCCGTCCTCCTAAGAGGAGGGGGTTGGGGGTGGTGGCTCACCGCAAAGCGCAACGCCAACTCACCCCACCCGCAACCCTGCCAGCACCAGTCCGGCATGGCACTCAGCCAGCCAATCCACATCCAGCACGTCTGCCCCCACCGGCTCAAACACGCTGCGCCACAGCGCCGCATGCACGATTCCGCCGGTCACGCTGTGCGCTGCCATCTTCGCATCGGCGCAGGCAAATTCGCCACGCTCGATGCCGTGGATGATCAGCCGCTCCACCGCGCCAAGGACGCAAATCGTGGCGGTCTCGTGATAAAACCGCGCGAGTTCGGGGAAATTGCGCCCCTCGCCCACGATCAGGCGCGGCAGGAACGCCATGTCGGGGCTGGCCATGCGCTTCATCGCGTTCTTCACAAAGGCGCGGAGAAGCGCAGGTGCGGGCAAGGTGCCATAATCGCCCGGCAGCAGCGCGGGCATCATTTCGGTGATCACTTCGCACACCAGCGCGCGGAACAGCGCTTCCTTGCTTTCAAACGCCAGATACAACGCGGCGCGGCTGATCCCCACCCGTTTTCCGACGTCCTCCATGCGCGCTGCGGCAAAGCCACGTGTGGCAAATTCGGCGCGCGCAGCATCGATAATGCGGTCGCGGCGGTCGGCTGGGGTTACACGGGGCATGATGCAATAATAACTGACGCATCTGTCATGTAAAGGCCGGCGTATATCTCGGGGAAAAAGGCGGTGGCGGGCCGTCGGATCGTCGCATGGGGTGCGTTGGTGCGGTAACGGCCCGCCACCGGATGGACTTTGGCCCGTCCTTCAGGCCCCGCGAAGATACCCCCTTGCCGCCCCATGCGCGTCATCGTTTTCCTACTTACGCAAAGACCGCTAGGGTGCGCGCCATGACCACCATCACGCACCCCGTTGCTGTTTGCACATCGTCGCCATTCCGGGCTTGCGCTGCGCGGGGCGTGCATCGTTTTTTCCGCAATGCAGCAACGGCAGCGGACCCCGTGCAAAGTTTCTCAGGACTGTGTAAACTGTGTAAACCCCTTCAGGAAAAGCCACCGAAACCTGAACAGATTACACCATGCACGGGGTTGCTCTTCGCGGCCTCAGGTTGCATAGGCCGCCCCGAGATTCTCATGCTTCAAGTGTCCGAAAGGCCCCGTCGATGAAGGTTCGCGTCATTGTCACCCTCAAGAACGGCGTGCTCGATCCGCAGGGCCGCGCAATCCACCATGCATTGGAAGGCCTCGGTTTCGAAGGCGTCAACGATGTGCGCGCGGGCCGCGTGATCGAACTCGATGTGGCAGACGGCACATCGGACGAAGCTCTGGACGATATGTGCCGCAAGCTGCTCGCCAACATGGTGATCGAAAACTACCGCATCGAAAAGGCGGCCTGAGCGCAGGAGCGAAACGACATGGCTTTCACTTCTGCCGTCATCACTTTCCCCGGCTCCAACTGCGACCGTGACATGGCCGTCGCCATCGAACAGGTCTGCGGCGGCACTGTCCACCGCGTTTGGCACGGCGATGCAGATTTGCCCGATGGACTAGACTTCATCGCTCTGCCCGGCGGGTTCTCCTATGGGGATTATCTGCGTTCGGGCGCGATGGCGGCCCGTTCACCGGTGATGCAGGCGGTGGTCCGTGCAGCTGAGCGCGGCGTGGCCGTGCTGGGCGTGTGCAACGGCTTTCAGGTGTTGACCGAAGCGGGCTTGCTGCCCGGCGCGCTGATGCGCAATGCCGGCATCCGCTTTGTCTGCCGCGACGTGGCGTTGACGGTTGAAAACAACCAGTCACTGTTCACAGCAGGCTACGAAGCCGGTCAGCAGATCACGATTCCGGTGGCCCACCACGATGGCAACTACTTCGCCGACGATGCCACGCTTGACCGGCTCGAAGGCGAAGGCCGCGTGGCCTTCCGCTATGCCACGCCTGTCAACGGCTCGGCCCGCAACATCGCAGGCGTGCTGGGTGATCGCGGCAACGTGCTGGGCATGATGCCTCATCCTGAACGCATGATCGAAGCAGCGCACGGCGGCACCGATGGCCGCGCCCTGTTCGAAAGCGTCGTGCGCGGACTGGTCGAAGCCTGATCCTCAGGCCCGCTCGCGCTGGCGGATCTTGCCAAACAGGCTAAGCGCGTCGGCCCCGGTCATCGGGCGGCCAAAGAAATAGCCCTGGATCTTCTTGCAGCCGATCTTGCGGATCACTTCCAGTTCCAGCTCGGTCTCCACGCCCTCGGCCGTGGTCGACATTTCCAGACTGTCTGCCATCGCCACCACAGCGCGGCAGATGGCCAGACTCTCAGGATTGCTCTTGGCCGCGCCCTGCACAAAGCTGCGATCCACCTTGATCGTCGAAAAGCGCATCTTGCGCAGATAGCCGAGCGACGAATATCCGGTCCCGAAATCGTCGAGCGCTACGCCGCAACCAATGCCCATCAGGTTCTCCAGCGTCATCTGCGCGGTCGCCCCATCGCGCACGAAGATACTCTCGGTCACCTCAATTTCAAGCCGGTGCGGCGAAAGGCCGCTGGCCGTCAGCGCGCCAACCACCGTCTCGGCAAAGTACGGGTCAAGCAGTTGTTCGCCCGAGACGTTGACCGCGATCTTGATATTGCCGGGCCATTTCATCGCTTCACGGCAGGCGGTACGCAAAACCCATTCGCCAATCGGCACGATCAGGCGTGTGTCCTCGGCGATGGGGATGAATTTGGCCGGGCTGACGAAGCCGTGTTCGTTGCTGTTCCACCGCAGCAGGGCCTCGAAGCTGAGCACCTTTTCACTGACCGCATCGACGACGGGTTGGTACATCAGCGAAAATTCGTCGCGCTCAAGCGCATGGCGCATTGAAAATTCGAGCTTCCGGCGCTCCTCGGCATGGGCGTGGAGCGAAGGTTCATAGCCGCAGTGCCGCCCGCCACCATCGTCCTTGGCACGATAGAGCGCGAGGTCAGCGTTGCGCAGCAGGGTTTCGACGGTAGCGCCATCACGCGGGCCGAAAGCAGAGCCAATGCTGGCGCCGACATAAAGCGTGTGGTGATCGACTTCGTAGGGTTGCGAAAGCGTGGAGATGATGGCGGCGCTGAGATCGGCGACGCGCTGAGTGTTGGCGGCATCGCGGATCACCACGCCGAATTCATCGCCGCCCAGCCGCCCGCAAACCTCGTTTTCATGCACGATCTTCTTGAGCCGTTCGGACACGAGCGCCAGCATCTGATCGCCCACAAGGTGGCCCAGCGTATCGTTGATCGCCTTGAACCGGTCGAGGTCGATCATCATGAACGCGCATTCGGTGCGCCACTTCTCGGCATAGCCCATCGCATTGCCCAGCGCTTCAGTAAGCATCAGACGGTTGGGCAGGCCGGTGAGGGTGTCGTAGCGAGCGAGCCAAGCGATCTTTTCGGCGCTCTCCCGCTGTTCGGTGACATCGGACCCGACCCCGCGAAAACCGATGAACGTGCCGTTCTCATCGACCTTGGGTGATGCGGAAAGCTCCCACCAGCGCGGGCTTCCGCGCAAGGTGACGCGCACCAGCAGATTGGAAAAGCTCTCACGGCGCTTCAACCGCTCGGCCAGATCGTGGAGGCTTGAATGGAAATGACCGCTGTCCCAAGCCTCTCCGGCGATGAGCTGGATCAGCGGCTTGCCGTCGATATCGGCGGGATCGTCACCGAGCGCAAAGGCGAAGCGCGGGCTGACCGAGCGGACGCGGCGGTTGGCATCGACCTGCCACAACCAGTCGGCATCGCCCTCCTCAAATTCACGCAGCAACAACGACACCACTTCGGACTTCTCGACCATGCCCGCCTCGGCTACGCGCGCGATCAGGAACGTGCGCGCGGCGTCGATCGCGCCGACACTGACGATGGCGATGAACACAGCGGCAATGGCGGCAGCGGTATATTGCCCAAAGAACACCAGCGTCATCATGGCCGATACGCCGACAACGCCCGCAAACATCACTGTTGCGATCGGTAGCGCGACGAACGTCACCGCCATGCCGGTCATCAACATGGCAAGAACCGTCCACAGCGTCATCCGCTGTGTGGGATCACCGAACGGCGAAAACGCAATCATCGGAACGGCCCACACCACCGACATGGCCAGCGAGTTCAGCGTCTGGCGATGGATTTCGTGGCGGCTGATCCGGCGGCGATCTGCGTCGAGCAGCGAGCGGTCAAAACGTGCGCCGCTGTATAACGCGCCGGTCAGGAGCGCCATCCAGCCAATCATCGCCACGGCATGAACCTGCGCAGCATAGATCTGCAGCACCATAAGGGCGGCGATTGCGTGACCGAACAGCCTTGCGAATGTCAGCTTTGCCAGACTGGAATACTGCAAGCCGCGCAACCGCCCCCAGTCCCCTTCGACAGGTTCCTGAAGGCCAATGACGGCAAGCACCGGCAACTTGTTGTCGGAGCGAGGTTCAGGAAGGGGTGGGAAAGTTGATTTCACTGCATGAGCAATACCTGCGAAATCTTATCCAAAAGTAAGCGGAATCGGTCCTTTGCAGCCTTTGATGGTTAAAAATTTGGCCCGCCGCGCACCCTCTCGGGAGCACGACGGGCCGGACTTTCCTCCCCAGGAAAGATCCTTAGATGCCTGACACCGGAGTTTTAACGCCCCAATGCGCTGCCAAGCCGGTGGTAAAGGTTCGAAAACTTGACCGATTCCGGCTGGTCTTCGATTGCCTTGAGATAATGCAATACGGCTTCGCGGATCAGCTTGAAGTCCTCGGTCGAGAGGACCGCGCGGGCACGTGCAGGTTCAGCCATGATGGGTCTCCTTCTTGGATCTTCGGGGCGTGATTGCCGCGAGGATTTGCTTTGCTGCCTGACGGTCAGGCGGCGAACTGGTTCATCGTGTTGTGAGCGCCACCGGCCTTGAGCGCGGCTTCGCCCGAGAAGTATTCCTTGTGATCGTCACCGATGTCCGAGCCGGACATGTTCTGGTGCTTCACGCAGGCGATACCCTGGCGGATTTCTTCGCGCTGGACCTGCTTGACGTAGCCCAGCATGCCTTCTTCGCCGAAGTAGCGCTTGGCGAGGTTATCGGTGCTGAGCGCGGCCGTGTGATAGGTCGGCAGCGTGATCAGGTGGTGGAAAATGCCCGCCTGCGCCGCAGCATCGCGCTGGAACGTGCGGATACGCTCGTCCGCCTCGATGCCGAGGTCGCTTCCATCATAGTCCACGCTCATCAGCTTGGCCCGGTCATAGGCGCTCAGGTCACGGCCTTCGGCTTCCCATGCGTCGAACACCTGCTGACGGAAGTTCAGTGTCCAGTTGAAACTGGGGCTGTTGTTGTAGACCAGCTTGGCGTTGGGGATCACTTCGCGGATGCGGTTCACCATGCCACCGATCTGGCCGATGTGCGGCTTTTCGGTTTCGATCCACAGCAGGTCCGCGCCGTTCTGCAGCGAGGTGATGCTGTCCAGCACGCAGCGGTCTTCACCGGTTCCGCTACGGAACTGGAACAAGTTCGAAGGCAGGCGCTTGGGGCGCATCAACTTGCCATCGCGGGCAATCAGCACATCGCCGTGGCCGAGATTGGCGGGATCGACAGCCTCGCAATCGAGGAAGCTGTTGTACTGGTCGCCAAGATCACCCGCCTCACGGGTGTAGGCGATCTGCTTGGTCAGGCCAGCGCCGAGCGAGTCGGTGCGGGCAACGATCACGCCATCATCGACGCCGAGTTCCATGAAGGCATAGCGAACCGCGCGGATCTTCGCGAGGAAGTCCTCATGCGGAACGGTCACCTTGCCATCCTGATGGCCGCACTGCTTTTCGTCCGAAACCTGGTTTTCGATCTGGATGCAGCAGGCGCCCGCTTCGATGAACTTCTTGGCGAGCAGATAGGTTGCCTCGGCATTGCCGAACCCTGCGTCGATATCGGCGATGATCGGCACGACGTGCGTTTCGAACTCGTCGATCTTGTGCAGGAGGCGGTGAGTGTTGACCGCATCGCCCGCTTTCTTGGCAGTATCGAGATCGCGGAACAGCATGCCCAGTTCGCGGGCATCGGCCTGCTTCAGGAACGTGTAGAGTTCCTCAATCAGATCGGAAACGCTGGTCTTCTCATGCATCGATTGATCGGGCAGGGGGCCGAATTCGCTGCGCAGTGCGGCAACCATCCAGCCTGACAGGTACAGGTAGCGCCCCTTGGTGGTTCCGAAATGCTTCTTAATCGAAATCATCTTCTGCTGGCCGATGAACCCGTGCCAGCAACCGAGCGACTGCGTGTACTTGGCCGGGTCAGCGTCATAGGCAGCCATATCGGCGCGCATGATCTTTGCCGTGTAGCGCGCGATGTCGAGCCCGGTGTGGAAGCGGTTCTGCAGGCGCATGCGGGCCACGCTCTCCGGCTCAATCCCGTCCCAGGTCTGCGCGAATGGCGCGATGGCCTTGCCGGCTTCTACGATCTTGCTGTGGTAGGTCATGTCCCGTGTTCCCTCACGTGGTCTGCGTCTGATGTGACATCGGGGTAACGGACGAATCGCGGCGGCGGAATGCGGTGCGCGGTCATGTTGTCAAACTTTACAAGATATGCTTGTAAAGTTGTGCAGACGCTACAGAGGCCATGTGCAATGTCGACAAGACCGCTTTATCTGGGGCCAAGGCTCAAGCGAATCCGCCGCGAACTGGGGCTTACGCAGCAGGCGATGGCCGATGAGCTGGACATATCCCCCAGCTACATTGCGCTGATCGAGCGCAACCAGCGGCCCCTCACCGCCGACCTGCTGCTGCGGTTGGCGCGGGCCTACAAGCTCGACATGGCAGACCTCGCCAATGACGAGCGTGACGATCACGCGCGGCGGCTGACCGATGCCCTGCGCGATCCGATCTTTGCCGACATCGATCTGCCCGCACTGGAAGTGTCGGACGTGGCCGCCAGCTTTCCCGGTGTGACCGAGGCGCTGTTGCGGCTTTATGGCGCGTGGCAGCGTGAGCAGCAGGCACTGGCCGACCAGCGCAGCGCCCTGCCCGGTCCCGGCACAAGCGACCCGGTGGGTGAGGCGCGGAGATTCGTGGCGGCGCGGCGCAACTATTTCCCCACCATCGATTCCAAGGCCGAGGAACTGGCCGACGAAATCGCCAAGGCAGGCGGCGCTGCGGAATGGCTGCGACTGCAAGGCGTGCGCGTGCGCTTCCTGCCGCCCGATGTGATGATGGACGCGGTGCGCCGCTATGACCGGCACAACGAACAGCTGCTGGTGGACGATACGCTCTCACCTTCGGGCCGCGCGTGGCAGCTGTTACAGCACATCGCCTACACTGCGCTGCGAGGCGAAATCTCCGGCGTGATCCGGGGGGAGAGCTTTGCCAGCGAGACGGCGGCGCAACTGGTGCGGCGCGCGTTGGCGGGATATGCGGCGGCGGCGCTGGTCATGCCCTATGATCGCTTTGCCCGCGCGGTAGATGCGCGCCGCTATGACCTTGAGGCGCTTTCGGGGCAATTTGGCGCGAGTTTCGAGCAGGTGGCGCACCGGTTGACCACGCTGAACCGTCCGGGGCAGGAGCGCGTGCCGTTCTTCTTTATCCGCGTGGATGCGGCGGGCAATGTTTCCAAACGGCTGGACGGCGCGGGCTTTCCCTTTGCCGCGCATGGCGGAGGATGCCCGCTGTGGTCGGTGCACGAATGCTTCCGCACGCCGGGACAGATCCTGACGCAATGGCTGGAATTGCCCGATGGGCAGCGCTTCTTTTCGCTGGCGCGCACGGTGACATCGGGTGGTGGCGGATTTGATCGCCCTCGCACCACGCGGGCAATCGCGCTGGCCTGTGCGGCGGAACATGCGCCGCGTCTGGTCTATGCGGCGGGGATGGACCCGAAGGCTGCAAACGCAACCCCCATCGGCGTGACGTGCCGCCTGTGCCACCGCACACAATGCACCGCGCGGGCAGAGCCGCCGATCGGGCGCGAGATCCTGCCCGACGATTACCGACGCGGGGCCGAGCCGTTCAGCTTTGCAGAGAGTTGAGCAGTTTACTTGCAGCCGTCACGCGGGGGGGCTATCGGCGCGCTTCCTTCCGGGATGCCCGGTTTGTTGAAAGTCCCGCCGTTGTCCAAGATCATCCCGCTTGCCGATGTCGATGCCGAACTGGTCGACCAGCTGCTCGATTCCGCGTTCGAACCGGAGCGGCGCGGGCGAACCGCCTACAAGGTGCGCGAGGGGATGGAGGCGCTGGGCAACCTGTCATTCGCGGCGCTCGACGACAATGACATGCTGGCCGGATCGATCCAGAGCTGGCCGGTGGGTCTGACCGACGCCGAGGGGCGGATGCATCCGATGATCATGGTCGGCCCGGTGGCGGTGATGCCGCACCTTCAGGGCGAAGGCTTTGGCAAGGCGCTGATGACCGCCGTACTGACTGCCATTGATCCGCGCGCGCCGCTGCCGCAAGTGCTGATCGGCGATCCTGAATACTACGAGCGTTTCTTCGGTTTCAGCAACGCGCACACCGCCGGTTGGCGTCTGCCGGGACCGTATGAACAGCATCGCCTGCTGTGCCGCACCGCAAATCCGGCCGTTCTGCCGCAAGAGGGCATGTTGGGGCCTTGGCGGCGCTGACCTGATCTGGCATCGGCGGAAACATGCCTTATGTTCCGCCTCCCGAACTTGCATCGCTGAGCCTTGGCCAGCTGGCCGAGCAGGTGGCCGCGCGCAAGCTGCCGCCGCTAGACCAGTGGAGCCCGCAAGAGGTGGGCGAAAGCGAGATGCGGATAGCCGCCGATGGGCGGTGGTTCCACCAGGGCGGAGAGATCAAACGTCCGGCGATGGTGCGGGCGTTTTCCTCGCTGCTCACGCGCGATGCAGAGGGGCAGCACTGGCTGGTGACGCCGTTCCAGAAGCTGGCAATTGCCGTGGAGGACGCGGCCTTCATTGCCGTGGACGTGCAGGTGAAGCTGGATGAGGCGGGACGCAACGCGCTCGCCTTTCGGCTGAACTCTGATGATCTGGTGGTGTGCGGGCCGGAGCATCCCTTGCGCGTCGCGGGGACGGCCGAGGTTCCCGCGTTCTATCTGGCGGTGCGGCATGGCACCGAGGCCCGGCTCAATCGCAGCACCTATGGCCAGTTGATCGACCATGCGCTGTCGCTGGCCGGGGATGATCTGGCGGTGGAGAGCATGGGCGCGCGGTTTGCGTTGGTGCCTGAGGCATGAGCCTGCTTTCGCGGCTGACGCAGTTGTATGAAGCGGGGCATAAAGAGCCGTTGCAGGACTTGTACGAAGACTGGCGGCCGTTGCCTGAACATGGGCTTCGGCCTGCAGCGGTGCTGATCGCCGTGACGGATCGGGTGGGCCATGCAGATGGGCCGGGCGTGCTGGTCACACATCGCCCCTCGCATATGCGCGCGCATCCGGGGCAAGCGGCGTTTCCGGGCGGAAAACTCGATCCGGGCGAGACGCCGGTCGAGGCCGCGCTGCGTGAGGCCAACGAGGAACTGGGCATCCGGCCCGAGGACGTGACCGTGATCGGCACGAGCGACCGATTTCGGACCGGCACCGGCTATGACATCACGCCGGTGCTGGCGATGGTGCCGCCGGACTTGCCGATCTACCCCAACCCGGCAGAGGTGGCGGACTGGTTCGAGCCGCCGCTGGGCTTCCTGCTCGATCCGGTGAACCACGTGTGGCAATCGGCGGAATGGAACGGGCGCACCGGGCGCTTTATCGAGATAATGTGGAACGAACACCGGATATGGGGCGTGACGGCGGCGATCATCTCCAATCTTTCCAAACGGATGATGTGGCATGCCTGATGAAACCATGACTGAGCGGCTGCCTGCTGCGGAATGGACCGCACGCGCGGATCTGGCGGCGCTGGTGCAGGCGCTCGATCCTGAGGCGCAAGGCAATTGCCGCTGGGTTGGCGGTGTGGTGCGCGATACCTTGCTGGGCCTTGCCCCCAAGGACGTCGACATGGCAACAACGCTGCTGCCGGAGGAGACCGCCGCGCGGCTGAAAGCGGCGGGGATCAAGGCTGTGCCGACCGGGATCGCGCATGGCACGGTGACGGCAGTGGTCAGCGGCTCTCCGGTGGAGATCACCACCTTGCGGCGCGACGTTTCCACCGATGGTCGCCACGCCACCGTCGCGTTCTCTTCCGACTGGCAGGACGATGCGGCGCGGCGCGATTTCACGATCAACGCGCTCTATGCCGATCCACGGACCTTGGAACTGTTCGATTACCACGGCGGGCGCGATGATCTGGCGGCGCGAAGGGTGCGGTTTATCGGCGACGCGCGCGAGCGCATCCGCGAGGATTACCTGCGCATCCTGCGTTACTTCCGGTTTCAGGCGCGGTTTGGATCGATACCTGCCGATGCGGAGGCGGAAAGCGCGGTCGGTGAACTGGCGGCAGGGATGAAGGGCCTCTCGCGCGAGCGGGTGGGCTGGGAATTGATGACGCTGCTAGCGCTGCCGGACCCTGCACCCACGGTGAGGCGGATGGCGGAACTGGGCGTGCTGGCGCAAGTGCTGCCCGAGGCGCAGGTGGACGGACTGGAGGCGCTGACGGCGCATGAAGCCGCGCTGGGCGTTGGGCCGGATGCGCTGCGCAGGCTGGCAGCGCTGTTGCCTGCCGATCCGCCCTTGGCAGAGCAAGTGGCCGCGCGTCTCCGGTTGTCGGTGGCGCAGCGCAAGCGGCTGGCAACAGCGGCTTCGCGTGATGGCGCTAAGGTAGATGCACGGGCGATGGCCTATCGACTCGGCATGACCGAGGCGCGGGACCGGCTGCTGCTGGCAGGAGAGGCCGTGGCGGCGCTCGATGGGTGGGACGTGCCCACGTTCCCGCTCAAGGGCGGCGCGATTGTTGCCCGCGGGGTTACCGCTGGGCCGGACGTGGCGCGGCTGCTGCGGGCGGTTGAGAGCCGCTGGGTTGCCGAGGGATTTCCCGATGAGGCGCGGGTTTCGGCGCTGCTCGATGAGGCGCTGGCGAAGGGCTGAGCCTCAGCCCTTCCACTCGCGGCGTTCTTCGGCGGCGCGCAGGACTTCATAGGACACCTGCAGCTTCTGGAACTGCTCTGCTGCCGCCTTGTCACCGGGGCGGACGTCGGGGTGGACTTCCTTGGCCTTGGTGCGCCAGGCCTTCTTCACCGCATCGAAATCGGCATCGGGATCAAGGCCCAGCGTTTCGAGCGCGCGCAGTTCGTCGCGGCTGCGGCTGCCATCGCCCGAACCGCCCCATTCGGCCCATGACGCCTGCCGATACCCCGAAGTGTCGCTGCGTTCGGCCTGTTCACGCTCCTCGGCCTCTTCCTTGTCCAGCCCTTCGAAGTAGTTCCATCCCTGATTGTATTCGGCGGCGTGGGCCACGCAGAAATACCAGCGATCCGGATTGTTCGGAGACTTCGGCGCAGGGCAATCGCCCTTTTCATTGCACCCGGCGCGATCGCACAGGCGGACAGGCGCAGCATCGCGCCCGCTGCCATAGCCGCGCCAGCGGGGAAAACCCCAGTCAGAGGATCGTGTTGGACGCGCCATCAGAAATGCAAAGCCGAACGCAGGAGCAAAGGTCAAGATGAACCGGGTGACGGGAACGCAAAAAAGGCCCGGTGTAACGTCCGGGCCTTTTGCATCAGACGGCGTGGATCAGTTGACTGTAACGGTCACAGCACGGCGGTTGCGCGCCCACGATTCTTCGTCAGAACCCAGCGCAACCGGGCGCTCCTTGCCATAGCTGACCACCATCACGCGCGACGGATCAATGCCGAGGCTGACGAGATAGTTCTTCGCCGCATTGGCGCGGCGCTCACCCAGCGCAAGGTTGTAATCGCGTGTGCCGCGCTCGTCCGCGTGGCCTTCAATCGTCACCGACTTGTTCGGATAACGGCCGAGCCACTGCGCCTGACTTTGCAGGACGCCCTGATCCGACGCATCGATGTTGTAGCGGTCCAGATCGAACAGCACCGTGTCAGACATGACCGAGGCCATGAAATCAGCCTGGCTGCCGGGGACCGGCCCCGTCGCCTGCATCGGCGGCTGCGTGGTCTGGGTGTTGGCGGTGCCCGGTTCGGGCGGCAGTTCCTTGGGCTTGGAAGCGCAGGCGCCCAGCGCCAGCGTTGTCGCGGCAATGCCGGCGATGAGGAGCGAACGGTTCATGGCATTCTCCTTTGGGAGGAACGGGAGAGATGATGGGTGCATCGTGCGGTCTGCACGGACGAATGACAAGAGGCGGATTTTTACGTGTTTCACGGCAGGACTGGACCCCACGCAGGGTCTGAACCATCGACCGGCGTGTTCAGTTTCCGCTCGTTGCGGCCAGTGAGGTCAACCTGCCAGATGCCCGTCTTGCCGCTGCCGCGTTCGGTGCGGAAGAACTGCACGATGCGGCCATTGGGTGACCAAGTGGGCGCTTCGTCCTGCCACGAATCGGTCAACGATCGCATGCCCTTGCCATAGGGATCGGTGACCGCGATCTTGAAGTTGCCTGCCATGTGCGTGAACGCAATCTGGTCTCCGCGCGGCGACCATTCGGGCGTAGCGGCACGGCCACCGAAAAAGCTGATGCGCTTCTGGTTCGATCCATCGGCGTTCATCACATAGAGCTGCTGCCCGCCTGACCGGTCACTTTCGAACACGATCTTGCTGCCATCAGGGGAATACGACCCGCCCACGTCAATGCCGGGGCTGTCGGTCAGCCGCGTGGAGGTGCCGCCGGTGGCGGGCACACGGTAGATGTCGGTATTGCCCGCAATCGCCATCGAATAGAGGATGTACTTGCCATCGGGCGACCAGCGCGGGGCAAAGGTGGGGTTGGTGCTTGATGTGACCAGCGTCTGCTGCCCGCTGCCGATATTGTAAACATAGATACGCGGCGCGCCGTTCAGGTAGCTGAGATAGACGATCTTGCTGTAGTCGGGCGAATAGCGCGGGGTCAGCGCCGTGGCCTGCCCATTGGTGATGAAGCGGTGGTTCGCACCATCCGAATCCATGATCGCCAGCTGCTTGCGGCGGCGGTCCTTGGGGCCGGTTTCGGCGATATAGGCGATCTTGCTGTCAAAGAACGGGCTTTCCCCTGACAGGCGCGAATAGACCATGTCGGCGCATTTGTGCGCGGCGCGGCGCCATTCGTCGGGCTTTACCACATAGCCCTGCCGCGCCAGTTCGCTGCCCAGCGCCACGTCATAAAGATAGCAGCCGACCGTCAGCCGACCGTCCGGGTTGGCCTTTACGAAGCCCTGCACCAGCATTTCTGCCGAACGCCCGCGCCACGTGTCAAAAGTGGGCGCAGCAACTTGCGGAAATGCAACAGCGGGCAACTGGTCCGGACCAAGCGGCTTGAACAGCCCGTTATTCTTCAGATCGTTGAACACAACTCGCGCCACGTTCTTGCCCAGCGCCTCGGTGGTGCCGCCGGTTGCCTCGGTCGCCACGCTGGAGTTGGTGGGGAACGCGGGGATGGCGATGCCAAGATCCTGCCATTCGTTCTCGTCCGAGACTGAGCCGGTCAGACCTTCCTCAGCGGGTTCAGCCGCCGATGTGGGCAGAGTAACCTGCTGTGCGGCCACCAGTGCCGGGATCGAAACGAGGCCCGCTGCAAGGACGAGAAAACGCAACTTCATTGGGACAACTTCCTGTCAAAGCGGAAGGCGGTGACGCGCTTCCAACCGGAATAATACATGTCGGGCAGATCAAACGGAGCGGCAAGCTGAACCGCGCGCACCGCCTGTTCGGCATGGCGCTTGGCCTGCGCCTCATTCGCTGGCGTGATACCCTGCTGGTCGACCACGCGCGGACGCCCGGCCAGAGTTCCGTCTGCGTTGAGATCCCATGCAAGGATCGTCACCAGCTTGTCTGCATCCACGCCCTGCGGCGCCGCCCAGTGTGGCTTGATCTCACGCGAAATCGCGCTGGCGAGCGAGGACCGTACGTCCGGGCCAATCGTGGCAGCAGGTGCAGCCTTGGCGGTGCCCGGCTTGGTCGCGCCGGGAATGCCCTTGAGGAAATCGTCACCGATCCGGCTGCCGCCCGCAGGCGCATCGGGGCGACGGCGCGGGCTGGTGTCGGCAGTGGCCTTCTTGGCGGGCGATGCCTTGGCCGGAGTGGCTGCTTTGGATGGCGCAGGCTTTGGCGCGGGTTTCGGCTGGACCTTCGGGGCAGGCTTGGGCGGCGCGGGTTTGGGCGGCGCAGGTTTCGGAGGCGCGGGCTTCGGCGGCACTGGTTTGGGTTGCGGCTGAGGCTTGGGCGGCGCTGGTTGCGGCTTTGGCGCAGGCGCTGGCGGCACCGGCTTGGGCGGCTCAGGCCTCGGCTGCGGTTCCACTACCGGCTCTGGCTGCGCCTCCCCCAGTTCGGGCGCAACATCGGGTGCGGCCTCAGCCATCGGATCGGGCGAAGTCGATTGTTGCGAGATCTCTTCGGAAAACGTCACTTCCATCCGCTCGGGCGGCGGCTTCACCGTCTTGCCCGGCGGGGACAGCGTGAAGGCAACAAGCAGCGCAGCGTGGGCTGCGGCCGCAATGACCAGCCCTGCGCCTTCCTGCTTCGTCAAGCTGCCTGCGGTGGGTTCTCGCATCAAATCAGGCCTATTGCGGCGCGGATGAACTGTTGGTGACCAGCGAGATCGATTTGAAGCCCGCCGCGTTCAATTCGCCCATCACGGCGGCAACGCGGCCCCAATCGAGCACGCGATCAGCCCGCAGGGTAACCAGCGGCGGCTTTTCGCCACGCTGCAGGCCTGCCAGACGATCGGTCAGTTCGCCCGGAGCCAATTGTTCATCATCGAGGAACACGCCGCCCTGCGCGTCGATGCTGACGGTGATCTGGTCCTGCTGCTGGTCCAGCGGATCGGCCTTGCTGTCGGGCAGATCTACCGGCACGCCTGCGGCCAGCATCGGCGCGGTGACCATGAAGATGATCAGCAGCACCAGCATCACGTCGACAAACGGCGTGACGTTGATCTCGCTCATCGCGGTGCGGCCACCCCGGCCCCGCCGTCCTCTGCCGCGGCTGCTTCCGCCGCCGCCTACCGACATTGCCATGCCTCAGGCCTCCAGTTCGCGGCTGAGCGAGGCGTGGAACCGATCAGCAAAGCGATAGAGCCGCGTTTCGAAGCGGTTCACGCGGTGCGAAAAGCGGTTGTAGGCGATCACTGCGGGAATAGCGGCGAACAGGCCGATGGCGGTGGCGAACAGCGCCTCGGAAATGCCGGGGGCAACAACGGCGAGCGACGAATTCTGCTGCGCGCCGATGTTGAAAAAGCTGTCCATGATGCCCCAAACCGTGCCGAACAGGCCGACGAACGGCGCGACCGAACCGACCGTGGCAAGGAAGTTCAACCGGCTCGCCAAGGTATCGGTTTCCTGCACCACTGCGCCATCCAACGCCGTGGTCAGCCGCTGGCGCGTGCCTTCACGGTCAATCGCCTTGCCTGCGGTGGAGCGCCGCCATTCGGCCAGCGCAGCATTTGCCACGCGCATCGATGGCAGGTCCTTGCCCTTCTGCTCCTTCTGGAACGCGTCAATATCGCGCGTCTCCCAGAATTCGCGCTCATACTTGTCGCAGGCGCGCTGCGTGCTGCCCATCTTCAGCGAAAAGCCGATGATGATGGTCCAGGTCCAGACGCTGGCCAGCACCAGCCCGACCATCACCGCCTGCACCACGTAATCGGCATCGAGGAACAGTTGCACCGGGTTCAGCGAGGTGGGCGCGAAGGAAACGCCATTGGCGAGCATCGGGAGAATCATGCGGCTATCGGTCCTTCAGGAGCGGTAAGTATGGTTTGAAAGGCTGCCACCCATTCGCGCGGCTGGCGGCGCGGGCGGCCATTGGGGGCGACAAAGGCAACACGCACCTTCGCCTCGCACAGAAGCGTGTCTTCCCTGAACGCACGCTGCACGATCCGGCAGGTGGCGGGAGAAAGTTCGGCCACATGGCTGCGGATCAGTACATCGTCGTCCAGCCTGGCGGGCCGCAGATAGCGCAAGTCCATCGCGCTCACGGCATAGGCCCCCTCCCCCGCTTCGTGCGCGGCGCGCTGGTCTATGCCAAGCAGGCGGAGCATGTCTGACCGGGCGCGTTCGAACCAGCGCAGATAGTTGGCGTGATAGACCACGCCCGAAAGGTCCGTGTCCTCGAAGTAGACGCGGACCGGGTAGAGGTGCTGCGGGCCGTCAAACAGGCCGGAAGGGGGCTGGGGCAAAAGCATTCGCGGTCGACTCTACCCTTGCGACGAGTCGTTGGGCAAGGCTTGGTTAACCGCTTACCCCCGCAGTGGTGCTATTCAGCGCACCAGCATCGGGCCGAGCGGCTGTCCGGCGAAGAGATGGACGTGCAGGTGCGGCACTTCCTGATGGCTGTCGGTGCCGGTGTTGGCGAGCAGGCGATAGCCCGGCGCAACCAGTCCCAGATCACGCGCCACCTTGCCCACGGCGCGAACGAATCCCGCAATTTCAGCTTCGGAGGCCTTGGCGGAGAAATCATCCCAGCACACATAGGCGCCCTTGGGGATCACCAGCACATGCGTTGGCGCCTGCGGGTTGATGTCATGGAACGCCAGCGCAAAGTCGTCTTCATAGACAGTGCGGTTGGGGATTTCCCCGCGCAGGATTTTCGCGAAAATGTTCTGGTCATCATAGGGAAGCGTGGCGTCAACGGCCATGTCAGCTGCTCCTGCTGGCTTTTTCGGCGATACCTGAAGTGCCTTCGCGGCGTTCGAGTTCCGCCAGCACATCGGCCAGCGGCACGTCCTTGGCCGATAGCAGCACCATCAGGTGAAAGATCAGGTCTGCCGCCTCACCCACCAATTCCTGCCGGTCTCCGACGAGCGCGGCGATGACGGTTTCGGTGCCCTCCTCGCCCACTTTCTGCGCGATCTTGGCGATGCCTTTGGCGTTGAGCTTGGCCACATAGCTGGCAGACGGATCGCCCGCGCGGCGCTGGGCTATCGTGGCTTCAAGCCGGGCGAGAGTGTCACCGTGTTCCATGCCGCCCGCAATGGCGCGGATGGGGGGCTATGGTCAAGTGGCGGCGCTTTACCCGACATTCGCCACTCCCACGCTCAATATCGTCATTCCAGTGCGCACGATCGTCATTCCCGCGCAGGCGGGAATCCAGTCAAACAAAAAAGCCGTCGCAAAGCGACGACTCTTTGGGGGCTGGATTCCCGCCTGCGCGGGAATGACGATGGGTAAACCTTACCCCCGCCGCTTGGCGATCTGGCGGCCGACGATCAGGCCGACCACGCCCAGCGCGAACAGCGCGCCATCGGTCGGCTCAGGAATTGAAATGCCGCTCGACTGCGCAAAAGCGGGCGTAGCCGACGCAATGGCGAGGAGAAGAGAGGAAACCAGACGAACCACAGGACAGACGACCTTGCATTAGTTAATGCGCCTCCCCTGCCAGAACGCGTGATTCGGTAATATCCCTTATATCAGATGGTTAATGCCCCATCTTGGGACTCAAGATCGTGCGGGCAGCCCGGCAGCCCGCAATGCGGCGTGCGCTTCGGCAATCGAATGTGTGCCGAAGTGGAAGATCGAAGCTGCCAGCACCGCGCTGGCATGGCCTTTGGTTACACCTTCAACCAGATGATCCAGCGAGCCGACGCCGCCGCTGGCAATCACCGGCACCGGCACCGCATCGGCAATTATGCGGGTCAGTTCAAGATCATAGCCCTGCTTCGTGCCGTCGCCATCCATCGAGGTGACGAGCAGTTCGCCCGCACCCAATATGGCGAGGTTCACCGCATGGGCCAGCGCATCGATGCCGGTGGCCTTGCGCCCGCCGTGGGTGAAGATTTCCCACTTGCCGGGTGCTACCCTGCGCGCATCGACCGATCCGACCACGCATTGCGCGCCGAACTTCTCGGCAATGTCACGCACCAGTTCGGGCCGGGCCACGGCGGCGGAATTGACGGCCACCTTGTCAGCCCCGGCGAGCAGCAACGCGCGCGCGTCTTCCACGGCCCGCACTCCGCCACCAACCGTCAGCGGCATGAAGCAGACCTCCGCGGTGCGCGCGACCACATCGAGCAGCGTGCCGCGCCCTTCGTGCGTCGCGGAAATATCAAGAAAGCACAGTTCATCCGCGCCCGCTTTGTCATAGGCGCGCGCCTGCTCCACGGGATCGCCCGCATCGCGCAGATCGACAAAGTTCACGCCCTTGACCACGCGGCCATCGCGGACATCGAGGCAGGGGATGACGCGGACGCGGACGGTCACAACCATCCTCCCCGGCACGGGGAGGGGGACCATGCGTAGCATGGTGGAGGGGGGGCTGCGTCAAAGTGCGCGACCGAGGTTCCGAGTGGACGAGAGCCCCCTCCACCACCTGCGGCGGTCCCCCTCCCCGTACCGGGGAGGATCGTGTGCGAAATCACGCTCACGCCTCAGCCATCGCAATAGCCGCCGCCAGATCGAGCCGACCTTCGAACAGCGCACGACCGGTGATGACGCCCTCGATCCCGTCGACTTCGTGAATCTTGAGCATACGAATATCATCGATGCCCTTCACCCCGCCGCTGGCGATGACCGGAATATCCACACGGCGTGCCAGTTCGACCGTCGCATCAAGGTTCACGCCCTTGAGCAGGCCATCGCGGCCGATGTCGGTGAACAGCAGGCTGGCAACGCCCGCATCCTCGAACCGGCGGGCGAGGTCGACCACTTCGACGTCGGACACATCGGCCCAACCCTCGGTCGCAACCATGCCATCGCGCGCATCGACCGCGACGACGATCCCGCCCGGAAACTCCTTGGCCATGTCCTTGACGAACTGCGGGTCTTTCAGCGCAGCCGTGCCCATCACGACGCGGGCAACGCCAAGGTCGAACCAACCGGTCACCGCCTCGCGCGTGCGGATGCCGCCGCCAAGTTGAACGTGACCGTCGAATGCCTTGAGAATGCCCTCCACAGCCTCGCGGTTCTCTGCCCGGCCTGCAAAAGAACCATCGAGATCAACGACATGGAGGAACTGACTGCCCGCCTGTGCGAACAGCGTGGCCTGATGCGCCGGGTTGTCGCCATAGACCGTCGCGCGGTCCATGTCGCCTTCTGCAAGGCGGACGACTTGCCCGCCCTTGAGATCGATGGCCGGGAAAACGATCATAGAATCAGGGCTTCCATTCAAGAAAACGGGCGAGCAGCGCAAGGCCGTAAGCCTGGCTCTTTTCCGGGTGGAACTGCACACCGAGGATATTGTCACGCGCCACAGCAGCGACAATTCCGCCGCCGTGATCGCTCATCGCCGCCACGTGCGCGCCTTGTTCTGGCACGAAGTGGTAGGAGTGGAGAAAGTAGGCCTCGCCCGCGTCGAGCAGTTCCGCAGCCCCGGTGTGGGGCATCGGGGCAACATCGTTCCAGCCCATGTGCGGGACTTTGATCGTGGAGTCGGCCGGTTCGATCACGCGCACTTCACCGCCGATCCAGCCAAGGCCATCGGTGACGCCATGCTCAACGCCGCGATCGGCAAGCAATTGCATTCCCACGCAAATTCCAAGGAACGGGGCGCCGCCAACCAGCACGCGCTCCTCCATCGCCTCGACCAATCCTGAAACGCACCTAAGAGCACCTACGCACGCTTTAAACGCACCAACACCCGGCAAAACGATGCGATCAGCGGCACGAACGACACTGGGATCAGCGGTAACAACAACGCCCTGCGCGCCTGCCGCTTTCAGCGCGTTTTCGACCGAGCGGATATTGCCCGCGCCGTAATCGACCAGCGCGAGCGTCTCAGCCACCGAGGATGCCCTTGGTGGAGGGCACCGCATCGGCTTTGCGCGGATCGATGGCGATGGCCTGCCGCATCGCGCGGGCAAAGCCTTTGTAGATGCCTTCGATGATGTGGTGGTTGTTCGAACCGTAAAGGCTTTCGATGTGCAACGTGATCCCGGCGGCCTGCGAAATCGAGGCGAACCAGTGTTCGAACAGTTCGGTGTCCATCTCGCCAAGGCGCGGCTGGGTGAACGCGGCTTTCCACACCAGCACCGGGCGGCCCGAAATGTCGAGCGCGACGCGGCTCAGCGCCTCGTCCATCGGCGAATAGGTGTGGCCGTAGCGGGTGATGCCCTTTTTATCGCCCAGCGCCTGCGCAATCGCCTGCCCCAGCGCGATGGCGCTGTCTTCGGTGGTGTGGTGCTGATCGACGTGCAGATCGCCCTTCACGCGGCATTCCACATCGATCAGCGAGTGGCGGCTGAACTGTTCGATCATGTGATCGAGAAAGCCGATGCCGGTCTCCACCTTGTAGGTGCCCGTGCCATCGAGGTTTACCGACACGGCAATGTCGGTTTCCTCGGTCCTTCGCGTGATCGATCCGGTGCGCATGGCAAGCGCCTATACGCCCCTCTTCTTGAGAATCAATCACCGTCCCTACTTGACCCACGCGGCCTGTGCGGTCAGGTGTGGCGGCATGAGCGATGCACCCGACAGCCTGATCCCCTATGACGAAATCGTGCAGGAGGCCCTGCGCGCCGTTGTTGGCCGGGTGTTGGGCCAGGTGGCGACCACGGGTGGCGGCCTGCCCGGCACGCATCATTTCTATATTACCTTCAAGACCGGCGCCCCCGGTGTGGACATTCCGCAGCGTTTGCGGGAGCGGTTCCCCGATGAAATGACCATCGTCCTGCAGAACAAGTTCTGGGATTTGAAAGTGGACGTGGACCACTTCAGTGTGGGCCTTTCGTTCAACCAGATCCCTTCGACGCTGGTGATTCCATTCTCTGCCATCACCGCGTTTGTTGATCCGGCGGTGGATTTCGGTCTGCAGTTCCAGGCTGTTGTGGATGATGAGGCCGAGCCGGTGGAGCAGGCTGAAAACGATTCGCCGGAACAAGCCGACAAACCCGCCGTTGAACGTGCCGATGACGGATCGAATGTTGTCACCGTGGATTTCGGCAAGAAGAAGTAAGGGCCGCACTGGCCCGCTGGCAAAAGGCTTGGGCATGACGAAGAGTGGCAAGAAGGTAATTGCAGCGGCCAAGACCGTCGCCAGCAAGGTGCCTGCCCCCAGCCCCAACCCGATGACCAACCTGATTCTGGCCGATATCGCCCTGCGTGCCGGTGGCGCGCTGTTGCGGCGTGGTGTGGAAAAAGGGCTTGTCGGCGGTGCAATGGGTGCAACAAAGGCCGGGCGGATTATCAAGGGCCGCTCGATGATGCAGACGCTGGTTGGCACGGCGCTCGCCAGAGTAGCAACGCGCTCCGTGCCGGGCGCCATTGTGGTGGGCGGCGGGCTGGTGGCCAAATCGCTTTATGACCGCAACCAGAAGCGCAAGGCCAAGGCCGTGGGCGCAGCCGCCATCGAGGATCAGGCCGAGCGCGGCGAAGCCGACTGATCAGGTTGGAGTGATCCACACTTGACCGGGCGGGAACCCTTGCGGCACTAGCGCGCATGGCACCTGCATCTGCGCACAGCGAATCCCACGAAGACGACACCCTGCACCGCCGGGGCCTCATGCTGATTCTGTCTTCGCCATCGGGCGCGGGCAAGACGACCATTGCCCGCAAGCTGCTGGAAGAAGACAGCGAGATTGCCGCATCGGTATCGGTCACCACGCGGCCCATCCGCGAAGGTGAAGTTGATGGCCGGGACTATTACTTCGTCGACAAGGCCGAGTTCGACCGCATGGTTGATGAGGGCGAGTTCTATGAATGGGCGGTCGTGTTCGGCAATTGCTATGGCACGCCCAAGGCCCGCATTCGTGACCGGCTGAAATCGGGCGGCGATGTGCTGTTCGACATCGACTGGCAGGGCACACAGCAACTGTATCAAAAGGCGCAGGCCGATGTGGTGCGCGTGTTCATTCTGCCGCCCAGCCTTGAAGAATTGCACCGCCGCCTGACCGGGCGTGGCACTGACAGCGCCGAAGTGATCGCTGCCCGCATGGCCCGCGCACAGGCGGAAATCAGCCACTGGGATGGATACGACTACGTTGTGATCAATGACGACGTTGAAGGCTGCTTTGACAATGTGCGCGAGATTCTGGCGGCGGAGCGGATGAAGCGCACGCGGCAGACGGGGTTGATCGATTTCGTGCGTGGTTTGATGCGGGGGTAGTGGTTGAGGAACTATGCGTCCCCGCGCAGGCGGGGACCTCAGGCCTTTTACGCTGACCTTCCGTCAACCGCCTGAGGCCCCCGCCTTCGCGGGGGAGCAGGATAGTTCTTGTAATCCCCCCTCTCGCAAGCGGGAGGGGTCGGGGGTGGGCATGGCGCAAAGCGCCATCAATGCCCGCTGGGATCAATCGCGTTGTCAGGAATCCAGCCGTTGACGATGCCGCCATCGATGGGGAGCGGTGTGCCCACCACATAATCGCCCGCGCGGCTGGCGAGGAAGATTGCGCCGCCGGCCATGTCTTCGATGGTGCCGATCCGTTTTGACGGAATGCCCTTCGCCGAACCTTCAGGATTCTTTGCCGCAGCCTTGTTCATTTCCGAAGGGAAAGCGCCGGGGCAGATGCAACTGACGACGATGTTGTCGCGGATCAGGCGCGCAGCCATGCGCTTGGTCAACTGGATGACCGCTGCCTTTGACGCCTGATAGCTGTAGGTTTCCCACGGATTGAGGCGCATGCCATCAACCGAGGCGATGTTGATGACCTTGGCGGGCTGCCCGCTGGCCGCGGCGGCCATCAGCAGGCCGTGCAGCTTTTGCGTGAGGAAAAACGGAGTCTTGACGTTCAGGTCCATGACCTTGTCCCAGCCGACTTCGGGAAAGTCCTCAAAATTTGCGCCCCACGCCACGCCTGCATTGTTGACGAGAATGTCGATCTTGTCCTCACGCGTGGCCAAATCGGCGGCGAGCTGTTCGATCCCGGCGACGTTCGAAATGTCACCGGCGATGGCGATGCAGCGTTCGCCCAGACGTGCAGCGGTTTCCTCGACCACGGACACCTTGCGCGCAGTGATATAGACGCGGGCGCAGCCGGCCGCGATAAAGCCCTCGGCGATCATCTCGCCAATGCCGCGCGATCCGCCGGTGACGACCGCGACGCGGCCTTCAAGGCTGAAGAGTTTGCTGAAATCCATGTGCTGTTCCCTTCCGGCCTTGTTTTCCGGCCGTTGTGCGTGCGTCCTTCGACAGGCTCAGGACGAGCGGATCTGGAGTAAAACCAAAGTCCGCTCATGCTGAGCCTGTCGAAGCATCACGCGCTACGCCAGATCAATAGCCGCTGAGCTGGGCCACGCGTTCGGCGTGGTAGTATTGGTCGCCCATGAATTCAGACAGCGAGCGGTCGCGCTTCATGTAGAGGCCGATGTCGTATTCGTCGGTCATGCCGACGCCGCCGTGCATCTGGACACCTTCGCGGACCGACAGGTTGCAGGCCTTGGCGGCCTTGGCCTTGGCGACCGAGACCATCAGGTCGGCCTTCTCCGAATTGCCATCGAGCAGCTGCTGCGCCTTGATCACGGCGGCTTCAGCGATTTCGAGTTCGGAATAAAGGTGCGCAGCGCGGTGCTGGAGGGCCTGGAATTCACCGATCAGCTGGCCGAACTGCTTGCGCGTTTTCAGGTAGGCGGTGGTGATGTCGAAAGCGCCCTGCCCCACACCGGTCAGTTCAGCCGCAGCACCGATGCGGCCTGCGTTGATGACCTTGTTCAGCAGTGCGCGCCCGCCGTCGACTTCGCCGATCACGCAATCGCCATCGAGTTCGACATTGTCGAACGTGATATTGCTGGCCATTGCACTGTCAACCAGGCGCAGGTTTTCGTGGGAGACTCCTGATGCGTCCTTGGGCACGGCGAACAGCGTAATGCCGTCTGCATCATTGTCGCTGCCCGAAGTGCGCGCGGCGACGATGATCGCGTCTGCCGACGCCCCCTGCACGACGAACGCCTTGCGGCCCTGCAAACGGAAGCCGTTTCCGGCCTTTTCGGCCTTGCACGCGATCCGTTCGGGGCGATGCTTGGGGCCTTCGTCAATCGCCAGCGCAAGCACGCTATCGCCTGCGAGCACGCCGGGGAGCCAGCGGCCACGCAGGTCTTCCGAACCGCCCGAAAGCGCGGTGACGCCCATGACCGAGGTCGTCAGGAACGGCGACGGGGTGAGATTGCGGCCGATTTCGCGCAGCACGATCCCGGCTTCGACATGGCCCATCGCAAGGCCGCCGTCAGCCTCGGCCGCCAGCATACCGGTGAGGCCCATTTCGGCAAACTGCTTCCACAGGGCGTGGCCGAAGCCATCCTGACAATTAATGTCGCGGAAGTGGCGCAACTGCTGCTTGATCGCACCTTCATCGGCCATGAAGCCAGTGACGGTATCGGCCAGCATGGCCTGATCTTCGGTGTGGTAAAGGGGCATCGATCAGGCTCCCGGCAGTTCGAGAATGCGTTTGGCAACGACGTTGAGCATCACTTCGCTGGTGCCACCTTCGATCGAGTTGGCCTTTGTGCGAAGCCATGACCGCGATGGCGTGCCACCGCTGGTGCGCTCGCTATCCCATTCGAGTGCAGTGGCCCCGCCTGCGGCCATCAGCAGTTCGTGGCGGCGCTTGTTCAGTTCGGTGCCGACATACTTCATCATGTTGGGCTGTGCGGGATGCGCCTTGCCGACTTTGGCTTCATCGAGGAACTTTTCACCCATGCAGGCATAGGCCAGCGCATCGACATCGAACTGCGCCAGTTCGGCACGCAGGATCGGGTCTTCGAGGCCGTTTCGGGCGACGACCGCGCCGATGGCGTTGAGCCGGTCCCCGCCGCCAGCGCCCGAGATCATCTCGCGCTCGTGCCCGAGCAGGTACTTTGCAACGTCCCACCCGCGATTGAGTTCGCCCACGATCTGCGTCTTGGGCACGACCACATCGTCGAAGAAGGTTTCGCAGAACGGTGAATTGCCGCTGATCAGCTTGATCGGCTTGGTCGTGACGCCGGGCGTGGCCATATCGAACAGCAGGAAGCTGATGCCCTGATACTTGTTCGCCTTGTCGGTACGGACAAGGCAGAAAATCCAATCGGCCTTATCGGCATAGGACGTCCAGATCTTCTGGCCGTTGACGACCCAGTGATCGCCCTTGTCTTCACCGAAGGTCTGCAACGAGACGAGGTCGGAACCGGAGCCGGGTTCCGAATATCCCTGACACCAGCGGATTTCGCCGCGGGCAATCTGGCCGAGGTAGTGGACCTTCTGCTCCTCGGTGCCGAACTTCAGCAGTGCGGGGCCAAGCATCCAGATGCCGAAGCTGGACAGCGGCGGGCGCGCGCCAATGTGGGCGCATTCCTCGCGCCAGATCTTGGCTTGCGCCGGAGACATGCCTGCACCGCCATAAGCCTCGGGCCAATCGGGCACGGTGTAGCCCTTGGCTGCGCAGCGATCCATCCAGGTTTTCTGGGCTTCGTTCTTGAACTGGGCATCGCGGCCGCCCCAGCACACGTCGCCCTCATCGCGGACGGGTTCGCGCATTTCGGCGGGGCAGTTCGCTTCAAGCCACGCGCGGATTTCGGCGCGGAAAGCATCAAGGTCTGACATGATTGTGCTCCTCTGTTAATCGCAAGGTTAAGGTGAGTCGCGGGTCGCTGGCAAGCGCGGATTTTCGGGCGATAGACTGGGCTTTGGGGCAAGTGCCGCATGCCGTAGCGTAAACTGCACAAGCATTGACGCAGGGCCTTTCGCGCCTAAGCTGACGTAAACGTAAAACAACAAGAATTTCGCTGGAGAGTGGGATGCGGTTCACTGGGAAGACGGTCGTCGTGACCGGCGCAGCATCGGGAATTGGGCGGGCTACCGCCATCGCCTTTGCGGCGGAAGGGGCCACGGTTTACGCTGCAGATATCGACGAATCGGGGCTGGCGCAGACCGCCTCTGCGTCCAACGGCAAGGTTGTGACCGCGCGGTGCGATGTGACGCGGTGCGAGGACATCAAGGCGTTGATGGATCGCGCGGCAGCTGAGACCGGCGGCATCGATTGCGTGTTCAACAATGCTGGCGCTGGCGGGGATCGCGCCCCGATTGACGAGATCGAGCCGGAGGGCTGGGACCGGACGATGGACCTGCTGCTGCGGTCCGTTGCGTTCGGCATCCGCTATGCCGTGCCGCACATGATCGGGCGCAAGGGCGCAGCGTTCGTCAACACATCGAGCGTGGCTGCCGTGGGTCCGGGCTATTCGCCCACTGCCTATGCCGTGGCCAAGGCGGGCGTGCTGCATCTGACCAAGGTGGCGGCGGCGGATCTGGCCAAGCACCAGATCCGCGTGAACGCGGTGCAGCCGGGCTTTATCAACACCAACATCTTCACCAGTTCGCTGGACATGCCCGAGGCGCTGGAAGTGCAGGCCAAGGGCGCGATCGCCGCGATGTCACAAAGCGCGCAGCCGGTGGCGCGGGGCGGACAGGCCGATGACATTGCGCAGGCGGTGTTGTTTCTGGCGAGCGAGGGGGCGAGTTTCGTTACCGGCACATCGCTGATCGTGGATGGCGGTATCACCATCGGGCCACGGCACAGCTGGGATCCCAACATGCCGGGCCTGTTCGATGCGCTGCAACAGATGGCTGACGGCGCGAAGAGCGCATGATCCCGGTTGAGGGCAAGGTGCCTACTCGCCTCGCCCTGTTCAACGGGCTGGGCAGCGTGGCCTATGGCGTAAAGGACAACGGCTTTGCCACGTTCCTGCTGCTGTTCTACAATCAGGTGCTGGGCATGGACGCGCGGCTGGTGAGCCTTGCGCTGCTGATTGCGCTGGTGTTCGACGGGCTGATCGATCCGGTGGTGGGCCATTTCAGCGACCGCACGCGGACGGGATGGGGGCGGCGGCTGCCGTTCCTTTATCTCGCGCCGATCCCGCTGGGGCTGGCCTGGGCGTTTCTGTGGTCCCCGATTGGCGAGCCGAACTTCTGGGTGCTGCTGGTCTCTGCCATAATGGTGCGCGCACTGGTGGCGATGTGCGAAGTGCCATCGGCAGCGCTGATCCCCGAAATCACGCGCGATTATGACGAGCGCACGCGTCTGACGCGGTTCCGCTTTCTGTTTTCGTGGGGCGGCGGGCTGCTGATGCTGCTGCTGGCCTATGGCGTGTTCCTGCCCGATGCCATGCTGGCGCGTGAGGGCTATCGCAATTTCGGGCTGTTCGGCGCTGGCCTGATGGCAGTGTGCGTGCTGGTCTCCGCCGTGGGGCAGCACCGATGGGTAAAGGGCTGGCCGCCGGAGCGTGCGGTCGGCGGAAAGAGCGCCCTCGCCTCGCTGGGGGACATCCGTGAGAGCTTTTCGCACCCCGCCTGCCTGATCGTGATGGGCGGGATCGCCGCAGCGCTGACCGCGCAGGGCATCACGTTTGCGCTGTCGAACTACCTCTATCTCTATATCTGGAAGTTCACCCCGACGGCGCTGCAAGCATTTCCGTTCCTGCTGTTTGCCAGCGTGATCGGTGCATCGTTGCTGGTTGGCCCCGCACAGAAACGCTGGGGCAAAGCGGGGACGGTAATGCGCATGGCACCGTTGGGCATGGTGTTCTGGGCCGGACCGCTGCTGCTACGCTGGCAGGGGTTGTGGGCCGAAGACGGATCGACCGGAGCCATCGTGGGCATGTTTGCCTGCACACTGCTGTCCAACACGTTCACTGTGACCGGCACGATGACGCTGTGGTCGATGGTAGCCGATGTGGTCGAGGCTTCCGAGGAACAGACCGGGCGAAGGTCTGAAGGCACGCTTTCTGCAGGGGCATTCCTTGCCAGCAAGTGCGCAGGCGGGCTGGGTGTGTTTATCACCGGGCTGTTGCTGAGCTTTGCCGGGCTGGAAGCGAACACGCCGCCGGATCAGGTTCTGCCCGAGGTGACTTATCGCCTGAGCCTTGCCTATGTGGCGAGCATTGCCGTGCTGGCAGTGCTGACGGCGGCAATTGTACGCCGGTTTCCGATAGACCGTGCAGCCCACGCCGCTCGGCTCGCCCGATTGGATCAGGTGGCGAAAGCCGATCCGGATGCGGCGGGATTGCATCCATAGCGCCTGATTAACCGAACGCTTAATTTTCCGCTTGAATTCACCGCCTGCCCGTTGAACACTGCCGGGCAACAAGGAGAGGCCACATGGATTTCGAACCGACCGACCGCCAGAGATATTGGCGTGACCGCGTCCGCCAATTCATCGAAGACAACGTCCGCCCCCGCCACAAGGACTACAAGGCGGAACAGGCGACCGGTGATCGCTGGAAGGTTCTGCAAACGGTCGAACAGGAAAAGGCCAAGGCCAAGGCTGCGGGCATCTGGAACCTGTTCATGCCCCCGCGCAATGGCGGGCACCATCATGTGGAAGAAACTTTCGAGTTCGAAGGCCCCGGCCTGACCAACCTTGAATACGCGCTCTGCGCCGAAGAAATGGGCCGCATGGGCTGGGCAAGCGAGGTGTTCAATTGCTCCGCGCCCGATACCGGCAACATGGAAGTGTTTCACCGCTACGGCACGCTGGAGCACAAGGAGCAGTGGCTGCGCCCGCTGATGAACGGTGAGATTCGTTCCGCCTTCCTGATGACCGAGCCACAAGTGGCCTCGTCCGACGCGACGAATATCGAAACTTCGATCCGGCGTGAGGGCGACGAATACGTCATCAGTGGACGCAAGTGGTGGTCATCGGGCGTGGGCGATCCGCGCTGCAAGATTGCCATTGTCATGGGCAAGACCGATTTCGAGGCCAAACGCCACCAGCAGCAGTCGATGGTGCTGATGCCGCTGGATGCGCCGGGCGTCGAGATCGTCCGCCACTTGCCGGTGTTCGGCTATGACGATGCACCGCATGGCCACATGGAAGTGGTGATGCACGATGTGCGGGTGCCTGCTTCCAACATCCTGCTGGGCGAAGGGCGCGGGTTCGAAATCGCGCAAGGCCGCCTTGGGCCGGGCCGCATCCACCACTGCATGCGCACGATCGGCGTGGCCGAAGAGGCGCTGGCCAAGATGGCCAAGCGGCTGCAATCGCGCGTGGCATTCGGCAAGCGCGTATCCGAGCAATCGGTGTGGGAATGGCGCATTGCGCAGGCCCGCATCGATATCGAGATGACACGCCTGCTGTGCCTGAAAGCGGCAGACATGATGGACACGGTGGGCAACAAGGCCGCCGCGCTGGAAATCGCCATGATCAAGGTGCAGGCCCCGCAAATGGCGCTGCGCATCATCGACGATGCCATACAGGCGCATGGCGGTGGTGGTGTTTCGGAGGACTTTGGCCTTGCCGAAGCTTATGCTCACCAGCGCACGTTGCGGTTGGCCGATGGGCCGGATGAAGTGCACGCCCGCTCCATCGCGCGGATCGAATTTGCGCGCCATGCGGACATGCCGAGTGGGGATCGGGGGTTCAGCTCCGGTGATCTTGGCGTGGCCAGGTAACGCACAGCACTTAGCGCCCCCGCGAAGGCGGGGGCCTCGGTGTTGTTACGAAACGATTGCTTAAACCGACTGAGGCCCCCGCCTTCGCGGGGGCGCAGCAAGCTGTAGGAATGTTGTCCCATGAAAGCTGCCGTCCTCGTTCAACCGGGCAAGCCGCTGGAAATCCATGATCTTTCGGTGTCCAAGCCCGGCCCGCATGAAGTCCTGATCCGCACGGCTGCCTGCGGGCTGTGCCATTCGGACCTGCACTTCATCGATGGTGCCTACCCGCACCCGCTGCCCGCCGTGCCGGGGCACGAAGCGGCGGGGATTGTCGAGGCAATTGGCAGCGAAGTGCGCACGGTGAAAGTGGGCGATGCGGTCGTCACCTGCCTTTCGGCGTTCTGCGGGCACTGCGAGTTTTGCGTTACCGGGCATATGTCGCTGTGCCTTGGCGGGGATACGCGGCGCAGCCCGAAGGACGCACCGCGCCTGTCGCGGACCGACGATGGCAGTACGGTCAACCAGATGCTCAACCTTTCGGCCTTTGCCGAGCAGATGCTGGTGCATGAGCACGCCTGCGTGGCGATCAACCCGGACATGCCGCTGGACCGGGCGGCTGTGATCGGCTGCGCAGTGACGACGGGTGCAGGCGCGGTGTTCAATGCGGCCAAGCTGGTGCCGGGCGAAACGGTCTGCGTGGTCGGCTGCGGTGGCGTGGGCCTGGCCACGGTCAATGCGGCCAAGATTGCGGGCGCGGGCCGGATCATCGCCGTTGACCCCATGCCCGAAAAGCGCGCGCTGGCGATGAAGCTGGGGGCGACCGATGCGCTGGACGCTGGGCCTGATTCTGCCGCGCAGATCGTGGAGATGACCAAGGGCGGCGTGCATCACGCCATCGAAGCGGTGGGCCGTCCGGCTTCGGGCGATCTGGCGGTGGCCACGCTGCGGCGCGGTGGCACAGCCACGATCCTTGGCATGATGCCGTTGAACCACAAGGTAGGCCTTTCGGCGATAGACCTGCTTTCGGACAAGAAACTGCAAGGCGCGATCATGGGGCGCAACCACTTCCCGGTGGACCTGCCGCGACTGGTGGAATTCTACATGCGCGGGTTGCTTGATCTGGACACGATCATCGCCGAGCGCATTCCGCTTTCGGGCATCAATGACGGGTTCGAGAAAATGAAGCAGGGCCATTCCGCCCGCTCGGTGATCGTGTTCGACCAATGAGCGAAGCGATGGACGCGCAGACTGCCTTTACAGGGACGGTAGTTCCAGAAGGTGCGGACAAGCTGGATGAGGCCGCCCTCAGCCGGTGGTTTGAAGAGCATGTTGAAGGTTTTCAAGGTCCGCTGAGCGTTTCGAAGTTCAAGGGTGGGCAATCGAACCCGACCTATAAGGTGGATAGCCCGTCCGGGCCGTACGTGTTGCGGCGCAAGCCCTTCGGCAAATTGCTGCCCTCTGCCCATGCCGTGGACCGCGAATACAAGGTGCAGGCCGGACTGTTCGGCACGGGCTTCCCCGTGGCGCGGCAATATGGGCTATGCACCGACGAGAGTGTGATCGGATCGTGGTTTTATGTGATGGGCTGCGTCGATGGCCGCACGATCTGGGATGGGGCGATGCCGGAGGCAACGCCTGAATTCAGGCGTGCGACCTATGACGCGATGGTCGATACGCTGGCGGCGCTGCATTCAGTGGATGTCGAGGCAGCCGGCCTTTCCGATTATGGCAAGCCGGGCAACTACTTCGGGCGGCAGGTGGACCGCTGGACCAAGCAGTATCGCTTGTCCGAGACGGAAACGATGCCCGAAATGGAGCGGCTGATTGAATGGCTGCCCGCAACGCTGCCCGAACAGACCCGCACCAGCGTGGTCCACGGCGATTACCGCATCGACAACATGATCTTTCACCCGACCGAGGCCCGCGTCGTGGCGGTGCTGGACTGGGAGCTTTCGACGCTGGGTGATCCGCTGGCGGACTTCACCTATTTCTGCACGGCGTGGGTGCAGGACAATGCCGGGCGCTCTGGCGTGCAGGATCTTGACCGCAAGGCATTGGGCATTCCCGAACTGGACGAGGTGGTTGCACGCTATTGCGCACAGACCGGGCGTGATGGGCTGGAAAGTCTGGACTGGTACATCGCCTACAACTTCTTCCGTCTGGCCGGGATCATCCAGGGCATCAAGAAGCGCGTGATCGATGGCACGGCATCAAGTGCGCATGCCAAGGCAATGTCCGAACGCGTGAAGCCGCTGGCCGAACTGGCGTTGAGCTTTGCGGTGAAGGCGGGGGCCTGATAACGCGCGCAGATGGAGCGCAGGCTGAAAGTCTATTTCGACGGGGGTTGCCGCCCCAACCCGGGCCGGATTGAGGTGGCCGCCGTGCTGCGGGGCGTAGCCCATGTGCGCGATGATCTGGGCGAAGGCACCAACGGCGATGCCGAGTGGCTGGCGCTGATCCATGCGCTGGAATGTGCGCAGGCAAGCGGTGCGGTGACTTTTGACCTGCTCGGAGACAGCCGGTCGGTGATCGAGCAGGCCAACGGGCGGGCGAAGGCGCGGTCAGAGGCGGATCGGACTCATCTGGCGCGGTTTCAGACTCTCACGGCTGGGCACCCGCCAGAGCGCATCCGCTGGATCAAGCGGGAGCAGAACCTTGCCGGGATTGCACTGAACGCGCGGCATCCAAGGTAGCAACCCCCAACAACCCCGCTCACCGTCTGATTTCGTCATTCCCGCGCAGGCGGGAATCCAGCGCGCAACGGTTGGAACTGGATTCCCGCCTGCGCGGGAATGACGAAGTTTGAGGTCAAATCAGGCCGCTTCAGCCTTGGTTCCTGCCCGCTCCGCATTCAGTGCTTCGGCCAGCAAAAACGCCAGTTCGATTGACTGCGCAGCGTTGAGGCGCGGGTCGCAGTGGGTGTGGTAGCGGTCGGCAAGGCCTTCGTGGGTGATCGCAACGGCGCCGCCGACACATTCGGTCACGTCCTGGCCGGTCATCTCGATGTGGATGCCACCGGCATGCGTGCCTTCGGCGCGATGGACTGCGAAGAAGCCCTTCACCTCATTGAGAATGCGGTCGAATGGCCGTGTCTTGTAGCCGCTGTTGGCCTTGATCACATTTCCGTGCATCGGATCGCACGACCATACGACCGGATGGCCTTCACGCTTTACCGCGCGCACCAGCGGGGCAAGGCCAGCCACCACCTTGTCATCGCCGAAGCGGCTGATCAGCGTCATCCGGCCCGCCTCGCGCGCCGGGTTCAGCGTATCGAGCATCTTGAGCAGGGCGTCCGGCGTCAGCGATGGTCCGCACTTCATGCCGATGGGGTTGTTCACGCCGCGCAAGTATTCGACGTGGGCCGAACCTTCAAAGCGGGTGCGATCGCCGATCCACAGCATATGCGCGCTGGTATCGTACCAATCACCCGTCAGCGAATCCTGACGCGTCATCGCCTCTTCGTACTGCAACAGCAGCGCTTCGTGGCTGGTGTAGAAACTGGTGCCCTGAAGCTGCGGGACGGTGCGCGGATCAACGCCGCAGGCCTCCATGAAGTCGAGCGATTCGCCGATCTTGTCGGCCATCTCGCTGAACTTGGTTGCCCACGGGCTTTTGCCGATGTGGTCCAGCGTCCACTGGTGGACCTGCCGCAGATTGGCATAGCCGCCGGTGGAGAACGCGCGCAGCAGGTTCAGCGTGGCCGCAGCCTGGCTGTAGGCGCGCAGCATGCGTTCGGGATCGGGGATGCGCGATTCGGGCGTGAAGTCGATGCCGTTGATGTTGTCACCAAGGTAGCTTGGCAGTTCGACGCCATCAATCGTTTCCACAGGCGAAGAGCGCGGCTTGGCGAACTGGCCGGCCATGCGGCCCACCTTCACCACCGGCTGCTTGCTGGCAAATGTCAGCACGACGGCCATCTGCAGCAGCACGCGGAACGTGTCGCGGATGTTGTTCGGATGGAACTCGGCAAAGCTTTCGGCGCAATCGCCGCCCTGCAGCAGAAAGCCCTTGCCCGCAGCCACTTGCGCCAGATCGGCCTTCAGCGCGCGTGCCTCGCCCGCAAAGACCAGCGGCGGAAAGCTCGTAAGGGTCTGCTCCACCCCGTTCAGCTTTTCAGCGTTCGGATAGGTCGGCAGATGCCGCCCCTCAAATCCCCGCCACGAATCCGCAGTCCAGTTCTGTGCCACAAGTGCTTCCTTTCAAGGCGGTGGCCTTTACGCCGCGAAGAGATGAATTGCAAAGGCAGCGTTGCTGTCACCGTAATCGACCCAGTCGAACAGCCATTACGGGGTTTTCCCTATCGCCTGTGTGAGCATGTCTTGGTGGATCGGCGGTTAACCCTGATTGTCCATCAACAGGCTGTCCGCTTCGTATCATGCCCGCCCTACCTCGCCTTTTTGCCGCGCTTGCGAAGTGTCACGCGGGCAACATACTGCCGCTGGCGGCTATGGCGATCTTCGCGATCGCGGCGCTGATCGGTGGTGCGGTGGATATGAGCCGTGCCTGGCGGGTGCAGACCAGACTGCAGGCGGCCTGCGATGCCGGCGCGTTGGCAGGGCGGCGCGCCGTGTCATCCAACGGCTTTGATGCAAATGCGCAGGCGCAGGCGCAAAACTATTTCTACGCCAACTTCAATACCGCCCGGCTGGATGCCGACAATACGGCTTTCGTGGCGACCTCTGTAGACAAAGGCGGCACCATCGACGCCGTGGCAACGGCGGAGCTGCCGCCCCTGATGATGCAGCTGTTCGGCTTTGCCGGTTTTGAACTGCGTTCCGACTGCACCGCAGCGATGGGCGCGGGCAACAACGACATCATGATGGTGCTCGATACTACCGGTTCGATGGCGTGGCAGCTTAACGGAAGCACCCAGACCCGCATCGAAGCGCTGCGGGCATCGATGAAGAGCTTCTACGACAACCTGGCCAGTGCAACCTCTGGAACGAACGCGCGCATCCGCTTCGGCTTTGTGCCTTACAGTTCCTCGGTAAACGTCGGGCGGCTGATCCGCGCAAAGGATCCGGACTACTTGGTCGACAGCTGGACCATACAGTCGCGCCAGGCCATCTACCGCACAGTGCAAGTGGTGAGCGGTTATGGCACGCCAGCACCCGCTCCCGGCACAACCAACACATCTGGTGCCAGCTATACCGGCTGGACCGATCATTCTGCGAGCACGTACATCTTTTCCAGTACTTGCGCGGCAAATCGCCCGGCCGACACGGCATGGACCAACAGCGGTGCGGCAACGTCTGTGACCACCACTACGATCAACGGTTCCGGGCAGCAGGTGACCACTATCACCACCACACAACTGCAGAACATGACCGACTACGAATGCAACTGGCAGTTCCTGTCGTTCAAAGTCCAGAAACGCACCGGATCGCGCACCGTGACGACCACGATCTCGTCCGCCGCCAATCCGATATACACCTCGTCGCAGGTGTTTGACCGGTGGGAGTATCGGCCAGTCACTTACAGCACGCAGAACTACAAGAACTTCGAAGCGGTGAGCACCAACACAGGCGAAAACGGAACGACGGCTTCATCAACCTGGCGCGGCTGCATCGAAGAACGCGCGACCGTTTCGGAAGACGCGTTCAGTTGGTCGGCGTTGGGTGGTGTTTCTCCATCAGGCGCGCTTGACCTTGATATCGATACCCCGCCGGACAGCTCCAGCAGCTCGAAATGGGCGCCGATGTGGCCTGAAGTCGCCTATATCCGGACCCAGATATTCGGTGGCAACGTGTATATGAACAATGCGTTGCCATCACCCACGGGGCAACAGGCGCCCTCGTTCTGCCCATCGCCCGCGCAACTGCTGTCCACGATGGATCGCAGCGCCTACTTCGCTTACGCCGATGGGCTGGTGGCCGAAGGTGGCACTTATCATGACATCGGCATGGTCTGGGGCGCGCGCCTGTTTTCGCCTGACGGGATATGGTCGGACAACGTGCTTGACCCCGCCGGCAACGGCAGTGAGATATCACGCCACATGATCTTCATGACCGATGGTGAAATGTCGCCGTCCTACTCGGTGCAGTCTTCGTGGGGCATCGAGTATCATGACCGGCGCGTGACCGACGATGGCATCTCCCGAGACAAGGAGCGCCACAACGCACGCTTTCTGGCCCTGTGCGACGCTGTGAGAGCAAAAGGCATCAGGCTGTGGGTAATCGCGTTTGCTCAGGGCATGACCACCGAACTGGCCGCTTGCGCATCAACCGACAGCGCGTTCACCGCTTCAAACGCCACCCAGCTTGACGCAGCGTTCCAATCAATCGCCAAGCAGGTGGGCGAACTGCGGGTGGTGCAATGAGCCGGCTTTCATGCTTCAAACGCCTCGCTTCTGACTGCGAAGGCGCAACCCTTGTAGAGTTTGCCATTGCAACGCCGATGTTCCTGGTGCTCGTCGTTGGCATTCTCGACATTGGCCAGATGGTTTACGGCAAGGCGGTTCTGACCGGTGCCGTTCATCGTGCTGCGCGCAATACCGCGCTGGAGACACGCAATACGTCTGAGGCTGACGCGAGCGTGCGCAACGCAATCGCGCCGATCTTGCCGGGCGTTACAATCGCAACCAGCCGCACCAGCTATTACGATTTCGCCGACGTCGGCAGGCCCGAAAAGTGGAATGACGCCAACGGCAATTCCCGCTGCGACAACAACGAAACCTATACCGACGAGAACCGGAGCGGGACGTGGGACGAAGACGTCGGCAAAAAGGACAGCATCGGTGATGCCAATGATGTCGTCGTGTACAAGGTCACGGCCTCGTTCTCGCCGATGTTCAAGGTTCCATTTCTGCCCCAACGCTGGGGAACGCGAACTTTGAGCGCGACAGCCGTGACCAAGAGCCAGCCTTTCGGCAACCAGACAAGTTACGGGTCTTCCGCAGGGAATTGCGCATGACCGTCCACAGCCCCAATCCCCGCCTGCTGCGCGCTCTGGCAAAAGATACGACTGCAGTTTCGATCATCGAGTTTGCCCTCGTCCTGCCACTGTTCATGACCTTGGGGATGTATGGCGCAGAAATCGCATGGCTAAATGCCACGGCGCTGGAAGTGAGTCAGGTGGCCATCTCAATGGCCGACAATGCATCCCGCATTGGCCAGACCGACAATAGCGGCGTAACGCCAACGATCAGCAGTGATGATGTCGCATCCGTCCTGACCGGCGCATTGGAAGAAGGCGATACGGTTGCCCTTGCGGACAACGGCCGCGTCATCCTTTCCAGCCTTGAAGGCAATCCGGTGAACGGCAAGCAATACATTCACTGGCAGCAGTGCATGGGCAAAGGCAAGCAGCAGTCCAAGCGCGGCAAGGCCGACCCAACCGGCGGACTGCTGACTTCAGTGGTCAACGGCCTGACGATGGGCGGAAAGACCATCAAGGCACCTGCAGGCGGTGCCGTGATGGTGGCCGAAGTCTGGTACGAATACAAAGGCCTGTTCGGTACGCTGTTCGTCGACAACATCGTCATTCACGAAGAAGCCGCGGTCATCGCGCGTGACGACCGCAGCGCCAGCGCCGGCCTTACCGGAAACGACAAGAAGAACGCGTGTTAACCGCGTTTACGGCTTCTTTTCAGGCACCACTTCCAGCCGCCAGCTCTTGTCCTTCAACAGATAGCGCTGGGCAAGCAGCTGCATCCGCTCGGGCGTGGTCTGGCTATAGTCGTTGAGGATGGTGCGGATCGCGGCGATCTTGCGCGGGTCATTGGCCGCCCCTTCCAGCTGGAACATGTAAAAACCGTTGCCTGTGCTGGCGCGGGTGATCAGTTGCTTGAGCGGCTCTGTCACGCGGCCGATCTCGTCCGCCGTCGGCGGGGTTGCTGCCAGATCGGCAGCGATCTTGTCAGCGGCAGCAAAGAACGTGTCGAAATCGCCGGGGCGCAACTGCACCATCGCCGAAATGTAGCCGCCCGAAGGCAGATCGAGCGGCCAGCTTGAACCGACTTGCGGGGCGTAACTCGCGCCCACCTTTTCGCGCATCGCATCGAACAGGCGATTGTTGAATATCTGCGCAAGAATTTCGAGTTGTCGGCTTTCGCGCACGCCTTGCTGTCCGCCACCGGTGGGCCATGCGACCAGTGCCGCCGCCTGTCCGGGGTCACCACGATGGGTCAACACCAGCGGTTCGGCATTATGCGCGGGGATGTTGGGCGCAAGCGCGGGCTGTTCGGTCGCCGGACGGGCAGGCAGCGCGCCAAAGGTCTTTTCCAGTGCCGCAATTGCCTGTTCGCGGGTGAAATCGCCGAACATATCGATCTCGATTGGGCCTTGCGCCAGCAACGGCTCCCACGTGGCGCGGAAGCCTTCGGGGGTAACCTTCTCAAGCTCTGCCGGATTGGGCGTGGCATAGCGCGGGTCGCCATCGCGCAGCAACCAATTGAGATCGCGGTTGAGCACCGCCATCGGCGCGGAATTGAAGCTTTCGTACTGCAGCTTGGCCGCAGCCTTGGCGCGCAGCACCGGGTTCGGTTCCCAGCGTGGCGTGGCCAGCTTGGCGGCCATGAGATAAAGCTGGTCTGCCAGATCGGCGGGCCGGGTATCGGCAGACAGCACGAAGGCCGTATCGTCGATGTTGAAATCAAGGCTCAGCTTGCGGCCTGTGGCCAGCCGGTCAAGATCATCACGGCCCAAGGTGCCGATGCCGCTGTCCATCAGCGCCATTTGCCCCATCGGCCCATAGACCGCGTTCTGCGGGCTGATCGCCGAATAGCCGCCGCCGAAACGCGCCTTCAGGATGATCCGGCCGGGTTCAGCATCGTTGGGCCAAAGCAGGACTTTCACGCCGTTGGACAGTTCGATCTGTTCGATGCCCAGCAGGCCGATCGGCCGAGCGCTTGCCACTGTGCCGGGTGTTCCGACAGGAGGCAGATCTTCAAACTTAAGCGAATTGGCGGCCACACGGCTGCCCGACGCGGCTTCGACCGAAGCGGTGAGCGCGGCGCGAAGCGATGCCTCGTCAGCCTCCCCCACCTTTGGCGTAATCATCATCGGGCGGATAACCGTGCCCTGAAACAGCGCGCGCGTACTTTTCAGCACCGCATCGGGTTTGAACAGCGGGATCGAGCTTTTGAAGATTTGATAGACGGTATCGGGATTGGCCACCGTCTCGCGAATGTCCACCGCGTTGACGATGTCGTCCGCTGCGCGCGATCCGGCGATGGTCGATTGCGTTTCGACTGCAACCTTGAACGCCACTTCGAACTCGGCGACCTCACGGTCGATCTCTTCCTGCGAAGGCGGCGTGGCGAGCGCATCGGCAATAACCCCGCGCACATCGGAAACCGCGCCTTTCCAGTCCTCGCTAAGCGGGGTGACGGTAACGATGGTCGCATCGGCAGAGCGCGAAAGCTCCTGCTTCATCTCGTCAACCGAAGCGGCAAGGTAGCTGCCCCCTGCCCGTGCGCGCCCTTCCAGACGGCGGTTGATCAGCGCCAGCGCTACCCTGTCGATCATCAGCGCCTGATTGTAGGCGATGGTATCGTTGACTTTCTTCCACGGCCGCAGGATCGCCCAGTTGACGATGCGCGGCAGGTCAGGCTCGACGATGACTTTGGCCTCGCCCACCGGGTTCTGTGGATCAAGCCCTGCTGGTGCGACGGGCTTGCCGAAATCGGGCTGCGGAGACTTTTTGCCCGCCACCTTCCAGCCGCCGAACCACTGTTCGATCCGCGCAACCAGCGTTGCCGGATCAGCGTCACCTGCCACCACGATCACGGTGTTGTCGGGGCGATACCACTTGTCGTGAAAGGCTTTTACTTTCGCGCCCGTGGCAGCTTCGAGCGTCGGCACTGTGCCAATCGGATTGCGCGCGGCGAGAAGCTGCCCGTTGAAGAACAGGTTGCGCGTTTCATCCAGAACGCGCGATTGCGCACTGGTGCGTTCACGCATTTCGGCAAGCACGATCGGCACTTCGGTCTTCACACCGCGATCGGTGAAGATCGGCGCGATGATCATGCCCGAAAGCAGGCGGAACGTCTCGTCCAGCTTGGCCGGATCGGCCTGCGGAATGTCCAGCTTGTAGGTGGTCTGCGTCGGGCTGGTTTCCGCATTGGTATCGCTGCCGAAGGTCGCACCAAGGCGCTGCCATGTGGGGATGGTCTCGCCTTCCTTCAGGTACTTCGATTCGCGGAAGGTCAGGTGCTCCAGAAGGTGGGCATAGCCGCGCTGCTCCTCGGTCTCGTACATCGAACCTGCATCCACCAGCACGCGGATGGAAACCTGTTCGGGCGGCACGCCATTGTGGCGCACGGCATAGCGCACGCCATTGGACAGGACGCCAAAGGTCCACGCCTTGTCCTGCGGCACGTCAGAACCCTGATAGAGCCAAGGAACCGCCGATTTTGTGGCGGTTGCAGGCGCTTTTGCCGGGGTCTGCGCAACGATCGGCGCGGTCGAAACCAGCAGGAGGGAAAGGAACAGGCCAAGGCGCCGGGCGCGCGTGTTATTTGATTGCATCACCGGACTATAGGAAGCCTTCGGATGAAGGACCAGTGAATAGACCTGTTATTGCGCCGCTGCTGCTGCTTCTGCCGCCGCAGCGGCCGCCTCAGCTGCTTCGCTGGCCTGCTGCGCCGAATCGGCCTGCCCACCACGCATCGCCTCAACTTCAGCGACTGTCTTGAAGTCGACCAGCTCAACCTGAAACACCAGATCCGAATTGGCCGGAATCGGGCCAGATTCCTGCGCTCCATAACCCAGCGTAGCGGGCACGCAGAAGCGCCACACGCTGCCCTTGGTCATCATCTGCAGGCCCTCGGAAAAGCCCGGGATCACGCCTTCTACCGGGAATGCCGTCTGCTTGTTCTGGTCAAACACTTCACCGTTTGCCGCGAGATAGCCGACATAACCGACCAGCACATAATCGCCCTTGGCAGGCTTCGCACCTTCGGCAGGCTTGAGCATCAGCGTGCCCAAGCCGCTTGCCGTCGCCGCACTGCACAACCGTTGCGTGGCCGGAACGATCGGGTTCAGCGGCACGGGAATGATCGCTGTGGAAGGCGCGGGGGCTTTGGGCGCAGGTTTGGCCGGAGCGGCCAGCGCAGGCGATGCGGCGGCAAGGAAAACGGCAGGGGCGAAGCGGCGCAGCGCGCGAAAGGTCAGGCTCATGACAGCGCCATAGCGAGGCCTCGCTGCCCGCGCCATGCACGCTTTGCCCCTGCGTGCGGATAATTCGTCATCCAGCCCCGCCAGAGTGGCGTTTTCAAAGGCTCCAGCCACTTGACCCCCTGCGTCACCGTCCTACATGCGAATCATGTTCATAGAGACCGAAACCACGCCCAACCCGGCGACGCTCAAATTCCTCCCTGGTGAGCAGGTCATGCCCACCGGCACGCGCGAGTTCACGTCGCCCGAAGCGGCGGAGGTATCGCCACTGGCGCAGGCGTTGTTCGATCTGGGCGATGTTACCGGCGTGTTCTTCGGCCGCGATTTCGTTTCGGTCACAGCCGCACCGGGCGTTGAATGGTCGTCGCTCAAACCGCAGGTGCTCTCGCTCCTGCTCGATCATTTCGTGGCGCAGGCCCCGCTGTTCGTGCCGGGCAGCGCAGGCGGCATCGCGGTTCCTGCCGAAGCGGACGATGCGTTCTCCGATGACCCAGCCGATGCCGACGTGATCGAACAGATCAAGGACTTGATCGAAACCCGCGTCCGCCCTGCCGTTGCCAACGATGGCGGCGACATCATCTATCGTGGCTTCCGCGAAGGCGTGGTCTATCTGCAAATGCAGGGTGCGTGCTCGGGCTGCCCTTCATCGTCGGCCACGCTCAAGAACGGCATCGAAAGCCTGCTCAAGCATTACGTTCCCGAAGTCAGCGAAGTGCGCGCCGCCTGAATGCGCAGACTGGTGATCGACAGCGCGACGGAAGCCTGCTCGGTCGCCTTGTTCGAAAACGATGAACTGATTGCGGGCGAGTGCCTGACGCTCGGGCGCGGCCATGCTGAACGGCTTGTCCCAATGATCGCCGCATTGCCCGAAAAGGGTCGCGCCGACGTGATCGCGGTCGACATCGGCCCGGGCAGTTTCACCGGGATCCGCGTTGGCCTTGCCGCTGCCCGCGCGCTGGGCCTTGCGTGGAACGCGCGGGTTGCAGGTTACGAAAGCCTTGGCCTTGTCGCTGCGATGGCGCGCGATCAGCACCCCGATACGGCCATCGATGTGTGTATGACCGGTGGCCACGGCGAATGGTTCTTCCAGCCTTTTGCTGCCGATGGAGAACCGCTCGCGCCGGTCATATCCCTATCTCCCAATGCCGCCGCTACGCAAAGCGGTGCTGCACTGGTCGCGGGCAGCCAGGCGCAAGCTCTGACAGAACTGCGCGGTAGCGCGCGCGCGCTAGACATGCGGCCCGATGCCCGCACGTTTGCGCTGCTCCGCACCGGCCGCCTCATTGCCGACCCGAGGCCGAGCTACGGACGCGCGCCCGACGCGCGGCTGCCGTTGGCCGCTGCCTGAGCAGAGGCACGACCCGCGCCATGCTCGCTCCTTCCGACGATATTGACCGGATCATGTCGGTCATGGAGCGAGCCTTCCCCCCCGAATATGGTGAGGCGTGGAACAGGCGTCAGGTCAGTGACGCGCTGGTCGTAGGTAGTTGTCGTTATGGCCTGATCGGTGCGGATGGCGCAGAACAATTGCCGCAGACGTCAGACGCGGCAGGATTTTTTATGAGTCGCGGCATTCTTGATGAAGAAGAACTGCTGCTTTTTGCCATTGCACCCGAATACCGCCGACAGGGGTTGGGTCATATCCTGCTCACCCGCTTTATATCTTCGGCAAAAGACAATGGTATGTCCCGCATCTTCCTTGAAATGCGACGCGGAAACCCGGCCGCTTTTCTGTATGCATCTCATGGTTTCCACGAGATCGGGGTAAGGCCGTCCTATTACAGGACACCAGGTGGCAACCGCATTGATGCAATCAGCCAAGAGCTAACTTTCCAAGACTGATCCGATACTTGGGGTCATCTGGCAGAGGGTGACTACGGATTCAAAAAAATCTGGGTCGAATGGTTGTATCTTTCGTTAGGAGGACTATACAGCGTGACTTGGATCACCAATCATAGTTGATGGCAGTTGATCCACGATCTCACCAGCAAAGAAAGCCGGTTCGCAATGACTGAAATTCAAAATGATATGCGGGAGACGCTGATCACGCTCACTTCCGACATTGTTGCTGCCCATGTCAGCAACAACAGTGTCGCGGTCAGTGACCTGCCTACGCTGATCACCAACGTCTATACCGCGCTTGCCGGTCTCGAAAAGCCAGCTCCGGTCGAAGAACCTGCGCCGGAACCGGCCGTTTCGATCCGCTCTTCGGTGAAGAACGATCACATCGTTTGCCTTGAAGACGGCAAGAAGCTGAAGATGCTGAAGCGCCACCTCGCCACGCGCTACAACATGACCCCGGATCAGTACCGCGCACGCTGGAACCTGCCCGCCGACTATCCGATGGTCGCTCCGGCCTATGCTGAAAAGCGCCGCGAACTGGCCAAGAAGATCGGCCTTGGTCGCAAGCCTGCGCCCAAGCGTGGCCGCAAGCCTGCCGCTGTCGTCTGATTTAGACCGCCGTTCACGCAATACGATTGCGCGCGGTTGAAGATTTGGCCCGCCTGTCTATAGACGGGCGGGCCGATCCTTTTTTTAGCGAGATCCCATTGCACCAGGCGATCGACATTGAAGCCCTCTGCGCCGAACGTGGCCTGCGCATTACCGACCAGCGCCGCACCATTGCGCGCGTGCTTTCGGAAAGCGACGATCACCCGGACGTTGAAAAGCTGCACGAGCGCGCGTCTGCGATCGATTCCCGCATTTCGATCGCCACGGTCTATCGCACCGTGCGCCTGTTCGAAGAGGCGGGGATTCTTGATCGCCACGACTTTGGCGATGGACGCGCCCGTTATGAGGCGACGCCAGAGGCGCACCACGATCACCTGATCGACGTTGAGACCGGCAAGGTCATCGAATTCGTCGATCCCGAACTCGAACAGCTCCAGCGCCAGATCGCCGAAAAGCTCGGTTACCGGCTCGTCGATCACCGGATGGAGCTTTACGGCGTCAGGCTTGAACGCGAAGGCTGAGACAGGGCCGCGTCCGGCGATACCGTTCGTCGGGCGATTGCGCATTGGTTCGCGCATGGCCGGTATGCTGCTCCTGCTGATCGCCTGCGTTCCGCTCTACTACTTGTGGCGCATCGCCGGCATGCGCAATCCGTGGCCTCGCCTGTTCCTTGGCGGCATCGCCCGCATCGCCGGAGCGCGCGTCAGCATAACCGGCACCAGGGCACGCGGCGGGGCATTCCTGCTTTCCAACCACGTCAGCTGGCTGGATATTCCCGTGATCGCCGGAGCCAGCGGCAGCGCATTCGTGGCGCATTCGGGCCTTGCCGAGATCGGCCTGCTAAGATGGCTGTGCCGGATGAACGACACGGTATTCGTCGAACGCCACAATCGCCGTTCTGTGCACGAGCAAGTTGCCAGTGTGCGAGCCGCGCTAACTGACACAGGCGCGCTGACCGTGTTTCCCGAAGGCACGACGAGCGATGGCACCGGGCTGCTGCCATTCAAGTCCTCGCTGCTCTCCGCGCTCGATCCGCCCCCGCCGGACATCGCCATCCAGCCGCTGTGGGTAGACTACGGCCCTGACTCTGCCGCCATCGCCTGGGTGGGTGACGAGCATGGTCTCGACAATTTCCTGAAACTGCTTGCCCGCCGCCACGCCATTGCGGTGACGGTGCACTTCCTTGATCCGCTTAGGCCGGACGAAACCACCAATCGCAAGGCGATGGCTGCAGCCGCGCGTAATCGCATCGTGGCGCAGATGGCGCTGCACCGGTAGCCAAAGCGCGCAAAATCCCCTATCGGCCCGGCCTATGGCAACTTCCCTGACCCCTGCCCCGAAAACCTTCCGCGTCAAAAGCTTCGGCTGCCAGATGAACGTCTATGATGGCGAGCGTATGGCCGAACTGCTCGGTGCCGAGGGGATGACTGCGGCGGCAGACGGTGAAGACGCCGATCTGATCGTCCTCAACACCTGCCACATCCGGGAAAGAGCTACCGAAAAAGTCTATTCCGATATCGGCCGCATCGGCAAGGATTCGCGCCGCGCGGACGGCTCTGCCCCGATGATCGCGGTTGCCGGATGCGTTGCTCAGGCCGAGGGCGAGGAAATCATGGCTCGCGCGCCCAGTGTGAAGGTCGTGGTCGGCCCGCAGTCCTACCATCGCCTGCCAGCAATGGTCGCCGATGCCGCCGCCGGGAAGCGGTCAACCGAAACCGACATGCCCGCCGAAGCCAAGTTTGCCGCACTGCCCAAGCGCCGCAAATCTGGCCCCTCTGCGTTTCTGACGGTCCAGGAAGGTTGCGACAAGTTCTGCACTTATTGCGTCGTGCCCTATACGCGCGGCGCGGAGATAAGCCGTCCATTCGCCGATCTGGTTGAAGAGGCAAAACTTCTGGTCGCAGGGGGCGCGCGCGAGATCACGCTGCTTGGCCAGAACGTGAATGCATGGTCAGGTGAAGACGAAAAGGGCCGAGTAGTCGGCCTCGACGGCCTTGCCCGCGCGCTGGCAGCAGAGCCTGACCTCAAGCGCATCCGCTACACCACCAGCCATCCCAACGACATGACAGACGGGTTGATCGCCGCGCATGGCGAGTTGGATAAGCTGATGCCGTTCCTTCACCTGCCGGTGCAAGCGGGCAATGATCGCGTGCTGAAGGCCATGAACCGCAGCCACACGACGGACAGCTATCTGCGCCTGCTCGAACGAATCCGCGCCGTCCGCCCCGACATTGCGCTTTCTGGCGATTTCATCGTCGGCTTTCCCGGTGAGACCGAGTCAGAGTTCCAAGATACGCTGCGGCTGGTCGATGCGGTCGGCTATGCGCAGGCGTTCAGCTTCAAGTACTCCCCCCGCCCCGGCACGCCTGCCGCAACGATGGCGGATCAGGTGCCTGCAAGCGTGATGGACGAACGGCTTCAGCGCCTGCAAGCCGCACTTAACCGCCACCAACATGCCTTCAACAAGGCCAGCGTGGGCAAGACTTGCGACGTTCTGGTTGAACGGAAGGGCAAGCTTCCCGGGCAGTGGCTCGGCAAGTCTCCGTGGCTGCAATCCGTCCACTTCATGGCAGATGCAGACATCGGATCGATGGTCACGGTCGAACTGGTCGATGCCGGGCCAAACTCCCTTTCCGGGCGTCTCGTCTAATACGCCTGTGGAATAGTCGCGCAGCGTCTTGTCTGCGCAACATCCGTTCTTATGCTCTGATTCAGGCCTTCACTATCAAGGCCCAACGCAAAAGGAGCGCATGGCCCGAAAACTCCCCCGCGCTGATGAAGCGCATCACCGGCCCGAACAACACCGCCTTGGACAGCCGCGTGCTGGCCATATGGGGCGCGCAAGGGTGGAGGTTGAATTTGACGAACAGACCGTGCTTGGCGCGCTGTTTGGCCAGTTTGACACCAATCTCGTGCTTCTGGAGAACCGGCTGGGAGTTTATATCTCCGCGCGGGGCAACCGCGTGGTGATCGAAGGACCGGACGATCCGGTCGCCCGTGCCCGCGATGTTCTCAAAGGCATGCACCAGCGTCTGCTGTCGGGGCAAGAGGTGGATTCTGGCGCGGTCGATTCGCTGATCGCGATGAGTGTGGAGCCGACCTTGGAAGGCATCATCACCGGCGCGCCCGGCGGCGCACCGCCCATCATGATCCGCACGCGCAAGAAAACCATCGTTCCGCGCTCTGCCACGCAGATTGATTATATGCGCGCGCTGGTCAGCCATGACGTGATCTTTGCGCTCGGCCCGGCAGGCACCGGCAAGACCTACCTTGCGGTCGCACAGGCCGTGGCACAGCTCATCTCCGGATCGGTCCAACGCCTGATCCTGTCACGCCCAGCGGTGGAAGCGGGCGAACGGCTCGGCTTCCTGCCGGGCGACATGAAGGAAAAGGTCGATCCCTATCTCCGCCCGCTATACGACGCGCTCTATGATTGCATGCCACCCGAACAGGTGGAGCGCCGTCTTGCCAGCGCCGAAATCGAGGTTGCGCCCATTGCCTTCATGCGCGGTCGCACGCTGGCCGATGCCTTTGTGATTCTTGACGAAGCGCAGAACACCACACCAGCGCAGATGAAGATGTTCCTCACCCGCTTCGGCCAGAACAGCCGCATGGTGATCTGTGGGGACCCCAAACAGGTCGATTTGCCTGGCGGTGTCAGCGCAAGCGGCCTCAACGATGCAGTCAAGCGTCTCGAAGGCGTGGAAGGCATCGCCACGGTGCGCTTCAGCACCGCAGACGTTGTCCGCCACCCGATTGTGGGCCGAATTGTCGAGGCCTATGAAGGCAAGAACGATGGTAAAGACGAGTGAGCGCGCCCGTCCTTGAAATCGACATCGACCCGATCTGGGGCGATGAGACCGACTGGGAAGCACTGGCCAACCGCGCTGCCGAAGCCACGGCGCGGATCGTGCCGGAACTTGCGCACGAAAACCTCCTCATCAGCCTGGTTATGGCCGATGACGAAGAGGTGCATGCACTGAACAAACAGTGGCGGGCCAAGGACAAGCCGACCAACGTCCTGTCTTTCCCGATGCTTTCGCGCGAGGAAGTGCTCAACGCTGCGCGCAATGCCAACGCGCCCGGCATGCTCGGCGACATGATCCTTGCCCACGGCGTGTGCGTGCGCGAAGCTGCGGAAAAGGGTGTCTCGGTCGAAATTCACGCCACGCACCTGATCGTCCACGGCTTGCTCCACCTTGCCGGGTACGATCACGAACTGGGCGAAACGCAGGCCGAAGAAATGGAGGAACTGGAACGGAAGTCGCTTGCACTGATGGGCATTGCCGACCCATATGCGGTCGAAGACTGACCACACAGGGGAATTGAGCAGTGCCCGAGGGCGATGACTCCACCGGCGAGAGCCGATCAGGAGACGCAGACAGTAGTAGCCGTGCGCTGTGGCGCGCGATCAGGGCCTTTTTCAAGGGGCCGGACCACGATCAGTCGCTACGCGCGCAAATTGAGGAAGCGATCGACGAGCACGAGGGCGAACAACCTCACTCTAGCGCCAACAACGGTGACCTTGTCCCGCTTGAGCGCCAGATGCTGCGCAACCTGCTCCATTTCAGCGAACACGACGCCGACGACGTAGCGATCCCGCGCGGCGAAATCATTGCCGTGCCCGCGTCAGCCAGTTTCGAGGAGATGGTAGCCTCCTTTGCAGAGAACGGCCACAGCCGCATGCCGGTTTTTGGCGAATCGCTCGACGAAATCATCGGCATGATTCACGTGAAGGATGTCTTCACGATCGTGGCCGGTATGCTCCTGTCAAACAAGCCAGCGCCAAAGGATTGGACCTCCTTGATGCGCCAACCGCTGTTCGTGCCTCAGGCACGGGGCGCGCTTGACGTATTGGCGGACATGCGCAGCAAGCGTACCCACCTTGCCGTGGTCATCGATGAATATTCCGGAACCGATGGTATCATCACCATCGAAGACCTTGTCGAAGAGATCATCGGCGAGATCGAGGATGAACACGACGATGCTCCGCAGGAACTGCTCCGCCGCATTGACCCAGACACCTGGGATGCCGATGCGCGCGCAGAATTGGATGACGTTGCCGAAACCGTCGATCCACGTCTTGCCGAAGTGGAGGAAGACGTGGATACGATCGGCGGGCTTGCCGTAGTACTTGCGGGCGAAGTGCCGCCTGTCGGGCGTGTGCTGGAACACGCCAGCGGTTGGCGGCTGGAAGTGACAGGGGGCGATGAACGCCGCCTCACGCGCCTGCGGCTCCATGCACCCCGCACTGAAACCACCGTTGAAGAATAGGGTAACCAGATGATCCGCCGCCTTCCTCCCCTGCGCTCGCTTGAGGCGTTCATTCGCGTCGTGCGTGCAGGCTCGGCCAAGACGGCGGCGGCGGAGCTGGCGCTCAGCCCGTCGGCATTGTCACGGCGCCTCGGCGCGCTTGAAGACTTCGTCGGCAAGCCGATGTTCGAGCGGAAGCATCAGGCGCTGAAGCTGACCGAGGAAGGCCAGCAGCTTTATGATGCAGTCGCCCCGCTGATTGACGAGATGGCTGATCGGGTGGACCGCCTGATCGATACAGGCAAAGTCATGCGCCTACGGCTTGGCGTGTTGCCCCTGTTCGGGAGCCAGCGCCTGTTCCCGCGTCTGGGAGAACTGCGCAAGCTGCACCCGCAACTCCATATCGACATCGATTCGGGCCATTCGGCCGAAACCAAACTGGGCGACACCATTGATGCCGCCATCGTCCTGTCAGAAGGGCCGGATGCCTCGCTCCATTCGGTGCGACTCGATCATAACCGCGTTCACGCCATCACATCAGTTGCGTTGGCCGAGGAACTGGGTGACCGGCCCGATGTTGCCAAGCTTTCGAAGCAGACCTTCCTTGTCCACAACGACCTGCCCGCCAGTTTCGAAGCGTGGAAGAAGGCGCTGCATCTGGAAAAGATGGAACCGGCCGCAATCGACCATTTCGATTCTGGCCAGTTGATCCTTGAAGCCGCGGCCCAAGGCCTCGGCATCGCGATCATGCATGATGATCACTACCACCGCAGCCACGATTCGCGCCTGGCACGGCTTTACGACATCGACGTCGACAGCCCCTATTCCTACTGGTTCGTGTGCCGCCCGCGCGCGCTGCAATCACGCCCGGTGCGGCTGTTCCATGACTGGATGCTGCGCGCGGGGCTGTAGTCTCTGAAAGGCGCGCAGTTTTCGCCGCACCTTGCCGCCATCAATGTCCGCAGGCCAGCGCTTCAACCACGTCGTCCAGCCTTGCAGGGTCGCCCACAGCAATCACGTGGCCATCTGACCCGGCGTGAAGCGGGTCGCCATTCCAGTCAGCCATCGCCCCACCTGCACCCTCAACCACCGGCACCAGCGCTGCCCAGTCGTGGATCTTCAGCCCTGCTTCGCACACCACATCAAGCTGCCCGGTGGCCAGCATCGCGTAGTTATAGCAATCGCCGCCCATGACCATGCGTTTGTGATCGGTCTTGGCGGCAAGGCCCATGAAGTGACCGCCATCGTGATCATCAAAATAGTGCGGCCCGGTCGTTGCCAAAGTCGCTTCTGACAGTTCGCGACACAGGCGGGTACGCACGGGCTTGCCGTTCAATGTGGTCGGCATTCCCAAAGCGCCTATCCAGCGTTCGCCGGTAATCGGCTGATCGATCACCCCCAACACCGGAAATCCCTCAACCATCAGCGCGATCAACGTGCCGAAAATAGGACGCCCGGCAAGGAAACCTGCCGTCCCGTCAATCGGATCCAGCACCCAGCTGCGCCCGGAGCTTCCGGCGGTCGATCCAAACTCCTCGCCAATCACCGTATCTCGCGGCACTTCTGCCGTAAGGATGCGGCGCATCGCTTCTTCCGCTGCGCGGTCAGCCAGCGTAACCGGAGTTGCATCATCCTTGCGTTCGGCCGCAACTGTCCGGAAATAAGGACGAATTGCCGCAGCGGCTGCATCGGCAAGACGGATGGCGAGGGCAATGTCCTGATCAAGTTTCATGTGTTGGGTGTTTATGCCTCTGCGTCATCGGGTCAACCCACAGGCACGAATTGCCCTGCGGCAAAACGTCTCGTTGTATCATTCGCTGCAGCGTGACAGGACGCACAGGCGTTTTGGTGCAAAGGGATTAGAACGCCAATACAGATTGCCTTGGGGGCGCAGTTGAATGACACGCAACAACCGGCCGGGGACGGAAAGATCACCCGGTGTTGACCGCGCAATAGCATCGCCAAACGCCACGCGCGATGGCCAGCCGATATCGTACAGTCGCGCACCTGCGGCGGATCTTGAACGCTGGGTTGGCCGCTTTTACGTGACCATCGTCAACGCCCCGCCCGAACACCGCCTTGATTGCGGGCTGCTCAGCGATTTTGCCTGCATCCGCATGCAATTGCGCGGCAATTGGCAGGCAGAAACCGCCGCTGGCCTGAAATCCGCAGACAATGCCGCGATGATGTTTGGCCCGCAGTCTCGCCGCATGCCGATCAGCGTGACTGGCAGCTTCATCAGCGTCGGCATTTTCCTGCGTCCCGGTGTGTGCCACGCGCTGAACGGGCCAAAGCTGGCTGATCTGGTTGACCGGCTTGAGACGTTTACAGATCTCGGCCTTCCCGAACAGCGCTGGCTGGACTTGTGCCACCCCGACGATTCGCCCGAAGATTGGGTCCGGGCGATGGAATACGAAATGCGCAGCCTGATTGCTGAGCGCGCGGTTCGGGAGCCTGATCCGATTTCGGCCCGGTTTGAAGCTGCGGCCTTCACCGATCCCACGGTAAGCATCGCCCGCCTTGCCGAGGAAATCGGCGTAGAGCAGCGCAGGCTTGAACGCATCGTCAGCCGCGATTTCGGTATGCCGCCCAAGCAGGTGCTGCGCCGTGCCCGCGCGCTCGATATGGCCAGCCACTTGCGCGGCGTGGCCGATCACGCCGAGGCTGAGGCCATCGCGCTGCGCTATTACGATCAAAGCCACCTGATCCGCGAATTCACCGAACTGTTCGGCATGGCTCCGCGCCAGTTTGTCGAACGCCCGCAACCGCTGATGACACTTGGCCTTGAAACCCGCCAGACCCGCCGATTGGAAACAATCCGGCGGCTGGAGCCAGGTGAAGTGAAGCCGTGGGAATGATCGCAGTTGCCTGTTAGCCGTGCGCACCCTAGTCCGCATGCATGGCAAGAGCTGATCGTCTCGAACGTCTCGACAAGCGCCGCTCCGAACTGGAAGCGGACTATACAGAAGCACTGATCGCCGCGCTGGAAGTGACGGCAGCGGGCAAGTGGGGCCTGTTCGATCACAATGCCGACAAGATCATGCGCGCAGCAACTGCTCCGGTGATCGAAAGCCTGACCGAACTGGCAGACGAAATCGCCGAAGCGCGCGAACAACTTTTCATGGAGCCGTTCGCGCTCCACGACGAATTCATGGCCGCGCGCGGAAAGCCACCCGCCAATGCCGTGGGCGAGCCGAAACAGGCCCGCGCATGGCTGGAACGGTTGAAATCAGCCAGTACAGCTTAGTCGAACAGGCTGGAAACCGAGCTTTCGTCGGCAATACGGCGCACCGCTTCACCGATCAGCGGCGCAATGGTCATAACCCGGATGCGGTCCGAAGCGGCAGTGGCTTCGGTCGGCATGATCGTGTCGGTGATGACCAGTTCTTTCAACGCCGAATTGTTCACCCGCGCCACTGCCCCGCCCGAAAGCACGCCGTGGGTGATATAGGCCGAAACGCCCGCCGCACCGGCATCCATCAGGGCCTGCGCCGCGTTGCACAGCGTGCCGCCCGAATCGATGATGTCGTCGATCAGGATGCACATGCGGCCCTTCACATCACCGATGATGTTCATGACTTCGGACTGGCCGGGACGGTCACGCCGCTTGTCGACGATGGCCAGCGGAGCATTGTTGAGCCGCTTGGCCAGCGCGCGCGCGCGCACCACGCCGCCCACGTCGGGCGATACGACCATCAGTTCCTGCGCGCCGTAGCGGGCCTGAATGTCTGCGGCCATGACCGGCGCTGCAAACAGGTTGTCGGTCGGAATATCGAAGAAGCCCTGGATCTGCCCGGCATGGAGATCCACCGCAAGCACGCGGTCTGCGCCGGCTTCGGTGATCAGGTTGCACACCAGCTTGGCCGAAATCGGGGTGCGTGGTCCCGGCTTGCGGTCCTGCCGGGCATAGCCGAAATAGGGAACCACTGCCGTAATCCGCTTGGCCGATGCGCGGCGCAGCGCATCAATGCAGATCAGCAGTTCCATCAGGTTGTCGTTCGCCGGATAGCTGGTGGATTGCACCACGAACACGTCTTCGCCGCGCACGTTCTCGTGGATTTCCACGAAAACTTCCTCGTCGGCAAAGCGGCGCACGCTGGCGTCGGTCAGCGGCACTTCGAGATAAGCCGAAATGGCGCGAGCGAGTGGCAAGTTTGAATTGCCGGCCATGATCTTCATGCGTGCGATTCCCTCGGATTCGATCCCCAAGCGGCCCTTAGCCCATGATGACAGGTTTGCAACTCTTGCAGGCCACCTGCTTTGCCGCCTAGTGAACACTTATGGCCGAAACACTCCGCATCACCCTCGCCCAGCTCAACCAGTCGGTTGGCGATCTTGCCGCCAATGCCGCCGCAATGCTCGCCGTGCGCGAAAAGGCGCGTGATGCAGACCTGATCGTCTATCCCGAACTGCAATTGATCGGTTATCCACCGGAAGACCTGATCATGAAGCCCGCGCTGGTGGCGCGCGCTGCGGTGGAACTGGAAAAACTCGCCAAAGTCACCGCCGATGGCGGCCCCGCCATGCTGGTCGGCTCGGTGTTCGTGCGCGATGGCGCGCTGCATAATGGCGTCGCCCTGCTCGAAGGCGGGCGCATCGCCGCCACCCGCTTCAAGTACGAACTGCCCAACTACGGCACGTTTGACGAGAAGCGCTATTTCATGCCCGGCCCTCTGCCAGAGCCGGTGCTGTTCAAAGGCGCGATGCTCGGCCTGCCGATCTGCGAAGACATCTGGCACCCCGATGTCTGCCGCCACCTAGCGGAACTCGGCGCGGAAATCTTCATCTGCATCAACGGTAGCCCTTACGAGATCGACAAGGACGTGCTGCGTATCGATGGCGTGGCCAAGCGCCGCGCGATCGATACCGGCATTCCGCTCGCCTACCTCAACCGCGTGGGCGGACAGGACGAACTGGTGTTCGATGGCGCCAGCTTCGTCGTCGGCCCGGAAGGCGCGCTTTGGGTGCAGATGCCGGATTGGGAAGAATCCATCGTCACCACCGTCTGGACCCAGACCGCGCTCGGTTCCGGCTCGCGCTGGCGGTGCGAGGCTGGCGAAGTCCACGATCTCGCCGAGCATCCCGAGGACATCTACTGCGCGATGGTCATGGCCCTGAGCGATTATGTGAACAAAAACCGCTTCCCCGGCGTGGTCCTTGGCCTGTCTGGCGGTATCGATTCGGCCATCTGCGCGGCCATTGCCGTCGATGCGTTGGGCGCGGATCGCGTGTGGTGCGTGATGATGCCCAGCCGCTACACCAGCGAGGAAAGTCTGGAAGACGCCGAAGGCTGCGCCAACATGCTGGGCGTGCGGCTCGACACCGTGCCGATCTCGCCCGCCGTCGATGCCTTCGGGGAAATGCTGGCCCCCGCGTTCACCGGCAAGCAACCCGATCTTGCGGAAGAAAACATCCAGTCGCGCATCCGTGGCGTCACGCTGATGGCGCTATCGAACAAGTTCGGCCCGATGCTGGTCACCACGGGCAACAAGAGCGAGATGAGCGTCGGTTACGCCACCATCTATGGCGACATGAACGGCGGCTACAACCCGCTGAAGGACGCCTACAAGACCACGGTTTTTGCCATTTCCGAATGGCGCAACCACAACCGACCCAAGATCGGCCTCGGCCCCCTCGGCCCGGTCATGCCGCAGCGGATCATCACCAAGCCCCCCAGCGCCGAACTGCGCCCGGACCAGAAGGATTCGGATTCGCTCCCGCCTTACGATGTGCTCGATGCGATCCTGCTCGGGCTGGTAGAGAACGAGAAGAGCGTCGATCAGGTCGTCGCCGAAGGGCATGATCGCGCCACCGTGGTGCGCGTGGAACGCCTGCTGCACCTTGCGGAATACAAGCGCCGCCAGGCCCCTCCGGGCGTGAAGCTCGGCGCACGCAACTATGGCCGCGACCGCCGCTACCCGATCACCCACAGCTTTCGCACGGGCTGACATTTTTGCGAACGATTCTCATTGACGGAGCAAGGCACTACACCTAGTTTGCGAATCGTTCGCAACAAAGGATGTGCAATGCCCGCTCACCAGCCGCTCGGCGAATCTTCCACCCGCTTCTCCGCCTTGGTCGAAAGCATGGCCCGCCCGCATGACGTGCGCGGCCTCTCGCTGAAAAGCCTGCACATGGTCATGGCGATGCGCCTGTGCGCCCTGTTCGACGCAGCAGGGCGTGATCCGGTGCCCGATCTGGCGCAGCGCTACCGCAGCATCGAAGCCGCCTGTGCCGTCCACGGCCTCGTCCAGACGGTAAAGCAGGTCTGGCCCGAACCGTTCATGGTCAACCGCCCCTGCTGCCTTGCGATGACGCCGGACGAAGTCACGCTCGCCTCCTTGGGCCGCGCGGCCCTGTCCGCCCACCGCGCCGCCTTCACCGATGCAATCACAGGCTTCGTCCGCGCCGACCGTCACGATGCGCTGTACAACGCCACGATCCACGCGGTCGCTCTCATCCCTTCCCCTTGAACCGAAGGCGCGGTAGGGCGCTGCGCATGACTACGGTAACCCGCTTCGCGCCTTCGCCCACCGGCAAGCTTCACGTCGGCAACGTGCGCACCGCCCTGCACAACTGGCTGCTGGCCAAGAAGACCGGCGGCAAGTTCCTGCTACGCATCGACGATACCGATGCCGAACGCAGCCGCGAAGAGCACGTCGACTCCATCCGTGCCGACCTTGCATGGCTGGGCCTCACGTACGACGGTGAAGAGCGCCAGTCGCTGCGCACAGACCTCTATGAACGCGCATTCCAGCGCCTCGTCGCAGCGGGCCGCATCTACCGCGCCTATGAAACATCGCAGGAACTGGACCTGAAGCGCAAGGTGCTGTTGGGCCGGGGCCTGCCCCCGATCTATGACCGCGCCGCGCTCAACCTGACCGACGCCGACCACGCCGCCAAGGCCGCTGCGGGCGAAAAGCCGCACTGGCGTTTCCTGCTCGATCACACCCAGCCGATCACGTGGGACGATGGGATTCGTGGGGTGCAGAACTTCGACGCGCGCCAGATGTCAGACCCGGTGATCCGCCGCGCCGATGGCTCGTGGCTCTACATGTTGCCCTCTGCCATCGACGATATCGACATGGGCGTCACCGATGTGCTGCGCGGTGAAGACCATGTGTCGAACACCGCAACGCAGCTCCAGATGTTCACCGCGCTGGGCGCCACACCCCCGCGCTTTGCCCACGAAGCGCTGCTGACCGGAAGCGAAGGCAAACTCTCCAAACGCCTCGGCGCACTCGGCATGGCCGATTTCCGCGAACAGGGCATCGAACCAGAGGCCATCGTCACGCTGCTCGCTCGCCTCGGCACGTCCGATCCGGTTGACCCGTCGCTCGATTCCGCAGCGCTTGCCGCCAGCTTCGACCTCTCGCGCTTCGGCCGCGCACCTGCCCGCTTTGACGAGGCAGACCTGCACCGCGTCAACGCCCAGATCGTCCACCGCCTGCCCTACGCCCGGGTCGCAAACCTGCTGCCGCAGGGCATGGGCGAAGCCGCATGGGAAGCCATCCGCCCCAACCTCGCCCACATCGACGAAGCGCAAGGCTGGTGGCAGGTGCTGACTGGCCCCATCACCGCGCTCATGTTTGACGATGAAACCCGCACCTTCCTGACCGAGGCCGCCAAAATCGCCGCCACGCTTGACTGGCAAGCCGACCCTTGGCGCACCCTCACCACCGCGCTCAAGGACAGCACCGGGCGCAAGGGCAAAGCGCTGTTCCTCCCCCTGCGTCAGGCCCTCACCGGCCACGACCACGGCCCGGAAATGGCCGCACTCCTGCCCTTGATCGCGCAGGAAGAAGCAGTGCGCCGACTTGCGCCTTAGGCTCCCTCTGCTCGTCCTGAGCCTATCAAAGGACGCTGGCACCGCGCATGATGCTTCGACACGCTCAGCATGAGCGGATTTGAGGTTCCGTTGTTCAAGCGCTAATCCGCTCGTCCTGAGCCTGTCGAAGGACGCCGCCCCATCCACAACGCCACCGGCACTGTCACCAGAATCGGCCCAATCCAGTCCGCCCACCGATCAGCGTTATCCCACACCCGCGCATCAAACACGCCCCACCACGGCATGTTCGCACGCAGCCCCTGCCCGAACTGTTCGATCCAGCGATACTCCGCCTGCGAAACCTCACGGCCGATGAAGTACCCGCAGGCCAGCGCCGCACCCGCCCACCAGTTGCGCGTTGTCAGCCCGACAATCGCCTGAATCACCAGTGCAACCAGCGCATGTTCAATCAGGTTCATCCCGCCTCCAACAGAAAAAGGGGCGGCAGCCCATCGGCCCCGCCCCTCAATCCTAAACCTTCAAATGCAATCAGGCAGCGACGATCTTCGCTTCCTTGATCACGCCCGGCGTCTTCGGCGGCTCACCCTTGGGCAGCGCGTCAACGTGTTCCATGCCGCTCTCGACCACACCCCACACGGTGTACTGCTTGTCGAGGAAGCGTGCATCGTCAAAGCAGATGAAGAACTGGCTGTTGGCCGAGTTCGGCGCGCTGGTGCGCGCCATCGAGCATACGCCGCGCACATGCGGTTCAGCGTTGAATTCGGCCTTCAGGTCCGGCTTGCTGGAACCGCCCATGCCGGTGCCGTCGGGGCAACCGCCCTGCGCCATGAAGCCGGGGATCACGCGGTGGAACTTCACACCGTCGTAGAAGCCTTCGCCGACCAGTTCCTTGATCCGCTCCACGTGGCCGGGGGCAAGGTCAGGGCGCAGCTTGATTACAACGTCGCCGGAATCGAGGGAAAGAACGAGATTTTCGTCAGCCATTGGTCGCAGTCCTTGTTGTCTTGCGGGCGGATATAGTGGCTCACGAAAGAAAGTCACGCATAGGTCTGCTAGGCGGTTGCAATTGACGGCCTAGTGGGTAACCCCGCCGCTATGCAGCGCGACGACGACATCATCGACACCCTGCTCCCCGACGCGGACGAAAGCGCCCCGCCGGTTGAACCCGCGCGGCCAAATGAACCCGCCAGAAACGCCGAAAGCCTCGACGAAGAAGACAACACGCTGCGCCCCGGCTTCGTGCGCAAGGTGGTCGATGCGCTTGAAGCGGGTGACGACGAGAAAGTCTACAACCTCGTCGAACCGCTCCACCCGGCTGATATTGCCGACCTTTTCGAACTGATCGACAAGCAGGACCGCGTCACGCTGGCCCGCGCGATCTCGGATCTTCTCGGCGGCGAAGTGATCGCCGAACTCAACGATTACGTGCGCGAATACCTTGTCGAGGAACTGGAACCAGAAGAGGTTGCCGAACTCGCCGAGCAGATGGAGACGGATGACGCCGTCGCCCTGATCGAGGATATGGACGAGGAGGACCAGCAGGCTGTCCTCGCCGAGATGGAGCCGGAAGACCGCGCGGCCATCGAATCCGCGCTGTCCTACCCGGAAGAAACCGCCGGCCGCCTGATGAGCCGCGATCTGATCGCTGTGCCCGAGGCGATGACCGTGGGCGACCTGATCGATTACATGCGGCGTGACGATGATCTTCCCACCGAATTCTGGGAAGTGTTCATCGTCGATCCCAAGCATCACCCCATCGGAACCTGCAGCCTTTCATGGATTCTCCGCGCGCCACGGAGCATTCCGCTGGCCGACGTGATGAAGCGCGACCAGACGCTGATCCCGGTGACGATGGATCAGGAAGAAGTCGCACTGCGCTTCCAGAAGTACGCGCTGATCTCGGCCGCGGTGGTGGACGAAAACGGCCGTCTGGTCGGCCAGATCACTGTCGACGATATCGTCCACATCATTCAGGAAGAAGCGAGCGAAGACATCCTGCGCCTGTCGGGTGCAGGCGATGGCGACATCAACGAGCCGATCCTGCTCACCGTGCGCACGCGCCTTACATGGCTGGTGGTGAACCTCGGCACGGCCATGCTCGCCGCCTCGGTCGTCGGCATGTTCCAGGGCGCGATTTCGCGGTTTGCGCTGCTGGCCGTGCTGATGCCGATAGTCTCCGGCATGGGCGGCAACGCGGGCACGCAAACGCTGGCCGTGGTCGTCCGCGCGCTGGCCACCAACCAGCTGACCAGCTCCAACACGGTGCGCATGATCCTGCGCGAACTGCGCATTGCCGCCACCAACGGCACCGCGCTCGGCCTCTTGGTCGGCAGCGCCACCGCACTCCTGTTCTCCAACCCCCTGCTGGGCGCGGTGATCGGCTCGGCCATGGTCATCAACAATCTGGTCGCAGGGCTTGCCGGAATCATGGTCCCGGTCACGCTTGATCGGCTGAAAGTGGACCCGGCTGTCTCTTCTGCCGTATTCGTGACGATGGCCACCGATGTCATGGGCTTCTTCTCGTTCCTCGGCCTTGCAGTGTTGAGCGGGCTGGCGGGTTAAACGGCTGCTGCTTCTTCTCCCCTCCCGCAAGCGGGAGGGGCCGGGGGAGGGCATGTTTAAGAACAAACAGAAAGTACCCAACCATTCCCCTCAACATGACCAAAGTCGCCTACGGAGCCCAGTCCCTCGCGGAAATCCACGAATGGTTTTCCGAAACGGGCCGTCGTGGCGGGGCAAAACTGGCCTACCTAACCACCCGCAACCGCCCCAAACGCGCCGAGGAAATGATCGGCGGCTCGCTCTACTGGATCCACAAGCACCAACTCGTCGCCCGCTCCGAAATCGTCGGCTTCGAAGAAGCCGAAGGCGGCCGCACCAACATCGTGGTCAGCACCAAACTGATCGACGTCCACCCCAAACCCAAGCGCGCGCACCAAGGCTGGCGCTATCTGGAAGACGCCGACGCGCCAGCGGACCTTGGTGATGGCGAGACGGGCGAAGTGCTGCCCGCGCAGATCGCGTCGGATCTGGCGAAGCTGGGTTTGGTTTAAAGCTGAACCGCTGCCTCGCGCACCAGAACCTTCCTGATCAAGTCAGCGTAAACCTCAGGCTCCTGCGCCCCCGGCACGATCAGCTTTCCGTTGATCAGCACGGCGGGCACGCCAGATACGTTCAAGTCCCAAGCCTGACGCTCACCCGCAATCACCGATGCGTCGATCTCCGCATCGATCATCGCCTCTAAAGCGCCAATTCGCGGCAGACCGACGCTTTCCGCCACATCTGCCAGCACTTCCGGGTCAGCTACATTCCGCCGCGCCTGAAAGTGCGCGTCGAACAGCGCACGCTTCAGTTCCACCTGATTCTCAGGCCCGAAATCGCGCAAGGTCCACGTCAGCAACCGGTGCGCCAGCCGCGTGTTCCACATCATCGGTGGCGGCGCTTCACCTGCACCGGTGTAGTCGAACGAATAGCCCGCGCGTGCCCCCGCCTGCTTCAGCGTATCGCGCACCCCCGCAGACTGTCCCGCCGAGCGCCCATACTTGCGCTGGATGTGCGCCGCCTGTTCCTCGCCCTCTTCGCCCATATCCGGATTCAGCTCGAACGGATGGAACCGCACCGTCGCGTCCACTTCGCCCGCCAACCCGGCCAGTGCCTTGTCCAGCTGGTTCAGCCCGATCACGCACCACGGGCACATGACGTCGGACCAGATATCGAGCGTGACTTTTGCGGGCGTACTCATTGCGCAAGCCACCATTTCAGCAAGTGATGCGCCACGGCAAACGGCGGCGGCGCGATGAACGCGCCATCTTCCGCGCCGCTCATCGCATATTGCACTTCCTCGCGCGTGAACCAGCGCGCATCGTCGAGTTCGGTTTCGTCGATGGTGATTTCGCGCTGGGTCGTGAACGCGTGGCACGCGATCATCAGCGAGGACGGGAACGGCCACGGCTGGCTCGCCACATAGTGCACCGCGTCCACCTTAACGCCCGCCTCTTCCAACACCTCGCGCCGCACCGCATCCTCCAGCCCTTCGCCCGGCTCCACAAAGCCTGCCAGCGCGGAATACCGGCGCGGTGGGAATCGCGGCTGGCGGCCCAGCAGCAGTTCGCCATCGCATTCCACCGTCATGATCGTCACCGGATCGACGCGAGGAAAGTGCTCGGCCCCGCAAGCATCGTTGGTACATGTCCGCTGCCAGCCGCCCTTGCGCAGCACCGTGGCCGATCCGCACCGCGCGCAGAACCGGTGCCGCGCATGCCAATCCACCAGACTGCGCGCCCCGCCATAAATCGAAAGATCGCCGGGCGAGAGCGCTCCCATCGCGCCCCACAGCCGGGGATTGGGCGGTGCCACGCTGCCCACAATCGCGGGTGTCACTTGCGCAAAGCACCCGCGCCCGTCCTCGCTCAGCCCCAGAAACACCAGTTCAGCCGCCGGGTCGGCATCCGCCAGCGTGCCCCAGTCCAGGCCACCATCGGGCGCGATCACCGGGTCGATCCCCTCAAGCTTCAGCAGCCGCGCGCGCCAGTTCATCAGGTCGCCCAGCCGCTCGGCATCGCCCCGGATGTGGTCGGCACGGTCCAGCCCGCCGCCTGCAAATGCGATTGTCGTGTCCATCACGCTGCGGCCTTCTTCCCCGTCACGTCGGCCAAGACGGCCTGCGCGAATTCCCTATGCACCGGATAGGCTTCCGATGGCATGTACTGCGTATAGCACCCCGCGCGCAGCCCCACGCGGAAGTTGACGAAGCCAACGGTCCCCGCCGCTCCCGCCCAGCCATACGTCCCGGCATCCTCGCCCAGCCCGACAGAGCCGCCCGCGCCAAAGCCGTTGCCCTTGATGAAAGCCTTGGAAAGGTCGGTCCCCACCGGCAATAGATTGCTCGTCCCCAGCCGCACCGCAGCCTCGCTCATCACCTGACGCCCGTCGATCTTGCCAAAGCCCAGTAGCATCCGCTGAAACCGGTCATAGTCGCGCGGCGATGAGACCAACCCCGCCCCGCCAAACGGATAGGGCGGCTGATCCAGATAGATCGAGGTCTTGCCCGGATCTACCGGCAGCAGCATCCCGCTCACCGCCGCATAATTCGTGGTAAGCCGCCCCGCCTCGCTCTGGGGCACGCGGAACCACGTGGATGTCATGCCGCAAGGGCCAAACACCCGCTCGGCCAGAAAGGCATCGAATGCCTTGCCCGAAGCCACTTCGATCACGCGGCCCAGCAGATCCAGCCCCACCGAATAGCTCCACACGCTCCCCGGCTCGTAGACCAAAGGCAAGGTCGCCAGCACATCGGCGAATTCAGCAAGGCTGCTCAAAGGCTTGAACCCGTCCATCCCCGGCATGGGCAAGCGGCTGGCCTGCCCCGGCACGACGCCTGCCTTGATGAAAGCATCCTTGATCGGCCCGTTCTGGATGATCGAATAGCCCAGCCCCGCCGTATGCGTCATCAGATGTCGCACGGTAATCGGCGTTTTTGCAGGCCGCAGATCGGTGATCGAGCCATCGGGCGTGGCCTGCACCATCATCTTGCCGAACGCGGGCAGCAGATCGGCGATGGGCTGGTCGAGCCGCAGCTTGCCTTCGTCCACCAGCATCATCGCGGCCATGCCGGTGATCGGCTTGGTCATCGAATAGATGCGGAACAGGCTGTCCATGTCCACCGCCTGATCAAGCCCCCTGGCCACAGTCCCGCGCGCAATGTCCATCGGCGCATCAGCAGCGCCCCAGCCCATCGCCGCGATCATCCCCGGCAGCTTGCCGGTGGACACATAGCCATCGAGCATCCGCGCCACAGTGGGAAACTTCGCCTCTGCCGCTGCAGAACCCCACGCCATGCGCGGCAGGAACGCCACGCCGCCAAGCGCCCCGAACGATCCCAACAGACCTCTGCGCGAAACCGCCATCCGCTGCATTTTCAGCCATTCCTCTCCGCAATCGCCAGCCGCGCCGCCTTGGCAAAGACGGTGGGCAGCCCAGCGGCCTCGATCTGTTCGACCGGCCACCACTCTCCGTCGCCATGACTAACGGCTCCCGGCTGAACGCAAAGCATCAATTGCAGTTCAAGATCGAAATGCGTGAACGAATGCCGCACCACACCACCTTGCCGCCACTCCCCGTCCAGCACCGCCGCGCCATCCCCCTTGGCCGACCAGCCATCATCGGGCAGCGCGCGCATCCCGCCCAGCATCCCGCGCCCGGCCCGTGTCACCAGCAAAACCTTGCCATCGCGCTCGATCCAGTAAGCCCGCCCCTGCCGCAAGGGCTTGGCCTTCTTCGCTGCCTTCACCGGCAGCCGCTCCGGCGCTCCCTCGGCCCGCCCCCGGCACTGCACAGACAGCGGACACAACATGCACCGGGGTGATCGCGCGGTGCAGATCGTCGCCCCCAGATCCATCATCGCCTGCGCAAAATCCCCGGCGCGCTCGTCCGGCGTCACCTGCCCCGCCGCAAAGCGGATTGCTGCCCTGCCCCCGGGCAATGGCTCGTCGATCGCAAACAACCGCGCCACCACCCGCTCGACATTGGCATCGACCACCACTGCCCGCCGCCCAAAGGCAATCGCCGCCACCGCCGCCGCCGTATATTCGCCCAGCCCCGGCAATGCGCGCAACCCCTCTTCGGTATCGGGAAACACCTCCCCCATCGCCGCCACCGCCCGCGCACAGGCCAGCAGATTGCGCGCGCGAGCATAATATCCCAACCCTGCCCAAGCGGCCATCACATCGGCATCATCCGCCGCTGCCAGATCGCCGACAGTCGGCCAGCGCGCAGTAAATTTCGCAAAATACGGTCCCACCGCCGCCACGGTGGTCTGCTGAAGCATGACTTCGGAAAGCCACACCTTGTATGGCTCCTGCCGCGCCTCCCCCGGCAATTTGCGCCACGGCAACCGCCTTGCATGAACATCATACCAGCCGAGCAATGCAGGCGCGACTGCCTCGGGATCGAAGGTGATTTCAGCTTCCTCTCTGGCTTGCATCGCGCACCTATGGCATGGCCCAAGGCGATATGAAAACCACCCCTTCTGACGCGGACAAACCCAAGACGGCAAAAGCCAGCAAGCCTGCGCCAAAGCCCGCGCTCAAACCCTATGAACGCCCGCGCGGCGGCGAAGCGCGCCAGATTGCAGACCTTATGCCCGCCATCGGTCGGACTGCTTTCCGCCGCTTCGGCTTCGTGCAATCCAGCGTCGTCACCCGCTGGCCCGAGATTGTGGGCGAACGCAACGCCCGCAACTGCATGCCCGAATCCATCCGCTTCCCGCCGGGTGAAAAGTCCGACGGCATCCTCCAACTCGTCGTCAGCCCTGCCCACGCGCCAATGATCCAGCATGTGATCCCCGAAATCATGGAGCGGGTGAACCGCTTCTTCGGCTATCGCGCGGTCGCCAAGGTGAAGATCCGGCAAGGTGCGGTTCAGGCACCAAAGGCCAAGGAGCAACCGCGCGCCGCGCCTCCTTCGCTTAAGCCGATTCCGATGGAATTGGGGGATTCGTTGCGCGATATCGGCGATCCTGAACTGCGCACCGTGCTCGAATCGCTGGCGCGCAGTCTCGATAGTGCTTCTGGGGGAAACAGGAACGGATGACCCGCAAACTCGCAACTGCCGCTTTCGCAACCCTCGCCGCACTGGCTCTGATAGGCGCGACCAAACCGGCACGCCCCGCAGGCGGCACCAACTGGGCCGCTACGTCCACGGCCACACCCGAAGGCCATCACGTCCTCGGCAATCCCAAGGCGCCCCTGCGGCTGGTTCAGTACGTCAGCTATACCTGCCCGCACTGCTCCGCATTCGAAGTAGAATCCGAAGGTCAGTTGAAAGTCGGCATGGTCGGCCCCGGCAAGGGTGCGGTCGAAGTGCGCAATTTCGTGCGAGATCCGGTAGACGTCACCGTCGCGCTCATCACCAACTGCGTGCCTGCCAACCGCTTTTTCAGCGTCCATACCGCCTTCATGCGCGCGCAGCCGCAATGGATCGGCCCGCTTTCAAATTCCACCGCTGCGCAGCGCCAGCGCTGGACCACCGGTCCCTTTGCCGCACGCACCCGCGCTATCGCCTCGGACTTCAAGTTCTATCAGTTCATGGCCGCCCGCGGCCTTGATCGCCCCGCAATGGACCGCTGCCTCGCCAATGAACCGCTGGCCAACAAGCTGGCACAACAGACCAACGAAGCGGTCGAAAAACTCGGCGTCACAGGCACCCCCAGCTTCATGATCGACGGTGTCCTGCTTGCCGGCACCCACAGCTGGGACGCCCTGCGCCCGCAGATCCTCGCGCGGACAAAGTAGCGTAGCAATCTCCCCTCCACCTGCGGGAGGGGCACCCTTCTTGCTCCCCTCCCGCAGGCGGGAGGGGTCGGGGGAGGGCATGTTCCAAAACCGCATCCTGAGCCTGTCGAAGGACCATCCACAACCCAAACCCCGCCCCCCTTCACCACCCGGCCACAATCGGCTAGCGTCCGTCCAAACCGCCAGACACGGGAATATCCACACGATGAAGCTCGCCCGCGCCCTCCTGCTTGCCGCCCTGCCCCTCACGCTTGGCCTTTCCGCCTGTGACAAGAAGGACGCCGCCGCCACGGGCGATGTCGCCAGCAGCGAACCCATCGCCAAAATTCCCGCACCTGCAGGCAAATCGTGGACTGAAACGTTCTCGGCAACGGCCGATGGTGGCTATCTGATCGGTAACCCCGATGCTCCGATAAAGGTCATGGAATTCGGCGCGCTGTCCTGCTCGCACTGTGCGGAATTCTCGGAAAAGGGCTTCCCCAAGCTGCGCGATGAATACATCGCATCGGGCCGCGTGTCCTATGAACTGCGCCTGTTCCTGCTCAATATGCTCGATATGCCTTCGGTCCTGCTCGCCACGTGCGGCACGCCCGAAGCGGTGATCCCGCTGTCCGAACAATTCTGGGGCTGGCAGCCGCAGATGTTCACCAACCTGCAAGCGAACGAAGCCGCACTGCAGCAAGTTTCCGCACTCCCGCCTGAAAAGCGCTTTGGCGGCATCGCGCAAGTTTCGGGGATGAGCGAATTTTTCGCCTCGCGTGGCGTTGCGGCGGCGCAAGGTTCCGCCTGCCTCGCCGATACGGCAAAGGCCACAAAACTTGCCGAACTGAACGAAAAGTGGAGCAAGGAGTTCGACATCACCGGCACCCCCACGTTCTTCATCAACGGCAACAAGACCGGCGTTGCCGATTGGGCATCGCTGGAACCGATGATCCAGAAGGCTGGCGCGCGCTAGGGCAGAGCGGCAGCCGGGGGCCTGAGGCATGCTGTTCAAGCGCTTGAAACTGTCCGGTTTCAAGAGCTTCGTAGAGCCTGCCGAACTGCGCATCGAACCCGGCCTCACCGGCGTTGTCGGCCCCAACGGCTGCGGCAAATCGAACCTGCTCGAAGCGATCCGCTGGGTCATGGGCGAAAGCTCGGCCAAGTCGATGCGCGGCGGCGGCATGGAAGACGTGATCTTCGCAGGCACCGCCACGCGCCCTGCCCGCGCCTTTGCCGAAGTCCTGCTCACCGCCGAAACCGATCCTGACGGACCGTTCGGCGCGGAACTCGAAGTCGTCCGCCGCATCGAACGCGGCGCAGGCAGCGCCTACCGCGTCAATGGCAAGGACGTGCGCGCCAAAGACGTCGCGCTGGTCTTTGCCGACGCCGCCACCGGCGCGCACAGCCCGGCGCTGGTCAGCCAGGGCCGCATCGCCGCCGTCATCGCCGCCAAACCCACCGAACGCCGCATGATGCTCGAAGAGGCCGCCGGAATCGCCGGTCTCCACGTCCGCCGCCGCGACGCAGAGCAAAAGCTGCGCGCCACCGAAGTCAACGTCGCAAGGCTCGAAGACCTGCTCTCCGGCCTTGAAGGCCAGATCAACACCCTACGCCGCCAGGCCCGCGCCGCCGAACGCTACAAGGCTGTCAGCGAGAAAATCCGCCTCTCCGAAGCCCGCCTCGTCTTCGCCCGCTGGCGCGATGCCGCCGCCGCTGCCGAAGCCGCGCGCAAACAGGCCACGGCAGCCGAAGAAGCGGTAAAAGCCGCAGCCCTCGTCGCCAATCAGGCCCAAGCCGCCCAGCACAAAGCCGCCGCCGCCCTGTCCGAAGCGCGCGACGAACTGTTTGATCGCAGGCAGGATGCCGCTGCCCACGGCCAACGCATGGCCTCGCTCTCTGCACAGTTGGAAGCCGCCGAACAGCGCGTGGCTGACATCGATCGCCAGCTCACGCGGATCGAACAGGACCGCGCCAGCGCCGACAAGCTGACCGAAGACGCGGCCGCCGCAATGGCAAAGCTCGATCAAGACCTCACCGCCGCCGAAGCAGCCCTTGCCGAAGACACCGCTCGCCGCCCCACCCTCGTCGCCGCGGCCGACGACGCAGATCGCGCCGCGCGCGCAGCCGAAATCGCCCTCGCACAGCGCGTGGCAGAGCAGGCCGGGATCGACGCCGAATGGCGCGTGGCCGAAGCGGCTGTCGCCGCCGCCCGCCAACGTCTGGTGCGGCTCGATGCCGATGCTTCGCGGATCGCGCAGCAGGCTGACGCTTTGGCGCGGGAGGCCGATCCCGCCGCGCAAATCGCTGAAGCAGAAGCAAAAAGGGCCGACGCAGCCGCCGCCATTGCCAAAGCTGAAGCTGAGCGCACTGACCTATCCGCACAGCGGGAGGCACTTTCCATCGAGCGCGACACCGCAAGCAATGCGCTCGCTCAAGCCCGCGCCGACCTTTCCGGCGTAGAGCGAGAGGCAGACGCCTTGGCGCGCGACAAGGCAGCGCGGGAAAAGGCACGTTTCGCCAAAGGCTTGGGCCAATCTGCCATCGCCGGCACACGCGCGGCACCCGGTTATGAACGCGCCCTCGCCGCCGTCCTCGGCCGAGATGCCAGCGCGCCAGTAGGCCCCGCGCCCGCCGATGCCGAAGGCCGCTTCTGGACCGGAGCGGGAGCGCTCTCACCACTGCCAGATTCCCTCGCCCACCACGTCCCGCAATGCCCACCCGAACTCACCGCCAGACTCGCGCTGGTCCGCGTGAGTGATAGCGATGATGGACAAGTCCTTCAGCCGGGCGAGTGGTTGGTCACGAAAGTTGGACGGCTCAGAAGGTGGGATGGATTTGTCGCGCGGGGTGAAGGTGCGGCGGAAGCGGCGGCGCTCGAAGCCGAAAATCGGCTGACCGAACTTGAGGCAATTTTGCCCGCGCGCAGAGCGGCTGTCAGCGCCGCGCAAACAGCACTTGAAGGCGTGCAGGAGCGTCTAGGTGTCATCTCTGTGCATCTAGGTGCAGTTCAGAAATCCATCACGGAAGCAGCGGATTCAGAGCGTGCGGCGTTGCGGGCCTTGGATGCGGCAGAGGCAGCGCGGGCGCGCTTGGAGCAAAGAAAGGCCGAGATTTCAAGGGCTCAGGCAGACCTTTCTGACCAACGTCAAGCTGCGCAGGGCGAACTTTCCGCCGCCGAAGACAAGCGCAACACCCTGCCAGACCCCGAAGCAGGCCGCGCCGCGCTCGAAGCGGCCCGCGCCCGCAACGATGCAGCGCGCACATCCTTGCAAGCAACCACGGCGGCAGCAGCCTCGCTCGATCAGAACATTGCCGTTGGAAAAGAACGACTTGCAGGAATACGCGGCGATATCCGTGCATGGCAGGCCCGCGCCGGAGACGCCGCCAAACGTCTCGCCGAAATGACCGGACGGCGCGAAGAACTGGAAGCCGAACGCGCAATTTCTGCCGCAAAACCAAAGGGTTTGATCGCGGAGATCGAGCAAGGTGAGAGCATCCGCACACGCCTCGCGACCGATCTCACAGCCGCCGAAACCGCCCTGGCCACAGCAGAAACTGCGTCAAAACAAGCAGATAGCGCCCTCTCCTCAGCCAACGAGGCCCTCGCCACCGCCCGCGAATCCCGCGCCGGCGCCGTCGCCCGCGCCGAGAACGAGGACGCGCGACGGCAGGAAATGGCTGGAATCTCAGGAGAAAGGTTCCAGTGCCCACCCCCACTCCTGCCCGAACGCTTCGGTTTCGCCAGCGCCGAAGTCGCCAGCGCGGGCGAGGAATCCGCCGCGATGGATCGCCTCACCGCCGAGCGTGAACGCATCGGCCCGGTCAACCTCGTCGCCGCCGACGAACTCGCCGAAGCAGAGGAGCGCCACGGCACCAGCGTGGCCGAACAAGCTGAACTAACCGAGGCAGTTCATAGACTTAGAGGTTCCATCGGCAACCTCAACCGCGAAGGCCGCGAACGCCTGCGCGCCGCCTTCGAAGCGGTAGACGGCCACTTCCGCAACCTATTCTCCCGCCTGTTCGGCGGCGGCGAGGCGCACCTCGCGCTGATCGACAGCGATGATCCACTGGAAGCAGGCCTCGAAATCTTCGCACAACCGCCCGGCAAGCGCCTGCAATCCTTGACTCTTCTGTCCGGTGGCGAACAGGCGCTGACAGCAGTAGCGCTGATCTTCGCCCTCTTCCTCACCAACCCCGCCCCGATCTGCGTCCTCGACGAAGTCGACGCGCCGCTGGACGACGCCAACATCGAACGCTTCTGCGACCTACTCGACGCGATGGTCGCCCAAACCAGCACCCGCTACCTGATCGTCACCCACAACGCGGTGACGATGAGCCGCATGCACCGCCTGTTCGGCGTGACGATGGTGGAACGTGGCGTCTCACGGTTGGTCAGCGTCGACTTGGGCGGCGCAGTGGAACTGCTTGAGGCAGCGGGTTAATCCAGAACGAACCTTGGCCCCGGCCCCGCAGCACTTGCGCGGTCTTCCTTGTTGTACAGTGCGCAGCGGTCGAGGCTGAGGCAGCCGCAGCCGATGCATTCGTCGAGTTTGTTGCGGGTGCGGGTGAGGAGCTGGATGCGGCTGTCGATTTCCTTGCGGAGCGAGCGGCTGATTTTTTGCCAGTCCATGATGTTGGGCGTGCGGCCCTGCGGCAGGGCGGTTAATTCCCGCTCGATCTCGGCCAGCCCCAAACCCAGCTTCTGGGCGATCTGCACAAAGCCCAGCCGCCGGATGTCGGAGCGCAGGAAGCGGCGCTGGTTGCCGCCGGTGCGGACCGAGGTGACAAGGCCGCGATCTTCGTAATAGCGGATGGCCGAGATCGCGAGGCCAGTGCGGCGCGACAATGTGCCGATGGGGATAAGATCGTTGCGGTGCATGCGCACTCTCTTTGGCGACTGCGGATCAAAACGGCTTGATCTGAAGCTAACTTGAGGTTGCAGAATGACAAGCATCGATTGCAGACTACGCCCGAAAGGGATTCGATTGATGCCGGTAGCTCGCACATGACAATTGAACCGCTGAACCGGCAGCAGCTTGACGCCTATCTGGCGCGGATCGGGTTTGACGGAGAGCCGCTGCCCGACCTTGCCACGCTTCGGTCCATTGTCGGCGCGCATGTGCAGGCCATCGCGTTCGAGAATATCGACGTGCAGTTGGGGCGAGCGCTGACCACCGATGCCAGCGCCGCCTTTGCCAAACTGGTCGAGGAACGGCGCGGGGGCTGGTGTTATGAACATAACGGCGTGCTGGGCGCGGCACTGGCAGCAATTGGCTTTGACGTGTCGCGGATGAGCGCAGGGGTGATGCGGCAATTTCGGGGCGACGAAAGCATGGGATCGCACTTGTGCCTGTTGGTGCAATGCGAAGGTGCGTGGCTGGTCGACGCCGGGTTCGGCAGTTGGCTGGGCGCGCCGGTGCCGCTGGAGCATGGAACGTGGACGCAGCCGCCCTTGCCAGTGAGTGTTGGCACGACAGGTGATGGATTGTGGCGTCTGTCGGTGACGCTGGGCCACACCGCCATGTCTTATGACTTCCGTGCGGAACCTGCGAACGAAGATCAGCTTTCGGCGCTATGTGACTGGCAATGCAGCGATCCGGCTTCTGTTTTTGTGCAGAACCTGACTGTACAGCGGCGTGACGGCGAACGCTATCTGATGCTGCGGGGCAAGGTGCTGTCGGACGTAAGCGCGACGGGCGAAGTGCGGCGGGAGCTGGCCTCAGAGGGCGAACTTGTGGAGGTTTTGCGCAACGTGTTCCTGCTCGATGTGCCGGAAGCGGCCGCACTCTTTCCGGCAATATGTGCGCGGCATGAAGCGCTGTTTGGCGCTCAGGCGGCCCCGACGACGTAGCAGGCGGCGGCCATCAGCAGGCCTGCGGTGCGGTTGGAACGGAACTTGGTAAGCGGATCAGTGCCGTCTTCCTTGAGGGTCAGGACTTGCCAGCTCAGGTGCAGCGCGACTGGGAGCAACGCCAGCAGCGCCAGCGAATCGGGGCGCGTCAGCCAGACCGCTCCAGCCCAGCCTGCGAGCGCCATCGCGTAAAGCCCAGCGACGCCTGTTTTGACGTGCTGGCCGAACGACAATGCTGACGAGCCAATGCCGACCAGCGCATCGTCTTCGCGGTCTTGCAGGGCGTAGATCGTGTCATAGGCCATGCACCATGCCCAGCATCCGGCGTAGAGCGCGGCCAGCGGGATGAGGCGATCAAAGCCGGTGGCCTGAACCCAGCCAACCGGTGCGCCCCATGTGAAGACGAGGCCGAGCCATGCCTGCGGCCAGCCGGTGATGCGCTTCATGAAAGGATAGGCGGCGACAAGGGCGAGGCTGCCGAGGGCGACGAGTTGCGCCTCCCAGCGTAGTTGCAGGAGGACGACGAGACCTACGGCGCACAAGCTGAGCAGCCACATCCATGCTGCACGCTTTGTCACCGCGCCGCTGGCGATGGGTCGCAAGGCGGTGCGGGCGACGCGGGCGTCGAGGTCTGCGTCTACGATGTCGTTATAGACGCAGCCTGCGCCGCGCATGGCGATGGCGCCGAGCAGCATCCACGCTAGGATACCCCATGCGCCGGTGGCACCGCCAAGGAAAAGGCCCCATGCGCAGGGCCAGAACAACAGCCATGAGCCGATGGGCCGATCAAAACGCGCGAGCAATGCATAGTTGCGCCACGGTTGCGGCAGGCGGGCAACGAGGCCTTTATGCTCGCTGTCAGGGACGATTGCGCTGTTTGCAGCCTCGGTCATAGCGGCAAGCCTTACCGGCCTGCGCAAATTGCGCTAGGGGCGAAATCATGCCTGCTACTCCCGCTTGGCCGCCCAAATCGGCCCCTCGCCTGTTTGTTGAAGCGCCGCTGTCTGATGGGCAGCAGGTGACGATTGAGGGTGGGCAGGCGCATTATCTGGGCAAGGTCATGCGCGTGGCCCCCGGCGATGCAGTGATTCTTTGCGACGATGTGACCGGTGAATGGCTGGCGCGGGTGGCCGAGGCGGGCAAGCGCGCGGTGACGGTGGAGGTGGAGCGGCAGTTGCGGGCGCGTGAGGACGTGCCGGATTTCTGGCTTTGCGCGGCGTTGCTGAAAAAGCCGAACTTTGATCTGGTGCTGGAGAAGGCCACCGAACTCGGCGTTGCCCAAGTTGTGCCGCTGGTGACGCGACGTTGTGTGGCAGACAAGCTGAACCCCGAGCGAGCGCGCACGATCACGGTCGAAGCGGCCGAGCAATGCGCGCGCACAGCGCTGCCGGTGTTGGGCGAGACCGCAAAGCTAGACGCCTTGTTGCGCGACTGGCCGGAAGGCCGCGTGCTGTTCTTCGCTGACGAGAACGGCGGCTCGCCGGTGGCTGAGGCCTTTGCCGCGCACAAGGGTCCGGCGGCGCTGCTGGTGGGGCCGGAGGGCGGCTTTGACGAGACGGAGCGGGCGGCAGTCCGGGCGCATCCGGCGGCGGTGGCGATTGCGTTGGGGCCGCGTATCCTCCGTGGGGAGACTGCGGCGATTGCCGGAATGGCGCTGTGGATGGGCCTGAACGGCGATTGGCAGGCCTGAACCTTGATGGCGCGGATTCTTGTCGCGTTTGCAACAAAGGTTCTCACGAATAACACTAGTATAAAGCTGTCTGGCACATTAACTCGGCGCGCATGAGCACGCGGCAAGTTTCAGATCGCAACGATCCTATCATCGAAAGCCGCGACATGCTCGTGGCCCCCATGCAGAAGGGCGAAAAGCCCAAGTCCGCCTGGCGGATCGGCACCGAGCACGAGAAGTTCGTGTATCGGACCGATGACCGCCGCGCGCCTTCGTATGAAGAGCCGGGCGGCATTCGTGACCTGCTGATGGCGCTGACCGAATACGGCTGGGAGCCTGTTCTGGAAGGCGGCAAGGTAATCGCCATGTCCGGGCCGGACGGCGCGGTGAGCCTTGAGCCTGCGGGGCAACTGGAGCTTTCGGGCGCGCCGTTGGTGAACCTGCACCAGACTTGTGCGGAAACCGGGCGGCATCTGGCGCAAGTAAAGTCCATCGGTGACAAGCAGGGGCTGGCCTACCTTGGGCTGGGCCTCTGGCCCGACAAGACGCGCGCAGAGCTGCCGATCATGCCCAAGGGCCGGTACGAGATCATGTTGCGGCACATGCCGCGCGTGGGATCGATGGGCCTGGACATGATGCTGCGGACCTGCACCATTCAGGTCAACCTCGACTATTCGAGCGAGGCCGACATGGTGAAGAAGTTCCGCACCAGTCTGGCCTTGCAGCCGCTGGCGACCGCGCTGTTTGCCAATTCTCCGTTTCTGGAAGGCAAGCCCAACGGGTTCCTTTCGTATCGCAGCCACATCTGGACCGACACAGATCCGGCGCGCACGGGGATGCTGTCGTTCGTGTTCGACGAAGGGTTCGGGTACGAGCGCTATGTCGACTACATGCTCGACGTGCCGATGTATTTCGTGTTCCGCGATGGCAAGTATATCGACGCCTCGGGGCTTTCGTTCCGCGATTTCCTTGATGGCAAGCTGTCGGTGCTGCCGGGTGAGAAGCCGACGGCTTCGGACTGGGTGGACCACCTTTCGACCGCGTTCCCGGAAGTGCGGCTGAAGTCTTTCCTTGAAATGCGCGGGGCCGATGGTGGGCCGTGGAACAGGATTTGTGCGCTGCCTGCGCTGTGGGTGGGCCTGCTCTATGATCAGACGGCGCTGGATGCGGCGTGGGATCTGGTCAAGGACTGGGACATGGACGGGCGCGAGAAGCTGCGCGCCGAAGTGCCCAAGCTGGGGCTGGATGCATCGCTGCCGGGCGGCGGAAAGCTGCGCGATGTAGCCGCCGAAGTGCTGGCGATTTCGCGCAGCGGGCTTTCCGCGCGGGCCATGCTGAACGAGGCGGGCGACAACGAGACGGGCTATCTCCAGCCGTTGGACGAAATCGTGGCGACGGGGAAAACGCCTGCCGAGCGGCTGCTTGACCTCTATCACGGTGCGTGGGGCGGCGATCTTTCGCAGATTTACGGCGAGAAGAGCTTCTGATGATCATTGTGATGGGCACGTTCCGCGTTCCGGTTGAGAACATCGAGGCGATCCGGCCAATGATGGCAAAGGTGATCGCGGCAACCGTGGCCGAGTATGGGTGCATCGAATATGCCTATGGGCAGGATGTGCTTGACCCGGAACTTATCCACGTTGCCGAAAAGTGGCGCGACAAGGCAGCGCTTGAGGCGCATTTCAAGGCTGCGCACATGAAAGTGTGGGCAGAGGAGCGCGCCGGGCTTGGGTTGTTCGACCGCCAAATTCGCGTGTTCGAGAGCGACGAGGGCGTCGAGGTCTGACGCCTACTCGGCGGGTTGGACCGCCGGTGATTTTGGCGTGAGCGCGCGGGTGAGTTTGCGCAAGGTGCGCGTGATCGGGCCATGCTCTGCCATCCAGGCGTGATATTCGCGGTACTTGGCATCTTCGGCGAGGAGATGCTTTTCTTCCGTGCGGGCGCGCCAGTAGTAGACGCCGCTGACGATGGCGAGGAGCGCGGTGTTGCGGATGGCATCGACCCACGAGCCACTGGTGGTGAGGAACGGCAGGCCCGCCAGCCACCAATAGGCGTTCTTCGACAGGTAGGCCGGGTGGCGCGTGAAGCGGTAGGGGCCGTTGGTCAGCACGCCGCGATAGGTGAGGTTCGAGAACCGCAGGCCGAAGGCGACCGTGGCCCATGCATAGCAGGCCGTCAGGAACACCAGCGCGATGGCCCATATCCACAGCAACACGTCTTGCCCGGCCAACCAGACCGGCCATTCCGCGCCGTTGTGGTGGTAGTCCAGCACGCCGCCGCCGCCCATCAGGATGAACGGAGGGTAGCAGATCAGCGCTGCGACCCATGCCGCAAGGTGCGGGTTGGCGGTGCGGATCTGCGCGTCGAGCGGCTTCATGGTGACAAGATAGCCGACCATCGCGATCTGCACGTCGATCATGAACATGGTCTCGATCAGCAGCGTGGCGAACTCTACCGGATCGTGGAAAGCGTGGCTCCAGTCAAACCGCACGACTGCGCCGAAGCCGCCGGGGACTATCGAGATCATGAAGGCGCAGAAGAAGCCTTTGACGAGCCATGACAGGGCGTGGCGCTTCACTTCGGCTGCGTCCCACGACTCGCGGCCAATGAGCATCGCGCCGAAGTGCCATGAGGCATCGCGCGGGTTTACCAGCACGCGATCGAGCCACAGGACATAGGGTATCGCGCCGAGGAACAGCACTGGGACGATGGTTTCCAGCACGTCCATCGCGAAGACATATTGCCCGCGCCAGTACCAGCGACCGAGGCAATAGGCGAAGCCGATGACCGCCCATGTGGCCCACAGGCCTGCGATCTTGGTGATCGAGATATCGAGAATTTCGCGGATCGGGCGCGGGGCGCTCCAATCGATCCCGGTGCTGGCGCGCAAGTGGACCTTGTCTACCAGCAGGGACCAGCCGACCATGCCGGTGCCGGAAAAGACCAGCGCCATCATCGCTGCGCCGGGGCCGTCCATCACTTCATGCGGGGCGTTGAGACCGAACGCATCGACGATCTGCGGCCAAGAGCGACAGACCATGATCCAGAAGAACAGGCCTGCAAGGCCCGCGAGGCCGACGCCTGCGGAGACGTCAGATTGCGGAAGTGAGGGACGCGCGGTCATGCGCGTACCCTTATGCGTCAACAGTTAGGAAAGCGTTTGCGATCAACGGAACGCGGTGATCTTTCCGCCGTCATCCAGAATATACAGCGTCTGGTTGGCGACCACGGGAGCGAGCGTGACACCCGAACCGAGTTCGGTGAACCTGCTGGCCGTGCCATCGGTGACCGAGGCTGTCATCACTTCGCCGCGCGAATTGGCGACCCAGAGGCGGTTGCCCGCAAGGATCGGACCGGTCCACAGGATCGGATTCTTCTTCTTTTTCTCGTTCTTGAAGCGTTGAAGCTGCGTCATCCAGCGGACTTTGCCGTTGGACTTGGCAATGCACAGCAATTTGGCTTCGTCGGTCAGTGCAAAGATCCAGTCGCCCGCGATGGCGGGGGTAGAAATGCCGGCAAGGTTCAGTTCCCAGATGCGCTGACCGGTGACCAGTTCATAGGCGGCCATGCGTCCGCCCTGCCCGAGTGCATAGACGCGGCCGTTTTCGATGATCGGATCGGCGTCGATGTCAGTCAGCGTGGAAACCGAAGTGGCAATGCTGGTGCGCGCAAGGGCATCGGCCCACAGTTCGCGTCCGTTTTCATAGCGATAAGCAACCAGTTCGCCCGAGGAATATCCTGCAACGATAGTGCCTTGTCCCGCTGCCGGAGAAGCCACGCCGAACACGTTGGTCTGCCCCACCGATGCGTTGGCGTTCCACAGGACCGCCCCGTCAGACGCGTTCAGCGTGACGATCTGGTTGTCCTGCGTCATCACCATGACCTGCCCGAAGGCGACGGTGGGTGAACCGCGCAAGGGACCAGCGGGCTTTACGCGCCACTTGATGGCGCCGGTGGCGGCATCAAGCGAGGCGACTTCGCCCACGCCGTTGGTGACATAGAGCACGCCATCATCGAATGACGCGCCGCCGCCGAAGGTGGAGCTTGTGCTACCCTTGTCGGCGCGGACCGAAGTTTGCCAAGCGCGTGCGCCGCTAATGGCATCAAACGCGTGGACCATGCCATCGGTGTCCATCGCATAAAGCTTGCCCCCGCCGATCACCGGCGAAGCGGCGAGGCGCTGCGTGGCGGACGATCCGCGAATGCTGACCGACCAGGCCTTTGCCGGAGCTTCGGCAATCGCGGCGTGACCATAGGACTTGCTGGCATTGCCGCCGCCCTGCGCAAATTCGGTGTTCACAGCGGGCGCGGGGAGAACGACGGTGAGCAGCCCGATGGATTCATCGACCTTGGTCCCAGCTTCGATCTTCGACAGAATCGGTTCGCGCTGGCCCACGGTCGGCGTAGTCTTGGCCTTGTCCTTGCCGCCAAAGATGCCGCATCCGCCCAGCGCAAGCGCAAGGACCAGCACGCTGGAAAGCGATGCGCGCCGGAAGCTGGGGCGGAAGGTAGTTTCGGGCTTCATTGGCAATGCATCCTCAAAAATATCAGTTGGCCGCAGGCACAGACGCGCGCTGGATTACCTTGGCGGCACCCGGATCCTCGACCGCATCGACGCCCAGCAGGCCCGCCATCTGGCGTGTGCGGCGGCGCAGGCTGTCGGGCACGGTTTCATCCTTGGCGATCTGCGCGAACATGGTGCCCGCCAGATCGTTCTTGCCCTGCTTCATGTAGGCAATGCCGACGAGTTCGCCTGCACTGCCAAACCATGCGTTGCCCGGCACGGCCAGCGGCTTCAGCCGTTCGACGACCTTGTCTGCGCCAATCTTGTCAAATGTGAGCGACACTTCGCGGATCGTGGCGAGATCGCGGTAGGCCTGCGGCATCTGCGCATCGGCAGCGATGGCGGCAAACGCCTTGGCGGCTTCATCCGCCTTGCCCTGTTCCGACAGCACGCCGGCCTGCAGCATCATGGCTGAGGCGCGGAAACCATCGGTGCCTTCGCTGGCGATGGGGGCGACGTCTTCGCTGGCTGCCTTGAGATTGCGGACTTCCAGCTTATCAAGCGCTTGCGTCAGCACTTCGCCTTGTTCACCGGCGACGGTGTTCTGGTGGTTTTCATACCAGAGCCAGCCACCCAGCCCGAGCAGCCCGGCGATGATCGCGGCACCAACCGGCTTGCCATAACGCTGGAAAGCCGTGAGGACTTGATCCTCACGCAGAGCATCGTCCACTTCGCGCAGGAATGCATCGCCCTGAGCGCCAGAACGCTCAGCCAGTTGTTCGGAACGGGTTTGGTTACGGTCAGGACGGAGAGCCAAGGCAGCGCTTTCAGGGAATATAGTGGAACATTGCTAGCGTTTGTCTGGCGGGGTGTTTAGCGGATGGGACCGCCTTTTCAACCGAATTGCTAGTTTATGCCCGGCGCGTGAACGCTTGCTGAAGCGCACGACACCTAGCCCTGGTCGAAACTGCTGCGCCCGAGTGCCGTTGCATAGGCTTCGACATATCGCTTTGCCATTACCGCTTCGTCAAATTCGGCGGCTGCGCGGGTGCGGTTGGCCTTGCCGATGCGCTGGCGCAGCGCATCGGCTGCGGCAAGGCTGGCGATGGCGCTGGCGAAAGCCTGCTCATCTCCCGGAGCGCTTATAAACGGGCGGTTTTCCTCTGCGACCATCTCTGCCACATCGCCCACGGCAGGGCTGGCGACGGCAAGGCCGGAAGCCATCGCCTCTATCACCGAAAGCGGGGCCTGTTCGCTGTCGGAGGACAGCGCGAAGAGGTCGAACAGGCCGATGACTGCGGATGGATCGGCAACATGGCCGGGCAGGTGAACCCGGTGAGCTAGGTCCAGCCGCATTGCTTCTGCTAGAATCGCCTCACGTTCAGGGCCCTCGCCAAGGATGACGAGGTGCCATTCCGGCGGTAGATCCCGCACCGCGCGGACCATGCGGGGCAGGTTCTTGACCGCGCGCAGGCCCGCCAGTGTGCCGAGCCACTTTTCACCCGGACGCTTGACCAGACGCGGCAACACATCGGGCCGTGGCTTCTTCCCATAGAGCGCGGTATCGATGCCATTGGCGATGCGCTGCACCCGCCCGCGCGGTTGCCGCCAGACGTTCAGCGCAATGTCCTCAAGCTGGCGCGAGGGCACCATCAGGCCACTCGCCCGCGACAGGGCAATCATGCGATACCAGTTGCGATGGCGCTTCAGGCCGCCTGCTTCATCAGCGTTGAAGCCGTCTTCGTGGTGGACCAGTGGCGGCAGCCCCATCGATGGCGCGAATACGGCGTGGGCCATCGCCGCATCCATCGCACCCCAATTGTATGTCAGGATCAGATCAAAGCCCTGCATCGCGCGGGCCAGGCGCTGGAGCCTTCCGATGCGCAGCTTGCCCGCGAGCGGCGGAAACCCGAACGGGAAGAATGCCTTTACGCGCTTGTCGATCAGGCTTTGCGCGCCCATCGCCGAGGGCACGGCAGAAACCACATGGTGTTCGAGGTTTTTGCCAAAGGGCGCTTTGGCCCAGCGGTTCATCAGCGCGACGACGCGGCGCTCCTTGCCCCCTGCATCAAACGTGGAATGCAGGTGAAGGAGTTTCAGCGGGCGCTTTGTTGCAGCGTTCATACCCGGCTGAGCAAGCGTCCGATCGCCGCGATGCTTTCGGGTTCGTCAAGCGTGGGGGCATGGCCGATGCGCGGCAGGGTAACCAGTTCCACGCCGGGACGGGTGGCCATCTTGGCTGCGGCTTCCGGGGTCAGGATATCGGACGTTTCGCCGCGCAGGACCAGCAGCGGGCGGGTGGCAAGCGCATCGAACAGCGGCCACATATCGACTTGTGGCGTTGCGCCTTCAGGAGCTTCGAACGGTTCGGCGATCTTCATGTCATAATCGAAGGCGATGCGCCCGCCGGTGCCAAGCACCATGATGCGCTTGGCATAATGCAACCACTGCGTGATGTCCCAATCGGGGTAGACGTCGCCACTGCTTTCCTGAAGCGCGCGGGCAGCGTGCATCCATGTTTCAAAATTGCGCCCCTGCCCGACATAGCCCCGAATACGTTCAAGCCCGGCTGCCGAGACTTCGGGACCGATATCGTTGAGCACGGCGGCGGCGATCCGCTGCGGGTTGGAAACTGCCAGCAGCATCGTCAGCAATCCGCCAAGCGATGTGCCGATGGATACGAAACGGTCGATCCCTTCCTGCGCCAGCAGCGCTTCTACATCCTGCAGATATTGCAGCGGGGTGTAGGTCATCGGGTCTTTGGCATAATCGCTATCGCCACGGCCGCGCATTTCAGGGCAAAGCACGCGCCATTGACCGGCCAGCGACGCTGCCAGATCCTCAAAATCGCGGGCGTTGCGGGTCAAACCCGGCAGACAGAGCACCGGCGGGCGGGCGGAATCACCATCGTAATAGCGGAAATGCAGGCGCAATCCGTCGCTGCTGGTCCAGTAGCGATCTTCGTAATCTGCCATGATCAATCGATATTCCGCATGAAATCGGGTGGAGCCTGCTTGCGGGCAGGCCATTGCATGCCCACTATTGCCGGATGCCAGCGCTCCCGCAAGACGCGATCTATCGCCCCTCCCCCCGCATCATGGCGCTGGCCGACTGGATCGGCGATCCCGTGCAGGCAGCGGACTTCCCCGAAACCCGGCTGCGCTGGCGCAATGATCGTGCCGCGCACGACATCGGGCTGGCCAGTTTGAGCGACGAGGATTGGCTGCGCCACTTCGGACGCTTTGAACCGCTGCCGGACAATATGCCGGGACCGATGGCGCTGCGCTATCACGGACACCAGTTCCGCACCTACAACCCGGATCTTGGCGACGGGCGCGGGTTTACCTTTGCGCAGATGCTGGATGCGAACGATCGGCTGATGGACCTTGGCACGAAGGGTTCCGGGCAGACACCGTGGAGCCGCGCGGGCGACGGGCGGCTGACGTTGAAAGGCGCGATGCGTGAGATATTGGCAACCGAGATGCTTGAGGCGCTGGGGGTGAACACCAGCCGCACGCTTTCGGTCATCGAGACGGGCGAATCACTCTATCGCGGGGATGAACCTTCGCCGACGCGCTCTGCCGTGCTGGTGAGGCTGAGCCACGGACACATTCGCATCGGCACGTTCCAGCGGCTTGGCGCTTTGCAGCTTGAAGACGAGATGGCGCAACTGGTCGCCTATTGCTTGGCCAACTTCCCCGGCGCAGCATTTGCTGATGCGCCGCACCCTGCCGTCCGGTTCTTCAACCAGGTGGTGGAGCGCATGGCCGATATGGCCGCCAGCTATATGGTGGCGGGCTTTGTCCACGGCGTGCTGAATTCCGACAACATGAACGTGACCGGCGAAAGCTTCGACTATGGCCCGTGGCGCTGGCTGCCGAAGTGGGAGCCGGGCTTTACCGCTGCCTACTTCGACCATTCCGGCCTTTACGCCTATGGCCGCCAGCCAGAGGCGATCCATTGGAACTGCGGGCAATTGGCGGTGGCGCTGCGGTCTTTGGTGGAAGCCGCACCGCTGATTGAAGCGCTCAACCGCTATCCCGAGCTTTACAGCCAAGCGATGACGCGGCGATGGCTGTGGCGGCTGGGTGTGGAGCCACGCGGCCTGGATGAGGACACGGCGCTGATCGGTGCTTGCGAGAACGTAATGGTGGCACAAGGGACCGGGCCGGATGCGTTTTTCTTTGCCCATCGCGGCGGGCGCGGACCATTTGCCGATACGGCGGAAAGTGCTGAATTGCGGGATGCCTTGGCCCCGTACACGGCGCTGGACAGTAGCCATCCCTACTGGTCCGACGCAGCGCCGCAGTCCATGCTGATCGATGAAGTCGAGGCCATCTGGCAACCCATTGCCGAGCGCGATGACTGGTCTGCGCTCAATGCCAAAGTGGCAGCCTTGCGGCGCATGGGTGAGGCAATGGGGCGGCGACCGACACCGATGGGCCACGCGATCCGCTGAAATCATCCACCAAGGGTGGTTCCGAGCATGAATATTGTTTAATCAGTAACGTCTGGGGCGTTACGGTACGGACCGGGAACCGGAACCCACTGTTCGCTAGAACACTTTGGAAGAGCAGGCATTATTCGTGGCAACTGCCGAAATCGTATCCTATGAACCTGCCACCGGCGCCGAAGTGTGGCGCGGCAAGGTGGGCGATGTCGAAGACGTGGTCGCCCGCGCACGACGCGCTTGGCCGGCGTGGGCAGCGCAACCGCTGGCCACGCGCATCGAACTGGTGCGCCGCTTTGCCAACGAAGTGCGCAAGGATGCCGACAAGCTTGCCACGATGATCGCACGCGAAACGGGCAAGCCCCTGTGGGAAGCGCGCGCCGAAGTTGAAAGCGTGGTCGGCAAGGTCGAGATTTCGGTCCGCGCCTATGCTGACCGCACATCGCAGCGGAAACTGGATTCGGCGCTGCAGGGCACGGCGGCGCTGCGGCACAAGCCGCATGGCGTGATGGCCGTGCTGGGGCCGTACAACTTCCCCGCACACCTGCCCAATGGCCACATCGTGCCCGCGCTGATCGCCGGGAACGTGGTGATCTTCAAGCCTTCGGAAAAAACGCCTGCCACGGGCGAGATGCTGGCGCAGTGCTTCCACCGCGCGGGCATTTCCGCCGCAATCGTGCAGGTTCTGATCGGCGGCCCGGCTGAGGGGCAGGCGCTGGTAGCGCACGATGGCATCGATGGCGTGCTGTTCACCGGATCGGCACATGCCGGCATTGCGATCAACCGCAAGTTGGCATCGAACCCGGGCAAGATGGTTGCGCTGGAGATGGGCGGCAACAATCCTATCGTAGTGTGGGATACGCCCAAGATTCAGGACGCGGCAACGCTGATCGTGCAATCGGCCTTCACCAGCGCGGGGCAGCGTTGCACTGCGGCGCGGCGGCTGATCGTCAAGGCTTCGATGTATGACGAGATCATCGGCGAAGTGAAACGGCTGGCCGACCGCATCATCGTGGGCGCACCGTTCGATGAACCGTCGCCCTTCATGGGGCCTGTTATCGACAACCGCACCGCCGATGGCCTGACCGAAAGCTTCGTCTACCTGCTGTCATCGGGCGGCCGTCCGATCAAGCACATGGTGCGGCTGAAGGACGATCTGCCGTTCCTTTCGCCCGCGATCATCGATGTGACCGCCGTGGCCGAGCGGCCGGACGTGGAACTGTTTGGCCCGCTGCTGCAAGTGGTGAGGGTGAATGACTTCGATGAAGCAATTGCCGAGGCCAACGCCACCCGCTTTGGCCTGTCGGCTTCACTGATCGGCGGAGATCCGCAGGATTACAACCGGTTCTGGGCGAATATCCGCGCAGGCGTGGTCAACTGGAACCGGCCAACCAACGGGGCATCCTCAGCCGCGCCATTCGGCGGAGTGGGGCTTTCAGGCAATCACCGGCCCAGCGCCTATTATGCTGCGGACTACTGCGCTTATCCCGTCGCGTCGAGCGAGATGGACCAACCGCGTGCGAGCATCGGCGTGGGGCTGCGCAGCGATTAAGCTGTTAATTCGCCGGATCAGGCAGCGGTAGCGCCGGGTCGATCGGCCCGCCCGGCGTGATTGCCAGATTGCGCATGTTCTGCTGGCTGAGGTCCGGGTCGACCATCAACTGCCCTTGCAACGCCTCTGCCATCACTGGATCGAGCGGTGCGCCGTCTTGCTCCACCTGCGGCGAACCACAGGCGGCAAGGACGAGACACAGAGCGAGAGTGGCAGCGATGCGCATTCCGGCGGTTTAGCGCCGCCGGGTTAAGAAAAAGGGAGCGCCCCGCATGTGCGGAGCGCTCCCCAACCCGACCTTTCAGTGCGACCCGAAGGGTGGGCGTACTCCGTTAGCGGCAGCGGCCACCGCCACGATCAACTTCGCGGCCAAGCAGTGCGCCCCCGGCAGCGCCAAGCACTGCGCCAAGCGTGCGGTCACCGCCACGGCCAGCCACTTCGCGGCCGACCAGTGCGCCTGCCACGCCGCCGATTACGAGACCGGTGGTGCCATCATTGCGACGGCAATAGTAGCGGCCATCATTGCCACGCCATGAACTGCGGTTGCCGTTCCAATTGCTGCGCTGGTTGTAGCGGCGATTGTCCCAGCCGCGATCATTCCAGCCACGGCGATCGTTCCAGCCACGGCGGTCGTCGCGGCGGCGGTTATCCCAGCCGTTCCACTGCGTGCCCAGATCGACATTGGCCGACGTTTCGATGCGTGTCTGCGGCAGGGCCGCTGCCGATGCCGGAACCGCGATGGCAAGGGTTGAGGCGGCGGTCATGGCTGCAACAAGACCCAGTGCGGTGTTCTTGATATTGAACATGGTCTTCTCCTCCAGTTCTTGGAGAGCAGCCGTCAGTCTCTGGCTGGTCCCGTTCTTCTTGATGGTTCAGGTTTACGCTCCCGAACCTGAACGGAACGCAACCAGCGTGTCAGATTTGCGGTTTGCGACAAAGCGATGAAATTCGGCGATGAAATGCAGCGTGAATAGGCACTTGGCCCGGGCTGCCATTGCTGGCAGGGCAGCGGACATGACTTCACGTGAGACTTTCCGGCGCGGCCTTGTTGCGGCGGTATGCGCCTATATCTGCTGGGGCCTGCTGCCACTTTATTTCAAGGCGCTGCATGCGGTGCCGCCATTGGAACTGGTGGGCTGGCGGGTGGTGTTCACGTTGCCGGTGTGTATCGCAATCGTGATGTCTCGCGGCCAGTTTCCCGAACTTCGTGCAGCGTTTGCTAATCGGCAAGCGCTTGGCCTGATGGCACTCAGCGCGCTGCTGATCGGGTCCAACTGGCTGATTTATGTCATTGCGATCAACAGTGGCCATGTGCTGGCGACAAGCCTTGGCTATTACATCAACCCGCTGATCAACGTGCTGCTTGGCACGGTTTTCCTCGGTGAACGGCTGAGCCGGGTGCAGTGGGGTGCGGTCATGCTCGCCGGGGTGGGCATCGCACTGCTGCTGGCAGGCGCGGTCGACACACTGGCGGTGGCGTTGAGCCTGGCGTTCACGTTCGCTTTCTACGGCTTTGTGCGCAAACAGGCGCCGGTCGGCGCGGTGCCGGGCCTGACCATCGAAACGACTGTCCTGTTGCTGCCCGCAATCGCCATCGTAACGCTGGCAGCCGGTTCGCCGGGCGGGAGCAGCCTTGCGCTTGGCGGGTGGACCACGCCGCTGATCATCGCGTCCGGGCTGGCCACGGCGGTGCCGTTGCTGCTGTTTGCCGTTGCGGCGCGCAGCCTGCCGCTGTCGACGCTGGGCTTCGTCCAGTTCATCGCGCCGACAATCAGCTTCACGCTGGGGCTGACGGTGTTTGGCGAATCGCTGGATACCACGCGGCTCGCCTCGTTTGCCGTAATATGGGCGGCGATTGCGCTCTACAGCTGGGATATGGGCAAGCAGGCGAGCGCCGCGCGTTAGGTCAGCCGCCAGACGAGCGTTTCGCCAGCGTGGAACGGCACGATCATCGTACCGTTGCAGTCCAGCACCTCGGGCACGTGCACCGGGGCCTTTTCCAGCGTGATCGTGCCTTCGTTCACCGGCATGCGATAGAACGCCGGACCGTTGAGCGAGGCGAAGGCTTCGAACCGGTCGAGCGCGCCCTCTTCATCGAACACCGTGACGTAACTTTCCAGCGCAAAGGGCGCGTTGAAGATTCCGGCACAGCCGCAGGCGGTTTCCTTCAGATGCTTGGCATGCGGCGCGGTGTCGGTGCCAAGGAACACGCGAGTGCAGCCTGACGTCGCCAGCTTGCGCAAGGCAAGGCGGTGCTTCTCACGCTTGGCCACCGGCAGGCAGAACGCGTGGGGGCGGATGCCGCCAACCAGCATGGCGTTGCGATTGATGTGGAGGTGCTGCGGCGTGACCGTGGCCGCAATGTTCGGCCCGGCGCTTTCAACAAACTGCGCGGCTTCCTCGGTGGTGATGTGTTCGAACACGATCCGAAGGTCGGGCATGTCAGCCACCAGCCTTGTCAGAGTACGCTCGATGAACACGGCCTCACGGTCGAAGATGTCGACATGGCTGTCGGTCACTTCGCCGTGGATCAGCAGCGGCATTCCGATGCGCTGCATCGCTTCAAGCACCGGATAGATCGTGCGGATGTCGGTCACGCCGTGGGCCGATCCGGTGGTGGCGTGCGCGGGATAGAGCTTTGCCGCAACGAACACGCCTTCGGCAAAGCCACGCTCGACTTCGGCGATGTCGGTGGAATCGGTTAGATAGAGCGTCATCAGCGGGGTAAAATCGCTGCCCTGCGGGAGGGCGGCCAAAATGCGGTCGCGATAAGCGGCGACGCCTGCCACATCGGTCATCGGCGGAGCAAGATTGGGCATGACGATGGCGCGCCCAAACTGCCGCGCGGTATACGGCACAACGCCTGCCAGCACATCACGGTCGCGCAGATGGGTGTGCCAGTCATCGGGGCGGCGAATGGTCAGAGTCTTGATCGTCATGGCCTTCCCCTTAGCGATGGTGGTGCCTATCTACCAGTCATGACCCGTCTATTTGAACGCGCCCTTGTTCGCCTCGCCCCGCTGGAGCCGGCCGAGGACGTCGCCGGCTTTCTCCAAGGCCTCGTCACCAATGACGTGAAGGGCGCGCTACCGGTTTGGACCGCGCTGCTCACCGCTCAGGGCAAGGTGATGTTCGATTTCCTCGTCTGGCCGGATGGCACCGACGGGCTACTACTCGATTGTGAAGCCGCGCAGGCCGATGCTCTGGCAAAGCGGCTCACGCTCTATCGCTTGCGCCGGAAGATCGGGATTGAACGCGTCGAAGCGTTGGGCGTGTTCTGGCAGGATCACCCCGGTGACGGCGGCGCAAACGATCCCCGCCTTGCTGCACTCGGCCAGCGCTGGATTGCGCCCATCTCACAAAGCGATTCGCCAGTGGACGATGCGTGGCGCGCGCACCGCCTATCGCTTGGCGTGACCGAGGGGCAGGCCGAACTTGGCAATAGCGAAGTGCTCTGGCTGGAGTGCAACGCGGTTGACCTGAACGGCGTAAGCTTCACCAAGGGCTGCTACGTGGGGCAGGAAAACACCGCGCGGATGAACTGGCGGCAGAAGGTGAACCGCAGGCTGGTGGTGGTGCCGCTGGCCGCATCAGACCCGGCGCGGCAGCGCGCCACTTACCCTGACCTTGACCTCGCCGTGGACCACCGCCGGATCGAAGACATTGCACCTGCCCTCGCCCCGTCATGGATGTCGCTTACGGCTGCTGATTGACCTGCGCCTGCACGATCCCTTCGACCAGCATCTGTTCGGCCCGATCACGCGCCGCATCACGTGGCAGTTCAAGCGCTTGCGTCAGCGGTCCGCCCATCAGCGCATCGCCCAGCGCCATCAAGGTCAGCGCCAAGGTGGTGCTGCGCTGCGTATCCGAGTGATATTCGTCCAGATCAATCACCAGATCGTGGATCGTATCAACGATAGGATCGAGCGCATCCTCGTTCCCCGACAGCAGCATCCACGAGGCCAGCGCACCGGCGCCTTCCTTGTCGAACGCGTCGAACGTCAGGTCCACGACATCGCGTGGTGAGCCGATGCCCGAGCGGCTGGCGATCACCGCCTCGCGGATAGTGGCGCAGATTGTTTCGGCCAGATGTTTTGCCAGCGCCTTTTGCAGGCCCGCTGCCGAGCCGAAGTGGTGCAGCAAATTGGCATGGGTGCGCCCGATTCGTCCGGCCACGGCCTTGAGCGTCACGGCCTGCGGACCTGTTTCGACCAGCAATCCGCGCGCGGCCTCAAGCGCCGCCATGCGGCTTTCCTCGGGCGGGAGACGCTTTCTTATTGACATTGGTGTAAGCATGCCTAAATTCCGGCTCATGACTGCCATGACCCCAACCATCGCACTAGAGCGCAGCGCCTCAACCGGCAAGGCTGCGCCCACCCCCGACGATCTGACGATCACGATACGCGACCGTCGCTTTGGCCGCAACGAACCGGCGGGGCGCTGGTGGCTGAACAATGATCCCATCGCAACCGCGTGGCACAACGCGCTGTCCGCCACTTTCCCGCGCGGGGAGGCCTTCTTCATCGAAGCAGTGAAGGCGCACCGTGAAGGCGTGCCCCCCAAGCTTGAGGCTGAAATCCGCGCCTTCATCCGGCAGGAAATCAACCACACGCGCGAGCATGTTGCTTTCAACCGCGCGGCAGAGAATGCAGGTTACGACATCGCCCGCATCGACAAGCGCGTTGAGGAAATGCTGGCGCTGACCAAGGATCGCCCGGTGATCCTGAACCTTGCTGCCACGATGGCGCTGGAACACTACACCGCGATGATGGCGCACGAATTCCTTGCCAATCCGGCCCATTTTGCAGGTGCGGAGCAGGAACCGGCGGATATGTGGCGGTGGCACGCGATCGAGGAGATCGAGCACAAGGGCGTCGCCTATGACACGTGGGTTCACGCCACGCGCAACTGGAGCCGGTGGAAACGCTGGAAGGTCAAGAGCCTGATGATGGTCATTGTGACCAAGAACTTCCTCACGCACCGCGTGGAAGATACGCTTGATCTGTTGGAACAGGATGGCCTGACCGGCGCGAAGTGGAAATGGAAGCTGGCCGCCTACTTGCTATGGAAGCCCGGCGTGATCCGCCGGATCCTTCCGGCGTGGCTCAGCTACTTCATGCCCGGCTTTCATCCGTGGCAGCATGATGACCGGGCGTTGATCGCCAAGGCTGACAGCGAATTTCCAGATGCAGTGATGCCGCGGTAAAAACAAAGGGCTCCCCGCCGGGAGCCCTTTTTTGTGGTTCAAGCCGCGCGTCGCATGGACGCAAAGCCGCCGTCTTCTGGTCCATCACAATCAAGCGGCGCTGCCAGATCGACGGCATGGACTGGCGCGGCCACAGGTTCGCTGCGCGCGGGACTGCGGATTTTGCGGACTTCCCCGGTGAGCCGAAACCCGGCCTTGGCAAGTACGCGCGCAGAACCCGCATTGTCGGCAAACGGTGTCGCGGTCACACGGCTGTGGCCGAGCGAACGCGCTAAGCTGAGTACGGCGCGGGCAGCCTCGGTTGCGTAGCCCAGTCCCCAGTACCGCTGCCCCAGCCAGTAGCCGAGTTCGGTTTCCTGACCATACTGCGCCAGACCAACGCAGCCGATCAGGCGCGAACCGTGCGCACCGGGCAGCGTGACAAAGAAATGCGGGTAGCGGCCTGCCTGCGGTAACGCGGCAAAGCTCTTCGCGTCGTCCGGTCCATAGGGCCACGGCGCGTGCGCAAGATTGCGCACGACCGCCTCGTCATCGATCAGGGCGTGAAGTTCAGCCCAATCCTCCGGCCAGCCGGGCCGCAGGAACAGCCGTTCGCTGCGAATGAACATACAAAGTCTCCGTTCTCGGCGCCTCTGTCACGCGCAGCTAAACACTTGCCGTGACAAAGGTATTGCGCCCTGCGCTGGATCGGACAGTGAATACGTCCGATTGCGAGGAAGCGCGGTTTGCGTCCGAGGGAGACGTGAAAAGAGGGAGATGAGCGTGGCCCTCTCCCCCTATCGGCCAGCTCCAAGAAGCTGGCGGGGCCACCCCATCAGGATGGCCCTTTGAACGACCATCCGGTTATTCTGCTGCTTCAGCCATAATGTCGACCGACACATACTTGCGATCGAGCTTTCCGCCGTGAAAACGGACGCGGCCTTCGGTCAGCGCGAACAGGGTGTGATCCTTGCCCATGCCGACATTGGCGCCCGGGTACACGCGGGTTCCGCGCTGACGGATGATGATGTTGCCGCCGATCACTTCCTGACCGCCGAACTTCTTTACGCCAAGGCGGCGGCCTGCTGAGTCGCGACCGTTGCGCGAAGAGCCGCCTGCTTTCTTATGTGCCATATCAGATTACTCCGAATTCCGTTTGCGCTCAGGCGACCGACACGATGCGCAGCAGGGTAAGCTGCTGGCGGTGACCGTTCTTGCGGCGATAGTTGTGACGGCGACGCTTCTTGAAAACGATCACCTTTTCCGACTTCGCCTGGGCGATGATTTCTGCCGAAACAGTGATCGAAGCAGCATCAGCAAGCGAATCACCCTCGCCGGCGAGCAGGACTTCACCCAGCGTGATCGTGTCGCCAGCTTCGCCAGCCAGCTTTTCGACTGCGATCTTGTCTCCGGCGGCGACCCGATACTGTTTGCCGCCCGTGCGCACGATTGCGAACATCGTTCTGTGTATCCGTTCCAAAAGCCTGCGGTTGCCCGAGGCGATTCCAAATGAGGCACCCAACGCCTGCGAATCGCTGACAACGGGCAAAATGCCGTTTCCCCGCTGTATGCAGGGCCCCGGAAAGAAGGGCGCGGATAGTCAAACACGCCGGGTCTGTCAATGCGATCTTGCCTGAAATCAGGCGTATCACTGCACTTGAGCATGCAAACGCTGGCGACTGGTGCCGGGCATGCTATGGCGCGGGCATGATCAAGCGCAATTCCCGCATCGTTGCAATGGCCACGCTGGCCCCCGCTTTATTGGTTGCCGGTTGTGCCGAGCGCAGCGATTTCCCCTCGCTCGCACGCCGCCCTGCCGAGGATGCCTACCGTGCCGCGCAAGCCTCCCGCCCGGCACCGCCGCCGCCAGCAGTCATAAGCGACGGCCTGCCCGAGCGGCTTGCCGCCTTGCTCGCCAGCGCTGACGCCGCCCACGCAACGTTTGAATCGCGGCGAGCCGCCGCCACGCGTACGATCAATGCCGCAGCAGGATCAGCCAAGGGCACCGAAAGCTGGTCGGTCGCATCGGTGGCGCTGGCAGGACTGGAAACTGCCCGGTCGCTGGCTGCCATGCCGCTGGCCGATCTTGACCGGCTTGAAGCCGACGCCAGCAACCGCGCCGTCGATGGCTCGGATGCAGACCTAAAGGCTGTAGTGGCCGCGCGCACAAAGGTGGACGCTCTGGTACAGGGCGAAACGCTGATAATCGATTCGCTGCGTGGTCGGCTCGGGGCCTAGCCCCAGCGCGATAGATCTTCGCGGTCCTCAGGGCGCGGCTCAATCCAGCGCCAGCCCTTGGCAGTCTTCTCACGCTTCCAGAACCACGATTCGCTCTTGAGATGGTCCATCGCAAAGTCCGCCGCCGCAAAAGCATCGCGGCGATGGCGCGCAGCAGCACAGACCAGCACAATGGCATCGCCCGGAACCATCACACCGCTGCGGTGCAGGATCAGCAGACCCTCCACCGGCCAGCGCACCTGTGTGACCCGCGCAAGCTCTTCCATGCCGGGTAGCGTCATCGGTGCATAGTGCTGCAATTCCAGCGCTTCCACGCCACCCGAATCGCGCACCTGGCCAAGAAACGTGACGATACCGCCCGCATTGGGATAGCGCGCAGTGAATGCGGCAATTTCCGCTGCGGGATCAAAAGCCTCCAGCGCCAACCTGACGTCTGGCACCCTAGCCTCCACTGACAGGTGGCAGGAACGCCAGTTCATCGCCCTCGGCCAGCACCACACCGCCCATATCGGTCAGCAGTGCGCCGTTGAGCGCCATGCGCACTTTCTCGCCCAGCAATTGCACTGCCAAGGCTGGATCAAGCGCGGCGAGAATCATTTCAATCGGTCCTGGCGCAACAGACATCTCGCCTGTCCCGGCCGCATCTTCCAGCCGCCCCATGAACACCAGCTTTGCCATCAGATCAGCCGCCCGTGGTAGACATATGGCGCGAAACGGCAGGCGCACCGCCCGGCTTGTCGATCACGAAGCTGTGGCGTTCCTGCTTTTCGCCCATCGCGCGGGCAAAGCATTCAGACAGCGCACCGTCGGGATCTTCAGAGCGCAGCGCCGCGCGCAAATCCACGCGGCCTTCACCGCCAAGGCACATGTATAGCTGGCCCGTGGCGGTCACCCGAACGCGGTTGCAGCCTTCACAGAAGTTGCCAGTCAATGGGGTGATAAAGCCCAGCCGCCCACCGGTTTCGGCGATGTCGACATAGCGCGCCGGCCCACCAGAAGTTGCGTTGCTGGTCGTCAGCGTCCAGCGCTGCTCCAGATCGCGGCGCACGGCATCAAGCGGCAGATAATGGTCAAACCGGTCACCCTCAACCTCGCCCAAGGGCATGACCTCGATCAGCGTCATGTCGTGCCCGGCCGCGTGCGCCCATGCGATCAGCGAAGGCAATTCCGCCTCGTTGATGTCCTTGAGCGCCACGGCATTGATCTTGACCTTCAGCCCGGCAGCCTTCGCCGCTGCAATGCCTTCCAGCACTTGCGGCAGCATGTCCCGGCGCGAAAGCTTGGCAAAGCCTGCGCGATCCAGCGTGTCGAGCGATACGTTGATGCGCTTCACGCCCGCTGCGGCCAGATCATCGGCAAATTCGGAAAGGCGCGTGCCGTTGGTGGTCAGCGTCAACTCGTCCAGCCCATCCCCCAGCTTGCGGCCAAGCGCACGCACCAGCTCGATCATGTCACGCCGCACCAGCGGCTCGCCACCGGTAAGGCGGATTTTGCGCACACCGCGCGCGATGAAATGCAGCGACAGGCGGTGCATTTCCTCCAGCGTCAGGACTTCGGCCTTGGGCAGAAACTCCATGCGCTCGGGCATGCAATAGGCACAGCGCAGATCGCAGCGATCCGTCACCGACAAACGAAGGTACGTGATTCGGCGGGCGAATCTGTCAATCAGGGGCGCAGAAGCGTTCACTTGCCCATATATACGAAGTCTCGCGGGTAAGATTCAAGGCTTGCGCCTGCATCGACGAATAAAGTCTGGCCGGTCACCGAACGCGCCGTTGCCAGATAATGCACGGCATCGGCGATTTCGTCCGCGCCGGGCAGTCGCTGCAAAGGCATCATGCCCTCCAGCCGCCGCCATTGTTCAGCGTCATAATCGGCGGTCGGCAGGATCAGGCCGGGTGCAACACCGTTTACGCGAACCCTGGGAGCCATCGCACGCGACAAGGTGCGGACCGCCGCATGCAACGCCTGTTTGGATATCGTGTAGCTGATCTGGTCCGGCACCGGGTTTATGACGCGCTGATCGAGGATATTGACGACAGAACCTTCACGTTCCCCCAATGCCTCGGCAAAGGCGCGGGTCAACAGCAGCGGCGCAAACACGTTAACGCGGAAATGCTGCTCCAACTCGGCCGACGTGATTGTATCGACCCGATCATCGTGAAACAGCGACGCACAGTTGACCAGAAGGTCGGGTGAACGCCCCGCTGCTGCGGTTACATCTGCCAGTAGTTGCGGCGGATAGGCCGGATCTTCAAGATCGCCGGACAGTGGAGAAACTGCCGCGCCCAGCCATTCCAGTTGGGCCTTGAACTCCCCATCGAATGTCTCGGGACGATGCGCGTGCAATGCCAGATCCCAGCCTGCACTGGCCAGCTTGCGCGCAATCGCCCCGCCAATACGCCGCCAGCCGCCGGTTACCAGCGCAAGCGGGCGCACTGTCAAACCAAGGCCCCGCTCGGCCGTTCGCGCTTCAGGGTGATGCCGATTTCCTCGCCATTCTCGCTGATCGCCAGCTTCACGATCTTCACTTCCACCCACTTGATCCGATCATCCTGCAACATCAGCGTTTCGATGATGTGATCTGCCACGGCTTCGATCAGCTTGAAATGCACCCCCTTGGGCAAACCGTCGGTCGCCGCAAATTTGAGGTCCATGTAGTTCTTGCTGGCGGAAAGCGGGCAATCGGCAGTGTAGCGCGCCTGCTGCTTCAGCCCCACACGCATGGTAATGCGCAACGGCTGCGGCCGACCGGTCTCTTCCGAGTAGATCCCGGTGAGCACAAGCGTTTCGAGATTGGCGACTTCGAGGATCAGGCTGTCGGTCATGGGCAGGATCTTTGGCATCGGCGCGTGGGCGAGTCCATCGCAGCCTTGGGGTTTCAGTTTTTCCAGCGTGCGAAGATCGCGGTGGGGAGCAGGCGACCGCCCTCACCCTGTTCGCGAATCGCCAGATCGCCATGCTCAATGGTGCCGCCCAAGTCCTTCAGCGCCTCGGCCAGAAGCCCCGCGATGGCGAGTGAAGACATGCGCACCGCATAGACCGTGAGGAACAGGAAGCGGCTGTCTGCATCAAGCAACTTCGCGCAATCGGCCACCAGCCCCGGCAGGCTTTCCTCAAGCCGCCAAACCTCGCCATCCGGCCCGCGCCCGAACTTGGGCGGATCGAGGATTATACCGTCGTAGCGCTTGCTCCGCCGCACTTCGCGGGCAGTGAATTTCGCCGCGTCATCCACCATCCAGCGCACCGGGCGCTCGGTCATGCCCGAAAGCTGGGCATTGGACCGGGCCTGCGCGACCGACTTCTTCGAAGCATCGACGTGGGTTACAGGGCCGTACTGCGAAAGCGCCAGCGTGCCGACGCCGGTGTAGCCGAACAGGTTCAGCGTCTGCGCTTCTGCTTTCCCGTCGAGGCGCTCCCCCATCCAGTCCCACACCGGGGCCATGTCGGGGAAGAACCCCAGGTGGCGGAACGGCGTGCAAGAGGCCGTAAAGCGCACATCGTTCCAGCCCAGTTCCCAGCCATCGCGCGGCACGGGGGCATCGAACATCCAGCGCCCGCCGCCGTCCTCATCAGACCCCGGCACGAACTCGGCGTCTGCGCGCCAGTCCGTCAGCCGGGGCGTCCACATCGCCTGCGGCTCCGGGCGGACAAAGCGGTGACGGCCATATTGCTCCAGCTTCCGACCGTGGCCGGAATCGAGCAGCGCGAAGTCCGCCCAGCCCTCGCCCACCATCAGCTTGGGCTGGAGGTCCAGCTCAGCCATGTTTAGGAGTCGCGCGCTCGGCCACGTAGGCAGCAACGGCATCGTACTCGCCCGGCAAGCGGTCGCAGCGCTCTTCGCGTTCGAACAGATCGCCCACGCGCGCAGGCAGGCCGGGACGCAGACCCGTCGCCCGCTCCACCGCATCGACGAACTTGGCCGGATGCGCGGTCGCCAGCGTCACAATCGGCACGCCCGCCGGAATGCCCTGCGCCACGCGCGCGGCGTGAAGGCCAATGGCCGTGTGCGGATCGAGCACTTCGCCGCATTCCTCAAAGGCCCAGCGCATGGCATTGGCCATATCGCCCGCATCGGCGCGCGCAGAACTGAACAGCGCGGCTGCCGATTCGCGCTGCGCATTGGTCAGCTGCATCGCCTTGGTCGCTTCGAAGTGCTTCATCTGCTGGGACAGCGCCGTTCCATCACGCCCGCAGCCGTCGAACAGCAGTCGCTCGAAGTTCGAAGACACCTGAATGTCCATCGAGGGCGCAGCCGTTGCCGTGACAGTGCTCGCCGAATAGTCACCGGTCGACAGCGCACGATGCAGGATGTCGTTGACGTTGGTCGCCACGATCAGCCGCTCGATCGGCAAGCCCATCTTCGCCGCGACATAGCCCGCGAACACGTCACCGAAGTTCCCAGTCGGCACAGCGAACGCCACCTTGCGCTGCGGCGCGCCCAGTTGCAGCGCGGCGTAGAAGTAATAGACCACCTGCGCCATCAGGCGCGCCCAGTTGATCGAATTGACCGCCGCAATACCGAAACGGCCGGTCATCGCCGCATCGTTGAACATGCGCTTCACCATCGCCTGCGCATCGTCAAAGCTGCCATCGATGGCGATGTTGTGGACGTTGGGCGCGATCACTGTCGTCATCTGCCGGCGCTGCACATCGGACACGCGCCCATGCGGGTGGATCATGAAAATGTCGACCTTGGCCCGGCCTGCCACGGCATCGATAGCGGCCGATCCGGTATCGCCCGACGTCGCACCGACGATGGTCAGGTGATCGTCACCTTTCGCCAGAAACTCCTCGAACAGCAGCCCGAGCAGTTGCAACGCTACGTCCTTGAAAGCCAGCGTAGGGCCGTGAAACAGCTCCAGCACCCACTGCGTCTCATCCAATTGCTTCAGCGGAGTGACCCCGGCGTGAGCAAAGCGGCCATAGGCCTGCTCGCACAGCTCCAGAAGCCGTTCCGGCGTCAGGCAAGTGCCCACGAAAGGCTGCATGATCGTCTGCGCCAGCTTGGCATAGGGCAGCCCAGCCATCGCCGCGATCTCGTCGGCGCTGAACTGCGGCCACGTCTCGGGCACATAAAGCCCCCCGTCCGAGGCAAGGCCTGCGAGCGTGACGCCCTGAAAATCGAGCGAGGGTGCCTGCCCCCGTGTGCTGACGTACTTCATGGGTTTGCGCGGTTAGCGACGATGGGCGATTGTGGCAAGGATTCTGGGTGGCTGTGTTCATGCGTCTCGCCCTCGCACCCGCTCAGGGTGAGCGGGGTTGGTCTGGGTCTGCCCGCTCCCGCCACCGCTTGCGCAGCGCCAGCCCATAAATCACCAGCGCCACCAGTGCGAAGAAGAACCACTGCACCGCATAGGCGAGATGGTTGTTGGGCACGTCAGCCGGATCGGGCCGCGCGCTGGCGGCAAAGCCCGCCACAGGCGGATCGGCAATCAACCGAGCGGCACCGTCGGTATAGGGAGCAATCAGCCCGGAAACCCGGCCTCCTGCCCATTGTGGATGATCCGGCCCCTTGGTCCATCCAACCTGCACTGGCGCCATGCGCCCACCATCGATCTGGCAATTGGCAAGGTGAACATATCCAGTCTCATCCGCCGCATTGCGCCCGGCGATGGAATTCCACGGACCGGAGATCGACTGGCAATCCACTTCAGACCGGTGAAACAGCGCCCGTTCGACTGCCGCTGTGTCAGCGCCCGGAAACGCCACAGCCGAGCCGTCTGCCATCGCCACTGCATAACGCGACAGCATCGTCTGCTTCTCATCCATCCGCTGCAATTGCCAAACACCCAGCGCGATCATCGTCGCCACAGCAGCTAACACAACAACGGTCGAAACAATCGGCACGCGGCGCATCAAATCAGGCCTTCCTTATCGAGTCGCGCCATCAGCGCTGCCGCCTTGGCAAAGCGCAATGCCACGGTCACTACCGACGGCACCACCGCACCCCAAAGTGCAATCAACGCCCAGACCGGCAGTTGCACCACCTCGTCCAGCTTCAACGCCGCCAGCACCAGCAGCACCGTTACTGGCAGGACCACCAGATACATCCCCCGGCCGCGTGGCTCGTGCCGTGCAAGCTCAAGCCTGCACGCCCCGCACCGTTCCGCAAACGCGCCCAGTCCAGCCCATGCGCCTTTGGCCCCGCAGCGAGGGCACAAACCGAAAAGGGCAGTCGCGGTAAGCCCGGACTGCCCTTTCGTATCTTGGCTATCGCCGTTCCGCATCAGTGAGTGGGATAGCCCCAGCTTCCCCAAACGTAGATGGCGATGAACAGGAACAGCCACACCACGTCAACGAAGTGCCAGTACCAAGCCGCCGCTTCGAAGCCGAAGTGCTGGCGCGGGGTGAAATGGCCCTTGTAGGTGCGGATCAGGCACACGATCAGGAAGATCGTGCCGATGATCACGTGGAACCCGTGGAAACCGGTTGCCATGTAGAACGACGAACCGAAGGTGTTGGTGCCGAACGCAAACGGCGCAGCGGCATATTCATAGGCCTGAATGGCCGAGAACACTGCGCCAAGCAGGATCGTTGCCCACAGGCCCTTCTTCAGGCCGTCACGGTCACCGTGGATCAGCGCATGGTGCGCCCAGGTGAGCGTGGTGCCCGAGCACAGCAGGATCAGCGTGTTGAGCAGCGGCAGGTCGAACGGGTCCATGACCGCTTCGATTGCCTTTGGCGGCCACTGACCGGCCACGACCTCAGCCAGTTCCGAAGGGAACAGCGAAAAGTCAAAGAATGCCCAGAACCAGCCGACGAAGAACATCACTTCCGAAGCGATGAACAGAATCATGCCGTACCGCTGGTGAAGCTGCACCACCGGGGTGTGGTCACCCGCATGGGCTTCCTTGATAACCTTGCCGAACCACGAGAAGAACGTGATGATCACGCCCAGCAGGCCAAGCGAAAACACCGCAGTGCCGCCTGCCATTTCGTGCATCCAGAAGACGCCGCCAACGGCCATTGTCAGCGCAGACATCGCACCGACGAACGGCCAGATGTCGGGCGGCAGAATGTGATAATCGTGGTTCTTAGCGCCGGCCATGATCGTCGAAATCCCCCAGTCAGGTCTGGTCATCTATGCCATGCCCGGCATCACGCCCGGCACACAGTTCATCTTGGCCTTTATCGCCGGGTTTGCGCCGGGTCCAGAGGCTTTTCCATCGGTTGCGAAACAGGCTTGCGTTGGCGCGCGGCCACGCTCTCGTGTGTTTCGTTGAAGGTATAGCTCAACGTGATCTCTTCGATGTTCTTCGCCGAAGGATCATCAAGAATCGCCGGATCGACATAGTAGATCACCGGCATCGGGATCTGCTGCCCAGGCTGCAGCGTCTGTTCCGTGAAGCAGAAGCACTGGATCTTGTTGAAATACTTGCCTGCCTGCTCGGGCGAAACATTGAAGATCGCCGTGCCTGTCACCGTCTGGTCCGAGAGGTTTCGTGCCTCGTACCGCGCCATCTGACGCTGGCCGACGCGCACGTCCTGTTTGACCTGCATCGGCTTGAATTGCCAAGGCATGTCTCGGGCCACATTTGCATCGAAACGGATCGTTACGGATTTACCCGCAACCTTGACCCCTGCCGCAGCAGCGGCATCGGCGCGTTGCGTGGTGCCGCCATAGCCGGTTACCTGACAGAACAACTGATAAAGAGGGACTGAGGCATACCCAAGCCCAAGCATCGCCAACGCGCCACCAGCGGCAAGCATGCCGACCTTGCGGTTCTTTTGGACATTGGGAACAACGCTCGCGGCCATGTCAGTTCGCTCCGTTCACCTGCGCTGCGATCTTGACGATCGAAATTGCGAAAAACAGCACCGCCAGTGATCCCAGCACCAGCCCGAGCACCTTGTTCCGTCCACGCTGGCGCGCGCGATAAAGGTCGGACTGCTCCTTTGAGAGATGCTCTGGCTGCGGTGTCTGGAATTTATGGGGATCGTTCATCATTGCCAGCCTTGCACCGTGGCGAGCCGGTCAAACGCCAGCATGCCGAAAAGCACGAAAAGATAGAGGATCGAATATCCAAACAGCCGCTTTTCAGGCAGCATTTTGTCATCCGGCCCGGTGTCGCGCAGCCCGACTTTCGCCGAGAGCGCTACGAAGACCAAACCGAGCAGTAGCGCCGAAAGGCCGTAGACCCAGCCAGTTCCGCCAATGAACCAAGGTGCAAGTGTGACCGGCAGCAGCAGGACCGCGTAAATCAGAATCTGCCGCCGCGTAGACTTTTCACCTGCAATCACCGGCATCATCGGAATGCCCACTTTTGCGTAATCAGTCTGCACAAACAGGGCGAGTGCCCAGAAGTGCGGGGGTGTCCACATAAAGATGATCGCGAACAACAGGACCGGCATCAGCGTGATGTCACCCGTCACCGCCACCCAGCCGATCAGCGGCGGAAATGCGCCAGCTCCGCCGCCGATCACGATGTTCTGAGGCGTGCGTGGCTTGAGCCAGACGGTGTAGATCCATGCGTAGTAGAAGATCGAGAACGCGAGGATCCCAGCGGCGAGCCAGTTCACGCCAAGGCCCATCACACCGACGGAACCTGCCGAAAGCGCAATGCCGAAGTCACGCGCCGATGTGGGGTCCATGCGGCCAGATGGCAGCGGCCGCGTCGCCGTGCGCTTCATTCCGGCGTCGAGGTCGGCTTCCCACCACATGTTGAGCGCCGCCGCCCCTCCCGCACCCACGGCAATGCACAGGATCGCAGTAAAGGCAATCACCGGATGAATCGTGGCAGGCGCCGCCAACAGGCCGCACAAGCCGCTGAAAATCACCAGCGTCATCACGCGCGGCTTGGTCAGCGCAAAGAAATCGCGCCACTCAGCTGGCAGGGCGACGGTCGGGGTGGCGGGCGTTGCAGATTTCATGGTTGGCCGGGCCTATACGCGCAGGTGACGTCCAAGGAAAGCGAAACGGGACGAGGTGTTGTCATGACCAAAGGTGCTAGTCCTCGGCCCACGGAAAAGGCCCCCGGATTGCTCCGGAGGCCTTTTCAATTTTCCGTCCTTTGGCCGACAATTGGCTCAGTGTGCGTGAGCCGCGTCGTCGATCACCGGAAGCGTTTCGAACTGGTGGAACGGCGGCGGCGAGGACAGCGTCCACTCCAGCGTCGTCGCACCTTCGCCCCAATAGTTGCCTTCGGCCTTCTTACCGGCAAGGAATGCGTAGGCGATGTTGACGAAGAAGATCACCATTGAGCCTGCCATGACGACGTAGCCGTAAGAAGCGATCTCGTTCCAGTACGAATATGCCACCGCGTAATCAGGATAGCGGCGCGGCATGCCTTGAACGCCCAGGAAATGCATCGGGAAGAAGATCAGGTTCACGCCGATGAAGAAAATCACGAACTGCAGGTGGCTGAGGAACTCGGAATGCATCCGGCCGCTCATCTTCGGGAACCAATAGAAGAACCCTGCGAAGAGCGAAGTCACCGCGCCAAGCGACAGCACGTAGTGGAAGTGAGCAACGACGTAGTAGGTGTCGTGCAGGTTGTCGTCCACGCCGCCATTCGCCAGCACCACGCCGGTGACGCCGCCCACGGTAAACAGGAAGATGAAACCGATCGCCCAGATCATCGGCGACTTGAACTCGATGCTGCCACCCCACATCGTCGCGATCCACGAGAAGATCTTGATGCCGGTCGGCACGGCGATCACCATGGTTGCGGCGGTGAAATACATCTTCGTGTTCACGTCGAGACCGGTGGTGTACATGTGGTGCGCCCACACGATGAACCCGACCACGCCGATGGCGACCATCGCGTAGGCCATGCCGAGGTAGCCGAATACCGGCTTCTTCGAGAAGGTCGAGATGATCTGGCTGATGATGCCGAAGCCCGGCAGAATCATGATGTACACTTCGGGGTGACCGAAGAACCAGAACAGGTGCTGGTAAAGAACGGGATCACCGCCGCCAGCCGGATCGAAGAAGGTCGTGCCGAAGTTGCGATCGGTCAGCAGCATGGTGATGGCAGCAGCCAGAACCGGCAGCGCCAGCAGCAGAAGGAAGGCTGTGACCAGCACCGACCACACGAACAGCGGCATCTTGTGCAGGGTCATCCCCGGCGCGCGCATGTTCAGGATGGTGGTGATGAAGTTGATCGCACCCAGGATCGTACCCGCGCCCGAAAGGTGCAGCGAGAAGATCGCGAAATCGACCGCAGGACCAACCGAACCGGACGTGGAAAGCGGTGCATAGACCGTCCAGCCAGTGCCTGCGCCCTGCCCCGTGCCACCCGGCATGAATGCCGAGAACATCAGCGACAGGAAGCCGACAAAGGTCAGCCAGAACGACACGTTGTTCATGCGCGGGAAGGCCATGTCAGGCGCGCCGATCATGAGCGGAACGAACCAGTTGCCAAAGCCGCCGATGATCGCTGGCATGACCATGAAGAACACCATGATCAGGCCGTGTGCGGTGATCAGCACGTTCCACAGGTGGAGTTGCTGGTCGAAGGTCGGCGTCGCCGTGCCCAGCAGTTCGGCGAAATAGCCGAGATACTGGATGCCCGGGTGCGCCAGTTCGGCACGCATCATGCCGGAAACGGCACCGCCGATGATCCCTGCGAAAATCGCAAAGATCAGATACAGCGTACCGATGTCCTTGTGGTTGGTGGACATGAACCAGCGGGCGAAGAACGCCGGCTTGTGGTCATGATCGTGGTCGTGCGCATGATCATGCGCATCGAAGCCTTCGTTTGCGGGAATGGTGGCCATCTCGGTCAAACCTTGTCGATAATTTCGCGTCAGGCAGCAGGCGCTGTGGAAGCGTCAGCAGCCGGGGCTTCGGCGGGAGCGGCGGCGGGCACCACGGCAGGAGCGGCTGCTTCAGCCGGCCCCACAGTGCCACCCGGCTGGGTCTTCACCCACGCCTCGAATTTGTCGCGCGGCAGAGCTTCAACCGCGATCGGCATGTAGCCGTGGCGCGCGCCGCACAGTTCGGAGCACTGGCCGTAGTAAACGCCCGGCTCCTTGATCATCAGCACCTTCTCGTTGATGCGGCCCGGCACAGCGTCAAGCTTGAACCACAGCGAAGGCACGGCAAACGCGTGGATCACATCGGAGCCGATGGTCTGAATACGGATCGGCTCACCAGCAGGAACGACCATGCGGTTGTCCACGGCCAGCTGCGCCGGTTCACCACGCTTGAGCGCTTCTTCATCGGGCAGCATGTTCGAGATCACTTCGAACCCGCCATTGTCCGGATAGGTGTAACCCCAGTACCACTGATACCCGGTCACCTTGACCGTAACCGCACCCTTGGGCGCGGGGTCATACTGGTGGGCCAGCAGGCGGATCGAAGGCACCGCGATGACCACCAGGATCAGCACAGGCACCAGCGTCCAGACCACTTCGATCAGCGTATTGTGGCTGGTCTTCGAAGCGACCGGATTGGCGCGCTTGTTGAACTTGGCGGCAACCACCACCAGCAGGATCAGCACCAGAACCGAAATGGCGACGATCACCGGCATCAGGATCACGTCATGCATGAACAAGGCTTCTTCGCCAGTGGGCGAATACTGATCCTGAAAGGTCCAGCCCTTGTCGACGGGCATGCCCTTGCCGGGCGTCGGCGCCATCGGCGTGTAGGAGCCGGCATCGACCGGAGCCGTTTGCGCAGCGGCAGTCGAATCGGCTGCCACGGGCGCTACAGCAACAGGTGCCGCAGGCGCAGCAGCCATTGCGGCTGTCCCGAAAGTCAGCGCAAAAGCAACGCCAAGGGTCCGGCCAAATGTCCGGAGAGCTTTGCCCGCTGTGCGGGCGGTATCGGCAAGACTCATCGTCAAAGTTTCCGCTTTTTCCCTGTTTGCGCGCCTGCTGCGCTGCATCAAGGAAGCACTTGCGCGCTTCCTCTAAGTCCCTCGATCGTCCCGGCCTATACGCGCGGTTGCCCCAAGCCTCAAGCCGCACAGCGCATATTTTTCACCCTTACGCCACGGCCATTCGGGCAATGCGGCAGCGCGCTGCTGCAACTTCGTCGAAAAGGGTTGCCCACCGCGCAGGCAAGGGCCATTTGCGGGCCATAGACCGACCTTTGCAGGCAGACACGATGCTCGAAGACGACATCCTTTCCGAATTCCGCGCCAGCCAGGCCTTGCTCGAAGGGCACTTCCTGCTCTCGTCCGGCCGCCACAGCGCCCATTACCTGCAGTGCGCGCGCGTATTGATGGACCCGATGCGCGCCTCGCGCCTTGCTGCGGCCACCGCTCAGAAAATCCCGCGTGAATTGCGCCAGCAGATCCAGAAGGTCATCTCGCCCGCAATGGGCGGCGTGATCATCGGCCACGAAATGGGCCGCGCGCTGGGCGTAGAAGCGATGTTCGTCGAACGCCCCACCGGCACGTTCGAATTGCGTCGTGGTTTTGCGTTGAATCCCGGCGACAAAGTGCTGATGGTAGAAGATGTCGTCACCACCGGCCTGTCCAGCCGCGAAGCGATCAAGGCGATCGAGGCCGCAGGCGGTGAAGTCATCGCTGCCGCCGCACTGGTTGATCGTTCAGCCGGAAGCGTAGATCTCGGCGTGCCGTTCTTCCCGCTGATCGCGCTCAACTTCCCGACATATGCGCCAGATGAACTGCCGCCCGAACTTGCCGCAACCGAAGCGGTAAAGCCCGGCAGTCGGGCAAAGCCGTGACCTCAGTGCTATCGCCGGGACGCCTGCGCTTGGGCGTCAACATCGATCACGTTGCCACGATCCGCAACGCACGCGGCGGGGATCATCCCGATCCGGTGCGCGCGGCGCAGATCGTTGCTGCGGTCGGTGGTGACGGAATCACCGCTCACTTGCGCGAGGACCGCCGCCATATCCGCGATGAAGACCTCGCCCGCATCCAGGCCGCGACCAATCTTCCGCTCAATCTCGAGATGGCCGCAACCGACGAGATGCTGGAAATTGCGCTGCGCCACATGCCGCATGCCGCATGCATCGTGCCCGAACGGCGAGAGGAGCGCACCACCGAAGGCGGTCTGGACGCCGCTGGCCAGCACAACCGACTCGCCCCCATCGTCGCGCGGCTGGCCGATGCCGGCATTCGCGTCAGCCTGTTCATCGCCCCTGAAGCGCGGCAGATCGAGGCCGCGATGCAGCTTCGCGTGCCGGTGGTCGAACTGCACACTGGCGAATATGCCCACGCGACTGGAGAACAGCGCGCCATCGAACTGCGTCGGATTGCCGATATGGCGGCGCTCGCCGCGCGTAACGGCATTGAACCCCACGCAGGCCACGGCCTGACATATGAAAACGTCCAGCCAATCGCCGCCATTCCCCAGCTCGCAGAGCTGAACATCGGCCACTACCTGATCGGTGAGGCGATCTTTACCGGGCTGGAAAGCGCAGTGCGGCGGATGCGCGATCTGATGGACGAAGCGCGGTGAGGCGCGCGCCGTGATCCTCTCCATCGGCTCGGACCTCTGCAATATTGACCGCATCCAGAACTCGCTCGACCGCTTTGGAGAGCGTTTCCTCAACCGCGTGTTCACCGATGTGGAAAAGGCCAAGGCCGCGCGCCGCCCCTATACAATGGCCGGAACACTGGCGAAGCGCTTCGCCGCCAAGGAAGCCTTCTCGAAGGCGGTTGGCACCGGGTTCAAGGCAGGTGTGTTCATGAAGGACATCGGCGTGGTCAATGCCCGCTCCGGCGCGCCCACACTGGCGCTCACCGGCGGCGCGGCCGCACGGCTTGCCGCGATCACGCCAGCCGGATACGAAGCTGCAATCCACCTGACATTGACCGACGATCATCCTTGGGCGCAAGCCTTTGTGGTTATCGAGGCCCGCCCCCTTTCCGGAACGCCAGCCGCTTGACCGACCATCCGTCCGAACACCCGGCATCCGAACAGTTGCCGCCCGAACCGCTCTCCCCACCCCCGCCACCTGAGGGTGGTGTGGATTGGTGGGCTGAAATTCGCGGTCTCGCGCTCATGCTGCTGGCCGTAGTGGTGTTTCACAGCCTGATCGCCAAGCCGTTCTATATCCCATCGATTTCGATGATGCCCAACCTGCTGGTGGGCGACCGCCTGATCGTGTCGAAGTATCCCTACGGCTGGTCGTGGGTGTCGGCTTCGTTCCACGTGCTGCCGCGCGGGGACAAGCGCGTCTTTGCAAACACGCCAGAATATGGCGACATTGTCATCGCCGTGCCGCCGGATCGTGACGAGGATTATATCAAGCGCGTGGTCGCCCTGCCCGGGGATCGTATCACAGTGATCCACGGCCAGATCATCCTCAACGGCAAGCTCGTGCCGCAGCAGGCCGAGCCGCCGGTGCAGATCCCCGCCGACCCGCTGCTCTCGTGCGATGGTGCTCCGTGCTACGACATGTTCGAACGCTACCGCACGCGGCTGGCCAATGGGCGCGAGGTTTATGAACTGCCCGCCTTCCGCGAAACCTTGCCCAATGGCGCAAGCTATCTGGTGATCGACCATACGGACCAGATGCTGGACAATTACCCCGAAACCTTGGTTCCGGCAGGCCACGTCTTCCTGATGGGCGACAATCGCGATCATTCGGCAGACAGCCGCGCGACCGTGGAAGAGCGCGGCCTTGGCGGTCCAGTCCCGCTCGCCAACGTCGGCGGGCGTGCGGAATTCGTCACGTTCTCGCTCGACGGCAGCGAATCGCTCAACCCGCTGACATGGTGGTCCTCCTTGCGCGATGCCCGTGCGTGGACCAGACTGCGGCCTGAAATCCGTCGCCCAGTTGCAATCGGCCAGCCTGCTGCTCCGGCACCGGTGACGGATATGGCACCAGGGGAGCGCTGAACCAGATGCAGGATCAGACCCCGGCCAGAACCGCCGGGCCAACCGACATCAAGGATGACATGGTCCGCCGCGAGGCGAAGAAGGCCACGGTGTGGATCGGCATAGCTTCGCTTTTCGCGCTGGCGGTGATGCTGGCACAGCCGATCATGGTGATCATTGGCGGCATCGTCCTTGCCGCAATGATTGATGGCGGGCAGCGCCTCATCCGCCGATTCGCGCCGTGGATGCCAAGGGGCCTGCGGATCACCGTGGTGCTGGTCGCGGTCTTTGCGTTTCTTGTCTGGCTGGTGATTTTCGCAGGGGGCCAGATTGCGGCGCAGGCAGCGCAATTGCCGACCGTGATCGAAGCCCAGCTCGTCCGCCTTACTGCACTGGCACAGCGTCACGGCATTACCATGCAGGACGTCAACCTGCAGCAGATCGCCTCGCAGGTGCTCGGCAGCGTCGGTCAGGTCACGCGCGCGTTGGGTGGCATTTTCGGCGGCTTCACCACCGGATTCCTCATTTTCATCCTGTCGATCTACTTCGTCCTGGAACCCGATCTTTACCGGCGTGGCGTGGGCTGGATGCTGCCCGAAGACAGCCGCGATCGCTGGGAAGGCACCGCCCAGCGCATGGGCAAGGCGCTGCGCATGCTGCTGTTCGGGCGACTGCTCGGCATGATCGTCGAAGGCGTGGCCACATGGGCGCTGCTGGCATGGTGGGGCGTGCCAATGGCAGCGCTGCTTGGCCTGCTCACCGGATTGCTGGCCTTCCTGCCCAATATCGGCGCGCCGATCTCGGGCCTGCTGATGATCCTCGTCGGTTTTTCCGTCGGCACCGAAACCGGGCTGTTCTGCATTGCCGTCTATGTCACCGTGCAAACGGTCGATGGCAATATCATCGTCCCGATGGTGGCGCGGCGCACCGTTGATCTTGCACCGGCGCTGGTGCTTGGCGCACAGTTGGTGTTCGGGCTGCTGTTCGGTATTCTCGGGCTGATGCTTGCTGATCCGATCGTCGCGATGATCAAGATTGCGCTCGAACGACAGGCAGAAAAGAACGACGCCCACCGCGCCTCTATTTGACCAACCTGACGAGAAACCGATGGCCCGCAAATTCCTCTACATGATCGCCATTCTCGCCGTGCTGGTAATCGCGGCGCTGTTTGCCCTGCGTATCTGGTCAACTGAGTTGAGCCGTTTCGCTTTCGTCCCGCGTTCAGACTATGTCCGGCTCGATCCGCTGCCCGTTGATGCCTACGCCGGGAACAAGATGTGGCTCTCACGTCCCGGCATTGGTGCGGCCGACCCTTCGCAGTGGGCACCGGCAGGTGTGAAGAAGGGAACCGGCCCGGCGGCCGTGTTCTTCATCCACCCAACCAGCTATCTTGCGCGCAAGGCATGGAACGGCCCGCTTGACGATACCGACACAAACCGCCGTGCCAGCTATTTTCTGCACGGCATGGCCACCGCCTTCAACGGGCAAGCGCAGGTCTGGGCACCGCGCTATCGCCAAGCCGCGTTCGGCGCTTTCCTGACCGAAAAAGCCGAAGGGCAGTTGGCGCTCGATTTGGCCTATCTCGATGTGCGGCAGGCGTTTGACAGCTTCGTCGCTGCGATCCCGGCAGATACCCCCATCGTCTTGGGCGGGCACAGCCAGGGCAGCTTGCACCTGATCCATCTGCTCAAGGACCGCGTGGCAGGCACGCCCCTCGCCGCGCGCGTGGTCGCCGCCTATGCGGTAGGCTGGCCGATCTCGGTGGAGCACGATCTGCCCGCAATGGGCCTGCCCGCCTGCACTGGCCCCACCCTTACCGGCTGCGTGATGAGCTGGTCGAGCTTTGCCGAACCCGCTGATTTCGAACTCGTCCTCCAGGCCTACCGCACCCGCCCCGCGCTTGATGGAAAGGCCAAGGACACGCGCCCCGTGCTCTGCACCAATCCGCTGAACGGTGGGTCCGCGCCCGCAGCCCCCGCCAGTGCCAATCTCGGCACGTTGAAGCCCAGCGAAGATCTCAAGAGCGGCGAACTGGTCGTCGGCGCAGTGCCCGCCCGCTGCGATCCGGCCACTGGCATCCTGCTGATCGGCGATCCGCCCGAGCTTGGGCCGCACGTGCTGCCGGGCAACAACTACCACATCTATGACATTCCGCTGTTCTGGGCCAACCTGCGCGCCGATGTGGACCGCCGCGTTGCCACATGGGCCAACGCAAACGGCGGTCAATGATCACCCAGTCCGCCCTTTCGCTGCGCGATCTTTTGCCGGAAGGCGGGGCGCTGATGGGCCTCGATACCGGCACCAAGACCATCGGCATCGCGCTGTGTGATCGCGGATGGCGCTTTGCCACGGCGGGCAAGACACTCCAGCGCGGCAAATTCATGGCCGACAAGGCCAAGCTGGCCGCGCTCATCGCCGAACGGGATGTAAAAGGCCTCGTCATCGGCCTGCCGATCAACATGGACGGGTCTGAAAGCCCCCGCTCGCAGGGTGCGCGCGCCATCGCCCGCAATCTTGAAGACCTTGGCCTGCCGATCCTGCTGTGGGACGAACGCTGGACCACGCAGGCCGCCGAACGCGCGATGATCGAACAGGACTTCAGCCGCGCCAAACGCGCCACCCGCATCGATTCGCATGCTGCCGCGCTGATCCTGCAAGGCGCGATTGATGCGCTGGTCGGAAGTGCATTCTAGACGCCGCGCACCTTAACTGTTCGCTTAAGATGCTTGTCAATCCAGCAAGGCTGCGGCAGGGATAGGCCATGAACAGCACACCGGAAAGCAGCGGAGGGCGTCCCTCGATCCCGCCAGACATGGCGTTCGATCCCTCGCGCTTTGGCAAGTTCATGATGAAGCACGGCCACACCGGCTTTATCGGCATGCACTACCGCGATCACGGCAGCAATTGGGTCGAACTCGGCCTCCCTTGGCGTGAGGATCTGGTTGGCGATCCCGAAACCGGAGTGCTGGCGTCCGGTCCGATCATCAGCCTGCTCGACAATGCCACGTCGATGTCGGTCTGGGCACTGCGCGGCGCCTTCCGCCCGCAAGTAACGCTCGATCTGCGCGTCGATTACGTGCGCGCCGCCACTCCCGGCAAGGCCATCGTCGCATGGGCCGAATGCTACCAGCTCAAGCAGTCGATGGCCTTCGTGCGCGGGATCGCTCACGATGGCGACATTGCCGATCCTGTGGCCCACGCTGCCGGCATCTTCATTCAGGTGGAGGCCGAAGGCTGGGCACGCGCGCCAGAAAGCCCAACATCAAGGCCGTCCCCGACATCAGGAACGGAGGCATGACGCAGCTAACCGATCGTCTACCCCCCTATGCCCGCGCGATGGGCATGCGAATCGAAGGGCTGCTCGATGGCAGCCCGTTGCTGGTCATGGACTTCTCGGATCGCGCGATGGGCCGCCCCGGCTATCTCCACGGCGGTGCCATCGCCGGACTGCTCGAAATCGCCGCGATTATGGCGCTGCATGCCGAACTCGGTGAAGAGGACTCACGCGTCCGCATCAAACCCGTCAACATCTCGGTGGAATACCTGCGCGGCGGTGTCACGGTGGAAACCTTTGCGCGCGGCCAGGTCATCCGCGCAGGCCGCCGCATCGCCAACGTCCGCGCCGAAGCATGGCAGACAGACCGTGACAAACCCCTCGCCAGCTGCTGGATGAACTTCCTGCTCAAACCAAAGGTTTGAGCCGAGGGCTAATCCTCCACCACTTTCATCAACCGGCGCTCCAGCGGCGAAAGCACGCCTGCCAGATCGTGCCCGCGCTTGAGCACTTGCCCCGCCTCGCCAAACAAAGCCCACATGCCCTGTTTGCCACGCAACGCAGGCCGTTTCTCGATCCGCGCCGAAGGCCGCTCAGCCGTGCGCTTGAACGCGGCAAACACCGCCGCATCCTTGCCAAAATCCATCGCATAATCGCGCCAGAACCCGGCGGCGACCATGCGGCCATAGATGTCGAGTATTTTCAGCAGTTCCAGCCGTTCGAACCCGACCTGCTGGGCGGCGCGCACATTCGGAAAGGGCACTACAATGCCGGGCGCACCGACCTCAGGGCCAGTCCCGCTCAGCGGCGCGTCCTCCCGCCAACACTGGTCGGCGTCGGTGCTGGCGTTTCACCGCCACCCTGCGCCGCGATCAATGCCGCAACCTGAGTCTTCAAAGCCGCAACTTCGGCCTCCAGATCGTCAACCCGGCTTCCGCCGTTCGGCTCGCAAGGCTCCTTGCAGGGCGTGCCATAGGGGATGAATTCCTTGAGCCACGTCTCGGCCGGAACCAGCGTGGACCGCGCTTTCAGGCCCACCATCGTCGCGCCTTCGGGCACATCGTCGGTCACCACCGCATTGGCGCCCACGCGCGCGCGCGGCCCCACCGTGATCGGCCCAAGGATCTGCGCGCCCGATCCGATGATGGCATTATCGCTCAACGTCGGGTGGCGCTTGCCGGGAACGCCATTGGCCGGATTGGTCCCGCCCAGCGTAACGCACTGGTAAATCGTCACATTATCGCCAATTTCGGCCGTCTCACCAATCACGGTAAAGCCGTGGTCGATAAACAGGTGCTTGCCGATCTTCGCGCCGGGATGAATGTCGATCGCCGTCAGAAAGCGCGAGAGGTGATTCACCGCGCGCGCCAGGAAGAACAGCCGCGCTTCAAACAGCCAGTGCGCCACGCGGTGGAAACCCACGGCCCACAGCCCCGGGTAAAGCAGGATTTCCCAACGCGATCGCGGCGCAGGATCGCGCGAGCGGATCGAATCCATGTAAGCGATCAGGCCGTTGAACATGCCCCTGATTCTCTCTCTAAAGCAGCGCTAAAGCAAGCGCGGCTGAAATTCTCCTGTCCGCTCAGCCAAAGCATCACGAACCAGCGATATGGTGACGGGTGCTTTACGCTCAAGAGAGAGCCGGTCAAGAGTTTCAATCAGCAACTCGATTTCCGCATGGCTCCGCTCCAGCCGTGGCAGGAGATAGCTCAGCACCTGTTCCCCCAGCACAAGCCCCCGCCGCGCGGAAAGTTCCGCCACCAGCCCGGCAACCAGTTCATCGTCCGGCGGCGCAATTTCAATCAGCAGCGCCGCGCCCAGCCGCGATGCCAGATCGGGCAGCGCCACCTTCCATTCTCCCGGAGCGCGATTCGCCACCAGCAATAGCGGCTTTCCATCGGCCTGCGCGCGGTTCCAGCGATGGAACACCTCGTCTTCGGGCAGCGCATCGGCACCGTCCACCACCTCGCCCGCCCCGCTCTCAGCAAACCAGCGCGCCAGCAGGCTTTTGCCCGAACGCGGCGGCCCGGCCAGAATCGCAGTGCGAAATGGCCAGCTTTCCGCCGCCTGCAAAGCCTCGATCACCGGCACAAGGCTTGGTCCCATGACCACGGTTTCAGAACCGCGCGCCGTCACCAACGGAAGGGCAATCTGCGTCGACATCTGGCCGCTTATACGCTGAATTCAGGGATAAGCGTTACTTGCGGATCGAAAGCGCGCCCGCGCCCACCGTCACGCGCCAGCCCTGTGCCCGCAGCGCGGCTGCCAGCGCATCCATCTCGCCCGAATAGGTCACGCGCATCACCGATGTGCCGCCAATCGCGATTGAGGTCGAAGCAGCGCTCTTGACGCCCGCCACGCTGCGTATCGCAGACATCCCGGCATCAACCGCCGCCGCATCCTCGGTTGCGAACTGGACCGTAAACGTGCTGGTTGCAGCAGCGGTCGGCGTGGCGGTCGCCTCGCCCGGTTCATCCCCCACCGGTTCAGCCTGCATCGTCACCGGGGCCGGTCCCAGCTTCTGCATCGTCTGGTCGATCAGCGCCTGATCGATCTGCGTGACCATGTTCAAGGTCGGATCGGGCTTAAGCACGCCATTTGCCAACGCCTGCGAAAAGATCTTGTCGAGCTGGCCAATCGCCTGCTCCAGCATCTTGGGCACTTCGGCCTCGTTCCTTGCGTTCAGCGTAAAGCTGCCGAGGAACCGGTTGTCCGGGCCATAGCGCGCGGTAAATGTGCCCCGCACTGGCCCACCGGGATACTCGCGCTCCAGCCGCGCAATCGGCATGATTACGTCAGACGCGCCGAATTCGTCCAGAATCATGCGCCACCAGTTGCGGCTGCGCCGGTCCAGTTGCCCAGCCGTCAGCAGCAGCGAATCCGACCCTGCGCCAATCGGGCGGACATAATCAATCGCGCTGTTACCCGTGCGATAATCCGCCCAGGCCTTTTGCCACGGCGTGCGCGTCTCGAACACTGTCGCCACGCCGCCCTGATAGAGCACCGGGATCACAAGCAGCGGCGCAGACCGCGCCCGCGCCCCGGTCATCCCCAGCCGCTCACCCATGCGCGCGCGGTCAAAAATCACGCCCAATGTGGCGATGTAGCGGCGCGGCCCAACCTGCTCACGCTCCACCACCACGGCAGATACCATCGATTCGATGGTGCCATCGTCCAGCCCCGGCGCGGCCCCGCCGCTGCCGTTCGATTCCCACAGCTTTTCCCACGCCTTGCGCTGCGCCTCGCGCCAGCCCTTGGCCCGCGCGTCTTCGGGATTGTCGCCGGTGGCGTTCACCTCGATCCCGCGAATCTCGAAATCGCCGTTGCTGGCAATCGGCGGAATGCCGCGATCCCCTTCGATCTGAGCAACCAGAATCGCCCCGCCCGCTGCCAACAGCACGGCAAGACCAAGGCCCAAGACCTTGCGGTTCTTCACATTTTCCAAAGGCAGGCGCAGGGCGACCAAGACAACTCCGAACTTCGTTGGGCCGCGATACTGGCCGAAAATGTGCCCGGAATTCGAATTCCGGTGTTTGCGGGTCCGCTTTTGCCCAAAGGCAAGTGGAAATCCAAGCAAGAAAGCGCTAGGCGCGCCTCCCATGAGCGAACAGGATAAAAAGCCGCAGAGCTACAGCTACGCCCAGGCCGGCGTGAACATCGCCGCGGGCAACGCGCTGGTAAAGGCCATTGGCCCGCTGGCCAAATCCACCGCCCGCCCCGGCGCGGATGCGGAACTTGGCGGCTTCGGCGGCTTTTTCGATCTGAAGGCAGCTGGCTACAAAGACCCGCTGCTGGTCGCGGGCAACGATGGCGTGGGCACCAAGGTAAAGCTGGCCATCGACCATGACCGGCATGACCAGATCGGCATTGATCTGGTCGCCATGTGCGTCAACGATCTGATCGTGCAGGGTGCCGAACCCCTGTTCTTCCTCGATTATTTCGCCACAGGCCGCCTTGATAACGGCGTGGCGGAGCGCGTTGTCGCGGGCATCGCCGATGGCTGCCGCATCGCCGGTTGCGCCCTCATCGGGGGCGAAACCGCAGAAATGCCGGGCATGTATGCCGATGGCGATTATGACCTCGCTGGCTTCTGCGTCGGCGCGGTGGAACGCGGCGAACAACTGACCGGTGATCGCGTGGCAGCTGGCAACGTCCTGCTCGGCCTCGCCTCCTCGGGCGTCCATTCCAACGGATACTCCCTCGTCCGCCGCCTCGCTGCAGACAAGGGCTGGAAGCTGGATCGCCCCGCGCTGTTCGACAACGAACGCCTGCTGATCGACTATCTGATTGAACCGACTCGCATCTATGTGAAGACCCTGCTGCCCTTCATCCGCTCTGGCCGCATCAATGCGCTCGCCCACATCACCGGCGGCGGCTTGCTCGAAAACGTGCCCCGCGTCCTGCCACAGGGCCTCCACGCGCGCATCGATGCCGATAGCTGGGAACAGAGCCGGTTGATGTCCTTCCTCCAGGCGCAGGGCAATATCGAGCCTGCCGAAATGGCCCGCACTTTCAACTGCGGCATCGGCATGATCCTCGCAGTCGAAGCCGCAGAAGCCGATTCGCTGGCCGCCGACCTCACCGCAGCAGGCGAAACGGTTTATCGCGTTGGTGAAATCGTGACCGGCGAAAAGGGCTGCACCGTTACCGGCAGCGCCGAAACATGGTCCGCGCGCGAGGCATGGGAAGCCGTTCACCTTGGCTGATCGCACCCCCGTCGCCGTCTTCATCTCCGGCAGCGGCACCAACATGGCCGCGCTGCTCTACGCGTCGCGCGCGGCAGACTGCCCCTACGAAATCGTCCTCGTCCTTTCCAACAACCCCGAAGCCTCAGGCCTGAAACTGGCCGAGGCAGAGGGCGTGCCCACCTTCGCCCTGCCCCACAAGGGCATCCCCCGCGCCGAACATGATGCGATGATGGAAGCGGAAGTCCTTTCGGCAGGCGCGCGGTATATCGCGCTGGCGGGCTACATGCGCATCCTCAGCCCAGAATTCGTAGGCCGTTGGGAAGGCCGGATGCTCAACATCCACCCCTCATTGCTGCCCAAATACAAAGGCTTGCACACGCACGACCGCGCGATTGAGGCGGGCGATTCGCACGGCGGCTGCACAGTCCACCTCGTCACCGCCGAACTCGATGACGGCCCGGTCCTCGGTCAGACGCCGGTGGCAATCATCCCCGGCGATACCGGCGACACCCTCGCCGCCCGCGTCCTGTTTGCCGAACACCAGCTCTATTCACGCACCCTCGCCGCCTTCGTCGCGCGCGAATCCAGCGCTGACTGGCTGCTCGAGAAGGTCCGCGCCCTCACCGCTGCCCTTCCGCAAGTGGAGGAGCGCGAAAGCCACGGCGCTGCTGGATGGCGGGTGGGCGGCAAATATTTCGCCTATTTCAACGATCAGCACCACGGCACCCCGCACATCGCACTGCTGGTAAAAACCAGCGGGCAGGACGAACTGACCGCGCTGATCGAACAGGATGAGGACACGTGGTTCCGCCCCGCCTATTACGGTGCAAGTGGTTGGGCAGGCTTGATTCTCAACCGTCCGGACGTCGATTGGGACCACGCCGCAGACTGGCTCCGCCGCAGTTGGGCCGCTGTCGCCCCGCGCCGCCTTTCCGCAATGATGGACTTTTAACGCAGCATGGCGCTCACCACGATCCGCCGCATCTATGCTCATGCCGGACTGCAATCGTTTGTAGAGGCGAGCGGCGGGCTGTTCGTGGTCGGCTTCCTTGTGAAACAAGGGCTTAGCCCCTCCTTCGCGCTGGCGAGTTTCGCGCTCGTGCTGCTCTCCCGCTTCGCCCTGCGCGCCGCCGTCCTGCCCCTCGCCCACCGCTACGGGCTGCGTAGCGTCCTGCTGCTGGGCGTGGTGATCCGCGCCGCCTCGTATATAATGTTGCCTTTTGTCAGTGGCTTGGGGCCGATGCTGATGGCCTATATCCTCGTCACTGGCCTTGGCAGCGTGCTCTACTGGACCGGCTACCACGCCTATGTCTCCGCCGCCGGAGACAATGCCGCGATGGGGCGGCAGGTTTCGATCCAGCAGGCGACGACCGCCACGGTCGGCATCGTTGCCCCCGTCATCGGTGGGGTCTTGTTGTCGTGGGTCGGGCCGCTGGCGGGATTCGCAATTATCGCAGTGTTTCAGATGCTTGCAGGCACTCCCCTGCTCGGCGCGCCTAACCCCACGATCAACCCGGAATCGCGCGCAGACCCGGACATCGTCCGCTTCGGGCGCCGCATCTACTTCGCCGAAGGGCTGCAATCGGGCTGCGCCAACGTCGTGTGGAACCTCGCCCTGTTCGTAACCCTCGGGCAAAGCTTCGAAAATTTCGGCGGTGCGCTGGCACTGGCGGGAGTCGGCGCGGCGGCAGGCAGCCTGCTGATCGGCCGCCTGATCGACGGCGGACGCGCTGCGCACTCATTGACGCTAGCCTATGGCCTCGGCGCAATCGTCATAGGAATCAAAGCCTTGGCGTGGGCAACGCCGCTCCCCGCGCTCGTTGCCACGGCACTCGGCGCGCTCGTCGCGCCGATGCTCGCCACCGCCATGCTCTCCCCGCTCTACGCGATGGCGCAGCGTTCCCAGTGTACGCTGCGGTTCAACATGGCGACCGAGGGCGGGTGGGATCTTGGCTGTTCGACCGCCGCATTGGTCGCCGCCACGATCCTCCACCTGGGGTTCGGCTATACCGTTCCCATCCTCCTCGCACTGGCCGCGATTGGGGCGATCTGGTGGGGTCTTGCGCAGTGGTACAGGCAGGCAACCGCCGCCTAGGTGCAGTTAGGTGCATCTAGGTGCACTTCGGAAAGCATCGTCAGATCTGGCTGGAATCGACCTGCGGGCGGCTTTCGCGCGAGCCGCGATAACGCACCGACGGATCACTGGCATCGCCAGCAATCACCACGAAATCATCATGCACTTCAACCAGTTCGCCTGCGAAGGGCATGTCTTCGAACATCGGATTGCCGGTCACGCGATAGCTGACGACATCGCCCACCTTGAACGTGGCCGCATCGAAATTGAACGCAAAGGGGCAATCGTCCCCGCCGCCTGCCTGACCCATTCCTTGCATCCGAATCTCCCTTGCCCCCAGCCATAACAAAAAGGGCCGCCGGAGTGAACCGGCGGCCCGTAGGAGTTCCCCAAGACGGGGTGGATCAGAAATCGTAGCCCAGCGTAATGCCATACGTGCGCGGCGGCATCAGCGTGCCACCGATGGCACGGCTGGTGGAAACCGCGAAGCTGCCCGCATAGACCAGTTCGTTGGTGATGTTGCGGACCCATGCATTGGCCGAGAAGTGGCCGTCCGAGTGCTTGTAGCGGATGTTGGCATCGAGCTGGATGTAGCCATCCTGCGCCATGCGATCATCGTTGAATTCAGTGTGGAACTGCTTGGAGCGGTAGGAGAAGTTGCTGCCGAACTGCACTTCGCCGCCGTTGTTCATGCCCACGCTGTAGGTCGGGTTGAGGTTGAGGCTCCACTTGGGGCTCATGCGCGTGGCATTGCCCGACAAGTCCTTGATCAGCTGCGATTCCACGGCACCGGGCGCAAACAGGCGCGGATCGAGCGGATCGGAAGCAGAGAACTTGGTGAATTCCGAATGCAGGTATCCGACCGATGCATTGACGGTGAATTCACGCGACGGACGCCACAGCACGTCAAATTCGGCACCATAGGCTTCCGAAACGGCCGCGTTGGTCAGCGTGCTGGTGAAGAACGGCGGCGTGGGGATCGCGCGGGTCAGCGAGAACTGACCATTCTTCAGGCGCTGGAAGAACACCGCGAGGTTCGCGCTGAGCGCACCTGCGGAATACTTGCTGCCCACTTCGAAGGCTTCGACCTTTTCCGGATCGACGAACGGCGAGGCTTGCGTGGCCGAAAGCTTGCGGGTGGAGCCGATTTCAGCGGTGCCGCTCTTGAAGCCGCGCGACCAGTTGCCGTAGAGCATCAGATCGTCGTTCGGGCGGAATTCAAAGCCGAGTGAGGGCGAGAAATCGTCCCACGACTTGGTTGCATCCCACTGAAGCGGATCGAGAACCAGACGGTTTAGCGCAGCCGAACCGAGGCCCGCCTGATTGCGCAGGCGACGCTCTTCCCAGCTGTAGCGCGCGCCAGCCTTGACCGAGAACTTATCGGACAGGTCATAGGTCATGTTGGCGAAGGCGGCCCAGGTCTTCACATCCAAGCGGCCATCGAACTGCACGCGGAACGGATCGGTGTTGGTCAGCACATCAAGGCCGATGTGGTTTTCCACCTCGATCTGTTCGTCCAGATAGAACAGGCCGAACACGCCGTGGAACTTGTCGGTATCGACGTTCGCCTGCAATTCCTGGCTGAACTGGTGCTGGAACACCGGCTGCCAGTGATTGGCGCTGCTGCGCAGGGCATTGGTCTGCGCCAGCGGATAGCCGAGGTAGGTCGACATATCGAAATCGTGGAAGAAGATCGCGTCGAAGCTGCGATAGCTGGTCAGCGACTTGAGCGTGATTGCATCGCTGGCGTCCACGGTGATCGCACCGGTCAGCGCCCACTGTTCACGATCATTGATCGGATCAAAGTTCGTGGCGATGTTGCGCGGATTGGTGGCGAAGCGGGCTTGTGAACCGTCCGCATTCAGGCGCTGGCCCAGCGCGCTGAGACCGTCGTTGGCAGCAACAGTGTCGTTCAGAACGCCGGGGAACGACACTTCGCGGAACTTGATGGCCAGCGAGCGATCGTCTTCACGGTGATATTCGCCGGTCAGCAGGATGTTCACCGAATCCGAAGGCAGGAATTCAAGGTGCGCACGGCCCGACCACTGGTTCAGGTTGTCGATCTCGTTGCCGGTGAATTCGTTGACGCCGAAGCCATCGCGCTTGATGCGCTGCACGGCCAGACGGCCACGCACGCCTTCGGCAATCGGGCCGCCGATGGCAGCATCGGTCTGGATCAGCAGGGCATCGCCACCAAGCGTCTGGCGGACATAGCCTTCGAGCGTATCGCTGGGCTTGGCGGTGATGAGGTTGACTGCGCCGCCGGTGGCATTGCGGCCATAAAGCGTGCCCTGCGGGCCGCGCAGCACTTCAACGCGTTCAAGATCGAACATCGAGCCAAGCTGGGCCTGAGCGAGGCTGACCACGACGCCATCGACATGAAGCGCGACCGAAGGATCGACGCCGGGCAGCGAGCTGGAGAGGCCGATGCCGCGAATGAACAGCTTGGCAAAGTTGAAATCGTTGCCGAAGCTGATCGACGGGACCAGTGCCTGAAGGCCTTCAAGCGTGACGGTGTTGTTGGCAGCCAGCGCTTCTGTGCCGACGGCGGAAACCGAAAGCGAAACGTCCGAAAGCGACTGCGCACGCTTTTGCGCGGTCACGATGATTTCGGTGCCGACGCCTTCGTCAGCGGCCTGCTGAGCGGCGTCCTGCGCGAAGGCGGGCTGGGCAATGGCGAAAGCGGCGGCAGCAACAATGCTGGTGCGCGCAAGCAAGCGCGCGGAAGCGCGGTGAGTAAGCATCAGGTATCCTCCCTGTGGAACATTCACGGTTCCATACGTCCGAATTTCGGGACTGCCTGTGCTATAACATTTGTAAGTAGCACCTACAATTATGGCTATAGGTGATAACATCCGTTTCGCAATGAAGCGTTGCAATGACGCAACATTCTACCAAATGACAGCTTTACGGCCTACCGGCACGAAAAGGGCCGGAGCATTGCTGCCCCGGCCCTTTTGACGGTCAACCTGATCGGAAAGGATCAGCCGACGATTTCTTCGGGCTTGAAGAAGTAGGCGATTTCGATGGCCGCGTTCTCATCCGAATCCGAACCGTGGACCGAGTTTGCTTCGATCGATTCAGCCAGTTCCTTGCGGATCGTGCCGGGTTCAGCATTGGCAGGGTTGGTGGCGCCCATGATGTCACGGTTGCGCTGCATCGCGTTCTCACCTTCGAGAACCTGCACGACCACCGGACCGGAGATCATGAATTCGACCAGTTCGCCAAAGAACGGACGTTCGCGGTGAACGGCGTAGAAGCCTTCGGCCTGTTCGCGGCTCATATGGATGCGCTTGGAAGCGACGACGCGCAGGCCAGCTTCTTCCAGCATCTTGGTGACCGCACCGGTCAGGTTGCGGCGCGTGGCATCAGGCTTGATGATCGAGAAAGTGCGGGTAACCGCCATGAGAATTTCCTTGCGAAACGTTGCGAATTCGATGGGCGCGCCCCTAGCCCGGTTTGCCGGAAACCGCAAGGTGCGGCGCAGCAATCGGCGTTTTCCAGAAAAATGCGTCGTAGCAGTTGAAGCTTTTTAATCGCGCGCTTAACATCCGCCGAAAGAGGCAAGCGGAGATTCGGATGGCTGGCGTGCTTGAAGGCAAAGTCGTTGCTGTGACCGGCGCAGGGCGCGGGATCGGGCGCGAGATTGCGTTGCTGTGTGCGCGTGAAGGTGCAGCGGTGGTGGTCAACGATCCCGGCGTGGCGCAAGCGGGCGATGGCGGGGACGCTGGCCCTGCACAGACCACGGTGGATGACATTGTGGCGGCGGGCGGCAGGGCTTGGGCCAACCTTGCCAGCGTGGCCGATCCATTGGGCGCGGCGACCATCGTGGAAGACGCCGTCCAGCGCTTTGGCCGGATCGATGCGGTGGTGAACAACGCCGGAATCCTGCGCGATACGATCTGGCACAAGATGTCTTACGAAGACTGGACCCAGGTGATCGACGTGAACCTGACCGGCGCGTTCAACGTGTCGAAGGCGGCGACGCCCTATTTTCGTGAGCAATCATCGGGCAGCTTCATCCATTTTACGTCAACCAGCGGGCTGATCGGCAATGTGGGGCAGGCGAACTATTCGGCGGCCAAGCTGGGGCTGGTGGCGATGTCGCAATCCATCGCGCTGGATATGGCGCGCTGGGGTGTGCGGTCAAACTGCGTGGCACCCTTTGCGTGGAGCCGCATGACCGCCTCGATCCCGGCGGAAACGCCCGAGCAGAAGCAGCGGGTGGAGCGGCTGCAAACGATGAGCGCCGACAAGATTGCGCCGCTGGTGGCCTATCTGGCGTCGGATCTTTCAAGCGAGGTCACCAATCAGGTGTTTTCGGTGCGGAAGAACGAGATCCTGCTTTTCAGCAAGCCGCGCCCGGTGCGCTCGATGGTCAAGCTGGAGGGGTGGACGCCTGCCGCGATTGCCGAGGAACTGATCCCGGCATTCAAACCTGCTTTTGCGCGCGCGGACGAAGTTTCGGCGCACGTTTTCCCCTATGATCCGGTCTGAGGATTTATCCATATGAGCACTGTCAATCCCGGTATGGACGCCGAAATCTTTGACCAGTTTATCGAACAACTGCGCCGCTATGTGCGTGAGCGGCTGATTCCGGCTGAGGAGGACGTGATCGCGCAGGACCGCATTCCTGACGACATCTTGGGCGAGATGCGCGAGATGGGGCTGTTCGGCATTACCATCCCCGAGGAGTTTGGCGGGGCGGGCATGAATGTCAGCCAATATATCGAGACGGTGAAGCAGTTGAGCTTTGCTGCACCGGCGTACCGTTCGACCATGTCTATAAACATCGGCATGACCGGCACCGCGATCAAGAATTTCGGCACGGCAGAGCAGAAGGCCGAATGGCTGCCACGCATCGCCAGCGGCGAGATTGCGTGTTTTGGCCTGACCGAGCCGGGATCAGGGTCTGACAGTGCGGCGATGCAGACGATGGCGGTGCGTGATGGCAACGGATACCGGCTGAACGGGACGAAACGGTACATCACCAACAGCCCCAGTGCGAAGATCGGGCTGATCATGGCGCGCACATCAAAGGAAGCGCTGGCCAAGAACGCGCATGTATCCGCCTTCATCGTCGACATGACCACGCCGGGCATCACTATCGGCAAGCCGGACAAGAAGATGGGGCAAGCAGGCGCGCACATTGCCGATGTCATCATGGACGACGTGCATGTGCCGGGTTCAGCGCTGGTCGGGGGCGAAGAAGGCCGGGGCTTTCAGATTGCGATGCAGAGCCTTGATAACGGGCGGCTTTCGGTGGCGGGCATGGGCGTGGGCATGGGGCGGCGCGCGCTCGACACCGCAATCCGCTATGCCACCGAGCGCAAGGCGTTTGGCGAGCCGATTGCGAACTTCCAGCTGATCCAGGCGATGCTGGCCGACAGCGAGGCCGAACTCTATGCCGCCGAATGCATGATCGCCGACGCCTGCGCCCGCGCGGACCGGGGCGAGAATATCCAGCGCAAGGCGGCGTCGGCAAAGCTGTTCTCGTCCGAAGCCTGCGGGCGCGTGGTGGATCGGTGCGTGCAGGTGTTTGGCGGGGCGGGTTACCTTGCCGAATATCCGGCGGAGCGCTTCTTCCGCGATGCGCGCATCCTGCGCATTTACGAGGGCACCAGCCAGATCATGCAATTGCAGATCGCCAAGAGCCTGCTGCGCGAATTCAGCAGCGAAGGGGCGGTTTGGTGATCCTCCCCGAACCGGGGAGGGGGACCGCGACGCGTAGCGGCGTGGTGGAGGGGGCTCTCCACAGGCGCAGTGCCGGGTTGATAGCCCCCACCACCACCGTTCCGGCGGTCCCCCTCCCCGATATGGGGAGGAACTGCCGTGTATAATCTCCTCTCCGGCCTTTCGATTGTCGAGGTTTCCTCGTTCGTGGCCTCCCCCACGGCGGGCCTCTATTGCGCACAAATGGGCGCAGAAGTGATCCGCGTTGACGACCGGCGCGGCGGGCTGGACTACCGGCGCTACATGATGACGCGCGAGGGGCGGTCGCTTTCGTGGGAGAACCTCAACCGCGCGAAGAAGAGCGTGGCGCTGGATCTGCAGACCACTGAGGGGCGCGAACTGGCGGTTCGGTTGGCGCAGCAGACCGGGCAGGTCATCACCAACCTGCCGGCGGAAAGCTTCATGGCGCATGACCGGATCGCGGCGGGGCGGCCCGATCTGGTTTCGGTGCGGATCATGGGTTGGCATGACGGGCGGCAGGCGATGGACTTTACGGTCAACGCTGCTGCAGGCTATCCGCTGATGACCGGGCCGGAAGAGTGGGATGCGAACGATGCGCGTCCGGTGAACCAGGTTCTGCCTGCGTGGGATTTCATCACCGGGGCCTATTGCGCCTTTGCCCTGCTGGCCGGGCTGCGCCACCGCGATGCAACTGGCGAAGGCAGCGAGTTGCGCGTGCCGCTGGGCGATGTGGCGATAGGCACGGCGTTCAACGCCGGGGCTGCGGCGGAAATGCTCTATCGCGGGGATGACCGGGAGCGGATCGGCAATGCCATCTGGGGCGCATTCGGGCGCGATTTCCGCAGCCGTGATGGCAAGCGCTTCATGGTTGCCGCGCTGACGCCCAAGCAGTGGAAGGCGACAGTTGAGGCCTTTGGGCTGGACGAGGCGGTGGCGGGACTGGAGGCGGAGCTGGGCGTCAGCTTCCTCGCCAGCGATCACCACCGCTTCGTCCACCGCCACCGGCTGTTCGCCCTGTTCCAGCAGGCAGCAGAGCGGTTTGACTATGCCGACCTTGCCGCGCGGCTGACCAAGGCCGGGGCCACGTTTGAGCATTATCGCACCATGCACGAGATGGCGCGCGATCCTGAACTGGTGGCCAACAATCCGCTGTTCGGCCCTTCCCCCGCCAACCCGAGCGGCTTTGCCTATCCCGCGCCACGCAGCTTTGCCAACATCCCAGATCGTGAAGCCGGTGACCCGATGCCTGCGCCCTACCTAGGTCAGGACAGCGAGGAAGTGCTGGCGGAGCGGCTGGGGCTTTCATCAGGCCAAATTGCCGCGCTGATCGACCGGGGCGTGGTTGCCACTTCTGACAAGGACAAGACATGACCCTGCGTAGAGCCGCCATCGTTGCCCCTATCCGCACTGCCGTTGGCAAGTTTGGCGGGGCGCTGTCCTCGCTGACCGCTGGCGAACTGGGCGCGGTGGTTCTGAAAGCGCTGATGGAGCGCACCAAGATCGATCCGGCGCGGGTGGACGATGTGGTGTTTGCGCAAGGGTATGGGAATGGCGAAGCGCCGTGCATCGCGCACTGGTCATGGTTGCTGGCAGGGCTGCCCGAAGCGGTGCCGGGCTATCAGTTGGACCGGCGCTGCGGATCAGGGCTGCAAGCGATCGTCAATGCGGCGATGATGGTGCAGACCGGGGTTTCCGACGTGGTGGTGGCGGGCGGCGTGGAGTCCATGTCCAACGTGGAGCACTATACCACCGACGTGCGCAAGGGTGTGCGCGCAGGATCGCTGACGCTGCATGACCGGCTGACGCGGGGGCGCGTGATGAGCCAGCCGGTGGAGCGCTATGGCGTGATCAGCGGGATGATCGAGACGGCGGAGAATCTGGCCAAGGACTTCGGCATCAGCCGTGAGGCTTGCGATGCTTATGCTGCGCGCAGCCACCAGCGGGCAGCGGCGGCTTGGGCGGGCGGGCTGTTCCAGGATGAACTGGTGGCAGTGCCGGTGCCGCAGAAGAAGGGCGATCCGGTGATCTTCGCACATGACGAGGGGTATCGCGCGGACGCTACGGCGGAATCGCTGGGCAAGTTGCGCGCGCTGGAAGGCGGCGTTGTGACGGCGGGCAATGCCAGCCAGCAGAACGATGCAGGGGCGGCATGTCTGGTCGTGGCGGAGGACAAGCTGGAGGAACTGGGGCTGGAGCCGATTGCGTGGTTCCATTCGTGGGCGGCGGCGGGCTGTGATCCTTCGCGGATGGGGTATGGCCCGGTGCCTGCCACCGAGCGGCTGTTTGCGCGCAATGGCTTATCGTGGTCTGACATCGACCTGATCGAACTGAATGAAGCCTTTGCGCCGCAGGTTCTGGCTTGCCTGAAAGGCTGGGGCTGGTCGGACGATGACAGCCGCCACGCCATGCTCAACGTCAACGGCTCGGGCATCTCGCTGGGCCATCCCCTCGGCGCGACCGGCGGGCGCAATCTGGCCAACCGGACGCGCGAATTGCAGCGGCGCGGGGGGCGCTATGGGCTGGAGACGATGTGCATTGGCGGCGGTCAGGGGATTGCGGCGGTGTTCGAGGCGGCGCGGTGATCCTCTCCCCCTACGACAGCGAGGACCACGGCGAAATCCGTGAAGGCGTTCGCAAATTGTGCGCGCAGTTTCCCGGCGAGTACTGGCGCAAGCTGGACGCGGCCCGCGAATATCCGACCGACTTCGTGAATGCCCTGACCGAAGCGGGATATCTTTCGGTGCTGATTCCTGATGAATACGGCGGGTCCGGCCTTGGCCTTAGCGCGGCGGCGGCGATCCTTGAGACCGTGCAGGCCGAGGGCGGCAATGGCGGCGCGTGCCATGCGCAGATGTACACGATGGGCACGATCCTGCGACATGGGTCCGAGGAGCAAAAGCAGGCCTATCTGCCCAAGATCGCCAGCGGGGAACTGCGGTTGCAGGCCTTTGGCGTGACCGAGCCGACCAGCGGGACCGACACGACCAGCCTTCGCACTTTTGCCCGGCGCGAGGGCGACGAGTACGTGGTCAATGGCCAGAAGATCTGGACCAGCCG
>NZ_JAUYRV010000022.1 GCF_030696665.1 Novosphingobium sp.
AGCGCTTCGGCTCGTGTGTCTCGACTTCGCTCGACACGAACGGATGGCGGGGTCAATTCAATGCGAAGTCCGCTTCGCCCGCTTGATCGTCCCTGAAAAGCTCAGCACCGCTTCCTCGGTTCCATCTGCACCCACACGCAGGATCGTGCCGCGCGCGAATACCAGGCTCCCGCCCGCCCGCACGCACTCGCCTCGCGCGGTCAGCAGGTCACCGGCCTGCGCCCCACTCACGAATTCGGAATTCATCGTCACGGTCACGCCGGACACTTCCTCGCCGCCCGATGCCGCTACCATGAACAGAGAAAAGTCTGCAAAGGTCATCAGCGAACCGCCGTGGACGATGCCGTGCCCGTTGAGGTTCTTGGTCTCGGGCCGAAAGCCGGTGACGATCCCGCGCTCATCGCGCTTCACAAAGAATGGGCCTACGCCATCCTCGAACGGATCGTGGCCAGACCACTTCCACCATCCGGCCCAAGGCCCATCGGCCACCCGTTCAAACCCGCCCCGGATCGGAGCCTCGTCGCTTTTGTTCATTGATCCGCTTTAAGCGGACAGTTGAAGGGCTGTCTAGGCCACTTCCTGCGGTGTTCGCGCCATCATCTGTGTGGCCAGTGTACGGCCTGAAATCCAGGCGTTCTCCACGCGCGGCCCAAGCAGCCAGTCGCCGCAAATGCCGATCTTCGAATTGGCACTCCACAACGCGCCCAGATTGCTTCCGGTCGACATGGCATAGCGCCAGCGATGCGCCGAAGCCACAACCGGCGTGGGCATCACCATCCCCAGCGCTTCTCCCAGCGCTCCCAACAACGCCTGCGCCACGGCATCGGCATTGTCTTCGATATGCTGTGTGGACCAATGCGGACTGGCTTGGACCACCCATGTTTCCGGCCCCTTGCGACCAGGCTTTGCCCCGTTGCGCGCCGCCCAGCTGATCAGCCCCGCCTCGCGCACTGTGTCAGCCTTGCACGGGATCCGGTCTTCAAAGGCGAACATGCCGGTCCAGCACGGCTGTGATCGTGCGGCAAGTGCGGTTGATGCCAGCGAAAGGTCATGTAGCGCCACGATCGCCGCTGCCTGTTCTGGCGGGAGCGAGACCACCACGGCATCGAAAGGCCCCTTCTGCGAGCGTTCGCCGTCGGCTTGCTCACCCGCCAGATGCCAGCCGCCCTCGCGCCGCACCAGCCCGCGCACGTGCCAGCCAAACGTCACGTCGTGCTGATCGGCCATTTCCTTGACCACGGCGTTCATCGTCGGCACGCCAACCCACGCGCCGGTCCCGGCAGCGGGCCACGGCGAAGCCACGCCGCTGGCAGACCAGCGCGCCACTTGCGCCATGAAAGCCGGGTCGCGCACCGTGAAGTATTGCGCGCCATGATCGAAATGCGCTTCGCCCAATGGCGTCACCATGCGCCGGGTGGACATGCGCCCACCGGGGCCGCGCGACTTGTCGAACAGGGCAACCGTATGTCCGGAGCGAACGAGTTGGGCTGCGCACGAGAGACCGGACATCCCCGCGCCAACAATGGCAACATGCATTTTCTTGGGTTCTTTCGGGGGTTCTTGCGGGGCGTCAGCCACGTCCCATAAGCGCCAGAACTTCTTTGCGGCTGCTGGCATCGGTCAGGAAGCAGCCCAGCATCCGGCTCGTCACCATGCCCACGCCGTGCGTGCGCACGCCGCGCCCGGTCATGCAGCCATGCTGCGCTTCGATCACCACGGCCACGCCATGCGGCTGCAGGTGTTCCTGAATGCAATGCGCCACTTCGGCGGTCAGCCGCTCCTGCACCTGCAACCGGCTGGCAAAGCCGTGGAGCACACGCGCCAGCTTCGAAATGCCCACGACCCGGTCCTTGGGCAGATAGGCGATGGAAGCGGTGCCGGTGATCGGCGCCATGTGGTGTTCGCAATGGCTCTGGAACGGAATGTCCTTCAGCAGCACGACCTCGTCATACCCGCCCACTTCCTCGAACGTGCGCGACAGATGTGCACCGGGATCTTCCGCATAGCCGCGACAATATTCCCGCCACGCCCGCGCCACGCGCTTTGGCGTATCGATCAGGCCTTCGCGGGTTGGCTCGTCGCCCGACCAGCGCAGAAGCGTGCGGATTGCCTCCTGCACATCGTCAGGCACGATCAGCTTGCCATCTTCGCCGGTGACATCGGCCATGCCGGTGGATGCGGCAATGGAAGGGGAATAGACGTTCATCGGCAGCTCCGCTCCGGCGAGATGGTATGTGTCGGAAGGCTGTCCGGATGCGCTTCTGCCCGCATGCGGACAACCCGGACCAAAGGGCACGGATTGGAAACCTGCCGCAAAGTGCGTATAAGAGCCTCATGTCTATTTCAGAGATGATCAGTTCCAGCCCGACGGCCGCCGTCATCAGCAATCCGCGCTTGCCGGACAACCCGATCATTGCCTGCAATGACGCGTTCGTCGAACTGACAGGCTACAGCCGGGACGAGATCATCGGTCGCAACTGCCGCTTCCTGCGCGGCTCGGGCACAGAGGATGACAAGGCCCGCATTTTGCGCGACGGCATCTGGCGCAAGCAGCCCGTCATGGTCGAGATCGTGAACTACAAGAAGGACGGCACGCGCTTCCGCAACGCCGTCATGGTCGCCCCCATTTTCGATGCTGAAGGCGAAGTGGAATACTACCTCGGCTCGCAGGTGGAAATCGCCGAAGATCAGGGTCAGGCCAATGACTTGCGCCGCAATGATGCCACTGATCGTGTCGACCGCCTCAGCCGCCGCCAGAAGGAAATTCTGATCCTCATGGCCGCTGGCAAGCTCAACAAGCAGATCGCTTATGAGCTTTCGCTCAGCGAACGCACGGTCAAGATGCACCGCTCCGCCGTGCTAAAGGGCTTGGACGTAAAGACCAGCGCCGATGCCATCCGCGTGGCCATTGAAGCGGGCTTCTGAACCGTCAGCCGGGCACCGCTTTTGCACCCTCGATCCGAAACTCGCACCACGCCCCACCGGGATCGAAGTTCAGGTCCACCCCTGCTATCCCGGGCTGGGGCATCAGCAGCCGCGTTCCCAGGCCATCACGCGCGGGCGGGATGACCCGCGGCCCGTCCTTTTCGGCCCAGAGCAGATAAAGCGTCGACCCGTCCGGCCCGATAAACCACGATAGGTCCACGCGCCCTCGCTCGGTCGAAAGCGCACCATGCTTGACCGCATTGGTGCACAGTTCATGCAACCCCATGATCAGCGGAATGCAGCTTTCTGTCGGCAGAAGACACTGCTCTCCGGCCATCTTGATCCGCCCGTCTCGGTCAAACGGTGCCAAGGTCTGCTGCGCCAGTTGCGGCAATCGCCCTTCTGCCTCGGCGCCGATCTGCAACAGGTCACTTGCAGCGGCCAGTCCCTCGATCCGCTGGCTGAACTCCTTGAAGAAATCCACCGGTGACGCCGCCTTCGGCCCGCGCGACGCGATGGCCTGAATCAGTGTCAGCATGTTGCGCACCCTATGGCGCAGTTCGCGGTTGTAGACCTCCTGCTGCGCGTTCAGCGCAGCCAGCGCCCGCACCGACCGACGCAGCAGGGCGCCTGTGGTTATGATCAGCGCTGCCGACATTGCAAACAGACCGAAAAACACGATCCGCACTGTGCTTATATCCCTGAACCACGCGCCGCCGCCAAACAGCCGCTGCGAAACCATCGCCGCGATCAGCGCGAATATCGCCGCATAGCGCGCGCGCAGCGCCAGCGAGGCGATCACCAGGCTCGGCCAGAAGGTGAGGAACGGCAGCCCCAACGCGCCACCATCGACGCTCGACCGCAGCGCAATCGGCACGACCAGCAGGCCTGCGCACCACAGCAGCGATTCCGCAAACGAGCGATCCCGTTCAACCAGCGCGCGCATAAGTGCGCCGCTCGACAGTTGCTTACCTTGCAAAAACCGTCTCCAGGGCGCGCGATATCGACCCGACATCGTCATTTGTCCGTTTCGGACCTTGTAAGCCGCCCTTCGACCCGAATTCAAGAATTATTACTGAAATTCTTCGCCATTTCCGTGGCTTCGCTCACGCGGCCCGCGCCACGATTGCGGTTATTTTGGCTGGCCGAGACAGTGCAATGCAGCATCTTTCGGTAAAGAAGACCTGCAACAGGTGGCATCATCATCAGGCCACGGTTGGCCGGGCGGGGGGTGCAATTCCGCCCGGCCTTCCGGGGAACCGGTAAACTGTGCTGATCGCTGGCTAAAAGTCAGGCCTCGCCTACGCCCTTGCGTGATGCGGATGTGCTTTCAGCGACATTGACGATCGAACGGCCAAGCATCTCCAGCGTCTGGTCCATCGCTGCCAGCCCGCGAAAGGTCAGGCACACGAACGTGCGCCGACCGTCACGGCCGTCATCCTCGCGTTCCACCAGGCCGCGCGCCTCCAGAATGCGCAGCCAGCGCAGTGCTGTGGTTGGCGGAACATGCGCGCCGATACAGGCGCTTGTGGTGGGAACCCGCCGATCTTCACGCGCGGCGATGTAGAGATCGAGCAGGATGTCCCACGTCGGCTCGCCAAACAGGTCGGCTGGCAGCGCCTTGTGGCGGCGGCGACGCACGGCATAGATCTCGCGTGCAATCGCGGTGTGCCGCGCTTGCGCTTCGGCATCGACCAGATCGGGCGACGCAACGGTTTCGACAAGACGGGCATGCCCGCGACGGCCGCTGGTCGAGAGGTCAGCGCTGCCAATCGTGGCGCGCATGGAACGGACGGTCATTGAAGTGCTCCCCAGTTGATTAAGGCCGGATTGTTGAAATCAGTTGGCTACAGGTCTTCCGATCACGAAGGGGCACGCCCCGCCGATCCGGCAGTCCAGTATGTTGAGGGTGATTGCATTGACCTTCCCCAAGGTCATTGATGCAATCAGGCGAAATGTAAGGCGGATTCGCTCATGTCAGGCGCCAGGCGTGGTATTGGCCAATTCGCCCGATCCGCCGCAGGTGCGCCATCGTGCCTGCGAAGAGCGTGAGGCCTTGTATGCCGACCGGAAGCTGGGTCATCGCAAAATAGCCATATCGGACGAGCGACAGATCAATGATTTTCGCTGCATGCGATACCATCACGATGATCTGGGCGGCACAGGCGATCATCGGCCATCCACGGTTTGCCCGCAAGGCAACCCACATCAGCGCAATCATCACCCAAGCGTCGATGACCAGATGTCCGGGATTTATCGAGAAAAACCCCGGATCGCCGAACAGGGCGTGATTGACTATGTCCAGCCCTGTTGCAGCAATCATGATCGTCGCCACCAACCGTTCCGGTTCTTCGCCCTTTAGAAGAGCGAAGAAGAGAATGCCGGCAACCACCAACTTGTAAGACCAAATCACTTCCATCGGCGGAACCTATCGCAAGACATGTGCCAATCCGAACCGGTCACGCAGCGCGCACGAGTCCGATGGTATGTCCGGCGTCGCCAGCAGAGCCTGCGGGCGGGCAATCGTCGGCAAGGCCAGATCCCATTTCGCGGCCCACATCGAGCAGCTTGCCGTGAACACGTGCCATTTCGCCGCTGGCGTCGAGAATAGCCTTCTGGCTTGCTGCAAGCCGAAGCAGCGCCTCCTGTCCGGTAAACGGCCCTACGGCGGTTTCGCGGCGGGCGCGCACCATCGTGGCAAGCAGGTTGGCCTGACGGATCAGGGCTTCATCCAGCGCGGCTTCCGCTTCATGCAGATCGCGGGTGATGCGCAAGCCGTGAATGGCAACGGCGTTGGACGCCCGAGTGCTCGGCGATGTACCGGTGGATGTGGTGTTGGCGGCGATTGCAGTGACAGTTTTCATGGTGGCTCCCACCTGCCGATCTTGCGATGCGTCAGGTCCCTAACAAAAAAGGATGGCAGCGCCCCCGCGCCGGTCATCCGGTTCCAGAAGGGAAATGTCGTGCAGGGCTGCTATCCAATCGGCCTGCGGATATTCCTGCCCGGTCATCGGGCGGTCTATCCTATCGGCGCGAAACTGCCCGATCCACTTCGATCAGTCAGCGATCCAGCAGGGTTGAAAGCTGCGCGTACATGCTCAGCCCTCCCAGCAAAATCAGGATCATGAACACCGTCAGGCCGCCGATAAATCCCAGCCGCATGAGGGTGCCGTGTGGCCCTTCAAACATTTCCGGGAGAACGCGGTGATAGACAATGTCGTTGTCCCCAACCGTCGCTGAAAGCGCTGGTATAAGGCCGACATTGTTTCCGAACTCGGTCTCGGGTGTTGTTGGCACCTGAACCGGAAACTCCGCCGGAAACTCGTCGTCAGTCGCGTTCTCCTGAACCGGTATTGCACCGGGAAGCGGCGGAAAGCCTACATGGGAATGTTCATATACGGGTTGTTCGTATACCTCGACGAGCCGCCGATAGGCCTGCGCCACTTCGCCACGGGTGGCCACACCCAGCTTTGAACGCGCAAACATGATGCGCTGATCCACCGTATGCGGCGATATGCCGAGGATGCGCGAGATTTCCTTCGAAGTCTTGTGCTGGATCAGGAGGTCAAGCACCTCCCGCTGTTTGGAAGTCAACTCGACCAGAGGATTCTCGAACAGCTCACCACCCACTGTCATCATTATATCGCACCCTTGGAGGCCTTCACCCTTACAAGGGTAAATGAACAACCATTCTATAATGCCCGAGTAACCCTGATATTCCAATGCTTCTTTCGTTAACTGAACCCTTCTGGATGAGTCACCACGGGTTTCTGCGGCACTCAGGCCGATGTCGGCCAACCGGAATATGTTCAGCGCTGTCTACAAGGCGTGAGGCGGCTCGAAATGACGTGGCCCCACGGGTGCTGGGCCGCGAATCGCCTACCGCTTCCCACCTTGCATAAGATAGGGAATCGGATAGCGCCTCGAAGGGGGCATTCGGCGCAGCATGAGCTCCGGGAACCGTCAGGGCCAGGAACTATCAGGGCCAGGAACCATTAGGGGAAGCGCTTGCAGTTCGGGAAATCGCAACGTCGCAGTTCTGGACGGGTGGTGGCCACTGGTCGGGCCGTGCTGGCGCTCGCGTTTCTTCTGGCGTCGGGGCTGGAGCCGCAACCGATACTGCGCGAATCAAGTGCCAGTCTGCTGTTGTTGAGCGTCTATCTCTGCTGGGCAGCGGGCCTCATGGTCGTCGCCTGGCGTAGTTGGTGGTTCGATTATGTGCTGGCACCGGGCGCGCAAGGCATCGATATCGCCATGTTCGTCGGCGCTGTTTTTCTTGCCGAAAGCCGGAACAGCGAATTCCAGAGTCCCTTTCTTGCTTTCGCGGCCTTTCTCCTGATCGCGGCGATGGTCCGCTGGAACTGGAGGGCGACGGCCCTTACCGCAGCCACGTTGCTGCTGACCAACATACTGTTCGGTCTGGTCATGTATCAAACCGGGTTCGACATCGATCTGCTCCGGCTCTCCCGGCGCACCCTCTACATCGTGCTGCTGTCGACCATGCTGATCTGGCTCAGCATGTCGCGTGGGGGAGGGCGGATGGCCGCCATGCCAGAGCCGCAGGGTATTCCAGGAGAGCGGCGCGATGTCGTGGTTGATGGCGCGCTTGCGTTTATCGCTTCATTGCTTGGCGCACGCAGGGCTGCCTTTGCCTTTGCCAGCAGCGAAGAGCCGTGGATCGAACTGCGCGAATTTGGCCCGCAAGGCGTTGCGTCGCGTCGGCTAGAACCCGAGCAGTTCGCCGACGAACTGCTTGCGCCGCAGCGCACCGCACTTTTCGATATGGTCAGGCAACGCGAACTCGTCGAAGCCGATGACAGCGGTCTGCTGGTGGCGAAGTCCGGGACGAATGCCGGTACGGCAAGTCCACGACTGGCGCTTCAACTTGGCATCGATGAAGGATTGATCGTGCCGGTCCAGTGCGCCACCGGCTCGGGGCAGATCCTTGTGTGGGATGCCGAAAGCCTGAGCTTTGACGATATTCGGTTGCTCGCGGCATTTGGCGATGAACTCGCACGCGCGCTTGATCGGGAAGAGATGGCGCGGCTGGCGCGGGTCGGGGTTGAAACCGGGGTCCGGCAGGCGGTGGCGCGCGATCTGCATGACAGTGTCGCCCAGTTTCTGGCGGGTACGCTTTTCCGGCTCGAAGCGTTGCGCCGCTGGATTCACGAAGGCAACGATCCCGATGGAGAGATCAACTCGATCAAGAACGCGCTGCGCCGCGAACAGGCCCAGCTGCGCGTCCTGATAGAGCGGTTGCGGCGCGGCCAGGAAGGCGATCGTCGCACCGAGATTGCCGATGAACTTCAAGCCCTGCTGACAGAGGCCGGGGCACATTGGTCAATCGCGACCGAACTGCTCGCGCCGCCACAACCTCTGCTCGTCCCGGTGGAACTCTCCTACGAAATCCGTCAGATCGTGCGCGAGGCCATTGCCAATGCCGCCCGTCACGGCAATTGCGGCAAGGTGAGCGTCGCGATAACACATACCAAAGGGCAATTGCGGCTCAGCATCATTGATGATGGGTCGGGTTTTGGCGATTCTTCTGTTGCGCCTCAGCGCCCACGGTCCATCAGTGAGCGGGTTGAAGCGCTCGGCGGACATTTTGAACTCCACACGGGCGCGGGCGGTGCTCGTCTCGAAATCGCTCTGAATACCGGAGAACTCGCATGATACCTGTCCTCGTGGCCGACGATCACGGCTTTATCCGCGCCGGTGTCGAGGCCGTCCTGCGGGGCACTCGCTTCTCGATCGTCGCGGCCACTGCCAGCGGCGAGGAGACGCTCGATGCGATCAAGACGCACGACCCGGCAATTGTCCTGCTCGATATCAATATGCCGGGCATGAACGGCGTTCAGGCACTCGAAGCCCTGCGTGAGCGTGGTGACAAGCGGCCAGTGGTCCTGCTCACTGCCGGGATCAATGACCGGCAGCTTATTTCCGTCATGCGTGCAGGTGTCGAAGGCATCGTCTCGAAAGACGGTGGCGAAGATGGCTTGATTGACGTGCTGGAAAAAGTTCATTCCGGTCAGAAGGCGATCCAGTCCGATTTTCTGCAGCGTGCGCTCGATCTCTCGCTCAAGCCCAGCATCCAGGGCCCGCTGTCCAAACTGAACCCGCGCGAACGCAAGATCACCGCGCTCGTCGCTCGCGGAATGCGCAACCGCGATATCGGTGCCGAACTCGGCATCGGGGAGGGGACGGTGAAGGTCTACCTCCACACCATCTACCAGAAGCTCGGCATCGAAAATCGCACCGAACTCGCGCTGATGGCGGTGAATGAACAGGACGGGTGAGGGGGGATCAATTCTCCCCGTTCAGGCGTTAGCCCCGGCATGATCGCCCGCACTCTTCCGTTCGCGCTGCTCCTGCTCGCCGCCACGCCTGCCCACGCTGAATGGATGAGCGGCGAACAGCTCCACGAAACCTGCGCCGCACCCACGCCGGTAGACCGCGCCATGTGCGTCACTTACGTGATGGGCGTGCTCGATGGTTTCCGCGATCTCGACCGCCCGCCTGTGACCCCGCCCGAAGCCAGCGCGGGCGAGGTGCGCAGCATCGTTGCCCGCTACCTCGCCGATCACCCCGAAAAGCGCGCGCTGCAGGGCCGCGAAGTCATCCGCGCCGCCATCGTGGCGGAGTGGCCAAAGCTCCAGCCCGCCAAACCGAAACCCAAGCCTAAACCCAAACCCCGCAAAAAGCGCCGCTAGGCCGGTTCCAGCAGCACACTCGCCGCTGCCGTATTGCTGATCGGGATGTGGTAGTTCCGGCTCACCTCGGTCATCGCCGCATCGCCCATCGCTCCGCGCGCGGCAATCCAGTTGAGGATTTCCACCCCCTGCGTCCCTGCCAGCTCGGCCACCTGCTCGGCCGAATGCCCGGTCAGCGCATCGGGATTGGCGGCAAGGTTGTCCAGGCAGAACAGGTCATAGTCCGGGTTCATGAACCCCGCGCGTGCCCCGTCCAACTGGTGCGAAAGCCCCCCAGTCCCGCAGATCAGCACGCGTTCATCGCCCGCCCACGATTGCAGCGCCCGATGCACCGCCCGCCCCAGCGCCAGACACCGCTTCGGGCTGGGCAGCGGGTACTGCACCGTGTTTATCGAGATCGGCACCAGCTTGATCGGCCAGCTTTCCACCCCCGGATAGACCAGCTCGAACGGGATCGACACCGCATGGTCCACCAGCATCTTCTGGCATGTCGTGATGTCGAACTCGTCACGCACCAGCGCATCGATCACATGCCACGATAGCGCCGGATGCCCTTCAAAGCTCTTGTAGACCGGCAGCCCCCAACCTTCGTCGGCATTGTCATACTGCGGCGCGGCACCCACCGCAAAGGTCGGCATCGTGTCGAGAAAGAAGTTCAGCCCGTGGTCGTTGGAAAACACCACCGCCACGTCAGGCTTCGCCTCAGCCAGCCATTCGCGGATCGGCGGAAAGCCTGCGAAGAACGGCTTCCAATAGGGCGTCTCCTGATCCCCCCGCACAATCGCGCCGCCAATGCCCGGCACGTGGCTGGTGAAATACCCCCCGATGATCTTCGCCATCACACGTTCTCCTTCACATGCGCGCCCACCGGAACCTTGTCCGCCCAGCGCACCAGCATCGCCTTGAATTCGTCAACCGACATGCCGGTCTGCACCGCGCCCAGATCCTGCACGCCAAGGCCAAAGATCCCCGCCAGCTTGGCGAGGTAATAGACGTTCCCGCCCGCCTCCAGCATCGCCAGCACATCGCGCCGCGCCACCGCATCGCGCTGCTCGGGCGTCAGGCCGAACTTCGCGCAATAGGCCTCCTCGTCGGCCACAAAAGCCTCACGGTTCGCCTTGTCATTGAACGAAAAGCACATCGCGTTCAGCGCAAAGCCGCGCGTCGCCAACCCGCCATCGAACAGCGGAATTGCGCGCCGCCGCTCGTTATCTTCGCTCACAGGATCGAAAGTCATCGAATCGCCCTCCCAAGGCTGGCCGAAAATGCCTGATGGGGACAATTCATATGCAACACATACAATCCCGCCTTGACCCAGATCAAAGCAGACCACTGACCGTTGCGCCCCTCCCGCAGGCGGGAGGGGCGCTCAACACACTCCCCTCCCGCAGGCGGGAGGGGTTGGGGGAGGGCATGTCGCGCACGCCACATTCCTTAACCACCCCATAGGTAACGTAACGGAATTTCCCCACCCCCAGCAATGACGTAACCCAACGTCATGCCGCTCACCAACGCCGACCGCCAGCGCCGCTATCGCCAGCGCTTGAAAGCGAAGGCCTCCGGCGCGAACGTGGTGGAGCAAGTCCGCATAGCGGTAGAGCGGGCCATCCAGGCACTGTGGGCCTATCATGAACGGCCCGGTCCCGGCGGCGTCTCATGGGCCGCGATTGATGGCTGCCAGACGCTCGGCCAGTACCGTTCAGAGCTTGAACGCTCGCCCGCCAACCTCATCCAGGCCTGCCGCGCCTTCCTCCCCGGCTTCGAAGGCCTCACGCCTGACGAGGCCCGCACCGTGGCCGACGTCATTGAAATCGCCGACGCCCTGCGCCTCGCCACGCCCACGCCCATCCACATCCCGGAAGTCGCCTGAATCCAAAGCCCGCCCCCGAAGCACTTCATCCCGCATCGCCAGCAACCGCGCATGCAGCGATTCCCGCACCACCTCCGCCCGCGCAAAGTCCTCCGCCTCCCGCTCCGCCGCCCACTTGGCTTTCAGAGCCTCGTACACCGGATGCCCCTCGCGCAGATCGGCCAGCTTCACCGCGCCATACTTCTCCGGCCGCCGCGATCGCAGCAGGAACATCAGCAGCGCCGTATTGTGGTGCGTCCAGTGGGTAACGACCTTCCCGCGTGAGACCACCGGTCGCTCTTCGCCCGCAATCGCCCGCTCCAGCGCACAATCCTCCAGCCGCGAATACCCCCGCTCCACCGCCGCATCCCAGGCGTGTGCAAAGCCCTCCGCCCCCTCCCGATGCCGCAACTTGTAAAGCGCCTCCATCGACGCCCCGATAGACCGCGCCGCCTGAGTGACGATCCCCGTAGCCGCCAATGTCGCGATGAACCGCCGCTGTTTGTCAGGCGTGATGGAATTGCGCCGGGGAGCGGCGTGGATATAGGGTGCAAAATCCAGCACCTCGTCGTCCGCCGCCACCTCGTCTGAACGCACCACGCGCGATGTCCGCCTGTTCTGCCTTGCCATGCAGTGCAAATAACCTATTTGGTTAAATGTAGGAAAGGGAAAACTTCCCCGGGCTGAGCCTGCCGCTTGAAGCACGTGACTTGGCGACAGGCCTGACTGGCATCAATCAGCGCCGTTCGGCCGAGCCATGTTTAACAATCGTCAGATAACGGACGAGCGTTCAAGATCGTAGACATCGATCTGTTCAGCAACGAAGCGGTCCTGAAGTGCATCGGGTCCGTTCGCTTCGGCATAGTCTGCCTCTGCGGTCGATATCGGAATAATTTGCAGAAACGCCACAGTCCGAGTTTCAAGCTGCTGTGATTCCATATCCCAAAGAAATGGATCGACCAGCATGGCGTGCTGCATCACAAAATCCGGATGATACAGCGCCACGACATCTTCCAGTATTTCACCGGGACCGATGTTTGCGCCGTCGTTCATGGCTTCGAAAGCGCAACTTGCCAAGATATGCGCGCCGTGCTGGTAGCCCGCTCCGCAAGCCATCACCAGTTCGACCCGCAAATCCTTGCCATTCGCCTCCAGACCGATGTCATGTGTGGCGAAATCGAGCGTAGCATATGTCTTTACGCCCTGCTCTGGCCGATCGTGCACGGCCATGATGTCAACCTTGCTTACCTCTTTACTGTCGCCAACCCCGATGATCTCCGAAGATTCTCCAAGCTTGGCCTCAAGATAGGCAAAGACTTTCAGGCTGTCGTTGCTGGGTGTCGTGGTCACTTCGGTTTGCTGCCTTTCCATGCCCCCGTTGGCGCCTCCAGCGAGTGGCCGCGATTGGTGGAAGGCAACTCCGGACGATAATGCTTGGGGTTGTTGTGCTCGTCAAGAAACTGCTTGCGCTTGATGCCGCGCTTCATTGCATCTTGCTGGTGCTTCTTGAACTCATAACCCGGCTTGTGGCCCATGTCCCATTCGTCGGTCTTTTTCATCGGCTGCTTGGTCTTCGGATCTCGAACCTTGCCGTCCTTGCCCTTGGCTGCGTCCCAGGCCTTGTCGCGCACACCCTTGCGAAAGCCGGATGGCCGATCATAGGTTTTGGGAACTTTCCTTGCAGGCTTGGGAGCCGGCTTCGAGGCGGGCTTGGGCTTCGGAATGGTAGCTTTTGCCTTCGGGCATTTGGCTATCGACTTTGCAGTTTTGGTAGCGGCCTGTTTGCCAACCTTCTTGATCGCTGCGGTCGCCGCCTTCTTGGCTGCATGCTGCACCACTTTCTTCGCAGCGTACATCAGGGCCAGCCTCGCTGCGGCGCCCACGATAAGTGGCAAGACCATGATCGGCTATCCGTCGCTAGGCCGCGTCAACTGACGCATCGAGCAGGTCGTGGATGCGCTGGACGGTGTCATCGCCGCCCTGCACATAGTCCCTCACCGATGGATATGTCAGCGTATCAGGGCCAAAGCATAATGCCATCGCACATAGCAGGCCGAGCGCCTCCTCATCGTCGACGTCCCACGATTGCGCCAAAGCCATCGTCTGCCGCACCAGACCGCACAAACCCTCCCACCCAAGAGCCTGCGCATCCTGCGGCATTTCTTCCCACAACGTCTTCGCAACATGGTAGGCAAACGCATCGCCATGAGCCTTGCCGATGCGCTCAAAGGTGGCGCTGGAAATTTCGAGCATGCCCTCCCACTCGCCTTCCTGCACGGACGAATCGCCCGAAAGCCTTAAACTATAGTGCCAATAATAGCGCCGCCCGCAATGCGCTGCGGTGACCTCGCGCACACCGAACCCCCGCGCCTCGGCGACAACCGCCACCACGCCAAACCCGACAGAGGCAGAAAACAAGAAAAATGCGACGGCCATCGCCCTCACGCTTCTGGAAATGGGAGCAAACCGCACCCCCACCCGCACCCCCGCGCAGGTGAGGCCTTCAGCCGGTTTAAGGAAAGCTCCATGCGCACGCATCCCGCATCCCGCATCCTCCCGATCTCCACCTTCTCAGCTTCGCCCTTGATGCCTGAATTGAAGGCTGCTGGCCTTGGCAGTGGGGTCAGCGCAAAGACAAAGCCCCCGAAGGCCGGTCGCCAGTGCATTGATATAGGGAAAGGGGCCGCAGGGAGAGGAAATGCGAGGGTCATCCGGAATGGTCGCCACGTTTCCGGACGCCGTGCGCATGAATGTTCAAACACTTACCGGCTTGATTGCGGAACTCCATCGCAGAAGTAGCTTCGGCCACTTCGAATCCCTTGACCCCGCCCACAAACCCGCCTAAGCGCCCGTCCTTCCACAGGTGCGGCTTGTCCAAACCTCGTGGCTTGAGCTGAACATTGCCGGTGCGTCTCCGCTCACCCTGAGCTTGTCGAAGGGCCGAAGATAATCCGTCAAAGTAACCCGGCGACGAATGTTGCGGGTGGAGCGTTTCGGTTCGTGATCGCTTGAGGGCGGGGCCTTATGTCCCCGCGCACACGCTTTTGCGGCATCCGCGATCCTTCACCTTTGGCACCAGCGCCACCAACACAGGTGAAGAGTACTTCATGCCCACAATCAATCAGCTGGTCCGCAAGGGCCGCGAACCGCAGAAGGCCAAGTCCAAGGTCCCTGCGATGGAGCAGAACCCGCAGAAGCGTGGTGTTTGCACGCGCGTTTACACGACCACCCCGAAGAAGCCGAACTCGGCTCTCCGCAAGGTCGCCAAGATCCGCCTGACCAACAGCCGCGAAGTCATTTCGTACATCCCGGGTGAAGGCCACAACCTGCAGGAGCACTCGGTCGTGCTCATCCGCGGCGGCCGCGTCCGCGATCTTCCCGGCGTTCGCTACCACGTCCTGCGCGGCGTGCTCGATACGCAGGGTGTCAAGGATCGCAAGAAGTCCCGCTCGAAGTACGGCGCCAAGCGCCCGAAGTAAGCCAATTGGTCAGGTCCGGTTCCGGCCCGCTCCCCCACCCGGCTACCCTACCAAGGGTAGAATATGGGTGGCCGGGTGGGGGAGCGGGCCGGAACCGGAAGGCACGCCCGGATGGGCGGGCCGCACTCCGAAGGAGTTAAAAGTATGTCACGTCGTCGTCGTCCGGAAAAGCGGGTCATCCTGCCCGATCCCAAGTTCGGTGATCAGACCCTGTCGAAGTTCATGAACAATCTCATGCTCGATGGTAAGAAGTCGGTTGCAGAAAGCATCGTCTACGGTGCGCTCGAAACCATGCAGACCCGTGCGAAGGCGGACCCGGTCCAGCTCTTCCACGATGCGCTGAACAATGTCCGCCCGCAGATCGAAGTGCGCTCGCGCCGCGTCGGTGGTGCTACCTATCAGGTTCCGGTCGAAGTTCGCCCCGAACGTGCCCAGGCGCTCGCCATCCGCTGGCTGATCACCGCAGCGCGCAACCGCAGCGAAACCACGATGGCCGCGCGCCTCTCGGCCGAACTGCTCGATGCTGCGAACAACCGTGGCAACGCTGTGAAGAAGCGTGAAGACACCCACCGTATGGCCGACGCGAACCGCGCGTTCAGCCATTACCGTTGGTAAGTCTTTAAACGGTCACATCCGTAACCATATGGGCGGAGCCTCGCAGGCTCCCCCATATTTCCAAGGAAAAGCATCATGGCACGCAGCCATCCGCTTGAGCGTTATCGCAACTTCGGCATCATGGCGCACATCGACGCCGGCAAGACGACGACGACCGAGCGCATCCTCTATTACACCGGCAAGTCCTACAAGATCGGCGAAGTCCATGACGGCGCCGCCACGATGGACTGGATGGAGCAGGAGCAGGAACGCGGCATCACGATCACGTCGGCCGCCACCACCTGCATCTGGAACGACCACCGCCTCAACATCATCGACACCCCCGGCCACGTGGACTTCACCATCGAAGTCGAACGTAGCTTGCGCGTGTTGGACGGCGCTGTCGCCGCCTTCGATGGCGTCGCCGGCGTCGAACCGCAGTCGGAAACCGTATGGCGCCAGGCGGACAAATACAAAGTCCCCCGCATGTGCTTCATCAATAAGTTGGACCGCACCGGCGCCAACTTCTACTACTGCGTGCAGACGATCATCGATCGCCTCGGCGCGAAGCCAGCGGTGCTTTATCTCCCGATTGGCGCGGAAGCTGATTTCAAGGGACTCGTTGATCTCGTCGAGAACCGTGCGATCATCTGGAAGGACGAGGCGCTGGGCGCTGAATTCTTCTACGAGGAAATCCCTGCCGACATGGCCGACAAGGCCGCTGATTATCGCAACCAGTTGATCGAACTTGCCGTTGAGCAGGACGATGACGCGATGGAAGCGTACCTTGATGGCAACGAGCCTGATGTGGCGACGCTCAAGGCGTTGATCCGCAAGGGCACGCTGAACCAGTCGTTCGTTCCGGTGATCTGCGGCTCGGCGTTCAAGAACAAGGGCGTTCAGCCCCTGCTCGACGCCGTTGTGGATTACCTGCCTTCGCCGCTCGACATCGAGGACGTGCAGGGTGTCCACCCTGACACGAACGAGCCGGACAGCCGCGCTACGGCGGACGATGCACCGTTCTCGGCGCTGGCGTTCAAGATCATGAACGACCCGTTTGTCGGCTCGCTCACCTTCACCCGCATCTATTCGGGCACGCTCAACAAGGGCGGCTACCTGAATTCGGTGAAGGGCAAGAAGGAAAAGGTTGGCCGCATGCTGCTGATGCATGCCAACAGCCGTGAAGACATCGATGAAGCCTTCGCTGGCGACATCGTGGCGCTGGCCGGTCTGAAGGAAACGACCACGGGTGATACCCTGTGTTCGGAAAAGCAGCCGATCATCCTCGAGCGCATGGAATTCCCCGAGCCGGTGATCGAACTGTCGGTGGAGCCGAAGACCAAGGCCGACCAGGAAAAGATGGGCATTGCGCTCAATCGCCTCTCAGCCGAAGATCCTTCGTTCCGCGTTTCGACCGATCACGAATCCGGCCAGACCATCATCAAGGGCATGGGCGAACTTCACCTCGAAATTCTTGTCGACCGCATGAAGCGCGAGTTCAAGGTCGAGGCGAACGTCGGTGCGCCGCAGGTGGCCTATCGCGAATACCTGGCCAAGCCGATCGAGCTTGACCACACCCACAAGAAGCAGTCGGGCGGCACTGGCCAGTTCGGCCGCATCAAGGTGAAGGTCACGCCGGGCGAGCGCGGTTCGGGCTTCAGCTTCAAGGACGAAATCAAGGGCGGTAACATTCCGAAGGAATATATCCCCGCGATCGAAAAGGGTTTCCGTGAAACCGCATTGACCGGTTCGCTGATCGGCTTCCCGATCATCGACTTCGAAGTGCTGCTTTACGACGGCGCCTATCACGACGTCGACTCGTCGGCTCTGGCCTTCGAAATCTGCGCCCGTGGTGCGATGCGTGAAACCGCCCAGAAGGCCGGCATCAAGCTGCTCGAGCCGATCATGAAGGTGGAAGTGATAACGCCCGACGAATACCTCGGTGACGTTATCGGTGACATCAACTCGCGTCGTGGCCAGATTCAGGGCACCGATTCGCGTGGTAACGCCCAGGCTGTCACCGCAATGGTGCCGCTGGCAAACATGTTCGGTTACGTGAACCAGCTTCGCTCGTTCACCCAGGGCCGTGCAAACTACTCCATGTTCTTCGACCACTACGACGAGGTTCCGGCAAACGTCGCAACCGAGCTCAAGGCGAAGCTTGCATAAGCGCACGGATAGCATTAGGGGCGGCGCTCGATTCAGCGGGTGCCGTCCATTTCCCGCAGTATCTGCACACATTGAAAAAGAAGGTTTGAACAATGGCCAAGGCTAAGTTTGAGCGGACCAAGCCGCACTGCAACATCGGCACCATCGGTCACGTTGACCACGGCAAGACCACGCTGACCGCCGCAATCACCAAGGTTCTCGCTGAGACCGGTGGCGCGACGTTCACGGACTACGCGAACATCGACAAGGCTCCTGAAGAGCGCGAGCGCGGCATCACCATCTCGACCGCACACGTCGAGTACGAAACCGCCAACCGTCACTACGCACACGTCGACTGCCCAGGCCACGCTGACTATGTGAAGAACATGATCACCGGTGCTGCCCAGATGGACGGCGCGATCCTCGTCGTGAACTCGGCTGACGGCCCGATGCCGCAGACCCGCGAGCACATCCTGCTTGCCCGCCAGGTCGGCGTGCCTGCTCTGGTCGTGTACATGAACAAGGTCGATCAGGTCGACGACGAGGAAATCCTCGAGCTCGTCGAGCTGGAAATGCGCGAACTGCTCAGCTCGTATGGCTTTGAAGGCGACGACATTCCCTTCGTCAAGGGTTCGGCTCTGGCCGCTCTCGAAGGCCGCGACGATGCCATCGGTCGCGATTCGATCAACGCCCTGATGAAGGCCGTTGACGAGTGGATCCCGCAGCCGCCGCGTCCGACCGACAAGCCGTTCCTGATGCCTGTGGAAGACGTGTTCTCGATCTCGGGTCGTGGCACCGTTGTGACCGGTCGCGTCGAGACCGGTATCGTCAAGGTTGGTGAAGAAGTCGAAATCGTGGGCCTCAAGGACACGCAGAAGACTGTTGTCACCGGCGTTGAAATGTTCCGCAAGCTGCTCGATCAGGGTGAAGCTGGCGACAACATCGGCGCACTGGTGCGCGGCGTGAAGCGTGAAGACGTTGAGCGTGGTCAGGTTCTCTGCAAGCCCGGTTCGGTTACGCCGCACACCGAGTTTTCGGCAGAAGTCTACGTGCTGTCGAAGGATGAAGGTGGCCGTCACACGCCGTTCTTCGCCAACTACCGCCCGCAGTTCTACTTCCGCACCACCGACGTGACCGGTGAAGTTGTCCTTCCTGAGGGCACCGAAATGGTCATGCCAGGCGACAACCTGTCGCTCTCGGTCAAGCTGATCGCTCCGATCGCGATGGATCCAGGTCTGCGCTTCGCAATTCGCGAAGGTGGCCGTACCGTCGGTTCTGGGGTTGTCAGCACGATCTCGAAGTAATATAGGCCGCGCACCGGCGGGGAGATTCGCTCTTCCCGCCGGTCGGTTTTTTACGACTGATCGCTTTTTGGCAGTTGGCCCGCTCTCCCCGAGCTTCAGATAATGGGGTGGGGTAGAGGGCAGGTTAGCTGACTTTTTTGTTTCGCTCTTTCGCATCGGTAAACGGACATGGACGCCCAGAATATCCGCATTCGCCTTAAGGCCTTTGATCATCGTGTGCTCGACCAGGCCACTGGAGAAATTGCAGATACCGCCCGCCGCACCGGCGCGCTGATCCGGGGTCCAATCCCGCTTCCGACGCGCATCGAAAAGTTCACGGTCAACCGTGGCCCGCACATCGACAAGAAGTCGCGCGAGCAGTTCGAAGTCCGCACCTACAAGCGCCTCCTCGACATTGTGCAGCCCAATGCTGCCACTGTGGATGCGCTGATGAAGCTGGACCTTGCCGCTGGCGTGAACGTTGAGATCAAGCTCGCTTAAGCGAGTTTACCCCCGCGTAGTCGGGGGTCTTGACCGGTTGGGCTGACCGTATCAGTCCCGGAATTTACAGGTGGTTTTCGGACTGCCTGAAATCCCCGCCTTCGCGGGGAAGCAAAGACAAGAGCTGGTGGAAGCCAACTCAAGACCTTCACCCCGGTTTCATGCCGAGTGAAGGGCCAGAGTTTCCGGGGTAACAAAAGCCTCGTTGACAATGGGATACCTCCGGCGCCGCGCCATTTCCGGGAAACCGGGTGAGCATAGCCGGGCAAGCGTCCCCCGATTGCTTCTGCGTCTAGTGGAAGTATTCAGCCCGGTCGGGGGCGCGCTTCACATACGGGCTGAACACGCATGTCGGGATGGGCCTGGCATGCCTCTGTTATGGAGTATGGATCATGCGCACCGGCGTGATCGCGAAGAAGGTGGGGATGACTCGCCTTTTCCAGGAAGATGGACGGCACGTGCCGGTCACTGTCCTGTCGCTAGAAAATTGCCAGGTGGTTTCGGTTCGCACTGAAGATCGTGACGGTTACGTTGCGGTTCAACTCGGTGCAGGCCAAGCCAAACAAAAGAACGTTGCCAAGCCGCAGCGCGAGCATTTTGCCAAGGCAGAAGTTCCGCTGAAGATGGAAGTCGCCGAGTTCCGCGTCGCAGAAGACGCGCTGCTCGAAGTCGGCTCGACCATTGCTGCTTCGCACTTCGCCAACGGCCAGTATGTCGACATCTCGGGCAACACGCAGGGCAAGGGTTTTGCCGGTGCGATGAAGCGTTGGGGTTTCGGAGGCATGCGCGCCACCCACGGTGTTTCGATCTCGCACCGTGCCCACGGTTCGACCGGTAACCGTCAGGATCCAGGTCGCGTCTTCAAGAACAAGAAGATGGCCGGCCACATGGGCGATCGCCAGCGCACCCAGCAGAACCTCGAAGTCGTCCGCACGGATGATGAGCGTGGGTTGATTTTCGTGAAGGGTTCCGTGCCCGGTTCGAAGAACGCCTGGCTGCTGGTTCGTGATGCCGTCAAGGTCTCGCGCCACGCTGAAGCGCCCTATCCCGCTGGCCTCAAGCAGGCCGCCAACAGCAATGACTCGGCAGCTGCCGACACCCCGGCGGATAACGTCGCGGCTGTCGAAGCCACCGAAGGTCAGGAGGGCTAAGTCGTGAAGGTTCAGATCCTCAATCTCGACGGCTCTGTCGGCACGGGCGAAGTTGAACTGTCGGAAGACGTGTTCGGCATCGAACCCCGCGCAGACATCCTGCACCGCGTTGTCACCTGGCAGCTCGAAAAGCGTCGCGGCACTGCCCGCAAGGCGCGTGAGCGTTCGGACGTTGCCCGCACTGGCAAGAAGTTCGGCAACCAGAAGGGCGGCGGTACGGCTCGTCACGGTGATCGTGCAGCTCCAATCTTCATCGGTGGCGGCAAGGCTCACGGACCTCGCGTTCGTGACTTCAACCCTTCGCTGAACAAGAAGGTTCGTGCGCTCGGTCTGAAGATGGCGCTGTCTTCCAAGGCCAAGGCCGGTCTGGTGGTTGTCGACTCGCTCGACATCGAAGCCAAGACCAAGGCTCTGGTTGCAGAACTCGGCAAGGCCAACTGGGGCCGCAAGGTTCTGGTGATCGATGGCGATGCGGTGAACGACAACTTCGCCAAGGCTGCGCGCAACATCATCGGCGTGAACGTCCTGCCCGCGATCGGTGCCAACGTTTACGACATCCTGAAGCATGACACGCTGGTGCTGACGCGCTCTGCTGTCGAACAGCTGGAGGCGCGTTTCAATGGCTAACGCAATCGACACGCGTCACTATGACGTGATCGTGGCTCCCCACATCACTGAAAAGGCGACGCTTCTCAGCGAGCACAACGCCGTGGTCTTCAAGGTTGCCGAAAAGGCAACCAAGCCGGAGATCAAGGCAGCGGTCGAAGCCCTGTTCAACGTCAAGGTCACCAAGGTGAACACCCTGACGCAGAAGGGCAAGACCAAGCGCTGGAAGGGCAAGCCCTACAAGCGCTCCGACGTCAAGAAGGCTGTCGTGACCCTGGCCGCAGGCCAGTCGATCGACGTCACCAGCGGGATCTGAGGCTAGACCATGGCACTCAAGAGCTATAATCCGACCAGCCCCGCACGGCGCGGCCTGATCCTCGTCGACAAATCGTCGCTGTGGAAGGGCAAGCCGCTCAAGGCGCTGACCGAAGGCAAGTCGAAGACCGGCGGCCGCAACAACAAGGGTCATGTGACATCGCGCGGCATCGCCGGTGGTCACAAGCAGAAGTACCGCTTCATCGACTTCAAGCGTCGCAAGTGGGACATGCCGGCAACTGTCGAGCGTCTGGAATATGACCCCAACCGCACGGCGTTCATCGCTCTCATCAAGTATGAGGACGGCGAACAGACCTACATCATCGCACCGCAGCGTCTTGCGGTTGGTGACTCGGTCGTCGCTGGCGAAAAGACCGACGTGAAGCCTGGCAATGCCATGCTGCTGTCGCAGATGCCGGTTGGCACGATCATCCACAACGTGGAGATGAAGCCGGGCAAGGGCGCTCAGATCGCACGTTCGGCAGGCACCTATGTCCAGCTCGTCGGTCGTGACCGCGGCATGGTCATTGTTCGCCTGAACTCGGGCGAGCAGCGTTACCTGCGCGGTGACTGCATGGGCACCGTTGGTGCCGTGTCGAACCCCGACAACGCCAACCAGAACCTTGCGAAGGCCGGTCGTAACCGCTGGCTGGGCAAGCGTCCGCTGACACGTGGCGTCGCCAAGAACCCGGTCGATCACCCGCATGGTGGTGGTGAAGGCCGTACTTCGGGTGGCCGTCATCCTGTGACTCCGTGGGGCAAGCCTACCAAGGGCGCCCGCACCCGTCACAACAAGTCGACGGACAAGATGATCATTCGTTCGCGCCACGCGAAGAAGAAGAGGTAACAACCATGGCACGTTCCGTCTGGAAGGGCCCCTTCGTCGACCTGCACCTGCTGAAGAAGGCGGAAGCCTCTCACGGTGCTGGTTCGCGCGCGGCCCCCATCAAGACATGGTCGCGTCGTTCGACCATTATTCCGCAGTTCGTTGGGCTGACCTTCAGCGTCTACAACGGGCACAAGTTCATCCCGGTCGCCGTCTCGGAAGAGATGGTCGGCCACAAGCTCGGCGAATTTGCACCCACGCGCACGTTCCCCGGCCATGCTGCTGACAAGAAGGGCAAGCGCTGATGAGCAAGCCTAAAGCACCCCGTCGCGTTGGCGACAAGGAAGCGCTGTCGGTTGGCACGCAGATCCGTGGTTCGGCCCAGAAGCTGAACCTCGTGGCTGCGCTGATCCGTGGTCTGAAGGCCGAAGAGGCCATGAACATCCTTTCCTTCTCGAAGAAGGGGATGGCGGTTGATGCCCGCAAGGTTCTCGCCTCGGCGATTGCCAATGCGGAAAACAACCACAACCTCGACGTCGATGCACTGGTCGTGGCGGAAGCCTCGGTTGGCAAGTCGATCACGATGAAGCGCTTCCACACCCGTGGTCGCGGCAAGTCGACCCGCATCCTGAAGCCGTTCAGCCGGCTGCGGATTGTGGTTCGCGAAGTTGAGGAGGCCTGATCATGGGTCATAAATCAAACCCCATCGGTCTGCGCCTGCAGATCAACCGCACCTGGGACAGCCGCTGGTACGCCGAAGGGCGCAACTATGCGCAGATGCTCAAGGAAGACCTTGCGATCCGCAAATTCATCGTCGAGACCCTGCCGCAGGCAGCGATCTCGAAGGTGGTGATCGAGCGCCCGGCCAAGCTGTGCCGCGTGTCGATCTATGCGGCGCGTCCTGGCGTGATCATCGGCAAGAAGGGTGCAGACATTGAAAAGCTGCGCTCGAAGCTGGCCGCGATGACCAACAGCGAAGTGAAGCTGAACATTGTCGAAATCCGCAAGCCGGAAATCGACAGCAAGCTTGTCGCTCAGGGCATTGCCGACCAGCTGATCCGCCGCGTGGCTTTCCGTCGTGCCATGAAGCGCGCGATGCAGTCGGCCATGCGTCTCGGCGCCGAGGGTATCAAGATCACCTGCGGTGGCCGTCTCGGTGGCGCAGAAATCGCCCGCGTGGAATCATACCGCGAAGGTCGCGTGCCAGCACATACGCTGCGCGCGAACATCGACTATGCTGAAGCCGAAGCGCTGACCGCCTATGGCATCATCGGCATCAAGACCTGGATCTTCAAGGGTGAGATTCTGGGTCATGATCCGATGGCGCAGGACCGACTGATGATGGAAGCACAGACTTCCGGCGTCCGTCCGGCACGCTGAGCCTCGAGGGTAGAGAAGCACCATGCTGCAACCGAAGAAAACCAAGTTCCGCAAGACCTTCAAGGGCCGTATCCACGGTCTGGCCAAGGGCGGTACGGACCTGAACTTCGGCTCCTACGGCCTCAAGGCCATGGAACCGGAGCGGGTTACCGCTCGTCAGATCGAAGCTGCCCGTCGTGCGATCACGCGCCACATTCGCCGTCAGGGCCGTCTGTGGATCCGCATTTTCCCCGACGTGCCGGTTTCGAAGAAGCCTGCTGAAGTCCGTCAGGGCAAGGGCAAGGGTTCGATTGAATACTGGGCAGCCCGCGTGAAGCCGGGTCGCATCCTGTTCGAACTGGACGGCGTCCCTGGTCCGCTCGCAGCCGAGGCTTTCAGCCGCGCCGCGATGAAGCTGCCGATCAAGACGAAGGTCGTCGCCCGCCTGGGTGATACTTCGCACCTTGGTGGCGAGTGATTGGGAGTCGAATGATGGCCAAGATCGAAGACATTCGCGCCAAGAGCGACGACCAGCTGTCAGCTGACCTCGCCGAGCTGAAGCGCGAGCAGTTCAACCTGCGTTTCCAAGGCGCGACGAACCAGCTTGAGCGCCCGGCGCGCATCAAGGAAGTCCGTCGCGACATCGCGCGCATCAAGACGCTGCAGACTGAGCGTTCTCAGTCGGCCCAGGCGTAAGGAAGCTACTATGCCCAAGCGTATTCTGGTCGGAACCATTGTTTCCGACAAGACCGACAAGACCGTGGTCGTGAAGGTCGAGCGCAAGGTGAAGCACCCGTTGTACGGGAAGATCATCCGCCGCTCGAAGAAGTATCACGCCCATGACGAGGCGAATGCCTTCAAGACCGGCGAGACTGTGCGCATCGAAGAGACTGCGCCGATCTCGAAGCTGAAGACGTGGAAGGTCATCGACCGCGTCACAGCCGGCAAGGGCACCGCTCTCGAAGCGGACGTCTGAGCAGTTTGGGGTTGCTTTGCGGCGGAAGTCGTATAGCGGACCCCAACCAGTTTTTGGAACTGCCGGACTGGTTCCGGCAAGCCAGTGAGAAGGAACCGGATCAATGATCCAGATGCAATCCAATCTCGACGTGGCGGACAACAGCGGCGCAAAGCGCGTCCAGTGCATCAAGGTACTGGGTGGCTCCAAGCGTCGGTTCGCAAGCGTCGGCGACATCATCGTGGTGTCGGTCAAGGAAGCGCAGCCGCGTGCGCGCGTCAAGAAGGGCGACGTTCATCGCGCCGTCATCGTGCGTACCCGCAAGGATGTCCGCCGTGCAGACGGTTCGGTCATCCGCTTTGACGGCAATGCTGCCGTGCTCGTCGGCAAGAACGAAGAGCCGATCGGCACGCGTATCTTCGGACCTGTGGTGCGTGAACTGCGCGCCAAGGGCTTCATGAAGATCATCAGCCTTGCGCCGGAGGTGCTGTAATGGCTTCCGCTAAGATCAAGAAGGGCGACACTGTCGTCGTTCGTTCAGGCAAGGACAAGGGCCGTACCGGCACTGTCCTGCAGGTTCTTCCCAAGGACGAGAAGGTTATCGTGCAGGGCGTGAACATCGCCGCACGTCACCGCAAGCCCAGCCAGACCAACCCTCAGGGTGGCATCGATCGCTTTGAAGCGGCGATGCACATTTCGAAGGTTTCGGTAGCCGACAAGGATGGCAAGCCCACCCGCGTCCGCTTCGAAGAGCGCGACGGCAAGAAGGTCCGTGTGGCCGTCAAGTCCGGGGAGGCCATCGATGTCTGACAAATACACCCCGCGTATGCGGTCGAAGTATGACGCCGAAATCGCAGCCGCGATGCAGGCCAAGTTCGGCTACAAGAACGCAATGGAAATCCCGCGCATCGAAAAGATCACGCTCAACATGGGCGTGGGCGAAGCGAGCCAGGACAAGAAGAAGGTCACGATCGCAGCTGCCGAAATGGAGCTGATCGCTGGCCAGAAGCCCGTCATCACCAAGGCGAAGAAGTCCATCGCGCAGTTCAAGCTGCGCGAGGGCATGCCGATCGGTTGCAAGGTTACCCTGCGCCGTGAACGCATGTATGAATTCCTCGACCGTCTCATCACCATCGCAATGCCCCGCATCCGCGACTTCCGTGGGTTGAACCCGAAGTCGTTCGACGGCCGCGGCAACTATGCGATGGGTCTGAAAGAGCAGATCATCTTCCCAGAGATCAGCTACGACCAGATCGAGAAGGTGCGTGGCATGGACATCATCGTCACCACCACCGCCAAGACCGACGACGAAGCGCGCGAGCTGCTCCGCCTGTTCGGTTTCCCGTTCCCGCAGGAAGTTGCTGAAGAGCAGCAGGCTGCCTGAACGTTGTTGGCTCACCAGAATTGAAGAAGAGAGCTTAAGTCCATGGCGAAACTGAGTTCCATCAACAAGAACGAGAAGCGCAAGAAGCTCGTTGTGAAGTACGCGGCAAAGTTTGCCGCCCTGAAAGCCATTGCTGACGATGAGTCGCTCGAAGAAACCGAGCGTCTGATTGCCCGCCTGAAGATGGCCGAACTTCCGCGCAACGCAAACCCGACCCGGGTTCGCAACCGTTGTGCAACAACCGGCCGCCCTCGTGGCTATTATCGCAAGTTCGGCCTTTGCCGGATCGAGCTGCGGGACAAAGGCAACAAGGGCCTTATCCCCGGCCTGACCAAGTCGAGCTGGTAAGGATCATCCGATGGCAATGACCGACCCCTTGGGTGATATGCTCACCCGCATCCGCAACGGCCAGCAGGCAAAGAAGGACACCGTCCTTTCGCCCGCGTCCAAGTTGCGTGCGCACGTGCTCGAAGTCCTTCAGCGTGAAGGTTACATTCGTGGCTTCTCGGAGGACACCACCGGTGCCCACCCGCAGCTGCGCATCGAGCTCAAGTATTTCGAAGGACAGCCTGCGATCAAGCATGTTGCCCGTGTCTCCAAGCCTGGCCGCCGCGTCTATTCGGGTTCCAAGGAACTTCCGGTAATCCGCAACGGCCTTGGCATCACCATCGTCTCGACGCCACGCGGCGTGCTTTCGGATGCCGAAGCGCGCGCTGCCAACGTCGGTGGCGAAGTGCTTGCGGAGGTGTTCTGATGAGCCGCATCGGCAAGAAGCCGGTGGCGATCCCCGGTGGCGTCACTGCGAACATCGCTGACGGCGTGCTGACCGTAAAGGGGCCCAAGGGCACCCTGACGCTCACGCTCCGTGACGAAATCAGCTACATCGTCGATGGCGATACCATCCTCGTAAAGCCGGCCAATGACACCAAGTCGGCCCGCGCTTTCTGGGGCATGCAGCGCACCCTCGTCGACAACCTCGTGACCGGCGTTACGCAAGGCTACACCAAGGTCCTTGAGATCACCGGTGTTGGTTACCGCGCGAATTCGCAGGGCAAGAACCTGAAGCTGCAGCTTGGCTACAGCCATGACGTCGATTTTTCGATCCCGGAAGGCATCGAGATCAAGACCCCGGACAACACCACGGTGGAAATCTCGGGTATCGACAAGCAGAAGGTTGGCCAGGTCGCCGCCGAGATCCGTCGCTGGCGCAAGCCCGAGCCTTACAAGGGCAAGGGCATCAAGTACCGCGGCGAGTTTATCTTCCGCAAGGAAGGGAAGAAGAAGTAATGGCAAAGCTGTCTCTCTTCGCACGCCGCCGCCGTCGCGTCCGCACGGCGCTGAAGGCGCGTTCGGGCGGGCGTCCCCGTCTGTCGGTGCATCGCTCCGGCCGCCACATCTACGTCCAGATCATCGACGATGCGCAAGGCAAGACGCTTGCTGCCGCTTCGACCTTGGTCAAGGGCGAGAAGTCAATCGGCGCGAATGTCGATGCTGCCGTCAAGGTTGGCACCGAAATCGCCGAAAAGGCCAAGGCTGCCGGTATTACCACTGTCGTGTTCGATCGCGGCGGGTTCCTGTTTCATGGCCGCGTCAAGGCGTTGGCTGATGCTGCCCGCGCTGGCGGGTTGGAGTTCTGACAATGGCTGACGAAACCAACCTGGAAGGCGTCGCACCGGTCGAAGCGACCAGCGCCGAGCCGCAGCAGCGTGAAGGTCGTGGTCGTGGTCGCGGCCGTGGTGGCAACGATCGCGGTGGCAACAATGATCGCGGTGGAAACAACCGTGGCCGTCGTGATGATCGTCGTGGCGGTGGCCGTGGCGGTGACGATGACGGTGGTGAAGAGCTGATCGAAAAGCTGGTTCACATCAACCGCGTGTCGAAGACCGTCAAGGGCGGCAAGCGCTTCGGCTTTGCAGCACTGGTCGTGGTCGGTGACGGCAAGGGCCGTGCAGGCTTCGGCAAGGGCAAGGCGCGCGAAGTGCCTGAAGCGATCACCAAGGCTACTGCCGCTGCAAAGCGTGCGATGGTCCGCGTGCCGCTGAAGGAAGGCCGCACGCTGCATCACGACGGCAAGGGCCGTTTCGGTGCAGGCAAGGTCAACGTTCGCACAGCACCTGCTGGTACCGGCATCATCGCCGGTGGCCCGATGCGCGCTGTGTTCGAAAGCCTTGGCGTTGCTGACGTGGTGACCAAGTCGGTCGGCACTTCGAACCCCTACAACATGATCCGCGCAACCTTCGACGCGCTCGTCAGCCAGACTTCGCCGAAGTCGGTTGCTCAGCGTCGTGGCAAGAAGGTTGCCGATCTGCTCGGCCGTGGTGGCGCTTCGGTAGTCGAAGCCGAAGCCGCTGCCGACGCCATCACGGAGTAATCGGTCATGGCTACGATCAAGATCAAGCAGATCGGTTCGCCGATCCGTCGCCCGGAACATCAGAAGAAGATTCTGATCGGCCTGGGCCTGGGCAAGATGAACCGCGTGGTCGAGCTGGAAGATACAGCCGAAGTACGTGGTGCCATTGCCAAGCTTCCTCACATGGTGGCCGTGGTCGACTGACCATTGCTTCCCACGTGGGAATAAGGGACGCCCCGGCCAAGTGCCGGGGTTTTCCGTTTGATGCGGACATCCAATGGTTTGGCCGTTTCATATAGGGGTGACAGACCGCAGGCTTTGTCCTATGGGCGCCCCTTCCATTCAGCGCGACAAAAGCGAAAGCGAGTGCACGAAATGAAACTGAACGAAATTTCCGACAACAATGGTGCCCGCAAGGGTCGCATGCGCGTTGGCCGTGGCATCGGCTCGGGCAAGGGCAAGACCGCTGGCCGTGGCCAGAAGGGCGCCAAGGCGCGTTCGGGCGTCAGCATCAATGGCTTCGAAGGCGGCCAGATGCCGCTTCACATGCGCATCCCGAAGCGTGGCTTCAACAACATCTTCGCCAAGGATTTTGCAGAAGTGAACCTGGGCATGGTCCAGAAGTTCATCGATGCCGGCAAGATCGATGTTTCGGCTCCGGTCGATCACGCTGTGCTGAAGGCTGCTGGCCTTGCCCGTGGCGGCAAGGACGGCGTGCGTCTGCTCGCCAAGGGTGAACTCACTGCCAAGGTCGCCTTCAAGGTTGACGGCGTGAGCAAGGGCGCACTTGAAGCTGTGCAGAAGGCTGGCGGTTCGGTCGAACTGCCCGAAGCCCGCCCGAGCGAGCATGAAAAGAAGACCGCTCGCCGCGAGGCGAACAAGCAGGCCAAGTAAGCACTTTCCGATCCCCGCCCGCCATCGGGCGGGGATTTCGGCATTGCAGGGGTTCGACTTTCGTCATCCCGCACTATATGGGCTAGCTCAAGACGTCCGATCCCTGAGGCCAATGGCCCGGTTTCGCAGCAAGGCTTAGAACCCCGAAATGGCATCACGCGCCGATAACATCGCCAGCAACCTGAATCTGGCCAACTTCTCCAAAGCGACCGAGCTGAAAAAGCGGATCTGGTTCACGGTGGGCGCGCTCATCGTTTTCCGTTTCCTCAGCTTTGTGCCGCTGCCGGGTGTGAACCCGCTGATTATGGAGACGCTCTACGACCAGACCCGGGGTGGCGTTCTCGACATTTTTAACGCGTTTTCCGGCGGTTCGCTGGAGCGCATGAGCCTGATCGCGCTGGGCGTGATGCCCTATATCACGGCTTCGATCGTGGTGCAGTTGGCCGCCTCGCTTCATCCGACCCTTGCGGCGATGAAGAAGGAAGGCGAGAGCGGGCGCAAGAAGCTCAACCAGTACACCCGCTACGGCGCTGTGCTTTTGACCGCGATTCAGGGCTGGGTGCTCGCCTCCGGGCTTGAAGCATACGGCGCGTCGAGCGGGCTGCAGGCGGTGGTCAACCCCGGCTTGCTGTTCCGCGTGGGTGCGGTGATCTCGCTGATCGGCGGCACGATGTTCCTGCTGTGGCTGGGTGAACAGATCACTTCACGCGGGATCGGCAACGGCGTTTCGCTGATCATCATGGCCGGGATCGTGGCGCAACTGCCCAAGTTCTTCGGCAATCTGTTTGAAGGTGGGCGCACCGGATCGATTTCTCCGTTCCTGATCGTGGGCATCGTTATCATGCTCGTCGCGCTGGTGCTGGCGATCTGTTTCTTCGAACGCGCAACGCGGCGATTGTTGATCCAGTATCCGAAGCGGGCAACGCAGCGCGGCATGATGCAGGCTGACAGCAGCCATCTGCCGCTGAAGCTCAACACCGCAGGCGTCATTCCGCCGATCTTTGCCAGTTCGCTGTTGCTGCTGCCGCTGACGATCACGCAGTTTGCCGGCAATTCGATCTCGCCAGACACCACGATGGGTCAGGCGATCGTCACGCTGAACCAATACCTTGGGCACGGCAAGCCGCTGTATATGCTGCTGTACGCGCTGGGGATCATCTTCTTCGCGTTCTTTTATACCGCCGTGGTGTTCAACCCGGAGGAAACCGCCGAGAACCTGAAGAAGAACGGTGGGTTCATCCCGGGCATCCGTCCGGGCAAGAATACCATGAACTACCTCGATTATGTGCTGACCCGCATCACCGTGCTGGGCGCTGCCTATATCACTGTAGTGTGCGTGGTGCCGGAATTCATCATGGCCGAGACCGGCATGGGGGCAGTGTTCTTTGGTGGCACCAGCCTGCTGATCGTGGTCAACGTGACGGTCGATACAATCACCCAGATCCAGTCGCACCTGCTGGCGCACCAGTATGGCGACCTGATCAAGAAGGCGAAGTTAAAGGGCAGGCTGCGCTGAGAGCAGCAGCCGCTAGAGGGGGTAGCTTACGTGAACATCATTCTGTTGGGGCCTCCGGGCGCGGGTAAGGGCACCCAGGCACATCGTCTGGTCGAACGTCACGGCATGAAGCAGCTTTCAACCGGCGACATGCTGCGCGCTGCGGTGAAGGCCGGGACGCCGGTAGGCCTCAAGGCCAAGGCTGTGATGGAAGCAGGCGAGCTGGTTTCGGACGAGATCGTTTCAGCGCTGATCGGCGATGAACTTGATGCGCTGCCCGAGGGGCAGGGTGCGATCTTCGACGGTTATCCGCGCACGGCACCGCAAGCTGAATCGCTTGACGAAATTCTGGCTGCTCGTGGCAAGGCCCTGGATCATGTGATCGAGCTGGAGGTGGACGAAGACGCGCTGGTTGATCGCATCACCGGTCGCTACACCTGCGCAAGCTGTGGCAAGGGCTATCACGACACGTTCGAGAAGCCGGCGATTGAAGGCACTTGCGACAAGTGCGGCTCTCACGAATTCAAGCGTCGTCCAGACGACAATGAGGAAACCGTGCGCACGCGCATGGCCGAATACCGGGCCAAGACCGCGCCGATCCTGCCGATCTATGAAGCGCAAGGCATTGTTGCCCGCGTGAACGGCATGGCTGACATGGACGAGGTGACAGCAGCCATTGAGGCGATCCTGCTCAAGCGCTAACAGGCAGGGGTGCCTGCCTGATTGGGGCAGGGGGAGGCTCCGGCAATGCGCACCATGACGATACTTTTTGCGGCGGGGCTGGTCGGCTCCGCCGTTCCCGCGTCTGCCGAAGTCACGCAGAAGAGCGAGGCGGGCTTTGTATCGCGCATAGCCGGTGAAGTGGCGGTCAGCCCAGCAGAGGCGTGGAAAGCTCTGGTCAGCCCGTCGCTGTGGTGGAACGCGCAGCACACCTTTTCGGGCGATGCGGCCAATCTGACACTTGAGCCAAACGCGAACGGCTGCTTCTGCGAAAAGCTTCCTGTGCCAAAGGACGCCCCAGCGGGCCAAAAACCTGGCTCTGTCATGCACATGCGCGTTGTCTATGCAGAGCCTTATCGCGCGCTGCGAATGGTCGGCGGCTTAGGGCCGCTGCAATCCGAGGCTGTGAACGGCACGATGACGGTAACGTTCAAGCCAGTGGATGGCAGCGGTGGCAAGAGGACTCGGATCCTGTGGGAATATGTCGTCGGTGGTTACATGCGCTACAAGGCTGACACGATCGCTGGCGCGGTCGACAAGGTGCTGGACGGTCAGCTTGAAGGGCTTGTGAAGCTTCTGGGGCCTGTTCAGCCTGTGGAGGCTTCAGCACCGGTCATCGCTACCGAAGCCGTCAACGCCGAGGCTCCGGCTGCGGAGGAAGTGCCGAGCTATACACCCGATCCGGGGCGGGACGAGGAAGCTGCCGGTAAATCGGTCAAGTCAGCGCTCGACAAACTGTTTCCAGGCAGCGGTAGCGCCGCGCCCGACGACAGGTGAGGGCGCCAGACACGGCTATCGCATGGCTTAAAACACGCTAGTCTGCATCGACCAAAAGATTGCGACTCGGAATACATTCCGAAGTCACTCGATACGGGGCGCACCATACCGCAACAGGAGTCATCACGACTCCATAGAGGGGGAGAGCACCGTGGCCGTATCCGATCATGTCGATTTGCCAACGTTCATGGAAGGCGTGAACAAGCGCAATCCACACCAGCCCGAATTCGTCCAGGCCGTTCAGGAAGTGGCCGAAGACATCTTCGAATTCATGGAAGACAAGGAAGAATACCACGCGCAGCAGATTCTGCGCCGCATTGCCGAGCCTGACCGGGTGGTATCTTTTCGCGTGTGCTGGGAGGATGATAACGGCAATGTCCGTGTGCAGCGCGGTTGGCGCGTGCAAAACAACAACGCCATCGGCCCCTACAAGGGCGGCATTCGCTTTCACCCGTCAGTAACTGAATCGGTGCTGAAGTTCCTCGCGTTTGAACAAACGTTCAAAAATGCGCTGACGGGCCTGCCGATGGGCGGCGGCAAGGGTGGATCGAACTTCAACCCCAAGGGCAAGAGCGTGCGCGAGATCATGCGCTTCTGCCAGAGCTTCATGACCGAACTGTACCGCCACATTGGCGCAGACGTTGATGTTCCTGCAGGAGACATCGGCGTGGGCGGGCGCGAGATCGGCTTCATGTTCGGGCAGTACAAGCGCATCACCAACAACTTCACCGGCGTGCTGACGGGCAAGGGCCTCGAATGGGGTGGTTCGCTGATCCGCACCGAGGCGACCGGCTATGGCGCGGTCTATTTCCTTGCCAACATGATGGCGCACAAGGGCGAGGATCTGGTAGGCAAGACGGCGGTCATTTCAGGCTCGGGCAACGTGGCGACACATGCGGCCGAAAAGATCGTCCAGCTGGGCGGTAAGGTGCTGACGCTCTCGGATTCGGGCGGTTACATCCATGACCCGGACGGCATCGATCAGGAAAAGATCAACTGGGTGAAAACCCATAAGACACATCGGCGTGGGCGCATCGAGGAATATGTCGAGGCGTTCCCCAAAGCGACTTTCGTGGCGGGCAAGACGCCGTGGCACGTGCCGTGCGACGTGGCGCTGCCGTGTGCAACGCAGAACGAACTGCTGGGCGATGACGCGCGCGCACTGATTGCCAATGGCTGCAAGGCCGTGGCGGAAGGCGCGAACATGCCCACCGATCTTGACGGCGTACACGTCTTCAAGGCGGCAAAGATACTCTACGCGCCTGGCAAGGCCTCGAATGCGGGCGGTGTGGCTGTTTCAGGCCTCGAGATGAGCCAGAATTCAGAGCGGCGTTCATGGCGGGAAGATGAACTGCAGCAGATGTTGAAAGACATCATGGCAGGCATTCACAAATCGTGTCTTGCCTATGGAGATCAAGGTGGCGGTTACATCGACTACGTAAAGGGCGCGAACATCGCAGGCTTCAAGAAGGTGGCTGACGCAATGTTGGCGTTTGGCGTGGTGTGAGTCTGACCGCGCTTTAACGGCGGTTTATCAGGACCGGCTGCAGCAGGGCGAATCGAGCGCCAGTGCTACGGCCGGTTCTTTCATTCCCGAAGCATCTCCGTGCGGCTCCAATGCCCCCATCTGTGGCTTTCCCACAGGCATGGCCGCGTCTGGCGTGACGAGAATTGCTTTCCGGGATAGACGTTTGGCAGATGTTGCATCCGCAACGGAGAAATATTTTCGTTCCCTACTTGTTCCAACGGAACACAAGGGGTACACAACCCTTGTTGACGGTTCATGTGAGCCAACTCTAGCAAGGGATACGAAGCCATGGCGGCGCAGCTCAAGCTCATTGAGGAGGGTAAGATCAAGGACTTGGATCGTCAGAAGGCGCTCGACGCAGCGCTTGCACAGATTGACCGTGCGTTCGGTAAGGGTTCGGCGATGAAGCTGGGGTCCAAGGAAACGATGCAGGTGGAGGCAATTTCCACCGGATCGCTGGGCCTGGATATTGCTCTTGGTGTAGGTGGCCTGCCGCGCGGACGCGTGATCGAAATTTACGGACCGGAAAGTTCGGGTAAAACCACACTTGCACTGCACGTAATTGCCGAGGCGCAGAAAGGCGGTGGGACGGCGGCGTTTATCGATGCCGAGCATGCGCTCGATCCCGTTTATGCCCGCAAGCTTGGGGTCAACATCGACGAACTGATCGTCTCGCAGCCCGATACGGGTGAACAGGCGCTGGAGATCGTCGATACGCTGGTTCGCTCGAACGCGATTGATGTGCTGGTGGTGGATTCGGTCGCCGCACTGGTGCCCCGCGCCGAAATCGAAGGCGAAATGGGCGACAGCCACGTGGGCCTGCAAGCCCGCCTGATGAGCCAGTCGCTGCGCAAGTTGACCGGTTCGATCAGCCGGTCGCGCTGCATGGTTATCTTCATCAACCAGCTGCGCATGAAGATCGGCGTGATGTACGGCAATCCCGAGACGACGACGGGCGGCAACGCGCTCAAGTTCTATGCCTCGGTCCGTCTCGACATCCGCCGCACCGGACAGATCAAGGACCGTGACGAAATCGTCGGCAACGCCACGCGCGTGAAGGTCGTCAAGAATAAGGTTGCTCCGCCGTTCAAGCAGGTCGAATTCGACATCATGTACGGTGAGGGCATTTCCAAGATCGGCGAAATTCTTGATCTTGGCGTGAAGGCCGGCGTGGTCGAGAAGTCGGGCGCCTGGTTCAGTTATGACTCCATTCGCATCGGGCAGGGGCGTGAAAACTCGAAGAATTTCCTGCGCGAGAACCCCGAAATCTGCAACCGCATCGAAGCCGCGATCCGTGGCCGCACCGATCAGGTTGCCGAAGGACTGATGGCTGGCCCGGACGCGGACGACGACATCTGATCTTTCAAGGCGGCAGGCCCGGAAAGCAGAACCGGAAATTTACCGCCATACCAAAAGGCCCGCGTGTTCCCCGGCAGGATCGCGCGGGCTTTTTGTTTGCGTTCCGAAGCTTGGCGTTTAACCTAGCGGTTAAATCACCGGGAGAATCGTTGTGAGCATTGTCGTCCACCATCTCAACAACAGCCGCTCGCAGCGTGTGCTCTGGTTGCTGGAGGAACTCGGTGTCGATTACGAAATCCGGCACTATCAGCGCGATGGTGTGACCAATCTTGCTCCGCCGGAATTGAAGGCTGTCCATCCCTTGGGCAAATCGCCCCTGCTGGAAATCGATGGGCGGATCATCGAGGAATCGGGAGCGATCGTGCAAGTGCTGTGCGACCGCTATGGCAATGGTGCCTGGTGCCCCGACGCTGGCACAGACGATGCGATCCGCCATCTTGAACTGATGCATTTTGCCGAAGGTTCGGCGATGACGCCGATCCTGATGCAGCTTTACACCTCGCGGCTTGGCGACGCCGCCGCGCCGCTCAAACCGCGCATTGATGAGCAACTGGCGTCGCACTTCGGCTATATGGAGCAGATTCTGCGCCCTTCTGGCCACTTCATCGGTGATGACTGGACGGGCGCGGATGTGATGATGAGCTTCCCGGCCGAGATTGCTGTGATGCAGGGGGCAGGCGCACATTTCCCCAAGCTTGCTGCATTCGTGGCCGCAATCCATGCTCGTCCGGCCTGGCAGCGCGCGCGCGAAAAGGGCGGTGACTACTTCGGCACGTGAGGGAGCAGGTGCGATGACCAATGCGAGCGATTGGCGCGGTACGGTCGGCAAGAGCTGGGCGCAGGAATGGATGCGCACCGACATCAGCTTCGGCGAGCTGACGCCGCGTCTGCTGGCCGCCATCGCGGCCGAGCCGGGTGACACGGTCGTCGATGTGGGGTGCGGCGCGGGACAACTGTCCATTGCGGTCGGGCAGGCCCGACTCCACGCGTCGGTGACAGGTATCGACATCTCGGGCGACCTTGTCGCAGCGGCCACAGCGCGGTCGGACATACCGAACGTGCGCTTTCTCGAGGCCGATGCGTCACACTGGCAGCCTGAGGGGGGCCGTCCCGATCTCTATGTCTCACGCCATGGGGTGATGTTCTTCCCGGATCCGCCAGAGGCCTTTGCGCATCTCGCGCAGATTGCAGCACCGGGCGCGCGCATCGTCTTCTCCTGTTTCCGCAAACCTTCAGAGAATGCCTGGGCGGCAAGTCTTGCGGGCTTGCTGCCAGCGACAGAGCCTTCAGCGCCGCAGCGATTTTCGCCGGGGCCCTTTGCCTTTGCCGATCCGGACCATGTGCGACTGTGCATGGCCGGGTGGCGCGATCTTGCCTTCACGCCGGTGGATTTTGCCTATGTCGCCGGGGCAGGGGACGATCCGGTCGGGGAAGCCATGGCGCTGTTCCGGCGAATCGGTCCTGCCGCAGCGGCGTTGCGGAACCTGGTTGATGCGGAGCGGCAAGAGGTCGAGGAGCGGTTGCTGGAACTGGTCAAAGCGCATCTGGTGGACGGACGCGTCACTTTTCCCGCAGCGGCGTGGCTGGTAAGTGCTTCATCCGATCACCGTAATGGATGAAACGTGCTTGTAGCGCGCCGAGTGCTCGCCTAATCGGCAAGTCATGACTTCCACGAACGAAATCCGCCGGTCCTTCCTCGACTACTTCGGCTCCGCAGGCCACGATGTGGTGCAGTCCGCGCCGCTTGTGCCTTACAACGATCCCACGCTGATGTTCGTCAACGCGGGTATGGTGCCGTTCAAAAACGTGTTCACCGGGTTTGAAACGCGTGCGACGCCGCGTGCGACGTCTTCGCAGAAGTGTGTGCGGGCGGGCGGCAAGCACAACGATCTGGACAACGTGGGTTACACCGCGCGGCATCACACGTTCTTCGAGATGCTCGGCAATTTCTCGTTCGGTGACTATTTCAAGGAGCAGGCGATCACCCATGCGTGGACGCTGCTGACGAAAGAATGGGGCCTGCCCAAGGATAAGCTGCTGGCGACGGTCTATCATACCGACGACGAAGCGTTCGAGCTGTGGAAGAAGATTGCGGGGCTGCCCGAGGACCGCATCATCCGCATCGCTACGAAGGACAATTTCTGGGCGATGGGCGATGATGGCCCGTGCGGGCCGTGTTCGGAAATCTTCTTCGATCATGGCGATCACATCTGGGGCGGGCCTCCGGGATCGGCGGAAGAGGACGGGGACCGGTTCATCGAGATCTGGAACCTCGTGTTCATGCAGTTCGAACAGACTGCGGGCGAGATCACCGGCAACCTGCCCAAGCCCAGCATCGACACCGGCATGGGGCTGGAGCGCATTGCCGCGGTGTTGCAGGGTGAGCATGACAACTATGACACCGATACATTCAAGGCGCTGATCGCTGCGTCCGAGAGCCTGACGTCGGTCAAGGCTGAGGGCGAGCAGCGCGCGAGCCATCGTGTAATTGCCGATCACTTGCGCTCGACCAGCTTTCTGCTGGCCGATGGCGTGCTGCCTTCGAACGAAGGGCGCGGCTATGTACTGCGCCGGATCATGCGCCGTGCGATGCGCCATGCGCACTTGTTGGGTGCGCGCGACCCGTTGATGCATCGTCTGGTGCCTGCGCTGGTTGCGGAAATGGGCGCTGCGTACCCGGAACTGGGCCGCGCGCAGCCACTTATCGAGGAAACGCTGCTGCGCGAGGAAGTGCAGTTCCGCCGTACATTATCAAACGGACTTCGTCTGCTGGACGAAACCACCGGCGCACTGGGCGAGGGCGACAAGCTGCCGGGTGAAACCGCGTTCAAGCTGTATGACACGTTTGGTTTTCCCTACGACCTGACTGAGGATGCACTGCGCGCGCGTGGCATTTCAGTGGACCGCGAGGGCTTTGACGCCGCGATGGCGCAGCAGAAGGCGGCTGCACGCGCGGCATGGAAGGGTTCGGGCCAAGCGGCTGATGGCGAAGTGTGGTTCGACATTGCCGAGCGCGTCGGTGCGACCGAGTTTACCGGCTACTCGTCCACCACCGGTGAGGCGCAGGTCGTTGCGCTGGTGAGGGACGGCAAGGAAGTCGAATCAGTTGCGGCCGGTGATACCGTTACGGTGCTGGTCAACCAGACGCCGTTCTATGGTGAGAGCGGCGGCCAGATGGGCGATGCTGGAACTATCACCGGAACCGGCGGGCTTGTGCTGACGGTTGCCGACACGGCCAAGCCGCTCGGCCGCCTTCATGCGCACAATGCGATAGTTGAATCGGGCACGATCAGAGTAGGCGATGTCGTCAAGCTCGACATCGATGTGGCGCGGCGCGATGCGATCCGGGCGAACCATTCGGCCACGCACTTGCTGCACGCCGCTTTGCGCAACCGTTTGGGCGGGCACGTGACGCAGAAGGGGTCGCTCGTGGCAGCAGATCGTCTGCGCTTCGACTTTTCGCAGCCGACCGCACTGACGGCAGACGATATCGCGGCGATCGAGGCGGAAGTGAACGCTGAAATCCGCGCGAACGAGGCGGTGACGACGAGGCTGATGAGTCCGGACGAGGCGATTGAAGCCGGCGCAATGGCGCTGTTCGGTGAAAAATATGGCGACGAAGTGCGCGTGCTGAGCATGGGCCGTGCTGTGGACAAGCATTTCTCGGTTGAACTGTGCGGCGGCACCCATGTGCGTGCGCTGGGTGACATCGGCGTGTTCCGCATTGTGAGCGAGAGCGCGGTGTCTTCAGGCGTGCGGCGCATCGAGGCGCTGACCGGCGAAGGTGCGCGGCAGTGGTTTGTGGCGCGCGAGGATGCGCTGAAGAACACGGCTTCAATTCTGCGCACGACGCCTGAGGACGTCGAGGCGCGCGTGGCGGCGCTGATGGACGAGCGCAAAAAGCTGGAGCGTGAACTGGCCGAGGCCAAGAAGGCGCTGGCGCTTGGCGGCGGCGGGGCCAAGGCTGAAAGTGCTGACGAAGACGTTGGTGGCGTGAAATTCTCTGGCCAGGTGCTTGAAGGGCTGGACCCGAAAGACCTGCGCGGCCTGCTTGATCAGGCCAAGCAGCGCATGGGTTCTGGCGTGGCCGTGATCGTGGCAGTGAACGAGGGCAAAGCCTCGATCGCGGCGGCGGTGACCGAGGATCTGGTCGGCAAGGTCAGCGCGGTCGATCTGGTGCGTGCAGGCGTGGAAGCGCTTGGCGGCAAGGGCGGCGGCGGCCGTCCGGACATGGCGCAGGGCGGCGGGCCGGATGGTTCGAAGGCGGCCGATGCCGTGGCTGCGGCAAAGGGCGTAGTGGCAGGGTAACCGGCTTCGTGCGATGGTGCGCCATATGGACACCATCGCAACACTCGATATTGCCCGAATAGTATCTGACATTGCGGAGGAGATGCGCGGCATTTCCGACCGTGGAGCGGTGGCCAGCTACATCCCGCCGCTGGCGCAAGTCTCGCCGGACAAGTTCGGCATCGCCGTGGTCATGGCCGATGGCGCGGCCCATGTGGCGGGCGATGCGGACGCGGCGTTTTCGATCCAGTCGATTTCCAAGGTCTTTGCGTTGACCCAGGCGTTGGGTGCGGTGGGCGATCAGTTGTGGCAGCGCGTGGGACGTGAACCTTCGGGCAGCGCGTTCAATTCCATCGTCCAGCTTGAGAGCGAGCAGGGCATCCCGCGCAATCCGTTCATCAATGCAGGGGCGATCGTGCTGTGCGATGTGCTGTTGGGGCGGTGCGAACCGCGCGAGGCAATCGGGCAGATGCTGCGCTTCGTGCGGATGCTGGCGGGCGATGATGCCGGAACGATCAAGATTGACGAGACGGTGGCGCTGGCCGAGCAGGACACCGGCTTTCGCAACATGGCGCTGGCCAATTACATGCGCGCATTCAGCAATATCCGCGCGCCGGTGGAGCGGGTGCTGGGGGTATACTTCCATTTCTGCGCCTTGGCGATGACCTGCCGCGAACTGGCAATGGCGGGGCGATACCTGATGGACGGCGGCCGGGTGGATGGCCATTCCATTGTTACCGCCAACCGCGCGCGGCGCATCAATGCGCTGATGATGTCGTGCGGGCATTATGACAATTCTGGAGACTTTGCGTTCCGTGTCGGTTTGCCCGGCAAATCCGGTGTAGGCGGCGGCATCCTTTCAGTTGTGCCGGGGGTGGCGAGCATCGCGGTGTGGTCGCCAGGCCTGAATGCCAGCGGCAATTCCCAATTGGGCACGCTGGCGCTTGAGCGGCTCGTACAGCGCACCGGATGGAGCGTGTTCGAGCCGCGCCTGCGTTAACCGCGTTCGCGCAACGAGGCTGATTTCAGTTTCGGTAGTGAATTCAGCTCGCCTTCTTCCTTGATCTTCCGGCGGAATTCGTCGCGCTTTTCGTGGATCGAGGCGATGACCGGTCCCATCGGGAAGCCGAGATCGACGAGTACAGCTTCAGACAGTTGCAGCGAGCTTTCGAGCGTTTCTGGCACTGCATGGCTGGCACCTGCCCGGTAGAGTTCGGCCGCATGGGCCGCATCGCGGGCGCGGACGATGATTGGCAGGTCTGCATGCATGGCGCGCAGCCGCTTGACCATGCGCAAGATCAGCACGGGTTCGTCCATTGTCAGGATCATCGCGCGAGCATCGTCGAGGCCAAGGCGGTGAACGGCGTTCTCGCTGTCGACATTGCCGAACAGGACGGGCAAGCCTGCCTTGCGCGCGGCCTTTACGATGGTGGGGTTGCTATCGATCCCGAGCCATTTGGCACCGTGGACTGTCAACATATCTGCGATCAGATGGCCGACGCGGCCAAATCCCATCACCACTACGCGCTCGCCCTCAGGTTCTGCTACCGCGGTGCTCTGGCCAGCGTCGGCTGTGTCCTTGTCGAGTCGACCGGCCCAGTATTCTCCGAGCTTTGCCAGCATGGGCGTAATTGTCAGCCCGATGGCGGTGACGATTTGCCAGAACTGCGCAGTCTCGCGGTCAATCAGAGAGGCTTCGGCAGCTGCGGTCAGCACGATCAAGGTGGTTTCCGAAGGGCTGGCCATGAGGATGCCGGTCTGCAGCGCGGTCGCGCGGTTTTTGCCCATCGCGCGCAAGGCGAACCCCGTCACAACGGCCTTCAGAATGACGACACCCAGCACAGCAATCGTCAGTGGCCCGATTTCCGCCCAGACGACGCGCAAATCGATGCCCATGCCGATGGTGATAAGGAACACGCCGAGGGCGAGGCCCTTGAACGGCTTGGTGATCGATTCCACTTCGGAATGGTATTCGGTCTCGGCGATCAAAAGTCCGGCCAACAATGCGCCCATGATCGGGGAGAGGCCGACCATCGACGTGGCAAGCGCCGAGGCAATGACGACCAGCATGGTGGCGGCAAGGAACAGTTCCGGGCTTTTGGTGTGCGCTGCCTGTGCGAACAGGCGGGGCAGGAGCAGGCGTCCACCGACCAGCAGAACCGCAACAACAATGCCGCCATAGATCAGGGTTTCGCCAATGCTAGGCCCAGCATCCTGTGCCGCGTAGGGAGCAAATGCGCCGAGCAGGAAGATGATTGGGACCAGCGCAATATCTTCAAACAGCAACATGGCAAGCGCGGCGCGGCCGACCGGGCCTTGCGTGCCCGAGATGGGCAGGACCAATGCCGTGGAGGACAGTGCGAGGGCAAGGCCAAGGCCAAAGGCGCCACTGATCGGCAAACCTGTTGCCATCAATACGCCCGAAAGGAGGAACGCTGAAACGCCCAGTTCCATCGCGCCCAAACCGAAGACGAGGCGGCGCATGTCCCACAACCGGTTGAAGGAAAGTTCCAGACCGATTTCGAACAGCAGCAGAATGATCCCGAATTCGGCGAAGGGTGTGATCGCGGCCGGGTCGGTGATGGTTATGTGGTAGAGCCACGGATACTGGCCCACGAGCGATCCGAGGCCGAACGGGCCAACGGCAAGGCCGACGAGAATGAAGCCGATAATCGGCGTGATGCGCAACCGTGCAAAGGCTGGAATTACGATCCCGGCAGCGCCAAGGACTACGAGTACGTCGGATAACGCGGTTGTCGGTTCGAGATTGCCTGCCATGACATGAGGTTAGGGGAGGGGGCAGCCTAAGTCACCCGGTAACGTCTACCGTTGCGGTTGAATTGTGGCTTGCCAACGAAAAAGGCCCCGGCGTGAACCGGGGCCTCTTGATTTCTGGCGATGAATGCCGGGCGCTTACGCCCAGTTCTTCATTTCCGCTTCGAGGTTCTCGACGATGGCTTCGAAGAACTTCTCGGTGGTCATCCATGCCTGATCGGGGCCGATGAGCAGAGCAAGATCCTTGGTCATCTTGCCGCTTTCGACGGTTTCGATGCAGATGCGTTCGATGGTTTCGGCAAAGCGCACAACATCGGGCGTTTCGTCGAACTTGCCGCGATACATCAGCCCGCGCGTCCACGCGAAGATCGAGGCGATCGGGTTGATCGAGGTCTGCTTGCCCTGCTGGTGCTGGCGATAGTGACGGGTCACCGTGCCGTGGGCGGCTTCGGCTTCCACCGTCTTGCCGTCTGGCGTCATCAGCACCGAAGTCATCAGGCCGAGCGAGCCGAAGCCCTGTGCGACCGTATCGGACTGCACGTCACCATCATAGTTCTTGCAGGCCCAGACGAACTTGCCCGACCACTTGAGCGCCGATGCGACCATGTCGTCGATCAGGCGGTGTTCGTAGACGATGCCGGCAGCGGCGAACTTTTCCTTGAAGCCTTCGGCGTCGAACACTTCCTGGAACAGATCCTTGAAGCGGCCGTCATAGGCCTTGAGGATGGTGTTCTTGGTCGACAGATATACCGGCCAACCGAGGTTCAGACCATAGTTGAACGAGGCGCGTGCGAAATCGCGGATCGAATCATCAAGGTTGTACATCGCCATGGCGACGCCGGCGGATGGGTACTTGAAGACTTCGCGATCGATCGTTTCGCCGTTATCGCCTTCCCAGACGAGGCGCAGCTTGCCGGGGCCGGGAACGAGGAAATCGGTGGCGCGATACTGGTCACCAAAGGCGTGACGGCCGACCACGATGGGGTCGGTCCAGCCCGGGACGAGGCGGGGCACGTTCTGGATCACGATGGGTTCGCGGAACACGACGCCGCCAAGGATGTTGCGGATCGTGCCGTTGGGCGACTTCCACATTGATTTGAGGTTGAATTCCTCGACGCGCTGCTCGTCAGGCGTGATCGTGGCGCACTTTACGCCAACGCCGTACTGCTTGATCGCATTGGCGGAATCGATGGTGATTTGGTCGTCGGTCTCGTCACGCTTTTGCACGGAGAGATCGTAGTACTTCAGATCAATGTCGAGATAGGGGAGGATCAGGCGTTCGCGGATCCATTCCCAGATGATCCGGGTCATTTCGTCGCCGTCGAGTTCAACGACCGGGTTCTTCACCTTGATCTTCGCCATAACCATCCTGTCTTTCAAGCTGGGGAGAGAATTTGCGTTTTCCCTTAGCAGAGGCTTTGCTTCGCGCAAGGCAGGTGGGCAATTCGCGCAATAATTAGGGTGGGGCACTGGACATGGCAGGCATGGCCGGGCAATGTTTTAAGTGACCGGTTAAAGCCGGGCAAGATTTCATGCGGAGAGATGCAATGAGCGAGGCCGAAGTCCTTACCGAAGTCGATGGCAATGTGCTGATCGTCACGATCAACCGGCCCGACGCCAAGAACGCGATGAACAAGGCGGCGGCCGAAGGTATCTCGGCGGCGATGGACCGGCTGGATGCAGAGGCAGACTTGCGCTGCGCGATCCTGACCGGGGCGGGCGGGACATTCTGTTCAGGCATGGACCTGAAAGGTTTCCTGCGCGGCGAATCGCCGTCAGTGCCGGGGCGCGGCTTTGGCGGGTTGTCGCAATGGACGCCCAAGAAGCCCATCATCGCGGCGGTTGATGGTTATGCTCTGGCTGGCGGCATGGAAATGGCGCTTTCGTGCGATCTGATTGTTGCCAGCGCATCAGCCAAGTTCGGCATTCCCGAGGCCAAGCGCGGGTTGGCCGCAGCGGCGGGAGGACTGATCAAGTTGCCACGCCAGATTCCGCCGCGCATCGCGATGGAACTTGCCCTCACTGGCGATTTCATCACGGCGCAGCGAGCCTACGAGTTGGGCTTCGTCAACCAGATCGTTGAAGGACCGTCGCTTGATGCGGCCAAGGCGCTGGCGGCGCGCATTGCCGAGAATGGACCGCTGGCGTTGATCGCTTCGAAGGGCATCATCCGCGATTCGCACGAATGGACCGAAGCGGAGATGTGGGGCAAGCAGCAGGCTTATATTGCGCCCGTCTTCACGTCGAGCGACGCGCGCGAAGGTGCGGCGGCCTTTGCCGAGAAGCGCAAGCCGAACTGGCAGGGCAAATAAGCCAATCGGGGGCGGGGTGGTTCAGTCGCTCCGCACCCTGCGCTTTGGACAAGAAAAAACCCCGCCAGCGGCGGGGTTTTTCATGCGATGGTGGGCGTAGCAAGGATTGAACTTGCGACCCCTACGATGTCAACATAGTGCTCTACCACTGAGCTATACGCCCGCACCATCGTGCAACCTTCAAGCGTTCAGATAGACCGTCGCGCTGTCGGGAAGCGGCCCATTAGCCTTGGGGCATGGGCAAGGCAAGGGGGAATTTGCTTAGGTCGCCAAGGTTCACGGTTGGCGTGTTCCGGCAAAGGGTGCGTCTTCAAACACGCGCTCCACTTCGAGCACCAGATCCTTGAGGTGAAAGGGTTTGGACAGCACGCGTGCCTGCGGGGCCTCGCGATTCGCCTTCAGCGTAACGGCGGCGAATCCGGTGATGAACATGACTTTGGTGGCAGGGCTGATCTCGGCACAGCGCTGCGCGAGTTCGATCCCGTCCATTTCGGGCATGACGATGTCGGACAGCAGAAGGTCGAAGTGTTCACGCTCAAGCAGCGGGATCGCTTCGGTTCCGCGATCAACAGCGGCCACGGAAAAGCCCGCGTTTTCAAGTGCGCGCGTGAGGTAAGTGCGCATCGCCTCTTCGTCTTCGGCGAGCAAAATGCGGATCATGGCCAACCTGTATCTGTTATGGGCTTCGGTACGGGCGGAGACGCAACGGGGTGCGCCGGGACAGCACATATAGGCGTGCGAGGTTAACATTCTTGCGCTGCCTACCCTGCCAATCGCGCCATGAGGCACAAAAACTATCATGCACAATCTTTGGAAGAGCCAGACAGGATTTTGACTTCATCACGAATCGGTTGCACGGTTGTGTCATGCGGCATCCCGGCGAGCAAACTGCTGATTCGGCACTGATCCAAGGCGGGTCGGTGCCAGGCAACCCCGGCGTCCCGGCGTTCACGCTCATGCTGCCGAATCCCTCGCCGATTCCGGTCATGATCGCGGTGCCGCATGCGGGGCGGGCCTATGCCAAATCGCTGCTGGACCGGATGCGCCATCCCGCCTTTTCCGCACCACGCCTTGAGGACCGTTACGCCGATCTGCTGGGCGAGGCGGTAGCGCAGGAGCTTGGCGCGGCGCTGCTGATAGCGCGTGCGCCGCGTGCGATGCTCGATCTCAACCGCGCGAGCGATGATGTCGATTGGGAAATGCTGGGGGGAAGGCCTCCCGATGCGTCTGCTTCGCCCAGCGGATTTGGTAGGCGCGCACGCAGTGGCCTCGGCCTTGTGCCGCGACGCCTGCCGGGTTTGGGAGAGCTGTGGAAGAGACGGCTGGATCACGGAGAGTTGAATGAGCGGATTTCTGCCATTCACGAGCCATACCATCGTGCGCTGGCCGACACCTTGGAGACGATCCGTGATCGCTGGGGCGCGGCGCTACTGATCGATTTGCACTCGATGCCGCCGCTGGCTGCACGGTCGCCCGGTGAGGCTGCGCCGGAATTCGTGATCGGTGATCGGTTCGGCGCGTCTTGTGACGGCGGCGTTGTGGCCTCGGCCTTCAGCGTATTTGCCGAAGCGGCACGCAGGGTTTCGCACAATCGGCCCTATGCGGGCGGTTACGTGCTGGAACGGCATGCGCGCAGGCATGAGGGGCTGCATTGCCTGCAATTGGAGATCGACCGCACCTGCTACCTCGATTCGCGCATGGCCGAACCAGGACCGGGTTTTGACGCGACGGTGGAACTTGTCATTGGCCTGGTCAGGCGGCTGGCGGTGGACGTGGCGGACCTTGGCCGCACTTCCGATCGCACCCGTTGGCGCGCCGCAGCGGAATAACGCAAACCAACCCCGGAATCAGTACTACCCAAGAAAAAACCACCTGGAGCAAGCTCCAGGTGGCCAAGGTTCAGGGAGGAGGTACACCGAAGTGTACCAATTGCGCTGGGCCATGAGGGGAGCCGCAACGCAACATCTTCAAGATAGGTGAGGTGTTGGGGGGCTGCAAGGGTTTTCGAGGGATTTTTGCAACACTCCAAGAAAAAACGCGACGAACCGTGAGGTCGCCGCGTTTTTCTTTCGGACTGTTGCCTGATTGCGCTTTTGCGCGAATCAGGCCACCGGAGCGGGCACCGCAGGAACCGGACCCTTGCCCAGTTGAACTTGCGCACCAAAAATCTGGCTGATCAGTTCAAGCGAGAACAGGTGCGCATAGAGCAGCGGCAGAAGCCCGCTCTGCGCCCAGCCACGCAACACATCGCCACGGATTTCCCGCAGCTTTTCCTGATTGATCATCTGGAAGCCGCGATAGATGAACGGCTGTTCGTTGCCTTCCTGCTGAATGGCCACTTCGCCTTCCATCAGCAGGTCATGCTTCTTCAGCTCGTCGATAAAGGCCTGCGTGCGCTGGCCGGCCTGTTCGAACTGTTCGCAGAAACCGAGCGCGGCCTTGGTCGCTTCCGACGGCTGACCATCGGTGAACAAATCCTGCCCTTCGTGCGAATCGCCCAAAAGGCCCGACGACGGATCGAAGCACAGCGACAGTTCTTCGCTGCTGGGATTCAGCTTGGCGAGCAGGAACGGATAGCGGCGCACATACGCAGGAATGTAGATCGGCTGGGTGACCTTGCCGGTCTCGTCAACAAAGACGTTCACACCTTCGTTGAGGCCCATCAGCGCGAGCGGCACCGGATTGTCGGCCGATGCCAAGAGGATCGGGTAGTGGCGAGCAGCCTGCGGAAATTCTTCTGCCGTCAAAGGGATAGCGTGCTGGCCAATGAGCCAGGGCGCTGCATCCGCATTCTTTGCCTTCCACGTAGCGTGGTCACGGCTGTTGAGCGGCATCAGATCGTTGTAGAACATCGGCAGGTTGGCTTGCGGCGCGCTGGCCATTTTGCATCTCTCCAATAAGCAACACACAACGCACGGCAAAATAACGGCGCTGGCCGCACCACGCGGGAACGGCGGTTATTAGGGACTGACGCAGGAGCGTGCAAGCAACGTTACAGCAGCTTTCCCGGGTTCAGCAGTCCGTGCGGGTCAAGCGCCTGCTTGATCGCACGCATCGCCGCCAGAGTTGCCGGGTCGGACAGGCGCGCCAGTTCGTCGCGCTTCAGCCGCCCGATGCCATGTTCGGCTGAGATCGAGCCACCCCATGCGGCAACCATATCATGCACTTGCGCGCTGATGGCCTTGCCGTCTGCGGCTTCCCATTCCGTCCGTTCGCGCCCCGGCGGCGCAATGACGTGGAAGTGGACATTGCCATCTCCAAGGTGGCCGAAGCAGACTGCGCGCGTCCCGGGCCAGTCGGTTTCGAGGCGCGGCACCGCCGCTTCGACAAAGGCAGGCATCTTTTCCACCGGCACGGATATATCGTGCTGCATCGCCGGTCCAATCGCGCGCTCTGCCGGCGAGATCGTCTCGCGGATCAGCCAGAGCCGCTCTGCCTGATCCTCGCTGGCGGCTATGGTGGCATCGGCAATCAATCCGCGTTCGAATGCGGTGGACAGCAGGTTTTCGGCGATTGCGGGCAGGCGCGCAGCGGTATCGGCATCTCCGGCGACGAGTTCGATCAGCGCGTGCCATGCGTGCGGATCGGCCAGCGGCGCGCGCGCGTCAGGCAGGTAATCGAGCACGGCTTCGAGGCTGTGCTGGGGCAGCACTTCGAAGCCTTCCAACTGGTCCTCGGCCATGTCCTGCGCCAGCAGCAGGAGGCTGCGTGCATCATGCAGTGAGGCTGTGCCCGCCCACATCACGGTGCGCCCTGCAATCGCCGGCGCGAGCTTAAGCGTGGCGGCAGTAACAATGCCAAGCGTGCCTTCAGATCCGATGAGCACCTGCTTCAGGTCGAACCCGCGATTATCCTTTTTCAACGGGGTAAGCAGATCGAGCACCGAGCCATCGGCCATCACAGCTTCGACGCCAAGCACCAGCGCGCGCATCGATCCGTGGCGCAGCACTTGCGTACCGCCAGCGTTGGTGGCGATCAGGCCGCCGATCGTCGCCGAACCCTTGCCGCCCAATGTGAGCGGGAATCGCAAGTCTTGCGCCTCAGCCGCTTCGTGCAGCACCTGCAGGATGACGCCAGCCTCGCACGTCGCGGTCCGCGCTGCGCTATCGACATCAATAATGTGGTTCATCCGGCGCAGCGAGATGATCAGCTCGTGCCCGCTGTCGAACGGCGTTGCTCCGCCTGACATGCCGCTGTTGCCACCTTGTGGCACGATTGGCACGCTGTGCCGGGCACAAAGCTTTACCAGTGCCGAAAGCTCGCCGGTATCGGCAGGCGACGCCAGGGCCAGCGCCTTGCCGGTGTAGCGGCCGCGCCAGTCGGTCAGCCACGGTTCGAGGTCGGCTGTCTCGGTCGTCAGCCCTTTTGGCCCGAGCAGGCGGGCCGCTTCGTTCAGAAACGTGTCGCTCATCTGCATCCGGCTATTGCGAGGTGCGCGCGAGGGCAATTCATTTTTGATTGCTGACGGGTTAAGCAAAGGTTCAAGCGTTCCGGCTAGGGGTGCTGGCAGGACGGTGGCGGCACAGGGCCGCACCGCTCAAGAGGGGTCAACGAGAGTTCTCGCTACACAAATGTCCAGTCTTGCCAATCTTCTGGTCCCGCTCGGGATGCTGCTTTCGTTCGGCGCGAGTGAACCGGCGGCGCAGGTGGACGTGGGCCTGGACGTAGACAAGGCGTGGGCGGCGGCGAGCACTCCCATCGGGTCGCCACTGTTTGAAAAATCTCCGGCATCCGGTGCGTTTGACGCATTCATTGCTGAAGGACTGGGCGATCAGACCTGGGATCAGGTGCGCATCGAACAGCGCATGATCGTGCGCATCGCCCCGCGTATGCCGGGTTCGATGCTCGCGCCTCCGCCCGATCCACGTTTTTCCGGACCGCCACAGCCGCCGCGGTTTTTTGAACGCAAGGCCGACAAATGCCTGCCGATTGCGAGCATCGCTGGGGTCCAGATCGAATCGCAGGACCGGCTGCTGCTGATCACCCGCAACCGCAAGATGATCGGCGCGAGCCTCGATAAATCGTGCCGGGCGCGGGACTTCTATTCGGGCTTTTACGTGGATCGCAGCGAAGACGGGCGGCTTTGTGCTGGCCGCGATACGATCCATTCGCGCGCCGGGGCCAATTGCGCCATCACCAAAATGCGCGAACTCGTGCCCGATGATGACTGAAACTGCCACACCGGTGTGGAATTCTTGACTTTTCGGCGCATGTCGTCATAGCGCCCCGGTAGTGCTGGCAGCTTAGCCAAGAGCTTGCCGTCCAGCTGGCGCAGATGATGCGCCGTCTCTTGTTTTCGGAAAATAGCCTGCATGAAGTTTGCCGACCTCGGCCTCTCGGATGAATTGCTCAAGTCGGTGCTTGATGCCGGCTACGATGAGCCGACCCCGATTCAGGCGCAGGCTATCCCCGCCGTCCTCATGATGAAGGACATCATCGGTATTGCCCAGACGGGTACCGGAAAGACCGCCGGGTTCGTGCTGCCGATGATCGATATTCTGGCCCATGGCCGTCGCCGTGCACTGATGCCACGCTCGCTGATTCTTGAGCCGACGCGTGAACTGGCCGCACAGGTTGCCGAAAACTTCGAGAAGTACGGCAAGAATCACGACCTGAAGATGGCGCTGCTGATTGGCGGCGTGCAGATGGGTGACCAGATCAAGGCGCTGCAGGACGGCGTTGACGTGCTGATCGCCACGCCGGGCCGGTTGATGGACTTGTTCGAACGCGGCAAAATTCTGCTGACGGGCTGCGACCTGCTGGTGATCGACGAGGCTGATCGCATGCTCGACATGGGGTTCATCCCCGATATCGAGAATATCTGCACCAAGCTTCCGGCCCAGCGCCAGACTTTGCTGTTCTCGGCCACGATGCCGCCGCCGATCAAGAAGCTGGCCGACAAGTTCCTGTCGAACCCGAAGATGATCGAAGTGGCGCGTCCGGCTTCGACCAACACCAGCATTGTTCAGCACAAGGTCCGCTGCACCACGCGCCAAAAGCGTGAAGTGCTGCGTCATCTGCTGAAAACCGATAACGTCACCACCGCGATCATCTTTGCCAATCGCAAGACGACCGTGCGTGAACTGGCCAAGTCTTTGCAGAGCCACGGTTTTGCCGCCGGTGAAATCCACGGTGACATGGATCAGAACTCGCGCAATGCCGAATTGCAGAAGTTCAAGGACGGCGACATCACGATCCTGTGCGCGTCCGACGTCGCCGCGCGCGGGCTTGACGTGAAGGGTGTGAGTCACGTCTTCAACTTTGACACGCCGTGGCACCCGGATGACTACGTCCATCGCATCGGCCGCACCGGTCGCGGCGGGGCAACGGGGCGGGCATTTACGCTGGTTGCGGACGAAGACCTGGAATCGATCGAGAACGTCGAGAAGTTGCAGGGCACCAAGATCCCTGAATTCAAGATTGAGGTCGCCGAGAAAGCAGAGCGCAAGCCGCGCGCAGTTAAGACCGAGGTCGAAGCTTCGGAAGAACCAAAGCGCGGGCGCCGCAGCGAACGTCCAGCGCGTGAAGAGCGCAAGCCGCGTGCCGAGCGTGAGGTTCAGCCAGAGCGCGAGGCGACTCCTGAGCGTGCGGCTCCGGTGGAGCGTGAAGCAAAACCGGCACGTGAGCCACGTCCCGTCCGCCCGCCGCGTGGTGAGCGGACATATCGCGATCAGGCTGAGCCGATGAGCAAGCCGGGCGAATGGAATGGTCCGGTGCCAGAGTTTCTGGGCGTTTCGGCGCTCTAACGCAGCACCGATGCCGAAAAGACAGCCCCCTCAACCACAACAGGTTGAGGGGGCTGTCTTTTATCCAGCAAGCTTCACAAAGCTGTCGATCACGCGTTTGCGGCCTGTGCCGTCAAAATCGATCTCAAGCTTGTTGCCTTCCTGCTCAGCCACAGTGCCATAGCCGAACTTTTCGTGGAACACGCGCGCACCCACCGCGATGTCGTTGCGTGGTTTAGCAGCGAAGCTGGCGGCGCTGCGGGTGCTTTCGGCGATGCGGCGCGGCTTTGGATCGAAGGGCTGGGCGGCGGCGCGTTGCCAGCCCGGACCGCGCGATGCACCGCGATTGGCGCTGGCCTGTGCCACATGCGCGAAAGGATCGTCCCGCTCGCTCCAGTTGGCGCGCCACATTGATGCCCCGCCCGACAGCGTGGTTTCCTCCTCGATGTGGTCGGCTGGCAGTTCGCCGATGAAGCGCGAGGGGATGGAACTGGTCCACTGGCCATAGATCTGGCGATTGGCGGCGTGCAGGATCGTGCAGCGCCGCCGCGCACGCGTGATCGCCACATAGGCCAGGCGGCGTTCTTCCTCCAGCGAGGCAAGACCGCCTTCGTCGAGCGAGCGTTGCGAGGGGAATACGCCCTCTTCCCAACCGGGGAGGAACAGGTTCTCGAATTCCAGTCCTTTGGCTGCGTGGATGGTCATGATCGTGACCTTTTCCTCGTCGGCAGTCGCCTCGTTGTCCATCACAAGGCTGACGTGTTCGAGGAAATCACCCAGCGTTTCATACTCTTCCATCGCGCGGGCGAGTTCGGTGAGGTTTTCGAGGCGGCCGGCGGCTTCGGCGGTCTTTTCGGCCTGCAAGGCGGCTGTGTAGCCGCTTTCGTCGAGCATCGTGCGGGCGAGTTCGGCGGGGGCAAGCGTTTTGGCCTCATCGCGCCAGCGTGCAAAATCGCGCATCAGGGCGGTCAGGGTGCCGCGTGCGCGGGCGGGAAGTTCGTCTGTGTCGAGAATTTCGACCGAGGCCAGAGCCAAGGGAATGCCGCGTGCCCTCGCGTGACGGTGCAGCTTCTCCAGCGTCTTGTCGCCAAGGCCGCGCTTGGGGGTATTATAGATGCGCTCGAACGCCAAGTCGTCCTGCGGGCTGGCGATCTGCCGCAGATAGGCCAGCGCATCGCGGATTTCGGCGCGCTCGTAAAAGCGGAAGCCGCCAATTATACGATAGCCCATCCCAATCTGGATGAAGCGGTCTTCGATGGCGCGGGTCTGGAACTGCGCGCGCACAAGGATCGCCACCCGATCAAGCGCGGCACCTTCGCGTTCCAGTCGCTCGATCTCGTCACCGATCCGCCGTGCTTCTTCAGGCGCGTCCCACACGCCGATGACGCGCACCTTGTCGCCGCCATCGACCTCGGTCCACAACGTCTTGCCGAGGCGTTCGGAATTCTCCGCGATCAGGCCGGATGCCGCGCCAAGGATGTGCGGGGTGGAGCGGTAGTTTTGCTCCAGCTTGATGACCTTCGCGCCCGGAAAATCCTTTTCAAACCGCAGGATATTGGCGACCTCTGCGCCTCGCCATGAATAGATCGACTGGTCATCGTCACCCACCACGCAGATGTTCTTGCGGTTCTGGGCGAGCAGCCGCAGCCACAGGTACTGGACAGCGTTGGTGTCCTGATACTCGTCCACCATCACGTATTTGAAGCGCTGCTGCCAGCTTTCGAGAATGTCACGTTCGCGGCGGAAGATATTGAGCATGTGCAGCGTCAGATCGCCGAAATCGCAGGCGTTCAGCTCGCGCAGCCGGTTCTGGTAGAGCGCATAAAAGCGTTGACCTTTGCCGTTGGCATAGGCCTCATTTTCCAGCGCATCGAGATCGGCCGGGTTGTACCCGCGGTTTTTCCAGCGGTCGATCAGTCCCGCAAGCAGCTTGGCTGGCCAGCGCTTGTCGTCCACACCTTCGGCCACGATCAGTTGCTTGAGCAGGCGCAATTGGTCGTCGGTATCGATGATCGTGAAGTTGCTTTGCAGGCCGACAAGTTCGGCGTGGCGGCGGAGCATCTTGGCCGCGATGGAATGGAATGTGCCGAGCCACGGCATCCCTTCCACCGCCGGGCCGATCAGCGCACCAACCCGCTCGCGCATTTCGCTTGCGGCCTTGTTGGTGAAGGTAACGCACAGGATCTCGCTTGGCCACGCAAGCCGCTGGCGCAGCAGATTGGCGAGGCGCGCAGTTAGCGCAGCAGTCTTTCCGGTGCCCGCGCCCGCCAGCATCAGCACCGGACCTTCGGTGGTCAACACCGCCTCACGCTGGGGCGGGTTCAGGCCATCGAGCCAGCTTTGTTCTTGATTCGCAATTTGAGACACACGGGAACGGTTAGAGAACATTCCTCAGTGCGGCAAGGGCGCGTGGCCTGCCTGAGTCCGGACCTCAGTCCTCGTAGTTCTCGTAGTAGTCCGCTTGATAGTCGGAGTGCTCATGGTAAGCGTCCGCGTTGTTGTCGCGGTCATTATGCCATTTCAGCTCTTCCTTTTCATAGAAGTTGCCAGCCTTTTCCGAGGCCTTGCCAACCACTGCCACGGTGGTGGCCCCCATGATCGCACATGAACTGATCCAGAGAAGTGACAGGCACCCAAGACCCATCATCACCGAACGCAAAAGATCCGACATCGAAGCCCCCTATATTCATCCCGAGATTTACGGCGGCACGGTTAATTTCATTTGAAGATTGTCGGTTCGTCGCATCAATTGTGGCGGACTGCCGCAATTGGCGGAACCCGGCGTGTGTCTGCGGCTTGGCCCTATGTCCTGATGCTTCAGCTTCAGAATTTCGACCGAAGGAGTCCATCATGCGTAACCTTTTTGCCGCCAGTGTGCTGGCGCTTGCCGTTGCTTCGGCACCAAGTTTTGTCGCCGCGCAATCCACCATGCCACCGGCGGCGTCGGCAATGCCTGACACAACTTCGCCTACCCCGCCTGACGATACGACTGCAGCCACCGCGCCGACCACAGCCACCCCCTATGCGCCCTCGGCAGATCAGCAACTGCTGATCGATGCATGGCCGGCTGAGCAGAAGAGCAAGTATGCCACTTGGCCGTCGTCCTATCAGGAGTACTTCTGGACGCTCGACGAAAGCCAGCAAAAGGGCTGGTGGGCGCTGACCGAAGAGCAGAAAGGGCAGGTCTATGCCATGACGCCCGATCAGCGCACGCAGGTCTGGCCGTCAATCGTGGCGCAGGTGAATGGCCAGTCGGCCGCTGCGACTTCCGCCAATCCGGCACAGTCTAACCCTGGCGCGCCTGCTCCGGGTATGGCCGAAAACGCCATGCCCACGACGCCGGGCCAGCCTGTGGGAAATAGCATGACGGCTGATGCTGGCCCTGCTGCAACCACGCAGACGCCCGGTACGGCAATGGCGAGCAACGCAGAGGCGCCCACTGCGATGTCCAAGGACTATCCGGTGTGCAGCAAGACTGTGAAAGACGGCTGCCGCAACCGTGGCGGTGTGTGAATCGTCAGGGTGAAGTGATGCAATGAAACAGGGCGCAGGACTCAGGTTCTGCGCCCTTCTTGTTTGGGCCAAGCCACTTGCTGGTATGGAAAGTGAGGACTAATCCCCCGTCGTCGGCGACCTGCGCTGGCGGGAGGAACCGAACCTTGCATCCCCTGAAAACGCACGCGCGGGTTTTGAGCGCCAGTCTGGTTGGCACGGCGGTGGAATTCTATGATTTCTACATCTACGCCACAGCCGCTGCGCTGGTGATCGGGCCATTGTTCTTCCCGAGCGAATCCGAAACCGCACAAACCCTGCTGGCTTTCATGACCTTTGGCCTTGCTTTCTTTGCGCGGCCAGTCGGGGCGGTCGTGTTCGGGCATTTCGGGGACAGGATCGGGCGCAAATCGACGCTGGTCGCCTCGTTGATGCTGATGGGCACCTCGACTCTGCTGATCGCGTTCCTGCCGACTTATGCCATGGCCGGATGGATCGCGCCCGCGCTGTTGTGCCTGCTGCGTTTCGGGCAGGGCTTCGGCCTTGGCGGAGAGTGGGGCGGGGCGGCGCTTCTGGCGGTGGAGAATGCCCCCAAGGGCTGGGAAGCGCGCTTTGGCAGCGCACCGCAATTGGGCGCGCCGGTAGGGTTCTTCTTTGCCAACGGTCTGTTCCTGCTGCTGGGGTTGGGCCTGTCGGAGGCGGACTTTGCCAGCTGGGGCTGGCGCGTGCCGTTTCTGGCCAGCGCAGTGCTGGTTGGCGTGGGCCTATGGGTGCGGCTGAAGATTGGCGAGACGCCTTCGTTCAAAGCCGAGATGGAAAAGGCACCGCCGCCAAACGTGCCGATTACGCGACTGCTGCGCGATCACACTCCCGCCGTGCTGGCCGGGATCGCAGGGGTGGTGGCTTGCTTTGCGGTGTTCTACCTTGCGACGACGTTCGCGCTATCGTTTGCAACCACCAAACTGGGCTATGCCAAGCAGGAATTCCTCGGCATTCAATTGGGTGCAAACGCCTTCTTTGCGCTTGGCATTCTGGTTGCGGGGTACTGGGCCGACAAGTCCTCGGTCCAGCGCGTGCTGGGTACTGGGGCGGCGCTGACGGCGGTTCTCGGGCTGTTCTTCGGCACGGGGCTGGGATCAGGGTCGTTGCCTATCGTCTTCATGACACTGGCCGGATCATTGTTCGTGATGGGCCTCGCCTACGGTCCGCTCGGCGCGTGGTTGCCGACGCTGTTTCCAGTCTCGGTGCGCTACACCGGCATCTCGCTGGCATTCAATATCGGCGGCATAATCGGCGGTGCGCTGGCGCCGTTCGCGGCGGCTTGGACCGCTGCTGTGGGGGGCACGGCCTATGTCGGCCTGTTCCTGACGCTGGCGGGTGCGACAACGCTGGCCGGCATCTGGTTTGCGCCGAGGTTGAAGGCCTAAGCCTTCAACCGCATCAGCGTGATCAGCGCCTTGCCAACCTTGCGCTCGGCATCGACTTCGCAGATGCGCACATCGGGTTTTTCCTTGAGGCCGGTTTCGAGGCTGATCCAGGTGCCTTCGCCAATCCAGCCTAGCCTGGTCAGTTTCTCGATCGCCACTGCCCCTGCGCCGGTGCCATAGGGCGGATCGAGCATCACGAGATCGAGCGGCTGCTTGACCGCGCCAAGGGTCAACACCGATGATGCGCGTACATCGCACTGCGGGGCGCAGCGCAGCGCCGCGATGTTGGCGCGGATGGTGCGCACCGCGCTGGCATCAGTCTCCACAAACAGCGCCGTGGCAGCACCGCGCGACAATGCTTCGAAGCCCAGCGCGCCCGAACCGGCGAACAGGTCGGCCACAGCCAGCCCTTCGAAACTGCCGAGGCGGCTGGCGAGCATCGAGAACAGGGTCTCGCGCGTGCGGTCGGCTGTGGGCCGGGTGGTGTCACCCTCGGGCGCGCGCAACGGGCGGCCGCGCCATTCTCCGGCGATTATTCTCATTTGGCTTTCAACGTCTTGCGGAAGCGTTCAACCTGCACCTGCGGAATTTCTTCCACTGACCCGCGCTGCAGATCGGCCAGTTCAAACGGGCCATAGCTGGTGCGCAGCAGGCGCGAGACTTCAAGGCCGAGGTGTTCGAGCACGCGGCGGATTTCGCGGTTCTTGCCTTCGGTCAGCGTCATTTCGATCCACTTGTTGCGGTTGGCGCTGCGTTCCAGATTGGCGTTTATCGGGCCATAGCGTACGCCGTCGATCTCTATGCCCTCCATCAGCTCTTCGAGCCGTGCCTGGGTGATCTCACCGAACGTGCGGGCGCGATAAGTGCGCGGGATGCCGGTTGATGGCAGTTCCAGAGCGCGCTTCAATTCGCCGTCGTTGGTCATCAACAGCAGCCCCTCGGTGTTCACATCGAGGCGGCCTACCGGCATGACGCGCGGGGTGTTTGCAGGCATGGAATTGCGCAGTGCGGTGTAGATCGTCGGGCGGCCCGTGGGATCGCGCTCGGCCGTGATCAGGCCCGCAGGCTTGTGGAAGCGGAACAGGCGCGGCGCAGCGATGGGGCCCACAGGCTTGTCATCAACGCTCACGCCCCTGAGGCTGGTCAACAATGTGGCAGGGGTGGTCACCACCTCACCATGAAGCTTAACGCGTCCATCCTCGATCATCCGCTCAACCTCGCGGCGGCTGGCGATACCGGCGCGGGCGAGCAGTTTGGCGATGCGGTCACCTTCACGCTCGGAGCCATCTTCGGCCAGTGCGCGCTTGGCAGCGACAACGGGTTGCGACGTGCGCGGCGCACCGCTGCGCATGGAAAACGGCTTCTTTTCGGGGGTGGCGGTGCGAGGGCTGAACCTCTTCGGGCGATCGCCGCCATTTCTTGGGGGTAAAGTCATCCGCCGCCCTTACGCGCAAACGCGCAATCCGTCACCCCGAGTCATGAGGGTCTGGCATCACGGCAATTGGGCGCTAGTGTGCCGGTCAGATTTTGAGGGAGCATTCGCGTCAATGAGCGCAGACACGTCCGGCCAGCGTACCTTGATGGATTCGGTGCGGCCCTATCTCGAGAAGGAATCGCTTGCCGCGTTCTTCCTCGGCATGTCGTCGGGTTTTCCCTATGCGATGATCGGCGCGACGCTGACCACGCGGCTGGCGCAGGACGGGATCGACAAGAAGACCGTGACGGCCTTCACGCTGGCGTTTCTGGTCTATAATCTGAAGGTTTTCTGGGCGTGGGTCGTCGATGGCGTTCACTTGCCACTGCTGGGGCGCATGGGGCAGCGCGTTTCGTGGATGCTGCTGTCCGGCGCACTGGTCATGGCGGCCGTAGCCAATCTGGCGCTGGTCGATCCTTCGGCAGACCTTGGCGCGACAGTGCTGGCTGCGGTGCTGGTGGGCGTGGCTGGTGCGACCTTCGATATCGTGATCGACGCTTACCGGATCGAGACGCTGAAACCCTACCAGCTCGGCACCGGATCGGGGATGAGCCAGTATGGCTGGCGCATCGGTTCGGCCGGGGCAGGCGCTTTGGCGCTGGTGGCTTCGGCACGATACGGGTGGAGCGCTGCCTATCTGTTCTGCGCCTTGTTCGCGCTGCCCGCGATGCTTACCGCGCTGGCGCTGGGCGAACCTGCACGCCATCGCGATCCGGTAGGCAAGAAGGGCGTGGGCGATGTAGTCGCCTCGATCATCGGCCCGTTTGGCGAGTTCTTCCGGCGCAATGGGGCGTGGCTGGTGCTGGCGTTCATCCTTATCCACAAGGTTGGCGACACGCTGGCCAATCTGACCTTCCGCCTGCTTTTCAACGATCTGGGGTTCAGCAACGACGAGATCGCGATTTGGGACGTGGGCGTGGGCTTCTGGGCCTATCTCATCGGCATCTTCATCGGCGGCATCGCTTACACGCGCATGGGGCTGAAGCGCTCGGTGCTGGTGGCGCTGGTGCTGATGGCGGTATCGAATCTGTCGTTCGCCGCGTTGGCGGCGGCGGGCCATTCGAACCTCGGCATGGCGGGCGCAATCGGGTTCGAGAACATGGCTTCGGGCTATGGCGGGGTGGTCGTTGTCGCCTATTTCTCGGCGCTGTGCGACTTGCGCTACACCGCGTCGCAATATGCGCTGATTTCGGCCAGCGCGAGCGTGATCGGGCGGTTCGCCACTGGCACCACGGCGGGCGGACTGATCGAATCGATGGGTTACGTGAACTTCTACATCCTCACCACGCTGCTGGCGCTGCCCGGTGTGGTGCTGTTCTGGTGGATGGGGCATAGCGGGCTGGTCGATGCGGCGATGGGGACCGCTGGCGAGGACAAGTCGGACGCCGATCCGTTTGCCTAACCCCAAACATTCCGTTCGGGTCGAGCGAAGTCGAGACACCGCAACGCCAACGTGTCTCGACTTCGCTCGCCACGAACGGGACTCGGCTTAATCCGGAATTTCTTCGTTCAGCCGCAGCACTTCACCCGCAAGGTAGAGCGAGCCGACGATCAGCACGTCGCCCTCTGGTGGCAGCGCGGCAAGTGCTTCGGGCACGGTGGCAAAGCTGCGCACAGGCAGGCTGGTGAACGGTGCAAAGTCCTCTGGCCGATGCGCGTCATGTCCCGGCGCGGGGACGACTGAAAGCGACAACGCCCGGTCTGTCAAAGGCTTCAGGATTGCCGATGGATCCTTGTTCGCCAGCATGCCCATGATCAGATGCACCGGTGGCTGCGACGCGAGGTGGCGGGCGATGGCGCGGCCTGCGTCGGGGTTGTGCCCGCCGTCGAGCCACACGGTTCGGTGCCCGGCCAGTTCCGTCAGTGGACCTTGGCCGAGGCATTGCAGGCGTGCAGGCCAGCGCGCATCGACAATGCCCTTGCCCATCGCTGCGAGTGACACGGAAACCGCGCTTTGGTGCCGGAGCATTGCCACGGCCAGTGCGGCGTTCTCGGCCTGATGTTCGCCGGGAAGTGCGGGCAGGGGCAGGGTCAATTCGCCCGATGCATCGCGGTAATTGATGCAGCCTGCGATCTGCGCGTCCCAATCGCGCCCGCGCATAATCAGCGGCGCGCTGATCTTTGCAGCAGTCTTGGCCACCGAATCGGCGGCGATCTGCGGATAGGCCATCGTCACCAGCGGCACGCCGGGCTTGGCGATGCTCGCCTTTTCGAACGCGATGCGGGCCAGAGGCTCGGCAGGCACGCCTTCCTCCGGGGCAAGCAGGAACGCTTCGTGGTCTATCCCCAGCGTGGAAATCCCGCAGACAGCGGCGGTTGGCATCACGTTGGTGGCATCGAGCCTGCCGCCAAGCCCTGTCTCGATCACGCAGGCATCGGCGGGGGTGCGGGCATAGGCGAGGAACGTGGCGACCGTCGTCACCTCGAAGAAGCTGGGTTCAAGGTCGTGTCCGGCGTCCAGGACTTCCTTTAGCAGCGCGGCCAGCAGGTCGTCCTCGATCAACTTGCCCGCAATGCGGATTCGCTCGTTATAGCGGACGAGGTGCGGTTTGGTGGCGGAGTGGACGGTCAGGCCCTCTGCTTCGAGCATGTGGCGCAGATAGCTGCAGGTCGATCCCTTGCCGTTGGTCCCGGCCACATGAAACACGGGCGGCAAGTGGTCCTGCGGATTGCCGAGCCGTGCGCAAAGCTCGCGCACCGTATCAAGGCCAAGGCGGCCCGATGGCAGCGATAGTGCGCCGAGGCGGTCAAGCTGGGCTTGTACCTCGGCGTTTTCTGAGATTGCGAAGTCCTTCAACCCATCCTCCCCTGCACGGGGAGGGGGACCGTCCGCAGGACGGTGGAGGGGGTTGTCGGAGCCCGCTGCGGCTGATGGAGAACCCCCTCCACCACGCTTCGCGCGGTCCCCCTCCCCGTCCCCGTCCCGGGGAGGATGAGGGTCACGCCGCCGCCTTCGCCGCCATCAGATAATCGATCACCTGCGCCAGCGTCACTTTCATGTCGCGCCGGTGCGTTACCATGTCGATCATGCCATGCGCATAGAGATACTCCGCGCGCTGGAAACCTTCGGGCAGCTTTTCGCGGATCGTGTCCTGGATCACGCGCTGTCCGGCAAAGCCGATGAGTGCGCCGGGTTCGGCAATCTGCACATCGCCCAGCATCGCATAGCTGGCGGTAACGCCGCCGGTGGTGGGATCGGTCAGCACGACGATATAGGGCAGTCCCGCAGCGCGCAGACGCGATATCGCCACGGTCGAGCGCGGCATTTGCATCAGGCTGAGGATGCCTTCCTGCATACGCGCGCCACCGGCTGCGGTCACGGCCACGTAAGGGCACTTTTCACGCACTGCACGCTCGCACCCGGCGACGAAAGCATTGCCCACGGCCATGCCCATCGATCCGCCCATGAAGGCGAATTCCTGCACGCCGACAACGGCTTTCTGCCCCTCGATCTTGCCGAAGGCGTTGGTCAGCGCATCGGCGTGGGGATTGGCGGCGCGGGCGGCTTTCAGTCGGTCGACATACTTCTTGCTGTCGCGGAACTTGAGCGGGTCTTCCTTGACCTTGGGCGCGGGCAGCAACTCGTACCCTGCGTCCAGCAACTGGTTGAGCCGCGCGTCTGCGCCAATGCGCCCGTGATGTTCGCAATGCGGGCAGACCGATAGGTTGTCTTCATAGTCCTTCACGAACAGCATTTCGCTGCACGAAGGGCACTTGATCCACAGGTTGTCCGGCGTGTCCCGCTTCGGCGTGAAGGGGAGGGCGTTGCGGACCTTGTTCAGCCAGCTCATGCGATTTCCTTCCGGGCAGAGTGGACGGCAGCGGCCAGCGCTGCGGTAAGTTCCCGCACCGGGCCAGCGGCATCCGCGCCATGTTGTGCTACCAGATCGACCAGCGCCGAACCGACGACGACGCCGTCTGCGACCTTGGCGATTGCAGCGGCCTGTTCGGGCGTGCGCACACCAAAGCCTACCGCAACGGGGATGGTGGCCGAAGCCTTGATCCGCGCCACCGCCTCGTCAATCGAGGCTTGCGCAGCCTGCTGCATCCCGGTGATGCCCGCGACCGACACGTAGTAGAGAAAGCCGGACGATCCATCGAGCACAGCCGGAAGCCGCGCCGCATCGGTGGTCGGCGTGGCGAGGCGGATCAGGGAGACGTCAGCACCACGCAGCGCGGGGCCAAGCTCGGGGTCTTCCTCGGGCGGAATGTCCACGCAGATCACGCCATCGACGCCCGCCTTGACGCATTCGGCGGCGAACCAGTCGGCCCCGCGAATGGTCATCGGATTGGCATAGCCCATCAGCACCAACGGTACTTCCGGGTGGCGCGCGCGGAATTCGGTGGCGATGCGCAGGATGTCGGAAGTCTTGGTACCAGCGCCGAGCGAACGCAGGTTCGCCAGCTGGATCGCCGGACCATCGGCCATCGGATCGGTGAACGGCATTCCCAGTTCGATCACGTCCGCGCCGCCTTCGACGAGTGCGTCGAGGATGGATGCGGTGGCGTCAGGCGTCGGATCGCCACCGGTGACGAAGGTCACGAGGGCGGGGCGGCCCTTGGCGAAGGCGTTGGAGAGGCGGGTCATATTTTCGGCTTCCACCATATGATCGGGAGTAAAATCCAACTTACAAGAAACATGGTCACTCCAAGGAGTCCCAAGGTGACTTCAAGAGCCGACGGGAAAAGGATTTCTGACGGGAGAAGCGAGTGGGGAGAAATCGTCTCGAATTCATATCCCCGTTCAGCGCGATTAACCCGCATCCGGTTTTCTAGAAACACAGTAATCAAGCCGGACAGCTGAAGGCAGAAAACCAGCAAGAGCCGCCCGTCTCTTTTCAAAGCGAGACCCCCAGATGCTCCGCGACCGAGAAGATGTCCTTGTCCCCCCGTCCGCACAGGTTGGCAAGGATGATCTGGTCCTTGTCCATCGTCGGCGCGAGCTTCTGGACGGCTGCAATTGCGTGGGCAGGCTCCAGCGCGGGGATGATGCCTTCGGTGCGGCAGAGCAGCTGGAATGCGCTCAGCGCTTCCTTGTCGGTTACCGAGGTATAGTCCACGCGGCCGATTTCCTTGAGCCATGAATGCTCAGGCCCGATGCCGGGATAATCGAGCCCTGCGCTGATCGAGTGGCCTTCGGTGATCTGGCCGTCCTCGTCCTGCAGCAGATAGGTCTTGTTGCCGTGGAGAATGCCGGGGCGTCCGCCGGCGAGCGAGGCGGCATGTTCCTTGTCCAGCCCATGCCCTGCCGCTTCGACGCCGAGCATCTTGACGCTGGGATCATCGAGGAACGGATGGAACAGGCCGATGGCATTCGATCCGCCACCGATGGCCGCAACCAGCACATCGGGCAGACGGCCAGTGCGGTCCATCATCTGGACGCGCGCTTCCTTGCCGATCACGCTCTGGAAATCGCGGACGAGTTCCGGATAGGGATGCGGACCGGCGGCGGTGCCGATGATGTAGAACGTGTTGTGGACGTTCGCCACCCAATCGCGCAGCGCCTCGTTCATCGCGTCCTTGAGCGTGCCCGCGCCTGCCGTTACCGGCACCACTTCGGCGCCCAGCAGCTTCATGCGGAACACGTTGGGCGCCTGACGCGCCACGTCGGTCGCGCCCATGAAGATCACGCAAGGAAGGCCGAAGCGCGCGCAGACGGTGGCCGTGGCAACACCATGCTGACCAGCGCCGGTCTCCGCGATGATCCGCGTCTTGCCCATGCGCATGGCGAGCAGAATCTGCCCGACGCAGTTGTTGATCTTGTGCGCGCCGGTGTGGTTCAGCTCGTCGCGCTTGAACCAGATTTGTGCGCCGCCTAATTCCTCGGTGATGCGGGGCGCGAAGTACAGCGGGCTGGGGCGGCCCACGTAATGTTCCAGCAGATCGTCGAACTCTGCCTGAAATGCCGGGTCGGCCTTGGCCTTGCGGTATTCGGCTTCCAGATCGAGGATCAGCGGCATCAGCGTTTCGGCAACATACCGCCCGCCGAACTGGCCGAAGTGGCCACGTTCATCGGGCAGGGTGCGGAAGCTGTTGGGAGTTGGCGCGTTCATGCGCCCGCGCTTGGCAGAGCCGCGCGGGAAAGTCCAGATTTGCAAAGCCCGGACCTTTGGGGCAGGGGGCTTTTGCTGCATTGCAGAAATCTGCACGTGTCGTTCATCTTTCAGCAATCTGCTGCAGTCTAGTGCGGCTTTGCAACGTCGTGAAGGCGGCTCCGAAAGGGGTCGCCTTCTTGCGTTGTAGTAATGATCAAATAAATCTCAAAAGTAACTATCATTGTTAGTGTGGCTAATGTTGCAGACTTGTCACATTTTATCCGGGTTTTGCTTTTGAAGTGATTTTCGTCATTGTCACCCTGCCGGACCGACCCTACCTGACCCCCGCCACCTTCGGAAAGAAGGGGCCAAAAAGTCAGGAGTACAAAATATGCGTCTGGTTCTTATCTCTCTCGCCGCCTCGCTTGTTGCGGCAACCCCAGCTCTCGCCAACGAAGCACGCGTCGAAGCACGCGGCGGCATTATCTGGAACGGTTCGGACAGCGAAGAGCTGGCTGGCGTCGCTGCCGGTTACGATTACGACCTCGGTGAAACCGCGTTTGCCGGTGCTGAAGTTTCGGCTGACAAGCTGCTCACCGATGGCACCAAGGTTTCGTTCGGCTTCAGCGCCCGCGCCGGTGCGAAGATCGGCGAAGCTGGCAAGCTCTATGGCATCGGCGGCTACAGCACCGAAAACTGCGACAGCTGCGAAGGCGCATGGTCGCTCGGCGCTGGCTACCAGCACTCGTTCGGCAAGTTCTACGCGAAGGCGGAATACCGCCACTTCTTCCCGGACAACGCTCTGTTCACCGATACCGATGCTGCTGTCATCGGCCTCGGCGTGAAGTTCTGATAGCGCGCCTCCACGCACGTTTGGAACAAAAGGCGGGCGGTCTCTTCGGGAGGCCGCCCGTTTTTGCGTAAGGATCAGGCGTTTCGCGCGTTGAAGCAGAAAGTGCGGATGCGCGTTTCATCCTTCACACCCGGCGCGCTTTCCACGCCTGACGACACATCGACCAGCGTCGTCCCCGTGCCCCGCACCGCATCGGCCACATTGCCCGGGGCAAGGCCACCGGCAAGCCCCCAGCCCAGCGGTCCCCTGTAGGCCTTCAACAAATTCCAATCGAACACCAGCCCCAGCCCGCCGGGCAGGGCCGCGCCCTTGGGCGTTTTGGCATCGAAAAGGACGAAATCGGCAGCATCTGCATAGGCGTCCGCCTTGGCCACATCGCCCGGCCCGGCCACGGAAATGACTTTCCACACCGGCTTGCCAAATTGCGCGCGCACTGCGGCTGCCCGCGTCGGCGTTTCCTTGCCGTGCAGTTGGATCGCATCGAGCCGCGCCGCTGCCACCGCCTCGGCGATGAAGGCGTCATCGGCGTCGACGAACACGCCCACGCGGGTGACCCGCCCCTCGGCTTGCGCGGCAAGTGCAGGTGCGGCGGCAAACGTCAGGAATCGCGGGGAAGGGGGGAAGAAGTTGAACCCGACATGGCTGGCCTGCGCGCCAATCGTTGCGTCGAGCGCATCGCGCGTGGTTACGCCGCAAATCTTGATGTGGGGTCCGGGCATAGGCGGCGCGTTACGGGGAACGCGCCGCCTATGTCAAATTGCCCGGCTCAATTCAGCTTCAGTTCGCCAGTTCGTAGCTGACGTTGACGGTCACCGTCATTTCCAGTTCGCCTGCCGCAACCGGAGAGGACTTGGGTGCTGAAGCCATGTCAGCCCGTGCGAACATCACTTGCGGCTGCGGGGGTGACCAACCGGCGTTCTCGTTGATTGCAAGAATGCGCACGACGCGCAGACCCGCAGCCTTGGCATAGAGGTCCGCACGCGCCCGAGCCTTTTTCATCGCTTCGATGCGTGCTTCGTCCATCGCCGCATCGGGGCTGTCGATCTGGAAGCTTGGACCGTTCACCTGATTCGCGCCTGCTGCCACCAGCGTGTCGATCACCTTGCCGTACTGGTCCAGCTTGCGCTGGCGGACCGAGACCTGATTCGTCGCCTGATAACCGACGATCACCGGGTCGCGCTCTTCGATGGAACCATCGGGCAGGCGCTTCGGCTGGCCATAGACTGGGTTCACCGACAGGTTGCTCGTCTGGATGTCGCGCTCGGCAATGCCGCTCTTGCGCAGCGATGCGATGACGGCAGTCATGCGCTGGGCATTCTCCGTAAGCGCTTCACCGGCGGTCTTGCCTTGCGTGGTGACGCCTGCATTGAACACCGCCAGATCGGGCGTGCGGGCAGATTTGCCCTCGGCTGCTATGCTCAGCAGCGTGTTGCCTGCGCCAACGACCGGACCTGAAGACATGACCTGAGCCTGAGTTGCAAACGGGGTGAGCGCCGCGAGTGCGGCGGCGATAAGGAACTTGCGCTTCATGTAGGGTAGTCTCCCGGAAATGCCACTGCTGCCGATCTGGGCGCAGCGACGTTACACGGCGATGAACCGTTCAGCGCAGGCTTCGTTCCAGCACGACCATGCGGAATGTGTCGGGGTCGCCATAAGGAAATGGTCGCGTTTCGCCGCTGCGAGCATACCCCCGTCGTTCATAATACGCGATCAGGTCTGCCCTTGCGTCGATCACGGTCATTTCCATGATCTGCGTGCCGAACTGCTCGGCTGCCATGTCTTCGGCATCGGCAATCAGCGCGCGGCCCAGCCCCTCGGCCTGCAACTCCGGATTTACGCAGAGCATGCCAAGATAGGCGCGGCCTTTGCCAAGGGTGCGGATGGTGACTGTCCCGGCGAGCTTGCCTTCAATCTCCGCCAGCAGAACCCTGGTGTTATCGTCAGCAATGGCATTGGCCAGTTCTTCATCGCTGGTGCGCTCATCATCGAGCAGATCCGCCTCGTGCGTCCATCCTTGTTTGGCGCTTTCACCACGATACGCGCTTTCCACCAGCACGCGCAGACGCGGCACGTCCACAGCTTTGGCAAGTGCGAAGCGAATCATCGGATCAAAGCGTGCCTTCGATGGCCCGGGCAGCGGCGACCGGATCTTCGGCGCGGCTGATTGGGCGGCCAATGACCAGAACGCTTGCCCCGGCATCACGCGCGGCGCGCGGCGTGACAGCGCGTTTCTGGTCACCCAGCTTGCCATCAGCGGGGCGCAGGCCCGGCACCACGAAATAGCCGTTCTTCCAGCGCTTGTGGATCGCGCCCACTTCGTGCCCGGAACAGACGATGCCATCCAGCCCGGCTTCCTGCGCCAGATCGGCAAGTCGCAACGCCTGATCATAGGCCGATCCGCCCACGCCCATCGCGCCCATGTCGGCATCGTCAAGGCTGGTCAGCACAGTCACCGCCACCACCTTGCAATGCTCGCCCGCCGCCGCCTTGGCATCTTCCATCATCGCCCGCCCGCCCGAGGCATGGACGGTCACGATGGCTGGCTCCAGCACGTGGATCGATTGCATCGCACCGGCCACGGTGTTTGGAATATCGTGCAGTTTCAGATCGAGAAAGATCGGCAGACCCACCTTGGCCATCTCATGCACGCCGTGATGTCCGTGCGCGCAGAAGAACTCCAACCCAAGTTTCAGTCCGCCGACGTGGCTTTTCACCTTCTGGGCAAGCGCAATCGCGGCATCGAGGCGGGGCAGGTCGAGGGCAAGGTAGATCGGGTTGCTCACAGGGTTTCGCTCTTGATTTCCGGCGTCTGACCAGCATCTCTTTGGGCCGCGTCCAGATGGGTTGATGTAAGAGAAGGCGCGACCTTGACGCTCAATTGCGTCTCAAGGTTCGCAATACGCCGCAGCAATCTCCAGCGTGTGGCGCGGTACAGCAGCCAGGTTGGTACAAGTCCAAGCAGGAATGCGAGGATCACCAAGGCAGGCAGCCGCGTTTCGAGCAGCAGGCCTTCCCAGATGCGCACTTCGACTGGCTGCCAGTTTGCGGCAGTAAACGCAGCCAGTACGGCCACGACGAGAACCCAGAAAATCGTGCGCAGCATAACCATGCCTTTCGCTCCGTGAGCAGCCCGTCCTGCCGTGATGCTTAAGGCACGTTGTCGCGCTTGGCGAGTCCTCAGGCTTCCCCGAACACCCGCGCAAAGATCGTGTCGATGGCCTTGAAGTGATAGTCGAGGTTGAACTTGTCCTCGATCTGCTCCGCGCTCAGCACGGCTGCCACTTCAGGGTCGGCTTTGAGCAGTTCCAGCAGCGAAAGCTGCCCGTCCGATTCCCACACCTTCATCGCGTTGCGCTGCACCAGGCGATAAGACGCATCTCGCTCCAGCCCGGCCTGAGTCAGTGCCAGCAGCACCCGCTGCGAGTGGACAAGGCCGCCCATCTTGTCGAGGTTCTTCTGCATCCGCTCGGGATAGACCAGCAGCTTGTCGATCACCGAGGTCAGCCGCGCCAGCGCGAAGTCCAGCGTGATCGTCGCGTCAGGCCCGATGAAACGCTCGACCGACGAGTGCGAGATGTCGCGCTCATGCCACAGCGCCACGTTCTCCAGCGCCGGGGTCACAGCAGAGCGCACCATGCGGGCAAGACCGGTGAGGTTTTCGGTCAGCACCGGGTTGCGCTTGTGCGGCATGGCCGACGAACCCTTCTGGCCGGGGGAGAAGTACTCTTCGGCTTCCAGCACTTCGGTGCGCTGCAGGTGGCGCACTTCCACCGCAAGGCGTTCGATGCTGCTGGCAATCACGCCCAGCGTGGCAAAGTACATCGCATGCCGATCACGGGGGATCACCTGCGTTGATACCGGCTCAACCTCAAGGCCCAGCTTCTCGGCGACATATTCTTCGACCGAGGGATCGATGTTCGCAAACGTGCCCACCGCGCCCGAAATTGCGCAAGTCGCCACTTCGGTACGCGCGGCGACAAGGCGTGCCCTGCAGCGGGTGAACTCGGCATAGGCTTCGGCGAGCTTCTTCCCGAACGTGGTCGGCTCAGCATGAATGCCGTGGCTGCGGCCGATGGTCGGCGTGTATTTGTGTTCAAACGCGCGGCGCTTGATCGCTTCGAGCAGCGCGTCGATGTCGGCCAGCAGCAGGTCCGATGCCCGCGCCAGTTGCACGCTCAGCGTCGTGTCCAGCACGTCAGAGCTGGTCATGCCCTGATGCATGAAGCGCGCTTCCGGCCCCACCTGCTGCGCCACCCAATCGAGGAACGCGATCACGTCATGCTTGGTCACAGCTTCGATGGCGTCAATCGCGGCAACGTCGATGGTCGGGTTCGTCGCCCACCAGTCCCACAGCGCCTTGGCCCCGCTCGGCGGCACAACGCCCAGTTCGCCCAGCTTTTCGGTGGCGTGCGCTTCGATTTCGAACCAGATGCGATAGCGGGCTTCAGGCTCCCAGATCGCGGTCATCGCGGGGCGGGCGTAACGGGGGACCATGTTCGACTCCGATGCAGGTTCGTGCGCGTGGCGTGTGCGGGGGCCGCTAGGGAAGGGGGCGCTCTATGGCAAGGGGCAAGACGCCAAGCCCTTGTTTCACAGCGCAGGGTTCTCGGCTGCAAACCGCCTTACCACGGTGTCTGCGCCGAAATCCGTAAGGTGTGTCCAGTCGTGATAGATCGCCTTGCCCTGCCGCATCAGCGCGCAGTCCGTGCCATCGCACAGCACTTGGGCCGGATCGAAAAAGCGCGCGTTCGGTAGGCGAATGACCTCGCCCGCAAGCAGCGGGTTGATGCGATGGCCCTCGGCAAGCGCGCGCGGGTAGGACGAAGGACACACGATGTTGATGAACGCAAGGCAGCGCACGTAGCCGCCCTCCATCGCATCGCCTGCCGCCGCCGCTGTCGGGGCATTGCCAACGATGATCACGCGCGTTTCCGGCGGCAGGGTACGCCGCAGCCGCTCGATCCCAAGACGCACGGCAGTCCATCCCTTGCCCGAGGATTTTCCGACCGACCGTAATGATCCAGTCTCGAACATCTCGCGCTCCCACCGCTGCGCCCAGATCACCGTGCCGATCTTCCGTTCGCGCACGATCTGCGCCAATTGCGCCGGGCGGCTGGCGCAGTCTTGCGCTGCTTCTGACTGGTCGGCAAAGTTGGTCAGCCCCGGCAGGCCAAGGCACCCCGGCGCAGTATAAAGCGCGCCGTCGCCATAACGTTTTGCCAGCGCTGGAAAATACTGCCGGGCAAAGCTGTCGCCATAGACGATGAAGCGCAGCGGCCGGGTGCCGTGCGGGACGATCTCCCACACCCGCTCGCCGGGCGGCGCATGATTCCCCAGTGCTTGGTTGACAGGCGCACTACGCGGTTTCAGCCAGCGCAAATGTCCGGCAATGCCAAGCGCCAGCACCACCGCGAGCATCGCGCCACACCCCAGCACAAGCGCCATCGGACTGCGCAGCAGGCGTCCGTCCCGCACGGGCCGCTCAAGCAGATGCAATGAGGCAAAGCCCAGCAGCACGGCAAGCGCCACTGTCCCGCCCGTGATCCACAGCGGCGGATCGCCCAGCCACACGTAATCAAGCGTCGCCAGCAGCGGATTGTGCCACAGGTAGATGCCATAGGACGCCGCGCCGATGGCCGTCAGCGGTGCAAGGTTCAGCAGCTTTCCAGCCAAATTCTGTGGCGCGGCATGGCGTAGAACCAGCGCTGCGCCGATCACCGGCAACAACAAGGCCCACCCGGGCGTTGCCGAAGGATCACCGAGCACATAGCCCATGCCGGTCATCGCCAGCCCGGCCAGCGCCGGCCAACCGCGCGTGCGCCCAGCAGGCAACGCCGCACACGCCGCGCCGACAAGAAGCTCCCACGCCCGCGTCGGCAATGTGAAAAAGGCCAGTGCAGGGTCGTTGTCCTGCACGATCAGGCCCGCCGCAAATGATGCCAGCGCCAAACCGGCAAAAGCCGCCAAGAGCACGCGCCCGCGCTGTGCCGTGAAGTGCCGCTCCAGCTTCAGCAGTGCCAGCATCAGCACCGGAAAGACGATGTAGAACTGCTCCTCGACACTGAGCGTCCACAAATGGAGCAGCGGGGCGAAGCCTTCGTCGTCTTCGAAATATCCGGTCTTGCGCGCAAACAGCATGTTTGCCGCAAAACCCGTGCTGGCTGCCAGACTTTGCGAAAATTTGCGGAAGTCTGGCGGGATCATCGTCACCCATGCCAGCAGCAGGCTCACCAGCAAGACCGGGACCAGAGCGGGCAGGATGCGTCGCGCGCGTCGTTCGTAAAACTGAAGCAGGGTGAACCGCTGCTGCGCGCTGTCATCCAGAATTGAGCGCGTTATCAAATAACCGCTGATGACGAAGAACACGTCCACCCCGGCAAAGCCGCCGCCAAGGCCCGGCATCCAGGCGTGAAACAGCACAACCGGAATCACCGCAAGCGCGCGCAGCCCTTCGATTTCACGCCTGTATTGCAAGTGCCGCCCGCCAATGCCCCATAGACTGCACAGTGGCGGATCGCTGCAGGGCGTGCAACCGGCTCATGCCTCACCCGGCAGGGCAATTGCGCGCCAGGCGATCTCGCGATAAGCGATGTCTTGTCCGTTTTTCAGGAGCTTTCAGATGGTTCGCAAGGTTCTGGTCGTTGCCATCCTCGGCCTGTCGGTCGCGCTCGCTGGCTGCAACACTGTAAAAGGCCTCGGCCGCGATATCGAATCGGTCGGCAAGGCTGGCGAGAAGGCGATTTGATCAAATTGTGGTAATCAGATCAATCCCTTGGCCTTAAGCGAGGTGTGCCCCTCACGCCCAATAATGATGTGATCGTGCACGGACATGCCCATCAGGCGCGCTGCTTCCATGATCTTGTGGGTCACCTGAATGTCTGCCCGGCTTGGTTGGGGTGAACCCGATGGATGGTTATGTACAAGGATCATCGCCGCAGCACCCACGTCCAGCCCCTTCTTGATCACCTCGCGCGTGTAGATCGGGCTTTCGTCAAGCGTGCCGTCGCCCACCAGATGGTCAAGGATCAGCATGTTCTGGGTGTTCAGATACAGCACACGCACCCGCTCGACATTCAGATGCGCCATATCGATGTGTAGATAATCAAGCAGCGCCTGCCAGTTTGAAAGCACCGGCTGTTCGCGCACCGTGGTCCGTGCCAGACGCCGTGCGGCCAGCGCAACGATATGCAGTGCCGCCGCGCTCGTCTCACCCATGTTGGGGTGCAGAGCCAAGGCCTGCGGATCGGCATTGAGCACGCCTGCAAGGCTGCCAAAGCGCTGCACAAGCGAACGCGCAATAGGCTTGGTATCGATGCGTGGCCGGGCCACCATCAGCAGGTATTCGATTACTTCATGGTCGGCCAGCGCGTCGTCCCCGCCCGTCATCAGCCGCTTTCGCAACCGTGCGCGGTGGCCGCTGGAGTCTGCGCCATCGAATGACGTTTTCCCGGCGGCTGCGGGTTCCCGTTCAGGAAAGAGTCGGGTCTGGTCGGCCATGCGTTCCCTCACGGGCACCGAAAGGGTGCCAGTGCGTTCAACGCCGTGCATTGCCCAAGGCGCGGGAGTGCGCAAGAAGGGGGCAGATGACAGATCGTTTCGAAATGGCGGCATCCGGCGCCGCGCCCGGGGGTGAGGACGGCGTCGAGCCTGCGCCACGACGCTCCCGCAAGTGGCGGCGCGCCGGGCTGTCGGCGCTCGCCGTACTTGCCTTGGCCGGCGGTGGTTTGTGGCTGTCGAAGGAACGGCTGGCTGACCGAATCATCGTTGGCCAACTCGCCGCCTACGGCCTGCCTGCCACTTACGAGATCGAAAGCATCGGTCCGGGCCAGCAGATCCTCAAGAACCTCGTCCTCGGAGATCCCAAGCGTCCGGACCTTACGGTCGAACGCGTGCTGGTTTCGATCCGCTATCGCTGGGGAACGCCATACATCGGTGGCGTAACGCTCGTCCGGCCAAGGCTTTACGGCCAATACCTCAACGGAAAACTGAGCTTCGGCGCACTCGACAAGGTGCTGTTCGCGCCCAAGACTGATGACGCGCCGTTTACCCTGCCCAAACTCGATCTCGCCATCGAGGACGGACGCGGCCTGATGCTTACCGACTATGGCAAGGTTGGCCTGTCAATCGAAGGGCGCGGTGCCTTGCAGGACGGCTTCACCGGCACGCTCGCCGCCAGTGCGCCCAGCCTTGCCATGTCCGGGTGCAAGGCCGATCAGACAACCTTGTTTGGCACAGTCACGATCCGTCAGGAGCGGCCGTCGCTCACCGGCCCGCTGCGGCTGGCAAGCCTCAATTGCGAAGGTGGCGTTCGCAGCGGACCGCTCACCGCGCAGCTTGAAGCCCTTGCCGACAAGGACTTCGCGGGCCTCACCGGCAATGCCGCTTTGCGCGGGCAAAAGCTGGCCTTCCCGGGTGTGACGGCCGAATCGCTGGCGCTCGACACGCGGCTTGCCTTGCGGGATGGCGCGCTCACCGGGCGGGTTGAGGCCAACGCGGGCAGTGTTGCCAGCGATGGCGTCCGTTTCGGCTTGCTTGGCGTGGAAGGTTCCATCCGCGCTCGCGATTCGCTGAACAAGGCTGAATTTCGCGGTGCGCTGCAGGGCGAGGGACTGCGTCAGGGCACTGCGCTCACCACTGCACTTGATGCCGCCCAGCGCAGCGCCACCGGTACGCTGCTTGCACCCATGCTCGCGCAGATGCGCCGCAGTCTCACGCTGGAGGAGCGCGGCAGCCGCCTCACCGGCGAAGTCACGATGCGCAGCAATGGCGGTGCGCTCTCCGTCGTCGTCCCGCAGGCGCAACTCACCGGTGGCAGCGGGCAGGCCCTGCTTACGCTCTCCCGCTTCCAGCTTGCCAGCGCAAGCAACGACGGCCCCCCGCTGCTGGCCGGGAACATCACCACGGGTGGCGCAGGCTTGCCGCGTATCACAGGGCGGATGGAGCGCGGCCGTGCGGGGCAAGCGCTGTTCCGCCTCGCGCTCGCCCCGTGGCGTGCCGAGGGCGGCTCGGTTGCCATCCCCGAAATGATGATCGCGCAAGTGGCTGACGGATCGCTCGGCTTTTCCGGCACTGCACAGGTTTCCGGCGCAATTCCTGGCGGTTCTGTGCAAAACCTCGTCCTGCCTGTGAACGGCAGCTATGGCGCGCGCGGTGACCTTGCACTGTGGAAACGCTGCGTCAGCGCGCGGTTTGATCGTCTGACTCTCGGCAGCGTCACGGTGGACGGCAACACCCTCGCGCTTTGCCCGCCGGGCGGCTCTGCCATCGTCCGCAATGGTGCAAGCGGCTTGCGCCTCGCCGCCGGCACCCCCGCGCTCGCACTCACCGGACGCTTGGGTGAAACGCCGCTGAGCGTAAAGACCGGCGCAGTCGGGTTCGCGTGGCCCGGCGCATTGAACGCCAAGGCGGTCGACGTCAGCCTCGGCCCGCCGGAAACCGCCTCCCGCTTCCGCCTCGCCGATCTTGATGCAAAACTCGGCAAGGACTTTACCGGCACCTTTGGAGGCGTAGAGGCCAGTCTCGCCGCCGTCCCGCTGAACCTCGCCAATGCCTCGGGCCAATGGCGCTTTGCCAATGGCGCGCTAACGCTCACTGGTGCGGGTTTCGACCTGACCGACCGGCTTGACCCCGCCCGCTTCGAACAGCTGCGCAGCGATAGCGCAACGCTCACGCTGGCCGACAATCGTATCACCGCCAATGCCTTGATGCGCGAAGCGAAGACCTCGCGTGAAGTCGGCTCGGCAGTGATACGCCACGATTTGTCTTCGGGCACCGGCCACGCCGATCTTTCCGTGCCCAATCTGGTGTTTGACAAAGGCTTCCAGCCTGCACAACTCACCCGTCTCGCACTCGGTGTCGTCGCCAATGTCGATGGCAAGGTCACCGGCACTGGACGCATCGACTGGAACCCGCGCACCGTCATCAGCACCGGCAACTTCGGCACGGATAACATGGACCTCGCCGCCGCCTTCGGCCCCGCCAAGGGCCTCAAGGGCCGCATCGAATTTACCGACCTGCTGGGCATGGTCAGTGCGCCGCACCAAAAGGTCACAGTCGCCTCGATCAACCCCGGCATCGAAGTGAACGAAGGCGTGATCGACCTCACGCTCCTGCCGGATCAGGTGCTGCGCCTGCACGATGCGCGCTGGCCATTCCTCAATGGCACGCTGGTCCTCGAACCCACGGACCTGCGCCTCGGCATTGCCGAAGCAAGGCGCTACACAATGACCGTCATCGGCATAGACGCGGCCAAGTTCATCGAGAAGATGGAGCTTGGCAACCTCTCGGCTACCGGCATTTTCGACGGTCAGTTCCCGCTGGTGTTCGATGCCAATGGCGGGCGGATCGAGGAAGGCACGCTGCTATCACGCGCGCCGGGCGGCAACGTCTCGTATGTCGGCGCGCTGACGTATGAAAACATGGGCGCAATGGCCAACTTTGCCTTCGATGCGCTGAAATCGCTGGATTACAAAACTATGGCCATCGCCATGCGCGGCGATCTGGAAGGCGATATCGTCACCAACGTGAAGTTCGACGGCGTGAAGCAAGGCGCTGGCACCAAAAGCAACTTCATCACCAAGCAGGTCGCGAACCTCCCGATCCAGTTCAACGTCAACATTCGCGCGCCGTTCTACCAGATCATGACGTCTTTCAAGGCGATGTACGACCCGGCCTTCGTCAAAGACCCCCGCACGCTGGGCCTCGTCGATGCACAGGGCCGCGCGCTCCAGCGTTTCGGAAACGGCGTGCGCCCCGGCGGAACGCCCGTCATCGTTCTACCCGGCGCACAGCCCAATATTCAGCCTGCAGAAAGCGGAGCAATGCCATGAGGAACCCGGAATTGACCCGATCCGCGAACCCTGCGACGAACAGGCGCATGGGACACGGATCAAACTTCAGGCATCGCGCCCTGCTCGCGCTGCCGTTGATGGGGGCCTTGGCAACGGCTGGCTGCATTTCGGTGAACGCACCGGACAAGCCAATCGTGATCGAGCTGAACATCAACATCAAGCAGGAGGTCGTGTACCGGCTCGCGCAGGATGCGAACGCCACGATTGAGAGCAACCCGGACATCTTCTGATGGACGGCGTGACTTTGAGGACAGAAACGATGACCAAGGTTTCAATGCGCCAGAGCTTCGCAGCACTGGCAGTCGTGGGTCTCACGCTGGGCACTCTCACTGCGCCCGCCGCCGCGCAGAACCGCGACCCAGCCTATTCCGCCGCGCGCGCCGCAGGGCAGGTGGGCGAAAAGATGGACGGCTACCTCGGCTATGTCACCCCGGCAGCCCCAGCTTTGCGCGCCGTGGTTGAAGACATCAACATCAAGCGCAAGGCCGTCTATGCCGACAAGGCACAGGCCAACAAGGCGACGGTCGAGGAGTACGCGCTCACGTCCGGCTGCCTGCTCATCGCCCAGACGAAGCCAGGTGAGAAGTACCAAGCGCCCGATGGCTCATGGCAAACGCGCGGCAACGGCCCCCCGCTGCGTGATTCGCGCTGCCCTTGATTTTGATTTGATGAGCCACTGACATCCGTCAGTGGCTTGCGGCACCAGCCCGCTCCCCCGCCCGGCCACCCACGCAAGTATCCTGAATGGGTGGCCGGGCGGGGGAGCGGGCTGGTGCCGCAAACCCCTGACGGATGTCTGGGGTGCAACCCGGCAAGGAGTCCATAGATTTCCACAGCCCCTGCTTTGCCCGAATCCACGCCTGCGTCTATCAGCCCGGCCAACCGATTCACGCCCCTTACCCGGAGACTTCCCCGATGGCCGAAACCGCTGACGACCGCCTGCGCCTCCTGATCGAACGCATCGAACGCCTTGAAGAGGAAAAGAAGGGCATCGGCGACGACATCAAGGACGTCTACAGCGAGGGCAAGGCTGTGGGGTATGACGTGAAGATTATGCGACAGATCATTCGCATTCGGAAGATGAAGCCGGATGATCGCCGCGAGATGGAAGCAATTCTTGAACTTTACAAAGCCGCGCTCGGGATTGATTGACGCTACTGCGCGTCGCGAATGACCTGATGGTAGGCTTGCAATATTTCAGCATTGCCTTCCGTCAGGCCTTTGGCAACGTCGCCCAGATTCAGGGCGAAGTCCCGCAACACGTTTACCGACGATTCCATCGCGCCCACCGCGAGTTCGAGTATCCAGAAAAACGAAGATAAAACCTGATCAACCTCAGCAGCTGACACTTCAAGATCAGCAAACGTCTTGGGATGCGTAACCCGGTTGCGTGTAGCGACAGCGCTACAAAAGTCCTGCCATTCCGTGCCACCGAAATCAGCCGTAAATATCGGGTCGATCTTCGTTGCAATTCTGGCCGCCAGCCGGACCGCTCCCAGCAAAGGGATATGGCGTGTTTGGGCAGAAATCGTCCCGCGCTCACTTACCTGAAAGTTTGTCTCAGCAAGGACCGCCTCCTCCGCCGCCGTCAGCAAGTCCATTGCATGAGCGGATGATCGCACGTGTTCGCGAAATGCCCACACGACTCCGTCGATTGTTGCATGAACGCTTCGAATAAGCTCGCGGCGCGCCTGCTGAACGTCGTTTGCAGGATCGCGGAACCTACGAATGGCCGCATCGGCATCAAGCATCAATGTCGACAGAAAGGCTCTCTCAAACTCTTGGCGCTTTGCATCGCCCGTTTTTCGCTGCACCTGCATTCACCCTTCATTGAATTCAGCGCAATAAGTAGCACTCTGCCGGTAGCCGTCGAGCAGCGAGATTGCAGCAACAACGCCCTCGGCATCGACTGACATTCCCGCTAGGCTGCTCTGACGATCTTCGAAAGGGCAGCCAGTTGCTTATTACCACGACCAGCATTGTTGAAGGCCGCCCGGTCCAGCGCCATCTCGGCATCGTCACCGGCGAAGTGATCCTCGGCGCGAACATCGTGCGCGATTTCTTTGCAGCCGTGACAGACATCTTCGGCGGCCGTTCGGGCGAGTACGAGGAAGTGCTGGCGCGCGGGCGGGAGCAAGCCCTGCGCGAACTTGAGGACAAGGCCCGCGCGTTCGGTGCCAATGCGGTGATCGGGGTCGATATCGATTACGAGACTATCGGTTCGCGCGGCTCGATGCTGATGGTCAGCGTCACCGGCACGGCGGTGGTGCTCTAACCCGCCGCCAACGCTGCCGTCAGCATGATCGCATTTGAGGCGACATGCGCGAGGATCGCTGCCAGCAGGCCCAATCGCACCCGAATATAGCCGAGCATCAGGCCCGACCAGAACTGCGGCAGCACCATCGGCAGCACCACCACGCTCACCTGCGGATAATTGAACACGTGCATCAGCGCGAACAGCGCAGTCACCAGATAGAACAGCACCGGAAAGGCGCGAGCGAACCAGCCCGGCGCTTCGCGCACACGCCGCGTGCGAAACCACATCACGCCAGCCACGATCAGCGCGCCCAGCAGGATCGCGCCGGTCGCCAACGGGTTGCCTTTGCCCACAACCATGAACAGCGCCAGCCCGGCAACCACGATGCCCGTCAGCCATAGCGCGGCGGGCCGACCGCTCATCCAGCCGCGAAAGAACAGCTCTTCCAGCACTGGCGCCAGCAACACTGCCCCGCCCCACAGCGCGAATGGACTCAACCCCTCGAACGCATTGGGTGACGGCAGGCCAAACGCCGTTTGCCACGTCAGGATCAGCGGCATCACCACCAGCCCCAGCACCACGATCTGCGCAACGCTCAGCACCAGCCAGCGTGGGATCGCACTATCAGCGCTCAACCCTGTGGCCTGCATCGGGCGCGGATTGCGGAGAAAGGCGACGAATTCAGTCAGTATAGGGCGGAGCATCCCCGCGTCATGCCGCCAAAATCCTCAATGCGCCACATAGATTGCCGGGAGCCGCTGTCTCGGCTAGGGGCAGGCCCAGATTCCTGAAACACGCAAGAAGACGGATCATGGCAGGTCATTCCAAATTCAAGAATATCATGCACCGCAAGGGCGCGCAGGACAAAAAGCGTTCGGCGCAGTTTTCCAAGCTGTCGCGCGAAATCACCGTCGCAGCCAAGATGGGCATACCCGACCCGGACATGAACCCGCGCCTGCGTGCGGCGGTCAATGCCGCCAAGGCGCAGTCCATGCCCAAGGACAACATCGCTCGCGCCATCGACAAGGCGACCAAGGGCGAAGGCGATAACTACGAGGAAGTGCGCTACGAGGGCTATGGTCCCGGCGGCGTCGCGGTCATCGTCGAAGCGCTGACCGACAACCGCAACCGCACCGCCACCAATGTGCGCACCGCATTCTCGAAGAACGGCGGCAACCTCGGTGCGAGCGGCGCGGTGAGCCACGGCTTCGAACGGCTCGGCCTGATCGAATATCCCGGCAAGGCGGGCGACGAGGAAAAAGTCCTCGAAGCGGCGATCGAAGCTGGGGCCGATGACGTTGAATCCGATATGGGCGATGGCGACGAAAACCCCGGCAGCCACCAGATCTGGGTCGCAGTGGAAAACCTCCACGAAGTGGCGCGTGAACTGGAAAAGGTGCTGGGCGAAGCCGAAGGCGTGAAGCTGGCGTGGAAGCCGAACATGAAGACCGAAGTTTCGGCCGACGATGCGGCAACCCTGCTCAAGCTGATCGACGTGCTGGATGACGACGATGACGTCCAGACCGTTTGGGGCAACTACGAAATCCCGGATGACGTGATGGAGAAGCTGGGTTGAGATTGACGGCGCTGCTGGCAGTCCCGCTCTTCGCGGGGGGATTGACCGGCAGCACTGCGCTTTCGTCAAAGCCTGTCATCTCCCAACCGGCACCCGCCAGCCAGTGCCATGTAGACGAGGCAGTCGTCTATTCTTGCCGCTTTGGCAGATCGCTCGGCAGCGTTTGCGGGACCGCCCACGCACTGCATTATCGGTTCGGCCCTGCTGGAAAGCCTGCTCTTGATCTTTCCAGCGAACCCGATTGGTCAAACGTCCGTGTCGGCCAAGTGCGCGGACAAGGCTCGGGCGGTTATCAGGAGCATGTCCGCTTCACCAATGGCAACACGCACTACATCGTCTATCGCGGACAGAATGGTGAGTTGGCGGACAATCCCGGCTATACCTATTCGGGCATCTCGGTGCAGGCAGGGCACGATGGCGAACGCACGTTGGCCTCGCTTTCTTGCAAGGGCAAAATGATGGCAGCCGACAGCCTTGCCGATGCCGCAGGCGTGCGCGCGCCGGCTGATCTCGACATCGCTGAGGCCGAAGGCGGGGCCTTCGACGGATGGTTCTGAACGCATGATCATCCTCGGCATCGATCCTGGCCTGACCTGCACTGGCTGGGGCGTGGTGGCAAAATCCGGCAGCAGGCTCAGCCACGTGGCCAATGGCCAGATCCGCACCAACGCCAAAACCAGCATGGCAGAGCGCCTTGTGGAACTGGATTCGGCGCTTGCCGCCGTGATCGATATTTACAAACCCGATAGCGGCGCGGTTGAAGAGGTCTTCGTCAACGTCAATCCGCAATCCACGCTCAAGCTGGGTCAGGCGCGCGGCGTGGCGATGGTGGCGGTGGCACGGTCGGGCATTCCGGTGGCCGAATATCCCACCAAGGTCATCAAGAAGGCGCTGGTCGGCACTGGCGGGGCGGAAAAGCAGCAGATTCAGCATATGCTGAAGATTCTGCTGCCGGGCGTGCAACTGGCCGGCGAAGATGCCTCCGATGCGCTCGCCGTGGCAATTACCCACGCCAACATGCTCGGCAGCCACCGCTGACCTTTTAGCCGAGACACGAAAAAGGGCGGCTCCCCCCGGACGCCGCCCTTCCCGTTCACCCGCCGCAGCGGGCGATAAGTGCAATCAGGCCTGCGCCTTGACCTTGCCAAAGCGTCGACGCGCCACCAGCCCGGCTGCCGCCGCGCCGAACAGGATGATCATGGAAGGCTCGGGCACGTCCGTGCCGCCATTGGTCGTGCCACCGTTGGTCGTGCCACCCGTAGATGTGGACGTCGACGACGACGTCGATGTGCTGCTCGAGGTAGAGGAGGACGTCGACGACGACGTCGATGTGCTGCTCGAGGTAGAGGAGGAGGTCGACGACGACGTAGACGAGCTGGACGTCACGTTGCCCGATGAGGTCGAGGTAGACGAGCTGCTCGTGACATTGCCTGACGACGTGCTGACATTGCCCGACGATGTCGAAGTCGACGAACTGCTGGTCACAGCGCCCGAAGACGTGCTGACGTTTCCGCTCGAAGACGACACATTACCCGACGAAGTGCTGACGTTGCCCGAAGACGTCGATACGCCGCCAGTGGATGTGGAGACACCACCGGTCGAAGTGGAAACACCGCCCGTTGAGGTCGACGTCGAAATGCCGCCGGTCGAGGTTGAAACGCCGCCGCTGGTCGAAGATGTCGAACCGCCAGAGGTGGAGGTTGAACCACCAGAGGTTGATCCGCCGGAGGTCGACGTGGAGCCGGTGCTGGTCGAGGAAATGACCACGCTGCCGCCGCCACCGCCGCTGCTTCCGCCGCCGCCGCCAAAGAAGCCGCCGAAGAACCCGCCGCCAAAGCCGCCAAGCCCGCCGCCGCCGATCACTACGGGTACGCCGCCGCCGCCGCCGCCAGCCATCTGCTGCGGAGGCATCGGTGGCATGTAGGGCACTGGCACCATCGCCATCTGCTGTGCAGGCGCGCAAGTCCGGGTGGTTGTCGTGGTCACCACGCGGCGGGCGCGATGCACCTCGCGCGGGGCGGCACGCCGGGCAGCCACGCGCTTGGCGGGAGCCTTCTTGACCTTGACCGGCTTCACATGGTGAATTTCACCGCGCGAGGGCGCTTCCGATACGTGAACGGCACCACCGCCGAGCATCGCCCCGCCTGCTGCAGCCGCCGCCAGTTTTGCCAATGCCATCCGAACCGACATGATCGTTTCTCTCGTTCTTCCTTAGGGAAAGCTGCCTAGCAGAAGCGGGTTAACGCCGTGCTTTGCTTTCCTGACAGGTCGATCAACGCAGATGGCATGGGGCAGGGCAATGACGTTAACCCTGTTCTGCCCCCTGAATCTGCCCGAAAACGGGACCGAGGCGTTGCGCGGGTTAACTCTGTGCCAGTTTGGGACCGAATGGGGCCTGACTCTTTCGCCGGGCCGCTTTGTTCGGCGCTCAATCGCCCGAATCGAAAAACCCGGGCAATTGTCCCGTGGGGGGGGTGATTCCCAGATGTTGCCAGCCGCGATCATTGAGACAGCGCCCGCGTGCGGTGCGCGCAATCAGGCCCAACTGGATCAGGTAAGGCTCGATCACTTCCTCGATCGTATCGCGCGGTTCCGAAAGGCCTGCCGCCAGCGTTTCCACGCCCACTGGCCCGCCTTTGTAGATGTCGGCAATCATCATCAGATAGCGCCGGTCCTGCAGATCCAGCCCGATCTGGTCGATTTCCAGCCGGGTCAGCGCGTTGTCGGCATTGTCTTTCGTGATCTTGTCCGCACCCGCCACTTGCGCAAAATCACGCACACGGCGCAGCAGCCGCCCGGCCACGCGCGGGGTGCCACGCGAACGGCGCGCAATCTCGGTCGCCCCGCCCTTGTCGATGCCGATGCCCAGCAGTGAAGCGCCGCGCGCCACCACGCGCTCCAGTTCATCCACCGAATAGAACTGCAGCCGCACCGGAATGCCGAAGCGGTCGCGCAGCGGCGTTTGCAACAGGCCCTGCCGCGTTGTCGCACCGATCAGCGTGAATGGAGGCAGATCGATCCGCACAGACCGCGCCGAAGGGCCTTCACCGATGATCAGATCCAGCGCGCGGTCTTCCATCGCCGGATAGAGCACTTCTTCGACCACGGGATTGAGCCGATGGATCTCGTCAATGAACAGCACATCGCCGGATTCAAGATTGGTTAGCAGCGCCGCCAGATCGCCCGCCTTGGCAATCACCGGGCCGGACGTGGCGCGGAAGTTCACGCCCAGTTCGCGCGCGATGATCTGCGCCAGCGTGGTCTTGCCAAGGCCGGGCGGCCCGAAGAACAGCACATGATCCATCGCCTCGCGCCGCATCTTGGCGCTTTCGATGAACACCTGCAGGTTATCCTTGGCCGCCGCCTGGCCCACGAATTCGGCCAGAGTCTTGGGCCGCAAAGCCGCGTCCTGATCATCGACCATGCGTTCAGGGGTAAGGAGGGGATTGTCGGTCATGCTATCCCGCCGCCCGCTTCAACGCCACGCGCACCAGATCGTTCAGTCCGGCATCTTCGCCCAGTTCCTTCACCGCCGCCGCCACTGCGCTGCTCGCCACGGCAGGTTTGAACCCGAGGTTCTGCAAGGCCGACACCGCATCGGCAGCAGCATCCCCCGGCGGCAGCGCAAAGCCTTCACCGCCCATGCCCACCGGCGAGGTATAGCCTGCCAGGCCGCCCGCCTTGTCCTTCAATTCGTTCACGATCCGGCTCGCCAGCTTCGGCCCCACGCCGTTTGCCCGCGCCACCATCGCGCTGTCACCCTGCGCGCAGGCGCGCTGCAGCTCTTCCACCGACAGCGCCGAGAGGATCGCCAGCGCCACCTTGCTGCCCACCCCCTGCACCGCTGTCAGCAGCCGGAACCACGCACGCTCCCCGGCGCTGGTAAAGCCGATCAGGCGCTGGTCGGTTTCGCTGACCTGCATTTCGGTGTGGATCACCACCTTGTCGCCCCGGATGCCAAGATGGCTGAGCGTCTTGACCGAGCAATGCACAAGATAACCCACGCCGCCCACGTCAATCACGGCCCAATCCGGGCCGGTATCATCAAGTATGCCAGTAAGCTTTGCGATCATGCTTTGTTCCTATGCACACACCGCCCGCCCCGCGCAAGGGCGGCAACGCCCCTGCCACCGCTTCTGCATCAACAGTTAGATCGAAAGCTGCGGCAAAGGAGTTGCCCAAAGATCAGATGCTTGGCCGCCATTCTGAGCGAAATTGCGCGCAATTGCATCCACCGAGGCCGCGCTAATTCTGGTGATTCGTTCGTGCCATGACACCTTCGCAGCGCAGCCAGCACTTGGCGAAGGCTGCGTCCGGCGACGGACTCGACACAGGGGAGAACATCAGGATGAGCGATACCGCATTGGCCGATGCCGCGCTGCAATACAGCGGCAAGTCCCCGCCACTTTTGGCGGCCACCTCATACGATCTCATCACGCGCACATCGGTGGTGCGCGATGCACCTGTGCAAAGCCAGATTGTCATGCCGTTCCAACCGTGGGTTGCGCTTGAACAGTCCGGCGGCCAGCCGATCCGCACGTCCATTCCCGTATTCTGCAGTGGGATCGTCCTTGCGGATGGTCGCCAGATTCCAAACGCCGACAATACCATGCAGCTTTGCGCCAACACCGGCCTAACCATCCTCCTGCTGTGGAACGTGACCGAGACCTATTGCTGGCATCAGGTCGAAAAGCCCACCGGCTATACCGACAATGTCACTGCAACCCTGCAGGAAACCTTCATCACATCCACCAGCGCGATGAGCGAGTTTTCCAAGACCGTCGATCGCAGTGTCTCGGCCACGGCATCGGCCTCGGGCTTTGGCTTCTCCGCCGAAGTGACCGGATCGCTGTCGGATTCGATCACCCACGGCATCAGCACGCAAAGCCAGATCGAGAACGAGATCCAGAAGGCCACCGCTGTCACTTTCGAAGGCGGCAACACCTACACGCGCTGGCACAAGGTGCTGGAAGTCACGATCACGCCCACCACCGCCAGTGCAGATCAGGTTCCGCGCCCGATGAACGATGAGCAGCTTGCCGCCATCCTGCCGCCGCCTGTCACCTGCCGCATCATGGTGAGCGACTATCCCGACAAGTGCCCCACCGCCAATCTGGTGTGACGGGCGTCCGGGCCGGCGCGGCGATGTGCAGCATCTTCGCGCCGGTTGCGGCCTTATCCGGTCAATCCTCTGGCGAGGCCCGGTCGATCAAATCCATGAAGTCGCGCGCCGCATCCCGGTCCGCCGCATCCTTGAACGCCACATCCAGCTCGGGCGCCCGGCCCAGCATGTGCAACAAGGTCCAAAGCCCAAACCGCCGCGCGCGATCTTTCTCCAGCCCGAAATCCACCAGCATCCGCTCAACCCCTGCATCGAGAGCCGAAGGCGTGATCTGCGCAAAGTCATCGGTGCCGAAATAGCGGCGGAGCTGATCGTCAAATTCCATGCCCGCGCGATAGGCGAGCGGAGGGCCGGGCGCAACGCCCCTTCCCCCCTCCCACACGCAGGATGGGCACTCCCCCTTCTTCCCCCCTCCCGCAGGCGGGAGGGGCGGGGGTGGGCATTCGCAAAAAGCGAACAAAACCCCAAAAACCACCATTCCCGCACCACTCAAACTTGCCCCAACACCTCCCAGCCGCAACCCTCCCCAAATGCGCCCCTTCAGACCCCGCAACACCGAACGCGCCCGCACGCTTCGGCGCGAGGCAACCCCGATGGAACGCCGCCTCTGGCGCTACCTCTCGGGCGGAGCGCTTGGCGCAAAGTTTAGCCGCCAGATGCCCGTCGGCCCCTACTTCGCCGATTTCCTCTGCCGTGATCTGCGGATCGTGGTCGAACTCGACGGCCACAGCCACGACCTGCGCCCGGAATACGACGCCGCCCGCGACCGCTTCATGACCGAGGCTGGCTAGTCACCCGTGAAGAACGCTGAAGCCGGCAGGAATGCGTGGGTTTTGGCGGATTTGAAGTAATCGTATTTGCAAGGTTTCGAGCGAATTCGGGGAAAAAGCTTGCGATTTTGCACGCCCGCGCACGTAGGGGCTTCCTC
>NZ_JAUYRV010000002.1 GCF_030696665.1 Novosphingobium sp.
CTCGACGCGAACGACCCGATGGCCACCTACGACTTCACTTGGATATGGCGCGAACTTGGCATCGAGAACCTGCGCAAATAGTTCGCTACCCCTGACGTCGATGCCTACCGTGAATCCGTGTCCCTACAATGCACAGAGGCCGAACTGCGTGCGTGGCTGATCAAGTTTTATCCCGACATGCAGGACTGGCTCGCGCGTCCGTTGCGCAGCATTCTGGACGCGCTGCTCGGTGACCAGACGCCGCTCGTTTTCCATTGCGCAGCAGGCAAGGACCGCACCGGCTTTTGCGCCGCGATCATTCTTGGCCTTGCGGGCGTGGACGAAGCCACGATCCTTGCCGACTTTGCGCTTACCGACAAGGCGGTCGATCTTTACGCCTTCACGCGCACGCACCGCGCCGCCCGCATGGGGCTGACCGATGGTGAACATCCGTTCGAAAAGATGGCCCCCGATGTGCGCGAGGCGCTGATGCGTGCCGATCCCGCCTATCTCAAGGCCGCACTGGATAGTGTGGCCGAGCGACATGGTTCGATTGCCGGTTACGCACGGACAGCGCTGGGCCTCGATGATGCCCAGATCGCCGCCATTCGCGAGCGCCTGGTGGAAGCGTAAGCTTGGCCAGCCAGACCCCAACCGATTCAGCGCCCGACCGGGTACGTAATCGTTTTTTCCTGCTGGAATTCGCGCAGCCAATCCGGCCCGTATTCGCGCCCTATGCCTGAGCGCTTGTAGCCGCCGAACGGGGCGTAGGCCATTTTGCCGATGCCGCCGTTGATCGCCACGTTGCCGGTGCGCAATTGCAACGACATTTCATAAGCCTTGGCCGCATCGGCGGTCATGATTGCGCCGTTCAGGCCATAGCGTGATTCATTGGCGATCTTCACGGCCTCGTCATCGGTATCATAACCGATCACACAGCCGACCGGCCCGAACACTTCTTCCTGCGCCAGCGTGGACATGTTGTCGACATTGTCGAACAGCGTGATGTCCACGAAAAAGCCCTTGGAAAGCCCCGCCGGACGGGTGCCGCCCGCCACCAGTGTCGAGCCTTCATCGCGGCCCGACTGGATCAACTTTTCAACCTTGGCGCGCTGGGATTCGCGGATCAATGGTCCCATCAGCACTGTGGGGTCGGACGGATCGCCCACCTTCCAGTGTGCAGCAACCGCCTTGGCCGTGGCGACAAAGCGCGCGCGGACGGAATTGTGGACGAGGAAACGCGTGGTGATCGCACAGCCCTGCCCCGCGTTCACCGAAAGCACCATGATTGCCATCGTGGCAGCGGCCTCGACATCGGCGTCTTCACGCACGATCATCGCCGACTTGCCGCCAAGTTCAAGATGGACGCGCTTCAGCGTGGGCGCGGCCTGCCCCATGATCGCGGCGCCAACGGCCTCCGAGCCGGTAAACGTCACCATGTCTACGCGGGGGTCGGTGGTCAGCTTCGTGCCGACGTCAGGCCCGCCGGTAATCACGTTCAGCACGCCGCGCGGCAGGCCGATTTCGTCCGCGATCTGGCCCAGCATCAGCGCAGAATAGGGCGTGAAGGGTGATGGCTTGAGGATCAGGCTGTTGCCTGCCAGCAGCGCAGGTGTGACTTTGGCAAGGTTCAGTAGGAACGGGAAGTTGTAGCCGGTAATGCCGCTGACCACGCCCACAGGTTCGCGCACCACAGTGCCGCCGCCCAGAATGCGCGGGCCGGTGGGATTGATCATGTTGGCATTGGACGCCACCGGGATCTGGCGCGGCTCTTCCCGCAGCGAATAATCGATCGCCGATTGCAAATGCTCCAGCGGCGCATCGACCTGCACATTGCTGGTAACGGCTTGCGCGCAGCCCACTTCCTTGATGATCAGTTCCACCAATTGCCCGCGCTTGGCGTAGAGGGCATCGTGGAACTTCTGCATCATCGCGGTACGCTCGCTCTGCGCCATGCGCGGCCACGGCCCGTTCTCGAAGGCGTCGTAGGACGAGGCAATCGCTGCTTCCGCCGCAGCCGCATCGCCCACTGGCGCTTCGCCGATCACGTCTTCGGTGGCGGGGTTCAGCACAGCTTCGGTGCCAGCACCGGCGTGCCATTCGCCGTCGATGTACAGGCGGTCAATATCGGTAAAGGGAATGGTCATGGGGTGCCTCACTGGGTCTGGAGGATGATTTCAGCCGCGCGCAGACCCACGGCCATCGCGGGAGCATTGGTGTTGCCCGAAACAAGCGTCGGGAAGATCGAGGTGTCGCAAACGCGCAGGCCGGTTACGCCGCGCACGCGCAATTGCGGATCGCATACGGACTGTTCGTCCGCACCCATCCGGCAGGTGCCCGCGATGTGGAACGCCGTGCCGCCAAGCGCGACTGCGTTCTGCAGGATGTCATCGTCGGTCTTGACCATGTCGCCGGGGAACTGCTCCTCGACGATCCACGGCTTTAGCGCGGGCTGCTGACCCAGCGCACGCAGCCAGTTGAACAGCGAAACGGCGGTTATCCGGTCGATTTCGGCCGAAAAGTGATTGGCGTCGATGAAGGGTTTTGCATCGGGATCGGCCGACTGGATGCGCACTTCGCCCTGGCTTTCAGGTCGGGTGAAATAGCCCAGAATCGTCAACCCGTGATGCTTGTCTGGCACCACACCTTTATCGGTCTGGTTCAGCGAATAGAGGCTGACGCCGATCTGCGCGTCGGCGTGCTCCAGATCGGGCCGTGTCTTCACGAAACCGCCAACCTCGTGCGCGCCATGCGTCAGTGCACCCTTGGCGAACAGGCCATATTGCAGCACCGATTTGAGCAGCCCCAGCCCCTGATAGTTCAGGTTCATGCTGTCGCCCTTCACGCGGTACACCGTCTGGACATAGCGGTGTTCGCGCAAGTTGCGGCCCACATCGGGAGAATCGACGATCATCGGCACTCCGGCTGCGCGCAGCACCGCTTCAGGGCCGATGCCGGACAGTTGAAGCAATTTGGGCGAATGTACCGCGCCCGCCGATAGGATCACCTCGCGTGCGGCCACGAAGCGCGTGCCGCGCTTGTCGCGCAGCGTCACCCCGGTCACGCGCAGGTTTTCGATCTCGACCTTGAGAACGTCGGTTTCGACCAGCACGTCCAGATTGGGCCGCTCGCGCGCTTCCTTCAGGAAGCCCTTGGCCGAACTGACGCGCTTGCCCTTGTCGATGTTGCGCGTCTGGTAGCCCAGCCCACCTTCGCGCACGACATCGACATCGTTGACATCGGCCACCCGGTCCACGCCCATCTCCTGCGCGGCGGTCAGCACCGCTTCGCACAACCCATTGCGGCTGGGATGGACGCTGACGTGGATCGGCCCACCGACCCCGCGCCATTCCGCCTCGCCCAATTCGTGGTCTTCCAGTTCGACAAAGCAGCGCCCGATCTCGTTCCAGCCCCAGCCGGTGCAACCTGCTTGTTCCCAACCATCGTAATCCATCGGCGCGCCGCGGATATAGACCATGCCGTTGACCGCGCTCGACCCGCCGACTGCGCGACCTTTGAGCCACATTTCGGAGGGTTTGTTGCCGCCGGGCGATACGTCATACGACCAGACGTGCGGATTGCGCGGATCGAGCAGCTTGCCGATGCCGCGCGGCATGGCGATCAGCGGGCTGGTATCGTCGGGCCCGCTTTCCACAAGCAGCACCCGCGTTGCAGGATCGGCGGACAGCCGGTTGGCCAGCACACAGCCCGACGAGCCTGCGCCAACGATAATGTAATCATAGGAGTCCGCTGCTGCGTTCGTCATCTGGAACCATCCTCTTGCGGCGCAGCAATTGGCTGCGCCTGCACGCGACCGTCCTCACCGGGACGATTCGCCTCAACCGTAAAGAACCATTGGCAAGCTATAAGTGGAACTGCAAGTCCCATTTATAGCGTTCAGGCTCAATCGGTTTGTGGGATCGGTTCGTTACGCTCACCCATCGCAAGGCAGGGACCGCCGATGCCGTGCAGGATCAGGGCAAAGCCCCGCTCGAACACCGCGTCGCTGGTCTCGAAATCGCTGCCTTGCGCGCTGCCGATCATGTTGCAGGCGATCAGGATGTCCTCGGGCATCACATCGGCGTGCAGCAATCCGGCGGCTTTCGCGCGGGCAATCGGATCGGTGAACAGTTCGGCCGTTTCGCGCGACGCCTGAAGCATCATCGCCTTTCCTGCCGGGCTGGCCAGCAGGGCATCGTCCATCGCGCGGTAGATGAAAGTCAGCTTGGCAACCGTGCGCATCAGCCCGAACAGTGCATCGGGTCGGTCTCCCAACCGCGCGCGCTCCTCGGCGATCGCTTGCTGTTCAACAGCCTGTACCGCACGGATCAGATCGAGCCGATCTGCAAAGTTGCGGAACAGTGTGCTGCGGCCAACCTCGGCCTTTATGGCAATATCCTCAAGCGACACATCGGCCGCACCTGCACGAAAGCAATCGCGAGCCACGGCAATCAAACGGTCCCGATTGCGTGCGGCGTCCTTACGCATTGCGCCTCTTACCCCGTTCCACCGTCCGACTGGCCAATCGTGCCGTATCGGGCTGCCGGGAAAATGGCAATCGGGGGCGCATGGACAGCGCCCCCTTCCAACATCAGCCCCACTGAAGCTCCAGTTCGGGCACATGCATGATGTTGCCCACAAAGTACTGAACCTTGAACCCGTCCTTGATACGCCATTCGGGCAAGGCGGTCAGAAATTCCTCAAGCGCGATCTGCAGTTCCATGCGTGCCAGATGCATGCCCAGGCACTTGTGGATGCCGCCGCCAAGCGAGATATGTGGGGCTTTGCGATCAAACCGCACCAGTTCCGGCTGTTCGTAGTACGTCGGATCATAACCGGTCACCGGCGTTGCCACCGAGATATATTCGCCCGGCATGATCTTCTGGCCACGGATTTCGATTTCCTTGGCCGCGATGCGGAATGCCGTAACCGGCGCATAGGCGCGCAGGAATTCTTCGACTGCCGTCACGATCAGGCCCGGCTTTTCGCGCAGTTCGCGCTGCCGTTCGGGGTATCGGCCGAGGAAGCAGAAGATGTTGCCCAGCAGCGAAGTCACTGTGTCCAGCCCGCCGATATAGAGGTTGAAGCAGTGGCCGAACACCTCGGTGACGTTCCACTTGCGTCCATCGACCTCGTTGTCGAAGATCTGGCTGATGTAGTCATCGCCGGGGTTCTTCTGGCGCTCCTCGATCACCCCCATCAGATAGGCCTTCACCTTTCTGACGGCGTCGCCGCGCACCTGCCAGTCGTTGGTGTGGAGCATGTCCTTTTCCCATTCGAGGAATTCGGCCATTCGGTCCTGCGGCAGATCGAGCAGATCGAGCACAATGTTGATCGGGTACTTTTCGGAAAACTCGTCAACAAAATCGCAGTGCCCACGGTCCTTGAACTGGTTGATAAGCACGCGCGCACGCTCGCGCACCTGATCGCGCAGGGCAGCCATTTTCTGTGGTGCAAACTTGGGGTTGAGGGCGGCGCGATAGGCGGTGTGGATCGGCGGATCAGCCTCGGTCGGGATGACAAGCCAGTCTTCGCCGATGTTCTGCGCCCACTTGCCCATGCCGTTCTTGGTGAAATTGTCCGGGTCGCGCAGCATCGTCATCGTGTCTTCATAACTGGTCAGCAGCCAGCCGGGCTGATCGCCGGGGAAGATGTTGGTGACATAAGAGATCGGCGGCAGCGTAGCCTGCAGCTGCGGTATCAACGTCTCCTGCGGACATTCGTCTACACGCTTGCGTGCATACAGGGGCAGGGTCACGACCAGTTCCGCAGGAACATGGGCGGGCCGCGTTGCGGCGGGGGCAGTAGCCACGGCAGGTCTCCTCAATTTGGCTGCCGATTCTTAAAACCGGCTGGTCGGACACATAACAGCGCGCACGAATGAAATAGCGCCAGCGCAAACTCTGTCGCCAGCCAGCCAATCTCTAACCAGCATCACGATCACCCAGACCTAGACAAGGATAGGTTTGCAGATCGTGCCGCGCGCGCACCAATGCTCCCTGATACCGGGAGAACAGCTGTGCCGTGGGATGAGGTTTTCGATGTCGTGTGCGTGGGTTCCGGTTTGGGCGGAATGTCAGCTGCACTGACGGCGGCGCAACGGGGCGCAAGCGCGCTGGTGGCAGAGAAATTCCACCTGCTTGGCGGCGTGTCTGCGCTGTCGTCCGGGCAACTGTGGCTGGGACCAAACCACCTGCAGGAACCAGACGGGATGGACGACACCGACGCCGCCGCCGATGCCTACCTCATGCACCTGTCGCAAGGCTACGCCACGCCCGACCGGCGCAAGGTATTCATCGAGCGCGGGCGCGAGGCGTTGCAGTTCATGACCGACACCATCGGCATCGAAATGACTGTGGTGAAAGGCCTGCCGGACTATTACTACCCATCGGTCACCGGATCGAAGGCCCAGGGCCGCTATGTCGAAGTGCTGCCGTTCAAGGCCGAGCGGCTGGGCGATCTGGCCGACACCGTGCTGACGTCGCCCTATGGCGATGGCTACAGCTACACCACGTCCAACGAATGGATTGCCATGCAGGACGGCGGCGAGCACGTCGGTGCCTGCCTTGAACGCCATGTCGCTGCGGGCGAACGCTGTGCGGGCGCTGGCCTTGCGGCAGCGCAAGTGCTGGCCGCCCACGAGCTGGGCGTCGATATGCGGACTTCCACCGAAGTGATCGAGCTTGTCGTCGAGGACGGGGAAGTCACCGGCGTTGTCCTGCGCGATCAACACGGCACAAAGCGCGTCCGTGCCCGCCTTGGCGTCGTGCTGGCCACTGGCGGCTATGACTGGAAGCCCGCGTTCGTAAGCGCGTTTGATGCGCTACCGCAGGCAGGCAGCATGGCCCCGCCGACAGTCACAGGCGATCACATCGTCATGGCGGCAAAGGCCGGTGCCATCGCCATCCCGGCCCGCGCGCCTGCGCAAAGCCCCATCTTCATAGGCTACAAAGTGCCCGCCGAGACCATCTACGGCCAACCCTCGTACCGCATGTGGTTGCCAGGCGCGCCGCACAGCATCGCCGTCAACCGTTACGGACGCCGGTTTGCAAACGATGCGTTCTATCCCGATGTTGCCACCAAGGTCGGGCGGTTCGACGGGCAGGAGCAAGGCCAGCCGAACTGGCCCGCGTGGATCGTGTTCGATCAGAACATGCTTGATAAATACGGCCTCATGCCAAGCTGGCCCGGCCAGCCGCTGTCCGAAGGCATGGCCACAAGCGCAGATACACTGGGCGAACTTGCGAACCGTATCGGCATGAACGCGATGGGCCTTGAAAACACCGTCAAGCGCTTCAACGGGTTCTGCGTCACCGGCATGGATGAGGACTTCTCGCGCGGCAGCGTGCCGTGGGGCCGGATCATGACCGGCGATCCGCGTATGCTCAATCCCAACCTTGGGCCTATCGAAAAAGGCCCGTTCTATGCGGTGAAGCTGGAGCGCGTGACAATGGGCGTGCCCACCGCCGGTTTGCCGATCGACACCGACGGCCGCGTGCTGAATGCCAGCGATGTGCCCATCCCCGGCCTCTACGCTGCAGGCAATTCGGCCGCATGGCTCGACATCGGCGGCGGTTACAACAGCGGCATCGCGAACACGCGGGGGCTGCTCTACGGCTACCTTTCAGCCCTGCACATGACCGGACAGCATGCCACACCCCAACCCACGCTCGCGGAGGCCTGAGCCATGACCATCACGATCTATCAGCTTGAACGCTCCCGCTCGGAACGTGCGGTTTGGCTCATGGAAGAACTTGGTGCGCCTTACGATATCGAGTTTTTCAAGCGTTTGCAGACGTGGCAGGCAGAACCGGCGTTCAAGGCGCTGCATCCGCTGGGTTCTTCACCCATTCTCGGGATCGACGGCGAAAAGATTGCCGAAAGCGGCGCCGTGATCGAATACCTTGCCACCACGCAAGGCGGCGGCGCGCTTGCGCTGGGGCCGGATTCTCCTGACTATGCCCAATACCTCTACTGGTTCCACTTTGCCGAATCGACCCTGATGCCCGCACTGGTGGGCGAGATCATGGCGCAATTCGGCGGAATCGAGGCAGACCATCCGTTCCGCGTCAATGCCCGCGCCCGCATCGCGCAATTGATGGCGTTCACCGATGCGCGGCTTGCCAAAGTGCCGTTCGTGGCAGGCGAACAGTTTACCGCCGCCGACGTGATGATGACGTTCCCCTTCACGATGACGCGCCAGTTCGTGCCGGTTGATGTGGAAGGCCATTCGCATATCGCCGCCTATGTCGAACGTATGGAAGCGCGCCCCGGCTATCAGCGCTGCCGAGCGATCGTGGACCGTGAGGATGCAGCATGACGGCCGAGGAAGCTGCCGCAACGCAGGACGAAGCAAAAGTCCGCGCGTGGTTGGCCAAGAACATCGGTGGGACGATCACCGCGTTCGAACGCCTGCCGCGCTGGCGGCCATCGTGGCAAGTGACGGTTGAACGCGGAGCAGAAGTGCTGGAACTGCACGTGCGCGGGGATCGCGCCAGCGGCCTTGGCATTTGTCCGCTGCGCCGTGAGTACGACGTACTGGCGCTGTTCGAACAAAACGGCATTCCGGTGCCCCATATCTACGGCTGGTGCAGCGATCCCGAAGCCATCGTGATGGCGCACATGGCTGACACGCCGTTTCTGGGCGACATTGATGGCAACCCGGCGGTGCAGCGCATGGTTGAGGATTATGCGGGCTATCTTGCCAACGTGCACGCGCTTGATATTGAGCCGTTTTTGGCAGCCGGTTTAACTGCTGCGGAAACGCCCGAGGCGGTGGCGCTCGATTATTTGCGCTTGGCCGAAAGCCATTATGAAGCAGAGGACCAGCCCGACGCACTGCTGCGGTTCGTCACCGGCTGGCTGCACCGCCACTTGCCGCTGCACCGCAACAGCAACGCGGTGCTGATCGGCGATGCCCCGCAGTTCTTCCATAATGGAGAGCGCGTCACCGCATTCTACGATCTGGAACTGGCCAAGCTGGGCGACCCGATTGCCGATCTCGCATCCATCCGGGTGCGCGATATCAACGAGCCGATCAGCGATGTGGCCGCCATGTTCGCTCGCTATGTCAAAGACAGCGGCAACGAAATCGACTGGCCGGTCCTGACCTATTACACCGTGCTGCTGTTCATCGCGGTGCCGATGATGACCAAGGCGACCTTCCGCAAGGTCAGCCCTCACCCCGCCTATGTCGAATACTTGTCATGGGGCATGGGCACCAGCCGCGCCGCGCTTGAAGCCATTGCCGAGGGTGAAGGCTACGCGCTCGATCCGGCGGAACCAGTGCGAAGCATTGTCCCGCGCGATGCCAATGCGTGGCGCGATCTGGCCGTGCAGTGCGGAACGCTGCCCACCGAAGGCTTCTTCCGCCAGCACCCCGCGCAATCCCTGGCGTTTTACTTGCAGCGCATTGCCGAAAGCGGCGACGCCATTGCGCAAGCAGAACTGGACGATGCCCGCGACATTCTCGGGATTGCCGAAGCTGACGCGGCTACGCTGGAAGCGCAGCTTGATGCTTTTGTTGAACTGGCCAGCCCAGACCATGACCACGCGCTGGTGCGCTATTTCCACCGTCGCCAGATGCGCCGGTTGCAATTGCTGCGCGATTACCCCGGTCCCATCGTTACGCGCGGCCTTTCGCCACTGGATCATGTGTTTCCCAATGCCTACCCGCGCCGCGTCGCCGGATAAGGATGCCTTCCGATGCTGAAGCTTCATCACCTCAACCACAGCCGCTCGTTCCGTGTGTTCTGGCTGCTCGAAGAACTTGGCCTTCCGTTCGAGGTGGTCCACCACGAACGCCATCCCGAAACCCGGATGGGTCCGCCCGCGCTGAAAGCGGCGCATCCCATCGGAAAGGCCCCGGCGCTCGAAACCGAACACGGCACCATCGTGGAATCCGGCGCGATCATCGATTTCATTCTGCGCCGCCACGGCAATGGCGCGCTGGCTCCGGCCAACGACAGCCCGGACCTGCTGCGCTACCTTGAGTGGATGAACATTGCGGTGTCCATCGGCACCACCCCGATCATGCTCAAGGTCTATGGTTTGGCGGCAGGGCTTGCGGGCACTGAATTCGATCAGCGCGCCGACGCCGAATTTACCGGCGTGCTGGGCTACATTGAACAATCACTTGAAGGGCATGATTATCTGGTGGGCGATGCCTTCAGCGCTGCCGATATCCAGGTCAGCTTCATTGCCGAACTGGCGCGCGCGTTGATCGGCATTACGGCATATCCCAATATGGCAGCTTGGCTTGCGCGGCTCCACGCCCGCCCTGCGTTCCGCGCTGCTATCGAAAACGGCGGCGAGTATGCCTATGCATCATGATCGAAACCGCGTCTCGGTTCAGGCCGCTGGCGCAGCCTGATGAAACGCGTCGGTGCCCGCCAGAGGTGGCGCATCGGTCAGCAGCATGATGCCAGGCTTTGCCTGCACCACATAGGGAACGGCGTGGATCGCATGCATCGCGGTCGCCATGCAGGCATCGTCGGTTGGCATCACGCTGTCCGATCCGATGTCAATTCGCGCATTGATCGTCGGCTCGCCTTCCAGATCGATCAGCCAGCCGTGCCCCTGCGGCCATTCGGGGGCAAGGTCTTCGGCCATGCGGGTAAAGTGCTGCAATACGATGCGCTCGCGCCCGCCCGAAATCACCCGCACGCCAAAGTTCATCGCACCAACTGTCCCTGCCCGGATCGTGCCTGCGGCAACGTGCAGGTCGCGCGGGGTGATCGCCACATTGCGGAAATTCTCGATCCGGTCGATCGGCAGGCCCAGCACATCGGCCACCAGCATGCCCGAATGACGCCACGTTTCGCCCACCAGTTCGACATTGGCAAAGGCCGGTGTAGGATCATCTGGCGCATAGCCGAAGCCCATCAGGTCGAACATCTGGTAGGTGCTGGGATACTTGTCGTACATCAGCGTTTCGGACGCCACCATCCGGTCCACCCGGCGTGACAACCGCGCCAGATAAAGCGGCACGGATTCCGCCAGAAACCCCGGCATGATGCCCAGCCCGTGAAAGGTGGAGCCGCCCTTGGCGCAGGCGGCGCCTAGCTGTGCTTCCACTTCAGCTCCCAGCGATTTGGGATAGATGAAGTTGGCCGCCGTGGTCACCACGTTCTTGCCCGATTCCAGCAGCGCACAAATGTCGGCGATGCTACCCGGCACGTCGTTTTCAGCGCCTGCCAGAAACAGCACACAATCGGCCTCAAGCGCCAGGATCGCTTCACGGTCATTGGTCAGCGCCACGCCGAGCGGATCAATGCCCGCCACGTTGCCGATGTCCTGCCCTGCCTTGTCAGGACTATAGGTAAATCCGCCGACGATCAGGAAGTCCGGACGCTCTGCGGTGGCGCGAATGACCATCTTGCCGGTGTGCCCTGTCGCCCAGTGAATGATCCGCAAACGCATGGCCTTGTCTCCCACGTTGATTTTTATCCACACGCTGCAGGCCCACCCCCAGCCCCTCCCGCTTGCGGGAGGGGAGCGAGACTTAGTGAGCCAAAGGCGAACTTAGTCGCAGCGGGGTGGGCATGGTGGCGCTGCGATTACTGCGCGGTCCAGCCGCCATCGACCGGCAGGACATGGCCCGTCACCATCGCCGCCTGATCGCTGCACAGCCACGCAATCGCATCGGCCTGTTCCGACGTGGCAATCACTCGCCGGATCGGCTGGTTGGGCAGCAGGTGGTCGATCACCATTTGCCCCATCTCTGGCCCCGCCTTGTTATAGGCCTCGGTCGGAGTCACGCCCGGAGCGATGCAGTTCACCCGCACGCCCCTGTCGGCATAGGACACGGCGGCAAACTTGGTCAGACGCACCACGCCTGCCTTGGATGCAGCGTAAGCAGCCCCGGCAGCGCCAACATACAGCAATCCCGCCAGCGACGTGACGTTGCAGATCGCGCCACCGCCGTGTTCGATCATGTACGCAATCTCGTGCTTCATCGAAAGGAACACGCTGCGCAGGCTCACCGCTTGCGTGTGCTCCCACGATTCAAGGCTCTGTTCGTGAAAGTCCGCCCCAGATGCATCGCGGTGCGCGTCGCCGACGATGTTCGCGGCGATGTTTAGCCCGCCAAACGTCGCCACGGTGCCACGCACCAGCGCCACGACGTCGTCTTCTTTGGTAGCGTCGGCGCGCAGGAACCGCACGTCGTGCCCCTCGGCGCGCAGCCGTTCAGTGGTCGCCTCGCCCGTTTCTGCGTTGATGTCCGACAGCATCACCCGCGCGCCGCGCCGGGCAAAACCTTCTGCCGTCGCCATGCCGATGCCGGCGCCCGCTGCCGTGACGAGGGCGACCTTGCCGCTGTAGATCCCGCTCATCCCCACACCACATGCAAAGCGCGCGGGCCGCGCAACTGTGCGCCGACGATGACCGGCGGCGGCTGTTCGGGATCGAGCCGCAGGTTCGGCAGATCGAGCAATGCGTTGAGCATCGCCTCCATCTCGGTCTTGGCCACGGGCATCCCCAGGCACATGTGGACGCCCGCGCCAAAGCCGACATTGATCTTCTGCGGCCGGTCGATGTCGAATTCGTCCGGGTTATCGAACACCATCTCGTCGCGATTCGCCGATCCCGTACACAGCGAAAGCGCCGCTCCTGCAGGCACCTTCACGCCGTGGAACTCAACGTCCACCGCAGCCTGCCGGGCGAGGAACTGCGACGCGGTTTCCCAGCGCATCCCCTCGTTCACCGCCTTGGCCACCAGTGAGCGATCCTCACGGATGCGCGCCAGCAACGCCGGACGTTCCAGCAGGGCAACCAGCATGCTGCCGAAAGACCGCGTCGTGGTTTCGGCGGCGGCGGGCAGCATCTGGCGGATCAACTCGGTGATGTGTGCATCGTCCAACTTTTCGCCGTCCGCTTCGGCGCGCAGCAGATAGCCGATCAGGTCTTCGCCCACCGATCCTTCGGCTCGGCGCTGGCGCACCACCTCCAGCGTATCGTCATAAAGTTCCCGCGCGGCGGCAAAAGCAGCGGCCATGCTGGCCTTGGCCTTTTCCGGATCGCGCTGCGGCCCCACCAGAATGCGCATTCCCCGCGCGGCAAATTCCTGCGTCTTCGCCTCGTCCTTGGGGAACCCGATGATTTCGTAGATGAGCCGCACCGGCAGCGGCAGCAAAAGGTCTTCCATCAGCTCCGCTTTGCCGCGCGGTTCCAGCTTGGCCACCGCATCGGCCACGACGGGCGTCAGCAACGTCTTCCACCCGGCAATCGCCTTGGGCGAAAACGCCGGTGCCAGCAGCTTGCGCGCAACTTTGTGCGTCGCATCGTCCATACCCGTCAGCAGGAACCCGCCAAGGAATTGTCCCAGCCCCTCCTGCAACAGCGTGCTGGTGAACGTCTTGGGATCGCGCAAGACCTGCAGCACATCGTCATAGCGGAACAGCGTGAAGACCTGCCGCCCAAGATTGGAATAGTCCGCCTGCGAGGGCACGTTCCACTTGGCCAGAATATCGCCGACCATGATCGGCTCATTCTTGCGGGCCTCGCGATAGACAGCGTGCGGGTCTTGGGTATCGGTCCCGTAAACGCTGCTCACGGCGGCGAAATCGCGGGAAATTTCGCTTGTCGCAGATGGCTTGCCGGTCATCGCGTCACACCCCTTGCGGCAGGCGCACGTGCAGCGCGGCCTCACCAATCGACGTCGGGCCAAACACCTGCAACCGCCGCCCTTCGATTGCCCCCAGCAGGGTCAGCAAAGCAGCGTCCTGATCCGGTCCAGCCGCCAGCACGAAGGCTTCCAACGCCGCCTCAGCATCGGGCCAGCGCGCAAAGTCCTGCCCCAGGAATGAGCTTACCTCGGCGATGTTCTGCGCCACCATCGCCGCGCCATAGGCATCCGCGCGGCCGACCCATTCGATCAGTTCCGCCGCCTGCCCCTTCTGCCCTTCGGCCACCGCATCCTTGGGCGCTAAGCCCGAAAGCGTGTCGGTGAGCTTGCGGATCAGTGTGGCGTTGTCGCCGGTCCGCTCAACCAGTGGCGGCAGTTCGGGCAGGGCAACGCCGGTCAGCTTTGAAAGCGCCAGCAGGATCGACCGGCGCAGCGCCAGATCGAATTGGAGATAGACCGAATGCGGATCGGCCGGGCGCGGATCAGCGACCGTGCCGGTAAACTGCATCGTGCCCAGCAGCGAGAACTGCAGCACATGGAACAACACCGCATCATGATCTACCGGCTCGCCGCTGGCCTCGGCGTAATAGCCATAAAGCTCGGCCAGCGGCGCGCCCATCGGCTCGATCGTGTTGCGCATGCCCATTGTCGCAAGATCGACCATCGGATCGCCGATCATGCTGAATTCAAAGTCGTACAGTTGCGTCATGCGCTGGTCGTGGACAAGGAACTGCCCGGAATCGAACTGGATGAACGCGGCGCGGGTGCGGTGCTTGGGCACATTGCGGCGGATCCACTGGATCACGAATTCCAGCAGTGGTTCGGGCCGCTTCTTGGTGCGCAGATACTGCGGCATGTAGGTATTGAGGCCGACCAGCGCGACCTCTTCGGCGCCCTGTGGCACGTGCATGTCAGCCACGTCGGCAAACGCGCTCACCGGCAGTGCGTGCATCGCTGCCACCGCCGTCATGTATTCGCGCCCTACCATGCTCTGTTCTTCAGGCGCCAGGCCCGAAAGATCGCGCGTGCCCTTGATCGATTCCATCACGATGCATGGCGGCTCGGCCAGATAGCCATAGACTTCCGGCACCGGAATGCCTTGGGCATGCAACACGCGGATAATGTCCGCCTCGCGCTTCAGGTCGGGGAAGATCGCCACGTCGCCGGTGCGGTCACCGCGCAAGTGCAGCTCAACCAGCTTGCCGCCCACCTCGACATCGGCAAACCACGCCGGACGCCAGCGCACTTGCTGCTCCATCCGCACGATTGTGCCGCCCATCGTCGCTTCAACAAAATCACGGATGCGCTGGACGGCGGCATCGTCGTATTCAGGAACGCCGGTTGCTTCAGTCATTACGCCGCCCCGCCTTCAACAGGCGCGAACGCAGCAGCAGCCGCGCGCGTATCCATATATTCCTTGCCCGAAACGATCAGCCCATCACGCACGATCAGGACGTTATGATATTCGTTGCGGTAGACGGTGTTGGGGAAGGTCATTTCCCCGCGCACTTCCACCGCCACCCGGTCACCCTCGGCGGTGATGCCGATGATGTCGGCCACGCGCCTGTTCGCGGTCAGCAGCCCGTCACGCACGCTGTCAATGAAGGCCTGGCGCGACATGTCGCCAAAACCCAAAATCCACCATGTGCAATCGGGATGCTGCAGCGCCTCGATCGTGGCAATATCGCCATCGACCACTGCCTGCATATAGCGGCGCGCTACGTTCTTGTTCGCTTCGACGTCAGTCATCGTCAGACCTTTCCATTGCCATAGAACAGGTCGGCGATGCCGGCCGTGTAATAGGCGATCTTGTCGGGTTCCAGCCCGTAATGCGGAATAACCGGGGTGCAGGCGTCGGCGTGTTCCACCCGTTCGTGGAAGCGGCGCAGCACTTCGTCCTTGGGGCCGACCAGCGCGATGCTTTCGACCATCTCATCGGTGCAGGCGGCAACCATTCCGGCAAGATCGCCAGCGGCAAAGCAGGCCTGCAAGGCGCGCGCCGGATCGCCCATACCGATGCCATCGAAATAGCGCAGATACTGCGGCGATTGGCTGTAGAACGCGATATTGGCACGCGCATCGTTTATCGCCTCGCGCTTATCCGGGTTTACCGCCACAAACATTTGCAGGTTGACCGTAATGGCGCTGCGTTGCCGCCCCGCCTTGTCCAGTCCACGCTTCAACGCGGGCGTTGCCACATCGCGAATCCACTGTGCATTCCACAACGGATGGCCCAGCAGGCCGTCGGTGATTTCGCCTGCCATTTCGCAGGCATTTTGAAACACGGCGGGCAGGAAGATCGGAATTTCAGTGCGCACGGGGGCTGAAAGCGTGCGGAAATGCGTCAGGTCGAGCTTGTGATATTCGCCCTCCAGCACGCCGAGTTCGCCGGTGTGCCCCTTGGCAACGATGGCGCGGATCAGGCCGATCACTTCGCGCATATGTGCCAGCGGTTTGCCATAGGTCGATCCGAATGCACCCTCGGTCAGGCTCTGCGCGCTGGAGCCAAGCCCCAAAATCGCGCGCCCCCCGCTGATCGTGTCCAGATCCATGATGTTGCACGCCGTCTCCAGCGGGCTGCGCACGAAGGCCAGCGCGATGCCGGTCCCGAGCTTCAGCTTCTCGCTGACCGCAGCCGCGGCAGAAAGCGGCAGGAACGGCGCGCCGAATGTCTGCGACGACCAGATGCCTTCAAGCCCGGCGGATTCATACCGCTCCACTGCCGCCACCAGCTGCTTGGCGGGCAGGGGTGGCAGTTGCGCCCAGATGTGTTCGCTTGCGGTCATGCCCCGGCCTCGTTCCTAAACGTCATAAAGTTCGTCGATTTTCAGATCCTTGGCGGCAACGCAAAACCGTTCGAGCGACGGCAGTGTGGCTTCCTTGGGATTGATGTTGGACTGCCATGACACCAGCCCCCACACGATCCAGCGGCGATACTCAGTCCACGCGGTGTCGAAATCGATGGCGATGCCGTGCTGCGCCAGCACTGCCAGATAATGCTTCAGCAAATCGCGCTCACCTGCGCGCCGGTCGGCAATCGTAATCGATCCCGCCGCAAAATAGCTGTAATCGCGCCACGGATGGCCCTTGCGTACGATCTGCCAATCGAGGAACAGCCGCCCGCCATCGCCCAAGCCGTAGCTGTTGCCCAAATGCGCATCGCCGTGGACGAGGCATAGCGGCGCGGTATCGGCCAAGTCGTGTGCGCACAGTTGTAGCCAAGCCTCTCGCAGCTTTTGCGGATTTTCGGCATACCAAGCGGGGAAGATGGCCACCCGTTCGGGCAGGCGGTTCACCTTGTCGTAGTGGTCGGCCATCATCGCCCAATAATCGTCGCCTGCATGATCGGGGGCCATCGCGCGCTGCAACCAGCCTGCCGCATCCAGCCGGGGATCGCCCCATGTGCTGGCATGAAGCGTGGCCAGCGCCGCCACTCCGCGCATCGCCTGATCAATCGTGATCGGTTCGGCCGACGTGCCGAACTTGCCGTCCCAGCCCTCCATGTCCTCCAGCACCAGCAAGCCCTGCTTGCCGTCTGCATCGTCATCCCAGTCGGCATAAAAACAGTGCGGCGCTGGCAATTGCAGGCCTTCGCACAAGTCCTTATAGAACCGCGCCTCGTTGACATTGGCCTCGCCGCTTAGCGGGCTGCCAGACCAGTTGGACTTGAGGCACAGCCGCCCCGGCAGCACCGCCGGATCAGGTCCGGTCACCGCCACGCGCACTTTGGTGGTGTGGCCCTGAATGATCTCGACCACTTCCATCGCGGTAATCGCGATTCCCGGATAGCGATGGCGCAATACACCCTGCAGCCAGGCAGCATCCACCGCCGCAAGGTCTGTCGGCAGCCGCTGCTCCCGCGCGGGATAGCCGCGCGCTGTGGCCAAGCCCGCGCTCACCCCTGGTGTCCGGCGGCGTAATCCATCATATCCATCACATGGGCATGGTGCGCCGACATTCCGCCATCGATCACGATGACCTGCCCGTTGATATAGCGTGATTCAGCCGACCCGAGGAACGCCACCAGCGCGGCAATGTCAGCCGGCTCGCCCAGTTCACCCATCGGCATGTGCCGTGCGATGATGTCAAATTCCTTGCCCGCCACCTTGCGCGAATGGGGCGTGACAATCGGGCCGGGCGCAATTGCATTACAGCGGATTTTCTGCCCACCGTGCTGCGTTGCCATATAGCGCGTCATCGAAATGACCGCAGCCTTGGACGTGCCATAGGCAATCCGCGCGGAATCGCCCAGCATCCCCGAACCCGAAGCAAGGTTCACGATCGCCCCGCCGCCTGCCGCCGCGATGTGCGGGATCGCGTGACGGCAGCAATAGAGATACCCCGTTGCGTTGACGTGCAGCGTGCGCTCCCACACATCGTTGGGGATGGTCACGGCGTTGGTATCGCCCATCATCGTGGCCATATCGGTCAGCGCGGCATTGTTGACCAGCACATCAAGCCGCCCGAACGCGGCAATCGTGCCGTCGATCGCAGTCTTGACCGCGTTTTCGTCGCCGATATCCAGCGCAAAACCAGCCGCCCTGTCACCATAGGCAGAGGCCACGTCCTTGGCCGCATCGCCAAAGATGTCGGTCACGGCAACGCGCGCGCCTTCGTCGATCAGGCGCTCGACCACGGCCTTGCCGATGCCGCCTGCGCCGCCGGTCACGAAGGCGACCTTTCCGTCAAACCTGTTCATGCGTGGTGATCCTCTTCCATGACGGACGCCCGGCGATTTTCTCCACCGTGGCCGTCCAGATTGTTGTGAAAATCAGACCTTGGGCATGATCTCTTCGGCCACCCAGCGCAGCCGTTCGATATATTCCGACTTGTCGGTGATACCCGGCGGCAACGGCACGATGGTTTCGGTAATGCCGAGGTCTTTGAGCCAGCCAATCTGGTCGATGATCTTCTGCGGATCGCGCGTTCCCGGCGCGCGCGGATCATCCATCACTTCGTGATGCGCACCCACGTTCAGCATTTCGAGCGCAAAGAACACCTCGATGGGGCGACCATCGTATTCAGGCTGCGACTTGATCAGGTCGATGCAGGCAGGAAAGGTTTCGGGCGGCGTGCGGAACGGCGACCACCCATCGCCGAACTTGGCCACGCGCTTCAGCACCGGTTCGGCATCGCCACCCAGCCAGATCGGAATGCGCGGCTGCTGGATCGGCTTGGGTTCGAAGCCTGCGTTCTTGAAATTGACGAACTCACCTTCGAACGTGGGACTATCGGACGTCCATAGCTCGATGATCGCGGCCAGATATTCGTCCGCCATGCGCCCGCGCTTGTGGAAATCCACGCCAAGCATGTCGAATTCGTCCTTGAGCCAGCCCACCCCGAACAGCGCTTCGGCCCGCCCCCCGGTCAACCAGTCGAGTGTTGACCAAGCCTTGGCCTGCACAATCGGGCTTTGCAGTGGCAGGATCGAAACCGAAGACGACAGCCGCAGGTTCTTGGTGCGCCCGCCAAGATAGCCCAGCGCCACGACCACGTGGAAATAGTGATAGCCCGAAAGGTCATAATGCTCGGGCGGGATCACGAAGTGTTCGCCCAGCATGCACTTGTTGAAGCCCAGCGCATCGCCTTCGGCAATCAGGTCGCCCACGTCGGCCCCCGAAAGCGCAAATTCCCACGGCTGCACCATCGCCTTGACGTGCATGGAATTGGGAACGCCCATGTTGAGCTTCATCGTCTGTCCTCCGCCGGCTCGCGTTGCCCCTGATCGGAGCCTTGCTGTTTGCGAAAAGGATCATGCGCAGAGGCCCCGCGCTCACCACCTTCCGAAAGGAAGGGCACCTCGCGCGGCGGCAATATCGTCCGCCGTATCAATATCGATGGCCAACCCTTCGCGCCGCACCACGGTGGCATCTGGCAGACGGTGCAGATGCAGCGCCAGACTGTCCGGCCCGAACGCGAAGCCGACGCACGCCGCCGCCCGCATGGCCAGCGCATTGGTGCCTGTGCCATGCCGGTCAGTCGCAATCGCTGCGCCTGCAACTTGCGCCGCCGCGATCAGCGCAGTCACATCGTCGGCACCAAGCAGCGGAAGGTCGGCGTGGACAATCAACACCGGCGCGCCCGCCAGCACAGCGCAGACACGGTCCAGTTCGGCGTTCAGGCCCTCACCGTGGTCCGGCTCCCATACGGTGCCCGGAATGTCGCCCGGTGCAGGTGATAGCACGCGGATCGCGCCGATGGCCGGAACGCCCGCCAGCGTGGCGATCACATGATCCGCCATGCCTTCAGCCAGCGCCGCTTTTTCCGCACTGCCCAAGGCTCCCACCAGACGGGTCTTGCGCTCCGCTGCAGCCTTCAGCGGGACGATGGCGGTCCAGATCACCGGCCTGCAATGCTGGCGGCAAGGTCAAGCGCCACTTGTGCCACCCGCGCCTTGTCATCATCGTCGCACATCAGCGTGTCAGTCCGCGCAATGGTGATGCCAAGCGGCGCATCGTCGCCCTGATCGATCACCAGCCCGTTTATGAAATCGCCATAATGCGCGGCGATGGACGCATTGGCGAGGCGGATGCCCAGTTCATCCATCAGCTTGGCGGTCGGCCCCTTCACCGCTTTGCCCCCGATGATCGGCGATACCGCCACGACTGGCGCTTTGGTGATCGCCAAAGCACTACGAATGCCGGGAACTGCCAGCAGCGGATCGATGCTCAGGAACGGGTTGGACGGCGCCACCAACACTGCATCGGCCCCAGCGATGGCTTCCAATATACCCGGAGCAGGCCGCGCAGCCTCTGCCCCATCGAACCGGATCCGGCTCACGCGCGGAACACAGCGCCGCGCCACGAAATAGTGCTGGAAATCCAACAAGCCCTCGTCCGTCTCAAGCTGCGTTGCCACACGCGTATTCGCCATCGGCAGGATCGTAGCGGCGATGCCAAAACGGACCGCCAGATCGGCCGTAATCGCGTCCAACTGCTCCCCTGCCGCAAGCCGCGCGGTGCGCAACACATGCAGAGCCACGTCGCGGTCACCCAGCTGGAACCAGTCCGGTCCGCCAAGATCGCGCAACGTATCCAGGAAGCTCCAGCTTTCATCCTCGCGGCCCCAGCCCTGTTCGCGGTTGGCCTTGCCCGAGAGCGTATAAAGCAGTGTGTCGATATCGGGCGACACGTGCAGGCCCAGATGACGGAAATCGTCGCCGGTGTTGACGATGGCGGTCACGTTGGCTGCGGGCAAAATGCGCAGCAGCCCCAGCACCACCTTGGCCCCACCCACGCCGCCGGTCAGTACTGTCACTTTCACTGGAACAGATCCTCGGCCAGAGGTCGCGTCAGATCAGACGCAGGGCGCGCCGCACCTGCCACGGTATAGCCACGCACGATCACGGCGGGAATCCCCTCGCCACCCTCACCCATCACCAGCGCTGCCGCGCTTGCCAACAGGTCGGCCACGGCGATCTGCGTCACCTCCAGCCTGCGCCCATCGCGGTCAAGCAGGCCGCGCCGGTCATCGATGGCGGGAAGCCCTGCCGCACCGATGCCGACGGCCACCACGCCCATGCGCCAGGGCCTGCCAAAGCTGTCGGAAATCACCACCGGGCATCCCAGCGCAGCCGAAATCCGCGCTGCCGATGCATCGGGATCGACAGGCAGCAACAGCGCGCGCTCGTCATTCCCCGCACCGATGTTTGATCGATCAATGCCCGCATTGGCCATCACCAGCCCCAGCTTGTGCCGCGTAATCAGCACGTTGGGCACCGCGCGCACCACATCGGTCGATTCTTGCAGGACCAGTTCAACCAGACGCGCATCCTTGCGCGTCACGTCGGCCAGTTTCAGCGCATCGGCCCCCGGCACCACATCTGCCAGAGCAACCGACCGCCCCTCGGCCTTGGACACGATCTTCTGCGTCACGATCAGAACATCGCGCAGGCCAAGCTGCGTGCCCGCGCTTTCCACCGCCCGGCTCAGCGTGGCGATCAGGTCTTCACCCGGACTCACCTCGCCTATGGCGGATAGCGGAATGATCTCGATTGCAGACACTTCGCACGCGTTCCTTAAGAGTCGGATTCCTCCACTCAATCAGCAGGAGGGATCAGTTCTCCTGTGATGCGAATGCCTGCGCCGTCAACCTTGTAGGTCTTGTTCATGAAAATCAGGATCGAGGTCATCGCCTCGGCTGCGGCGGAATTGCACAGTGCCCCTGCATGCAATCCGCGCAGGCCCATCGCATCTGCCAGCGCGACCACTTCGGCGCGTGCGGCCTTGTCATCGCCAAACACCAGCACGTCGCAGCCCACATCGATGTCCTGCGCCAGCTTGTGCGCGGCCACATTGTGAAAGCCCGAAACCATCGTCACGCCTTCGCCCAGCAGGCCCTGTGCGCGGACCGCTGCTGATCCTTCGGCTGGCAATTGCACGCGCATCACCTTGGGCGGCACCAGCGGCACTGTGGTATCGACCACGATCTTGCCCGCCACATGCGGTTTGATGTCGGCCAGCGTTGCTTCCTGTGCCGAAAACGGCACGGTCACGATGATCAGATCGGCCTGCGCCGCCGCATCGGCATTGGCCATGCCGACAAGGCCGTGGCCCAGTTCAGCTGCCTTTTCCTGCGCCGCTTCAGCCTTGCGCGATCCGATCAGGACCGTCCGGCCCGCGCGCGCCAGACGCCAGGCAATCGCCGCGCCCAGATTGCCGGTGCCGCCGATAATGCCAATGACCTGCCCGCTCATGCCGCACCTGCCGCAGCGTGCGCCATGAAGCGCTGCATATCGGCATAGACGCCCGAGTGCGCGGTAAACCCGCCATCGGCCACAATCGAAGCCCCGGTGATATACCGCGACTGGTCAGACGCGAGGAACGCCGCCACTTCTGCAATGTCATCGGGCGAGCCGAGGAACGGCACAAGGTTGTGCTCCTTCATCAGCGCCTGCGCCTCGGGCGGCAGGTTCTCGTCGAGCGCCTCGGTCATCACCAGCCCCACCACGATCACGTTGGCGCGGATATTCTGCTTGCCATATTGCGTGGCGACATAGCGCGAGAGGCCGAGCAGCCCGGCCTTGGTCGTGCCATAGGCCGGATAATCAAGATCGCCTGCCAGCCCTTTGCCGGATCCGGTAAAGATGATCGAGCCTGCGCCTTGCTTGATCATGTGCGGGATCGCGTGCTTGGCCGCCAGCATCGATCCGGTCAGGTTGGTGGCGAATGCCTTGTTCCAGAATTCCACGGTCATATCGGTGATCGCGGCATCTTCAAACATCGCGCCCGTCTGCGCCGCATTGCTGTGCAGAATGTCCAGCTTGCCGAAGGTTTCGACCGTGCGCGCGATGCCCGCTGCAATCGATGCTTCGTCGGTAACGTCCATGCCGATGGCGAGGCCTTGGCTGCCCAGCGCCTCGATTTCGGCGACAACGCCTGCCAGCTTCGATTCAGTGCGCCCGGTGATCGCCACCTTGGCGCCCCGCGCGGCAAACATCTTGGCCGTAGCCCGACCGATGCCGCTGCCGCCGCCCGTGATAATCGCAACCTTGCCCTCAAGCGGACGGCTCAGATCAACCATTGTATTACTCCGTCATCGCCGGATGATTGTCCGGCACCAATTCATAAAGTGTCGTGCGCTGGCGCGCCGGGCGTCCGGCACTGCGCGCCAGTGCGATCATTTCGGCAGGTCCGAATTCCTGCCCGTTGACCCCGCCTGCCGCACGCGTGATCGATTCGTCCATCAGCGTGCCGCCAAGGTCGTTTGCGCCTGCCGCCAACACGGCCGCCGCCGCTTCCGGTCCCAGCTTTACCCACGATACCTGAATGTTGGTCAGCACCGGATGAAGCACGATCCGCGCAATGGCGTGCATCAGCACAGCCTCGCGATAGCTCGGACCGGACCGGGCCAGCCCCTTGCGCCAGATCGGCGCTTCCATATGGACGAACGGCAGCGGCACGAATTCGGTGAACCCGCCGGTTTCCTCCTGCAAGCTGCGCACTTGTGCCAGATGGCGCGCCCAGTGGCGATATTGCTCGACATGGCCGAACATGATCGTCGCCGTGGTGCGCAGTCCCACGCTGTGCGCCGCGCGCATCACTTCAAGCCATTCGTGTGCGGTAACCTTGTCCGGGCACAGGATGTCGCGCACTTCGGGATCAAGGATTTCCGCCGCCGTGCCCGGCAGTGTTGCAAGCCCTGCGCGCTTCAACCGCGTCAGGAAATCTTCCAGCGAAAGCCCCAGCGTCCGTGCGCCGTGCATCACTTCCAGCGGCGAAAACGCGTGGACATGAATGCCGGGCGCAGCCGCTTTCACAGCCGCCACGATATCAAGGTAGGTGTTGCCATCGTAATCAGGATGGATGCCGCCCTGCAGACAAACCTCGGTCGCGCCGCGCTCCACCGCTTCGGCCGCACGGCGTCCTATCTCGGCAAAATCGAGCCGGTAGGCAGGCCCGCGCATCGCCTTGGTGCTGCCTTTGGAAAAGGCGCAGAACCCGCAGCGATAAAGGCAGATGTTGGTATAATTGATGTTGCGGTTGACCGCATATGTCACCGTCTCGCCAACCACTTCTGCGCGCAAGGCATCGGCATGCGCACATACCGCGTCAAAGTCGTCGCCGTCGGCAGTAAACAGCTTGGTTATCGCTGCCTCATCCAGCCGCTCGCCGTCGCTCGCCCGCTCAAGAATGCGCGCAATTGCCGCCGTGGCGGGTGCAGGGGCCAGTTCCGGCACGGCATCGCCGTGGCCGACTGCCCAGTCGCTGTCCTTGGGCAGGCCGCGCCCGTCCACTGCACGCAGCACAGCAGGCGCAATGCGCGGATCGCACCACCGCGTCGCTTGCTGGGCATGGCGCGGGCCGATCGCCAGTCGCTGGCGTAAAGCGCGCCCGGCATCGGCAGTGGCATCGGCCAGCACTTCCAGATGCGGCCACGGCGCTTCGGGGTTGACGTGATCGGGCGTCAGTGGAGACACCCCGCCCCAGTCGTTCACCCCGGCGCGGATCAGATCGCCCAATGCCGACCGGTCATGCAGGTTGGGCGGTGCCTGAATGGTCATTTCCGCACCCAGGATCAACCGCGCCGCCGCAATCGTCCAGACATGGTCTTCCAGCGTCGGCTCTGCGCGGTCGGCCATCTTGGTGCCGGGCTTGGCACGGAAGTTCTGGATGATCACTTCCTGGATGTGGCCATGCTTGTCGTTCAGATCGCGGATCGCCAGCAGCGCCTCGATCCGCTCCAGCCGCGTCTCGCCAATACCGATCAGCAGCCCGGTGGTGAACGGAACCCCGGCCTCGCCCGCCGCCGCAATCGAGGCCAGCCTGCGCGCAGGCTCCTTGTCCGGCGAACCGAAATGCGCCTCACCCTTCGTGCACAGCCGGTCGGATGCCGATTCCAGCATTATCCCCATTGATGCCGAATGCGGGCGCAAGGCCGCATAATCGGCAGCGTCCATCAGTCCGGGATTGAGGTGGGGCAGCAGGCCGGTTTCATCGAACACCAGCGCCGCCACTTCGGCAAGGTAGGACAGCGTCGTCTCATGCCCCAGTGCAGCCAGCGCCTCGCGCGCGGCGGGATAGCGCGTCTCGGGACGGTCCCCCAGCGTGAACAGCGCCTCGCGGCAGCCCAGCGCCGCGCCAGCGCGCGCAATCGCAAGCACTTCATCCCGGCTGAGGTAGGCCGCGCCAGCTTTCGCGGGCGTTTGCGCAAACGTGCAATAATGGCAAACATCGCGGCACAATTTGGTCAGCGGAATGAAGACCTTGCGTGAATAAGTCACGATCGCGCCATGACCCTCAAGCGTCAGCGCCTGCGCCGCGCTGGTCAAGGCGACCAGCGGCGCCGCCTCAAACGCGGCCAGCAATTGCCCTGCTTTGGCGCTTCGATCTTGCCAAATGCCCATCACCGGCCCTCGCGCAGGCAGGGCAGTGGCCGAATTGGCGAACTGCACCAAAGGCTCCACATCCCAAGCACCATGCATTCCGCTCCCGATCCTTTGGCGATTCACGCTACGCAACGTCCGCCTGTGCTCCGGTTTGCAGGAGTGCTCTCGGCTGCAGACCCGCCAAAAGATAGGGAGTGGGCCATAACCCGAAACGCGCCGCGCTGCTTGTCTCAATTGCCAGTAGCGTCAGACCGGTCAACAGCGCCAACGGAATTCCAGCCCTGTGAATCGCCGATCCGGAGATACACAGGGCTGGGATGACCAATCAGAACGAGAACCGGGCAACCACGCCATAAGTGCGCGGATCGCCAACCGCGACGGAGTTGACCGGGAAGCTCTTCAGCAGGACGTCGGGTGCCGCAAAGTAGCGCGCCTTGGTCAGGTTGCGGGCAAAGAACCCGAGATCGAACCCGGTTGATCCGATGTTCTTCCAGTCCAGCCGCATGTTGACCAGATGATAGCCCGGCAACTTCTCGCCATACTGGCCGCCAAAGTCTGCTGTCATGAACAGATCGCCGTTCAGGATCACATCGCCATCTGCCGGATGGAAAGGCAGCGTCCAGCTGGCGCTGGCAGTCCCTGAAAAGGTTGGCGAATACCTGTTCACGTCGTTTGCGGTAAACGAGATGCCGGTCACGGTAGGCAGCGTCAGTTTGTCCACCGTCATGTGCGTGAATGCGCCGTTCAACGAGATCGTCAAGTTGCGGTCGGGGCTGACTGCTGCATCAATTTCCACACCATAGATCGACAGATCAGCCGCATTGACCCCGAACGATCCGTTGGTGGGATTGTCCGGCGCATTCGACGGCACCAGCGCCTGCGCGTTGAGGAACTGGAGGGCGTTCTTGTACTTGCTGTAGAACACGGCAGTGTTGATGTGGCCACGCGCGCCCGAGATGTCGAAGCTCCACTTCTCGCCGATTTCCACGTCGGTCAGCGTTTCCTTGCCGGTCTTCTGGAAGGGCCGCAGATCAACGCACTGGCCGCTGCCGAAGCCGCAGGCAGCGTCGGTCCCGCCGGTGGTGAAGCGCGTTTCGAACAGTGGCGTGTTGATATTGACTCCGCGATAGCCGCGACGAGTGACAGCGTAGAGCAGCAGGTTCTGCGTGGCCTTCCAGTCGATCCCGAACGTCCAGCTTGGTGCCGATCCACGGTTGGAAACAACGCCCACGCCATCAGCCAGCCCCCGCGCTGCAATTTCGCGGCATGCGGCGTCAGACGCATAGGTCGTGCCGATGGCACCGCCACACGCCGACACGCGATCCCAGCTGTAGCGCGCGCCTGCGTTGACCGTAACGCTGTCGGTCAGCTTGTAGGTCACCTGGCCAAATGCAGCGTAGTTGGTGTTGGTGACGTTTGCAGTGACGACCGAGGCCGGTGCGCCGGGGGTCACGAACGCCTCGAAGGTCGAGCCTGATGGACCGTCGGGCGTATCGTGGCTGTAGAACCCGCCGACGATGAAGTTGAACTTGTCGAAGTTGCCAAGAAACTGCACCTCGTCCGTCAGATACTTGCGCTGGATCAGCGCGGCGGCGTGGAACACCGTGAACGGTACATCCACCGGGCTGCCGAACAGCGCGCCCGGAAGCGACGTCGGCCCCAAGGCAGCGGTGTTGATCAACTGGTCGCTGCGGTTCTTGCGGAAGCCGAAGATATTGCGCAGCGTGAAGTCGCCAAACGACGCCGATGTGTCGTTCGAAATGCCAAAATTGCGGCGGTTGGAACGGCCTGAACCCGAACTGTCGGTGAACGCGCCGTAGAAGTTGTCCTGCTGCTGGGCGAGGTAACCGGCGGTCTGCGCATCCAGTGCGCCACCAACAATGCCGCCTGCCACCGGGCCAAGCGATGGCGCGAACAGGTTGGTAAAGCTGAAGTTCTGGCGCAGCAGATAGTAGCCCGAGCCATATTCGCGGGCCTTGAAATAATCGACCACGGTCGTGTTCGTCAGCCAGTCGTTTGGCGTAAACAGCACCGATGCGCGCGCGCTGTCCTGATGGATGTTGTTGAACCCGTCACCACCGTTGATCGAATAGGTCAGCGGATCGGCACGACGGATCTGCCCCGCAACGCGCACGGCCAGCACGTCTGTGATCAGTGGTACGTTGAGCGCGCCCTGCACTTCGCGGTAATCGAAATTGCCATACGTGCCTTGCACATAGCCGCCAAAGTCTGCCTTTGGCGCCTGCGGAGCAATCAGCACGGCACCGCCAAGGGTGTTGCGGCCAAACAGTGTGCCTTGCGGGCCTTTGAGCACCTGAATGTTGCCGATGTCATATGTCGGCACGTTCGAACCCAGCGAGGCCATCGGCACGTTGGCGAAATAGGTGACCACACCCGGCGTCACTTCACCTGTCGGGATCTGGCCGATACCGCGCAGGGTAACGGCGGTGTTGTCCTTGCCACCTTCAGACGAGAACGTCAGGCCCGGTGCGATCGTGCGGATATCGGCAATCGTCTGAATGCTGCTGCGTTCCAGCGCTGCGCTTGAAAACGCCACGACCGAGACCGGCACGTCCTGCAGGCGTTCATCGCGGCGGCGCGCGGTGACGACAATATCGGCGTCAGCAAGCGCGTTGTCGGCCTGCGCGCTGATCGAATCGTCAGTCGTCTGCTCGGCAACGGCCACATCGGTGGCGCGCGCGGTTCCAGCAGCCATTAGCAGGGCGGAAATCGCCGAACCGCAAAGAAGCTGCGTAAATTTGGCACTCATCAAGAATTCTCCCAAAAGCCGCTGCCTGTCCGGCGCGGCACCTTGAACGTCAACGCGATCCACGATCGCTGCTGGCCTGACGCCCGCTACAAAACTGCTGCACCCGCCGCTCCCTACCGAACGACAGGGTTTGAGCGCATTGCTGTGCAGCGCCAATGATTTTCAAAAAAGCGTTGTAAATGTGCAACTTGCAGGTTCACGCGGAATTTCGGCGCACGTCTGCAGTGGGCACAGCCAGCTGTTCTCCGGATGGAGATTGTGAAAAGCGTATTGAGCGTCGGCTTCCGCCGGGCAGGGATCAGCCTGCAGTTATGCCGCTGTCAGCGGTGTAGCACGCACCGTGGACCGAGCGCGCGCGGTCAGAAGCAAGGAACATCAGCGGCTCCACAATGTCCTCCGGCTGCGCAGGCGGGCGCAACCCGATATAGCGCGCGATCAGGCTTTGATCGGCGTCTTGCGGAAATTCCAGCGTGGTGACCATTTCCGTCAGCATCCCGCCGGGCGCAAGCGCGTTGATCCGCACCGGCGAATGCATCATTTCCATCGCCAAAGACTTGGTGAGGCTCAGCAGCGCCGCCTTGGTCGCGCCATAGGGGGCGGTGTAGGCCTGGCCAAGGAAGGCCGCGGTGGACACCACGTTGACGATGTTGCCCTTGGTTTCCACCAGATGCGGCATCGCGGCCTGCATCAGGAAAAACGGCGCGGTAACATTGGCGGCAAACAGCTTGGCCCAGTCTTCGGTGGTGACATTGGCCAATGCGTGAAAGCGCAGGATGCCCGCGATGTTGCACAGCACATCCAGTTTGCCGAATGTCTCAACGGCAATTTCAACGGCGCGCGCGCAATTGGCAGGATCGCCAAGATCGGCGGCAAACACCGCGCTTTGTCCGCCCGTGTCGGCAATCCGCTGCGCTGTTTCGGCCAGCCCCTGCGCGTTGACGTCGGCCAGACAAACCTTTGCACCTTCTGCCGCAAAGCGCAGGCTGGCAGCGCGGCCAAGTCCGGATGCAGCGCCCGTCACCAGCACCACTTTGCCTTCGAATTCATGTCCAGTCATATCAGTTGCCCTTTGCCGGAGCGCCGACCACAGGCGTGATCGCTTCATAAAGGTGCGTCGCCATGCCTTCCATCGAGAAGGCCTCGCTCATGTGCATGGTGCCGGTTTCGACCAGCGACGTGAGGTGGGCCAGTGTCTCGTCCGGCGTGTCGGTCTGCATCGTATAGATCGCCATGTACTTCTGCTGTGGCGCGCCTTCGGCCTCGCTGTCGGTCAAGCGAAATCGCTGGGCGGATATAAAGCCAGGCACGGCGACAACGTCTGCCAGATGGCGATTGCTGTACCAGTCGTTGTATTCGTCCTCGCGCCCCGCAACCGGATTGCTGTGCACGACATAGGCAAATTGCGGCATGTGATTATCCCCAGACAAGCGGCAGTTTGACCGGTTGGATCATGCCGAGATGATATTCGACTGTGTGCCCCGCCTCGATGCGGAACGACGGAATCCGCTTTACGAATTCCTCGATCGCGATGCGCATTTCACGGCGCGCCAGATGCATGCCAACGCACATATGCGGACCGAACCCGAACGATACGTGGCGCGGGTTGCGGTCGAAGCGGACCACATCAGGTTCGGGAAACTCTTCGGGATCGCGGCCCGCCAGCGTGGTCGACATGGCAATCTTGTCGCCCGGCATCATCGTCACGCCGCCGATTTCGGTTTCCTTCGTACACGTGCGGAAAGTGGTGACGGCGGCATAAGCGCGCATCATTTCGTCAATGGCGTGCTGAATGCGCTGCGGATTATCCTTCAGGAACTGCTGATCGGCGGGATTGCGCGCCAGGTGGAGGAACTGCAGACCCATGTTGGTCGACACGGTATCCAGCCCGCCGATAAACAGGTTGAAGGCAAAGCCGACCAGTTCATCATCGTTCAGCTTCTGGCCTGCAACCTCGACGCCCAGCGCATAGCTGATGATGTCGGTGCCGGGATTCCTGCGCCGCTCTCCAATCTGGTCGCGCAGAAATGCCACAACGTTGCGCGTGGCGTCGGCCATCTTGGCCATGTCCATTTCGTGCAGCAACCCGGTTTCCCATTCAAGGAATTGCGCGGTATTGCTCAGCGGGAAGTCCATCAGTTCAAGGAACACCTTGATCGGGAACTCGAACGCGAAATCGGCCATGAATTCGCACGATCCGCCCTCCCGGAAGGATTCGATGTAATCCACCGCATAGCTGCGGATGCGGCCCTCCAGCTTGGCCATCGCAGACGGCGTGAACAGCGGGTTGATGAAGGCGCGGTACTTGCCATGCTGCGGCGGATCGAACTCCACCGGAAGGTTGGTCCAGGTATCACCGACCATCTTGGAATAGGGCGAGAAGTCCTTGCTCGAGAACGTCTCGGTATCCATGTAGATCTTGCGCAGATCCGCCATGCGGCGGACGATCCATGCCGGGGTAAAACCGGGATAGGCATGCGGGGCATAGAAGATCGCCGGACCTTCATGGACGGCAGGTGCCCAATCGCCGAACGGATCGGCCTGCGTGCTCGTGCCGAACATATAGGGAAACGGGCGAACAAGGTCTGCCGGAACGTGGGCCGGAATCACCGGGTCGGGTAGCTGGAAATTCATGGCATTGCTCTCCGCGTGCAGGGCCGGGAGTGCTGCCTGCACAAGCCGAGCATCGCGCTCCGCTTTAAACGGCATGAACTTCCGGCTTCCATTAGTTTGAAATATCGGACAGCATGAAACACAACAAGTAGGATCAATTTTCGTAGGTTAGTATTATGAATGTGCCTATTGAGCAAAACCGGCCAATTCTGAAGAATCAGGAAGTAAAGCCCGAGGACTACGCCGAACTGCGGCGGGCGCTCACGCTCATATCCGGCAAGTGGAAGCTTGAGATCCTGTGGCTGCTCTATCACCGCGCCCACCGCTTTGGAGAACTGCTGCGGACGATTGGCGGGGTCACCCAGCACATGCTGACCCGGCAGTTGCGCGAACTCGAAGCCGATGGGTTGGTGACGCGCACCGTGTTTGCCGAAGTGCCGCCGCGTGTGGAATATGCGATGACCGACGCCACGATCGCGCTTGAACCCGCCATCTGGGCGCTGATGAACTGGTCGCGCGAATTCGGCAGGCCCGCTCGCGCCAGTATGGCAGCCGATAGCTAGACCGCGTGTTCTGCCCAGCCATGTTGGAATGTTTCCCCCGGGAAACATTCCAACATGGGCGGGCGAAGGCATTAAAGGCGCGGGCGCAGGAACGCCAGCGCACGGTCCGGTGCGCCAACGATGAAGGCGTGGTCGATGTCTGGCCCTGCCGTCTCGACATTCCAGCCCAGCGCGCGTGCGCGATCATGCTGCACAGGGTCCATCACATCGCCCAGGATCGCAAGATAATCGACAGGCTTGTCGATGGCTTCTGCACCGTGCGTGACCGGACTGACCATCCCGCGCAGGGGCATGTCGCTAAGATGGGCCAACAGCCATTCCTGCCGTTCGGCAGACATCTTCATCGGCTTTTCCTTGGCACCATTGCGCTGCATTTCATCAACGCCGGTGCCGATCGGGCCTTCGCCCGAGGCGAGCAGAGCATCAAGGCCTGCAGCGTCTTCGGTCTTCATGTAGCCCACCGCTTCGCCGACGCTTTTGCCGGTCAGGGGCACGATGCCGTCGAAATAGATAACCCGGGCGATACGGTCGCCCGCACGCGCCACAACGCCGGGCGCAACTGTCCCGGCATAGCTGAACGCCACCAGCACCACGTCGTGCAGATCTTCAAATGTCAGCACATTGACGATGTCGGTGACGTGGACGTCATGCGTCACATCGCGCCCGATCAGGTGCGAGCGTTCGCCAAAACCGGTGAAGGTGGGTGTGAACACGGTGTGCCCTTCGGCGCGCAATGTCTTGGCCAGTTCGGCCCAGACCCAGCCGCCCATGCCGCCGCCGTGGAGGAAAACTACGTTTGCCATCGTCGGATTATCCTTGAATCTTCATGTTCCGGGGCTGCCTCAGGCGTCCTGAAGCTCGAAATTGGTGATGAAGTTGTCCGGCAGTGCCGGACCCCACAGGAACATCGAATCCTCGGGTGGGTGGTTACCTGCAGGCCAATCGTGCCCGGCAGGGATGAAGTCGATGTCGCAGCTGTATTCGGCATAGCTGCCCCACGGATCGGGCACATAGTGGAAGTAGTTTGCACCCAGGACGTGCTGTCCAACGCCCCAGCCCTTGTCGAACCCGAGGCTTGCCATATGCGATCCGCCCACGCCGACTTCCTGAATCGTGCCAACGTCCCAACTGCAATGGTGCATCCCGGGGCCGGCCGATCCGGCCAGTGCCAGCAGGTGGTGGTCACTGCCGTGGACGCCGTGCATGAATGCCACTGCATCGGCAGAACGGTCTGACAGTTTCAGGCCTAGCGTGCTTTCATAGAAGTCGATGTCGCGCATCACGTCGCTGGTGAAAATCAGAAAGTGCGACAGGCGGCGCGGGTGGACGCGGGGGGCCTTGCTGCGCGGGACCGCAGCGCATTCGCCGGGACCGACCGACTGGGTCAGGAACTGCGCCTTGGTATCGGGCGAACACTTCTCCGCCTCGATCACCTGCATTGCCATGCCATCAAGGTTGCGGAACCAGATGCCGCCATCTTCGCCCATCGCAGGGGTGCCGGTGATTTCGACACCAAGGGCTTCGAACTTCCGCCGGAATGCCTCAAGTTCGCCCTTGAACACGCCGAACGAGACATACTCTAGCTTCTTGCGCGCGCCGCCTTGGCGGATCACCCCCCAGCGGTGCGGATTGCCGAACGTGTAAAGTTCAAGAGTGCCGCCAGCATCGCGCACATCAAGGCCAAACTCGGTGTAGAACGACCGGGCCACTTCCAGATCGGGCACGCTCAGGCAGAAGTGATCCAGCGAGTGAATGGCGGGGCCGCCGGCTGGCTCTGTATTGGCCATTGTCATTGTCCTCTCATCGTCAGATTGCGGTATGTTCAGGGGCAGCGATGTGCTGACGGGCAAAGAAGCTGCGCACCACGCGCAGGAAATCGTCCGGGCGCTGAAACGCGGCGAAGTGGCCGCCCTGCGGAAGTTCCTGCCAGTCCACGACATTGCGGTACGTGGCCTCGACCAGCGAACGCGGCCAGCGAAACGGCTCGCCCGCAAACCGCGCGATGCCGGTCGGCACATCGACCACCGCATGGGCATAGGCGCTGCGGAAGTTGCTTTCGTGGTAGAGTCGGAAGCTGGACGCGGCGGTGCCGGTGAACCAGTAGATCGACAGGTTATCGAGCAGGTGATCAAGGCCGAACACGGATTCGAGATCGCCGCCGTGATCGGTCCAGGCATAGAATTTGTCGATGATCCACGCGGCAAGGCCTGCGGGGGAATCGTTCATGGCCACTGCCAGCGTCTGCGGGCGGGTGGACTGGACGAAAGCATAGGCCGAATCCATCGCCATGTGCTGGCCGAGCCGCGCGTATTCGGCAGCTTCATCTGCGTCCAGCCCGTCCACCGGGATCGCCGGGTTGGTCGGCCCGCCGGGCGCCATGTTGACATGCAGAGCAGCAACCCGGTCCGGGTAGTTCTGCGCCATCGCACTGGTAACGATCGAACCCCAATCGCCACCTTGCAGGAAATAGCGCGGATAACCGAGCGCTTCCATAACGGCGGCGATCATCGTGCCTGCCTTGTGCGTATTGACGCCGGGATTGCGGGTCGGCCTGGAAAAGCCATATCCGGGTAGCGAGGGAACGATCACGTGGAACGCGTCGGCAGCGCTGCCGCCATGTGCCTCAGGGTCGGTAAGCGGGCCGATCAGGTCAAGGAATTCAACCACGGACCCCGGCCAGCCATGCACCAGCACCAGCGGGCGCGCTGTCGGCACCGGCGAGCGCACGTGGTAGAAGTGCATCTGTTCGCCGCCCACGTCTGCCAGATACTGCGGCCAGGCGTTGAGCCGCGCGGTGAACGCGGCGAAATCAAACCCGTCCTGCCAATAGGCGCACAGCCGCTTGGTGAAGGCTTCGTCGGTGCCGTAACTCCAACCCGTATCCGGCAGCCAGTCAGTCCAGCGGGTGCGCGCCAGACGGCTGCGCAAGTCCGCGATGTCGGCTGTGCCGAATGCGACCTCGAAGGGCGTGATGACGGTTGCGCTCACGTCTGGTCCTTGCCGGTCAGAGCGCCATGCCGCCTTCGAGCGGGATGACCGCACCGGTGATGAAGCTGGCCGCGCGACTGGCGAGGAATGCCACGGTGCCGCCAATATCCTCGGGCGTACCGATACGCTTGCGCGGCACCATGTTGGACATCATCTCGACAATCTCGGGCTTGTCCACCGGGGTCAGCGCCGACGGGAAGAACCCGGGTGCGATGGCGTTGACGGTGATGTTTTCTGCCGCAAGACGCTTGGCAAGGCCGCCCGACATATGGTGCAGCGCGGCCTTGGCGGCCTGATACGAATAGTTTTCCTTCGGCCCGATGCGCAGGCCGCCGATCGATCCGATGTTGACCACAGCGGCGTGGGATTCGGCCGAAGCTGCTGCGCGCAGTTGCGGCAGCAGGGCCTGCGTCAGGAAGAACACCGACTTCAGATTGAGGTCGACGACCTGATCCCAGCCCTCTTCGGTAAAGCTGTCGAGCGGGGCATCGTACATCGTGCCGGCATTGTTCACGAGCAGGTCGAGCCGGGGTTCCAGCTTGGCAAAGGCAGCGGCGACCGCGCGACCGCCTTCGACATTCGAAAGATCACCCGGCAGCGCAATGCAGGTGCCGCTGGCAGACAGTTCGGCGGCGGTCGCTTCAAGCGTGGCGGCGGTGCGGCCGACGATGTAGGTGCGCACACCTTGCGCCACCAGCACTTGCGCGATCATCCGGCCAATGCCGCTGCCGCCGCCCGTCACCAGCGCTGTCTTGCCTTCAACCGACAGTATTCCGTTCATTTCCGCTCCGCGTTTCTGCTGCTCCCGGCTCTGTCGCGGGGGCGTTTGGAAAGGTCATGCCCGGCACGGCATGGCTGGCAACCTTTCTTATGGCAGGTTGGGCGCGGTCGCGTCACTTCACCTCGATACGTACCTCGGGGAAGCGTTCGTGATAGAACCGGAAGCGTTCGCGGATGGCGGCAGGATCGATCCCGAAATCCTCGCGCAAGTTGTAGGCCAGCTGCCCATGCTTGCCGCGCTTGTTGGCATCGATTGCTTGCTGGAAGGCATCGCGCGTCTGCTGATCGAACGGCACCCCGGCGCCAGCATAGACGCGTTCAAGCTGGCCGAACGGATCGGCCATCAGTTCGTGGAAGTACAGATCGCACGATTGTGCCGGATCAAGCTGGTCACGATCGCGCACGCAGGCGCGCAGCAGCTTTTCGTAGCGGTCGATCCAGTACTCGGCGATGGCCTGCATATCCACGCGGGTGCGGGTCAGCCGCGCGCCATAGGCAATGCCGGTGATCGCCGACTGGATCGAGGCGACCGGATCGCGGTGATTAATGACGATATAGGCATCGGGGAACGCGCCGCGCACCGCCAGCAGTTGTTCCATGTGCTGCGGACATTTGGTGACCCAGCGGTTGGGGCCTTTCTGCCAGCTGAGCACCTGCATCGCCTTGCGCACATAGCGCATGACCGAGGTGGCATCATGCGCGAACTGGTAATCGCGCCATTCGGGCACATGCGCGATCCATTCGAAATAGTACCCTCCGAAATCGAGGCCTTGCAGTTCAATATCTTCGGATATGTGATCGGGCGAAAATTCGTGGATCATCTTGATATAGGGCATGACGGCATCGGTCTGTGCCCACTCGGCGGCGCACAGATCATAGCGTGTGTCCTTCCCGTCTTTGATCCACGGGGCCGCGATGGGGCGCACCGCTTCCCAATGCGGCAAAGAGCGCAGGCGCGGGTCGGCGGACATCAACTGGAGCGTATAGGTCGTGCCGGAACGCGGCAGGCCCGCGATGATCAGAGGGCGCTCGATCGGAATGTCGAGGATTTCGGGGTGGCGGCGCACCGTATTTTCAAGCTGGAGACGGTTGGAGGCGAGCCGCACCGCTTCATTGAACAGCGTGTTGCGCCCGGCGGCGCTCAATTCAGTATCGTTATCGCCCGCCCGCATCCACACGGCAAGGCGTTCGCGGAAGTCGGGCGCGCCGAAATCGGAAAGGCCGGTGCCCGCCTGCGCAGCGGCAAGCACCACTTCGGGATCAAGCGTGACGGGATTGGCCTGACAGAAGGCAAGCGCGCCTGCCTGAATGTCGGTCAACACAGGGTGGGCAAGATCGGTTATGCGGATCTTTTCGGCAACGTCGGACATGGCAGCGATCCTCCCTTAAGCAACCGGACCGGCGTCAAGCGCGCGGCGGGTTTCGATGATGGCGCTTTCAAGCCAGCCGAGTTCGTCGAAAACCCGGCCCTGCGTGCGGTCAGCCAGCGCTTCGTAAACGGCGAGTTCGGTTTCGCGCACGCCGCGGTCATCCGGCGCGGCAACGGCAGCCATCTCGATCAGATGGAGCGCCTTTTCCACATCGCCTGCGGCCAGATGCGCGCGCGATTTTTCGGCGAGAACCCCCGCACCACCCGCCAGCGCGACCACTTCTGGCCAGATGGCGCTTGGCGGCGTGGCATAAAGTTCGCTGGTACGTTCCTGCCGGAACCAGCCTGCATATTCTTCCCAGATCGCGCGAACATACCAGTTCACCGGTCCGCGCCCATCGCGCAAAACCAGATGCGGCGGCAGGGCGATTTCGGCCATGAGTTCGGGCAGGGTCTTGCCCTCGTTCATGCCCGCGACGGTTTCGTCATGGAGATACTGCACCGCATCGCGCAATTTCGTCAGATGCGCGCGCACGGCCTCTGCGCCGATGATCGGATCATCATGCCCAGTCACCAGCATTTCAGGGCTCAGGTCAATCATCATCTGGCATTCTTCCAGCCAGAACACGATGGAGCGGTCACGATCGCCACGCGCAGTGTAGAAATTGGGTGATGCGCCCATGATCGCGCCCGCCCAGTTGCCAAAGAACAGCGTCTTTTCCTGCGGCATCCACACAGCGAGCGCATCAAGCGTTTCGCCCGAGGGGATCGACAGCAGGCGATAATCGCGGCCCGAGACGGTCATATCGTGCGCGTCGGCAAATACGGTGAGGGGTTGCGGATCGCGCGCTTCGAACCAGAACGCGCCGCTATCGCCCGGCGGAATCAGCGCGGCAAGAACCTTGGCGTTGCGCCGGGTGAAGAAGCGCCCCATCAACTTGCGTTCCGCGCAGATCCGTTCGAACTTGCGCTGGACAATGGTTCCCACACCGTCATCGGCGAAGAACTGCCAGCCACCGGTATGATCGGGGTGGCTTTGGGTAAACACGATCTGCGTCACCTTCAGCGGCCGCCCGATCAGTGCTTCGAAGTTCTTGCGGATCTGTTCGCCCTGCACCGCCGTGCCGGTATTGATCACCACATCGCCGTCATCACCGGGGATCAGATAGGCGTTGGATGTGGCGCGGTTCATCGCGATGTGATCGCTGATCCATTCTGCCGGACGATCAGGGTTCCACGCGATGGCGGCGATCATCGGATGGTCGAGCGTGCGAAAGCGGGTCATGCGCCTCTCCTGGCTGCGTGCATTGGTTCAGGTGGTATCAGTCCCACCCTTTCTCCCACCTATCGTCGGGACAGGTGCCGCGCAGCGCAAGCGCGGTCAGTAGTTGCAGTGCGCCCAGACTATCGCGTGCAAGCCACGGCCTGATTGCAATATCTATATTCTATAGAATGTATGGCGACGGCGCAGGTTTCAGGTTAAAGCGACGCTGTCACACCCCGTCCGCAGGAGTCGCCCTCACCCATGTCGCTCTCGCTTGTCCGCTCTCAACCCCCCGTCACCCGGCGCGATGCCGTGGTCGATGCATTGCGTGACGCCATCGTAACGGGCGCGTTGGAACCCGGCACGTTCCTGCGTGAAACCGCGTTGGCCGCGCAGCTTGGGCTGAGCGCAACCCCCGTGCGTGAAGCGATGAGCGTGCTGCAGGCCGAAGGATTGGTCGAGATCGAAGCGCACCGTCACAAGCGGGTAACGCCCATCGACCTTGCCGCAACGCACGATCTGCTGGATGTGCAGGCGCATTTGTGGCGGCTCGGCTATGTGCGCGGGATGCCGCAGGTAAAGCCTGCGCAACTGCGTGAATTGCGCGTGCAGGTCGAACGCTACGCACTCGTCATCGGTCAGGGACAGGAAAGCCTGCCCGTCGGCAGGCTCGAAGCTATCCGCGCCAGCCATGCCTTTCACACGACGGTGATTGCGGCAGCCGCAAACAGAGAATTGCTGCGCGTGACGCTGGACCGGCTGGCGCTGGTGGCGCGCTTCATTCTGCTGCGCGGAGATGCCACGATCAGCCACGCAGGCCTGCGTCTTCATCAGGCCATTTTGGCCGCAATCACGATTGGCGATCACGCACAGGCGCTCGCCCATTTCGATACCCTTGCCGCCCGCATGATCGCGCTTGCCGACCCTGCCATCGCGGCGGCTCAACCTTCAGGAGACTGACGCATGGATTTCGAACTTCCCGAAGAATACCGCTCGTTCCGCGATATGGTGCACCGTTGGGTTGATGCCGAAGTGCCAAAGGAATGGGCGCGCAAGCTTGAAGCCGATGAACACGCCTATCCTTTCGCGCTATGGGACAAGTTTACCGAGGCAGGCTTCCACGGGGTTGGCATTTCCGAAGAATTCGGGGGTCAGGGCGGCGATGTGCTGATGCAGATGCTGCTGGCGCGCGAACTGGCGCGGTCGCTGGGCGGCCTTGCATGGATATGGGGCATAACGTCATTCGCCGGATCGAAGTCCATCGGGCTTTATGGGAGCGAGGAGCAGAAGAAGAAGTTTCTGCCGCTGATCGCCACGGGCCAGCTAAAGGCCGCGATTGCCTTTACCGAGCCTGCAGGTGGAACCGACCTGCTGGGTGCGATGACCACCACGGCAGAGCGTGTCGACGGCGGCTGGAAGATCAACGGCGAAAAGATCTGGAGTTCGTCAGCGCATGTGGCGGATTACCTGCTCGTCATCGCGCGCAGCGACAAGGCTGCGGAGAAAAAGCACCAAGGCCTGACGCTGTTCTGGGTGCCGACCAAGACGGCGGGCGTGAAGATCACCCCGCTGGCCAAGCTGGGCATGCGATCAATGGGATCGTGTTCGATCCATTTCGAAGATGCCTTCGTGCCTGATGAACTGGTGCTGGGTGAGCCGGACAAGGCCTGGTACATGCTGCTGCCCACGCTCAACAATGAACGCATCATGGTTGGTGCGTTCTGCCTTGGCGTGATCGACGGCGTGCTGGAAGACGCGGTCGATTACATGAAGCAGCGCAAGGCGTTTGGCGGTATCATCGGCCGGTTTCAGAGCCTTCAGCATTACGTGGCCGACATTGCCACAATGCAGAAAACCACCGAACTGATGCTGATGTATTGCGCCGACAAGCAAAGCCGGGGGGAACCCGTCGGCGTCGAAGCGAACATGCTGAAACTGATGGCTTCGGAAAACGCCAATCAGGCAGCGGACCTCGGCATCCAGATTCTTGGCGGCATGGGCTATTCGGCGGAAACCGACATGCAGCGATATTGGCGCGATTCGCGGCTGTGGCGGATCGGGCCGATCACCAACGAAATGGTGCGCAACGGCATTGCCGAGAGCCTTGGCCTGCCGCGCTCATACTAACCTCACATCCCCTCAGGCTTCGCGAAACCTGCCAGCCTATCGGTTGACAGGTTTCGCAACGCAGACGGTCGCGCACCGCAGCACAAAGGCCGCGCCGTCGGCCGGATGCAACCGGGGTACGATACGATGACGAAGATGAAGGCGCTGCTGCTCGAAACCACCGATGGACCTGAAGCCGTTGCGGTAAGAGAAGTGGATGTGCCCACCCCCGGTCCGGGCGAAGTCCGCGTTGCGATCAAGGCAGCGTCTGTCAACCACCGCGAACTGTTTATCGCGCACGGGCAGTATCCCGGCATGACCCTGCCTTCGGTGATGGGCTGCGATGGCGCGGGCGTGGTCGACATGCTGGGCGAAGGCGTGAGCGACGCCAGTGTGGGCGACGAAGTGGTGATCTACCCTGCGCGCCAGTGGGGTCCGCGCCGCGATACGCCTGCAGCCGATTTCGGCCTGCTGGGCATGCCCTTCCCCGGCACGATTGCCGAATACATCTGCGTTCCGGCAGAAAACCTTGCGCCCAAGCCCGCGTTCATGACGTGGGAAGAAGCGGGCGCAATGCCGCTGACCGCGCTGACATCGTGGCGTGCGCTGATGTTCAAGGGCCAGCTCAAAGCGGGCGAGAAGGTGCTGATTTCGGGCATCGGCGGCGGCGTCGCCACGTTTGGCCTAGCCTTCGCCGTGGCGCTGGGCTGCGATGTGTGGTGCACCGGCGAAAGCGAAGAAGTGCTTGAAAGCGCACGCAAGATGGGCGCGAAGGATGGATTGCTGTTTACCGATCCCGAATGGCGCAAGAAGGTTGGCAAGATGACCGGCGGCGTCGATGTCGTGCTTGATGGTGCGCCCAGCCCCAGCTTGCCCAACTATATCCGCGCGATCAATCCGGGCGGGCGCATCGTGATCTACGGTTCGACCGCAGGCAACGAGATCAAGTTCAACGCCACCGACCTGTTCCTGAAAAGCGCCACTCTGCTGGGCAGCCAAGTGGGCGATCCCACCGATTTCCGCGAAATGCTGGCCTTTGCCGATACGCACAAGATCAAGCCGGTGATCGAGCGGACCTTCCCGCTGGCCGAAGCACGCGAAGCACTGCTGCATCTGCGTGATGCGCATTCGTTCGGCAAGATTTCGGTGGTGATGTGATGTCCGCCGGTCTGTTTGACCTGACGGGCAAGACCGCGCTCGTCACCGGCGGTGCGCAGGGCCTTGGCCGGATGATCGCCGAAGGGCTGCTGTCTGCTGGCGCGACCGTGGCGATCACATCGCGCAAGGCCGATGTTTGCGAAGCGGCGGCGGCCGAAATGGCAGGGCTGGGCCGTTGCATCGCGCTGCCCGCCGATCTTTCCACACCCGAAGCGGCGGTGGAACTGGTCGAGCGGTATCGCGTGGCGGTTGGCCCGTGCCACATCCTGATCAACAATGCGGGAAAGACGTGGGGCGGCGAAATCGATACCTTCCCCGACAAGGCCTGGCCCGGCGTGATGGCGGTGAACGTGCAGACGCCGTTCACGATGGTTCGCGAACTCCTGCCCGAACTGACCGCCGCAGGGACGCCCGACGATCCGGCGCGCGTCATCAACATCGGTTCGGTCGCAGGGATGAAGGCCGAGCGGCTCAAAGCCTACAGCTATGCCGCATCAAAAGCCGCCGTCCACATGATGACGCGCGATCTGGCCGGTGATCTGGCGGAGCGCAACATCACCGTCAACGCGGTCATCCCCGGGTTCTTCCCGACGAAGATGACCGCGCACATGCGCACCGACGACGCCGTCGACCCCACGCTGCTGGCGCACATTCCGCTGCGCCGTCTGGGCAAGCCGGGCGACATCGCAGCGGTGATCCTGTTCCTGTGCGGCAAGGGCGGTGGCTACGTTACCGGCGCACAGATTCCGGTCGACGGCGGCGTGGTCGGCTGCGGCTGAACGCGCGCCTCCCCCTATCGGCGGGGAGGCACGGAAGCGTGAGGTGCGCCGTAATCCATCAGTGTGACGGATTTGAGGGCGTGGCGTGCAGATGAAAATTGGGGTTGGGGATGATGGATAGGGATTCAGCGCAAGGTCTGTCGGAAGACCTGTCACGCGTGCGCATCGCGGCGACTACGCTGGGTGACTTGTTGCTGAGCGCTTGCGACCGCGCGCCGGACAAGGAAATGCTGGTCTTCCCCGAAGGCCGCAAAACCTATGCCGCCTTGGTCGATGCGGTGCTGCACAAGGCGCGCGCGCTGCTGGCGCTTGGCATCGGGCCGGGCGATCATGTGGGCGTGCTGTTGCCATCAGGCATCGCCTTTGTCGAAACGCTGTTTGCCAATGCGATGATCGGCGCGGTTTCGGTGCTGATGAACGCGCGCTACAAGGCGCCTGAAATGGCCTACGTGGCCGACAACGCCGATCTTGTCGCCATCGTAACCGACGATACGCAGACCCAGCATGTCGACTTTACGGGCCGCCTGGCCGAGGCTTTTGCCGATCTGGCGCAGCAGGGCGACCCTGCCGCACTGGCACTGGCCAGCGCGCCTGCATTGCGCCGCATCGTGGTTCTGCGCGCCAGCGATGGCGCGGGTTCCGGCGCACTTGCCCCGGGCTTCCTTGGTCAGGACGCGTTCAATGCCGCCGCTGCGGGGGTGCCGATTGCCAATGTCCACCGCCGCCGCCTGTGTGTGCGCCTGCGCGATACCGCGATGATCCTCTACACCTCGGGAACTTCGGCCAACCCCAAGGGCTGCCTGCTCAGCCACGAAGCCATCGTGCGCGAGACGATCAACCTGACCGCCAACCGCTGGGCATTCACACCCGACGAACGCGCGTGGTCGCCGATGCCGCTGTTCCACATCGCCGCGATGCTGGCGATGCTTGGCGCGGTCAATGTCAGCGGCACATTCATCGGCCAACCCCACTTCGATCCGGGCGAAAGTCTGCGCCAGATCGAGGCGGAGAAGGTGACGATGATGTTCCTGCCGTTCGTCACTTTCCATCAGGCGATGATCGCGCATCCCGATTGGGCCAAGGCCGATATGTCGTCGGTGCGCCTGCAAAATTCCTGCTTTGCGTTCATGCCCGCCAGTGTGGGTCAGGCGTATCGCGACAAGGCACCGAACATGCGCCAGGTCGGCACTTTCGGGATGACCGAGGCGAGCGGGATCGTGACCACTGGCGGATATGACATGGACCCCGAAATGGGCTTCACCCGGCTCGGCACGCCGCTTCTGGGTGTTGAGGTGCGCATTGTCGATGCGCAGGGGCATGATCTGCCCACCGGTACGCGCGGCGAAGTGCTGATCCGTGGCTACAACCTGTTTGATGGGTACTACAAGGATCCGGAAAAGACCGCAGAGGCGCTCGACGCAGGTGGCTGGTATCATTCGGGTGACATCGGATCTCTGGATGAGGCCGGGCACCTGATGTTTCATGGCCGCTTCAAGGACATGCTCAAGGTCGGTGGTGAAAACGTGGCGGCAGCTGAAGTCGAGGCAGTGCTCGCCTCGCACCCGCTGGTACGGCTGGCGCAAGTGGTCGGCCTGCCCGACGCGCGCCTTGCGGAAATTCCGGCGGCGTTTGTTGAAACCGACGGGCCGATCACATCATCGGCCGAGGAATTTGCTGCTGAACTGATCGCCTTTGTCGGCACGCGCATCGCTTCGTTCAAGGTGCCGCGCCACATCCGCCTGATTGACGAATGGCCAATGTCGGCCTCAAAGATCCAGAAGTTCAAGCTGCGGCAGCAATTGATCGCCGAACTCGGTATCGAGGAATAAGGAACAGGCCCATGCGCTTCATCATCACCGGGGCAGCCAGCGGCATTGGCCGGGCCTGTGCCGAACTGCTGGCAGATGGCACTGCCATCCCCGGCGATCACCAGATGCTGCTGGCTGATCGTGACGCGGCGAATCTGGCCGTGGTGGCCGATGCCATCGGCGCGTCGGCGGCCACGGTCGTCGTCGATCTGTCCGAACTCGATTGCGGCACGCGCATCGTCGATGCGGCGATCGCGCATATGGGCGGAATCGATGCAGTGATTTCGAACGCCGGGATCATCATGGGCGGCGCGCTGGTCGATCTGGCGCCCGAGCAGTTCGACCTGATCTATGGTATCAACACCCGCGCAACGTGGCTGATCGGCAAAGCGGCGCACCCACATTTGCGCGAAGCCCAAGGCGCGTTCATTGCGACCGCGTCGATGTCTGCCACGCAACCAACGCCAGCGCTGGGCTTCTATTCATCAAGCAAGGCCGCATTGCTTATGCTGATGCGACAGCTTTCGATAGAATGGGGGCCGGACCGCATCCGCTGCAATACCGTCTCGCCGGGGCCGACCTATACCCCGATGACCAAGGCGGGATATGATGACGAGACGCGCCGCAAGCAACGTGAAGCCTCAATTCCGCTGGGCAAGCTTGGCACCGCCGAAGACGTCGCCCGCGCGATCCTGTTCCTGTGCTCCCCACAAGCCGGGCACATCAACGGTATCGATGTGCTGGTCGATGGCGGCATGTCGAACATGCTGATGCCCGCCACCGGAAGCGGGACGGGGCAGTCCAAGTAAACTTTTTGCAGACGTGAAAAAGGCCCCGCGCGATAACCGCGCGGGGCCTTTTTTGTGCGCAAACCGTGCGTTGCCATGCCCACCCCGCTGCGACTGATGTCACCTGCGAAACCGCAAGTCCCACTCCCCTCCCCCAAGCGGCGGGGAGTGGGGGTGGGCATTCGCAATGCCAGATCAGGCGGGTTCGACTACCTTGTTTTCGATTGCGCCGACGCCATCGACTTCGCAGCGGATCACGTCGCCAACCTTCAGGAATACCGGCGGCTCCATCCCTGCAGCAACGCCTTCAGGCGTACCGGTTGCGATCAGATCACCCGGCAGCAGCGTGAACGCAGTGGTCAAGTGGGAAATCTGCGACCACACGTTCGTGATCATGTTGCCAGTGTTGTTCGACTGACGCAGTTCGCCATTCACATAGCAGCGCAGATCCAGTGCGTGCGGATCGGGCACTTCATCCGCCGTGATGATCCACGGACCCATCGGACCGTGCGTATCGAACGACTTGCCCATTGTCATCGTGGGCGACTGAAATTGCCAATCGCGCGCGGACACATCGTTCACCACGAAATAGCCGAACACGTAGTCCTTGGCGTTTTCCACGCTGACCTTCTTGGCCGACTTGCCGATCACGACGCCGAGTTCGACTTCATAATCGAGCTTTTCCGTTACACCCGGATCGATCGCATCATAAGGCCCGGAAATGCAGGTCGTCTGCTTGTTGAACCAGATCTGGTTGGCAACGCGGGCGATGCCCAGACGGTCTGCTTCTTCAAGGTGCTTGGCGTAGTTCATGCCAATGGCCATGAATTTGCTCGGTCGTTCAATCGGGGCGAGCAGTTTGGCATCTTTCAGCGCCAGCGCATCGGAACCGGTCTCAAGCTGTTCACGCGCCGCAGCCAAAGCAGCGTCGCCGCCTTCGATGATCGCATGCATGGTAGGATAACGGTCTGCGATCGGTGCAAGCGACACGATCGCTTCCCCACGGACCAGGCCAAGGCGGGGGGTGCCGCCATCATCGTATCGAACGAACCGCATCAAAGACTCCTCATCCATAAAGGTGTTGCCAACCCTAGATGCGGACCGCGGCCCTCCGCCACCTTTCTTTGGATGGGTGAACGCAAGAGAGCCGGCGTAATCGCCGCGTTTGCTCCTATAAGTCGAGACACGCCTGTTCGAAAGCAAGGCGGGGGTTGCGGGGGAACAACTGGTCATCGGTGCCATACCCGATGTTGCACAGAAAATTTGCCTTCCAGCGCCCATCCGGAAAGAACTCGGCCTCAAGCGTGTCCTTGTCGAAACCGGACATCGGCCCTGCATCAAGCCCCAATGCCCGCGCCGCAAGGATAAGATAGGCTCCAGCAAGCGTTGAACTGCGCATGGCGGTATCGGCAATTACCGCGTCCTTGCCTGCAAATGTCGCCGAAAAATCGCGGGACGGGAACAGCTGCGGCATGAATTCATGGAACCGAGTGTCATAGGCGACGATCACGCAGCACGGTGCAGCCATCGTCTTTTCAACGTTTCCAGCGCTCAGGTGTGGGCGCAACCGTGCCCGCGCAGCGGCGCTGCGGATGAAGACGAAGCGGCCGGGATGGGAATTGGCGGTCGTCGGCCCGGCCGATACCAGCGCGTAAAGCTGCCGCACGGTCGCATCGTCCACCGGGCGATCCGACCAACTGTTATACGTGCGCGCCTGCGTGAACAACTGGGCAAGCGCAGGGTCTGTAAGCGGTGTCTTGTCCATCATATCCCCATGATCAATCAGGCGGCACTCCAATGGCGGCGGCGCGCACGTGGCGTGACCTGCCGCACGACGGGTCAGGATAAATGCCAAGGCCCCGTCCGTCGGAAGGTTACCAGCGCGGCTTGGTGCATATGCGTGAAGCGAACGACAGGCGCGTGAGCTGCCTGCACCTGAGGAGCGCCATGAACGGACCTGTGAAACTTATTTCACTGCTGCGGCCGGATCGCCCGGTTAAAGCGTGGAAGACCTTTGTCACCATGCAGGCTAAGCGGCATCTCCCCGGCCTCAAGCGGCTTGTCTTCAACGAAGTGCTGCCGATGAATGTGCGCACCGGCACGCAGGACACGCCAACCTTCGTCGCCGTGGTGGAGGCGTGGTTTGCCGATGAGACCGGCGCAAATGCCCTAGCCGCCAGTATCCACGCGCATGGCGATGCCGTGCAGCTGTTCGTTGAAGCGCTGCTGATCCACGACAGAGGCAGCCGCCCCCTGCCCAACAAGATCATGGTAACGCTGAAGGGGCTTTCTCATCTGACGCGTGAGGAAGTGCAGGCGCACTGGCGTGGCCGCCATGTCGAAGTTGGCATGGTTGAGCACAACGGCGGTGATTTTCTGCAACTCTACTATCAGAACCATGTGATCGCCACCGATCAGCCGCCCGGTTCGCCCAGCGATTATGACGGGATGCCGGAATTCTGGGTCGACCCTGCCGATCTTGCGTTGATCGGACAGGACGCGCCGGTGATGCGCGCCATTGCCCAGGATGAGGCGCTTTTTGCCGACAAGGCGGCCATCGTCACGATGATGGTGGACGAACAGGAGTTGTTCACCGCACCCGGAACGCCTCGCGGCTGGCCAGTTGTCTGACGCGATGAGCCACGATCAACCCGAACCCCGTCCCCGCAGCCCGCGTGATCCACAGGCCACCATTCGCAAGATCCTTGAAGCGGCGCGCGAGGAGTTTGGCGCCAACGGCTTTGACGGCACGAAGGTGGAGCACATCGCCCGCCGAGCCAAAGTGAGCAAGCAGATCGTCTACTTCTATTTCAAGGGCAAGGACGAGCTGTACTGGGAACTGCTGAAGGACATATCGATCAAGACCAACGAGCGGTTGCTGAAAATCCCGCTGGACAATCTGGCACCCGACGACGCCATCCGCACCTATGTGGAAGAAGTGTACGACATCTACGCCGAAGACCCCGTGCTGGGCATGGTGTCGCTTGACCAAAGCATGCACGGCGGCGCGCAGTTGCGATCCATCCATGAAATCCGGCAGCTGCAGAAGACATTGGCAGATCGCCTGGCAGAAGTGGTGCGACGCGGCCAGGCCGACGGTGTGTTTCACGCAGACATCGACAGCAACCGGATTGAATTCATGACCGTGATCATCACCGTTGGCTGCCTGTCATCCACGCAGATGCTCGAACGCTATTCAGGGCGGAAATGGCAGCGCAATGCCGATGAGACCCGCACTTTCGCGCTCGATTTCATCATGCGCGCACTGCGCAAGTAGGGTGCCGCCCCAGCCTTGGCCAACCACCCCATCAGCGCCTATCCACAGACAGGGGACAGCGTGTTTCGGAATAGCGCAGGTGCGGCACGGTTGGTGATAAAGCCATCACCATCACTTTCGGAGTAGTTTCAGCAATGCCCACGCTTATCGTCACCACGCGCGATGGTTCTGAACAGAGCATCGATGCCGCCACCAATGTTTCGGTCATGGAAATCATCCGTGATGCAGGTGCCGATGAACTGTTGGCGCTGTGCGGCGGGTGCTGTTCGTGTGCAACGTGTCATGTCTATGTTGATGGGCCTTTGGCCAACCAGCTTCCCGCTGTCACCGCCGATGAAAACGACCTGCTTGACAGTTCAGACCACCGCCAGGCCAATTCGCGGCTGTCATGTCAGATCAACTTCACCGCCGAACTTGACGGCCTGCGCGTGACCATCGCTCCGGAAGACTGAAGCGCCAGATGCGGTGGTAGGCGGTGTGCTATTGGTTGCGCCGCCTTAGCCGTCTCGGCCTGATGCTTCCAGACTGACCGTCAAGCAAGGGTAACTGCACAACCATTCCGATGATGTTACCCCATGACCACTGCGCCGCAGGACAGGATGGGGAAAACGCCGGATGGATCAGGACACTCTTGGAGCGATGTATACCGAGGTCGAAAGCGAATTTCGCCGCTCGGCCTACCCTGAACATTTCCCGGCGCTGCCAGATCTTCCGGCGGCGCGTTATTTCGATCCCGAATTCTACCGGCTGGAAATGGCGCACGTCTTTCGCAAAAGCTGGCTGTGCGTTGGCCATGCCAGCCAGCTGCCCGCGCCGGGATCATACCGCCTGTTCGAACAATTCGATCAGTCGATCATCCTGAGCCGTGGCAGCGACGACCGCATCAGGGCGTTCAAGAACACCTGCCGCCATCGCGGAGCGGCGCTGGTTACACAGGCCGAAGGCGTGGCAAAGCGGTTCATCTGCCCCTACCACGCGTGGGGCTATTCATCCGACGGCGAACTGAAATCGGTGCCCGAAGCGCACAACTTTGCCTGCCTGAACAAGGCAGACAAGGCGCTGCACCAAGTGCGGTGCGATACGTGGCGCGGATTCATTTTCATCAACTTCGATAAAGACGCGGCATCCCTCGCCGATTTTCTTGCGCCACTAAATGCCGAAATTGATGACTTTCCCATCGACGATATGGTGGTGAAAGCGGTTCTTGACGTTGAGATAGACTGCAACTGGAAGACAGCTTTCGACAACTTCCTTGAAATCTACCACGTGAACACCGTGCACGCCAAAACGCTGTCACCCTACCTTGAAAGCAAAAGCTTCACCGTCTCGCTGTTCGACGGTGGCCATGCGCGCTTCGTCACCCGCAAGCGCGGTGGCCAGTCATTCTTTTCAGCAGGGCATGACAGCGCCGCGCCCGATGATTTCACCACCCGTTTCAAGGATCACGTCTTTGCCCTGCCCTGCTTCCCCAACAGCTTTACCGCGCTCGATCCAGTAGGCTTCAACTGGCAGACGTTCTGGCCAAAAGGCCCTGACAAGATGGTCATGTCGAACATGTTCATCGGGTGGAAGCGCGATGACGAAGAGGACGCCCGGTTCTGGGAGGGCATGTTGCAAAACCAGCAGACCGTGCTGGCCGAAGACATCGGCCTGTTTCCGACGATCCAGCGCTCCTACGAGCAAGGCGATATTGCCCAGGTCGTGCTGAGTTTTCAGGAGCAGTTTATCCAGTGGTATAACGAGGAAATAGACCGGAAGATCGGGCCTGAAACCATCTCCCCGGCCTTGCGCGTAACGCCGGTGCTGGCCCCGCATGTGAAGCGTTAGCTCAATCGGGCGCGCTGAAGCAGTATGCGCAGATCTTGTTGCCATCGGGATCGAACAGGTATGCGCCAAAGGCATGTTCGACCGCACCACGCGGGCCGGGCGCTCCCGCATCGGCACCGCCTGCCGCAAGCCCTGCGGCATGAAAGGCGCGCACCGCGTCCCGTATTGGTGCCTTGAAGCTGACCGTGCCACCGTTTGCAGCCCGCGCCTGCGCGCCATCTAGCGGGCGCAAGATCAGGAGTTCAGCCACTTTCCGGCCATAGCCGATCCCCTGATCGAGGAATTGGCCCACGTTCTTGATACCCAACGGTGCCAAGGCCGCGTCGTAGAACGCTTCGGCACGGGCAATATCGTTGCTGCCAAGGCAGACATGCGTGAAGATGCCTATGCCACGCGCTCCTCGTAATCGCGCACGATCCGGTCCAGCGTGGGCCGGTAATCCCCGAGTCCGGGCGGCAGCGAAATGGCATTGCCATCCTGATCCAACCCGGCTTTGGCCAGTATATTGCGCCGGACCAGCATCACCGCAGCGCCGATAACCGCCTGATTGGCCTCGACATAAAGGTCGGCTGCATCATCGTGCGAAAGACCCCGGTTTTCCAGCATCGCCATGATGTTGACGGCGTAGGCCACTTCCCGGTCAGACTTTTCACCGCCAATCAGGTTGCCGATCATCTCGGGCTTGGACTTGAACATTTCGAAGCAGAGCGCGGCATGGCCCCGCAGGACTTCCTGCCAAGTGCCGCCAAACGTATCGGCCAGCGCGCGGGTTGCCATGCGTTCTGCAACCAGTTCCAGCAGATGATCGCGGCCCCGCACATAACCGTAAAGTGTGGCCACGCCGGTGTTCAGGCGTTCTGCCACGGAACACATTTCCAGCTGATCAATGCCCACCGCACAGGCAGCATCGACAATTGCATCAAGCGTCAGTCGCCGTGGCCGGCCAACAGAACGCTTGGCAGCAGACGGCAGTGCACCTCTTGCAGATTTTGCTGAATTGATTCCGGCGTCATCGCTGGTCAACGCTTCTGGTGGCTCCATACCATCTCCGGTGCGGCGACGCACATTGTTCGGCGGCCTTTTTCAAGATTGGACCCTATCAGTCCTGCACGCAAGAGTGCCGTCTGACGTGTTGTTCACGCAGCATCAAGTTATTTCCGAATCAGTATCGACAATTCATTCAACCTTGATTATCTGGCGATGATGGCGGGACACCCCGTTACCTTTTGCATTGAAACATTGGTGACAAACATGAAAATTCATTCCGTGTTCGCGCTGGCTCTTGGCCTTGTTGCACTCCCCGCCGCAGCCCAGACTGCGGCACCCGTTGCAGCCGCTGCGGCAACAACCGCTCCTGAAATCAAGAGTGGCGAAATGGTATGGTCGGCCGAAGGCCGCCGAATCGGCCGTGTTGATCGCGTGCGCGGTGATGCTGTCGTGGTGATCCGCGATATGAAGATGATCTCGATTCCGATTGCTTCGCTCACTGCCAGCGAACGTGGTCTGGTGACCACGCTGACCAACAAGGAAATCAGCCGCCTCTGATTGCTTTCCGCGCTGGCTGGTTCACCAGTCGGCGCGGAGCGATTCTGGCATCAGGCAAAACGCCGCCGGGGTTATCCGGCGGCGTTTTCCTGTCAGACGGTGCGCCGGGTTCAGGCGTTGAGCAATTCGCCGGCGATCTGCGCATGGATTGCGGTCGGGTCGTTGCCGGCATGAGCGCGCGCCGCAGACAGGTCCAGCCACACTTGCGTCAACGGCCCACCGCGCTGGATGCCGCGCGCACCAAGCAAAAGCATCATTTCATCCACCAGCACCACCAGCTTGCGCAGGTTGCTGGTCAACTGGCCGCGATAGAGCAGCGCTTCATCCTGAGGCAGCGCCAGATCGCGGGCCACATGGTCGGCCAGCCTTGCATAATTGTCGGCCAACTGGCGCTCGACCGTATCGATTTCAACGCGGGTCCGCCCAATCGCGGAAAGGAAGCGGGCGTTCTCACGCGAAGGCCCCGAACCCATCGGTCCCTGACGATCACGTGTCACCGCAGTAAACGTGGCCAGCGCGCCGCGCGTTGCACCGACCGCAAGGTTGGAAATCGACGAGCCGAACACATAGAGCCACGGCAGGCGATACAGCGGTGGCAGGCCGGACGAAAGCGGCAGCGGCATGATCCCGGCATCCGGAACATACGTGCGGTAAGCCGGCACGAACGCATTGTTGATGACCAGATCGTTGCTGCCGGTGGCGCGCAGCCCGAACGTATCCCACACCCGGTCGATCTCAAGGTCGCTCATCGGCACAAGGAACAGCCGCATTTGCGGCGCCGGGCGGGCATCATCTGGCGGCACCATTCCGCCCACGATTGCCCATTGCGCATGGCTGCTGCCGCTGGAAAAGCCATAACGCCCGCTGATGCGGTAGCCGCCTTCGACCGGAGTTACCCGCCCCGTCGGCATGAATGAGGAACAGACCAGTGCGTCGGGATCATTGGCCCACACGTCTGACTGCGCCAGCGTGTCCATGCGCCCAAGCATGAACGACTGGACGCAAAGCACGCCATAGACCCAGGCCGTGGAAGCGCAGCCTTGCGCAAATACGTTCTGGATGGCGTATGCTTCACGCGGATCAAGCTCCAGCCCGCCCCACCGCTTGGGCTGGAAGGCGCGCAACAGCTTCGCCTTCTTCATGGCCGCTATCGTCTCGGGCAGAACGTCGCCCTTGGCATTGGCCTCAGCGCAAGACGCAACGATCAGCGGCAACAATCCGTGCGCGGCATCGATCAGGGATTGCGGATCGATTTTTTCGCTCGTTACATTGACACTTGCCACAGGCAACTCCTTTTCCACTTGGAGCAAAGCCTAGGGACTGCAGAAAATACCGTGCCTTTCGTGCGATAGGAAGTGCCCTGCCCTTTGGTTCAGGCCAGATCAGCGGCGTTCGGAATTTCCCGCCGCAACGCATGGGCTGCGCGCAAATAGCAGAAGATCGCGCCCAGCAGAACCAGCCCTGCGGCCATCATGGCATGTTGCAGTCCTTGCGCGGACGCTTCTCCACAAGCCGCCCCGGCTGGACCGTGAAGGCAATCCGCACGATAGTTTCCGGCATAGGCCTGCGCGGCCAACCGGTCGCTAAGCCATCCAAGCGCTACCGACCCGATGCCAAGGCCTGCGACCGTTTGCCCAAAAGCATGCAGCGCTGCGGCCGAAGCACGCATGCGCGGCTCCACCAATCTTTGTGTCACGGTCATAATCGCAGGCAGGAAGGCGTTGAGCGAGGCCGCCGCGAAGAACATCAGAACCATGAACCAGCGCCAGTCCGATTGCAGGATGGCCAACAGGTAAAGCGGCAGCGAGACAACCAGCAGCATGGCAGGCGCACGCCCGAACCACCCAATATCACGCCGCCCAAGCCAATCGGCTGCCCGGCCACCGCTATAGTTGCCAATCGCCATCGCAAGACTGAGCGAACCTGCAAAGATCATCCCGGCCTGCGCGATATCAAGACCATAGCGGCGGACAAGCAGAGGGATCATGAACAGATTGAGACCGAAACTGACCATGCCGACAAGGCCGCTTGCCGCAGTCAGATAGAGAAATGCCGGCGACTTTCCGACCTTGTTCAAAACGGCCCCAAAGGATGGCGTCTCGCCCGCATCACCAGCATTCTGGCGCACAGGCTCGGGAATGGTCAACTTGAGAACAACGGCAAGCACCAGACCCGGCACGCCCATCGCGACGAAGGCTGCTCTCCAGCCATAGTTCTGCACCACCCACCCGCCGATGGTGGCCGATACCGCCGCCCCGACCGAAACCCAGATGGCGATGGTGGAAAACGCACTTGCACGGCGTTCTGCGGGGAACCTGTCTGACAGCATCGAAATAAGCGCCGGGGTAAAGCCCGCCTCGCCCACGCCCACGCCCATCCGGCATAGCAACAATTGCGCAAAGCTGCCCGCTGCGCCTGAAAGTGCGGTCATTACCGACCAGATCGCGGTGACGGTGGCAATTATGCCGACCCGGCTGCGCCGCTCTGCCAGACGGGCCAGCGGGATGCCCAGCGCAGCGTAGAACAGCGAAAATGCAAGGCCGCCCAGCAGGCCTAATTGCAGATCGGACAAGTTGAGGTCACGCCGGATCGCCTCGCCCGCAATCGAGATGATCGTGCGATCCACGAAATTCATCATGTAGATCAGCCCGAGCAGGACGATAAAATATCGCTCGCTACCAGTCGTGCTGACGTGCCCGTTTGCCGTATCATTGTTCATGCCGCCGCCCCCCGGTAGACCAGATTGATCGCTTCCAGATCGAGCACGACATCGCTCGCCCCGTTGGTCATGCGATAGGCCATCCTGACCAGCCCGCGTCCGGCATCACTAGCCGAAGGACGACATTCGGCAATCTCGGATTCCAGCGTCAACCGGTCGCCGGGGCGGACGGCTTTGCGAAACCGCACATTTTCCATGCCTACCCCGCAATAGTAATCAATATCGCCATTCAGATCGTGGTCCATCCGCCGCCACAGCGCCAGCAGATGCGCGCCACTGGCGATCAATCCGCCAAAAGCCGATCCGCGCGCGGCCAGCGGATCGACGTGAAACCACTGCGGATCAAAGTCTTGCGCAAAGGCGATGATCGCTTGCTCATCAATCACCAGCCCCGCCGATGTGCGTCGTTCGCCCACAACAAGATCATCGAATCTGCGCATCATGCGAATGACAGTCCTGCCTTAACGACGGCAGACATCGAGAATGCCCTGCTTTACGATGGCTCTGATATGCGCGCCAATGGACGAAGGTTTACCCACCGATGCGCCCAGTTCATCGGCAAGCGACAAATCCTTCTCGCCAATCCCGGCCTGCACCGCCATCAGATCGCGCTGGCGCTGTTCGCCCGGATTGTTGCGGAAAGCGATGAAGCCGTTCATCGGCGGCGTCATAACCCCGTTGCGCTGCATCACCGCCATCAGTTTGTCGATGGGCACACCGGCCGCCTCAGCCAGATCCATTGCTTCAAGGCCCAGCATGATCTGGCTCCACGAAACAAGGTTGTTGCAGATTTTCAGGCCCATTGCCGAACCCAGCGGCCCCACCAGCATCGTATTGGTGGAATAGGCATCCAGTACGGCCTGCACGCGGGCCATCGTTGCTTCACTGCCGCCCAGCATGCAGAATACGAAAGGGCCGTCATTGGTCATCTCGGTTCGCGTGACGGCCGCATCCATCAACTCGACATCCACCGCAGCAGCACGCGCTGCCAGCGCCTTGATTGTATCGGGACGCACGGTGCTGTGGACCAGGATCACCGAACCGGGGCGCATGGCCGGGATCAGTTCGTCACAGCATTCAATCACCTGCTTATCGTCCTGGACGCAGATTCCGACGACATCGCAACCGCCAAGTTCGGCAATACTGCCAGCCAGCGTGGCCTTCCCGCGAAACGGCTCCATCGAAGCCGGAAACTTGTCGAACACCGACAGCGGTAAAGCCAGCTTGGCCAATTCGCGAGCCTGCGCGCCGCCCATGCTGCCAAGGCCGATAAATCCGACGGAACCGATTGCCTGCGTCATTCGTGATGATCCTTTTCCAAACGCGCATGCTCTACAGGACAAGCGCCCCTGCCGTCAGCAAGGCAAGCATGCGCCTTCGTGCCAAAACTAGCGCAGATGTGCCGTTTATGGCTGCGCCAGACGCCCAGCCGGTTCAGGCCGAGCATCGTGGCGATCTGCCCCGTTGCGTTTCACACACCGCGCCGCCAGCGCAAACTGCATGGCCGCAAGCGGATGGCACAGCAGCATGATCGAAAGCGCCCAGCCGAGCGAATTGGAGCCGCCGATCATGTCGCTGAGCTGCCCCACCACGAACGGTGCCACGCCAAAGCCCAGCAGGGTTGCGCCCAGCTGGAGCAGCGCGATGGTGAAGCCCCGCACTTGCGAGGGCACCACAATCAACAGCAGTCCGTTGGCCGGGCCGTTGTAGCTGTTGAAGAAAAAGGCATAACACGCGACCAGCACAAGCGCGGGCAACGTGGCCTCGGTTAGCAGAGACCCGATGCCAAGGAACGTTGCCGCCATCGAGGTGGCCGCAGCGATGATGCCTGATCGCCACGGATTGGATCTCGCATCGCGGCGGCTGGCGCGGTCTGCCAGCCATCCGAAAAAGGCCCCACCCAACGCGCCGAGCAACCCGGTGGTCAGGCCCACTGTCAACCCCGCCTCGGACAGCTTGAGCCCGTGTTGACGCACAAGGAACGAGATCGACCAAGTGGAGTACGACGATATTGCCGCAGCCGTCAGCAGCACGCCAAGCAGGATATGCACCGCCGCAGGCCGCGCCGCGATTTCAGCCAGCGACTGCATGAACGAGAGCTTTTCAGGAGGGGCAGTTGCCGGGAGGGCTGCATCAGCCATTGGCGCATCGCTTGCGCCGCGCTTGGGTTCGCGAATCACCAGAAACACGATCACGGCCATGATCATGCCGGGCACGCCGGCCAGGAAAAACGCCATGCGCCAGCCGTATTCAGCGGCAATCATTCCCCCGACAATGAATGTCAGGATCGAACCAATGGCAGACGAAAGATACCACAGACCAACCGCAGTCGACCGCTCCTTCGCCGGGAAATAGTCGGACAGCAGCGAAAGCCCGGCGGGTGATCCGCCGGATTCGGCCAAGCCCACCATGCACCGCGAAGCGAGCAACATGGTCCAACTGGTTGCCAATCCGCAAACGGCGGTCATGGCGCTCCAGACCGCGAGGATCATGGCCAGCACGTTCTTGCGCACCGAACGGTCGATCACCATGCCCATCGGCAGCACCGCCGCGCCATAGCACAAGCCGTAGCCAAGGCTGGAAATCAGCCCCAACTGGGTGTCCGTCAGATCAAATTCGTGGCGCACCGGCTCCATCACGATGCTCACCACCATGCGGTCCATGATGTGGCAGCTGTGTGCCAAGGTGAGGACCAGCAAAACCAGCCATCGATACCCTGAGGCGCGCTCGGCCCCGATCGACCCGGCCATAAATCCCCTTCCTCAAGCGCCCAAGTCAGCCACGCCCAAACCGGTGCGGCAGCTTTGCGCAAATTGCATTGGGGCGGAACGTCGAGCAAAACCTGCCGGAGCGAACATACCTTCCGATAGGAAGCGATGCCGCAATGCGTGGATTAAAGGTGCTTCCAGTTAGACGATTACGCAGCATTGCCAGCCGCAATGGCACCGCTATGCCGCACGATGAAAAAAGCGAAGGCCCGAAACGATGACTGATACGGCAACGACCCCGCAGGCACCCGCGCGTGAGATGCGCCACTGCGCGCTGTTTGATCGCAAGATTACTTACGACAACCCGCACGAGACGATCATCCCGGTCATCCATCAAGGGCCCGCGGTGTTTTATGCCGATAACGTGTCATTCAACAAGCCGGGCTGGGTCGTGCGCCGCGCCGAGGACTTGCGCAAGATCTACGCTGACACCGAAAACTACCACAAGAGCGGCAACACCGGCTTTGCCCAGATGATCGGCGAGACGTGGGACATCATCCCGACGGAACTCGATCCACCGGTCCACACAGCCTATCGTTCCGCGCTCAATCCGCTCTATTCGCCCAGCCAGATGATGAAGCTGGACGGCAAGGTGCGCGGGCGGGCGCAGGAATTGATTGCCCGGTTCAAGGACAAGGGCGAATGCGAATTCGTGCAGGAGTTCGCGATCCTGTTCCCCATCACCATCTTCCTTGAAATGATCGATCTTCCGGTCGAACGGCTGGAACAGTTTCTGGAGTGGGAAAACCAGCTACTGCGCGGAACCGACGCCAGCGTGCAAATCGCCAGCGTGCGGGCAGTGAAGGAACTGCTGATGGAAACCATCGCCCAGCGTCGGAAAAACCCCGGCGACGATCTGATCAGCAAGTGCATGACGCTTGAAGTCGATGGGCGCAAATGGAACGATCAGGAAGTCTTCGGCCACGCGTTCAACCTCTACCTCGGCGGGCTGGACACCGTGACCGCCAATCTCAGCCTGCAGTTCCGCCATCTTGCAGAGAACCCGCAGGACCAGCAGACGATGCGCGAGAACACCCCTTCGCAGAATGTTGTGGCAGTGGAAGAACTGCTGCGCGCCTATGCCGCGGTCTCGACACAGCGGATCGTTTCAAAGGAGCACCAACTGGGTGGTCACACCCTGCTGCCGGGCGATGTCGTGTCGATGTCGACTCCGCTGGCCGGGCGCGATCCGGAAGCCTACGAAAACCCGCAGGAAGTGCGGCTGGATCGCAAGCCGATGCATGTCACGCTGGGCCACAGCATCCATCGTTGCCTTGGCCAGCACCTTGCCCGCCGCGAATTGCAGACCGCGATCGAAGAGTTCGTGAAGGTGATCCCGATGTTCCGCTTGCAGGAAGGTTTCCGGGTTCCGTGGTTCACCGGCAATGTGATGCAGGTGAACGAACTGCCGCTGCGCTGGGGCTGATAAAGCATCACCGCCCGGTGGATCGCACAGGATCGACCGGGCGGAGATTCGCAGACGTCAGACCGGCACCAGTCCCGCCTGATGCAGGACCGTGGTGTCAAAGTATTGGGCAATCCGGGTAATGGCGTCACCCTCGATGGTCGCGATCAGCAGGAACGGTGTTTCGATCACGCCGCCCGGTGTATCGCCTTCCAACGTGGCCTGCTCCACAAATCCGCCGGGATGAAGATGCAACCGCCGGTCCTTCGTGCGCCGATTGGCGAACGTGGCCCTGCTCGCTTCCAGCAGATCGCGATAGGCTGCCTTGCTCAGTTCGACCTGCGGCTGGAAATTGTACCAGACCACCCCATCATCCGTCAGATGTGCGACCACGCGGTCAATGTCGCGCGCGTTGCACGCCGCTTCCCAACTGCGCGCAACCGCGCCCACCCGATCCAGCGCATCCCCGGTCATGCCTCATGCCTCCATGTGCTGGCAACATGGGCTTCGAACTGGTCGCGGTTGTCGGCAACATGCGCGAAGGCCTTGGTCACGCCGCCGTCCACTCGCATGATCTGGCCCGAAACGAACCGTCCGTCTTCAGAGGCCAGCAGCGCGACCATCGCTGCGATATCCTCAGGATAGCCAAGCTCCGGGGTCAGATGATGGCGTTCCACCATGCGGATCAGTTCCGGCTGGTTCGCGCGCGAAGCCGCCGTGGGCACCATGCCCGGCGAGATGGCGTTGCAGGTCACGCCCTGCTTGCCATATTGCGCCGCTACATAAAGCGTCAGGGCGTTCACGGCCGATTTCGATGCGGCATAGGCGGTGCGGGAAAGATCGCCAAGCAACGAGGCACCTGAACTGGTGTTGATGATCGCCCCGCTGCCCGATGCGATAAGAGCGGGCAAGGCGTGCTTGATCATCAGCATTGTGCCGCGCGTGTTCACCGCGAACGTATGGTCCCACACCTCGATGTCCATTTCGCCAGCCGCGCCATCACGGTTCAGGAATTCGGACTGCGTGGCGGCCCCGTTGTTGAACACCACCTCCAGCTTGCCATAATGGGCCAGCGTATCGGCGATAAGCTTTGCGATGCTGTCAGGATCGCCAAGATCGACATGCAGCGCGATGGCATCGCCGCCCTCGGCCCGGATTTCCGCCGCAAGCGCCTCGGCAGGCTCGAGCAGAATGTCGGCAATCACCACCTGCCCACCCTCGGCGCACAACCTGCGCGCCGTTGCCGAACCAAGCCCGCCTGCGCCACCCGTCACGATGCAGGTCCGTCCGCTCAATCTACCCATTTGCGTGCTCCTCAGGTGCTGTCGGTTTGTAGGCATCGACGCCGCCGCGCGTTTCGGCGACGTGCGGGAAATGGGTCGAAATTCCGCCATCGACCGGGATGATCTGCGCGGTAATGAACTTGCCGTCGTCGGACGCCAGCAGTGCGACCATCGCGGCCAGATCCTCGGGCCTGCCAAGGCGCGGGGTCAGGTGGTGCGACAAGTACATGTCAAGGTTATGCCCCTGATTCATCGCGGCATTTTCAGTCACGACCAGCCCCGGCGAAACCACGTTGCAACGGATGCCCTTCTTGCCGTACTGCGCCGCAACATATTCAGTCAGCACATTGATAGCCGCCTTGGACGAGGCATAGGCAACCCGGAACAGATCCCCGCGCAGCGACGCACCCGAACTGGTATTGATGATCGAGCCGCCGCCCTGCCGGACCATATGCGGCAAAACATGCTTGATCATCAGCATCGTGCCACGCGTGTTGATGCGGAACACGCCATCCCACAAGTCGGCATCCATGAATTCGATCGCCGCGTCCCTGATCATCGTTTCCGCACGCGTATCGGCGGCGTTGTTGAACAGGACGTCGATCCTGCCAAAGCGGGCGATGGCAGCATCAATCAGCGCCGCGATGCTCGTTTCCTCAGCCAGATCAAGATAATGCACCATTGCATCGCCGCCTGCATCGCGCACCGCCTGCGCGGTCGCCTCAGCGCCGGCCAAATCGATATCGGCCAGTACGACGCTCGCCCCTTCCGCCGCCAGCCGACGCGCGGTGGCTGCGCCAATCCCGCCGCTGGTGCCGCTGATCACGGCCACTTTGCCTTCCAGTCGTTTCATCGTGTCTCTCTCCGCGTGATTGGCGAAATGGCATCCGGGCAAGGCTTGCCCTTGCTTCTCCCTGTCGCGGTACCCCGCGATCGCACGGCCAAGGTTTGCGGCAAATCCGCCTGCCTCAACCCCGCCCGACGGCAGGTGCGAGCGGATTGAAAAAATCATGCACTATCCTGCATCCAAGAGAGAGTCCCTGAAGCACCGATGCAGGAGTGGCCACATGCCCTATCGCGTAGATATTCCCGCAGACCGTGAACCGCTGGTTCACATCCTGAACCACCTTGGCACCGAAAAGCTGGTCGACACACGTCAGCGGATGTTCCGCACGATCTACGACGCGCCCGAAACGACGCTGACCGCGCGCGAACGCGAGGGAATGCGTATTCTGGGCGCGGCACGCACCAATTGCCCGATCTGCGCCGGAATGCGGCTGTGGCGTGATTGGCCCGGCTTTGCCGGTGGCGAAATTGCCGAGGAGTTTTATCAGAACGCCGCAGACTGCAACTACGCGTGGGAAGGCTTTACCGAGCGTGAGCGGCTGCTGATCGAATTCGCCGACCGTTTCGAGAGCGACATTGATTCGATCAACGGCGACGATGCGCTGTGGGAGCGGATGCACGCGCTGCTGACCGAGCCGGAAATCGGCGACACCGTGCTCATGCTGGCATGCTGGGTCGGCACGGGCCGCGCGCTCAAGGCGCTTGGCATCGGCAGCGTCTGCGTGGTTCCGCCAAGCGCCGAAACGCTGGCATCGCTGCGCAATGACAAGCTGACCGAACGCGCCGATCTGATCGCGGCACAATAGGACGGCGGGCCGCGCGGGATGGAGCACTTGCGCGGCCCGACCCTCAATCCTTCGGTGTGAAATCAATCGGCGGGAGTGACATTCCGTCCATGTATTCATCGCACCGTGTGACCAGCTGACCACGCGTGTGGAAAACCATTGCGAACGGTACGTCGGTGCGCGTGCCCGCGCCGTCGATGGAAATATCGCCCAGGCACTGCTGAAGCACGGTATCATTGTCCATCGCGGTCAGGCGCACGGCCTTGAACTCTATCTGCATGACCTTGAGCGCATTGACCAGCATGGCAAACTCCTCATCCTTGGTCAGGTTCTTGCGCACCGTCGCGTGCCATTGGATAAAATCATCGGCGGCCACGCGCTTCATACCTTCAAGATCGCGCGCGGCCCAGAAAGCGTTCCACCGCTCTACCGCGATGATCGAATCCGGCTTGGTGGCAATGTCGGACATCAAGGCGATCCCTCTTGTGGATATGCGGCAACACGCCGGGCACCCGCCATTGTAGCGCGCTGATATACAGAAGTTCCTGCCTCAAGACAGGGCACCTGCCAAACCGACACCGACCACGCCCTCCGACCGGTAGGAACTGCAACTTTGATCGCATGACAGTCTGCCGCAACGAAAAAGGGAGATTTGGACATGCGCAGGCTTGAAGGCAAAATTGCAGTTATAACCGGCGGCGCAGGCGGGCTTGGGTCCGCCACTGCCGCACGTTTCGTAAGCGAGGGCGCAACGGTGGTCGTGGCAGATATTTTCGAGGCTCGCGCCAAAGAAACGGCGCAGCGCATCGGTGGCGGGTCAATCGGCCTGCACTTCGATTGCGGAGAACCTGCGTCGATCGAGGCGGGTATTGCCGAAACAATCGCCCGCTTTGGCAAGATTGACATCCTGTTCAACAATGCTGCGGCGACCTCGAAAGAGGTCAACATGCAGGATCGCACGGCGGTCGATATTCCGCTGGAAATCTGGGATCTTGTGATGAACGTCAACGTGCGCGGGGTGATGCTCGGGTGCAAATATGCGCTTCCGCACATGATCCAGGCAGGAAGCGGGTCGATCATCAATACCGCGTCGGATTCCGGGCTGATGGGTGACAATGTCCGCATCGCCTATGGCACGTCAAAGGCGGCCGTGATTGGGCTGACCAAGTATGTAGCGTCGCAGCACGGCCGTCAGGGCATCCGCTGCAACGCGATCCTGCCGGGGCCGATCATCAACGACAGTCTGGCCGAGTATCCGGAACTGGTGGCGCGGATCAAGCGCCAGTCGCTGACCAGCCGCATCGGCATTCCTGCCGATATCGCCGCGATGGCCGCGTTCCTTGCTGCCGACGAATCCGAATACATCACCGGGCAGGCCTATTCGGTCGATGGTGGCCACCTGGCCCATCAGCCGCAGATGGCCGACATGCGCGAAATCGAATCGCCAGAACTGCCGCCGGTGGACACGTTCTAGACGCGATGGAATTGTGCCCCGGGCGTCAGGCCTGTGTCTGACGCCCAGTCGCCTTGCGCTTTCGAACCGGTGGATACGGCGTGTGGCTAAGGCTGGATTCGATGAAGGCGACGATCTTTTCGTGGTTCGCACGCCACAGGGCTGTCGCCTCGTCCACTTTGTGTTCGATCACTGCATCCAGGAACCGGCGGTGATCTTCGTGCAAACTGCGTTCGTAACGCGCCAATTCCCGGAATGTATGGCGATAGCGCATCTGCTGCGCATAAAGCTGCGACCATGCCCGTAACAGCCATTGGTTGTCACAGCGCGAAAACAGGATGCGGTGGAACTCGTCGCGATGCCGCACATAAGCGTCCATGCTGATCTCGTCGTCGCCTACTTGCGCCAGCACACGCGACGAAATGTGATAGGCTGAAAGCAACGCGCCTTCCCACGCGAAATCGCCCAGCGCGATGGATGATTGCAGCAGCGGCAATTCAATCGTCAGGCAGGCGTCCGCCAGCTCGCGAAAGCCATCGGCCGATAGCGGTACGGCCCGAAACCCGCTGTTGCGCTCTATCGTGACCAGCCCTTCGGCAGCCAGCCGCGAAAGACCTTCGCGCGCAGCGGCCTGGCTTATGCCCAGCTCACGCTGGAGTTGAGCAATCTTGAGCCGCGACCCCGGCTTCAACCGGCATGAAATCAGTCCGGCGCGGATCTGCACATAGGCCCGATGGGTGATGCTCTGGTCGCCGCTGTCATCTGTCAGGCTGGCACCGGTCAGGCTATCACCTGTCAAAGCGTCGCCCGACAGCGGCGACATTTCGGCAAGACTGCTCATGCCCGCACCGGGCTGTTGAAATGGTCCATCGTCACTGGTCATAGCAACAGCGGCACATGGCTTGTCAATGGTTGGTCACTGCCGGACGCAGACCGCTGCGCGCAAATGCGCTCGCGCCGATCCCGGCGAGCAGCGCGCAGCCTCCGAAGATCAGGAACACACCGGCAGACCCGATCGCCTGCGAAATGAACCGCGCAATGAACGGGAACGCTACCTGCACCGCAAACATCGCGGACATCGCCCAGCCGATCCCGCGCGCCGTGTTGGTTGATGTGGCCGCAATATGCGAACTGAGGTTGGGCGTAAAAATGGCCAGCCCGCATGAAACTGCAAACATCGCGCCGATGAACAGCGGCAGCGATGGCGCGATCCCGGCCACAAGCAACCCCCCGCCGGTCAGCAGCAAGGTGAGCGCAAACAGGGCCTGCGCACCCATCCGGGCATGCAGACGGCCATAATTGCTGGTCATGATCAACGACCCCACCGACATCGCGCTTAGCGGCAACGCGGCCAGGCGCGGATCGGTCACGCCGATGGTGTGAAGGTAGAACGGCGCAAACATCGGCCCGACGTACATTACCAGACCGATGAAACCCGCCAAAACCAGCAGGATCGGCGCAACACCAAGGCCGCCGCCGGTCGGTGGGGCCACCTTGTCTGATATGCCCGGGCCGGACTTTGGCGCCGATGGCAGCGTCATCGCCATTGGCACGATTACCAGCGCCAGCGCGTGAATGAAAAAGGGCAGCCGCCAGCCAAGTTCAGACAATGCGCCGACCGACGGGAACACCGCAATCGCCCCGACGCTGGAAAGCATGGCGTTGCGACCATACATCCGCGGCCGCACATCGGCAGGCAGCGTGCCCAATCCGGCAAGGCCCGCAGTCATTGCACCGGCAACGCTTACACCCAACACAACCCGGCTCGCCAGAATCAGCGGCAGGCTGTCAAGCAGGACCGGCAGCGTTCCAAAGATCGCAAACACGATCAGCGAGACAATATAGACCCGTTTGTAGCCGTAGCGCCCGATCAGCATGCCGATAACCGGCGAACTCAGCGCGAAGGCAATTCCACTTGCCCCGCCGATCAGCTGCGTCAGAAGTTCGGCGTCAGGATCGCCGGGAAAGGCTGCTGCCACCATCGGCAGCGCAGGCCCCATCGCGAACAGACCTACCATCGGCACCAGCCCGCACACCAGCAAGGCCCAAAGCCCCACCGCCCCCGGCATTTGCCCACTTTGCTCCGTGCCGTTGTTCAAGTTCAAAGCCGCTGCTCCCCCGCCAGTGATGCTGGTACAGAAGCCACCGCGCGCTGCGGTTGCGACCATCCTGCCTTGTTCATCAAAGGCTACAGCGCGCCTGCCACGCCGCGCCTATCGTGTGATATGCCGCTGGTCGCCCATGCCAACACTGCTTCCTGCCTTGCGGCAGGTTTCGCCGATGCCCGCTTTGCGATGGTGCCGCCAAACCATGACAGCCAAAACGCGACAGGCCCCAAGATGACATCCCCAGACCGACCGATCTTTCGCCCGCTGACGGTGCGTAGCGTGACCTTGCGCAACCGCATCGTCATGTCGCCGATGACACGGATGGCTTCGCCCGGCGGAGTGCCGTCCGAACCGATGGATGCCTATTACCGCCGCAGGGCCGAACACGGCGTCGGTCTGATCGTGACCGAAGGAATCGGTGTCGATCATCCCACCGCGCTTGGTTCAGGGTCGTTGGGCGAGGCCAATATGCCCGAACTGCACGGCGATGCCGCGCTGGGGCGGTGGCGCCAAATTGTTGCCGGCGTCCATCAGGCAGGCGGCGTCATCTTCCCCCAGCTATGGCATCAAGGCCCAATCCGCGCGCACCGCACCGGCCCTTATCCTGAACTGATGTCATCCCGGCCATCGGGCCTGTGGGGACCGCGGGGTGGCTTCAGCACCGTGCCGGAGCCATATCTCGAAGAGATGCTCGCTCCCACCGCACCGATGACCGACGAGGATATCGTCGACGTGATTGCCGGGTTTGCACGCAGTGCCGCCAATGCCCGTGAGGCGGGTTTCGATGGGATCGCAGTCCACGGCGCGCACGGCTATCTGCCCGATGCGTTCTTCTGGCACGAAACCAACCGCCGCGATGATCGCTGGGGCGGCACTGCACTGCGGGAACGGGCGCGCTTCGGGGCCGAACTGGTCAAGGCAATCCGCGCAGAAGTGGGCGATATGCCGATCATGTTCCGCTATTCGCAGTGGAAGCAGCAGGACTACGATGGCCGCCTTGCACAGACCCCGGCAGAGCTTGAGGGGCTGCTTGGCGCGCTGGCCGATGCGGGCGTCGATATTTTCGATGCCAGCACGCGCTATTACCACCACGCCGCCTTCGAAGGCTCGCCGCTGACGCTGGCCGGGTGGACACGCAAGCTGACCGGCAAGACAACGATGGCGGTCGGCGGCATCGGGCTGCTGAATGAGTTGAAGGACAGCTTCGCGGGCGAAGTCGGCACGGTGAACAACGTGCCCGATGTGGAGCAGCGCTTGGAAGCGGGCGAATTCGATCTTGTCGGCGTCGGGCGCTCGCTCATCGCAGACCCGGCGTGGGCGGAAAAGGTCCGGGCAGGCGCACCGTTCGAACCGTTCCATCCGCGCGTTCTCGCCGCAATTCATTGATCGGGCAGGAGAGAATCAGCATGGGGCGGCTTGAAGGCAAGGTTATCCTGATCAACGGTGCAGGATCGGGCATCGGCGCGGCCTGCGCACTCGAATACGCGCGCCAGGGGGCCAAAGTCGTTGTCGGCAGTCAGAGCCGTTCGTCGGAACAGGTTGCAGCGCAGATCTGCGGCGAAGGGCTTGAGGCCAAGCCGTTTTCCGCCGAAATATCGGACGAGGACCAGGTTCGTGCGATGGTCGCCTTCACGCTCGAAAGCTATGGCCGGATCGACGTGCTGCACAACAACGCGGCAATGACCGGGCCGGAAATCATCACCCGCGACGTCGACGTCATCAACATGGACGGCGATCTGTGGGACCGGACGATGGCGGTCAACGTCAAAGGGCCAATGTTTTGCGCCAAACACGTGATCCCGCATATGATCGCGCAAGGCGGCGGGTCGATCATCACCACCGGTTCGACCAAGGCACTGCAAGGCGACATCGCCCAGACAGCCTATGGCGCGTCAAAGGTTGCGGTCCACAACCTGACCTACAATATCGCTGCGCAATACGGGAAATTCGGCATTCGTGCCAATGTGTTGATGGTCGGGCTAATCATCTCGGGCGCTACCGAGGACAACATGCCGCCACCGGTACGCGAGGTGATGCTGCGCCATATGCTCACACCGTTTATCGGGACGCCAGAGGATTGCGCCAAGGCGGCGGTGTTCCTCGCCTCGGACGAATCACGCTATACCAACGGGCAGAACCTGCATGTTGACGGTGGCTATGCCAGCCATGCACCATCGCTGGCGGATTTCCGCGACATGATCGCGGCGATGCAGGCTGGCGCGGGTCCGGGGGCTTAGGTCGTCCTTTGACGAGAGGGCAGATGCCCACCCCCAACCCCTCCCGCGGGATGGGAGCGAGACGTGCGGCTCCGTAGGAGACGTTAGTCGCAGCGGGGTGGGCCTGATCCGCCCTCAATGCTTCAACAGATCGCCCCTGTCGCGCTGCGCGGTGCCTGCCGCAGCGATCCGCGCGCGGGCGCGTTCCTCGCCGGCAAGCCCGGCTGACGTGGGGTGATGCACGGCGTCCTCGGTCATCCGCTCGGTCAAAACGTCCCAGCACGTTACCGTGAGCGATTCGCGATCGATAAACGGACATTCGCGGAGCGTGCCATTGCGCCAATGCGCGCGCGCCGCATCGTCGGTCAGCCGCCAGATACCAACGTGGTCGTGTTCCGGGCTGAATTCCACAAGCTGGCCGTGACCGTCATAGGCCAGCAAGGCACCGGTAATGATGCCCTGCTCGCGAAAGCGAGTGGGCAGGTAGTGATCGTTGTACCAATCGCGGAACTGGGCCTCGTGTCCCGGCTTCGCCGTGATCTGCTCGACCACCACACTGCCGGTCTGGAACGTGCGCGGTGCCTTGTCGCGGTATTGCAGCGGGTAGTAGTGGAAATCGTCCATGCGCGACATATCGATGGAATCCTCCACCACCATGCGCGGCGTCAGGGCATTGTCGATATGCTCCTGCACAAACCTTTCAGCATCGAACACTTCGTAAAGTGCCAGATATTTGGCGAAGAACCGCCCGCCGGGAAATTCCTGCACCTGCTCGGCCGACAGGCTGAAGCGCTGCTGCGCGATGGAGCCGCGAAAGCCCAGCGCATCACGCGTGTGGATATGGGTGTACCAGTCGTTGAAATCGTCGTCGCGGCCCTGCGTGGGATTGGTGAAGACGACAAGCAGCGCTTCGATCATGGCGTCTCTCCTCTCACCCGGCTCAGCCGCCCACGAAGAATGTCAGCGGTGCGCCCATCGCAGCGGCCCAGCTGCGCGGCTGCTTGCCATCGATATCCTTGATGCCGTATTTCCGACCCAGATCCGCGCCGATCAGCGCCTTGCCCGAAAGGGCCTTGAGCTCAGCATCGGCCAGTAGGCCCGCAATCACCAGCCCGGTGAATTCGGGCGTCTCGAACTCGGGCAGCATCGCGCGCAGCGGTTCGGGGAAATATTCGTCCGGGATCATCTTCGATTCATCGGTGCGGACATAGCCGGGCCAATAGGACACGATGGAAACGTCGGTTTCGGCAAAGTCGATGGCCATGTCGTGGACCATCTTGTCTGTCCCTGCCTTGGCCGCGCCATAGGCCGGGCCGCAGAAATAGGACGAAGCGCCGTAGAACGAAATGTTGGCGATCAGCGAAGCGCCGGTGCGGATCATCAGCGGTGCAGCAAAATAGGCCGCCACATAATCGGACCGCAGCCCGACCACGAGCATATCGGCCAGCTTCAGATCCTTGTCCCAGAACGCGCCCGGCGTCGCCAGTTCCTGTCCATAAACCGCCGCTGCATTGTTAACGAGGAGGTCCAGCCGCCCTTGCTCACGCTCGATTCGTTCGAACACCGCCTTGACCTGCGCGTCGTCGCGGTGGTCGCAGACGATGGCAATGCCCGTTCCGCCTGCGGCATCAACTTCGGCAGCGGCGGCGTTCAGCGCCTCTTCGCTGCGCGCGGTGAGGTACACCGTCATGCCCTTGGAGCCGAGTGCGCGCGCGGTCCCACGGCCCACGCCCTTGCTCGCTCCGGTTACCAGCGCCACGGTTTTGGTCATAGAGTCCTCTTCCACGTTCGGCCTTGGCACACGGCTGCCGACCATGCAGATGGGCTATGCGCAGGCGCGCGCGTGCGGTCCTCCCGCCGGATAGGGCTACTGCGCCATACCGTGCGCAGCCCTCAGCCGAGGTCGGGTCCGGCTTCAGTGCCTTGCAGAATCTCAACCCACGTGCGCGAAAGATAAAGCGAGGCGATGCGCCACTGGCCTTCTGTCAGCACATAGGTTTCATGATAATGGCCGCGCCCTTCGATATGGAAACCCGGCATCCTGACGACATCTTCCATCGCCCAGATCGCCTTGGCACTGGTGGGAGAGGTCACCGTGATAATCGGGGAATGGACCTGATGCACCGTATCAGCCGGGTCTAGCAGTTGCGGCATGAACGTGCGGATCGCGCCCCGCCCGGTCACGCGCGGCATCGGGTTGGGCGCGCGCCCGCGCGTGGAAACCGACTGGTCCACATCAAGGATCGCATCTTCGGTAAACAGGTCTGCGTAGGCGTCCCATTCCTTGAGATCAATGTGGTAGCAATAGCGGGCCTTGAGGGTCTTGATCGCTTCGCGAATGCCGAGTTCTTCCAGTGTCACGGGGATTGCCTCCGGTTCAACCGAGCGCACGGATCAGCGCAGCGGTATCGTGATCCTCAAACGCCGTGGTCAGGCGCAGATGGTTGAGAACGCTGATTTCCCAGCCGTAGTTGGCGATATTGGTGGTGAGCCAGCCGATATAGACGCCCCACACCAGACAGCGCCGGTATTCGTCCCACGTCTCGTCCCAGCCAGGCGATTCGGCAACGCCGTGCGCCTTCAAGCGGTCCAGATAAAAGGCCAGCAGATCACGTTCTTTGTCGCGCCGCACGTCGATCGGCAGGGCGGTGGTGATGATATAGTTTACGTCGTGCATGTGATGCCCGCGCACGGTCAATTGCCAATCGAGCAGCCCTGCGCGGCCATCGGGCAGAAGGTAGGTATTGCCGATATGGGTATCGCCGTGGAGCACGGTGTGCGGCAAGGTCTGCTGGTGCTGGTGCAGCCGCGCAACCCCGCGCCGCAATTCATCACCCGATGTGCGCAGGCGCGCCACCAGTTCACGCTTGAAGTTTTCGGTGTCGATTTCCTGCTGGATCGCCCCCGGCACGAAATCGTGCATGAATGTGGCCAGTTCGCCCTGCGTGTGCGTTTCAAGGAACGCAAGGTCGGTAGCGAAGCGGGGCGATTGCCAATATCGCGCGTGCAACCGGGCCAGCACGTCCAGGATCGCACGGACCTCGTCCAGCGTTGTTTTGGACAGCACGTTGGGGAAACGCGCGCCATCGTCGGTCAGGTCGCCCAGCAGCAGCGCAAAGGCCTGCGTTGCCGGATCATACGAGCCGCCGAGCGTAACTGGAGCCTCGATATCTGTCACTTCAGGCCGCAGCACGTTGTAGAACCGCACCTCGTTCTGATACAGCGGCCCGATCATGAAATCGGGCGACCGGCCCAGCTTAAGCACCAGATGGCGCGGGAGACCTGCAGGCGATCCTGCGGCATATTCGACATCGAGAAACGCGCGCGCGGCGGTGGAGACCATACCGTCGCCATAGCGCTTGGCATCCTTAACCCGGACGCTTTCGAAACGGACATCGGGCCGCCACGGCGCGATGATCGCGTTCAGCAGATCGGCGTCGTAGGCTTCTGGATCGAACGGAATGCCCTGTGACGGGACGATCCCGTTCGGCGCGGTGGCTGGCATCATGGTATCTCCGGGGAAAGGGCGCTTCAGCAGATCATTGCGCCATCGATCAGGAATTCCGCGCCCGACACGTAGCTGGCATCGTCCGACGCGATGAACACCACCACGCGCGAGAATTCGTCGGCCCCGCCTACGCGCCCCAGCGGGATCAGCGCGGCGGCGTTTTCGCGCACAGCGGGCACCAGCGCGGGCGTTTCAATCGCGCCGGGGGTGAGCGTGACCACGCGGATATTGTCGGGGCTGAGTTCCTTGGCGCCGAGTTTGGTCATCCCGCGCACGCCCCATTTGGACACGCCATAGGCGAAATATCCGGGCAGGC
>NZ_JAUYRV010000020.1 GCF_030696665.1 Novosphingobium sp.
TGTCTCGACTTCGCTCGACACGAACGGATGTGGGCGATGACCCGGTTTGCGCCCCCTCCCGGGGAGGGGCGTGGGAGGGGGCGCGGCGGGGGCTGGTTAGCTCAGAACTTGGTGCGGACTGTCAGGCGGGCGTTCAGCGGCTCGCCGGTGGAGATGTTGTTGTCGGTGTGCGCGGAGGGGAAATAGTCGGTGTCGGTCAGGTTCTCGACATTGAGCTGGAGCGAGAGGTTCTCCGACAGATCGTAGAACACGGCAGCATCGAGGCGCGTGAAGGCCGGGAGCGTCACGCCGTTGCTTATCGTGGCGAAGCTTTTCGACTGGTGCGTGATGCCAAGGCCGAGGCCGATCTGGCCGGTCACATCATAGCGCGTCCATGCCGAGGCCTGATGGCGCGGCAATTGCGATAGCTTGCGACCGGCAGGTGCGGCGGTGGTGGCTGAACGGACTTCGCCATCCTGCAGGGTATAGCCAAGGCTTGCCTGCCAGTGCGGCAGGATGCGGCCCGCCAACGAAAGCTCGATGCCCTTGGCGCGGGTCTGGCCTGACAGTTCGGGCAGGCCGGTGACCGGGTTGTTGAAGCGCGAATTGTCGCGGTCCAGCTGGTAGACGGCAGCAGTGAAGGCAAGGCCGGGGTTTACGTCCCACTTCACGCCTGCTTCGAGGTTTTCGAACTGCTCTGGCGCGAGGGTGGCTTGCGTGGCGTCCAATGCGCCGAATTGATCGCCCGATTGCGGCAGGAACGTGCGCGTGAAGCTGCCGTAGAAGCTGACGTTTTCCTGTGGCTTGAGAATCAGGCCGAAGCGCGGCGACCATTTGCGGTCGGTGCGCGATGCGCCGACGTTGTTGATCGCATTGCGACCGGTGATGCGGAATTCGTCATAGCGGACACCGGCAACAACTTGCAGGAACGACGCAAGCTCGATCTGGTCCTGAATATAGGCCGAAAACGTGCGCACATCGGTGCGGCTGTTGGTGACAAGCGGGCCATAAGTGAGCGCGGGGACATTGAGGCGTTCTGCCAGCGTGACCGTGCCGTTGTTGGTGTTGCGGCGGGTGGCGTGGGTGTCCTGATCGGCGAATTCGACGCCTGTCAGCAGGGTGTGGCCGATGCCGCCGGTCTGCCCGGTCCAGACGAGGTTGGCTTGCCCGACCCAGCTGCCGCGCACGGTGCCGCTGTCATATCCGGCCAGTGCGACCGTGTTGTTAGTTGTGTTCACCGGTCCACTGGCGAAGATGTTGCCATAGAGCTTGTCGGTGTGGCTGTACTGGCCAAGCACGTTGAAGCTGAGATTGTCGGTCAGGTCATGATCGAGCCGGGCCTGCGCGATGTGCGCGACGACGGTGGCGATGTTCGTGTCCTTGCGGCCAAAGAACGTGTCGTCAAAACCGGTCAGCGGCTTACCGCCCAGCGAGGGCACGCCGCGATCGGTGGTGCGGCGGTCATCATCGTAGTTGTAGGCAAGTTCGATCCGCGTGGCATCGCCCGGCTGGAACGCCATCGTGGGGTTCACGCCGATGAAGCGGCCCTCGAAATCCTGACGGTGGTTGTCGAATTCCTCGTAGGTGGCGTTGAGGCGCGCGCCGACCATGTCGCTGAGCGGCTGGTTCCAGTCGGCGGCAAGCGCGAAAGCGCCGAAGCTGTCGACATTGGCGCTGGCTTGTCCGCTGGTGCCGGCAAGGTCAGGCGTCTTGCTGACACGGTTGATCACGCCGCCGCCGCCGCCACGGCCAAACAGCAGCGCGTTGGCACCTTTCAGCACTTCCACACGCTCGATATTGTAGAGCGAGCGATAGTATTGCGTGTCGTCGCGCAGGCCATCGAGATAAAAGTCGGCGGTGGTGTTCTGGCCGCGCAGGGTGATCTGGTCGCGGTGGCCTTCGCCCTGGCCGAGCACGACGCCCGGGACATAGCGCAGCGCATCGCCAAGCTGGGTAATGCCCTGATCGTCAAGCTGTTCGCGCGTGAGCACGGTGATGGTCTGCGGCACGTCGACCAGCGGAGTGGGGGTCTTTACCGCATTGGCATCGACCGGGCGATAGCCGTCGGCTGTGCCGGTGACGACGATGACTGTGCCGGTGGCTTCTGGCGCAGCGTCTGCCGGAACGACATCTGCGAAGGCCGCTGAAGGGGCAAGCACGGTTCCGGCGAGGAGCAGGCTGACGAGGTGGTTCACAAATTCTCCCTGATCATTTCGCACGCTGGGCGATGCGATAATGATTTGCAGTCACGTCGCCTATTGCGAGTCAAAGTCACTTGCAAGGAGATTTATGAGACTTGGTCGCATTAACATTGATGCGGATCAAACTGGCGCGATGTTGCGTGGTTGGATCGTGAAGCTAAAGCAGTGCGGTGTTTTATCTGGAAGGCGGACTATGAAAGCTACGATCTGGCACAACCCCGGCTGCGGGACTTCACGCAACACGCTGGCGATGTTGCGTGAGTCGGGTGCTGAGGTGACCGTAGTCGAGTATCTCAAGACACCGCCGAGCGCGGACAAGCTGGCGCAGCTCTATCGCGATGCCGGGATCACGCCGCAGCAGGGTTTGCGGATGCGCGGGACGGATGCCGAAGAGCGCGGGCTGGTGCAGGCCGATGATGCGACGGTGCTGGCGGCGATGACGGCAGAGCCGAAGCTGATCGAGAGGCCGCTGGTGGAAACCGACAAGGGTGTGCGCCTGTGCCGTCCCAAGGAGTTGGTGCTGGAGATTCTTTAGACGCGCTTGCGTTCAGAAGCGCATCCCCGTTCGTGTCTCGACTTCGCTCGACGCGAACGGATGTAGTGCGAGCCTCTGTTTAGAAAGGCAGCGGGTGTCCGGCGAGGATCAGCGCGGCGGCACAGCCCAGCACGATCAACCTGCGCGGCAGATCAGGCAGCAGATGCGCAGGAGCGACGGTGTGGATCAGGGCGATTGTGCGGGCCATGCTGCTGCCATGCGCCTTGATTTGTTAACGGCTGGTAAAAGCGTTCAACCTTCCAGCCATTCCAGCAGCGATGTCAGGCATTCGCGCCCCAGCAGCTTTGAGCGTTCAGGACTCCAGCCCTGTTCCAAGCACGGCAGATCGTCGTTGTCCTTGAAGGGCATTTCCAGCGTCATCGCCAGACAGCCAAAGCGTTCGGCCACATGATTGGTGGACATCGCCAGATTGGCGCGACCGGGCGAGGCGGTGGGATAGCCGCGCTTTGTCTGGAAATCCGGCGTGCGGCGTTCAAGGATGGCGCGGTAGCGGGTGTAGCTTTCGCCCAAGGCATCGGTCCATGAAGGGATGCCTTCAAAGCCTGCGATGAACACGTGGGGGATCGCTTCGTCACCGTGGACATCCATCGCGAAGTGGCAGCCGACCTCGTCCATCGCGTTGCGGATGGCGAGCACTTCGGGCGAGCGTTCGGGAGTGGGTTCGTGCCATTCGCGATTGAGGTTCACGCCCACGGCATTGGTGCGCAAGTGGCCGCGGCAAGATCCGTCGGGGTTGGCATTGGGCACCACGTGGAAGCGGCACAGCTGGCGCAGGCGGCGGGCATGGGGGTCTGCCGGATCGGTCAGCATGTCCAGCACCCCTTCCATCCACCATTCGGCCATCGATTCGCCGGGGTGCTGGCGGGCATAGAGCCACACGTGCTTTTCACCCTCGCCCATTTCGAGGCAGTCGATCGGCTGGCCTTCGATGCTGGTGCCAAGGCAGCGGTAGGTCACGCCCGGTTGCGCGGCGACTTGGGCGACCAGATCGTGATGTCGCTCCATCGAATAAGGCGCGAAATAGGCGAACCAGCAGGTGCCGCCCTGCGGGGTGTGGCGGATGGTCAGCGTACCATCGGCCTCGCGCGGGTCATAAGTGGTGTCGGTGCGGCCCCAGAATTCGCGGTCTTCGGAAAATGCGGCGCGATAGCCGGGCCAACCGCCGGGGTAGGCCGATTTGGCAAGGCCGGTGATCTTCAGTTCCAGTTCGCGCCCTGCAGCGCCATCGACGCGGAAGTGGAACCACTGGAAGAAGTCCGAATCGCGGTCCTTGCGGATGGAGAGAGTTGCGCTGGCCCCTGAAACGGAGAGCACTTCGATATTGCCGGAATCGAACGCGGCATTGATGCGGATGTCATTCATTTGACAGTGATAGTCTCACCCGAGGTGCCGGGGAAGTCCGAGAACAGCGCGCGGGCGAGGCGTGGGGCCGCTTCGCCGATGGCAGCTTCCTTGGCCTTCGCACTTTCGCGGTTGTCGGCGCGGCCTTCCCACAGCGATTCGCCGGTCTTCTTGTCGCGGATGCGGACAGAAAGGCGGGTGACCACGAAATCCTTCGGCCCACCGCCAAGGTTGAAGCCGAGTCCGAGGCCCAGCCCGCTGCCGAAGCTGCCAGTCGATCCGCCCACGCCAACGCTGACGGGGCTGCGCGTGCGTTCGCGCTTTTGCACTTCGCGTTCGATGAACACTTCGGCAACAACATCAGTGGCGCCGGGCGTGGCGATGCCGAAACCCTGCGCGGAAAGTTCGCGCTGGACGGCGGTGAGCCATGTCTTGTCCTCAAGACTCTTGGGATCGCTGCCGGGGGCGGGTTCGACCATCGCAGCCACGCCCTTCAGCCGGGCCAGCGTTTCGGGCGTGTGGAAGCGGGTGACTTCCACCGGGGCGGGCTTGGCCAGCGCGGGCGTGACGGTCAGGGCGGAAAGGGCGAGTGCGGCGGCGAGGCGTTTCATCTTTGCAGCATCCATCTGTTTATCCCCCAAGGTGGGGCCGATTGCCGCATGCCGCAATGCCAAAGGGCACAGTCAGCCGCCGGTTGGCACTACCTGCGCATCTGCAAAGCGGGCGAAGAGCGCCGTGGCCAGTTTTGCTGCAACCGCGCCGTTGTCGAGCCCGTCGTCATCTTCGCGCGATTGCGCTTCGGCGTGGCCTTCCCACAGCACGCGGTCGGTCACCTTGTCGCGGATGCGCACATCGAGCCGCGTGGCGATGATCGCCTTGCGGGGCTTCGACAGGTCGATGTTAAGTGCCATCGCCTGATAGTTGCCGCGATTCGAAACGCCCACTTCCATCGCGCCAGAGACGGCCTTGCGCTTCTCCTCCTCAGGCACGACGACGGCGTGGGTTATGCCGATCTGGGCGATCTGGCCACTTTCCGCGCCGCTGACGGCGGTATCGTAGCCAAGCTTGGCCAGTTGATCGACCACGGCGGCTTCATAGACCGGCAGCTTCCATTCGACTTCGGCACCGTTGGCGGCGGCAACGGTGATCGGGCCTTTGCCGAGCAGGGCCGCAGCGTCTGCGGACTGGAAGGCGGTGACGTCGACCTTCTTTGACGGCTGGGCGGCTTGGCGCGAGGGGCCGCCGAATCGCTGGTCCATCTGGCTTCCTCCCCAGCGCCCGCCCATCGGTTGGGCCACGGCGGCGGCAGGCAGGGAGAGCGCGATAAGCGCGACGATGGGCAATTTGAGGTTCATTCGCTTGCTTCCCACATGAGGGCTGTCAGAGTGATGAACGCGCGCCGACGCTAAATCCTGCGCCGGATCAGCCAAATGCAGCAGATTGGTCAGCGCGAGGTTGACTTGGGTGCGCGCCGTCTTTAACGGCCACGCTTCAGTTTTCAGCCCGGTCAGCTTCGGGCAAAGGGATTCGACATGAAGATTCGCAACAGCCTGAAGTCGCTCAAGGACCGCCACCGGGACAACCGCGTGATTCGTCGCCGTGGCCGCGTCTATGTGATCAACAAGACCCAGAAGCGCTTCAAGGCGCGCCAGGGTTAATCGAATAAGTTTCGGTGCAGTCTCGCGACGGCGGGGCTGCACCGGAAACCGGCAGGCCTTTTCACAAGGCGCGTTGCCCCCGCCGAAACGCGGGGGCGCTGTCGTTTTTGGGGTTCGCATGGCAGTAGAAGCCGTAGTCTGGGACATCGGGCGCGTGCTGGTCGAATTCGATCTGGCGCGAATTTACCGCGATTCTATTCCCGATGCAGAAGAGCGTGCCCGATTCGTTGCCGAAGTGGTGACCGAGGACTGGCATTGGCAGCATGATGCCGGAGTGCCCTTTGCGCAAATGGTCGCTGCCCGCTCCGCCGAATTTCCGCAGCATGCGGCGCGAATCGCGCTCTATGCCAGCCACTGGCTGGATAGCCTTCCCGGCCCGGTGCCCGGCACGCATGCGTTGATAGAGCGGCTGGCGGCGCGGGGCGTGCCGCAATATGCGATCACCAATTTTGGTGTCGATGCGTGGGAAATGTTCCGGCCAACGTACCCGATTCTCGATCACATGCGCGATATCGTGATTTCAGGCGTGGAGCGGCTGGTAAAGCCCGATGTCGCGATCTTTGATCTGGCGGTGCAGCGATTTGGCCGTGCGCCGGAAACGATGCTGTTCATTGATGACAATGCCGCCAATATCGCCGCCGCGCAGGCGCTGGGCTGGCAGGTGCATCACTTCGTGCGCGATCCGGTGGTGCTGGAAGCGCGGATGCAGGCACTGGGCCTGCTGTAAGGCGGGACGAGCCGCAGTCCCCGTGACCGCGCCCGCCCCGTGCATCGTCAAAAGCCGTCGATAGCCTTGCTGACAAGGACGTTCACCGCAACGCGGCGGTTCTGCGCTTTGCCTTCTTCGGTGTAGTTGTCTGCCGCCGGATCGGATTCTGCCATGCCGGTGGGGGTCAGCACGCGGTATGGCTTCCAGCGGCACTGCTGTTGCAGATAGTTGATCACGCTGGCGGCGCGCTTTTCGCTGAGCGTCTGGTTGTATTCTTCGGGGCCGACCGAATCGGTGTAGCCGACCACCAGCAGCAGCGCGTTGTCCATGCCTTCTGCCGTAGCGGCTGCCTGGCACAGCTCAGCGCGGGCCTGCGGGGAAAGTGCGGTCTTGCCGGTGTCGAAATAGACGTTGGTGGTGGCTTTGACGTTGTAATTGTCGATGTCGCCCATGCGGCTGCGCAGGCCCTCGGTGGCAGCAGTCTGTTCAGCAAAGCCCTGCGCCGTGCCATTGCGGATCATGTTGGCGGTCTTGAAGTCGCCGTTCTTGAAAGTGATCTGGCTGGCGAGCAGCGTGGTGCCCGATTGCATGGTCTTTACGGTAACGGGCAGGCCGTTGAGCAGGTTCGTCATGCCCAGCTTCTTGCTGCCGAACAGGCCGGTGCTGGCTTTGACGGTGGTGGCATCGTTGAGGAAGATCACCGAGCTGGTGCCATCGACGGCCGTGACCTTCATCTTGTCACCCTTGCGGGCCGTGATGATCCCTTTGATCTCGGGGCCTTTGACCATCTCGGCCATCTCGGGAAGGGCTTCGCCCTCGACAATGATGTTCGGATCTTGCGATGCTTCCTGCGCCAACGCGCTGACGGAAGGGGTAAGCGCCGCTGTGCTGAGCAGGAACGCGAGCCCTGCGGTTCTGGAAATCGTGTCCACGGATGTCCTCCTGAGAATTTCGATTGCAGACCTGCTGCGACATATCTTTCTGTCAGGTGAATGTAACAGGACGCCGGTTGGATTGTGCAGCTAAATTGCCCCCGTTTTGAGGCGAACCGAGTTCAGGCTGAAAAGAAGACCGGCGGGTTTCCGAGCTTCCAAGGCACGAATTTGGTCATCACAGCGGCGAAAAGCGGCGATCCCAAGTGTGCGGTCAGCCAGTGTTTGAGGTGGGGCAACGGCTGTTCCGCGAACCATGCGGGATCCACTGCGGCGAACTGACGGACGAACGGCATGATCGCCATGTCGGTCAGACCGGGCGCGGCGTCGCAGAGCTGGCCATTGGCAGCGAGGCGGGTGTCGAGCTCGCCGAGGAACGCGACGCTAGATGCTCGATGGGACAGCGCATCGCTGCCGTGGCGGTCAGGATACTTGTAGCGATCCAAATCATGCTTGAATGGGCCGTCGTTGCGCGCGATCAGGGACTCGTCGGTGCGCTTCAGCCAGTGTTCGGGGTCGCTCAGGGACAGCGCCCAGCGCATCACGTCGAGGCTTTCATCGATCACGCTGCCATCGGACAGGACGAGCACCGGGACCGTGCCCTTGGGCGAGGCTGCGAGCATTTCTGTGGGCTTGGAGGCTAGCTTTACTTCGCGGAGTTCCACTTGTGTCCCGCTCACCGCCACTGCCAGCCGCGCGCGCATGGCGTAGGGGCAGCGGCGGAAGCTGTAGAGGATGGGTAGGGCGCTCAGGCGCGAAGGCCGATCAGCGAGATCTGGCGACCATAGCTCGGCTCGGCCCGGTGGGTGGCGCGGCGGAAGGAGTAGAACCGGGCCTCCTGCGCATAAGTATCTTCGCCCAGCATGCCGACTTTGGTCAGGCCCGCATCGCGCAGTCGTGAGGCGACGTAGCCTTCGAGGTCGAACCATGCGTGGCCTTCGCGGCCCGTGCGGAAGAAGCGTTCGTTTTCCGAAGCTTGTTCAAGGAAGCGGGCTTCGAAGGCGGCGTCCACTTCATAGCTTTTTTGCGCGATGCACGGGCCGACCACGGCGGCGATGTTGGCGCGAGTCGCTCCCAGCGCTTCCATCGCGGCGATGGTTGCATCGGTGACGCCGGTGAACGCGCCTTTCCAGCCAGCGTGTGCGGCTCCGATAACGCCTGCTACGCTGTCGCTGAACAGCACCGGGGCGCAGTCTGCGGTCAGCACGCCGAGGACGAGGCCGGGGCGGTTGGTCACCAGTGCGTCGGCGCGGGGGCGGTCGGCATCGGCCCAAGGATCGGTGACGGTGACGACATCGGGCGAATGGATCTGGTAGCAGACCTGCAGGGTGCCGCCCGGCAGCACCGCCTCCACCGCGCGACGGCGGTTTTCAGCGGTCAACGCCGGGTCGTCCTCGCTGTAGCTGACGTTGAGGCCCGCAAGCTCACCTATGCTGACCCCGCCGCGACGGCCGAGGAAGCCGTGCGCCGCGCCCGTCAGCAGGGGGTGAGTCAGCGATTCGACGTTCATCCTTCCAAGCTCTTGCTCACCTGTTCGCGCACATCGCGCGACAGCGAGGGTTCTGCTGCGATGCGCTCCAGTTCGGCGCGCATCAGGGCTGCGCGGGCTTCGTCGACCTTTTTCCAGCGGCCGAGGTAGGGCACGAAGCGCGCGGCGACGTTGCCGTTGATCGGGTCCAGTTTCAGGATCAGGTCCGCGATCAGGCGATAGCCTTCGCCGCCTTCGCGATGGAACGCTTGCGCATTCACCGCATAGGCCATCCACAGTGCGCGGACGCGGTTGGGATTGGTCATCGTGAAATCGGCGTGCTGGCTGAGCGCCTTGACGTGCTCGGTCACCTTGGGGTTCAGCGATCCGGCCTGCAGCGAGAACCACTTGTCGGTGACCAGCATGTTGCCTTCGAACCGTGCATGGAAATCTGCCAGAGCGGCTTCCCGTTCGGGCTGGTCGAGGCTGCACAGGACCATCAGTGCGCCCTGGCGGTCGGTCATGTTGGTGGCGGCATCGTATTGCGCCTTGGCGCGGGCTGCGGCCTCTGCGGGATCGGCGGCGGCGAGATAGACGAGCGCTTGCGTCTTGCACTTGCGCGCGCCGCGTGCGGCGGCTTCGAGGCTGTAGGGGACGGCGGAGCAACGGTCGTGCAGCGAGAGCCACTTGGCCTTCAGCGTTTCGCCCAGCCAGCGCTTCAGGCCTTCGCGTTCGGCAAAGATGCGTGTGGGATCGGCGCGGGTGAGCTGTTCGGCAAGGTAGGCTTCACCCGGCAGGATCAGCAGTTCGCCGCGCATCAGATCGTCGAGCGCGGTATCATCGAGGATCGCGCCCATCGCTGCGCCGATAGCATCGCGAGAAGCGTCGCGGTCCTCAAGTGTGCCTGCGACCGCGCCGACCAAGTAGCGCACGATCAGCTGCTGCATCGCCTCATAACGGGCGAAGGGGTCATCGTCGTGCTGGGCAAGGAAAACGAGATCTGCGGTGGTGACGGGCGCAACCACTTCGACCGGGGCGGAAAAACCGCGATTGATCGAGAGGACGGGGAGCGCCTCGAACCCTTCGAACGTGAAGGTCTGCTCGGCTTCGGTCAGCACCAGCAGTTCCTCGCCGCGATGGATGGCTGCGGCGCGGTCGAACAGCGCGGTACGCAGCGGAATGACCATCGGCTGCTTGACCGGCTGGCCGGGGGTGGGAGCCATGCTCTGCGTCAACGTGAGCGTAAGCGTGGTGCGTTCCAGCGCCATCGTGACGGTGACCTTGGGCGTCCCTGCCTGCTCGTACCAGCGGCGGAACTGGGCGAGGTCCAGCCCTACGCCATCCTCGATGGCCTTGACGAAGTCCTCGCAAGTGGCCGCTTCGCCATCGTGCCGGTCGAAATAGAGCGTGGTGCCTTTCAGGAACCGCTCCATGCCTGCCAACACGGTCATCATGCGGATGACTTCGGCACCCTTGTTATAGACAGTGGCGGTATAGAAGTTGCTGATTTCCTGATAGGAATCGGGGCGGATCGGGTGGGCGAGGGGGCCGGAATCCTCGGGGAACTGGACGGCACGCAGGATGCGCACGTCCTCGATCCGCTTGACCGGGGGCGATCCGCGATCTGCGCTGAACTGCTGGTCGCGCAGCACGGTGAAGCCTTCCTTGAGGCTTAGCTGGAACCAGTCGCGGCAGGTGACGCGGTTGCCTGACCAGTTGTGGAAGTATTCGTGCGCGACCACGCCTTCGATGGCATCGTAATCGCCATCGGTGGCGGTTTCTGGATCGGCCAGAATGTAGCGCGTGTTGAAGACGTTGAGGCCCTTGTTCTCCATCGCGCCTGCGTTGAAATCACTGACCGCCACGATGTTGAAATCATCGAGATCGTATTCGCGGCCATAAACCTGCTCGTCCCACTGCATCGATGCGATGAGTGAGCGCATGGCGTGGTCGGTGCGGGCTTCGTCTCCCGGGCGGACGAGAATCGCAAGGTTCACCTTGCGGCCGGACATGGTGGTGAAGCTGTCCCGGTTGGCCACCAGTTCACCCGCCACCAGTGCGAAGAGGTACGAAGGCTTGGGCCACGGATCGTGCCATTCGGCCCAGTGCGTGCCATCGGCACCGTCACCGCTGGCGGTGGGGTTGCCGTTGGAGAGCAGGACTGGGAACTGCGCCTTGTCTCCGCTCATCCGCACCGAATAGACCGAGAGTACATCGGGCCGATCAGGGAAGAAGGTGATGCGGCGGAAACCCTCGGCCTCGCACTGGGTGCAGAGCAGACCATTGGAGGCGTAGAGGCCGGACAGCTGGGTGTTGGCAGTCGGGTCGATCAGCGTTTCGATGCCGACATCGTGCGCATCGCTGGGAAGGGCGATCACGAGGTCCGTGCCTTCCATGTGCCAATCGTTGTGGGCATGGCCATCGACCGTGACTGCCGTGGCCTCGATCGCTTCGCCATTGAGGCGCAGCTGTGCCGTGCCTGACCCTGCCGGGTTCTTGGCCACTTTCAGCGTGGCCAGCACGCGTGTGGCATTGAGCGACAGCGCGAAATCCAGCGCGATTTCCGGCACCAGCCATTCGGGCGGGCGATAATCCGCGCGGTTGATGACAACTGGGGCGATGACGGGCGAGCCGGAGAGATCGTTCATGGCACTGACTTAGGAACTGGTGCGCAATGCGGCAATCGCGGTTATGGTACATTTCATGGGAAACATGCTGATCTTCGGAATGGGCTACACGTCGCAAGTTGTGGCGCAGCGGTTGCGGGCGCTAGGCTGGACCGTGCGCGGCACTGGCAGCGCGGGCGACATTGCCTTTGATGACCGGCCCGCCGTGGAAGCGGCGCTGGCCAAGGCGACGCACGTGATGTCTTCGGTCCCGCCTTCGCGTGAAGGCGGCGATCCGGTGTTGCAGACATATGGCAAGGACATTGCCGCAGCGTGGCTGGCGTGGATTGGCTACCTGTCCTCGACCGGCGTCTATGGCGATGCTGGCGGAGCGTGGGTGGATGAAAGCGCCGCCGTCGGCACCGGGCGGCGGTCAGCGCGGACGCAGGCAGACCTCGATTGGCGGGCACTTTCGGAAAGAACGCGCGTATTCCGCCTGCCCGGTATTTACGGGCCGGGGCGGAGCGCGCTGGATCGCGTGGCGCACGGCAAGGCGCATCGCATCGCCATTCCCGATCAGGTGTTCAGCCGGGTGCATGTGGAAGACATCGCCAGCGGGGTGATCTCCGGATTTGCAGGACCGGGGGGCGTCTACAATCTGTCGGACGACCTGCCGTGCAGCCAGAATGAAGTGATCGATGAAGCGGCGCGGCTGCTGGGGGTTGCGCCGCCGCCGATGCAATCGCTCGAGGAGGCACAGTTATCACCAATGGCGCTGGCGTTCTATGCCGAGAACCGGCGTGTGGCGAATGGCAAGGCCAAGCGTGTGCTGGGGTGGAAGCCCGCTTTCCCGACTTATCGCGAGGGGTTGCGCGCCTTGAGGGCCAGCACAAGGCCGAGCATGGCCAGCGCCGATCCGGCTAGCGCCAGCATCGACCAGCGATAGCCTTCGAACAGCGTCGAGAGCAGCATGGCGACGACTGGCACCAGCACTCCGTTGTAGGCGCCACGCCCAGCACCGAGGCGCTGGAGCAGGCGGAAATAGAGCGGGAAGGTGACGACCGAGCCGACGATGCCAAGGTAGAGCACGCCGAAGACATAGCCGGGGCGCATGTCGAACTGGGGTGGGCCTTCCACAGCCCATGCAAAGGCCCCGTCAATCAGCGCGCCGATCAGCATTCCCCATGCCAGCATCGGGATCATCGGCACATTCCGTGCAGCTGAACTGGCCTGCAGCACATTCGCAGACGATGCGCTGAACAGCGCGGCGGTGGTGAGCGCGATGCCGGTGAGCACTTGGCCTTCGGGCGGGGCCATGCGGTATTCGTGCAGCAGTAGCAGCGCGATGCCTGCGCCTGCGACGGCCGATCCGCCGATGAAGCCGCGCGTTACCGGCTGCTTGAGCACCGCCCACGCCAGCAACGCGTTGGGCACAACCAGCAATGCGAAGAACACTGCCACGATCCCCGATGTCAGGTGCGTTTCAGCGCGATAGACGAATTGGAAGTTCATCACGAACTGCAACAGGCCCAGCAGCGCGGCGACTTTCAGCCCAGTGGCCGAAATGCGGAGGGATTCGCGCCGGAACAGCGCCAGCGCGCCCATGCCGATGGCGGCTGTGACGAAGCGCCATGTGACCGACCAGCTAGGCGGCACCGTGCCGATCTGGTCCTTGATCACCAGCCAGGTTGACCCCCAGATCAGCGCGACGAGCAGGAACGGCCCTGCGACGCTCCATTGCCAGAATTTTGCCTGACCTGGAAGTTCTGGCCCGGGCAATTCGGGGTCGCTCATAGTGCGGCAATCGCGCGCGCGAGGGCCGAGACTTGGGCCGGATCGCTGTTCCATGCGGTAACGAACCGCGCTGCGCCGGGAGCGTCTGCCGGAGCGGTCCAGTCGTAGAAATCAAAGCCTTGGGCGCGAAGGATGTCCTGTTCTGCGGGAGAGAGGACCACGAACAACTCGTTGGCTTCAACCGGATGGAACAGGCGTTCACCACAGGCACTGGCGATTTCCCGCGCGGCGGCATTGGCGGCGCGGGCATTGTCCAGCCACAGATCGCCCTCAATCATCGCGAGCACTTGCGCGGCAAGATAGCGGCCCTTCGATTGCAGGTGCCCGGCGCGCTTGCGGCGATACCGCACCACATCGGCCAGCTCCATGTCGAAGAACACCAGCGCTTCGGCGTTCATCCCGCCATTCTTGACGCAGCCGAAGGTCAGCACATCGACGCCTGCCTGCGCGGTTACTTCGGCAGGGTGGCAGCCCAGATGCGCCACGGCATTGGCAAAGCGCGCGCCGTCCATATGCAGGCCAAGGCCGCGCCCCTGCGCCAGCGAGCCGATGCGGGCGATTTCCTCTGGCGTGTAGACACGGCCATATTCGGTGGCCTGCGTGATCGAGATGGCGTGGGGCTGCACCTGATGCACGTCGTTGCGGATCGGATCGATCACGGCGGCGATGGCATCGGGCGTCAGCTTCGCGCCTCCACCATCGGCCAGCATCAGCTTTGCGCCGTGGGTGTAGAAGCCGGGCGCGCCGCCTTCGTCCATCTCGATATGCGCCTCGCGGTGGCAAACCACGCCGCCGTGGGGCGGGACCATCGCGGCCAGCGCAAGGCAGTTGGCGGCGGTGCCGGTGGCGACCCACAGGGCGGCGCATTCGGTGCCGAACAGATCGGAGAAGGCATCGTCCATGCGGCGGGACAGCGCATCGCCGTCATACCCCGCATCGGGCGCATCGGCGGCGTGCATGGCGTCCCACACGCGGGGGTGGACAGCGGCGGCGTTGTCGGAGAAAAATTTCATTGGAAACCGCCATGTGGCCCGGCGCGTTTCCGGTCAAGCAGTCACAAAAGCCCAAGGAACAAAGCATGTCGGATATTGCTATCACTCATCTGGATCAGGGCGCGCGCGGCGAATATCACGCGAAAGTGGAAGGCAGCGAAGCGATTGGACGGCTGACGTATCAGCGGAGCGGCGATGTGGTGGTGGCAGACCACACGCTGGTGCCGACGGAGATCGGTGGACGCGGCGTGGCGGGTGAATTGGTCAAGGCGCTGATCGCAGATGCGCGCATGTATGGGTTCAAGATCGTTCCGCAGTGCAGCTATATCGAAGCGGCGTTCAAGCGGCATCCGGAATGGGCGGACCTTCGCGCTTAAGCGGCGATGCGCAGCTCGCTTTTCCACTTCAACAAGGCGCGCACCAGCTTTTCCGACACTTCCGTGAACGGGCCTTCGAGTGCGGCATTGGCTGCAGCGCCACTGCCGCCCAATGCAAGTTGCAAGACTTTGCCCGCTTCACGGTGAAAATCTGCGTGGACGCGGCCGATCACCGTATGAGGCACGGTGCTGCGGTGGCTTGGGTCGAAGGCCGGGTCATGCAGCCATTGTCCGAACTTGCAATTGCAATCGCCCGAGGCCTGCGGGACCGTCATATCACTGCGTCCCGACCGGATGGCAGAGCGCAATTGCATCTTCCAAAGGCCATGCGCCCCGATGGCGTTATCAATCTGGGCGACGAGTTGAGCGTTCGACACTTTGCGACCTCCTTGCACACGGGGCGTTGACGTTGTGCGGATCTAGGCAGATCGGGCAAAGAACGCGTGGGTTGTTGCATCGGAAGACTACGTATCTTCCAGCCCATTTCGCCGACATCGCGCTAGCGTGGTCAATCCTGCTGCAAAGGCAGCGTCAGCGTGGCGACCAGCCCGCTTTCGTTCCACGCAATGTCGAAGGTGCCTCCTCGGGCCTTGCAGATTCTTTCGATCAGCGAAAGGCCCTGTCCCCCCTCGCGCGACTTTGCGACGGGTGGGCGTCCCGTGGTTTCGCGCCATTTGATAAGAAGGTGCTCGTCGCCCAGCTCGGGATGAGGGGTCGCGGCCAGGTCAATCGCCCCACCGTGGCCAATAGCGCCATGTTTGGTCGAATTGACGGCAAGTTCGCCTACTACCAGCGAAATGGCATCGGCGATGCCACGCGATATGGCGTGATTGCCTGCGCACTCCAGCCTGACAATCGGACCATCGGCATCGCGGAAGGGCGAAATCAGTGTGGCGAGCAAGTCTGCAAGATCGGTTTCTTCGCTGCCGCCATCGAAGAGGGTCTGCGCGGTGGCAAGGGCGGAGATGCGCGACACCATCTCGTCGGCAAATGTAGAATTGTGCTCATCCCCGCGCGAAAGCGAGCGGAGCAAAGCGCAAACCATCGCAAAGCTGTTCTTCAGCCGATGGCGCATTTCCTCCAACAGGACTTTCAATGCCTCGCGGTCGGCGTGCAACTGGCTCACATCGCGTGAGACCGAGATGTAGCCAGCCGGCGCACCGTCGGGTGCCATTACTGCCGAGATGCTCACTTCCCACCAGCGCGGTGATCCCTTTGCAGTTGGGCAAAAAGCTTCAAGGCGCGCAACGCGGCCAGCAGTGGCATCGGACAGGGCAGAGCGAATCAATGCGCGCGATTCGTCTGGCCAGAAAGTGGCCCACTCCTTGCCGTTCAGCAGTTCGGGCTCATCAATTTCCATCGCGCACAAGCCATTGGGATTCATCCACAACAGTTCGCCCGACGGGCCGATCAGCTTTACGCAATCGGTGCTTTGTTCAAGCACACGCGAAAGGCTTTCTGGAGAAAGTTCAGCTCTGGACAGCATGGCCCAATCTTAGGTGCGAAAGGCAATGCTTGAAAGCGCGATCCGGCAAATCGTTCCGCATTACGCCAAACTGGGGCAGATCCGGGAAGCCCACGCCTCAAGCTGACGGCGTTGTCGGCCGGTCTTGCTGACGAAGGGAAGAGGAAATGGTGCTGCTGGGGAGGATTGAACTCCCGACCTCAGCCTTACCAAGGATGCGCTCTACCACTGAGCTACAGCAGCACACCATTTCCGCTTGGCCGCCCTGTCACACTGGTGAACCAGCGGGGTGGGCAGGGGCGCGCTAATGACGGGGGCATGGGCCTTTGTCAAGCGACTGTTCTGGCACGGGAGGTCTGAAAGGTGGCTTGCGCGTGATGGCTTGTCGCGGCAATCACCGTGGGGATGAGCGATGCCAAGCCACCCGTGACCCGCGAAGACCGTCTTGCTGCGCGCCTGCGTGACAATCTGAAGCGCAGGAAGGCACAGGCGCGCGAAATCAACGGGACCGGTGCAACCCATGAGGAAACGCCCGATTCGCTGGAAACCGGGCTTTCCAATCCGGCCACCTGACGCTAGGGGCGCGTTTCCCAGTTTTATCAGACAGAGGATGCCCCGATGCCCCGCCTGATCCTGATTCGCCACGGCCAGTCGCAGTGGAACCTCGAAAACCGCTTCACCGGCTGGTGGGACGTGGACGTGACCGAGAAGGGCGCAGCCGAAGCCTTTGCCGCGGGCCAACTGCTCAAGGACAAGGGCGTGCTGCCGACGCTCGCCTTCACCTCGCTCCAGACCCGCGCGATCAAAACGCTGCATCTGGCGCTTGAGGCGATGGGCCGGTTGTGGGTTCAGGAAGACAAGGACTGGCGCCTGAACGAGCGTCACTATGGCGGGCTGACGGGGCTGGACAAGGCTGAGACGGCAGCAAAGCATGGCGAGGATCAGGTAAAGGTCTGGCGTCGCAGCTTTGACGTGCCGCCGCCGGTGCTGGACGCAGGCAGCGAATTCGATCTGGCATCCGATCCCCGTTATGCCGGGATCGCGGTGCCCTCGACCGAGAGCCTCAAGGATACCATCGCCCGCGTCCTGCCCTGCTGGGAAGAGAAGATTGCGCCTGCGCTGCGCGCTGGGGAAACGGTGATCGTTTCGGCCCACGGCAACAGCCTGCGCGCGCTGGTAAAGCATCTGTCGGGCATTTCGGACGAGGATATCACGAGCCTCGAAATCCCCACCGGCCAGCCGATTATCTATGAACTCGACGATAACCTCGCCGAAGTGGAACGCTATTACCTCTCGGAACGCTGAGTTCCGGCAAGCCTGAAGGGGGCAGGGGAGAGATGACGGACAAGTCAGTGCCAAGAGGGCCACAAGTCGCCATCGTCATGGGCAGCCAGTCTGACTGGGAGACGATGAAGAACGCCGCCGCCGTGCTGGAAAAGCTGGGCGTTGCCCACGATTGCCGCATCGTTTCGGCCCATCGTACGCCGGACCGGCTGGTCAGCTTTGCCAAGGGCGCGCATCTTGAAGGCTTCAAGGTGGTGATCGCGGGCGCTGGCGGCGCGGCACACTTGCCGGGGATGGTCGCTTCCATGACCCACCTGCCGGTGCTGGGCGTGCCGGTAGAATCCAAAGCGCTGAAAGGCATGGATTCGCTGCTTTCCATTGTGCAGATGCCCGGTGGCATTCCGGTTGCGACGCTGGCCATCGGCGTCCCGGGGGCGACCAATGCGGGAATTCTGGCCGCCTCGATCCTTGCGACGTCGGATGATGCGCTGGCCGAAAGGCTGATCGCGTTCCGCACGGCGCAGACGGATTCTGTGGCGGAGAAGCCGGTCGGATGATCCCTCCCGGCGAGACCATCGGCATTCTGGGCGGCGGCCAACTGGGCCGGATGATCGCGCTGGCCGCGGCCAATCTGGGCTATCGCTGCCACGTCTATGCGCCGGAAAGCGATCCTATCGCCGCCGATGTCTGCGCCGCGTTCACGCAAGGCACGTTTGATGACGAGGCTGCACTGGCGGCTTTCGCGCAGCAGTGCGCGGTCGTCACCTACGAATTCGAGAATGTCGCTGCCGGGCCATTGGGCGCGATTGCGCCGCACGCCCGCCTGCACCCGCCCGCCCGTGCGCTGGAAGTGGCGCAGGACCGGGTGAACGAGAAGTCCTTCGTAGAGGCGCTGGGCGGCAGGCCCGCGCCGTGGGCGCAGGTCGATTCGATGGAAGATCTGCGCGCCGCCGTTGCGAAGATCGGCGCGCCGGGCATCCTCAAGACGCGGCGCGATGGGTATGATGGCAAGGGCCAGTGGCGGATCATGCAGCCCGCCGATGCAGAAGCGATTGACCTTCCGCAGGTTCCGCTGATCTACGAAGGCTTCGTGACCTTTGAGGCCGAGTTCTCGGTCATCCTGGTGCGCACAAGTGCCGGTGAAGTGCGCTTCTGGGACTCTGCCGAAAACGTTCACAAGAACGGCATTCTGGACCGTTCGACCGTGCCCGCCGCGCCCGTGATTCTGGCACAGGTCGAAGAAGCCCGCGCGCTCGCCGCCAAGGTGGCCGATGCGCTGGACTATGTCGGTGTGCTCACGCTGGAAGTTTTCGCCACGGCTGACGGACCTGTGTTCAACGAGATGGCCCCGCGCGTCCACAACTCCGGGCACTGGAGCATCGAAGGCGCGCTCACCAGCCAGTTCGAGAACCACGTCCGCGCGATCTGCGGGCTGCCGCTTGGCTCCACCGCGCTTGCCGCCAAGGGCGTGGTGATGGACAACCTGATCGGCGACGATGCGCACGATTGGCCTGCGATCCTGTCGGACCCGGCCAATCACCTGCACTTGTATGGCAAGGCGGCGGTGCGACCCGGGCGCAAGATGGGCCACGTGACGCGGCTGGTGCTGTGAGCGGCATCCGCAAAGGCCTGTTCCTGATCTATGCCCGCGCCAGCAATGGCGTGATTGGCAAGGACAATGCCCTGCCTTGGCGGCTCCCGGCGGATCTCAAGCGGTTCAAGGCGCTGACGATGAGCAAGCCCATGATCATGGGCCGCAAGACGTTCGAGAGCTTCCCCTCTCCCCTTCCCGGTCGCCGCCACATTGTGCTGACGCGCGATTCCGCTTGGGCGGCCGAGGGAGCTGAAGTGGCGTATTCGGTTGCCGATGCGCTGGCCCTCGCCGGCAAGGGTGACGTTGCGGTAATCGGCGGAGCGGAAATCTATCGCCTGTTCATGCCCCTTGCCGCGCGCGTGGAATTGACCGAAATACATGCGGCGTTCGAGGGCGATGCCGTGATGGAGCCGCTCGGACCCGAGTGGATCGAGGTATCGCGCGAAGTGCAGCAGGCTGAAGCGGGAAGGCCCGCGTTCGATTGGGTAACGCTGGAGCGTCAGCAGTGATTCGCTTGGACAGCCGCCAACCCGTGCCCGCAGCCATGCGCGGTGCCATCGTGGCGCTGGGCAACTTTGATGGCTTCCATCTGGGCCATCAGGCGGTGGTGGGTGAAGCGGTCCGCTGGGCGCGGGCTGAGGGCCGCCCCGCCATCATCGCCACATTCGATCCCCACCCGGTGCGCTATTTCACACCACAGGCAGAGCCATTTCGCCTGACCACGCTGGACCAGCGGCAGGACCTGTTCGCAGCGGCCGGCGCGGATGCCATGTTGGTGATCCACTTCGGTGCTGACGTTGCGGGGATGGCTGCAAGCGAATGGATCGAACAGGCGCTGGTCGGCCACCTTGGCGCGGCAGGCGTTGTTACCGGTGAGGATTTCACTTTCGGCAAGGGCCGCAGCGGCAACGCGCAAGTGCTGGCGAGCGAAGGCCCACGCTTTGGCCTGACGGCGCGCGCCGTTGGGCCGGTGACGCTGGAAGGCGAGATCGTCTCGTCCAGCCGCATTCGCGATGCGTTGAAATCTGGCGATTGCGAAGCGGCAACGCGCCTGCTGACGCGGCCTTTCGCAATGCGCGGCACGGTGCAGCATGGCGACAAGGTGGGCCGCACGATCAACTTCCCCACCGCCAATCTGGACATCGGCATGTATCTGCGCCCACGCTATGGCATCTATGCGGTGACGGGGCGGCTGGCGGATGGGCAAGTGCTGAAAGGCGCGGCGAATCTGGGCATCCGCCCTACGTTCGATCCGCCCAAGGAACTGCTGGAGCCGCATTTCTTCGACTTTTCGGGCGATCTTTATGGGCAGGAAATTGAGGTGGCCTTCCACCACTTCCTGCGGCCCGAGGCGAAGTTTGACGGGCTGGACGCGCTGGTGGCGCAGATGGCGCTGGATTGCGATGAGGCGCGGCGGTTGCTGGGTTAAGGCAGAAACTGTGCTATCCTCTATCGTCACCCTGAAGTTGTTTCAGGGTCCATCTATCCACTCACACGGCGGGTTGTTTTCAAAGATGGATGCTGAAACAAGTTCAGCATGACGGTTCTGCAGCGGGGTGGGCAATCCTGCGCCAGAGACTTCCCCAACGCGCGCAATTGCTCTAACGCCCGCCGGTCATGACCGAACCACGCGATTTCCGCCCGACCGTCTTCCTGCCGAAGACCGATTTCCCGATGAAAGCCGGGCTTCCCCAGAAGGAGCCGGTGATCCTGTCACGCTGGCAGGATGAAGGCATTTACCAGAAGGTCCGCGAGAGCCGCAAAGGGCGCGAAAAGTTCATCCTCCACGATGGCCCGCCCTATGCCAATGGCGACATGCACATCGGCCATGCGCTGAACCATATCCTGAAAGACATGGTCTGCCGCACCCAGACGCTGCTGGGCAAGGACGCGCCTTACGTTCCCGGCTGGGACTGCCACGGCCTGCCCATCGAATGGAAGGTCGAGGAGGAATACCGCAAGAAAAAGAAGAACAAGGACGAGGTTCCGCCCAAGGAATTCCGGGCCGAATGCCGCGCCTATGCCCAGAAGTGGGTAGACGTGCAGCGCGAGCAATTGAAGCGCCTCGGCATCAATGGCGATTGGGACAACCCCTACCTGACGATGGATTCGCAAGCCGAAGGCACCATCGTGCGCGAACTGCTGAAGTTTGCCGAAAGCGGCCAGCTCTATCGCGGCGCCAAGCCGGTGATGTGGTCACCGGTCGAAAAGACCGCGCTGGCCGAGGCTGAGGTCGAGTACGAGGACATCGTTTCGACGCAGGTGGATGTGGCGTTCGAGATTGTTGAGTCGCCGATTGCGGAACTGGTCGGCGCACATGCGGTCATCTGGACCACGACGCCTTGGACGATCCCGGTGAATCAGGCTTTGGCCTATGGGCCTGAGGTTGAGTATGTCCATGCGATCATCAACTGGACTTGGACCGAGCAGGATGATCCGCAAGGTATCCAGTACGGTGATTATTTTGTGGCGGCTGAATCGCTTATCGAAGCGATGGCTGAGCGCATGCGAGCCAACCACACGGATGACGGCCACAAAATCGCCAATGTCAAAGTATCGGTTCTGTCGCGCTTCAAAGGCTCCGACCTCGCCGGAACCATCTGCCAGCACCCGATGGCCAACCTCTTCCGTCGCCCCGTGCTTGACACGGGGCTTGGCTCTTCTTCAAGCGCCGCGCCCGAAGGGGAAAGCCAAGCCCCGGATCAAGTCCGGGGCGACGGTAGTGTTGATGTGAACTTGCCGCTGGCAGAATTCTTCCTGCGCCCCCGGCCAATGCTCCCCGGCGATTTTGTCACCACCGACAGCGGCACCGGCCTTGTCCACATGGCGCCGGATCATGGCGAGGACGACTTTGCGCTGTGCAAGGCGCACGGAATCGAGCCGGTCTTCGCGGTGCAGGGCGATGGCAAGTATCGTGAGGACTGGGCATGGCTCGGCGGGCAAGGCTCGGTCATCAACCCCAAGTTCAACGCGCCCGATGGGCCGATCTGTTCTGACCTCCGCGAATCTGGCGGGCTGCTGGCGGCGAGTGCGGACTACAAGCATTCCTATCCGCATTCGTGGCGGTCGAAGGCCAAGGTGATCTATCGCTGCACGCCGCAGTGGTTCGTGCCGATGGATCGCGAAACCGAGGGCGGCACGCTGCGCGAAAAGGCCACCAAGGCCATCGCCGACACCCGCTTCGTCCCCGAAAAGGGCCGCAACCGCATCGGTGCGATGGTCGAGGGCCGCCCCGACTGGGTGCTGTCACGCCAGCGCGCTTGGGGTGTGCCGATCACGCTGTTCGTGGATCGCAAGAGCGGCCAGTACCTCGCCGACCCCGAAGTCAACGCACGGATCGTCGCTGCCGTCATGGAGGGCGGTGTCGATGCGTGGGACGAGGAGCACGCGCAGGAGTATCTGGGCGACAAGTACAAGCTCGACGATTACGAGCGCGTCACCGACATTCTCGACGTGTGGTTCGATTCCGGCTCCACCCATGCCTTCGTGCTGGAATCTGGTCGCTGGCCCGATCTGCAATGGCCTGCGAATCTCTATCTCGAAGGGTCGGACCAGCATCGCGGCTGGTTCCAGTCCTCGCTGCTGGAATCCTGCGCCACGCGCGGGCGTGCGCCGTATGATGCGGTGCTGACGCACGGGTTCACGATGGACCAGAAGGGCATGAAGATGTCCAAGTCGCTCGGCAACACGATCAGCCCGATCGATCTGATGCGCGATTACGGCGCGGATATCCTGCGGCTGTGGGCGCTCTCGGTCGATTTCACCGAGGACCACCGCATCGGCAAGGAAATCCTTCAGGGCGTTGCCGACCAGTACCGCAAGCTGCGCAACACCTATCGCTATCTGCTCGGCGCGCTGGAAGGTTTCAGCGAAGACGAGCGGCTGCCGGTGGCGGAAATGCCCGAGCTTGAACAGTACATGCTCGGCCTGCTGGGCAAGCTGGATGCCACGCTGCGGCAGGCGGTCGATGATTTCGACTACAACACTTATGTCCGCGCGCTGACCGACTTCTGCAACGAAGACCTCTCGGCGTTCTTCTTCGACATCCGCAAGGACAGCCTCTATTGCGATGCGCCGACTGATCTGAAGCGCCGCGCCTATCGCACCGTGCTCGACACGCTGTTCCACGCGCTGGTCCGCTATGGCGCGCCGGTGCTGGTGTTCACGGCGGAAGAGGTTTGGGCCTCGCGCTATCCGGGTGCTGAAAGCGTGCATCTGCTGGAATGGCCGGAAGTCCCTGCTGTCACCGTGGACGAAGCGCGCTGGACCGAACTACGCGCCCTGCGCCAGACCGTGAACGAAGCCATCGAACCGCTGCGCCGCGAAAAGGTGCTCGGCTCCGGCCTCGAAGCCGTTGTCACCGTGCCCGAATCTGCGCCTGACGCCGATCTGGCAGAGCTGTTCATCACCGCGACAGTAAAGCGCGGGCAGGGCAGTGACGTGACCGTCGAACGCTCTACCGACCAAAAGTGCGGCCGTTGCTGGCGCCTGCTTCCCGAAGTGACGGAAGACGGCGCGCTGTGCGCGCGTTGTGACGATGTGGTGGCGGCAATCGATGCGGAAGCCGTCGCCTGATGCTCACCCGAGTGCGTATCGAAGGCCTTGGCCTTGCGCTGCTGGTGGCAGTGCTGGACCGCGTGGTGAAGGCGATCATGGTCGGCCCGCTGGCTTTGCGTGAGCGCGGCCTGATCGAACTGCTGCCGTTGTTCGATCTGCGTTATGCCGAGAATTACGGCGTGTCCTTCGGTATGTTCACCGCCGATACGCTGGAAATGCGCTGGGGCCTGATCGGCATGACCGCGCTGATTGCCACCGGGGTGCTGGTGTGGATGCTGCGCGAAACGGTGCGCGGCGACATTCTGGGGCTGGGCATGGTGCTGGGCGGTGCGGTCGGCAACATCTATGACCGGCTGACCTTTGGCTATGTGATCGACTATGCCGATTTGAACATCGGCGAATGGCGTCCGTTCCAGATATTCAATCTTGCCGACGTGGCGATCACGTTTGGCGTTCTGATACTGCTTGCCCGCTCGTTCAAATCGCGCGAAAAGCCCGAGGACAACGGCGACAATACCGCCACGGAGAATGCATGATGCGTAAAGCTGCCGCCCTTGCCCTTGTCGTCTCGGCGGCGACTCTTCTGTCGGCCTGCGGTGGCGGCGGTTCGCTGTTCAACCGTGATCGGCCTGATGAAATGGCCGTCACCCGCGCCGCGCCGCTGATCGTCCCGCCCGATTTCGCGCTCACACCGCCCAGCCCCGGCGCGCCGCGTCCGCAGGATTCGGAAACCGGCAAGCAGACGCTTGAAACCTTGTTTGGCGGCCCCTCGGCGCGCTCAAGCGTGGAAACCGACACGCTCAACCGCTCCGGCACCGCCGCCGCTTCGATCCGCTCCACCGTGGGCGACCCGGGCACGCAGACGGTGGCCAAGGGTCAGGTCGTGCGCGATATCCTCTCCGCGCCGGAAGGTGATGGGCAGGCCGCAACGGCATCGATCCCGGGCTGATTTCAGCTGTAAAGTAGTTGAAAAGCCCCGCCTCGGCGGGGCTTTTTGCGTCAGGCGCGCCAGTCTATTGCTCCGCGGCCATGCCGTTCCAGAAAGGCGTTGGCTTTGCTGAAATGCTTGCAGCCGAAGAACCCGCTGTAGGCAGATAGCGGGCTGGGATGCGGCGCATTCAGCACCAGATGCGGGCCATCGACAAGGCCGGGCACCCGCGCCGCTTTTTTCTGCGCGTGGCTGCCCCAGAGCATGAACACAGTCGGTTCGGTCCGTGCCGCCACAGCGGCCACCGCAGCGTCGGTGAAATGCTCCCACCCTCGCTTCTGATGCGATCCGGCTTTGGCGGCTTCCACCGTCAGCGCATTGTTGAGCAGTAGGACGCCTTGCTGCGCCCATCGCGTAAGGTCGCCATGAGGCGCGCGCGGCAGGCCAAGGTCGGCTTCCAGTTCCTTGTAAATGTTGACAAGACTGGGTGGAATTTTTGCGCCGCTTTGGACTGAAAAGGCCAACCCGTGCGCCTGTCCGGTGCCATGATAAGGGTCTTGGCCCAGAATTACTACGCGCACCGTATCAAGCGGCGTGGCCTCCAGCGCGGCAAAACGTTGGCTGTGCGGGGGAAAGATCACTTTGCCAGCCGCCTCTTCGTCTCGCAGAAAGTCATCCAGCGCGCGCAAGGGCGGCGATTGCAGCACGGGTTCCAAGGCGGGGCGCCAGCTATCAGGCGGTGATGTGATGGTCATGTTATCGCAAGGTTAGGCGTTTAGGACGCCGCATCGCAAGCGGGGGTTCCGGGATTGCGCCATGCTTGCTAACAGCGACGGGCTGTGCGGAGTGTTTGAATGAAGATCGCAATGGTTGGCTCGGGGTATGTCGGGCTGGTTTCGGGGGCATGCTTTGCCGATTTCGGGCATGATGTAGTCTGCATCGACAAGGATGAGAGCAAGATTGCGCGTCTGCTCGACGGCGTCATGCCGATTTATGAGCCGGGGCTGGCTGAACTGGTCGCGGCCAACGTAAAGGCAGGTCGGCTTTCGTTCACCACTGATCTTGCCAGCGCGATTGATGGCGCCCAAGCCGTGTTTATCGCGGTGGGCACGCCGTCGCGCCGCGGGGATGGCCATGCCGATCTCAGCTATGTTCGCGCCGTAGCGCAGGAACTGGCTGCCAACATCAAGACGCCGACCGTGGTCGTCACCAAGTCTACCGTGCCGGTGGGGACGGGTGACGAAGTGGAGCGGATCATCCGCGAGAGCGGAACGGACGTGCAGTTCGCGGTCGTCTCCAACCCGGAATTCCTGCGCGAAGGCGCGGCCATCGGCGATTTCAAACGGCCCGACCGCATTGTCATCGGGGCCGAGGACGAATGGGCGCGCGGCGTGATGAAAGAAGTCTACCGCCCGCTGTTCCTCAACCGTGCGCCGATCCTGTTCACCTCGCGCCGCAGCAGCGAACTGATCAAGTATGCCGCCAACGCCTTCCTCGCCACCAAGATCATGTTCATCAACGAGATGGCCGATTTGTGTGAGAAAGTGGGCGGCGATGTGCAGGACGTGGCGCGCGGCATCGGGCTTGATGGCCGCATCGGCAGCAAATTTCTCCATGCAGGCCCCGGTTATGGCGGATCGTGCTTCCCCAAGGATACGCTGGCGCTGCTCAAGACGGCCGAGGATTACGGCAGCCCGGTGCGGCTGGTGGAAGCCGTGGTCAAGGCAAACGATACCCGCAAGCGCGCGATGGGCCGCAAGGTGATCGAAGCGCTGGGCGGCGATGCGCGCGGCAAACGCGTGGCACTGCTGGGCCTGACGTTCAAGCCCAACACCGATGACATGCGCGATGCACCCTCAATCGCCATCGTGCAGACGCTGATTGATGGCGGGGCCGAAGTGGTGGCCTATGATCCCGAAGGTATGGACGCCGCGGCGGCGATGATGCCGGGTGTCCGCATGGTGGGCAACACTTACGAAGCCGTCGACGGTGCCGATGCGGTGGCGCTGGTGACGGAATGGGACGCCTTCCGCGCGCTGGATTTCAACAAGCTCAAGAGCCTGATGAATGCGCCAGTGATGGTTGATCTGCGCAATGTCTATGACCCGGCTGAAGTGCGCGCAGCGGGCTTTGCCTATAGCAGCGTGGGCCGGGTGTGAACGGCATAGGGGTGGTTGCGCTTGCAGCCGCCCGCATGACCGCCTAAGCGACAGGGATGGCCGTACATTTTCATGAAGATGACCTGCCCGAAGGCGTTCTTGCGCCCGGGCCGGTTGCTGTAGACACCGAAACGATGGGGCTGATCACCCCGCGTGATCGCCTTTGTGTGGTGCAGATTTCCGATGGCGGAGCGGATGAACACCTCGTCCGCTTCTCGCCAGGAAGCAAATATGCCGCGCCGAACCTGAAAGCAGTGCTGGCCGATCCTGCGCGCGTGAAGCTCTATCACTTTGCGCGATTCGATCTGGCTGCGATCGAGCATTACCTTGGCGTGGTTGCCGCGCCGGTGTTCTGCACCAAGATCGCATCGAAGCTGGTGCGCACCTACACTGACCGCCACGGGCTGAAGGATCTGGTGCGCGAATTGCTGGGCAAGGAGATTTCCAAGCAGCAGCAGTCCAGCGACTGGGGCGGACCGGTGCTTTCCGATGCGCAGCAGGAATATGCCGCGTCCGACGTGCGGCACCTTCACGCCATGCACACCATTCTGGTTGAACGGCTGGAGCGCGAAGGCCGCACCGCAATGGCGCAGGCCTGCTTCGATTTCCTGCCGATGCGTGCGCGGCTCGACCTGGCGGGTTGGGCAGAGCACGATATTTTCAGCCACGTCGACATTTCTCCACGTAAGACATTGAAAAGCTGTGGAAGTTCGTCAATGCTCGTGCCACGGATGAAACGGCCGATGCGGGTGATGCGGTCATCATCCTTGCTGGCAGACCGGTTGCCGCTGGCGTCCAGCTTTTCCACGCGCATCGAACGGAATTTGAAGATTGGAAAGAAGCGGTTGCCGCGCCCGGTGCGCTTTTGCACGAAGAATACCGGCCCACCATCTTCCAGCTTTATCAGCAACGCCACCACCAGCAGCAGGGGTGCTAGTGCCAGCACCGCGCCACCGGCCAGCGACACGTCCAGCGCGCGCTTGATAGCGCGCGCGCGCAGGCCAAGCGGACCGCTTGCTACGATCAGGGCGCTGTAATCGCGCTCGCGCCGGGCACCGATCACGCCCAGCGTTCGTACGTCGGGATCGACGATCTCGCCCGAAACATTGGCGCTTTTGAACACGAGCGCCCATGCTGCCCGGCGGTCTGTGGCGCAACTGACCAGCACCCTGTCCATGTTGAGCATATAAAGCCCGAGGCGGTCCATCATGTGTGGATCACCCAGGTCAGGCGCGAGATGATGCTCACGTGCGTCGATGTGAAAGGCATGCGGCACGCGCAATGCCACGCCGCCATCATCGATCAGCAGGGTGTTGGTTGCTGCTTCGCCACAGCGGGCGTGAACCAGCGGGCAGACCAGCGAGCGCAGCCATACCAGCAAGATCAGGCTGAGCGCGAGGCCGAGAATGGCCGAAACGCGCGAGAATTCATCCGTGCTCTTGGTCGCAAACCCAACAAACAGCAGCACCGCTTCTGCGCCGAGCAGCGAAACCACTGCGCGCCCGCGCGCAAAGTTGATTCGGCGCAGTGATGATAGCGAATAGACCTGCACGCTGAGCGCAATGGTCCAGTACAGCGGGATCATCACTTGCGTGTGGAGGAGCGAGTCGGCCTCGAAAAAGTCACCAAGGTACAGCCACGAGGCGGTGCCTAGCCCACCAAAGATCGCCAGCGCATCAAACAGCAGGAAAACGGCGTATAGCTGCAGTCGTCGCTGCTCCAGCGACGGCGCAAGAGGCAGGGTTACTCTCCTGCGTTCCTGCGACAGGCGCATATCGCTTGCCGGGATGTGCTTCGTCATCGCTTCTGCTGCCCCTCATGCTTCAGATCGCCTGTCAGGAATCGACAGGTGAGCCGAAGCTCGAACTTGTGCTTGGTGCGACCGACCTATTATTATTGCACTGCGCAAAAATACCTAGTGCTGCTGCGATAGCAAGCAGGTTCCCGTCCCGAAGTGCAATTCGCCACACCGAACACCGGAATTTCGCCACAGTTTACCGCGCAGCAGCGCGTGCAATCTCTGCCAGGCCTTGCGCAACAACCAGTTCGCCGTTGCGGTTATCCTCAATCAGTGTGCGGTGCAACATCATGAGTCGTTCGCATAGCCGGGTGAGGCGAGGGCCGCGCCACCGCTTCAACTGCTGCTTGAGATCGGGTTTGTCCCGAAAAAACACACTTTTATCCTGCTCGATAAAGCTGCTGACATCGCCACGTTCGCCCATCCGCGCGGCCAGTTGCACCAATTGTGCAGTGCGGCGCTCCAGTGCCAGAACCAGCCCGACAGGGTTAATTCCCTGTTCGCGCATACGGGAGAGTTCAGACGGAATTTTGCGCAGATCCCCGCCCAGCACGGCGTTGACCAGTGGCATCATGCCGTCATCCTCGCTCACCGCGCAGATCGCGTCGAGTGCTGCAGCATCTGCCTGTCGGGGAGCTTGCGGACTGGCATCCAGAAACAGCGCCAGCTTCTCGATCTCGCTACGCGCCATGCGTGTGTCGAGTGCGGTGGACCGGGCAATCCGTTCGGCCAGATCATCGCTGAGCCGCACGCCCACTGCATCGCCCATGCTCCGCACCGTCCCCGCCACGGATCGCAGATCGGGCAGGTAGAACATGCCGACCATCGCATCGTCGCGATTGTCCAGCAGCTTGGCGATGCGCGATTTGTCGGTGGCTGATGTGGCTACGATGATCACCGGCCAGCCGCCGACCGGGCTTTCGAGCAGCGCTTCGACTGCATCGTGCGCATCATCGCCCGTGGCGCGCACGTGGATGATTCGCTTGTCGCCGAATAACGAGACCGAGCGCGCCTCGTCGGCAAGCCTCACCGGATCACGCTTCAGTTCGCTGCCGCTCAGGTCAACTTTCTCGGCCTCGCCAAACGTCGCCGCCAGCAGCGCCGCGATCTTTGCCGCTGCATCGCTCGCTCCCGATTCGTCGGGGCCGCAGAAATAGAACACGCGGCAATCCTTTACCGCGCGGGCGGCGCTGCTCGCAAAGTTCTTTTGGGTAACCTTCACCGCGCTGTCACGGTGTGTCGCGCATGCGGACCGAAACGCGGGTGACGATCTGGTCGGCCACCTCCTGCGACAGGTTTTCTAGCGCGGTCTGCTCTGCCGCGATCACGGCATATTCGCTGTTCACCACATCGAACCCGGCATCGGACCCGGCGGTGGCATCCAGCAGCACTTCGCCATCCTGCTGATCGATAAGCTGATACCGCGCCCGCAAAGTGCGACGTTCGCGGGTGATCGTGTCGTTCGACAACTGGCCCAGCCCTTCGACCTTGTCGTCCAGCCGGATGTCGAGCCGGTAGCGCGTCCCCTCGCTCTTCGCGCCCGCGCCCAGCCGGTCGGCCAGCGCATTGCGCACCAGCCAGCCAGATTGCCCCTCAATCGGCGAAATCGCGATATCCGAAAGCGCGCGCGCGACGTTGCCTGTGCCGCCGCCAGCGTACATCGGCTGCAGCCCGCACCCGGCCAACAGGAGCGGCGCGCCCAGCAGAAGCAGGAGCTTAGGCGACAAGATTCACCAGACGGTCAGGCACAACGATCACCTTCTTTACTTCCGCCCCTTCGAGCGCACGCTGCACTTTCTCGGACGCAAGGGCAAGGCGCTCAAGCTCTTCCTTCGAAGTCCCCTTGGCCACGGTCAGCGTATCGCGCAGCTTGCCTTTGACCTGAACAGCAACGGTCACCTCGTCATCCACCAGCAGCGCCGGATCGACTTCGGGCCACGCCGCATCGGCGATCAGCCCGCAGCCGATGCGCGCGTAGGCTTCCTCGGCCAGATGCGGCATCATCGGCCCGACCAGCAGCAGCACTTTGGCAATAGCGGCAGTGCGGCTTGCCGAAGGCGCGGCTTTCTCGATCGCGCCGGTCAGTTCATAGATGCGCGCGACGGCCTTGTTGAAGCCCAGCGCCTCGATGTCCGAAGCCACGGCTTCGACAGTCTGGTGCGCCTTGCGATCCAGGGCTTTGTCGTCGCCGGTCGCAGTGGCATCATACTGCCCAAACAAGCGCCACAACCGCTGGACGAAGCGCGCGCAGCCCTCGATCCCGGCTTCCGACCACGGCAAGTCGCGCTCGGGCGGGGAGTCCGAAAGCATGAACCAGCGGATCGCATCGGCGCCGTACTTGGCGACGATCTCGTCCGGGTCGACCACGTTCTTCTTGGACTTCGACATCTTTATGACGCGGCCAACTTCCACCGGCGCACCATCGGCCTTCAGCGTCGCGCCATCGCTTGAACGCTCCACTTCGAAAGGCGAGAAAAACACCGGCTGCCCATTCTCCGGGTTCTTCCGCTCATACGTCTCGTGCGTCACCATGCCCTGCGTAAACAGGCTACCGAATGGCTCGGTCACCTCGATCTTGCCGATCCGCGCCAGCGCCCGCGTCCAGAACCGCGCATAGAGCAGGTGCAGAATCGCATGTTCGATCCCGCCGATGTACTGCTCCACCGGTAACCAGCGCTTGATCTCTTCGGGATCGAACGGGCGGTCTTCCGGCTGGCTGGCAAAGCGCAGGAAATACCACGACGAATCGACGAACGTATCCAGCGTATCGGTCTCGCGCCGCGCCGGATTCCCACACTGAGGACAGCCGACATGCTTCCACGTGGGATGGCGGTCCAGCGGATTGCCGGGCACGTCAAACGTCACGTCTTCGGGCAGCGTCACCGGCAACTGCTTCTTGGGCACCGGCACCACGCCGCAGACCTCGCAGTGGATAAACGGGATCGGCGTGCCCCAGTAACGCTGGCGCGAAACGCCCCAGTCGCGCAGACGCCACACGGTCTTGCCTTCGCCCCAGCCTTCGCCTTGTGCGCGGCCAATCACCGCCGCCTTGGCATCGCCCACGGACATGCCATCAAGGAAGCCGGAGTTCACCAGCACGCCGTCGCCCGCCTCGGCCTCACCCGCAAATGGCTTGTCCGCATCGGCAGGGTCAGCGGCAACCACGCGCAGGATCGGCAAACCGTACTTGGTGGCAAAGTCGAAGTCGCGCTGGTCATGCCCCGGCACGGCCATGATCGCGCCGGTGCCGTATTCCATCAGCACGAAGTTGGCGATGTAGACCGGCAGGTCTGCGCCCGTGAATGGATGCTTGGCGGTAATCCCGGTGTCGAAGCCCAGCTTTTCCGCCGTTTCCAGCTCAGCCGCAGTGGTTCCGCCCTGCTTGCACAGCGCGATGAAGTCCTGCGCATCGGTCGAAACCGCCGCCACGCCCTGCGCAATCGGATGGTCCGCCGCCACCGCCACAAAGCTTGCGCCAAAGATCGTGTCGGGCCGCGTGGTATAAACCTCCACACGCTCGCCGTTCGAAAGATCAAACCCGAACTGCAACCCCTGGCTCTTGCCGATCCAGTTCTCCTGCATCGTGCGGACCTTTTCGGGCCACTTGTCCAGCGTGGAGAGGCCTTCGAGCAGTTCGTCGGCAAAGTCGGTGATCTTCAGGAACCACTGGTTCAGCTTGCGCTTCTCCACCAGTGCGCCAGACCGCCAGCCGCGCCCGTCGATCACCTGCTCGTTGGCGAGCACGGTGTGATCCACCGGATCCCAGTTGACCGTCGATTCCTTGCGATAGACCAGCCCGGCTGCGTACAGATCGACAAATAGCGCCTGTTCGTGGCCGTAATACTCCGGCTCACAGGTCGCGATCTCGCGGCTCCAGTCGAGCGCGAAGCCCAGCCGCTTCAACTGTGCCTTCATGTTGGCGATGTTGTCGCGAGTCCATCCGCCGGGGTGGACGCCCTTTTCCATCGCCGCGTTTTCGGCCGGCATGCCGAAGGCGTCCCAGCCCATCGGATGCAGCACTTCAAACCCGCGCATGCGCTTGTAACGGGCCAGCACGTCGCCCATCGTATAGTTGCGCACGTGGCCGATGTGGATGCGCCCCGAAGGATAGGGGAACATCTCCAACACATAGCTGCGGGGCTTCGCGCTCGAATCATCGGCGCGGAAGGACTGCTGCTCGTCCCACACCTGCTGCCAGCGGGTGTCGGCGCTATTGGGGTCGAAACGCTCTGGAGCGGTACTGGCGGGAATGTTCGCGGTCATGCGCGCTCCTCTAGGCAGCGCAGCCATGACACGCAAGATTCGCCTGAAGCGGAATTACCCCGCAATCGCCGCGCGGCGCAGATCGCGCGCCTTGGTCAGGATGATGTCTTCCAGCTTCTGCACGGTGGCGGCCTGCACCGGAGCATCTACCCACTGTCCGGATTGCGAAACCTGGCGGCTGGCAGCCACGCGCAGCGCATCGGCGCGCAGATCCTGGTCAACGATGGAAACGGTTACCTTCACGCGTTCGCCCGGGTTCTTGGGGTTGGCGTACCAGTCGGTCACGATCACGCCACCGTTGCTGTCGGTCTGGAGCAGGGGCATGAACGACAACGCATCAAGGCTGGCGCGCCACAGATAGGAATTGACGCCAATGGTGGTGACCTGACTTGCGGCGAGGTCGGCCTTGGGGCGCTCCTTCTTGCCGCAACCGCTGACGAGAACGGCCATGCTGGCGATGATCGCGCCGCTAACAAGCATCTTGCGGGTGTTGCGCCCAGTTTTGACAGTAGTGGTCACTACGAAACAGTCCTTGCTTGCAGCGATGTTGCCGCAGGTTTGCGCATCCGTGAACGGCGCGTGCTGAAAAGGCCTCTATCACCGCCGCGCGCCATGCGGCAAGCGCGATGAAGGGGGCTGGGAACAGCGCCGGAAGCAATCGCTGCAAAAGGCTGTTCGTCGCGTGAACCTGCGCTGAATCTCCATATGCGCAGGAGCCGGGTGCCGCCGATATGTGGACATTACGCCACACCCGCCAAGGAAGAGTCTGTCAGCGGTGACAATACGTGGCTTCGCACTGGAAACTTTTAGCTTTCATCCGTATTGAGTGGGACTGGATAAAGCGCTTGCATCAGAATCGCCTAACCGCGACTGTGCAGGCAGGATAAATGAACGGGGCGGCGTTGCGGCTTTCTGCAGACGAAGTCTAAAGTGGGGTGAAGGCGTTACACAATGTTCGGACGGGGCAAAAATTCAGCGGATAAGGGCGTGATGCGCCACCGCCTGAGCATGCCTGCCGTGCGGACGCCGCTGATCCTTGGCGGAGCCGTTGGCCTCGCATTGTTCGTTGCCCCCACCGTTACATCTGCTTTCTCCAGCGGTTTCGATACCGCACCGGTAAGCCTCGCTGCGCGCGGCGGCATAGGTTCGTTCACTCCCGCTTCGGTCGATGAACGTCTCGCTTCACAGATTACCGTCCGCGCTTTGAAAAGCGGGAAGCTGTTCCGCTTCACGCCCGCCGGATCAGATGGCCGCCCCAACCGCTCAGTCACCGTTGCCGTGCGCGTCGATTCGCTCAGCGCGCAGGGCTTCTCGGTTCGCAAGACGCTGGCTGATGCGTCGTCTGCGGCTGGCGCTTCGCAAGTGCGGATCGCGCCGATGGCGTTCAACCTCGGTCTTGCCCGTGGTTATGCCAGCTTTGCCACACCCGCAGCATCGGCCTCGCCGCTCAAGGACATGCAGCGGATCGACATGCCCGATCTCGCCCAGTTCAAGGTTGCTACGCCCGCTTCAAAGCCCAGCCGCTTCGCTCCCCGGATCGAAGCCGAAGGCCGCGATCAGGCTGGCCGCGCACCGCGCACGCTTGAAGGGCAGGGCGATTATCAGGTCGATCTCGGCGGCAGCTACCGCCTGACCCGCAATCTCAATGTCACTGCCGGCGTGCGCTACTCGCCCGAGCGTGATCGCCTGCTGCCGTTGACCGATGGCAAGCAGGATAATCAGGCCGTCTACGTCGGAACCCAATTCCGCTTCTGACGCTGATTTATGAAAATGCGCTCCAATTAAACGATCAATTGATCGCGCGTTTTCTTTATCGATTTCTTTGTGACCTTACGTTGCTGCAGGTTGCTATGCAGCAATTCGATGCTGCACCTGCAGCATTTACGTATTCTGTAACTTGTCGCATTGCTTCGTTGAACCTAACGTAGCCTTGATGTCCGCAAGGGCGTGATGGGAGATTACGAATGGCGCGAGTTGCAGTTGTCACCGGTGGTACGCGCGGAATCGGTCAGGCCATTTGCATGGCCTTGAAGGCGCAGGGCCGCAGTGTCGTGGCCAACTATGCCGGAAATGATGAAAAGGCGCGGGCCTTTACCGCAGAGACCGGCATTCCCGCCTACCGCTTCGACGTGGGCGATCATCATGCTGCACTTGATGGCTGCGCCCGCATCGTTGCCGAAGTGGGTGAGATCGATATTGTCGTCAACAACGCTGGCGTCACGCGCGATGGCGTGCTGCACAAGATGAGCTTCGATGACTGGAACGATGTCATGCGCATCAACCTTGGCGGTTGCTTCAACATGGCCAAGGCGACTTTCCCCGGCATGCGGGAGCGTGGCTGGGGCCGGATCGTCAACATCGGATCGGTGAACGGCCAGTCCGGCCAATACGGTCAGGTCAATTATGCCGCCGCCAAATCGGGCATCCACGGCTTCACCAAGGCTCTGGCGCAAGAAGGCGCCAAATACGGGGTCACGGTCAACGCTATCGCGCCCGGCTACATCGATACGGATATGGTTGCCGCGGTTCCGCCTGCCGTGCTGGAAAAGATCGTCGCCAAAATCCCCGTAGGCCGCCTGGGCCATGCCGAGGAAATCGCCCGCGGCGTCGCCTTCCTTACGGCTGACGATGGCAGCTTTGTTACCGGTTCCACCATGTCGCTCAACGGCGGCCAGCATATGTACTGACGGGCCGAGGAGGATAGCGCAGGTGTTCGCAAAGCGGATGCCAAGCTATTCTCCAGTGCCGCAAGGCACGGCCCGGCTCGGCCAGCGAGGCGGCGGACCTCAAGTCCGTCGAACTCGTCTGACGCGAAGGCGGCGGCTTTGCCGTCGCCCCGATTACCAGCACCGCTATCTCAAGTAGCAAAACCCGTGCTACCGTGAACGGATGACTCCACCCTATCACCCCCCGGTCAAACGCTCGGTCGAGATCGCCGGGCACAAGACGTCGATCAGCCTCGAGCCGCTGTTCTGGGACATGCTGCGCGATGCTGCAGTGGTCGAAGGAGTGCCAATAAATGCGCTGGTCGCACGGATAGACGCAGAACGGATCAAGAGTGATATCCCGCCGGGGCTGGCCGGGGCAGTCCGTATCTGGCTTGTTGCGAAACTGGCCGCAGGCGAGTCCTCTCAGGAAGCGGCAGGCGCAGGCGCATCCTGAGCCGGAACCGTCGCTTCGGGCAGGTCTGGCAGTTCCCGCTTGTCGAGCATTTCGGCGGCGGCATCCAGCGCTTCGGCTTCGTCGCGCGTAACGCCGCCGGGCTTTTCCTCAGCCGATCCGCAGCCCGCCAGCGCACCTGCCAACACTGCAATCAGCAGCGGGCGAAAGGGTGCTCCGGCGGGCAAACGGCGTGTCATTATTGTGCCGGCGCTTCGTCGCCTTCGCCTTCGGCAGCAGCGGCCTGGGCAGCAGCGGCCACAGCGGCAGCGCTGTTTGCCGTATCGCGCACGGCATCAGCTTCGGCATCGGCAGCAGCGGAGGCGTCAACCACAGGTTCCGGGGCAGGGGCTGCGGCCGAAGGCTCCATCGCGGGCAGTTCGTCCGCAGGCATTTCCACGGTGTCCTCTTCTGCCGCTTCGGATGCATCGTCCGATTTGCCGCAGGCCGAAAGCGCCAGCACAGCGGCGGCGACAATCGCCAGGCTCGGGTATTTCTTCATCGTACTACCTCTCAAGTGGCCCTTGCAGGCTGATCGCGTGACCGGCGCGATGGCGCAGAAGCAAGCCTTGCCGGTCTGACGGTGCTGTTCTATCGGCGGCCTTGGCCCAAGGCAATTGCTACCTGCCGATTGTATGGGTTGCTAACGGATGATATAAAGCGATCCTTATATCCGTTGACACGTATAAAGTTTTCTTTATATCCTTTTCGCATGGCAATTCACGACGCAATCCGTGCGCTTGACGACCCGACGAGGCTGCGCATCCTGCGCCTGCTGGCCAGCATGGAACTGGCCGTGGGCGAAGTGGCGCAAGTGCTCGGGCAAAGCCAGCCGCGCGTCTCCCGCCATATCAAGATACTGTGCGATTCGGGCCTTGCTGAACGGCGCAAGGAAGGGGCGTGGGTATTCCTGCGCAGCGGGTTGGGCGAGGGTTCGGACAATCCGCTGATCGCCGCCATCGCCCGCCTGCTCGATGTGGCCGAGCAGCAGGACGCCGGCTTTGCCCGCCGCTGCGCCGAAGATCGCCAGCACCTCGATGCCATCCGCTCCGCCCGCCAAACCAGCGCGCTCGAATGGTTCGCCCGCCATGCCGAGGAATGGGACGAACTGCGCTCGCTCCACATCGCCGATGGCCCGGTCGAATCCGCGCTCACCGAAATGCTGCTGGGCCTTGCCGGGGAAACCGGCCTCGGTCGCATGCTCGATGTAGGCACGGGCACTGGCCGCATTGCCGAACTGCTGTCCTCCCACGCCGCCCACGTCGTCGCTTTCGACAAAAGCCCCGATATGCTGCGCATCGCCCGCGCCCGCCTGCAGGATCTGCGCGCCGACAGCGTCGAACTGGTGCAGGGCGATTTCGCGCAACTCCCCTTCGCCGCACGCAGTTTCGACACGGTCCTGTTCCACCAGGTTCTGCACTATGCCCAAGCGCCCGAAGCCGTACTGGCAGGCGCAGCCCGCGTCACCGCGCCCGGCGGCCGCATCGCCATCGTCGATTTCGCCGCGCATGATCGCGAAGACTTGCGTCAGACCCACGCCCACGCTCGCCTCGGCTTCTCCGATGCCCAGATCGAGGCGATGTTGCGCGATGCCGGCTTCGCCCCGCATGAAACCCGCGCGCTGGCGGGCCACGAACTCGTGGTGAAACTGTGGACCGCCACAAGGCGCGAAGACAGCGTCACGCAATTAGAACCGCGCCAAAGCCGGAAGGCCTGAAGACCCATGAACGCCAGCTACGATCAACTCCGCGAAGCCCGCACCGCGCTCGACACCCCGCTTTTCGCCGGACTTCCGGGCGACATCAACGTGTCGTTCGAATTCTTCCCGCCCAAGAGCGACGCGCTGATGGTGCAGTTGTGGGACGTGGTTGAAACCCTCGCCCCGTTCGCGCCGCACTTCGTCTCGGTCACTTATGGTGCAGGCGGCTCCACGCGTGATCGCACCCACGGCACCGTCGCCCGCATCATCAAGGACGCCAAGCTCCCCGCCGCCGCGCACCTCACCTGCGTCGATGCCACCAAGGCCGAAATCCGCGAAGTGGCGGAAAGCTATTGGGAAGCAGGCGTGCGCCACATCGTCGCCCTGCGCGGAGACATGGGCGCGCCGGGCGTCCCCTTCACCCCGCACCCTGAAGGCTATGCCAACGCGGCTGAACTGGTCGCAGGCCTGAAGCAGATCGCCCCGTTCGAGATCTCGGTCGCCGCCTATCCCGAATCGCACCCCGATTCGCCCAACCAGCAGGCCGATATCGACAACCTGAAGCGCAAACTCGATGCCGGCGCCACCCGCGCCATCAGCCAGTTCTTCTTCGAACCCGAAACCTTCTTCCGCTTCCGTGACAAGCTGGCGGCTGCGGGAATCGACGCCCCGATCCTCCCCGGCATCCTGCCCGTGTCCAACGTCGCGCAAACGCGCAAATTTGCCGCCGCCTGTGGCGCTGCGATCCCGGCGTGGATGGACGGGTTGTTCGAAGGCCTCGACACGCACCCGGCCTCGCGCCAGCTCGTCGCCGCCACCATCGCCGCTGAATTCTGCCGTCGCCTCTATGCTGGCGGCGTGCGCGATTTCCACTTCTACACCCTCAACCGCGCCGAGCTGTCCTACGCGATCTGCCACCTCCTTGGCCTTCGCCCGACAAAGCCTGCGCTGGAGAAAGCTGCGTGACTCTCACTCCTTCAACTGCCCGCACCGCCTTCCTTGAACAGGCCAAGCAGCGCATCCTCATCACCGATGGCGCGTTCGGCACAGAGATCCAGAACTTCAAGCTGACCGAGGCCGACTACGCCGGAACGCTGGGCCTGGCCAAGGACCAGAAGGGCAACAACGACATCCTCGCGCTGACCAAGCCCGAAGTGCCAGAGTCCATCCACCGCGCCTATTTCAACGCCGGGGCGGACATTGCCGAAACCAACACCTTCAGCGCCAACCGCATCAGCCAAGCCGATTACGCCGCCGAACACCTCGTGCGCGAAATCAACGTGCAATCCGCGCAGCTCGCCCGCCGGGTCGCCAATGAATTCTTCGCCAAGGATGGCCGCCCCCGCTTCGTCGCCGGTGCCATCGGCCCCACGAACAAGACGCTCTCGCTCAGCCCCGACGTCAACGATCCCGGCTTCCGCGAGATCGACTGGGACCACCTCGTCGATGTCTACGCCGAGCAGGTCCACGCGCTGGTCGAAGGCGGCGCAGACTTCATCCTGATCGAAACCGTGTTCGATACGCTCAACGCCAAGGCGGGCGTCATGTCGGTGCGTCAGGTCGAAAAGGAACTCGGCCGCGAAATCCCCATCATGATGTCGATGACGCTGACCGACCTTTCGGGCCGCAACCTCTCGGGCCACAC
>NZ_JAUYRV010000041.1 GCF_030696665.1 Novosphingobium sp.
CTCGACACGAACTGATGGGGTGCCTCCTTAATGGGCCTTACAGACTCCGCCCGATAAAGATCAGCAGCATCGCACCGATCACGGACGCCAGGCAGCCTGCGCGGTTAACGCCGTCGCCGAATTTGCCGCCCGAGCGCCAACTGGCGAACAGGCCCGCCGCCAGTGCGCCGCCCACGCCAAGCAGGATCGTCTTCAGCAGGCCCAGATCGACTTCGCCGGGATAGAAGAACCTTGCGAGGACGCCGACGACCAATCCGGTGAACACGATCGAGATGAGATTCAGCACGTATGCACTCCATTCCTGTGGACACACGATATGGTGCCGGTTGACCGGTTCTTGTCCACAATTTGCTGATGCGGACCAAAAATAATCCGACGAGCGACATTTCCCTCTTGCAGTGCCGCTCTCCCCACGCGTCGCTGCACTGCAGCATAGGTTTTGTAGCGACGAACCGAATCGGGTTTGCGACGAAACGAGTCCAACACAGGTTCATTACCCTCTTGTGTCAGATTCAGGTTGAGGCACTATGGGTTGTGGTCGGGCTTCAGGGGAACCTCTAAACCTAGTTTGGAGAGCTTGGGCGTGTTTTTCGCGCATTGGCAGCATGTTGTCTGCGCGAACGGCAATTTGGCCATGATGTGGGAATTTCGGGGGCACGCGGTTGCGGGACAATGTTGTTCCACTTTCGTTCTGCCTCCTGTAGGATCGGGCAGCACGCTCGATTCGAATTTTGATCGACCGCCCGGCCCTTTGGCGTCCGGGTGCGAAACGGGGGTTGCGACGTGGATTTCAGGACTGGAGACGGCTCCGTGGTTGCGCAGGACGAATTGGCGCTTGCAGGCGCTCCGGCATCGACCGGTGAGGCGAAAGCAATGGATATGAATACCAAAGACGCGGGCAGCGATGCGCTGGTTGCCGGGATGGCAGCCACGGTTGCGGCAGCCGCTGTCGCCGCCCAGCCCGTCAGCGATTCCAAGACGGTCAATCCGCGCCGCTTCACCATCGTGACGGACCACAGCCGCGATGCGCGCCTGACCGATTTCGGCAAGGATACGCTGGACGACCGTTACCTGTTGCCGGGTGAGAAGTATCAGGATCTGTTCGCACGCGTGGCCGATGCCTATGCCGACGATCAGGCCCATGCGCAGCGTTTGTACGACTACATCTCGAAGCTGTGGTTCATGCCCGCAACGCCGGTGCTTTCGAACGGCGGCACCGGGCGTGGCCTGCCGATCTCGTGCTATCTGAACTCGGTTGATGACAGCCTTGAAGGCATTGTCGCCACTTGGAACGAGAACGTCTGGCTCGCATCACGCGGCGGCGGCATCGGCACCTATTGGGGGCAGGTGCGCGGCATTGGTGAAAGCGTCGGCCTCAACGGCAAGACCAGCGGCATCATTCCTTTCGTACGCGTGATGGACAGCCTGACGCTGGCGATTTCGCAAGGTTCGCTGCGCCGTGGTTCGGCCGCGTGCTATCTTGATGTGTCGCACCCTGAGATCGAGGAGTTCCTCGAAATCCGTAAGCCGAGCGGTGACTTCAACCGCAAGGCGCTGAATCTCCACCACGGTGTGCTGCTGACCGACGAGTTCATGGAAGCGGTGCGCGATGGCCGCGAACATCACTTGCGTTCACCCAAGGATGGGTCGATCCGCAGCACGGTGGATGCGCGCTCGCTGTTCCAGAAACTGGTCGAAACCCGCCTTGCCACGGGTGAGCCGTACATCGTGTTCAGCGACACGGTGAACCGCATGATGCCCAAGCATCACCGCGATCTGGGGCTGAAGGTTTCGACATCGAACCTCTGTTCGGAAATCACCCTGCCAACCGGGCGCGACCATCTGGGCAATGACCGCACGGCGGTGTGCTGCCTGTCATCGTTGAACCTTGAAACGTGGGACGAATGGAACGCCGACAAGGTGTTCATTGAAGACGTGCTGCGCTTCCTCGACAACGTGCTGCAGGACTATATCGATCGCGCGCCGAATGAGATGGCCCGCGCCAAGTATTCCGCCGCGCGTGAACGCAGCGTCGGCATGGGCGTAATGGGCTTCCATTCGTTCCTGCAGATGAAGGGCATCGCGTTTGAATCGGCAATGGCCAAGGCGTGGAACCTCAAGATGTTCCGCCATGTCGCCGCCAAGGCCGACGAAGCATCGCTGATGCTGGCGCAGGAGCGCGGACCGTGCCCCGATGCGGCTGACATGGGCGTGATGCAGCGCTTTTCGTGCAAGATGGCGATTGCGCCGACCGCGTCTATCAGCATCATCTGCGGCGGCACGTCTGCCTGTATCGAGCCGATCCCGGCGAATATCTACACGCACAAGACGCTGTCCGGCTCGTTCGTGGTGAAGAACCCGTACCTGCAGAAGCTGCTGGCGGAAAAGAGCAAGGATTCCACCAATGTGTGGAACACGATCCTCGAACATGGCGGATCGATCCAGCACCTCGATTTCCTCAGCCCCGATGAAAAGGCGATCTACAAGACCAGCTTCGAGATCGACCAGCGCTGGCTGCTCGAATTCGCGGCAGACCGCACGCCCTATATCGATCAGGCCCAGTCGCTGAACCTCTATATCCCGGCAGACGTGGACAAGTGGGACCTGATGATGCTGCACTTCCAGGCGTGGGAAAAGGGCATCAAGTCGCTCTATTACCTGCGTTCGAAGTCCGTGCAGCGTGCGGGCTTTGCGGGCGGGGTTGAGGCGGACAACACCTCTGCCGCGCCGGTGATGGCGCTCGCTGCGGCTGAGACGGACTACGAGGAATGTCTGGCCTGCCAGTGATGGCACGCCGGTAGTCCGTCCCGCGCAAGCGATGCCTTTTCCGGCAGCCTCGATACGTCTCCAGACGTCAGACCGGCTGCCGAAGGCTGCGCCGTCGTTACACCCCGCGACATTTCGCGGCTTGCGTGCTGCCGTCCTTCCGGCGCAGATGCGCGCGTCCGGCTCGATCCCGGCTGGGACGCAAATGGGGGCGACTTGTTCGCCGGGAACGGAAGGAATCGATTATGCGCAAGTGGCACCGATGGATCACGGTGTTTTTCGGGGTGTTCATGCTGTGGATGGCCTTTACGGGCGTCGCCAGCCATGTGACCGCACTTTGGCCCGCAGGCGAAGCGGCAGGGCCGCCGCCAATGCCGCAGGGCTTTGTTTGCCCCGAAACGCTGATGTGCCGCCCCAAAGCACCCGAGGGCAGCGTAAAAGCACTGGTCGGCTGGTTCCACCACCTGCATTCGGGCGAGGAATTCGGCCCGGTGGGCACGGCGATCTCGCTGATGACGGGCCTCGCGCTGCTGTTCTTCAGTATCTCGGGCCTGTGGATGTACTTCACGATGTGGAAGAACCGCAAGGATCGCAGCCTGAAGCCCGGCTGGTTCTGGAAGTAGAGTTATGTGCGGCCCCTGACGGATGTCAGGGGCGCACCCTACGGACACAGAAAAACGCCCCGCTTTTCAGCGAGGCGCTTTCCGGCTGTTGTTCACAGCCTGGTCCCGAAGGGGGCGGGACGTTTCTGCAGCCCCGCAAGGAGCCACGGACACGCCGCGCCACCCTGCAAAGCCTATTTTTCTTCGAGCATGCCCCAAGCGACATCGCCGTTGGCCGAAAGGCGCACCTTGTCGCCCTCGACTTCGGCAATCAGCCCGCTGGACAGGTAATGATGGTGGCCCGAATGGGTTCCGCCTTCATGACCTGCATCATTGTCCTTCTTGGTGAGCTTGATGCGGTCACCGTCCATGTGGTCGACGGTGCCGACATGCGTGCCGTCTGCGCCGATCACTTCCATGTGTTCGCGGATCTGGGTGGACCAATCGCGGTTGTCTTCGGCCATGATGTTTCTCCTGTAGAGGCAAGCGGTTCTGCTGCTCGCCTTGCTGGTTGCGTCGTTGTTCGAACAACCGCCTCGGCCCCCGCCCGTTCCGCCTGCAGCAGTCCTGTCACGCCAGTGCGAACGTCCCTCGCGCCAGTGCGAAAGCGACTGCCCCAAAGCACACGATTCCCTTCGGTGGAAAACCCCAACACTATCCCCGGCCAAGGCCCCCCGCGTCCTTTCGCCGCGCGCCGCCACACCTTACATTGACGCAAATCAGTACAGGATACCGCCCATGCCCCTTCTTGAAGCCCGCAACACCTACAAGCCCTTCGAATATCCGTGGGCCTATGAATTCTGGAAGCGTCAGCAGCAGGTTCACTGGATGCCCGAAGAGGTGCCGCTGGGCGAGGATTGCCGCGATTGGGCGCAGAAGATTTCCGAGCATGAGCGCAACCTGCTGACGCAGATTTTCCGCTTCTTCACGCAGGCCGATGTGGAAGTGCAGAACTGCTACCACGAACAGTATGGCCGCGTGTTCAAGCCGACCGAAATCAAGATGATGCTCGCATCGTTCTCCAACATGGAAACGATCCACATTGCGGCCTACAGCCACCTGCTTGACACCATCGGCATGCCCGAGAGCGAATATGGCATGTTCCTCGAATACGAGGAGCTGAAGGCCAAGCACGATTACCTGCAGACCTTCGGCGTCGACAACGATGAAGACATCGCCCGCACACTCGCCATGTTCGGCGGCTTCACCGAAGGGCTGCAGCTGTTTGCCAGCTTCGCCATGCTGATGAACTTCCCGCGCTTCAACAAGATGAAGGGCATGGGCCAGATCGTCACATGGTCTGTCCGTGATGAAACGCTGCACTGCGAAGGCATCATCAAGCTGTTCCACACCTTCGTGCAGGAACGCGGCTGCCTGACCAAGGCGGTGAAGGAAGACATCATCGACTGCTGCCAGAAGACCGTGCGGCTGGAAGATGCGTTCATCGACCTTGCGTTTGAACAAGGCCCGGTGCCGGGGATGAGCGCCAAGGAAATCAAGCGCTACATCCGCTTCATCGCCGACTGGCGTCTGGGCCAGCTGGGCTTCCAGCCGATCTACATGATCGAAGACCACCCACTGCCGTGGCTCGCCCCGCTGCTGAACGGCGTGGAACACGCCAACTTCTTCGAAACCCGCGCCACCGAATATTCCAAGGGCGCCACCAAGGGCGACTGGAACACCGTATGGAGCAGCTTCGACAAGCGCCGCAGCGCGAAGTCGGCAGCGAATGTGGAACTGCCGACTGAGGTTGAGGTGGATATGTTTGGCGGGACCGGGATTGCGGCGGAGTGAGGTAAGGGGTGAGTTACAAATGTAAGGGATTGATGCGAGGGGTGTGTCCCCTCGCGCTCCCGGGGGTATAAAGTATGGAAGATAAACCTAACTTAGTAATTGGCCTGATTTGCCCAGCGGGCACTGATTTATCGGAAATTAAGCAGCAACTTACAGCTCAATTATCGATCGTACATTATAAATGTAAAGATATAAAAGTAAGCAAAGCTATAGGCGAGGCCCTTCAAATTGAGCCGATAACAGACGAATTTGTTCGTATGCGAACATTTATGCAGGCTGGCGATAATATTAGAAAGTATTCTGATGAAGGTTCGGGTGTAGCATCTTTGATTGTTTCCGCACTCCGCGCTGAAAGAGAGGGAGAACATACAACATCGACTGCTTTCATTATTGACTCTCTCAAAAATCCTAAAGAAATTGACATCCTTGATCAAATTTATGGACGTAATTTTTATACGATCTCAATTAACGCCCCTAAAGAAGATCGCAGTCAATTTTTAGCGAATAAAATTGCACGATCTCGGAAAGAAGCTATTTCAGATATTCATTTCGACGAAGCGGAACATCTTATAAATTTTGACCAAGCTGGTGAAGATCAAACTGGACAAAGCGTTCGCGACACATTTCCGAAAGGTGATTTCTTCGTTGAGAATGGATCATGTGTTGAAGACATAAAGCGTTTTATTCGACTTGTATTTCAAGACCCATTTATTACTCCGACCCTTGATGAGTACATGATGTTTGTTGCGAAAGCGACAGCTTTGAGGTCATGTGATTTATCTCGACAAGTTGGAGCTGTAATATCTGATTTTATGGGTAATATTATTGCCACTGGCTGTAATGAAGTGCCATATCCTGGGGGCGGGTTCTATTTTGAAGGCCGAACAGGAAGCATTGGCGATAATCGTGATAAAGAAGAAAAGCATGATCCAAATTTTAATGAAGTTAAAAGGTCCGTGTCGGAATTTCTAGGGATACTAAAATCCACGGGCTACATATCAGAAGATCAAGATTTAAGTAAAATAGCAGATAATCTGCTACATGGAGAGCACAAAAAGGATATGGAAAATGCTCGATTCAGAAATCTGATCGAGTTTAGCCGCGTTGTGCACGCTGAGATGCAGGCTATAACTCAGGCTGCGCAAATCGGAAGACCTCTGGCAAATACGAAACTCTATTGTACGACATTTCCTTGCCATCTTTGTGCAAGGCATATTATTTCGTCTGGAATTAATGAAGTTATTTATATAGAGCCATACCCAAAAAGTCTAACTACTTCACTTTACCACCGAGAAATCGCGTCCGAGGCAGATGCAACTGATGGCTCCGGAAAAATCTCTTTCCGGTCGTTCAGGGGGATATCACCAACGCTCTACCAACGCGTATTCGCATATCGCAAACGTAAAGACTCGTACGAAGCAATCGCGAGTTGGTTACCCGAGCAAGCCATGCCGATTGGAGCGGTCACCGAGATTGTTCGCCCACAATTTGAAACATTCGTCGCAAGCCAGATTGCAACCATCGTCGAAATGATTCATTGTGGCGAGACAGGGGACAACACCGGCACGCCGGTAGCGGTAGAGGCAGAGAATCATGCAGGAATCACGCCTGTGGAACCAAATTCGGAAAGATCGGGATGAAGTTTCACATTATAGTGAGCAGGTTCGTGCAAGCTACACTAAAGAATACATAAGGGTCATTGATAAAGGCTCAAATTATAGTTTTGGAAAAGGTAATAAACCGCCCAAATAGAGTTTGGAGGCCTAATCTTTTTATTTATATAAATGCGCTGTTTGGTGATTACGGGCGTGCCGCATCAAAGTGTTTTATAGAAAAAATAGTTGCAACAATTAGCACCACCCGCTGCGACAGGCCTTCCCTTCCTCCGCTAGCCCCTCAGCCACCAATACCGCGCCGAGGCTTTCGCCGCCTCGGGTGATCGTGCGGAGTGTGCGGCCGTATTTGTCGGTCTCTTGGGCGGTGGCCTTGTCGCCCAGGGCCTTTTCGGATTTGTGTTGGACTTCGTGGGCACTGCGCGCATTTGAAAGTGCCCACCCCCGGCCCCTCCCGCCTGCGGGAGGGGAGAAGAGGGGGACAGGTTGGCGCATTGGCTTTCTTTCCCCCCTCCCGCAGGCGGGAGGGGTTGGGGGTGGGCATTCGGCGTCAGCCGAAGCATTGGCGCGCTGTTTCCACCGTCAGGCGGATCGTGGTGACCACGCCTTCCACATTTTCGCGCACGTCGGTGTTGCTGAAGCGCAGCACTTTGTAGCCAGTCGGCCGTGAAGAACGCGATTTGTGATCTGGGCTGGGATGAGTTGGACCGGTGAGCTGCCCTTGGGTCATCAGGCTTGGACGATTTCACGGTGCGCAGCCGGAAGGCATGCCGTGAGCAGGACGCGCAAAAGCGCGTTCAGCCATGCGACGAGCAGCCTCAGGTTATGTCCGGCGGCAACCAGGATGGCGTTGATGGCATCACCAGTGGCGCCGGCCAGGTGATTTCGTTCGAGCAAGCCATCAGATTTGGTGTGGCCGATAATCGGCTCGATGGCATTGCGTCGCCGCAGCTCGCGCTTGATCGTAGGTGAGGCGATACCGCGGGTGTGGGCGATGTAGATCTTGGCCTTTCCGCCGTGCTTGTGCCCCTTGTAGCCCCGGTCGACATAGGCCCGCTCGACGGTGACACCGGTCAGGCGCTCGACCTGCTCGATCTGCCCGGAGAGCGTGTGGCCGTCATAGGGGTTGCCAGGCAGCGCTTGCATGCCGACGATGAACTGGCCGCCTGCGGTCCGCGCGTTGGTGACCGCAATGGAGGTCTTTACCCCGAACTCGTATCGCGTTCTCGCCTTGCCCTTGGCGATGCATTCCACCTCGGGCGCGTGCAGCGCGTAGAGCTTGTCGGTGCTGTCCGCCTTCTGAGTCAGGATCTTTGCCACCCGCTCGCGCGCCACGGCAAAGGCAGCCTCGAGTTCTTCATTGCCGGCAATCTTGCGCCCGATGTCGCGATCAAGCCTACCAAGCCAGGTGCGCAGTTTCCGAACCCAGCGCATCGCCTGTTTGTGTCCACGACCGTGGATCAGCCGCGAGATATCACGCCGGGCCTGGCGTCCAACGCGCAGGAATGACTGCCGCAACTTGAGCCCGTGCTTCCTGGCCAAACGGTTCAGCCACTCGATGCCACGCATCAGCAGATGACTGTCGGTGGGATGGGCAACCGCCTTGGTCTGGACCGTCGTATCCACCGTCACCCGCTCGCAAGCCTGCGGCGGCATCGCCCGTGTTTCCATTGCAATCCGCAGCGTCTCGGCCAGCAAAAGCTCAAGCTTGTCAGCACCGATCCGCCCGCGCCAGCGGGTCATCGACGAGCGATCAAGCGGCAATTTGTGGCGGAAGTACTGCTCGCCGCAGAAATACTGGAAATACGGGTTCTCAACCCAGCGGGCACAGACTGCCTCGTCTGACAGACCCTCCATGTGCTTGAGCAGGTGCAGGCCCGCCATCAGCCGGGTCGACAGGCCAGGACGGCCCTTCTCATGATAGAACCGACCAAACGCTTCATCGAACCTTGACCAGTCGATCAGCCGAGCCAGCTTCACCAGAGCGTGCCCCATATCGATCATGTTGTCGAGCTGGCTGCGGAACAACTCGTCACTGCGCGGCGCTGGCTTCTTCGGCGGCATCGGCAAACCTCATCGTGTCGACCAGCGCACTGAATCACAGCCCAGTTTGCTGAGGAAGCCCCTACGTGCGCGGGCGTGCAAAATCGCAAGCTTTTTCCCCGAATTCGCTCGAAACCTTGCAAATACGATTACTTCAAATCCGCCAAAACCCACGCATTCCTGCCGGCTTCAGCGTTCTTCACGGGTGACCAGATACGGTAATTATGTCCAGAGTGGGCTTACTGACAGCACGAACTGAATGCTGTTAACAAACGGGGCCGCGCCCAAAGTATTGAAAACCCGGACCTTTGCAAATTCCCTAAACGCGCATCGGCATCAGGACATAGAGCGCCGGGCTCTTGTCATCCTTGCGGATCAGCGTCGGAGCCCCGGCATCGGCAAGATGCAGTTCCACCGTGTCACCATCGATCTGGCTGAGAATGTCCTTGAGGTAATTGGCGTTGAAGCCGATTTCGAACCCGGCAGCGCTGTAACTTGCGGCCAGTTCTTCTGCCGCAGTACCGTTGTCCGGGCTGGTCACCGAAAGCGTCACGCGATCATTGTCGAGCGCCATCTTGACCGCGCGAGTCTTTTCGGTGGCAATCGTGGCCACGCGGTCCACACCTTCGAAGAAGGAGCGCGGATCGAGCTTCAGCAGTTTGTCATTGCCGGTAGGAATAACGCGGCTGTAATCGGGGAACGTGCCGTCGATCAGCTTGCTGGTCAACACAACGCCGTTCTCACCGCCCAAGGTGAAGCGCACCTTGCTGGCCGAAAGATCGACAAGCACCGCAGTATCCAGCACTTCTTCGAGCAACTTGCGCAGTTCACCCACACATTTGCGCGGTACGATCACATCGGGCATGCCCTCTGCGCCTTCGGGGCGGGCGATGGTGAAGCGGGCAAGACGGTGGCCATCGGTGGCAGCGGCCTTGAGCACCGGCGTCGCTTCGTCTGATACATGCAGGAAGATGCCGTTAAGGTAATAGCGGGTCTCTTCGGTGGAGATCGCAAAGCGCGTGCGGTCAATCAGTTCGGCCAACGTGCGCGCGGGCACTTCGAAGCTGGTGGGTAAATCCCCTTCGACGATCACCGGGAAATCGTCACGCGGCAGGGTGGGCAACTGGAAACGGCTGCGCCCAGCCTTCACGACCATGCGATTGTCAGTCGTTTCAAGGCTGACCTGCGAACCATCAGGCAACTTGCGCGCAATGTCGAACAGGAGGTGCGCCGAAACAGTAATCGCACCTGCACCTTCGACCGAAACCGCAGCCATTGATTCAATGACCTGCAGATCAAGGTCGGTCGCCATCAGGCGGACCCGGTTATCGGAAGACGCCTCAATCAGCACGTTCGACAGAATCGGAATCGTGTTGCGGCGTTCGACCACCGACTGGACGTGGGACAGGCAGCGCAGCAGTGTTGCGCGTTCAATCGTCGCCTTCATTCTCGTCTCGATCCCCCCGGGACAGCGGGCGTTTGCCCAGCCCCCGTGAATTTGGCTGAACCGGGGAATCGCATCCCCGGCACTTCGTTCGGACCACCTGTCTTAACGCAGGGACCGGACTCGGCAAGCGCCGCTCCCACCGATGCGGCCTAAGTTGGGGATAAAACCGGCGGATTCAGCCTTTCAGCCCGTGAAGACAGCCCATTACGACATCATGGCCATGCCGCCATTGACGTGCAGCGTCTGCCCGGTGACGTAGCCCGCCTCCTTCGAAGCGAGATAGGCCACCGCCGCGCCGATGTCGGATCCTTCACCCATGCGGCCCATCGGGATGCGCGCGTTCAGCGCGTCCTTCTGCGCATCGGGTAGAACATCGGTCATCGCAGTGCGGATGAAGCCGGGGGCTACGCAATTGACCGTGACGCCGCGCGTGGCCAGTTCTTGCCCCAGCGACTTCGACATGCCGACAAGGCCGGCCTTTGCAGCGGCATAATTGATTTGTCCCGGATTGCCGGTTGCGCCGACCACACTGGTGACGCTGACGATACGCCCGAACCGCGCCTTCATCATCGGCTTGGTCGCAGCGCGCATCAGACGGAACGCGGCTTCAAGGTTCACCCGGATCACCGCGTCCCACTCATCATCCTTCATCCGCATGGCGAGGTTATCGCGCGTGATCCCGGCGTTGTTCACAAGGATATCGAGCTTGCCCAGCGTATCCATCGCGGCGGGCACAAGATGCTCAACCTGCTCGGTGTTCGAAAGGTCGCACGTGATCTCGACATGATCCCCATTATCTCTAGCGCCGTACGTGTCGTTCAGTTCCTCGCGAAAGCTGCGCAGCTTGGCCGGATTGGTGCCCGAAAGCGCCAGCCGCGCGCCCTGTTGTGCCAGCGCATGGCAGATGGCCGAACCGATGCCGCCAGCAGCGCCAGTAACAAGGGCAGTCATGCCGGTGAGGTCGAAAAGACGGTTTTCCATCGGGTCAAAGCTCCTTCAGAATGGCTTCGATATCGGCCATGCCGATGACGCTGGTCACGGAAACATCGGTGGCAGAGCGGGTAATCATGGGGGCAAGGACTTTGCCGCCAAGCTCGACGAAGCGTTCGACGCCTGCTTCCTTCATGGCAGCAGCGCTCTCGCGCCAACGGACCCGGCCCGTAACCTGCTCCACCAGTAGGCGCTTTACTTCAGCAGGATCGGTGACAACTGAGGCGGTCACGTTGGCAAAGAGCGCCACGCGCAAGGGGCCGGGCGGAGTCTTCTCAAACGCTTCGGCCATCGCATCGGCAGCAGGCTGCATCAGCGGGCAATGGAACGGTGCGGAGACAGGCAAGAGAATGCCGCGCTTGATCCCGTGATCCTTGACCATCGCCACCGCGCGCTCAATCGCCGCCTTGTGGCCCGAGAGCACAACCTGCGTGGGGTCATTGTCGTTTGCGACGGTGCAAACTTCGCCCTCTGCAGCGGCATCGGCAAGTGCAGTTGCTTTTTCGATGTCCGCCCCGAGCAACGCGCACATGGCGCCAATGCCCACCGGCACGGCAGCCTGCATGGCCTGGCCACGCAGCTTCAGCAGGCGCGCTGTATCGGCAAGGCTAAACGCGCCCGCCGCACATAGCGCGGTATATTCGCCAAGGCTGTGCCCGGCGACAAAGTCCGCCTTTTCGGCCAGCGTAAAGCCGCCTTCGCGCTCAAGCACGCGCAGCACGGCGATGGCGTTGGCCATAATCGCGGGCTGGGCATTTTCGGTAAGCGTCAGAACGTCTTCCGGGCCTTCCTTCATGATCTGGAAGAGCTTCTGGCCCAGTGCCTCGTCCACTTCCTCGAACACTTCGCGCGCAGCAGCGCTGGCTTCGGCAAGTTCGAGGCCCATGCCAACCTTCTGGCTGCCCTGCCCCGGAAAAACGAAAGCTCGCATCTCACTCTCCTGCTGTGCGGGCGTCATAGACGGTGGCGCGCCCTATTCCGGTGGTGGCGTTCAGGCAAGACCGAACGGCACGATCCTGTTGTCAACGTCGTGGCCAATGCCAGCCGCGCCAAGATATGCGATACCGGTCTGCGCACACCAGTGGCGCATCATGGTCACTGCCTCGCACCCGAACGGACGGTCATTTTCCGGGACATCACTCACTCTGCCCAACCTAAGCCCCGCAATGCCGACTGAGGCCAGGTTGTTGGTAACGTGGAACAACAGGCGGTCGACGGCATAGTGATACTCGGCCACTTCCTCGATCATCACCACATGCCCGGCAAGATCGGGCATCAGCGGCGTCCCGCACAGCATGGCGAGAGTCATCAGGTTTAAAGCCACTGCCGGCGTGCCCTCAACCAGCGAAGGCTCAAGCCCCTCACGCGAACCGGCCAGCCACCCCAGCGTGCGCAGCACGGCAGCTTCACCGCCCGCGCGGCGAATATCGGTCGGCATGGGCGCGTGCACCTGTTGCCCGATGCGCGCACGATAAAGCGCAGCAAGCAGTGTGCCGGCGTCGGAATAACCGAGATACTGTTTGTCGTAGGCCACCGGCGAAAGCAGCCGGATTGCATCCATCGCAATCCGGTTTGCGCCATAGCCGCCGCGCACGAACCACACCGCGTCAAAAGCAGGATCGTTGGCACATTCCACAAAAGCGGAAAGGCGCAGGGCATCAGGCCCAGCAAAATGGCCCTCGCTGGCAAAACACTGATCGTGAAAATAGAGGTCCAGCTGCGGGTATTCCGCTTGGGTCAACGCCGTAACGCGCGCTGCATCTTCGCGCGTAAAGGGCGTGGAAGGGGCACAGATGGCGATGCGTCTGGTCACGCCCCTTCCCTAGCCCGTTTCGCCCATCGGGTGAAAGCGGCAATCCGAAGGTTGTCACCGGCGGCGCGGGCGCATACCGGAAGGGGATGACCGACGACAAGCCTCTCGCCCCCGCTGCCCTCACCCCCGCCAATCTTGCCAGCCGCGAATGGTTCTTTTGCGGCATCGGCGGATCGGGGATGCTGCCGCTGGCGCTGATCCTGCGCGGCATGGGCGCAAGTGTCGCCGGATCTGACCGCAGCCGCGATCAGGGGCGCACGCCGGAAAAGTTTGCATGGCTGGAAAGCCTTGGCTTCAAGATGTTTGCGCAGGATGGTTCAGGGATCACGTCTGCCCGACAAGTGCTGGTTGCCTCTGCCGCAGTGGAAGATACCGTGCCGGAAATGGTGCGCGCAAAGGCGCTGGGCTGCACGCGGATGAGCCGAGCCGAACTGCTCTCGGCCCTGTTCAATGCAGCGCCACAGGGCGTTGCGGTGGGCGGCACCAGCGGGAAATCCACCGTCACCGGCATGATCGGCTGGATCATGACCGAGGCAGGACGCGACCCCACGATCATGAACGGCGCGGTGATGAAAAACTTCGTTGCCGAAGACGCACCGTTTGCTTCGGCACGCGTGGGCAGCGGCGAGGTGTTCGTTTCCGAGGTTGACGAAAGCGACGGCTCCATCGCGCTCTACAACCCCGCCGTGGCCGTGCTCAACAACGTCAGCTTGGATCACAAGAGCCTTGAGGAACTGCGCGATCTGTTTGGCAATTTCCTCGCCCGCGCCGGAACGGCGGTGGTCAACGCCGATGATGCCGAGAGCATGGGGCTGATCGACAGGACGAAGAGCGCGTTGACCTTCGGCTTTGGCGCAAAAGCACAGATTTCGGTTGAGGAAGGCTCCATCACCGAAGGCCCCACTTCAATATCCGCACACGTGATCGACCGGCGAAGCGGCGCGGTCTACCCGCTGGGCCTCGGCGTCCCGGGGCGACACAACCTTGCCAATGCCCTGGCTGCGCTTGCCGCAGCAGCAGCGGCAGGCGTGGCGCTGGACGACGCGGTGCGCCACCTTGGCGGCTTTGCGGGTCTTGCGCGCCGCTTCGACGTTGTCGGCACATCGGCATCAGGCGTTACTGTGATCGACGATTTCGGCCACAACCCCGAAAAAGTCGCGGCGACGCTGGCGACCCTCAAGGCCCATCCCGGCCGCGTTATCGCATTCTTCCAGCCGCATGGTTATGGTCCGCTGCGCCAGATGGGGCATGAACTGGCCGAAGTCATGGCAACGCGGCTCGACGCCAATGACGTGACGATTCTGTGCGATCCGGTCTATTTCGGTGGCACGGTTGATCGCTCGGTCGGCTCTGAACGCATCGTCAGCCTAATCCGCAAGCATGGCGGCAACGCCGAGTACATTCCCGAACGCGCCGTCTGCGCGGACCGCATCGTCGAGATGTCCCGCCCCGGCGACCGGGTAGTGGTGATGGGCGCGCGTGACGACACACTCTCGCTCTTCGCCCGCGAAATCCTGCAGCGTCTGTAAAGCGAAAGGCCGGGCCGCGCGCCCCCGCGACCCGGCCTTCCCCCCCGGCCCTTCCTCCGAAGGGGCGACCCGAGGGCGATCGATCCTATCCTTGTTCAGAACACCTTTTCGAGCATCACAAGATTCGCGTCGCCGTCCATTCCATGTGCGACAAAGCCCCGCTCACGCTCCAATTCGATCGCCGCGTGATTGTCGCGGTCCTCAATCGAGATCACCCGCTTGAGGCCGCGCCTGCGCGCTTCCTGCGAGATCAGATCGAGCATGGTCCAGCCCACGCCGCGTCCACGAAAATCGCAACGGATCGACACCGCGATTTCGCCGGTGTCCATCTTTGCATCGCATGCCAGCATGGCCGATGCCACAAGCGCGCCGGTCTGGCGTTCGAACGCCAGGAAGCTTTCGGTACGCCAATGATCGACATGGATCAGCGGGACGAGCTGGCCGTGGCCGACATGCCGGCTGGCGGCAAGGAAGCGGAAACGCCGGTCTTCCGGGCTGACCTTGTCGAAAAAATCCTCAAGCAAGGCCTCGTCTTCGGCATATGCAGGCCGCACATCCAGCAGCACCCCGTCACGCGTGGTGAACTGGCGAAGCTGCGCCAGTTCGGCAAGTGTAGCAGCTGTCATCTTAGCGTCTCCTCGGAAGGATGGTGTTCCGACAAGCGTTCTAGCGGCGTTTGCATTGGCCACGTTGATCCAGCGCAAGTAGCGCAAATGCAAAACAGGCAATGCCAAGTGCGCAAATCGCACCTTTTTCTGTGCGCGCGCCATTAGGCCCCCTGAAACTTTTGCCGGTTAAACCGTCCTAAGGCTTGTGGTTAACGCAAGTGGAGGATTTGCCATGTGGCTGGATACTGAACGCGATGACTTTGACGCCAAACGCCGCGCCGCGCGTGTGGGAATCGAGCTTCCTGTCCGCTGCAAACACGGCACCGACCGGTCAACGGTCATCCTTAAAGACCTCAACCAATATGGCGCGCGCATTGAGGGCCTTCAAAAGCTGCGCATCGATGAGCCGATCAGCCTGATGCTGCCCGGGCTTCAGCCAAAGCTGGCCTTCGTGGTGTGGAGCCGCGACCGCGTTAGCGGACTGGAATTCGAACGACCGCTGCATGATGACGTGTTCGACAGCATCGTCAGCGAATTTGCGATCAAGCAATACCGCGAGGCCGCAGCGCCCAAGGCCCATCCAATCCGCCACGCCGCCTGAGCCGACCGCCGTTCCCGGCAAGCGATTCCAGACGCGCGGCAGCCCTTCAGTGCTTGCCGCGCGCTTTGGCGACGACGTGGACAACCGACGCGACGATGGCACCAAGCACCAGTCCGACGATCGCCGAGATCACGGCGTAAGTCAGCCAGCCCAACACACCACCCAGCGGCCCAGCGGCGGCTTCAACTGCATGTTGGGCGGCATGGGCCATTTCTGCCGGGCCATGTAGACCCAATTGTTCGCTGCCATGCAGGATGATTTGGCCGCCGACCCACAGCATCGCTAGCGTTCCAACCGTGGCGAGAACTGTCAGCAATATCGGCATCGCCTTGAGCAACATCGCGCCCGTTGCGCGCGCCAACGAAGATTGCTTTTCGGCAAGATGAAGGCCGATATCGTCCATCTTGACGATAAATCCGACTGCGCCGTAAACCAGCACTGTGATGGCAATGCCTACAATGGCAAGAATGACGCCCTGCTGGAAAATGCTTTGCTCCGTCAGGTCAGAAAGGGTGATCGCCATGATCTCGGCTGACAGGATCAGATCGGTGCGCACCGCGCCCGAAACCCGCTGTTCTTCGAATGCCGCAAGGTCGGTCGGCTGATCCGCCAGCGTCTCGCCGTGCTTTTCCCCACCCAGCTTTTCCATCACCTTTTCCGCGCCCTCGAAGCACAGGAACAGGCCGCCCGCCATCAGGATCGGCGTAATCGCAGCGGGCAGGAACGCACTGAGCAGGAGCGCAGCGGGCAAGAGAATCACCAGCTTGTTGAAAAAGCTGCCCCGGGCAATCCTCCAGATCACCGGCAATTCGCGATCAGGGGTGAAATCGGTGACGTAAGACGGCGTCACCGCCGCATCATCGATCACCACGCCTGCGGCCTTGGACCCGGCCTTGGCGGCAGCCGCGCTGACATCGTCCAGCGATGCAGCAGCGGCGCGGGCAATGATGGACACGTCGTCAAGCAGGGCGACAAGACCGGTAGGCATGGGGTGGGGAAATCCTTGAAGGTGTTCGCGTTCAGGCAGCCGATTTGCGGGAACCGACCGTGAAGCGCAAGCCTGCAGCGCTTTGCTTTCAAGATGGTTCCCGTCCTTCCAAGCTTCTATCGCCCGCAAAATTCCTCTAGGGGCCAAAAATGGCCGCGCCTGCACCCCGCCTGCACCACCTCGACGCCGCGCGCGCACTGCTCTTGCTGCTTGGCCTGCCGTTCCACGTCGCCACCAAGGCTATCTTCGAGAGTGAGCCTGCGGCGGTGGACTTCCAGCAATCACTGCTGATCGGAGGTTGGGCCTCGCTCACCCATGTCTTCCGCATGTTCGCGTTCTTCATGCTCGCAGGGTATTTTGCGGGCATGATCCGCGAGCGCAAAGGCACGAAAGCGTGGCTTGTTGATCGCACCCGGCGGCTCGGCCTGCCCTTCGTGGCCAGCCTGCTAACGCTTGGCGCGCTGCAGTTCCAATTGCAGGAAGCCGTGCTGCACAAGCCATCGCCGCATTTCCTTGGCCTGCCGCTGGCACTCGATCACTTGTGGTTCCTGGTCGTCCTGCTCGGCTTGTGCGCGGTCTATGCTGCCGTCCCTGCCACGCGCATCACACCGGGTGAACACACGCGCCGCGCAATGTTGATGCAAGGACCGCAAAGCCTGATCCTGCTTGCGCTGCTCGCGCTGTGGGGTCTGGTCCGCTACGCAGCAGAGCTTGCCCCGCCGATCCCTGAAGCGCCTATCGAAACGCTGCTGTGGCAGCAGTTCCTGTTCCACGCCGCAGGCTTTGCGCTGGGTGTTTCCGCGTGGCACGCCCGCATCGGGGCGCAGGTATTTGCCCTGCGCAATCGCTGGATCATTCCAGCCATCGCAGTGCTGCTCATCCCCTATCTCCCGCTTGATCCGCTGCTCAGACCGGCGCTGGGCAAGGAAATCTACCCCGATCTCACCGGCGCGCTGACCTTGCGCATTATTGAATTGCCGCTGGCGTTTCTGATGTCGCTGGCAATGTTTCGCGTATTGGCTTGGGCTGTGCGCAGACCAAGCCGGATCGTCACTTTCTTTGTCGACGGGGCGCTGGCAATATATCTGTTCCACCTTGTCTGGGCGATGCTGTTGCTGCCACAGGCCCGCGCCCTGTCCCTGCCGCCCGAGGCGCAATGGTTCGTCGCTTCATGCGCGGTTCTGCTGCTGGCGATTGCAAGTTACCTCATCGTGCGCACAACCAACCTCACATCCGTGCTGTTCTGCGGCGCGCCAAAGCGGGCTGAACCTCAAGTTCCTCCTTGCTTTCCACGCCAGAATCGCTAAGCGCCGCCCCTTCACCGGCATTTGGCCAGTGGAAAAGAAGAAAGCCGGAGGGGCACCGCAATCCCGCGGACAGCCAGCGATCGGTTATATAGATAAGGAAGCACAAAGCATGCCGCTTTACGAGCATGTCTTTCTGGCGCGCCAGGATCTGAGCCAGGCTCAGGTCGACGTTCTTGCCGCCACAGCCACCGAAATTGTTGAGAGCAACAAGGGCAAGGTCACCAAGACCGAGACCTGGGGCCTCCGTTCGCTGGCTTACAAGATCCAGAAGAACCGCAAGGCGCACTTCGTTCTGCTGAACATCGATGCCACCGGCGACGTGATCGCCGAGCTTGAGCGTCAGACGCAGATCAACGAAGACGTCATCCGCTACATGACTGTTCGTGTTGACGAACACGAAGGTGGTCCGTCGGTGATGATGCGCAAGAACGACCGCGAGCGTAGCCGCCGTCGCGAACGCGAAGGGGAATAAGAGATGGCTCGTCCGTTTTTCCGCCGCCGCAAGAGCTGCCCGTTCTCGGGCAAGAACGCTCCGAAGATCGACTACAAGGACGTGCGTCTGCTGCAGGGCTTCATGTCCGAGCGTGGCAAGATCGTTCCCAGCCGCATCACGGCCGTTTCGGCCAAGAAGCAGCGTGAGCTGAGCCAGGCGATCAAGCGCGCCCGGCACATCGGCCTCCTGCCCTACATCGTCAAGTAAGGAGCGCCAGACATGCAGATCATCCTGCTCGAGCGCATCGAGAAGCTGGGCGCCATCGGCGACGAAGTGACCGTCAAGGACGGTTATGCCCGCAACTTCCTGCTGCCCAACAAGAAGGCGCTTCGCGCCAACGACGCAACCCGCAAGGTTTTCGAAGCCAACCGTGCCCGCATCGAGGCCGACAACGCAGCACGTCGTGAAGACGCGACTGCAGAGTCGAGCAACGTTGAAGGCAAGGAAGTCGTGCTCATCCGCGCTTCGTCCAACTCCGGCCAGCTTTACGGTTCGGTTTCGGTCCGCGACATCTCCGATGCGCTGGCTGAACAGGGTGCCAAGGTGAACAAGTCGATGGTCGTGCTGGAACGCCCGATCAAGACGCTTGGCGTTTACAGCGTCAAGGTTTCGCTGCACCCCGAAGTCACGGTTCAGGTCCGCGTGAACGTAGCCCGTTCGCCCGACGAAGCCGAACTTCAGTCGAAGGGCGTCAACGTCATCGACGCGATGTTCGACACCGAAGTCGGCGGCTTCACCGAAGCTTACGATCCGAACGCAGAGCCGGGCGAAATCTCGTCCGACATGCTGGACGGTGGCGAAGAGGCTGAAGCGGAAGCCTGAGGCTTTCCTTCACTTCACGCAAAAGATCAAAGGGGTGTCCTTCGCGGGACGCCCCTTTTTCTATGCCTTACTTCACCGGTTCGAGCCGCAGGAACCGCGCCGCATTGTTGTACAGGATGTCGCGCTTCTGATCCTGGCTCAGGTAATCGGCGTTCTGGATCAGCCCGATCGAATAGGCCATCAGCCCCGGCCAAGCGAGTTGGTCGGTCCCGTACATCACGCGGTCGCCGAACCCTGCATCGACCATCCGCTCGATATAGCGGTTCACTTCCTTGCGCGGGTAACTCCAGATCAGTCCTGCAATATCCACATAGACGTGGCTGTTGGCCTGCAGCAGCGTCAGCATGTTGTCGATCATCGGATAGCCGGCGTGCATCACCTGCACGCGCAGCTTGGGATGGCGCGCCAGCAGTTCTTCCAGCAACAACGGATCACCCATAGACCCGCGGAATGTCGGCATTGCCACGTTGGCGCGGCCTGAACCGCCGGTACCCATGTGGATCGCCACCGGAATATCCAGCTTTTCGGCCAGTGCAAAGTATTGGTCTACGCGCATGTCTGATGGCGAAATGCCTTCATATTGCAGGCCGATCTCGCCCATGACCTTGAAACCGTCCTGCCCAAAGGCAACTTCCATCATCTTCAGCGCCTTGGCCGCATCGCCTCCTGCCACACGGCCAAACGCGGTGCCGGGAATGACGCGCGCGGGCGCTGCAGCCTGCCACTTCTTCACCGCGTCCGGCTCGCCAAACACCACGCCCCGCACGTTAAGCCGCTCCATCTCGGCCAGCACCATCTTCATGTACTGCCCCTTCGGCGCGGGATAGAGCTTGGGCGAACACTCCTCGATAGACCACCCGAACGGCGCTTCCGGACCATTCTTGGGGTCGGACGCTTCGAACCGCGCCTGATTGGGGCATACCGGCGTCGCCCAAGGTGCATCATCCATCGCATGCATGTGAACATCGATGATCGGGGCAGTTTCAGCCGAAGTATTCTGTGCCAAGGCGCTCCCCGCCCAGACAAGAGCAGCACCGGCAAGCAAAGCAGACATCGTGCGCATCGTTCAGGCTCCATCCGTTATAAGTTTTGACAACGTTATCATATGAATGCGCGCCACTGGCAAGTCGGTTGCATCTTTGTTGGCCAGACATTGCCGATTGGCACCGCCAATGTCTTTGCACAGCAAGGAAGGCGCGCTACACCTGCCGGGATGGCTACAACTGAAACGATCCTCGCCGAGCTTACCCGTCTCTATGACAGCGCCGTTGCCCAACTTCGCGAAGACATAGCGACTTACGCAAACACAGGCACTGCGCCCTCAATCAACAAGCGGCATGATGGTAGTTACTGCTACCCTGAACTGCGTATCCGGCTTGAGGACGAACCCCGCAACGAGACCATTGGCCGCGCATTCGGCCGCCTTACCCAGCGCGGTGATTATGCTTGCACCGTCACCCGGCCCAATCTCTTCGCAGACTATCTTGCCGAGCAGATCGAACTCATCACAAGTTCCTACAATGTGCGCGTAGAGGTTGGCCGGTCCCGGCAGGAAATACCGTTCCCCTATGTGCTGGACGGAGCCTATGGCGCGCAGATCGGCAGAGTCAGCCCGCAGGAACTGGCCAAACACTTCCCCGCCACGGACCTTGCCCACATCGGCGACGAGATTGCCGACGGCGAATACAATGTCGGCGACGGCCCCTTGCCGCTCTCGCTGTTCGATGGGCTGCGCACCGATTTCAGTCTCGCTCGCCTTGCGCACTACACCGGCACGCGGATCGAGGATTTCCAGCGTTACATCCTGTTCACCAACTATCACCGCTATGTTGACGAATTCGTCGATTGGGCAGGCCTGCAGATTGATGGCGAGAACTACATCGCGTTGACCGGCGCGGGTGGCCTGTCGCTTGATGCCCGCACTGACAACGCCCGCGCACGGCTTTCGGACACGGCATGGCGGCGGCACCAGATGCCGGCCTATCACCTCGTTGCGCCGGACAAATCCGGCATCACGCTCGTCAACATCGGCGTCGGCCCATCGAACGCCAAAACCATCTGCGATCACCTTGCGGTGCTGCGTCCCGAAGCATGGCTGATGATTGGCCATTGCGGGGGCCTGCGCCCGACGCAAAAGATCGGCGACTATGTGCTGGCCCACGCCTATTTGCGCGATGATCACGTGCTTGACCCGGTCCTCCCGCCCGAAATCCCGATCCCTGCCATTGCAGAAGTGCAGGTTGCGTTGCAGCAGGCGGCTGAAATGGTCTCGGGCGCGGGCGGGATCGATCTGAAAAAGCGGATGCGCACCGGCACCATCGTCACCACCGATGATCGTAATTGGGAACTGCGCTATTCGCACTCCGCGCGCCGCCTGTCGCTCTCGCGCGCAGTCGGCATCGATATGGAAAGCGCCACCATCGCCGCGCAGGGCTATCGCTTCCGCGTCCCCTACGGCACCCTGCTCTGCGTCTCGGACAAGCCGCTGCATGGCGAGATCAAACTGCCGGGGCAGGCCAACCGCTTTTACGAGGAAGCCATCGCCGCCCACCTCGCCATCGGCACAACCGCCTGCGCCTTGCTTCGCAAGGAAGGCGCCCGGCTTCACAGCCGCAAACTTCGGGCGTTTAACGAGCCGCCGTTCCGCTGATCCGTACCGCACAAAGAAAAGGCAATCCGAAGCAGCTAGCCCTGCTTGCGGATTGCCGAGGTAGCGTCCCGACGCTCCGGGGTGGCCGGAGCGGGGCACCGTGAATGAAATCCGGCGTTATTTGAAAACTTCGGTGCCCAGCGTGTCCATCGCACTGCGGAACATATCGACCGAGTTGGAAAACACCTCGAAGTCGATGCCCTTGCCGGTCACCACGTCCCAGGTCATCATCACCGCATCGTCCTTGCCCAGTGAAACCGAGGCAAAGCGGGTGTTGCGGTTGAAGCGCACAGCATCTTCGGCGGTGAATTTCTTCTCAGCGGTGAAATTGGCCACGAACTGCAACGACTGGCACCCGTCATGCGTCTTGGCGTTGCATTCGTAGAAGAGCAGCGCGGCCTGCCAACCGCCGATGTCGGCATTGATCAGCGGATCACCGTTCGCGTCCGTCGCCAGTTCCGCTGTGTAGCCAAGGTTCGTCAGCGCTTCGGCTACACCATCGGGCTTGATCGCCGATACCTTGCCTGCTGCCTCTGTTGTCGCGCTCGCCGTCGAAGGGACCAGAACCCCCAAGGCCAATGCCGCAAGCATGCCTTTTACCATCATCGCATCTTCAATCCCGATAGGACTCTTGCCGGTCCGTTCGTTGTGTCATCAAGCTGCCACTAACGAAGCGATCCGGCAAGAGGGCCTGAACGGGAAATGCAAAAAGGGTGCTTCAGTCGCAGCCCCTACCAACCACAGGATTGGCCTTTGGTCTGGCTCGCCAGCCACTTCGTCAGCGGCGCGAAATAGCGGATCATTGCCTTTCCGCTCATCTCGCGGCTGCCGGTGAAGGCTTCCAGCGCGTCAGGCCAAGGCTTGGACGCGCCCATCTCGAGCATCGCGTTCAGCTTCGCACCGACCTCCTTGTTGCCATAGAAGCTGCAGCGGTGAAGCGGCCCCTTCCAGCCAGCCTGCTTGCACGCTGCCTCATACAACTGGAACTGCAGCACCCGGGCAAGGAAGTAGCGCGTGTAAGGCACGTTGGCGGGCACATGATACTTCGCGCCTGCATCGAAGCCATCCGCAGGCCGTGCCGCGGGCGGAACAATGCCCTGATACTTCAGCCGCATCGCATCCCAGCCCTTCTGGTAATCGGCAGGTGCAATCTTGCCGCTGAACACATCCCAGCGATAGCGGTCGATCAGCAGGCCGAAGGGCAAGAACGCAATCTTGTCCATCGCCTGGCGCAACAGCAGTCCGGTGTCCTTGGATTCCGCAGGCACCTTCGCACGATCGAGCAATCCGATCTGCACAAGGTATTCGGGCGTGATCGAGAGCGCCACGAAATCGCCGATTGCCTCATGGAATCCGTCGTTCGCGCCGTTCAGATAGAGCGCGTCCTGCTTGTTATAGGCGCGCTGATAATAGTTGTGACCCAGTTCGTGGTGGATCGTGACGAAATCGTCGCCGTTCACCTTGATGCACATTTTGATGCGCAGATCGTCCACGTTGTCCACATTCCACGCAGAGGCATGGCACACCACGTCGCGGTCGCGCGGCTTCACAAACTGCGACCGCTCCCAGAAGGTCTGCGGCAGCGGAGCCATGCCGAGCGAGGAATAGAACCCTTCACCCGCCTTCACCATCTTGATCGCGTCATAACCCTTTGCGGTCAGCAACTCGCCCACGTCATAGCCGATGTCGCCCGCCCCTTCCGGTGCCACGACGCCATAGATATTGCCCCATTCCTGCGCCCACATATTGCCCAGCAGATCGGCGCGGATCGGGCCGCTCTTGGACTGCACCCCATCGCCGTACTTCTCGTTCAGCTTCATGCGCGTGAAGCAGTGCAGCTGGTTGTAAAGCGGCTTGACCTCGTTCCAGATTTTCTCGGTCAGCGCAGCAAATTCTTCCGGCGGCATGTCATAGTTTGACCGCCACAGCGCACCCATATCGGCAAAGCCCAGTTCCTGCGCCCCGGCGTTACCAATTCCGATCATCTGCTGGTAATCGGCCTTCATCGGCGCGCCAACATTGTCATGCCAGCTCAGCCACATCTCCTTCAGCTCATCAGGGTTGCGATTGGTGCCCATCGCTTCTTCGATGTCGCTGCCGTTGATAGGCTGGCCTTTCAGCTTGCCCATGCCCTTGCCGTACACGCCCTCAAGCTTGGCCTGAAGCGCAGCGAATTCCTGCGTCGCTCCCGGCGTGCTCGGTGCGGGTCCGGTAATCTGCGTGCGCATCATCACCAGCTTGCGCGCGACATCGGGGGCAAGCCCTGCCACTTTGGCATATTCCGCCGCCTGCTTGGCTTGGGCGACTTGCATGGCGGTGTTTTCACCGTTGGCAATGGCCACCAGCGCTGCGCTGTCATCGATGATGTACGTGGCATAAATCCAGTTGGCGCGCGATGTCTCCACCGACTTGGCCAGCACCTCCGCTTCGGCCTGCTTCACCCAGTCAGCCACGGCGGAAGCATTGGCGGGCGCGCTTTGCGCCAATGCAGGAGTGGCGAGCGTCGCGGCGGCAAGCGCCAGACTAGATACGAGCGATTTCATGATCTCAGGATCTCCCGGAAAGACAGTGCCCGTCCTGCAAAGCGCAGGTGCAAAAGGCTTGCCTTCTGGTTACCGGTGAAACCGCCCGGGTCAACCCGCCCAAAGCAATTTAGGCAGTCAGGAACTTCACCAGTTCGTCCCCAAGTTGCGGCATTGTCACACTGCTCATGTGCGTGCCGGGGATCAGCGCCAGCGTGGCATCGGGCAGCGCCTCGGCCAGTTGCTCCGCCGATCCGTTGTCATTGTCCTGATCGCCACACAGCACCAGCGTCGGCACCGTGATCGCTGCCAGTTCCGCAGGATCGGTGTCCGCCATCGTGCCCAGCAACAGGCGCGCCGCCTCGCGGTCCGTGCCCATCGTCTTCAGGAACTGCTGTGCGAAATAGGCCGGATCGTCACGCTTGATTGTGCCGAAGCGGTCGATCACGTCGAGGAAGAAATCCTGCCTCCGCGCCCAGCCCGCCAGCCCCTGCAAACCCATGCCTGAAAGCACCAGCCTGCGGGGCCGCAGCCCCGCAATCACCGCGCGCGCCGATGTGCGCGATCCCAGCGAGAACCCAACAAGGTCGAAGTCCACCAGCTCAAGATGCGCCACCAGCGCTTCCAGATCACGCACCAGCACGTCTTGGCGGTAGGCCGCGGCATCATGCGGCGCAGCACTTTGTCCATGCACGCGCAGATCTGGCATCAGGCATTCAAAGCCCGCCGCCGCCAGCTTTGCCGCCGTGCCGAACTTGATCCAGTTGACCTCCGCCGAGGAGAACAGTCCATGCAGCAGCAGCGCCGGTCGCCCCGCACCCATGCGATGCAGCGCCAGTTGCGTCCCGCCAAAGCCTTCGAAGAATTCCGTCGTCACGCTCATGCCGTCAGCAGTTTCACGCCCGAAAACAGCAGGACCGCTGCCAGTGCCGGGCGCAACACCTTATCGGGTGACCGCGCCGACAGAAAGCTGCCGATCGCCACGCCGGGCAGCGATCCCATCAGCAGGTTCATCAGCAGGTTCAGGTCCACGCCGCCGATCAGCCAGTGCCCAAAGCCCGCAACCAGCGTCAGCGGCACAGCGTGCGCGATGTCCGTCCCGACAATGCGCGAAACCCGCAGCGCCGGATAGAGCATCAGCAGCGCCGTCACCCCAATCGCGCCCGCCCCGACTGACGAGATCGACACAGCAACGCCCAACACCGCCCCCAGGCCGACAGTAGGCAGCAGCGCATGCGAATCGTCCAGCCGCTCATGCGTTTTGGCAAACTTGGCGAGTTGCTTCTGGAACAACGTGGCAAAGGCCGTCAGCACCAGCATCGATCCGAGCACGGTCAGGATGATCCCGCTGGAATCCTTGCCCACTTTGCCGAAATAGGAAACGCCCACCAGCGTCACAACGGCCGCTGGAACGCTGCCCGCCGCCAGCCGCTTCATGATCTTCCAGTCAACACTCTCGTGCTGATTGTGGACGAAAGAGCCGCCGATCTTGGTAATTGCCGCAAACAAAAGGTCGGTGCCCACAGCCGTCGCGGGGCTTACCCCGAACATCAGCACCAGAATCGGCGTCATCAGCGAACCGCCGCCGACGCCGGTCAATCCCACCAGCACGCCAACCAGAAGGCCCGCTATGCCGTGGAGTATGTCCAGGTGTTCGAGCATAACCCCCCATGATTGCGCTTGGCGATCTGCCTTGCTGCACCGCACATAACGCTTCCTTTATGTCCGATGCAATGGCGAGTTTTAAAAATCTCTACTCTAGAAGTTGGGAATACAGTTATGATCTTGCGTTAAAGGGACAAAGTGCGGTGGGCAGGCTCTACACCCGCCCACCGAAAATCGATCAGCCCTTCTTCAGATGCCGACGGCCAAGCAGTTCGGCAATCTGCACCGCGTTCAGCGCCGCGCCCTTGCGCAGGTTGTCGGAAACGCACCACAGCGAAAGTCCGCTGTCCACGGTCGGATCTTCGCGCACGCGGCTGACGTAAGTCGCATCGTCGCCCACGCATTCGATCGGCGTGATGTATCCGCCGTTCTCGCGCTTATCGATCAGCATGACGCCCGGTGCTTCGCGCAGGATGTTCTGGGCTTCTTCCGCGCTGATCTCTTTTTCGAATTCGATGTTGAGCGCTTCGGAATGGCCGACAAACACCGGCACGCGCACGCAAGTGGCCGAAATCTTGATCTTGGGATCAAGGATTTTCTTGGTCTCGGCGACCATCTTCCACTCTTCCTTGGTCGAACCGTCGTCAAGGAACACGTCGATGTGCGGGATCACGTTGAACGCAATCTGCTTGGTGAACTTCTTGGGCGCGCCCAGCTCGCCCTGCGGCATGTAGATGGCGCGGGTCTGCTCGAACAGCTCGTCCATGCCGTCCTTGCCTGCGCCCGAAACCGACTGGTAGGTGGCCACGACCACGCGCTTGATCGTGGCGGCATCGTGCAGCGGCTTCAGTGCCACCACCATCTGCGCGGTCGAGCAGTTGGGGTTCGCGATGATGTTCTTCTTGGTATAGCCGTCGATGGCGTCAGGGTTCACCTCTGGCACGATCAGCGGCACGTCCGGGTCCATGCGGTAGAGCGACGAGTTGTCGATCACCACGCAGCCCGCAGCCGCAGCGCGAGGCGCATGAATCTCGGTCGGGGCGGAGCCTGCCGCAAACAGCGCAATGTCCCATCCGGTGAAATCGAAGTTCTCGATGTTCCTCACCTTGAGCTTTTTGCCCGTCTCGCCAAAGTCGATCTCGGTGCCCTGCGACCGTGGCGATGCAACTGCCGCGATCTCGTCCAACGGAAATTCACGCTCGGCAAGGATGTTGAGCATTTCGCGGCCCACGTTCCCCGTCGCGCCGACAACTACAACCCGGTAACCCATCTTACTTCCCTTCCAGCGGCCGGCCCTGTTCAGGCAGTCGACCCGTTCCCTAGCGGCTGGTTCCGACCAGCCAAGTTAAAAACACTTTTGCACCAGACACCGACGCTTGCGCGCCCGCTCTTGCTAGCCCGCTCGTCACCCTGAACTTGTTTCAGGGCCCATCGTCCCGATCAGGCCGAGGCTCTCGACGGAGAAATGGACCCTGAACCAAGTTCAGGGTGACGAAGAAAACCAAGGGCAGCCCCTACTTCCCGCTCCCCGCCCCATTACGGTCAAGAAACCGGAAAATCGTCTCATACAAATGCTGGCTCACTTTCGGCCCGCTGATGCGGTGGGTGTAGCCGGGATAGAGCATCATCTCGAACGGCACCGCCTCACCCTGCATCTTCGCAATGATCGCGCTGGCATTCTCGAACACCACGTTGTCATCGGCCATGCCGTGGATGATCAGCAGCGGATCGCTGATCTTGCCGGTATCGGCCAATGCGTTGGATTTCTCGTAAACCTGCGGCAGCTTGCCGGGATCGCCCAGATAGCGCTCGGTATAGGTCGTATCGTAAAGCTGCCACTTGGTCACCGGAGCCACCGCGATCCCCGCCGCGTAGGCCCCCGGATTGGCCTCCAGCATCTTGATCGACATATATCCGCCATAAGACCAGCCGAACGTGCTGATCTTGTTCGCATCCACAAAGGCTTGCGTCTTAAGCCAGTTCGCCCCCGCCAACTGGTCCTCCACTTCGACCGAACCCATCGCATGGTGGAGCGCCGAGGCGAACTTCACGCCCCGGTTTTCCGACCCACGGTTGTCGATGGCGAAATAGATATAGCCCTTGTCGACAATCGCCTGCGCCAGCGCGCCCTGAAAGCCCTTGGCCACCACCTGCGAAGTCGGCCCGCCATAATGATAGGTGAACACCGGATACTTCTTTCCGGCCTCCAGCGGCGGCGTGATCATCATGTAGTGCAGCGGCGTACCATCAGCCGCCGGAATCGTGCCGAACTGCGCGCGGCGATGGCTGGCAAGATAAGGCGCATAAGGATGCGCGCCTGCCACCTTGTTCTCCTCGATCCACGCCAGCCGCTTGCCGCTGGTGTCCGCGATATACGACTGCGCAGGCTGCGCATCCGAAGCGCGCGAGATCATCAATGTCTGCCCGGTGCGGTCCATCGAGGCATTGTTAACCCAGCCCGGCTCGGTAATCCGCGTCAGCTTGCCCGGCGCGTTGAGGTCCATCGCATAGACCTGCTGCGCCAGCACATCATCCTTCGTGCCGGTGAAGTAGAGCTTGCCGCCCTTCTCATCCACGCCGACCAGCCCGGTGACCACCCAGTCACCCTTGGTCAACTGGCCCCACTTGCCGCCCTTCAGGCGATAAAGGTGCCCAAACCCATCGCGCTGCGACCACCACACGAGGCTCCCGTCAGACAGGAACCGGTAGCTGTCCGACAGATCGATCCAGTGCCTGTCCGCCGCCTTCTCGGTGAACATCACACTCGCGTTGCCGGTGGCCGGATCGACCTTGAGCATATCGAGCACTGTCTGCTCGCGGTTCATCCGCTGCACATAGAGCGTCTTGCCATCGGGCGCCCAGTCCACGCGCGCAAGGTAGATGTCGTTATCCGCGCCCAGATCCACCTGCACGCGGTTCGATCCGTCCGGTCCCATTACCCACAGCGAAACCTCGGCATTGGGCGTGCCCGCCGCCGGATAGCGCTGCTGATAGGTCCGCGTGTCTTCCGCGCCGATGGCCGTGCGCGTCACCACGCCCACCATGCTCTCGTCAAAGCGCTCCACCGCGATGCGCTTTTCATCGGGCGACCACCAGAAACCGTTGAACCGGTTCATTTCTTCCTGCGCCACGAACTCGGCCTCGCCCCAGTGGACGTCTGCGTTCGCTTCCTCGGGCGTGATCGCCTGCGCGGCTCCCGTCACCGGGCCGGCCCACAGCCGCCGGTCGCGCACATAGGCAATGTGTTCACCCTTCGGCCCCAGCTTGGGCGTCAGTTCGCCGCCCTTGGTGCCCTCCACCTTGCGCACCGAACCGTCCAGCCCGGCCAGGAACAGTTCACCATCCACCGGCACCAGCACCGACTTGCCATCGGCAGCCCATTCATAAGCCACGATACCCTTCAGATCGCCGATGCGCTGGCGCTCACGCTGCATCTTCTCGGCTTCCGAAAGCTGCCGCCCGGACGAAAGTTTGAGCGAATCCACCAGCATCTTCCATTCGCTGGTCTGCCGATCAAAGCCCCACAGGTCGTACCGCTCCCGGTCATCCGCACGGTTCTTCAGCAGCGTCAGATAACGGCCATCAGGCGAAAGCTTCACTGCGCGCGGCGCAGGCCCGTTCAGGCTCGGGCTGGCGAACACCCGTTCGAAGGTCAGGCTTCCAGCTTCGGCGGGGGCATTCGCAGTCATGGAGTTTCCCTGTTGGGCAAGCGCGGGCGCGGCGACAAAGGCAGACAGCGCGCAGGCGGCGAGCAACGACAAGTGACGCATGGTGTTTCGGTATCCTCTGGCCCGGCACAGGTGGCTCAGGCGCGATTGCAATGCCCTTGGGTGGCCCGAAATGGTTGCGTTTGAAAGCACAAAAAAGCGCCCTGGCCGGTGAGCCAGAGCGCCTTTTGTAACACGTCAGCCGTGTTGCGGCGTTGGTCGGCTCAGGCCTTGTTGACCTTGCGTTCAGCAATACGTGCCGATTTGCCGGTGCGGCCACGAAGATAGTAGAGCTTCGCACGACGCACGACACCACGGCGCACCACGGTAATCGAATCGATGTTGGGCGAGTAGAGCGGGAACACGCGCTCCACGCCTTCGCCGAACGAGATCTTGCGAACGGTGAAGTTCGAGCCGAGGCCGCGGTTCGAGCGCGCGATGCAAACGCCTTCGTAGGCCTGAACGCGGGTGCGCTCACCTTCAACAACGCGCACGCCAATGCGCACGGTATCGCCCGCGCGGAAGTCCGGAATTTCCTTCTTCGCCTTGTATTCGGCGATGGCTTCAGCTTCAAGCTGCTGAATCAGGTTCATTTTTTAACGTCCTGCACTTCACGCTGCGCGCCAGAGGCAGACTGGACCCGAGCGTCGATGTGACGCTCCCAAAGGTCCGGCCTGCGTAACCGTGTGTCGATCTCGGACTGTGACTTGCGCCAAGCCGCGATCTTCGCATGATCCCCCGATCGCAGCACTTCAGGGATCGTGCGCCCTTCCCACTCAGCGGGCCGGGTATAGTGCGGGTATTCAAGGAGGCCGTTCTCGAACGACTCCTCATGCCCACTACAAGCCGCGCCCATTACGCCGGGAAGCAGCCGAATGCAAGCGTCCAGCAGCATCAACGCCGCACATTCCCCGCCCGACAGGACGATGTCGCCAACCGAGACTTCCTCGACTGCGCGACCTTCGAAGATGCGCTCGTCAAACCCCTCGAACCGCCCACAGACAAGGATCACGCCGGGACCGGCGGCAAGCTCTCGCACTCGCTCCTGCGTAAGCGGCTTGCCGCGGGGAGTAAGCGCGATGACCGGGCAGCCCGATTGTGCCGCTCGCGCATGATCGATGGCCTTGGCCAGCACATCCACGCGCAACACCATCCCGGCCCCGCCACCTGCCGGCGTGTCATCAACGGTCTTGTGCTTGTCGATGGCAAAGTCACGGATCTGCACCGCATCCATCGCCCACTTCCCCTCCCCCAGCGCCCGCCCCGCAAGGCTGACACCCAGCGGGCCAGGAAACATCTCGGGGTAGAGCGTGAGGACTGTGGCAGCGAAGGTCATGCTTCGAAAGACTCTGTATGTTCGCCAGAGGTGGATTTGCCGAATTTGGAAGCAACGCTGCCTGCGATGATCATCCCGGCAATGAACAAGAAAAAGCCATAAAACATTCCACCCGCCGCAACGTAACCGCGCGGTTCGCAGACATCAATTTCGCACCCCTGCCCCATCGCCTCTGACGCATCAAGAAAGGCAATCAGCGAGACGCAAAACAGCACGAGCGGAAGAGGAATGGCCACAGCGATGACAACGCGTCGAAGCGACCAGTCAGGCCGCAACTTTACAACCGCCATGCTGCCGAGAAAGAGAAGCACGCAGGTAACAGCCAGGATCGCAACCAGGATCATCAAACCGTCCAGTTCTCAACCACCAACCCCGGCACGTCAGCAAAGTCGCCCACGTTGTTCGTCACTACCGTCGCGCCGATGCTCAAGGCATGGGCCGCCAGCAGCCGATCAAACCGCGCCCGCTTGAACGGCAGCTTTGCGTACTCCCGCGCGGCGGCTTCATCGAACGGCAGGACTGGAACAACCGAAACGAAATCCTCGATCACCTCGCGATCAGGTGGATGCCCGAGGTTCTCACCCATCACGATCTCGGCAAAGCTCACGGCCGAGATCCCCACCTCATCGGGCTGGCAATCCGCCAGCCGTTCCCGAAGAGCCGGGCGGGTTCCGAGCATGGCATAGATCGAGCAATCGGTATCGAGCAGATAAGCGATCATCTGCCAGCGTCCGCCTCGCGCGCAGCAATGGCGCTTGGCCGCTCATCAAAATCGCGCCGTTCTGGAACCTTGAGCCGCTTTGCCTTGCCCCAGAACTTGCTGACATCCAGTTTGGGCTTAGCCTGCAGCTTGGCCCGAAGCACCAGATTACCGTCCACCCATTCGGCCGCCCATTCGCGGTCCGGCTCTATTCCCAACCCGGCAGGCACACGAATTGCCACGGAATTCCCGGACTTGAAGCTCTTGGCGGTATATTCCTTGCCCATCACGGCCTCCGTATATACGCGATGTATATACTACTCCGCCCACCCCGCTTCAATCACTATCCGCGCGTCGTCCCACTCGGGCACTGCTTCGGCCTTCATCGGAACCATGAACTTCTTGCCGTCGGGCTTACGCACTTCGATCACGTCGCCCGCGCCAAAGTTGTCCACCGCGATGCATTCGCCCAGCGCCTCGCCGTCGGTTGAAACCACCGGCAGCCCGATCAGATCGGCGTAATAGTACTCACCCTCGGCCAAAGGCGGCAGCGATGCCCTTGGCACGGTTAGCGTCGTGCCGCGCAGCTTTTCTGCCGCCGTTCTGTCCACCACTTCGGCAAAGCGGGCAATCGCGCCGCCTTTGCCATCATCGCGCAGCGACACCACGGTCAGCGTTGAATCGCAAAAGGCGCGGTAGCGCTTCAACGCGCCCGCGCCTTCTCCGAACAGTTTCAAGCGCACCTCGCCGGTCACGCCGTGCGCGCCGGTGACAGCGGCCAGCGTGACAGACAGGTCGCGCAAGATCAGGCTTCCGTCTGCTCTTCAGCAGCGGCTTCAGCGGCAGGAGCCTCTTCAGCAGCAGCTTCTTCAACCACGGGAGCGGCTGCAGCAGCGGCAGCAGCTTCAGCGGCTTCAGCAGCCTTCTGGGCCTTTTCTTCGGCGCGGTCCTGGGCCTTCTTGCCGGGGACGCCAGCGTTCGGGTTCAGCGTAACCTTGCGCTCCTTGATGCCTGCCTTGTCGAGCATGCGGGCAACGCGGTCGGTCGGCTGTGCGCCAACGCCCAGCCAGTAACGCACGCGGTCTTCGACCAGACGCACGCGGTTTTCGTCATCCTTGGCGAGCAGCGGGTTGTAGGTGCCGACCTGCTCCAGATACTTGCCATCGCGTGGTGCGCGGCTGTTGGAAACGACAACCTTGTAATACGGGCGCTTCTTCGAACCACCACGCGAAAGACGGAGAGAAACCGACATCTGAACTACCTTTCAATCAAACCGAAAAATCAAAACTGGAAACTGCAAACTCATTTCTTCTTGAGCAGGTCGCCAAGGTTGCCAGGCAAACCGCCCGAACCCAGCCCGGGCAAACCGCCCATGCCGCCCATTCCGCCGCCCATGCCACCAAGACCGCCCGGCCCCATCTGCTGATCCAGCCCCGGCATGGCAGCGCCAAGGCCACCCTTGCCGAACAGCGCGCCAAGGCCCTTCAACCCGCCCATCTTCTTGATCTGCTTCATGGCCTTGGCCATTTCCTGATGCATTTTCAGAAGCTTGTTCACGTCCTGCACTTGCGTGCCGGAACCCTTGGCCACGCGGATCTTGCGCTTGGCGTTCAGCAGTTCGGGCTTTTCGCGCTCCTTGGGCGTCATGGAACCGATGATCGCGTCCATGTGCAGCAAAACCTTGTCGTCCATGCCAGACTGCGCCATCGCCGCCTTGGCCTTCTTCATGCCCGGCATCATGCCTGCCAGCGCGCCAAGACCGCCCATGTTCTGCATCTGCCGCAATTGCGTGCGCAGGTCGTTCATGTCGAACTGACCCTTCGACATGCGCGCCGCAAGCCGTTCAGCGTCCTGCGCATCAATCGTCGCCGCCGCCTTCTCGACGATGGAGACAATGTCGCCCATGCCAAGGATGCGGCCCGCCACCCGTTCCGGATGGAACGGCTCAATCGCGTCGAGCTTTTCACCGGTGCCTGCAAACTTGATCGGCTTGCCGGTAACCGCGCGCATCGAAAGCGCCGCACCGCCGCGCGCATCGCCGTCCATGCGGGTCAGCACCACGCCGGTCAGGTTGACCTCGCCCGAGAATGACTGCGCCACGTTGACCGCGTCCTGCCCGGTCAGCGAATCGACGACGAGCAGCGTTTCCTTCGGCACCGAGACGGCGGAAACCGCCTTCATCTCGTCCATCAGTGCCGCGTCGACATGCAGGCGGCCTGCGGTGTCGAGCATCAGCACATCGACTGCCTGCAGCTTGGCCGCATTCACCGCGCGCGTGGCGATGTCCACCGGCAGTTGGCCTGCAATGATCGGCAGCGTGGCAACGCCCGCCTGCTCGCCCAGCACTTTCAGCTGTTCCTGTGCTGCCGGACGATTGACGTCCAGCGAGGCCATCAGCACCTTCTTGCCGTGCTTCTCTTTCAGCAGCTTGGCAATCTTGGCGGTGCTGGTGGTCTTGCCCGAACCCTGCAGGCCGACCATCATGATCACCACCGGCGGCGCGGCGTTCAGATCCAGTTCGGCAGTACCGCCACCCAGCATTTCAACCAGCGCATCGTTGACAATCTTGACAACTTGCTGGCCGGGCGTGACCGATTTCAGGACCGACTGACCAACAGCCTGCTCCGAAACGGATTCAATAAATCGACGGACGACCGGGAGCGCAACATCGGCTTCGAGCAGCGCGATACGCACTTCGCGCATTGCGGCCAGAACGTCTTCCTCGCGCAGCGCGCCGCGGCCACGCAGGCGGTCAAACACGCCTCCAAGCCGGTCTGAAAGACTATCGAACACGCCGAATTCCCATCACCATGCCCTTGAAATGACGCCATTTTCGCATAACGCGAAAAACGCCGGTGGGCGAAACCTCGCCGACCAGCGTGTGGCATCCTGAACAGGGGCCGTTGTAAAACCGAGAAAGGCTAAGCCCTTCGTCGCGAGGCCCTTAGCCGTTGTCGTGCGCCAAGGCAAGCGGCTTGGGCCATACCCCCACCGGAACCACGGCCAACCGGGCCTGCAAAGCCAATCTTAACCAAAACTTCAGGACGTTCACCTAGTTTAAGGGTCGACGGGTAAAGCCTTTTGGCAGGGATTGTCCTTGCTGATGGCAAGTAGTGGAAGCAGGGGTCATGGCAACAGCGCCAATTCACAATGGGCCAACGCGGGTCGGGATAGACGGCAGTCCAGCAGATGGAACCGCTGACAAGCCGGTCCATGACTACGTTGGTCTTGGCATCATCGTGGCCGCCGTGCTGCTGTTCGTCGCCAATGGTTCGACAGTACTCACCGATTTCATCCGCTCGGTCCTGACGGGCACTCGGCCGCATGAACCGATGCTCAGCGTTGCGCTGATCCTGAACATCGCGCTGCTGCTGTTCGGCTGGCGCCGCTACGTCGATCTCACACGCGAGGTCGGCCAGCGTCGCGAAGCCGAGGAAACCGCCCATCGCCTCGCCCATACCGATCCACTCACCGGCTGCCTCAACCGGCGCAGCATCAGCCCTGTGCTGGACGAAATGATCGAGACCGCGCGCGCCACCGGCCACGAAGTGGTTGTGGTGATGATGGATCTCGACAATTTCAAGCGCTCCAACGATGCGCATGGCCACAAGGCCGGAGACGAAGTGCTCCGCCAATCCGCGCGCCGCGTTGGCGATATTCTGCCGGAACGTTCGGTTATGGCGCGTCTGGGCGGCGATGAATTCGCTTTTGCTGCAATTTACGACCCTGACCATGTCGAAGCGATCGATCGCTTGATGGCCCGCATCAGCATTGCCATCAACCGTCCGATCGAAGTCGAAGGCGTGGTGCTGGATATCACCGCCTCCTTCGGCCTCGCCACTTCGGCGGACCGAGCCAACTGCCAGCCCGGCGAGGCTGCGGCCAAGCTTATGCACCGCGCCGATCTTGCCATGTATCAGGCCAAGAAGTCTGGCCGGAACCGCTATTGCTGGTTCGAACAGAGCATGGAAAACGAACTGCGCTTCCGCAGCGAACTGGAGCGCGGCATCCGCGACGGCATTCCGCGCGGCGAATTTGTGCCGTTCTATGAAAAGCAGATCAATCTCGATACCGGCGAACTCACCGGCTTTGAAATGCTGGCCCGCTGGAAAAGCCCGAAGCACGGTCTGCTTTCGCCCGAAATCTTCATCGCCATTGCTGAAGAAATCGGCCTGATCTCTGAACTGTCGGAAAGCCTGATCCGGCAGGCGCTAAAGGACGCCCGTGACTGGGATCCACGCCTGACGCTGTCGGTCAACATCTCGCCGATGCAGTTGCGCGATCCTTGGTTTGCGCAAAAGCTGCTCAAGCTGCTGGTAGAGGCCAATTTCCCGCCGCATCGGCTCGACATTGAAATCACCGAGACCTGCCTGCATGAAAACATCGGGGTGGTTCGCACGCTGATCACCAGCCTGAAAAATCAGGGCATCCGCATCAGCCTCGATGATTTCGGCACCGGCTATTCCAGCCTTGCGCAGTTGCGCACCCTGCCGTTCGACCAGATCAAGATTGACCGCTTCTTCGTCTCGAACCTGGGCAAGAACAAGGACAGCGATACCATTGTCGAAGCGATCTCGTCGCTCGGCAAGGGGCTGAACCTGCCGATTACCGCAGAAGGCATCGAGAGCATCGAAGTGCTTGCAGAATTGCGCAAATATGGCTCGTTCAAGGGCCAAGGCTTTCTTTACGGCCAGCCTTCAGACGCAGATTCCGTCCGCACATTGCTGGCAGAAGGCAACCTGCTGCCGATGGGGCCTGTCGAAGCACCGGATGCGCCCGCCGCTGATCCTGAACCCCCGCGCGCCGCCACGGCCTGATTTCAGCCCGTTCCCGGCCAGCGTTGAGTTTTCCGGCACGCATTGCCTTGAGGCGCGGCAATCCCTAAGTCGCGCCTCATGCGCATTCCCTTTCGCAAGATGCACGGCCTCGGCAATGATTTCGTGGTGATCGACGCCCGCGAGATGCCCGTCGCCATGTCCGCGCTACGCGCTGCGGCTTTGGCTGACCGGCGGACAGGCATTGGCTGCGACCAGTTGATTTTGCTGGAAACTTCCGACGCTGCCGATGTGAAGATGCGCATTTTCAACCATGACGGCAGCGAGGTTGAAGCTTGCGGCAATGCCAGCCGCGCTGTCGGCCTGCTGCTGGGTGGCACGCAAAGCATTGAAACGCTTGGCGGAATGATCCGCTCCGAAGCGCGCGCTGAGGGCGTCTCGGTCGATATGGGCGCACCCCGGCTGGGCTGGGACGAAATCCCGGTGGCCTATGCGATGGACACGCTGGAAATGCCCGTTGGGTGGGAGGATCTGGAGAACCCGGTCGGCGTCAACGTCGGCAATCCGCACGTGATTTTCTTCGTGCCCGATGCCGATGCGGTGGACCTTGAACGGCTCGGCCCGCTGATCGAGTGCGATCCGCTTTTTCCGCAGAAAATCAACGTCAACGTCGCCAGTGTGGTCGGCACCGATCACCTGAAGCTGCGCGTGTGGGAGCGCGGCGTGGGCCTGACACGCGCCTGCGGCACCGGCGCGTGCGCCACCGCCGTCGCCGCGATCCGTCGCAAGCTGACGGGGCGCAAGGTGCGCGTGGACTTGCCCGGAGGCCCACTGACGATCACATGGCCGGAAAATGCAGGCGCGGGCGGCAACATCGATATGACAGGCCCGGCCGCGCTCAGCTTCGAAGGCACGTTCGAGGATGCCGACTTTCCGGCATGAGCGCTCAAGTCGTCTCGCTCGGCTGCCGCCTGAACATCGCCGAAAGCGAGGCGATCCGGGGCTTTCTGGCCGATGGCCCGCCCACCGTGGTGGTCAATACCTGCGCGGTGACAGCCGAGGCCGTGCGCCAGTCGCGCCGCGCGGTGCGCAAGCTGCGGCGGGAGCATCCCGATGCGCGGCTGGTCGTGACGGGGTGCGCTGCGACGATTGAGGCTGAGGCTTTCGCTGCGATGCCCGAAGTCGATGCTGTGGTTTCCAACACGATCAAGCTTCTTGAACAAAGCTGGCTCCCCCGCGAAGGCGGGGGCCTCGGGCAGCACGGAGCAACACTCCTGAGACCCCCGCCTTCGCGGGGGAGCAGTGAGGGTGTTTTGGAGCATCGGCGTGTTGGATTGCACACCCGCGCATTCGTTCCGGTGCAGAACGGGTGCGATCATGCCTGTACGTTCTGCATCATCCCACAGGGGCGCGGAAAAAGCGTTTCATTGCCGATAGTTGATGTGCTTTCAGCGGTCGAAAGCGCGATATTCCTGAACAGCACCAAGATGCACCTAGACGCACCTAAAGCGCATCAGGGCGTCAATGAAGTGGTCTTGACCGGGGTTGATGTGACTTCATGGGGCGCTGACCTGCCGGGTGCCCCAAAGCTCGGCGATCTGGTCGCTGCGATCCTCGAAGCGTTCCCCACCCTCCCCCGGATTCGCCTCTCCTCGCTTGATGGGGTGGAGATCGATCCGCTCCTTTTCGACCTCATCACCACCGAACCGCGCATGATGCCGCACATCCACCTCTCGCTGCAGTCCGGTAGCGACATGGTGCTGAAAAGGATGAAGCGGCGACACTCGCGCGCGCAGGCAATAGACCTTGTGCAGCGGATGAAGGCGCGGCGGCCCGAACTTGCCATCGGCGCAGACCTGATCGCCGGGTTTCCAACCGAAACCGCTGAAATGCATGAAGAAAACGTGTCGATCGTGCGCGAATGCGGGATCGTTCACGGCCACATTTTCCCCTACTCCCCCCGCCCCGGCACTCCGGCAGCGCGGATGCCGCAAGTCGATCCGGTTTTGGTCCGTGAGCGGGCTGCCGAAGTCCGCGCTGCTGTGGCAGAAGAACGCGCCCGCTGGCTCGGCTCGCTGATCGGCAAACCCGCGCAAATCCTTGCCGAGCGCGACGGAACCGGCCATGCGGGCCACTTTGCGAGCTATCGCGTGCCGCAAGGCGTGGCTGCGGGCAGCCTCGTGACGGTAACGCCGACCAAGATTGTTGAAGGAATACTGGAATGAGTCCGGAAACCGCCAGTTCAAGCTGGTCCGACCGTCTGCTGGGAGGTTTTCGCAAGACTTCTGAACGGCTTGCGGAAAATCTCGGTGGCATCGTCGGCGCATCGCGGCTGACCGAGGCGCAGCTTGACGATCTTGAGGACGCGCTGATCCTCTCCGACCTCGGCCCCCGCGCCGCCGCGCGTATCCGCGAGAAGCTGAAGGCGGCGAAATTCGAGAACGGCGTGGACGAGCAGGGCTTGAAGGAAGCCGTGGCCGAGGAAATCGCCGCGATCCTGCGCCCGGTGGCCAAGCCGCTGGAAATCGTGGCTTTTCCGCGCCCGCAAGTGATCCTTGTGATCGGCGTGAACGGTTCGGGCAAAACCACCACCATCGCCAAGCTGGCGCACCTGTTCCAGGAGCAGGACTATGGCGTGATGCTGGCCGCCGGTGATACCTTCCGCGCCGCCGCCATCGGCCAGCTGAAGGTCTGGGCCGAGCGGTTGGGCGTTCCCATCGTGACCGGGCCTGAAGGCGGAGACCCGGCGGCGATCGTGTTCGACGCCGTGAAATCGGCCACCGACACCGGGATCGACACGCTGATCGTCGACACGGCGGGCCGGTTGCAGAACAAGCGCGAGTTGATGGACGAACTGGCCAAAGTGCGCCGCGTTCTGGGCCGCCTGAACCCCGAAGCGCCGCACGACGTGGTGCTGGTGCTGGATGCCACCAACGGGCAGAACGCCTTGCAACAGATCGAGATTTTCAAGGAAGTGGCAGGCGTGACCGGCCTGATCATGACGAAGCTGGACGGTACCGCGCGCGGGGGCGTGCTGGTTGCGGCGGCGGAGCAATATGGCCTGCCGATCCACGCGATTGGCGTAGGCGAAAAGATCGATGATCTGCGGCCCTTCGACCCCGACCTGCTGGCCAAGGTCATCGCGGGAGTTTACCGATGAGCGCCGCTGACAAGAAGCCCAAGTCATCGTGGGTCAACCTGCTGGTCGATTACGGCCCGCTGTTGGTGTTCTTCCTCGCCTACCGCTATTTCAAACCATCTGGCGGCGATGCTGGCCTTGCCGAAGTGGTGGCGGTGACCAAGGGCACGGCGGTGTTCATGGTGGCGACGGTGGCGGCGCTGATTATATCAAAGCTTCGGCTGGGCAAGATTTCGCCGATGCTGTGGCTGTCCACCGTGCTGATCCTCGGCTTCGGCACGCTGACCGTGCTGCTGGGCGATCCGTTCTGGATTCAGGTAAAGCCGACCGCAATCTACCTGTTGTTTGCAGGCGTGCTGTTTGCCGGACTTGCGAAGGGCAAGCCCATGCTGCGCTATCTGCTGGAAGCTGCGTTTGAGGGGCTGAGCAACGAAGGATGGCTCAAGCTGTCACGCAACTGGGCGTTCTTCTTCCTGTTCCTTGCCGGATTGAACGAGGTTTTGCGCTACTTCTTCAACACCCCCAACGGCAATTTCGAGATTTGGTTACAGGCCAAGCTGTGGGGCGTGACCACGCTGTCGTTCCTGTTCACCTTCACGCAGATTCCCATGCTGTTGAAGCACGGGCTGGCGGTTGAGGCCGAAACCGACGTTGAGAAGAACCCGCCGCACGATTGAGCAGGGGTGCTCCACCCCATTTTCATGTGACTTTTGCGCCACGCTGCCTAATATGCGCGGCAACCGCAGGGGGGCATGGTCGTGCCCCTGCCAACATGACGGTTGCAAATAGGGGGAAATCTCATGGCCAAGTTCTTTGGCAATCTTCATCTCGTACTGGTTGTCGGCCTTGTTGCCGCCATCGCTGTGATGTTCGCCTATGGCGATTCCGCGCCCGTCGATGCCAACTCTGTGCTGCGCTGGCTGCACATCTTCTTCGGCATCGTGTGGATCGGCCTGCTCTATTACCTGAACTTCGTGCAGGTGCCGACCATGCCGAAGATCCCGGCCGAACAGAAGGGCGCGATCACCGGGCACATCGCTCCCAAGGTGTTCTTCTTCTTCCGTTATGGCGCGCTGCTGACCGTGCTGACCGGTCTCGGCATCGCAGTCGTCTCGGGCTATGCCCATCAGGCGATGACCTTTACCGGTGAAGGCAACGTCAACCTGATCGGCCTTGGCATGTGGCTGGCGCTGATCATGGCCTTCAACGTGTGGTTCATCATCTGGCCCGCACAGAAGAAGGTGCTTGGCATCGTGGAAGCGACGGCTGAGGAAAAGGCTGCTGCTGCGCCCCGCGCGCTTTACGCCAGCCGCACCAACACCCTGCTTTCGCTGCCGATGCTTTATGCAATGGTGAGCGCAAACCTCGGCTGATACGTTTCAGCTTGGTGGTTGAAAATCGAGCGCGGCATCTGCGGATGTCGCGCTCTTTTTTTGCTTCGTGCCTATTGGCAATAAGACAGGCCGCTGAAACTGCCGGGATATTTTTGCACGCCCGGGCGTTGCGCTCTTAACCCGCGTTGCGGGCGAGACACCTTAGGGGAGTAATTCATCACATGCGCAAGTTTACCCTGATCGCCGCCGCAGCGGCCAGTGCCCTGGCTCTTTCGGCCTGTTCGGAACAGACCCAGGATGCTGCAGAAACCACCGCTGAATCAGCAGGTAACGACGTTGCGAACGCCGCCGACAAGGCTGCGGCTGCAACCGACGAACTGGGCGACAAGGCTGCCAAGGCCGTGGATGATGCCGCTGCTGCAACCGACGAACTGGGTGCCAAGGCTGCTGCCGACGCGAAGCAGGAAGCGGCAGAAGCCGAAGCCAGCCTGCACAACGAATCCGTGGCCGAAGCCAAGAAAGACTAAGTCAAACGCTCACCCCGTCATTGCGGACGCTGTCCGGGATGACGGGGCATTACTGTGATCAGCACGACCTGGATCAACTTGTGAAAAACGCGGCCAGCTTTTCAATCAGGTGGGCCGAAACATAGGGTTTGCCAAGGATCGGGCGATCATCAAACGGCGCTTCGACCGAGCCATAACCGGTAGCGATGACGAACGGCACATTGCGTTGTGCCAAAGCGGCGGCGGCAGCAAGGCTGGGTTCGCCCGCAAGGTTCCAGTCGAGCACCGCAGCATCAATGCCCCCTGCGGCAATTGCCTCCAGTGCATCGTTCAGACGGCCGACTGGCCCCAGCGGCACGGCGCCTGCATCTTCCAGCGTATCGCAAAGCATGGCCGCGACGATGAATTCGTCCTCAACAACGAGGATGCGCTTACCTGCTATCATCTATCCCATCCCCGCCACGGAAGTGGCACCCGGAACCGAGATGCGGCAATGCAGCCCGGTTGGCGCATAATCAAGCTGCACCGATCCACCCAATTGCCGCGGAACTGCCTCGGACACAAGCCGCGATCCAAAGCCGTGGCGTGTGGGTGTGGCCACGATCGGGCCCCCGCTCTCCTGCCAATCGATAGTGACGGTGCCCGTGGAATCGCCTGGGGCGGGTTGATAGTCCCATCGGATCAGGACTTTGCCCGACATCGTGGAAAGCGCGCCGTACTTCATCGCGTTTGTGGCAAGTTCATGGAAAACCATGACCAGCGACACAGTGGCACTGGCAGGCACGGAAACGTCTGGTCCACCAATATCCAGCCGCATGTCATCCGGCCCGCAAATCAACAGGCCCTGACGGACGATCTCGGCCAATGTTGCCCCGGTCCAATTGGTGCGGCTGAGCGCATCGTGCGCGCCCGATAGCGCGGCAAGGCGGTTATTGAACGTGGCAACAGGCTGGGCGGGCAGGCCAGTCCCACGAAAAGTCTGTTGCGCCATAGCCTGAACCACCATCAGCGTGTTCTTCACACGATGGTTAAGTTCGCCAACCAGCAGTTCGAGCTGTTCTTCAAGCTGCTTGCGTTCGGTTATGTCGATGCCGGTAGACTGCGCCTCGTGCCACCGCCCGGCATCGTCAAATGCCAGTGCGTGATTGCGCCAGAGTACCCAGCGTGTGCCTTGCGCCGTTTCAAAGCGGTTTTCGATGGTCAGTTCGGGCGATGCCGGGGTCAGCTGATCCAGCATCTGGCTGACGTATGCGTGATCGTCCTCGGTCACGTAAGCCCAGAGGTTTCTTCCCGTCAGATCATCGGACGCATGGCCGAGCGTAGCGGCATAGGCGCGGTTGACGAACAAAATGGTGCCTTCCGCTGTGAAGCGGCACACCATTTCCAGCTGAGCATCAAGTATTTCGCGCAAGAGCGCCTTGTCGGGCATTGCGGGCCGCCCCCATTCGCCAGTCGGATTAGCAGATTATCGCAATTCTGCGCCAATCCAAGCCCTGCCCTGCAAAGAGCGATAAGCCGAAATGGACCGATTTGCGGGTTCAGATCTTGAGCTGGCTACCAAGTTCCACCACGCGATTGGTGGGCAGACGGAAGAATTCCATCGCACTGGCTGCGTTGCGCAGCATCCACGCGAACAGCTTTTCACGCCACAGCGCCATGCCCGGCTTGTCCGATGCGATCAGCGTCTGGCGTGAGAGGAAGAAACTGGTCTTCATCATGTTGAACGGCTCGCCGCACATGCTGACTTTCTTGAGCGCGGCGGGGACGTCAGTTTCCTCAAGAAAGCCGAAGCGCATGGTCAGGCGGTAGAAGCCGTTGGAGTAGTCCTTGACCGAGAAGCGCTCACCTTCATCCACATAGGGGACGTCCTCGATCGACACGGTGAGGATCACCACCCGTTCGTGCAGCACCTTGTTGTGCTTGATGTTGTGCAGCAGCGCCGAGGGCACGCCAGCGGCGGTGGAGGCCATGAAGATGGCGGTGCCCGACACGCGGGCGGCGCTGGAATGGGCGGACTTGGTGAACACTTCCAGCGGGATGGTGCCTTCGGCCATGTTGGCCCGCATCAGCGCGCGGCCCCGCGACCATGTGGTAAGCAGCGTGAAGATCGCCACGCCCATCACCAGCGGCACCCAGCCGCCATCAGGGATCTTGGTGAGGTTGGCACCCAGATAGGCCCCGTCAATTGCGAAGAACAGCGCGAGCATGGCAATCGCCGCCGTCTTCTTCCAGTTCCACAGCTTGAACAGCACGACTGCGAGCAGGAAGTTGTCAATCAGCATCGCCCCGGTCACCGCGATACCATAGGCGGCGGTGAGGTTTGACGAGCGCTGGAACACCAGCACCAGCAGGATCACCGCGATCATCAGCGCCCAGTTGATCACCGGAATGTAGATCTGGCCCGCAGCGGTCGATGTGTGCTTGATCGTCATGCGCGGGATGAAGCCGAGCTGGATGGCCTGCTGCGTGACCGAGAAAGCACCCGAGATCACCGCCTGCGAGGCAATGACGGCGGCGGCCGAAGCGATGAACAGCAGCGGCCACTGGAACCATTCCGGCGCAAGGAAATAGAACGGGCTTTCCAGCGCTGCGGGGTTGCGGATCAGCAGCGAGGCCTGGCCCAGATAATTGAGCACCAGCGCAGGCAGCACGAAGACCAGCCAGGATACGCGGATCGGGCGGCGACCGAAGTGGCCCATATCGGCATAGAGTGCCTCTGCCCCGGTCACCGCCAGCACCGCAGCGCCCATTGCCAGAAACCCACGGAACGGATCGCTGATGAACATGCTGACCGCATAATGCGGGCTGAGCGCCGCGATAACCTGCGGATACTGCGCAATACTCAGCGCGCCGAGGACCGAGATCGTGGCGAAATAGAGCAGCATGATCGGGCCGAAGAACGTTGCGACCTTTTCCGTCCCACGGCTCTGGATAAAGAACAGGCCGATCAGGATGGTGACGACCAGCGGCACGATCATGCCCTGCATTGAGGGGCGATAGACCGCGACACCTTCAATCGCGCCCATGACCGAGACGGCCGGCGTGATCATGGAATCGCCATAGAACAGCGCGGTGGCGAACACGCCGAGCAGGATGATGCCCTTGCCCCAGCGTTTGCCATCGGTGTGCTGGTTGATCAGCGCCAGCAATGCGAGGCTGCCGCCCTCACCCTTGTTGTCGGCCCGCATGATGACTGTGACGTATTTGAACGTCACAATGATCATCATGGACCAGAACATCAGGCTGATGATGCCGAAGATGTGCATGAGATCGAGCGGGAGCGGGTGATGACCCGCGAATGTATCGCGCAGGGCGTAAAGCGGGCTGGTGCCGATGTCACCGAAGACGACGCCAATGGCGCCCACCGCAAGTTTCAGCAGCGGCCCTTGTGATTGGCCATGCCCGCCGGAAGCAGGCGCGGCTATGCCGGGTGTTTCCGCAGTGGTTTCGGCATTACTCATGGCGACCGTGCCCCCGGCTTTTCAGCCCTGTTCCATTCCCCCGAAACGGCGGAGCGGCGCGGCGCTGTAGCACCGCCCCCTGCCCCCTGCAATGGGGCCGAACGCGCCTTGGGACAAGCTGAAAGGCGCGGGCATTCAGCCCTTTTCGGAGCGAAATTCCAGGCGCTTATTCAGCGGCTTGGACCGAGGCTTCGGGTGTGGGTGGCTGAGCTTCGACTGGAGCGCCTGCGGTTTCGGCTCCACCATTCATCGCCAACATCGAATCGATACGCTGAATCCGTGCAGCAAGGTCGGCGCGCCAAGGGGCATCGGCGGGAGAGCGTTCGAGCAGTTCGGACCAGACCGCGCGGGCATCGGGCAAACGTCCCGACTGGGCGAGCGCGAGACCCATGAAGAATGGCGGGCCGGGGTGCGCGGGATCGATGCTGGCCGCCTTCTGGAAGGCGAACTGCGCGGCAGGCGTGATCATGCCGTCGGAGTGCCCGACCAGCGCATTGCCCAGCGATACCCACAGGTCCGCGTCCTGCGGAAACTGCTGCGTGCCCTTGCGCAGCACTTCGGCAGCTGCGCCGAACTGGCCCTGCCGGGCAAGCCCATCGGCAAGGATCATCCAACTCGCGCCCTTGGCAAAACCGTTGCCCATCTGCTGGCGCTGCTTGATCAGCGCTTCGTCAGCGGCGCGCTTGTTTTCAATCGGAGCCTTGGGGGCACCGGGCATGCTGGGCATGCCTTGCAGTGCATATCCCGCGATGCCGACGAGCAGCGCCGCGCCGGCCAACTCCCAGCCTGCGCGGGGCATCCTGAGCGCGAAGGCCATCACGCCAAAGGCTGCGGCGGCGATCAGGAGGACGATAACCCACGTCATTCGCCAGCCACCTTGTTGTCTGTTTCCTTCTTGCCTGCACTGCGGAAGCGCCCGCGCAACAGGAACACGGCGAGGAGCAGAATCACCAGCGGCGCTGCGAAGAGCGGCCACATGATCGGCTTGTTCTGCGGCGCGTAGCTGACGTAATCGCCATAGCGCTCAACCAGCCATGTGCGGATTGCCTCGGGCTCCTCACCTGCGGCGATGCGCGTGCGGACCTGATGGCGCATGTCACCCGCCATCGGCGCGTCGCTGTCGGCGATGGATTGGCTCTGACACTTGAGGCAGCGCAGGGTTTCCATCAGGCCCTGAGCCTTGGCTTCGAGCGCTGGATCATCGAGTTGCTTGTAGGCCAGCGGCGCAGGCGGCATCTGGTCTTGCGCTGCGAGCGGGGTGGCGAGGAGGAGCGTGAGGATGGCGATAATCAGGCGCTTCACGATTGCGCCTCCTTCAACTTTTCGAGGATCATGGGCACGTCCTCGGGGCGGATTTCGCCGATGTGTTGGTGGCGGATCACGCCTTTGCCATCAATCACGAACGTTTCGGGCACACCCGACGAGCCGATGCCAAGCTGGACTTCGGACAGATCGTCCTTGCCGATGCGGGTGAACGGGTTGCCATAAGTGGCGAGGAAGCGGTTGAGGTCTTCACTGCGATCACGGATGGCGACGCCGTCGATGTCCACCCCTTGCTGGCGGAGCGCTTCAAGCTGTGGCGCTTCGACCGCGCAGGGCACGCACCAACTGGCGAAAACATTGAGCAAGCGGGGTTTGCCAGCCTTCATTTCGGCAGTGGAGAGGCCGGGGCGGTCTTCGGTGGCGGCGGGCAGGTTGAACTGGGGCAGCGGCTTGCCGATGAACGCGCTGGCAACGTCGCGGTCTGCCGGGCGGTAGAGGCCCCAGATGACGAGTGCGAAGAACGCACCGAACACGGCGAGGGGGAGCCAGATCGCCAAGCCAGAGCGTTTGGGAGCTTCCCCGGTCATTTCAGCATATCCTGCTGCGTCTTGCGGAAGGCGATCTTGTCATTCACGCGAACGCGCTTCACATCCTGCGCAACACGGCCAATGAGCGCGAGCAGACCGCCGAAAGCGACCAGCAGACCGCCAAGCCAGAGCAGCGGCACGAAAGGCTTCCACCAGAAGCGCATCTGCCAGCGGCCATCATCACCTTCATTGCCCAGCACCGCGTAAAGCTGGCCGTTCCAGCGAGTGTGCAGTGCGGATTCGGTGCGCTCTCCGGGCGGCGAGGTGAAGGTGCGCGCCTGCGGGTGGAGCGTGACCGGGGTTCCACCCTTGTATGAGGCGGTCACGGTGGCTTCGATGGCGGTCCAGTTCGGTCCGGCGACGGGCTCGATCTTTTCAAGCTTGAGCGCGATCGGGCCGACGCTTTGCGTGTCACCCACGTTCATCGCGGCAAGGCGTTCGGTTGAGAACGCACTCTCGCTGGCCGCGCCCAGCAGCGCGACGCCGAGGCCGCAATGCGCCACGACCATGCCCCACACGGCAAACGGAGTGCGGCGCAAGTTGCGACCCTTGAGCGGAAGCCAGCTTCCCACCGCCAGCCCTGCGCCGACAGCGATGCCGAGCATCGGCAGAATGCGGATCGATGGGAACATCAACACGACGGCCAGCAGGACAAGCGCGACGACCAGCGCCGGAATGGCCACCGTGGCGGTGATGCGCGAAGGCTTGTCCTTGCGCCAGCGCAGGAGCGGGCCAACGCCCATCATCAGCATCATCGGGATCGCGAAGATGGCCGAAACCGGGTTGAAGTAGGGCGGGCCGACGGAAACTTTGGCACCGAAAGCCTCGGTCATCAGCGGATAGAGTGTGCCGAGCAGCACGATACCAAGGATGCCGCACAGCATCACGTTGTTGAACACGAGGCTGGCTTCGCGGCTGAACAGACTGAAGCGCTCACCCTCGGTCACGGTCGATGCCCGGATGCCGAACAGCGCGAGCGCACCGCCGATGTAGATGGCCAGCAGGGCAAGAATGAACGAACCGCGCTCTGGATCAACCGCAAACGCGTGGACCGAGGTGAGGATGCCCGAGCGCACGAGGAACGTGCCCACCATCGACATCGAAAACGCAATCACGCCGAGCATCACCGTCCACGCGCGCAAGGCGTTGCGGCTGGCGAGGACCGAGCACGAATGAAGCAGCGCAGTGGCGGCGAGCCACGGCATCAGCGACGCGTTTTCAACCGGATCCCAGAACCACCAGCCACCCCAGCCGAGCGTGTAATAGGCCCAATACGATCCGGCGGTGATGCCGACCGTGAGGAAAATCCATGCACCCAGCACCCACGGCCGCATGGCGCGGGCAAAAGCCGGGCCGACATCACGTGTGATGAGCGCGCCAATGGCAAAGCTGAACGCGACCGAGAGGCCAACATAGCCGACGTAGAGCGTCGGTGGGTGGAAGGCGAGACCAATGTCCTGCAGCAGCGGGTTGAGGCCTTGCCCTTCGGGCGCAGGTTCGGGCAGGCGCTCGAACGGGTTCGAGGACAGCAGCAAGAAAGCGTAAAAACCAAGGCTGACGAAAGCCTGCCCCGCCAGCGTGGCGATCAGTGTGTCTTCGCGCAGGCGCTTTTCCACCAGCGCGACCACACCGCCCGAGACGGCCATAATCGTGATCCACAGCAGCATCGAGCCTTCATGGTTGCCCCATGTACCCGCCAGCTTGAAGATGAACGGCTTCATCGAATGGCTGTTGGCCGCGACAAGCTTTACCGACAGGTCGGTTTCAAGGAACAGGTCGATCAGCGCAAGGAACGAGATCGCGACGAGCACGCCCTGCATCACCGCAAGCGGGCGCACGACCCCAGCCAACGCCTTGCCGCCGGGGCGCAGTGCAGAGAAACCGGCGAACAACTGCAGCACGGCAAGGGCTGCTGCCATCCACAGCACGGCGAGGCCGATTTCGGCGATCATTGCGTTTCAGCCACCACTTGCTTGGCCTGTTCCGGGGTCATGTCGCCCATCTGGCGCGGGACGTAGTTCTCATCGTGCTTGGCAAGGAGGTTGTCAGCCACGAATGTCTGGCCTTCCATGCGGCCTTCGGCAACCACGCCGGAGGCTTCGACGAAGAGATCAGGGGTGATGCCGGTGTAGCGCACGGGAACGCGCGCTTTGCCATCGCCGACGATGAAATCGATGGTGATGCCGTCACTGCGCGTCTTGAGTGAACCCTTTTCAACCATGCCGCCAAGACGGATGGCGCGGCCCTGTTCAGGCGGGGCCTTCACCAGATCGGCGGGCACGTAGAAATAGCTGGCCTGATTGGACAGGGCATAGGCAGCAAGCAGACCGGCACCGACCAGCGCGACCAACGCCACAATGATGAGGACGAGGCGCTGGTGTTTGGGCTTGATACCGCCGGACGGGTTACTGCTCACTTGCCTCTGACCTTATCCCGGCGACGTTCGGCGCGGATCATGGCTACCAAGGACCAGCCGACCAGCAGCAGCGTGCCGATAACCCCGATCGACAGGGCGGCCACGACGTAATCCCATTGCTCAAGACCTTCGCGCATACGCTTGTTACGCCATCGCTTTCCGGCGCAGACGCGCCTCGGCCTGAATATCGGCCAGAAGGGTGCGCATCCGCGCGATTACAACGCCGCCGAAGATCAGGCTGAAGCCAATCGCGGCAATCAGCAGCGGCCACAGGAACGTGCCATCAATGGCGGATTTGCCTGCGGTGATCGAAGGCGGCTGGTGCAGGCTGTTCCACCACACGACCGAGCGGTTGATGATCGGGATGTTGATAGCGCCGACGAGGCCGAAGATTGCAGTGATGCGGTTGCCCCCGCCTCCGCCCGCCATATCACGCTGCGCCGCGCCGGACAGCGCGATATAGCCGAAATAGAGGAACAGCAGCACGAGGAAACTCGTCAACCGCCCATCCCACACCCACCAGGTGCCCCACGTGGGCCGCGCCCAGATGGAGCCGGTGGCAAGGCAGATGGCGGTGAAAGTTGCGCCAGGAACGGCTGCGGCGCGGCCTGCGATGGCAGCCAGCGGGTGCCGCCAGACCAATTCGACAATGCTGGCAATAGCGATGGTGGACCATCCAGCCATGCCCAGCCATGCGGCGGGCACATGGATGAACATGATCCGCACCGTTTCACCCATCAGCCGGTCAGGCGGGACGACAAGTATGCCATAGAGCAGCGCGCCCATCGACAGCAGCAGGCCGGAAACCAGCAGAAGCGGCATCATCCAGCGGGCAAGGCGCAGGAAACGGGCGGGATTGGCAAAACCGTGCATGGGCGCGGAGCAGTCTGATCCTTCTCCCGGAAGCGCTCGCAACCGGTCTTGCCTCGCTCTGCCACGCGGGCCGCGCAGCCGCAAGCGCAATGGCGGCAATCCACACCAAAAGGCTATGCCTTGGTGCGCACCCCGAAAGGGGGAAATGCAGGAGCTTTGGGAGGAAAATGGGGCGACCGAGGGGGTTCGAACCCCCGACCTCCGGTACCACAAACCGGCGCTCTAACCAACTGAGCTACGGTCGCCACATTGATCGCACAGAACACGCTGCGCGGGGTGGCCCCTTTGCAGAAAGGCGCAGGAAAGGGAAGCGGAAATTTGCCATATGCGGCAATTCAGCGGCTGAACCTGTCGCCCCATGTGCGGAAAGCAACGCGCGGTGGGTTGAGGCCAACGTCGATCAGCGCCTGTTCTTCAAGCACTGCCGAATCGACGGTGACGGTCTGCGTCAGCAGGAACCAGCGGCTGCGGACCTGCAACTGGCCTGCAGGAATGCCCGCCCCTTCGCCACCGCCGAAGCTGCGCAAGGCATCCTCCGCCGTGGCCCAGCCGAGCGGGGAGCGGCTGGCAATCAGCGCGCGCGCGCGGTCCACCGGGATGGCGGTGGGCGCAATCATGGCGAGCAGCGGGGCCTGATCCGCGCGCAAAGTGTTGATGTTGAGCGGCGAGAGCTGGGCAGCGGGCAGCGCGCAAAGCCACGGGCGCAAGCGTTCGTAGAACTGCGGCGTCATGCCACGAACCGCGCGAATCTCACTGACATCGCCGATCAGACGTCCGGCGGTGCGATAAGGCACGGGGCGGCCTTGGTAGGAATCGTCCTCGGCCCCGTTGGGCGCGGGCGCGCTGTCGGTGTCGATCCAGTCGGCAATCGAATCGCTGATGATCGCAGCCTCGGCTTCGGGGATGGCAAGGCTGCGCATCAAGGCGCGTAGTTGGTTCAGCCCAACGAGGCGCAGGCGGTTGTTGGCTTGGGCATCAGCCTCGACCAAGGAATTGAGATTGAAGCAGTTTCCGGCGTCATCCACCCTCGCCATCACGGTGCCGCGCGGCAGGGGCAGCGGAAATTCGCGGCCAAGCAGGCCGGTGCGATCCACCGTGCGTTCCTGCGATTGATCGACCATCGCCTTGATCCGCGCCATCGCCAGCGTTTCGGCGCTGGTGGCATAGAGGCGGGCCTGCGTCATCGCCTGCCCGTTTCCGGCAAGGCGCGTGGCAAGGTTCAGGCGATCAAGCATTACCGCCGCGATCACCGCCATGACTGCGACTAGCAGCAGGACCGAGAGCAACGCCGCACCACGCTCCCTTGGGTCGTGCGGGTTCACTGGTAATTGACCCCGACCAGCGAGACGATGCGCAGCGGGGGCACGCCGCGTTGCGGAATCAGCAGTTCAACCGCGATGGGCAATTCAGTGGTGAGTTGCGGCTCCCACCGGTCACGCCAGTTGCCATCCCTGGTGCGGAAGCGGACAGTGGCGGGGGCGGTGAGCGGCAGGACTTCACTGGGTGAGTCCGCCGCCGCGCCATCGGGGAACGGGTAACCTGCGCGGACCAGCGCGGTTGCGGTGATGCGGTATTCAACCTTTTGCAGGCCGGGGCGCGCGGCACCGTCGAGATTGTCCCAACCGCTGCGGGTGAAGCGAATGACCATGCCGTCCGTGTTCGCCTCGAAAGCAGGGCGCGGGGTGCCGGATTGGTCACGCGACGGGCGTGGAACGGCTTGGGCCAGATCGGCGGTCCAGACCGAGAGGAAGCGGCGCTGGGCAGCGATGCTGTCCGTCTTGGCGCGGCTGGCGAGCTCGGCATCGACCGAGAACCGCAGCAGGCCAAGCGCGCCGACCGCAATGACGGCGAAGAGCGCGAGCGCAACGAGCATCTCGACCAGAGTGAAACCGTTGGGGGTAGGCTCCTCATTCATGCGCCGGGGAGCCGCGTGAAATCGAGCGTGAACGACTGGCTTTGCGCGCCGGGGCTGGTTTCGCGGACTGAGAGGGTGATCGAAAGGACGCCGTAATCGGGCTGCATGGCCACGGTACGGGTCCATTGGAAGCGGCGACCGGCGTTCTCTATAGTACCGCTGGCACTGCCCACCGATGGCGGCGCGGGGTCGGTGAGGATTTCGGCGGCCATGTTCTGCGCCACGATCTCGCGCAGCAGGCGCTGGTCAAGATCGGCGGTGCGGGAAATGCTGGCGCCTTCCATCTGCAGCAGTGCCAGCGCGGCGATGGCAAAAACAGCCAGCGCGACGAGCAGTTCAAGCAGAGAGAAACCGTTGCGTTCAACCTGCATCGAGCGTGACCTTGCCGTCGCGACGCAAGTGGACGACGAGTGTTTTGCCATCGCGCGTCAGGCGGACAGCGGCTTCACTGCTGGCCAAGCCAAGCGAATCGAACACAAGGCGCTGGCGGCCTGCATTGGCCGTCGTGCCATCAGCCCAGCCGGTGAGGTCAAAGCCCCGGCCCGGCAGCGGTTGCCACTGGCCCTGCATGCGCCGCTCGAAATAGTAGCCGCGATCGCTGACCACCAATGCCACGGGGCGCGCGCCGATGATCGCCTCGTCGCGCGCGGCGAGCGTGCGGGCGGCGAAGCGTTCGGCCTCGTCGCGCAGCTTGCGCTCATCGCCGGGGATGGTGAGCACCGCCACCGTGGCGAGCAGGCCCATGACCATCAGCACGACAAGCATCTCGACCAGCGAGAAGCCGTTGCGTGGAGGGATGTGGGCGTTTTGGCGGGGCATCTCGGATCGCATGCGGCAGGAACGTGACGGTTTTACGACCAACAAGCCAGCAGGTTCAAGTTGCAGCGCGAAGCGGGGCTGCGATAGGCTGCGCGCGATGACACTTCCCGCCAACGAATCGTCTGCCGAACGCCTGATGTCGCTGCCCGGCATGATGCGCATGCCCTCGCCCCGGCTGGAAATGTTCGTGCTCCGCGATTTCCTGTCCGAGGCGGAATGCGCGGCGCTGGTGGCGCGGATCGAGCGGGAGCGGCGGCCCTCGACGCTCGCCGATGCCGATGGGGATCACTATTTCCGCACCAGCGAGACGTGCGACCTGCACATGGACGCGCCGGAGGTTGCCGCGCTGGACGCAAAGCTTTCGGCACTATCGGGAATCGACCGGCAGTTTGGCGAGCCGATTCAAGGGCAGCGCTACGACGTGGGGCAGGAGTTCAAGGCACACACCGACTTTTTCGATCCGGGCGGTGTGGATTTCGAGAAGTTCTGCAGCGTGGCGGGGCAACGCACATGGACCTTCATGGTCTACCTCAACGATGTGGAAGCGGGCGGCGCGACGCGGTTCAAGGTAATCGACAAGATCATCCAGGCCGAGCGCGGCAAACTGGTGTGCTGGAACAACCGTCGGCCCGACGGCAGCGGCAACCCGTGCACGCTTCATCACGCGATGAAGGTGCGCAAGGGGCTGAAGTACGTGATTACGAAGTGGTACCGGGAGAAGGTGTGGGGCTGATCAGAGTTCAGCGTCAGCATCCAGCACTGCGCGTATAACGGGCAGGCAGCGGAACAGAGCATCAGAATCGGTGGAGCCAAGCAGCTCGGTGAAGCGGGTTTCGTGTCGTTCGATCCGCGCCACTGCATCATCCGCCGTCTTGCGGCCTTCATCGGTCAGGCTTAGCGCGTGGCTGCGGCCATCGAGGCGGCGGCGGTCCACCAGTCCGCGCTCCATCAGGCGCGAAATAATCGGCACCATGTTGGCGCGCTTGATCGCCAGCGCCTGCCCCACTTCGGTCTGCGAGCAATCAGGGTTCTCTGCGATGACCAATAGCGTCGTAACTTCAGCGGGGCGCAGATCAAGGTCTGCGAGTTCGCGGGAGAGATCGGCCATCATGACCGCCGATGCCCGGCGAAGCTGATAGCCGAGGCGGCTTTCGAGGGAATTGGTCAACGTCATGACACGTTCTTTAAGACAGCTATCGCCGATAGCAATGCCCGAAGCCCTGCGTTCCACGCAAAGAAAAGGGCGACCGAAGCCGCCCTTCCCTGAATTTCCAGCGTTGGCTGTGTCTTAGCGCTTGAGCGAAAGACCGCCGAAACGCTTGTTGAACTGGGCAACGCGGCCGCCCTGATCGAGCTGGCGGGTGCCGCCGGTCCATGCCGGGTGCGAAGTCGGGTCGATTTCGAGCGCCAGCGTGTCGCCTTCCTTGCCCCAGGTGGAGCGAGTCTCGAAAACGGTGCCGTCGGTCATCTGCACCTTGATCATGTGGTAGTCGGGGTGAATGCCAGTCTTCATGCGTCTAACTCCGGTGCGCAGCCGGTTCCGACCGGCCGCAAGAATCTGTAAGGGCGCGCGCCTAACCGAAAGTGGCGCTATTGTCCAGCGTCAGTGATCGGATCAGGCGTCGGCAATCATCGCGGTGAAGCTGACTTCGCAGGTCACCTTGTCGCCAATCATGGCCTTGCCGGCAAACTTGCACACGCGCGAACGCTTCTGCGTGAATTCGACGTGGAGATCGAGCAGAACGCCGGGTTCCACAGGGTTGCGGAACTTGGCCTCTTCAATCGCCATGAAATAGACGAGCTTGCCCGAGCCTGCGAGGCCAAGGGATTCCACCGCGAGAACGCCAGCAGCCTGCGCCAGCGCCTCAATCTGGAGGACGCCGGGCATGATCGGGCGGCCGGGGAAATGGCCTTGGAAGAACTGCTCGTTCATCGACACGGCTTTCACCGCGTGGATGCGTTCATTCAGCGTGATCGATTCTACACGGTCGACGAGCAACAAGGGATAGCGGTGCGGAAGCGCCGCCATCACTTTGCGCACGTCGTAGTCGGTGATCACGGCGGGAGCCGTCTCTTCGGTCATTTCCCCAGAACCCTGTATTGGAACCGAAAGCCTTAACGGCCTTCAGGCGCCCGGTTGGCGGGCTGACCGGCGGCAGGCTGCTGCGCGGCCTGTGCCTGAGCCTGCTGTTCACGCTGCGCGCGCGGCATCCAGCCTGCGGGCGGCACAAGCTGGGCCGAAGGGATCTGCTTGTTCAACTCGGCCAGAATATCCTGATTGAGGTTGTAGGTCTGGCCTGCCTTGATCACGCTCTGCGAATCGAGCACCAGCGTGATCTTCTTCTTGTCCATCGCAGCCTGCGTGGCAGCGTCCAGCTTGTCGCCAATCTGTTCGAGCACGTACTGCTGCGAAAGGTTCAGCGGCTCAAGAATCTTCTGGATCTCGGCCTGGCCAGCCTGTTCGATCTGCTGGATCTGGTCATACTGCTGCTGCAGCGACGCGCGGTTCGGGTTGGCAACCTTCGAATCCGCCTGCAGCTTGTCGATCAGCGGCTTGAGCTGCGCTTCGATCTGGGTCTTGCGCGCATTGGCCTGATCGATCTGCGGCTTGTAGGTGGTCGGGCGCTGCGATTGCGCGGTCTGGAACGCGGCAGAAGCGCCAACCACGGCCGAAGGATTGGCAATGGCGATGCCCTGCACGGCAGCCTGAGCGACAGCGGCAGTCGGCGTGACGGCCACAACGGCGAGACCCGCGAGAAGCGCGGAAGCATAACGGAGTTTCATCAGAACTGGGTTCCCACGTTAAAGGTGAAGGTCTTGGGGTCGTCGCCATCGACCTTCTTGAGGACTCTGGCAAAATCGAGACGGAACGGCCCAAACGGCGAGTTCCAGTTTACGCCGATACCGACGGAAATACGCGGCGAAGGCGAGTTTCCGACGTATTCCTCGACATACTGAACTTTGCTGTACTGCGCAGCTAATTGCTCGGGAGTAATCCCTGCGGTGTCTGTGATGATCACCCCAGTGGTAGTGTTCTGATAATACAGAACATTGTTGGGATTGACGGTCAGCGGATTTGTAATCCCCCACACAGCCCCTGCATCAACATAAATCGATGGACGAAGGCCCAGCTCACGCGCACCCGAACCCAACGGAATTTCAAGCTCGGCGCGAGTGAGATAATAGTAACGGCCTCCAATAGCATCATCTTGCCATTGGTTCCGATCTTGGGAAATGGTGCCATCTGTGCCGACGAATTTGCGCAGGACGCGAGGACCAACGCCACGAATATCGAAGCCGCGAATTTGCGGTTCTCCGAGGAAAAACCGGTCGGTCAGATAGACGTCATCAACTGTCGGATCGTTCGAACGGCTTGCTAGCGGCTTGATCGCCCCGCCTTCCCCACGCACGGAAAAGATAAAGCCTCCACCAACGGGCCAAAACTTTGATGCATTTGCAGTCACGCGGGCATATTTTACCGAACCGCCAAGTCCTGCGAAGTCAGCCCCGACAATAACTTGGTTACCTCGCGTCGGGCGCACGCGGTTGTCTAAGGTATCATAGACCAACGATGCCCCAAGAATTGAACTGGTGCGTTTGCCGATGGCGTCGCACAGGTAGCGTCCTGCTCGCAGTACGCTGCACTGGCCGTTAATGTAAAATTGGTCCTGATCCAGCGTAACATCGTCGATGTTGAACGTGTATCGACCAATGAGCGACATGAACTCCGTAAGCGGAACGCCAACACGCGCCGAGAAACCTGTCGTTGCTTGCTCGTATGTATTCCTGCGGCTTTGACCGCTGAAATTGAAGCTGTTCTGATCGCGCCGGTACACGTCCATGCCGAACGAGATGTTCTTATCGAACAGGTACGGCTCGGTGAAGCTGACCTGCACCGACCGGGTATAGCGCGAGTAGTCGACCGAGAGACCGATCGTCTGGCCGCGACCGCGGAAGTTGTTCTGGCGGATCGAGCCCTGGAAAATGAAGCTTTCGAGGCTGGAGAACCCGGCTGAAAGCTGCAGTTCACCAGTCGGTTTTTCCTCGACATTGGCTTCAAGGATGATGCGGTCGGGCGCGCTGCCCGGCTTCTGCTCAACCTCGAACTTTTCCTGGAAGTAGCCGAGCGACTTGATGCGGTTGGTCGAACGCTTGATCTGGAAGGTGTTGAACGCGTCACCTTCGGCGATGCGGAACTCGCGACGGATGACCTTGTCCTGCGTCAGCGTATTGCCGTTCACATCCACGCGCTCGACATAAGTGCGTGGCGCTTCGGCAATGCGGAAGGTGACCGACATCGTCAGGTCATCCTTGTTGCGCGCAAAATCGGGGCGCACATCGGCAAAGGCATAGCCGAATGCACCGGCGGTTTCGGTCAGGGCATCGACCTGATCTTCGACGAGCTTGGCGTTGTACCAGTCGCCCGCTTTCATCGGCAGGTTGGCTGCCAGCTTGTCGCTGTCAAAATCGCGCAGCTGGCTGTCGACCTTCACATCGCCGAACTTGTAGCGATCGCCTTCTTCCACCACGTAAGTGATGATGAAGTCGCGCTTGTCAGGGGTCAGTTCGGCCACGGCGGAGACCACGCGGAAATCGGCGTAGCCTTCGGTCAGGTAATACTGGCGCAGCTTCTGCTGGTCGAACGCGAGGCGATCGGGATCATAGCTGGTCCCCGAGGAAAACAGGCGGAAGAAACGCGCCTGCTTGGTCACCATCTGGCCGCGCAGATCTCCGTCCGAGAACTTTTCGTTGCCCAGAATGTTGATCTGGCGGACCTTTGACTTCGGGCCTTCGCTGATCTCGAACACGATGTCGACGCGGTTCTGGTCAAGCATGACCATCTTCGGTTCGACGCTGGCGGCAAAGCGGCCCTGCCGCTTGTACAGCTCGATAATGCGCGAAACGTCGGCGCGGACCTTTGATCGGGTAAAGATCTGGCGCGCCGCCAGCTTGATCTCGGGCAGGATCTTGTCTTCCTTGAGGCGCTTGTTGCCCTCAAGGATGATGCGGTTGATGACCGGATTTTCCTTGACCTGAACCACCACGTCGCCGCCGTTGTTGCGGATCGAGACGTCAGCGAACAGTTCGGTCGCGTAAAGGTCTTTCAGGGCCTGGTCGCCCGTGACCTGAGTGTATGTCTGGCCGGGACGCAGGCGGATGTACGACAGGATCGTATCGGCTTCGAGCCGCTGCGAACCTTGCACCGTCACCGTGCGGATGACATCTCCGACAGGGGCAGGAACCGCAGCGGGCGCCGCCGAGGCGGCCGACGCAGCGGGCTGCTCCACCGGCGCGGCTTGCGCGAATGCTATCTGCGGGACTGCGACAAGCCCGCTAGTGGCGAGCAATGCAGCTCCGAGCGGGGACATCTTGCCTGCCCGTGCCGCGTTCCGTCGAATCATCACCAAGCGCCATCCCGTATTAAGTGGCAGCTGGACGCCCGTGATGAGTGTCCAGCCACGGCAAGCAATGCAGCCCTCTGCCCGATGCAACAAGGCCAATCAAGCAAACATTGCCCCGCATTTCTGTGGAAAGACATTCCGTAAACGATTTCCGACCCAACCCCTTGATGGTCCGAAGATCGCGCCCCCGCACGGGCACACGCAATGAAGGTTAACCTCCGAAGACCTTGAGCGATGCCACGTCGTTGATCGTGACAAAGAGCATCAGCGCCATGACGAACGCGAGGCCGGTGCGGAATGCCCACTCCTGCCCGCGCTGGCCAACCGGCTTCCTGCGAATGGCTTCCGCCGCGTAGAAAGCAAGGTGGCCCCCGTCGAGCACCGGGATTGGCAGGAGGTTAATGAACCCCAAGTTAATCGAGATCAGCGCGACAAAACCAACGAAGGCCTGCCAGCCCGAAACGAGCTGCTCGCCGGAATATTTGGCAATCTTGATTGGGCCGCCAAGTTCCTTGACCTCGCGCTTGCCGGTGATGATCTGGCCGATGCCGTTGACCATCATCGAAATGATGCTGCCGGTCTGCTTCACGCCATCGACCACCGCATCAACCGGGCCAACACGCACCACTTCGAACGATTTCGGCCCGATGCCGAGGAAGCCGATCTTCTGCGTGTTGCCGAAGCGGTCGCTCAGATCTTTCACTTCGGCGCGGGCGGCGAGTTCGACCTGCCGTCCTTCGCGCAGCACCACCAGATCGAGCGGCTCGCCCGGGTTTTGTCCCACTTCGAGGCGCACATCGAGGAACGAATCCACGGCCTTGCCCCGGATCGAAACGATGCGGTCACCCAGTTCAACACCGGCGCGGTCAGCGGCGGAACCACTTTGAATCTCGCCCACCACGGGCGGGACCACAACCTTGCCATAAGCAAGCGTGAAGCCAGCGAGGATAAGGACGGCGAACAGGAGATTGGTTACGGGGCCTGCCAGCACGATCAGCGAGCGCTGCCACAGCGGCTTGGCCTGAAAGGTGCGGTTGCGCTCCTCAGCCGGGAGCGCAAGCCATTCAGGATTGGGCTGGCTGGCCGGGTTCATGTCGCCCGCGAACTGGACATAGCCGCCCAGCGGCAGAGCGGACAGCTTCCAGCGGGTGCCGCGCTTGTCGGTCCAGCCCATCAGTTCCTTGCCGAAACCGATCGAGAACACGTCTGCCTTGACCCCGAACCAGCGACCGACAAGGTAGTGACCAAGCTCGTGGATGAAAACCAGTGGTCCCAATACCAGCACGAAGGCCAGCACGGTGGTGAGAATGCCGGGGCTTTCCAGCGGTGTCATCGGCGCACAACCTTCATCAATTCACGCGCTCCATCAGTTCTCTGGCTCGCACACGCGCCTCGGCATCAATGGTAATAACATCGTCGAGGCAGGCCGGTGCGGCGAGCATAGCGCGCGACAGCACGTCCTCAACCGATTGCACGATGTGGGTGAACGCAATCTGACCGTCAAGGAAAGCGGCAACCGCGATCTCGTTTGCGGCGTTCATCGTGGCAGGGGCCGCCCCGCCTGCGATCACCGCCTCACGCGCGACGCGGGTTGCGGGGAAACGCTGCTCATCAGGCGCGCGAAAGGTCAATTGGCCGATGGCCGCGAGATCGAGCGGCGTGCAGGGTGTGTCCATGCGTGCGGGCCATGCCAGTGCCGAAGCGATGGGCACGCGCATGTCCGACGGGCCTAACTGCGCCAGCGTCGACCCATCGCGGTATTCGACCATCGAATGAACCACGGATTGCGGGTGCACGATGATCCGCAGCCGCTCAACCCCGACCGGGAACAAGTGATAGGCTTCGATGAATTCGAGGCCCTTGTTCATCATCGTGGCCGAGTCGATGGAGATCTTGACGCCCATGTCCCACTTCGGATGGGCCACCGCCTGCTCCGGCGTCGCATGGGCCATCTGCTCCATGGTCCAGCCTCGGAACGGGCCGCCAGAGGCAGTCAGAATCAGGCGGCTCACATGCTGGGCGTTCATCGGGTCCAGCACCTGGAAGATCGCCGAGTGCTCCGAGTCGACCGGGATCACCGCCCCGCCCGCGAACTTGGCGGTCCGAAGCAGCGAGGGTCCGGCGCAAACCAGGCTTTCCTTGTTGGCCAAGCCGATCACAGCGCCAGCCTTGGCCGCCGACATGGTCGGCGCCAGGCCCGCGAAGCCTACGATGGCCGACATCACCCATTGGGCGTCGCCAGCGGCCGCGTCCGCCACCGCGCCGGATCCGGCGGCGGCCTCGACGCCAGAGCCGGCTAGGCGTGCGCGCAGTTCGTCGTACTTGGTTTCATCCTCGATGACCGCCAATTTCGGCCGCCAGCGAAGCGCCTGTTCGACCAGACGTTCGACGTTCTTGCCGGCCGTCAGAGCCGAGACCTCGACCTCCGCCCCGGCCTTGTCCAGCAGGTCCAGGGTGGAAACCCCGACCGAACCTGTAGAACCCAGAACGCTGACGCGACGCGGTAAAGTCAATTTGCCCATCCCAGATGGTTGATCAGGCGGGCGGCGGCCAAGACGACAGCGGCGAACATCAGCCCATCGACCCGATCAAGCAATCCTCCATGGCCCGGAATGAGATCGCCGGAGTCCTTTACGCCGAAGCGGCGCTTGAGCATCGATTCCCACAGGTCGCCAGCCATGGTCGCCAGACCGCCAACCAGGCCGATCAGGGCGCCGGCCTGCAGGCTGAGCACGATGTCGCTGAATGCGGCCATCGCTACACCAGCGCCAGCCGCCGCGATGAGCCCGCCGATGAGCCCGGACCATGTCTTATTGGGAGAGAACTTGGGCCACAGCTTTGGCCCCTTAAGCGCGCTGCCCACCGCGAAGGCCGCGATGTCGGCGGCCCACGCGACCACGAACAGCAGCACCGTCCATTGCCGGCCTTCCGGCATCCAGCGCAGCCACACCAGGCAGATGACGGGAATAGCCAGATAAATTACGCCAAATGCAGCGTTGGTGGGCCGTTCGGCGACGCCCCGCGCCACCAGCGCAGCGGCAATAGCGCCAAGAGCCGCCGCCCCCCACGCCAACGGCATATGACCGGAGTGCGCCAAGAACGCCCCCGCCAGGATCGCCACGGTCAGGGCGGTCGAAACCCGGATCGGCGCATGCGGCGCGGTCATCGCACCCCATTCGATGGCCAGCAGCGCGACCGCGACCGCGACCAGCACCAGGAATAGCCAACTCAGGCCCGGATAGTCGGCAAACCAGACAGCACCCAGCACCGCGGGCACCAGGACCGTGGCCGAGGCGACGCGGATCGCCAGATTGGACCAGTCGAAACGTCTAGCCGGTGGCAAGGACATCATCGGCCACGGCGCCGCCGTATCGCCGCTCGCGCTTGTAAAACTCGTCGATGGCCGCCTCTAGGTGCTCGGCGCCGTAGTCCGGCCAGAGAACATCCTGGAACACGAACTCGGAATAGGCCGACTCCCACAGCAGGAAGTTGGATAGCCGCTGCTCGCCGGAGGGGCGAATCACCAGGTCAGGCGCAGGTCCGGCCCCAGTCGACAGATGCGCAGCGAAAGCCGCCTCGTCGAGGTCCCCGGGCGAGGCCCGACCGGCCGCCACCTCGGCCGCGAACTTGCGCGCCGCCTCGACGATGTCCGCCTGGCCGCCATAGTTGAAGGCGATCTGCAGGAAGAACTTGTCATTGTGGGCGGTACGGCGCTCGGCCTCGTCCAGCATCTTCACCAGATCGGCCGAGAGCCCTTCTCGCCGGCCCAGCACCCGGACACGCACGCCGTCGCGCTCAAGCCGCGCAAGGTCGCTCTCGAAGTAGCGCTTTGGCAGCGCCATCAGCTCGCTGACCTCGGCGGCGGGGCGGCTCCAATTCTCGGTCGAGAACCCGAAGACCGTCAGCCATCGGACATTGAGGTCCGGCGCGGCGGCCACAGTGCGCTTGAGCGATTCGACCCCAGCGCGGTGGCCGAGCGAGCGCGGAAGACCGCGACGCTTCGCCCAGCGCCCGTTGCCATCCATGACGATGGCCACGTGCAAGGGCGCGTGCGCCTGGGGCTGCTCTTGATCGACCGTAGCCATGGGGTTCCCGTTCGTCCTCCCGCCTATCTAGGACGATTAAACCTGCATGATCTCTTGTTCTTTGGTTTTCAAGGCTTCGTCGACGCGCTTGATCGACTCGTCCGTGAACTTCTGAACCTCGGTTTCCATGCGCCGCTGTTCGTCCTGGGTGATCGTGCTGTCCTTCTCGGCCTTCTTAAGGTCGTCGTTGGCGTCACGTCGAACGTTGCGAATGGCGATTTTCTGCTGCTCGGCGTACTTCGCGGCGATCTTAGCCAAGTCCCGACGACGCTCTTCCGTCAGCGGCGGAACCGGCACGCGCAGGCTTTGTCCGTCCACGACCGGGTTCAGGCCGAGGCCGGCGTTTCGAATCGCCTTCTCGATCGGGATCACCATGGCGCGGTCCCAGATGCTGACGCTGATCGAGCGCGGTTCAGGCACGCTGACCGACGCCACAGTGTTGATCGGCACTGACGAGCCATAGGCCTCGACCATGACCTGGTCGAGCAGGCCAGCCGTCGCACGTCCGGTGCGCAGGCTCGCGAACTCGTCCTTGAGGGCGCTGATGGCCTTGTCCATACGATCCTTGTAACGAGCCAGGACCGGCTTTTCCGCAGCAGCCATAGGAGCTTCTCCCGTATTTCTAGTGTGTCTGGACCAGGCGTCAGGCGATGGTGGTGAAGACGCCCTGTCCCTTTAGTACTTTGAGGAAATTACCCCGCTCGCGGATAGAAAACACCACGATCGGGGTCTTGTTGTCTCGCATCAGGGCGATGGCTGAAGCGTCCATGACCCGCAGGTCTTTGGCCAGCACTTCCTGATAGCTCAGCGTTTCGTAGCGTTGGGCGCTCGGGTCCTTCTTGGGGTCGGCCGTATAGACGCCGTCCACGCTGGTCCCTTTGAAGAGCGCGTCGCAGCCCATCTCGGCCGTCCGCAGGGCCGCGGGCGTATCGGTGGTGAAGAACGGGGCGCCAAGCCCCGCGGCGAAGATCACCACCCGTCCCTTTTCCAGGTGACGCAGCGCGCGGCGGCGGATGTAGGGCTCGCACACCGCGTCCATCGGGATCGCCGACTGTACGCGGGTATAAACCCCCACCTTTTCCAACGCGCCCTGCAGCGCAAGCGCGTTCATCACGGTGGCCAACATGCCCATGTAGTCGGCGTTGGCGCGGTCCATCCCCTTCCCGGCCAGCGAAACGCCACGGAAGATGTTGCCGCCGCCGATCACCAGGCAGAGTTCGATGCCGTGTTCGACGACTTCCTTGATGTCCTCGGCGACCGCTTCGATGGTCTTGGTGTCGATGCCAAACAGCGCGTCGCCCATCAGGACCTCGCCCGACATCTTCAAGAGGATCTTCTTGTAGCGGGGCTGGGCTTCGGGCATCGGCGGCATCCGTCGAGAATCTGGGCTGTACTACATAAACCAAGGGCGCCGTGCGCGTCGAACGCACGGCGCCCTTGGGGCACTCAATTTGGGCTAAATCAGCCCTGGCCGGTCATCGACGCCACTTCGGCGGCGAAATCGTCCACTTTCTTCTCGACGCCTTCGCCCAGGGCGAAGCGCACGAACGCCTTCACGGTCACCGGCGAGCCGGTTTCCTTGGCGGTTTCAGCGATCAGCTGCTCAATGGTCTGATCCGGGTTCATGACGAAGGGTTGCTTCAGCAGCACCACTTCTTCCTGCCACTTGCGGATGCGGCCTTCGATCATCTTCTCGACGACGCCGATGGGCTTGCCCGATTCCAGCGCTTGGTCGGTCAGGAACTTCTTTTCCTTCTCGACGGCGGCCGGATCGAGGTCGCCCTCGTTCAGCGCCAGCGGCGGGGTCGGAGTGCCGGCCACGTGCAGAGCGATCTTGCGGCCGACATCCTTCAGCACGGCTTGATCGCCAGCGCCTTCCAGAGCCACGAGCACGCCCAGACGGCCGACGCCTTCGCCCTGCGCGTTGTGCAGGTAGAGGGAGACGGCGCCTTCGCTCACCGACAGGCGAGCCGAGCGACGCAGACGCATGTTTTCGCCGATGGTCGCGATCAGGTTGGTGATCACGTCGCTGACGACTTCACCCTTGGCGGTCTTCGCCGCGGTGATGGCGTCCACACCTTCGATTTCCAGGCCGATGGCCGCGAAGTCGCGGGCCGCGGTCTGGAACAGATCGTTCTTCGACACGAAGTCGGTCTCGGCGTTCAGCTCGATCAGCACGCCGGTCTTGCCGTCGTCGCTCAGCTTGCCGGCCACGAGGCCTTCGGCGGCCGCGCGGTCAGACTTCTTGGCGGCCTTGGACAGGCCCTTGGTGCGCAGCCAATCGACGGCTGCTTCCATGTCGCCGTTGTTTTCCTGCAAGGCCTTCTTGCAGTCCATCATGCCGGCGCCGGACTTCTCGCGCAGGTCCTTGACCAGCGCAGCGGTGATTTCCGCCATAGTCAGCTCCTTCTAGTCGGAATGGTTTGACCGGACCCCTTATGGGGCCCGGCCATGATCGTTTGACGTCAACCGGTGAGACGCCGAAGCGTCTCAGGCTTAGGCTTGGTCGGCGGCCGGAGCTTCGGCGGCCGGAGCCTCCGAGGCGGCTTCGGCAGCTTGGGGCTCCGGCGTGAGCTCTCGCGCCAGAGTCGGCTCGATCGGCGCGACGGAAGCGCCCAGGTCGACGCCCGAGGCCGATTGGCCGGCGGCGAGACCGTCGAGGACCGAGTCGGCCATCAGGTCGCAGTAGAGCTGGATGGCGCGCGCGGCGTCATCGTTGCCTGGGATCGGATAGGTGATGCCGTCCGGATCGCAGTTGGTGTCCAGGATCGCGATGACCGGGATGTTCAGCTTGCGAGCCTCTTGGATCGCGATCGACTCCTTGTTGGTGTCGATCACGAACATCAGGTCCGGAATACCGCCCATGTCCTTGATGCCGCCGAGGCTCAGCTCGAGCTTATCGCGCTCGCGAGTCATCTGCAGCAGTTCCTTCTTGGAACGGCCTTGGCCTTCGCCTTCCAGCAGGCCTTCCAGCTCACGCAGACGCTGGATGGAACCCGACACGGTGCGCCAGTTGGTGAGCGTGCCGCCCAGCCAACGGTGGTTCACATAGTATTGGGCGCTGCGCTTGGCGGCGATGGCGACCGGCTCGGAAGCCTGGCGCTTAGTACCCACGAACAGCACGCGACCGCCGCCGGCGGCGACTTCGCGCACCTTGACGAGAGCTTGGTGCAGCAGCGGGATCGACTGCGACAGGTCAATGATGTGGATGTTCGACCGCGAGCCGAAGATGTAGCGGTCCATCTTCGGGTTCCAGCGGTGGGTCTGGTGGCCGAAGTGGGCGCCAGCTTCCAGGAGCTGACGCATGGAGAATTCAGGAAGCGCCATAGGCTTTTTCGTCCTTTTTCCGGTTAACCTCCGCAGGCAAACCCTCCTGATGGAGGACCGGAATGGATACG
>NZ_JAUYRV010000012.1 GCF_030696665.1 Novosphingobium sp.
CGACAATTACCCAGCGTTGTCGTTTTCGCTCGCCGGTTGCTCCCCGCAACAGCAAATGGTAGCCAGAACTCACCAACCGGCGCGGCCACCTATCGGCCATCATAATTGACGCCGACCGGACTCCGTAATCGTCGCGCTACAGCCGCGAGCAAAAATTGCAGGACGTGCCTGCGTCAATCACGGCCGTCGGGTCGAAAGAACTTCAGGCGCGAAGCATTACGTCGATCGCCCAGGTGATCGGTGTGGCTCCGTCGGTTCAGGTAGCGTCGCCTTACGGTGATGGCGGCCCGCAGAATTACACGATCCGCGGCATTTCCTCAACCGACGCTTCGCACAACCAGAGCAAGCCGATTGCCATTTATATCGACGAAGGCATTCGCGGCTTCCAGGTATTCGAATTGATGCCGGTGTTCGATGTCGAGCGCGTCGAGGTGCTCAGTGGCCCGCAGGGCACGCTTTATGGTAAAAACGCCACCGGCGGTGCTGTCAATATCATCACCAAGGCGCCTGACTTCGATAACGAAGGTTATCTCACTGCCGGTTACGGCAACTTCAACACGTTCACCGCGCGCGGCGCGATCCAGACCCCGCTCGTCTCCGATGTGCTCAGCGCGCGTATCGCGTTCACCTACACAAAGGATGATGGCACGATCAAGCAACTTGCGCCAGGCCTGAAGAACCTTGCTCAAACCGATCTTTTTGCAATCCGCGGCAGCTTGTTATTCAAGCCCAGTGCGGATTTCGACGCCACCCTGCGGCTCTATCATGTGCACAGCGGCGGCCGGAACTATACCAACGGCCCCGGCGCGGTTGATCTCAGTGCCGTTCCCACGCTTGCGGCCATTCCGGGCGCGCTGCATCAGGGTGTTGGCTTCTATGAATCGGCGACCGATACCACGCCGAACCGCGATATTCAGTCCGATGGCGTGAACCTGCTGATGCACTGGCAGGCTTCCGATTTCTATCAGTTCACTTCTGTCACCACTTACGATAAGGGCCACTGGAACGATCTGGCCGATGCCGATGGCTTGCCGGTCAACGTCTATGCGACCGACTTGCGCAGCAAGGGGCACCAGTTCGTTCAGGAATTGCGCGTCGCCACGCGTTATGACGGCCCCTTCAATTGGCAGGGCGGTGTGTTCTTCGGATCGGACAAGATTCACTTTGCGCAACGTCTCGACTATTATACGGATCCACGCTGCGGGTCCGATTGCGATTTCGGCCTCACGCCGAATGGCACCGGTCTGAACACCATCGACAGTTTCGATCAAAACCGCACCAGCTATTCTGGCTTTTTGCGCGGCGAGTTCAAGATACTGCCAGAGCTGACCATTTCCGGTGGCGTCCGCCAGAGCTATGACAAGCTCGTCGTCACTAATTACAGCGCCTATAGCGGCGATACATCGGCACCGCTCTCGATCCCGATCTTCGTGGGCGAGAACCGTCGTAACACGTTCAACAATACCTCCTTCGAAGCGGGCATAGACTGGAAGGCGAGCAGCGATGTGCTGCTTTACGCGTCGTTCAAGCAGGGATATCGCACTGGGGCGGTCAATGGCAGCGCGCTGACTTCTCCGCTCGAAGTCAACGTCGCACCGCCGGAAAAGGCCGAAGCCTTCGAAATAGGTGCCAAGACCACGCTACTCGATCGCAAGCTGACAATCAACTTGTCGGCCTTCACAACGGGGTACAAGAACCAGCAGATCCAGGCATCTGAAGTGGTGGCTGGTGTGCAGACATTCCCGCTGCGTTCGATTGATCGGTCCCGAATCCGCGGGGTCGAGGCGCAGGTGGTTGCCCGCCCGGTCGAGGAGGTGACGCTCACAGTTAGCGCCAGCGCGGTTGATCCGAAATACAAGGAGGGTACGGTTGCAGGCATCTCGGTCGCCGGAAACCAGATCATCAATTCTGCCAAATACAAGCTGAACCTGAATAGCGATGTGGTGCTGTTCAAGACCGACAGCGGCAAACTCAACGTCAACCTGAATGCCAATTACAGCTCGCGGACGTTCTACGATGTGTACAACACGGAGAACATTTCGCAGAAGCCCTTCTGGCTGGTGAATGGGCGGGTTTCGTTTGACACCGACCGTTGGTCGGTTGCGGTCTATGGCAAAAATCTCTTCAACGAAAAGTATATCGGTTATGGCCTCTCGCTCGAAAGCGCGCTGGGCTTCAACTACATGCTGCGTGGTGTTCCGCGCCAGTACGGAGCCGAAGCGACGCTTCGCTTCTGATCTTCGCGGGCGCTGCCGCGATCTGCGGTTGGTTACGCAAGGGGAGTGGCTGCCGCTACTCCCCTTAATACCTGTTCAACATTCGAGAGTTTATCGATGACGAACGATTTGCGTCGATCGGAAGGGCTGAAAATTCGCCGTCAGGTGGTCGGCGAAGACCGGGTCAGGACATCGTTCGATGGCGCGGATGTCTTGTCGCGGCCCTTGCAGGAACTGGTGACGGACTTTGCCTGGGGGGAAGTGTGGACCCGGCCGGGGCTGGATTTGCGTGCGCGGTCCATCTTGACCATCGGCATGTTGATCGCACTGGGAAAAGTTGACGAATTGGCGGTTCACCTCAGGGGGGGGCTTAACAATGGCCTGACCGTGACGGAGCTCCAGGAAATGGTTTTGCAGTCAGCCGTTTATGCCGGCTTTCCCGCCGCCAATCAGGCGATAGCGTCGTTGCGCAAGGTGGTTGGCGAACTTGATGCGGACATACGTTGATGGGCTGATCAACCAATCCTCTGGGTCTGGCTGGCCAATCCTGTCTTATCTTTGGTCACCGGTTGTCGATCACCCGCCTGCGCTGCGACTGAAGCACGATCCCGGTACGCCAGCGGCGATAGCCTCAAGAGCGTACAGGAATTCGTTTCGCGATTGGACAAGGTCGGCGGTGACCGATCCCGTCGAAACAATCCTGAGAAGCTTGCCCAGAAATAGCGTCATCGACAGCAGCCCCGAACGCTTTGGGCAGGCAGCTCCATCTTGCATGGGCAGCACCCGTTGCCAGGCTGCGATCTGGTTGTCCACGAACGACCGGATCACCGGCCGCAATTCGGGGCGGCGTGCAGCCTCCAGCCAATTGGCGAAGAACACTAGGTTTTCCGAACAGGATTCGGTGGCTTCCCGCACGAAAATCGTGGTCGTCAGGTCGATCACCTGCGTCTGGGTCAGGTCGCTGCGGTCTGCGATCCGCATCACCTCGCGGTATCGCGTGCGGGATCGTTCTGTCAGGGTGTTCTGCGAGTGGGAGAGAAGGTCAGCGATGCTCGCGAAGTAATAGCTTGGCGCGGCGGGGCTAAGATTGGCGCGCTCGGCAATGGCGCGAAAACTGATCGCGCTTGCGCCTTGCTCCTTCAGGATCGCGATGACGGATTCGACGATCCTTGCTCTGGTTTCAGTCGCTTTCGGGCCGGATTTACGCGGGCTTAGCGTCTGCGGGCCACGCGGTGACATCTGAACCGGGTAATCGGGTGGCGTGCCTTCCAGCGTGTCGGTCAGGCTGCTCCCGTCCACTTGAAGGGCAATGCACAGAAACAACAATCCGGTCAGCAGGTCTACTTCCGATCGGACGGCCACGGGCGAAGGATCGTGCCCTGTGGCTGCGGCCAGCGCCGTCCACAACCGCTGCAACTCGCTATCCCATTCGCGCGCCAGGGTCAGGCTTTGGGGACGGCGTGCTGCTTCCAGTACGACTTCGGCCCACGCCAGGGTGCGGTTCCGATCGCGTGTGATCGCATTGCGCAGCAACTGGCGCGCGATGCTGTCGAACGTCATCGCGGTGCCGGCATTGACGCGGTCGATCGTTCTTTCGATCGATTCTGCGTAAGTGCGCAGCACGGTCGCGGAAAGGCTCGCAACCAGTTCGGATTTCGCCGGGAAGTGATAATTGACGAGCGCGAGGCTGACTTCCGCAGTGGCCGCCACCTTGCGGTAACTTAAGGCGGACAGGCCCTCCGAAGCCACGACCTGGATGGCCGCATCGATCAGCGCGTTTCTCGTCCGTTCGCCCTTGCTGTCGGCGCGCATCATGTCTCCAAATATCCGGGTACGTACAGCTTGGGGCAGATCGCGCAGGCCGTCAAGATTCAGAGGCCACCCGCTTGACAGGACAAACGCGGAAATATATTTGAATGATCGTACAGTTTATAAATGGATGAGGGCCAAAGGTCGTGACCGAACCGCAGTCAGGTAAAGTGAGCGAAATTATCCTCGACACCCCCCCCGTCAACGCGCTCGGCGCAGGGCTGCGCCGACATCTGCTGGCTGCTATAGAAGCTGCGGATGCCGATCCTGCGGTGGAGGCCATCGTCCTGCGTGGTGCAGGTTCGGTGTTTTCAGCCGGCGCGGACATTGCCGAATTTGCGGCTGACGATATGGGTGAGCCTTGGCATCCTTTGGTGCTGGACCGGATCGAAGCCTGCTCGAAACCGGTGATCGCTGCCATCACTGGCGTGTGCCTTGGCGGCGGACTGGAGACGGCGCTCGCCTGCCATTACCGTATTGCCGATGCCAGCGCGCGCTTTGCCTTGCCCGAAGTGACGCTGGGCATTCTGCCCGGTGCTGGTGGTACACAGCGGTTGCCCCGATTGATGGGCGCGCGTGAGGCGCTGGCGATGATGACCGGCGGGCGCATGATTGATGCTGGCCAGGCTTTGGCGCTTGGCGTGGTCGACGAGGTGGTCGATGGTGATGTAGCCGCTGCCGCGCGAGAACTTGCCGCCAGCGCCGGCCGTCCACCCATTCGTCGCACCGGTGCCTTGCCGGTCCCCGCTGATCTGGCCGAGGCCGTTGCCGAGGCGCGTGCGCGGCTTCCTGTCGCTGCGTTGAGCACGGCGCCTGCGCGGATCATCGATAGCGTCGCGGCGATCACGCCCGATTTCGCGGCAGGCTGCGCTGTCGAAACTGCTCTGTTCAGCGAATTGCGCACGACCGAGGCGGCGCGCGCGCTGCAGCACGCCTTTTTTGGCGAACGCAAGGTTTCGCGGATTCCAGGCTTGGCGCGTGACGTGAAGGCGCGCCCTGTCGCCAAAGTGGGTATCGTGGGCGGCGGCCTGATGGGCACGGGCATTGCCATTGCGCTGCTCAACGCCGGGCTGTCCGTGATCGTTGTTGAAACCCGCGACGATGCCCGCGAGAAATCGCGCGAAACCGCAGCAAAGGCGGTTGAACGTGATGCCGCAAAGGGCCGCATCACGCAAACGGTGGCCGAGTCCCGGATCGCCGCGCTGTCGATGGCGGCGGGGCTTGAGGCGCTGGGCGATGTGGATCTGGTGATTGAGGCGGTGTTCGAGGATCTGGCGGCCAAGGAGCAGGTGTTTACCGCGCTCGACCGGATCGTGCGTCCTGATACCATTCTGGCCAGCAACACTTCGACGCTGGACCTTGACGCGATTGCCGCGTTCGTGGCCGATCCTTCGCGCGTGGTCGGGCTGCATTTCTTTTCGCCTGCCAACATCATGCGCTTGCTGGAAGTTGTGCGGGGCGCAGCGACAGGGCCGGACGTGCTTGCCACCGCGATGGCTTTTGCCAAGCGTGTCGGCAAAGTCGGTGTCGTTTCGGGCGTATGCGATGGCTTCATCGGCAATCGCATGTTCGAGGAATACTTGCGCCAAGCCTACTTCCTGCTGGAGGAAGGCGCGCTTCCGCAAGGCGTGGATCGCGCGATGGAGCGCTGGGGCATGGCGATGGGGCCGCTCCGCGTGCTTGATCTGGCCGGGCAGGACATTGGCTGGGCAATCCGCAAGCGGCGCGCGGTGGAACAGCCCGATCGTCCTTATTCCGGCATTCCCGACCGCGTCTGCGAATTGGGCCGGTTCGGCCAAAAGGTGGGCAGGGGGATATACCAATATCCCGACGGCCGCACCGCTGTTGCTGATCCTTTGATCGATGACCTGATCGTGGCCTATTCGCAGGAAATCGGTGTCGAGCGGCGGCTGATCGAGGATGCCGAGATCGTCGATCGCTGCCTGCTGGCGTTGATCAATGAGGGCGCACGGATCGTGGGCGAGGGCATCGCCTATCGTCCGGTGGACGTCGATATGATCTATCTCAACGGCTATGGCTTTGCCCGCGAACGCGGTGGCCCGATGTTTCAGGCCGACGAGATCGGGCTGGCGACCGTGCTGGAGAAAATTCGCGCGCTGGCAGCGGGGCGCAACGGCTGGGCATGGGAGCCTGCGCCGTTGCTGGTCGAGCTTGCCGCGCAGGGCAAACGCTTTGCCGATCCGAATGTCTGATCCGGATCAGGAGAATACACGCATGACTGACATCTTCCTCGTTTCGGCGGCGCGCACCGCAATTGGCAGCTTTGGCGGGACGCTCAAGGACCAGAAGCCCGGCGAACTGGCCGCGATCCCGGCCCGCGCGGCGATCGAGCGCGCGGGCATTGCGCCTGAACAGGTCGGCAACGTCGTGTTTGGCAGCGTGGTGATTACCGAACCGCGCGATGCCTATGTCGCGCGCATTGCGGCGATGGGCGCTGGCGTGCCCAAGGAAACACCGGCGATGACCGTGAACCGCTTGTGCGGATCAGGGCTTCAGGCGATCCTGTCTGCCGCGCAGTCGATCATGGCGGGCGATTGCGGCATTGCGCTTGCGGGCGGCGTCGATGTGATGAGCCGCGCGGCCTTCTTTGCTCCGGCGGTACGGTGGGGCCACAAGATGGGCAACACCGTGCTCGTCGATGGTCTGAATGGCGCGCTGACCGATCCGTTCAACGACATCCTGATGGGCGTTACCGCTGAAAATCTGGCGGATCAGTATGGGATCAGCCGCGAGGAGCAGGACGCGCTGGCACTGGAAAGCCAGCAGCGGGCCGCCCATGCCATCGAAAACGGCTATTTCGTGGATCAGATCGTCTCGGTCGAGATCAAGACGCGCAAGGGCGTGGTCCATTTCGCCACGGACGAATATGTCCGCATGGACGCGGCGATCGGCGATTTCTCCAAGTTGAAGCCGGTGTTCAAGCGCGATGGTGGTACGGTCACGGCTGGCAATGCTTCGGGCATCAACGACGCCGCAGCGGCGGTGATTCTGGCCAGCGGCGATGCGGTGAAGCAGTTTGGCCTGAAGCCGCTTGCCCGGCTCGTGTCCTATGGTCACGCCGGCGTTGACCCGGCCTTTATGGGTATTGGTCCGGTTCCGGCATCGCGGATCGCGATGGAGCGCGCCGGGTTGACGATTGCAGATATGGACGTGATTGAATCGAACGAAGCCTTCGCGGCGCAGGCTTGTGCGGTTGCGCGCGAACTGGGTTTCGATCCGGCGAAGGTCAATCCCAACGGCAGCGGCATTTCGCTCGGCCATCCGGTAGGCGCGACGGGCGCGATCATCACGACGAAGCTGGCTTACGAACTTCAGCGGACGTCCGGCCGTTACGGGCTGACGACGATGTGTATCGGCGGCGGTCAGGGTATCGCAGCGATCTGGGAACGTGCCTGATACGGCACTGTGTAAGGTAGACTATGATGACCCATCTCCTGCTTCGCCGTGCCGATGTGGACTTCCTGCTGTTTGACTGGCTCGGGCTGGAAGGCCTGCTCGAACATGGAAAGTTTGCCGATCACAATCGCGAGACGATCGGCGCGGTGCTCGATCTTTCGGAACGGTTGGCGGCAGATGTGTTCCTGCCCCATTACAAGGCCTGCGACAGCATCGAGCCGACCCTAGATGCCGATGGCGTGCATGTGCTTCCTGCAATTGGCGATGCTTTGCGGCAATATGCGGAATTGGGGCTGTTTTCGGCCAGCTTCCCGGTCGATCTGGGCGGGTTCGGACTGCCGTTTACGGTGTCAGCAACGTCCTACGCCTATTTTGCAGCGGCCAATATCTCGACATCGGCATATATCATGCTGACGGGGGCCAATGCCCGCCTGATCGCGGCGTTTGGCTCTCCGGCGCAGATCGAGACGTTTGCCTTGCCGCAGATCGAGGGGCGCTGGTTCGGGACGATGTGCCTGTCGGAGCCGCAGGCCGGATCGAATCTTGGCGACGTCCAGACGCGGGCGGTGCTGGATGGGCAGGACGACCTGGGCGCGCGCTATCGCCTTGTCGGCAACAAGATGTGGATTTCGGGCGGCGATCAGGACATCTCTGAAAACATCGTCCATCTGGTACTGGCGAAGGTGCCCGACGCCGATGGCAAGCTGCCGAGCGGAACGGCGGGCATTTCGCTGTTCCTTGTTCCGCGCACTTTGCCCGATGGCAGCCGCAACGACGTGGTCGTTGCAGGCCTCAATCACAAGATGGGCTATCGCGGCACGTCAAATTGCCTGCTCAACTTCGGTGAGAATGGCGGCGCGACGGGGTGGTTGGTCGGTTCGGTGGGCGATGGCCTGCGGCAGATGTTCATGATGATGAACGAAGCGCGGATCAGCGTGGGCTTTGGCGCGGCGGCATTAGGCTATCGCGGGTATCAGCACGCGCTGGCCTATGCCAAGGACCGGGGTCAGGGGCGCACGCGGCCCGATGGCCCACAAACGCCGATCGTCCAGCACGCCGATGTTCGCCGGATGTTGATGGCGCAGAAATGCTACGCCGAAGGCGCGCTGGCTCTGTGCATGTATAGCGCGATGCTAGTGGATCAGGACGAAGATGCCGATAATGCCGCGCTGCTGTCGTTGTTGACGCCCGTTACAAAGACATGGCCGTCGGAGTTCGGGCTGGCGGCCAACGATCTGGCGATTCAGGTCCACGGCGGATATGGCTACACGCGCGATTTCGATGTCGAACAACTCTATCGCGACAACCGCCTAAACCCGATCCACGAAGGCACCACCGGCATTCAGGGAATGGACCTGCTGGGACGCAAGATTCTGCGCGATGGCAAGGCGCTGGAAATTCTGCGGGGCCGCATCGCTGCCACGATCGAGGCCGCTCGCGGCCAAGCGGGACTAAGCGCTCTGGCCATGCAGTTGCGCGCCACATGGCGCGAGATCGACAGCACCATCCAGCTGGTCAGGCAGCGACCTTCCGCGCGTGTGCTCGACGATGCGACGTCGTTCCTGTTCGGCTTTGGTCATGCGGTGATGGGCTGGCTGTGGCTTGACTTGGCGGTCACGGCGACAGGTGCCTTGCCCCGCTTAAGCGGTGAACCCCTGAATGTCGCGCAAGGCAAGATTGCCGCCTGCGACTACTTCTACAGCTACGAATTGCCGAAAGTCAGCTCATGGCTGGCACCGGTCAAGGACGACTACGACCTGACGAAAGCGGCAGTCGATTACCTTTGATGATTTTCACTGCCACAAATCAAAACTTGTTCGAGAGGGTATGACTCCAAGAAGAAGTGCTTACCCGCCTGCCGCTCGTCAGTTGGATCATCGACATAGACTTACCAGGCATCGTGTGCGCGATCGAAAAAGGTGCGGAAGTACTTGGCCTGCTCGATCAGCAGCCAGCGCAGGAACACCTCGTTTTCGGCCAGCCCGAGGCCGACGAACAGCAGTGGCTTGTTAAAGAGTAGGTGCAGCCAAGTTCGGGCGCCCTGCCATTCGCGGCGGTTCTTGGCACGAAACGGGTTTTCGTCGCTGCGACCGTGAAGCCATCCGCCGGCGCGGCGCACCGATCCCATATAGTGGCTCAGACCGAGGCGGATGCTGGTCTTATACTTCGCCATCCCGTTGATGTGCCATATGCCGAAGTCGGCGCATGGATCGTCAATCTCGTGCCGCGCGAAGTGGCAGCCCAGGGATAGAAGGCGGTGAACTTTGGATCGCGCGGGAACTGGAAGTTGCAGCCGGCCGCCTGACTCAGCACGTAGTCGAAATTGGTGGTGAGAACCGGCGCGCGATGGCTGAGCGCCTATTCCATGATCCGCCGGTGGTGAGGAAACGGAAGCCAGTCGGACATAGACTTGCAGCACTCGGCCTGCATCGCGCCGGTGCGGCCAAGCGACTTGAGTTCGACGACGTCATAAAATGCAGTTAGCGCAGTTCCCGGAGGAACGGTCGCGACGCCAGAGATGCAGTCACGCACTATGCTTATCAGCAAAGCGTCTCAATTGTTGACCGCAGCAGCATTGGCGGGGCGATTGATGCCGTTGCCGATCACGAGCGCTAGGTCCGGCTCGCGTCGTCGCAGCAAGGTCTCCAGCTTCATCTCTGTTTTCCCCATCGGTCAACCCTGCCACAAGTTTGGCGCCGCCCGCGAATAGACCAATAGGTCATGCGCTTTATCAACAATATAAATTCAATGTCGCCTAGTTTATCCAAAATCCAAACGGAGGCAGCATTCATCCGTGGCGTGAATCGTCCCTTTCGCTAAGATGAGGGCGCATTGGCGTTAGTTCCATCGGAGTGTCCGATTGGCGGGTTCTATCACTTCCGGACGTTCGCGGAGCAGTCCAATATTGGTCGGGAATCCCCGTTGCCAACGCGACGGTTGAAGGAAGCGATGCGAGGCCTATCGGTTTGCATGTGGTTCCCACTTACGTGAGACCGATATTGTGATCTTCAGCCTAAGAAGCGGTGTTATTCAGTTAAAGCGGAGCCCGAATAACCCGCCGGTTTCAGTTGCGTCGGTCAGCTTTGTATCGAGCACATAAGCACCAACATCAAAGCCGTCGCGAAATCCGTCCGTCGGCAATGCATCCGAGTTCATGGTTACGATATATTGAAATCCGACTGCGGCGGCATGGTCAGCGCCTAGTGGACTGATTGAGACAGTTGATTCCTGATTTGGGATTCCCCTGCGGCGGTGGTCATGCGATGTTGCTGCATGCGAACGGGTATCGAGATTGAAGTCACAGAGCGGGACGTTAAACGGCTTGAGGCAATTGTTGCGGCGCGCGGTTCGGCGCAGAAGCATGTTTGGCGGGCGCGGATCATTCTGCTTACAGTCCAAGGCCTTGGCACGCAGGCGATCATGGTGGCGACGGGCAAATCCAAGCCCTGCGTGTGGCGCTGGCAAGAGCGCTTCATGGCCGAAGGTGTCGATGGTCTGCTGCGAGACAAGACCCGGCCCCCGGGGATCGCGCCGCTCGATCAGTCCGTGGTAGATCAGGTCGTAAAACTGACGCTGGAACCGCCGGAGCACGAAGCCACGCATTGGACGGTTCGCGCAATGGCCAAGGCTGTTGGGGTCGCCGCATCATCAATCGTGAAGATCTGGCACGATCACGGCCTTGCGCCGCATCGCTGGCGCAGTTTCAAGCTTTCCAATGACAAGGCCTTCGCCGAGAAGCTTCACGATGTCGTCGGGCTCTACGTCTCGCCACCAGCCCATGCCATCGTGCTATCGGTCGATGAAAAGAGCCAAATTCAGGCGCTCGATCGCACGCAACCGGGCTTGCCGCTCAAGCGTGGTCGCGGGGCGACCATGACGCATGACTACAAACGCAACGGTACTACGACCCTCTTTGCCGCGCTCAATGTGCTGGATGGAACCGTGATCGGGCGCAACATGCAGCGCCACCGGCATCAAGAATTCATCCGCTTCCTGAACGCCATCGAGTCCGAAATGCCCGCTGACAAGTCCATCCATGTCATCCTGGATAATTACGCCACGCACAAGCAACCCAAAGTCCGTGCATGGCTGGCGAGGCATCCGCGATGGACATTCCACTTCGTCCCGACGTCCTGCTCGTGGCTGAACGCAGTCGAAGGGTTCTTTGCAAAGTTAACACGGCGAAGGCTGAAAATCGGCATCTTCCACTCGGTCGTCGACCTGCAAGCCGCAATCAATCGCTTCATCAAGGAGCACAACCAAGAGCCGCGCCCCTTCGTCTGGAAAGCCGATCCCAACCAAATTATCGCCGCTGTCCGTCGAGGGCACCAAACGTTGGAATCAATCCACTAGCTGTAAAGCCTTGGCTACCTGACGCTCATCAACGCCATCAAACAAATGGCTGTCGTGGACGAGTAAACCCGGCCCCATACCCCGGCGGGCAGTCAGTTCGGCTAGCATTAGGTTGAAGCAGAATATTTGCATGTTTGTGATGCCCTTGCTGCGCTGGGCATCAATACGAATATCGACTTGAGGACCGTTGGGCGTTGCGCTGACCGTCAGGCTACCGGCCTTCTCGTAGAGTGCGTTGGACAGATCCTCGAATACGAGGATTGCTTCTTCGATGATGGCCTCGCGCTCATGATGGTCGTCCTGAAGTGTCTTCAGGAGCCGGGCGCGTTCAATGTCGAGTTCCGCTTTCGTGCTTTCGATCTGTTCCGCTGTCGTGAGTCGCTGCCTCAGCCCTTCGGCGTCCGCCTCTGCGCGACCGGCTTCCTGCTGGAGCGCCGCATAATGCTCCAGCGCGCCGCCAGATTGCAGGATACCCATGAGCTGTCGGCGGCGGCATCACTTTGCAAGTTTCCCCACAACCGTTCATAGCTGAAAGGAGACCATAACGCTGTCCAGGCTATCCTTCTTCTGACACCTCAAGGAACAGTCGGACGAGCTCGGTATTGATATAGTAGCTATGCTTGCCGGCGCGCTGCTTCACCACGAACCCATGCTCCGTCAGTGTGTCCAGGTATTTTGCTGCGGTCTGACGGGCCTTCAGCCCCAGATCGCGCTGGACGTATTCGATGCGTGTGTAAGGATGCCGGAACAGATTGTTGAGAAGCTCCTGACTGTAGAGCCGGGGTAATTCGGCACGCATTCTGTGCTTTGCTCGAGCCATCTGGTCACGGATACCTTCGACGATGCGCAGCGTGGTTACCGCTGTTCCAGCTACGCCCTCGAGCATATAGATGACGGGGTTTGAGTAGCAACGGAACAGAAAACCTACATAAGGGGCTTCAAGCATCGTCGATACCTGTGGCACCAGGATCGCGTAGCGGCCTCAACTCGCCGCGCGCCACGATGTCGGGAAT
>NZ_JAUYRV010000027.1 GCF_030696665.1 Novosphingobium sp.
CGGCGGGTAATCTCCTTGACAGGGTCCAAAGCCCTAAGATGCCGATCCAGCCTGCAACCTATCCGCCTCGCCCAACACCGTAGCAAACGCCACGACGCCGAGCACCAAGGCCGATCACAAATCATTCATGCCATCTCCTTGTATTTGTAGTAAGCGCCGACGAACGGCAGGAACCACGGCTTGCCGAAATAGCCCGGAATTGCGGGCCAATCGAAATCGCGCCACGGGTTCAATTCCGCTTTGCCATCCAGCACTTCAGCCATGACCCCGCCCATATACGTCGCCATGTGCGTGCCGTGGCCGCTGTAGCCCATCGAATAGAACACGCCGTCATTCTCGCCCGCGCGCGGCAGGCGGTCGCTCGTCATGTCAACCATGCCGCCCCAGCAATAATCAATGCGCGCATCGGCCAGTTCCGGGAAGAAGTTGACCATTGAACGCTGCAGGATGGCCCCGCTCTTGGCGTCTGCTGCCGGATCGCTCCGGCCTGAAAAGCGCGCGCGTCCGCCAAACAGGATGCGGTTATCGGGCGTTGTGCGGAAATAGCTGACGAAGTTGCGCGTATCCACCGTGTTGCGGCGGCGCGGCGTCAGCCTGTCCAGCAGTTCCACCGGGAGTGGTTCGGTGGCGATCAGGTATGCACCCACCGGCACGATCCGGCGGCGGAACCAGCCCAACGGGCCATAGGCCGACGTTCCGGTGGCAAGCAGAACTTGCGCTGCCTTCACCGTGCCATGCGGTGTCGTCAGTTCATGCCCGCCCGCAACGCGGCGCATCTTCATCAGCGGATTATGCTCGAAAATCGTGCCGCCGTGCCGCACCACGGCTTCGGCCAGACCCTGCCCGTACATGCCCATGTGCATGTTCGCGCTCTTGCCATAAATCATCCCGCCAAAGAACTTGTCCGAACCAATCTCGGACGGCAGATCCTTGGGCAGCACCAATCGCGTTTCAGGATCAACATTGCGCGCCAGCAATTCCTGCGACCGGATGATCTTGTCAAAGTGCTCGGGCTTGGCCGCCAGCTTCAGCTTGCCCACGCGGGCAAAGTGGCAGTCGATGCCTTCCTCCGCCACGATGGACTCAACCTTGTCCACCCCGGCATCGAAGGCTCTGTAGAACAGGTTGGCGCGTTCCATGCCGAACCGTTCGACCATGCCGCCATAGTCCTGCGCAAAGCCGTTGTTGCACATGCCGCCGTTGCGTCCGGACGCGGAACCGGCAACTCGGTCAGCCTCCAGCACGAGAACCTTTGCGCCCTTTTTTGCCAGTGCAAGCGCAGCGCAAAGGCCTGTGAAGCCTGCGCCGACCACCGCAACGTCCACCGCGCCCTCAGGCCCGCCGGTTGCGGCAGAGGCAAACGGCTTTGCAGTATCGAGCCAGTAGGACATCATCTTCATGTCAGATTCTCCGCCCGCACGTGGGGCTGTGGAACGCAATGCTGGCTCACCATCCGCGCATACGCGGCCATTGGGCCATGATCGCCCGGCCCTGACCATCCACGACGTTGTAGACTTCGTGCTGCGCGCACGTGGCGCAAGCATGGTTGGGCAGAATGCGCACGCGCGCACCGATTGGCAGATCGGGCAGCACGCCATCGCTTCCGGGCCGAAGCTTGATAATGCCGTGTTCCTGGCTGGCATCCTCAACGATCACATCGCCGAACGGCCTGCCATCAATATCGCAAACCAGACCATAGCCCTGATCAACCGGATGGCTTTGCGTGCCCCGGTCACGAGACATCGCCATCCACCCGCCATCGGTGAGTATCCAGCCCTTTTCCGTGCGGTGGCCGATGACCGTCGCCAGAACCGACGCCGCAATATCGTCCACCTCGCACACGCCAATGCCGTGCATCACCAGATCGAAGAATGTGAAAACGCCCGCGCGCACTTCAGTCACGCCGGTCAGGTCGGCTGCGAAATGCGCGGTCGGCGTGGAGCCGACGCTCACAACCGGTGCAGCATGGCCCGCCGCGCGTAGCAGGTGCGCCGCTTCAACCGCCGCTGCCCGTTCACCCTCTGCCGCTTCGGGCAGGCCCGCGCCGCCACGCGCATTGTAGGATTCCCCGGCATGGGTCAGCACACCGGCCAGTTCCACGCCGCCCTGCGCCAGCACATCGGCAATCACTACCAGCGTCTGATCATCGGGCAGCAGTCCGCCACGGTGGCCGTCGCAGTCAATCTCGATCAGCACCGCAGGCATGGCCGTGCCATCTTTGGCAGCATCTGCCAGCGCACGAGCCTGTTCCAGCGCGTCGATCAGCACCGACAGGTGCACGCCCTGCCCGACCAACCGGCGCGCGCGTTCGATCTTGTCGAGGCCCAGCCCGACGGCATAAGTGATGTCGGCAAACCCGCCGCTGGCAAAGTATTCCGCCTCGGCAAGGGTCGAAACGGTGATCGGACCGGTGCCTTCCGGGAACAGACGCCGGGCAACGTCGAGCGACTTTGATGTTTTTACATGGGGCCGGAACCCTACGCCCAGCGCGGACAGCCGGCTGCGCAGCCGCGCGATGTTGCGGTCCACTTTGGCAAGATCGAGCACCAGAGCGGGCGTCTCCACCGTTTCAAGAGAGGCTTCGACCATCGGCCCGGACATTGCGCGATTCCTTCCCAGAATTGAAACGTGGCGATTGAAAGTTAAGCGGACTTCAGGGGGCAAATTCGGCTGAAAGCTTGCGATGCGCGTGGCAGTCATGCGGGACTTGTGCGGCGCGGCGGTATATTCTGCTGCGCCTTCAGCCCAGCGGGCGCTGCGTGGCGAAGACCTTCTTGACGTATTCCTCGCTCAGCCAGGCACAGCCATCGCCGCGCACAAACATGCACACATCGCCGGTGGCGAAGGTCACGCTGCCGTTCTGGTCACTGAACGTAACCTTGCCCGCCATCAGCAGCATCAGTTCCACCTGCCGATAGGGAATCTGGCGGCGGTGATAGGGGGTGGAATCCCACGTGCCCGCACAGAATTCCGCATTGGCCGACACGTAATCGGAAAAGCCCCGGCAGGTCGGCACCTCGCCCAGCAGGTTTTCCAGTGCAGGCGGATTGGACGGGTTGAGCGGGGCATTCGTGTCAATCATCACCGGCGCGGTGGCATTGCCTGCGCGATCCGTTGGCGCGGCATAGACCACGGCCAGCATATCGTCAGACGCGCGCCAGCGGAAGCTTGTGCCAAAGGGTATTGCGGCGGAATCATCAGCGCCGAGCGCCAGTGCGCCTTGATGGGTTTCGATCTCAAGCTTTCCGGCCAGCACCAGCACGAATTCATCGGTGGGCAGCGCGGTGACTTCGCCTTCCCCACGCAGCGCGAACGAGGCAATGACCGCCTTGTCATCCGCGAATGCCGGTGCGGCGCGACCCGCAAACCAATCGGCAGATGATGCCGTTCCCGCGGCATAGGCGCGAATGTCCACCACCGCCGCAACCGTCTGTTCCAAAAGTGCGCTCATGGCTTGGTCATCCCTTCAAAGGCAGAAATCAGCTTTCGCGCAATCGTCAGATCCTGAAGCGCGATGCCTGAGCTGTCGAAAACGGTTATCTGGTCAGGCGATGTGCGGCCCTCGGCCCGGCCCAGCAGCACATCGCCCAAGGCCACGATCTGTGCGCGGTCGCCGCCGAAGTGCTGTAAATCGCCCATCACCACGGCCTGCGCCGGATGATCGCAGAACAGGGCTGCGGACGCGAACAGTTCAGGCGGCAGTTCCTGCTTTCCGGCAGCGTCAGACCCCATGCTGGCCACGTGGGTGCCGGGGCGTATCCAGTCGGCAGAAAACAGCGGTTCGCGCGCCGGAGTGGCCGTCACCACGATGTCAGCATGTTCGCATGCTTCCTGCGCGTCTGCCTGCTCGGCGTTGAGGCCTTCGCTGCGCAGCGCCGCCACGAAAGCATCGCCCTTGGCTTGGTCCCGCGCAACGACCAGCACCTTTGTGACCGGGCGGATGCGGGCAATGGCGATGCATTCGAACAGCGCCTGATTGCCCGCGCCGAAAATCGCCAACGTGCTGGCATCCTTGCGCGCCAAGGTGTCGACGGCAACCGCATCGGCCGCAGCCGTCCGATAGGCGTTGACCTCGCCCGCTTCGATCACCCACTCAACCCGGCCAACGCCCTGATCGAACAGCAGAATTACCGAATTGTGGCGCGGCAGGCCAATGTCAGGGTTGCCCGGCCAGAACGAGCCGACTTTCAGCCCGGCGTATGTGCCGGTGGAGGCAGACTTGATCGAGAACCGGTTGGCCGGTGATGACCCGTGGGCCAGCACGGCGGGGAACAGCACCGCATCCTCAACCACTGCGCAAAGCGCCTCACGCGCGGCATCGAACGCGATTTCGTGCGAGACGAGCGCTGCCGATTGTTCTTCCGAGATAAACTTCACGCAAATTCTCCGGCCAGTTCGGCTTCTGTGCGATGGCACAGCACGGCATTGCCTGCCGCCATCGTGCGCAGCGGCGGTAGCGACACATCGCAACGGCCCGCGATGGCCACCGGGCAGCGCGGCAGGAAGCGGCACAGATCGGCACTTTCCGGCAGATGCGCGAACGGCACCTTGCCCTGCGAGCCGACGCCCGAAAGCCAGTCGGTGCGCAGTTCCGGCACCGACGAAATCAGCAGATCGGTGTAAGGATGGAACGGCGGGGCCGCATAAGTATCGCGCAACCCGCTTTCCACACGTGTGCCTTTGTAGAGCACCACGATCTCGTCGCAGAGCGCCTTCACCGTCGCAATATCGTGGCTGATGAACAGGTAAGCCACGCCCAGATCGCGACGCAATTCGGCCAGCAGTTCCAGAATCGCCTCGCGCACCACGGTATCGAGCGCCGACGTCACTTCATCGCACAGGATCACGTCGGGCTGCGCCGCCAGCGCGCGGGCAAGGTTCACGCGCTGCTTCTGGCCTCCGGAAAGTTCATCGCAGCGCCGGTCAGCAATCGCGGCGGGCAGCTTGATCAGGTCAAGCAGTTCGGCCACGCGGCTGTTCAGTGCAGCGCCGCTGGTGCCGTGGTAGAAGCGCAGCACGCGGCCAAGGATTTCGCCCACGCTATGCGCGGGATTGAGCGCCACGTCTGCATTCTGGAACACGATCTGGATGCGCCGCAATTCTTCGCGCGTGCGGCCCTTCAGCGAAGCAGCAAGCGGCTGACCGTCCAGCGAAACCGTGCCCGCCGTGGGCGCAAGCAAGCCTGCCACCACGCGCGCGACCGTGGATTTGCCGGAACCAGATTCCCCGATCACGCCCACCGCTGCGCCGCGCCCGATCTGCAGGCTCACGTCCGTCAGCACCGGATGCGCCGCGCGGCCATTGCGGTCAACGGGGCCGTATCCGGCGTTGATACCCTCGATCGACAGCAGCGGCTTGCCCACCGCCGTAATCGGCGCTGCTGCCTTGATCACAGGCCGCGCCGCAGCCAACAGGGTCTTGGTGTAATCGTCTGCCGGAGTTTCAAGCACGGCGCGCACAGCATTGCGTTCCCGCACGGTGCCGCGATTGAGCACGAGGATCTGGTCCGCCATCTGTGCCACCACCGCCAGATCGTGCGACACATAGACGCCGGTCGCGCCCTGCTCGCGCACCACCTTGCGGAAGGCTTGCAGCACTTCGACCTGCGTGGTCACATCCAGCGCGGTGGTCGGCTCGTCAAAGATCACCAGATCGGGCCGCGTGATCAGCGCCATCGCTGCCATCAACCGCTGGAGCTGTCCCCCCGACAGTTCGTGCGGATAGCGGCTGCCGATGGTTGCCGGATCTGGCAGGGCCAGCGCCTCGAACAACGCCACCGCATGTGCGCGCGCTTCAGCGGCTGTGGCAGTGCCGTGGATCAGCGCTGGTTCGATCACCTGTTCGATCACGCGGCGCGAGGGGTTGAATGCTGCGGCAGCGCTTTGTGCTACGTAAGTGATGCGGTGCCCACGCTGCGCCGCAAGCGATGCCTTGCCGTTACCACCCAGCGTAGCATCGCCAACCGTGATATCCCCGCTGATCACCGCGCCGCTGCGGGCATAGCCCATCAGCGCGAGCGCAATCGTGGTCTTGCCCGAACCGGACTCCCCGATCAGCGCCAGCACTTCTCCGCGCGCGATGGTGAACGAAACTTCGTCCACAATCCGCAAGTCCGAACCATCCGGTCTGCGCACGGTCACGCACAAGTTGCGGACGTCGACATGCTGAGCCTCCATCAGTGCGCCTTCCCTTGCGTGGCCGCATCGATCAGCAGGTTCACCCCAACTGTCAGGCTCGCAATAGCCACGGCGGGAGCGATGATCGCCAGCGCGCCTTCGGCCAACCCGGACGTATTTTCACGCACCAGCGAGCCGAGATCGGCGTCAGGGGGTTGCAAGCCAAGGCCAAGGAAGCTGAGGCCCGACAGCAGCAGCACGATGAACACGAAGCGCAGGCCAATGTCCGCAAACAGCGGTTTGATCATGTTGGGCAGCACTTCCACCAAGGCCAGATGCAGCCGCCCTTCCCCCCGCGCGCGCGCCACTTCGACATAGTCGAGCCGCGCCAACCCTACCGCCAGCGAACGCGCAATGCGGAAGTTACCGGGCACATAAGTGATCGCAATGATCAGCGTGAGCAGCACCAGCGACGAACCGAACGCGGCCACCAGCACCAGCGCGAAAATCTTGGACGGAATGGAGATCAGCGTGTCCATCGCACGGGACAGCAGTTCATCAACCCAGCGAGGGCCGACTGCTGCCGTGAGCGCAAACCCAGTGCCGATGCTCGCCGCGATGGCAACGGCAACGACAGACAGGCCCACGGTAAAGCGCGCCCCTGAAAGCAGGCGGCTGAGCACATCACGCCCCAGAAAATCGCTACCGAGCCAGAACTGGCGGCTCGATCCGGCAAACACTTCCTCGTTGGCAAACGATCCCGGCGGGTATGGCGCGATGAACGGGCCGATCACCGCGACGATGATCCAGAAAATCACCAGCGCAAGGCCGATCTTGCCCGAAAGCGGCAAACGCCGTGCCCCGCGTATGATACCCGCCACGCTCATCCTTGGCGCAGCCTTGGGTTGGCCAGAATCGCCACGGTATCGGCAATCAGCACCAGCAGCAGATAGGTTGCGCAAAAGACCATGGCGCAGGCCTGCAACAGCGGCATATCGCGCGAGGTGACGGCGTTGACCATCAGGCTCGCCAATCCCGGATAGCTGAAGATTGTTTCCACGATGATCGCGCCTCCGAACAGGTAGGACAGGCTGAGCGCCATAGAGTTCACAATAGGGCCAACCGCATTGGGCAGCACATGGCGGAAGATCAGGCGGCGCGGGGAAACGCCTTTCAGCCGCGCCATTTCCACATAAGGGCGGTCCAGTTCGGCAATGATGGCGGCGCGGATCATCCGGCCCAGTTGCGCAATCACGCCCACGCCCAGCACCATCACCGGCATGGCATAGGCGCGCAGAAATTCGCCCAGCGTCGGGTCTTGCGGCACAATGGTGATGGATGGCAGCCACAGCAGCTTTACCGAAAACACCAGCACCGCAATCGTCGCAACCAGAAATTCGGGCAGAGCCACCATCGCCAGCGTCATGATGTTGAGCGCGCGGTCCGTTGCCTGCCCCCGCGTCACGGCTGAGGCTATGCCGACCAGAAACGCGATGGGCACCGAAAACAGCGTCGTCAGCCCGGCAAGGATCAGCGTGTTGGGCAGCCGCTCCGAGATGATGTCGGCCACCGGCTTGTTCGCCACCAGCGACTGGCCGGGATCACCGATGGCAATGCCGCGCAGCCATTCAAAGTAACGCACCACCGCTGGCCGATCGAGGCCCATTTCGTGGCGCAACGCCGCGAACTGTTCGGGCGTTGCGCCCTGGCCCAAGACTTCCTGCGCGGCATCGCCGGGGAGCAGGCCGCTGATCGTGAAGATCACGGCAGAAACCAGCACCAGTGTTACCAACGCCAGCCCCGTGCGTTTGGCCACAAGCCGCGCTGGCCCGCGCCAGCGGGAAACAGGCGACGCGCCGCTCATGCGTCCAACCACACGTGTTCGCCAAAGGTGTAGCCCATCAGACCGCCCAGAGGGACCGGTTGAAGCCCGCGGATGCGGCGGTCATAGCCATCCAGCAGGCTGATGAAGACCGGAATGCCGATCCCCCCTGTCCGGTGGATCATCCACTGCATCTCGCCATAGATGGCCTTGCGCAAAGCCTGATCGCGCGTCTGGCGCGCTTCGATCAGCATTTTGTCAAACTTCGGGTTTTTCCAGCCTGCTTCGTTCTCCGTAGCTTTTGACTGGAAGAACAGGCTGAACATCAGGTCGGTGGTGGGCCGTTGGTTGATGTTTCCAAACGTCAGCGGATGCCGCATCCAGTGCGTTGACCAATAGCCATCGCTTGGCACGCGGTTGATCGCCAGCTTCAGCCCGATCTGCGCGGCGTGTTCCTGCAGGATGGAACCCATATCGACAGACATCGTGGCCGCTGGCGAGACGTAAACCGGCAGCCGCGTGCCCAGCAAACCTGAGCGCTTGAGATAGAACTTTGCCTTTTCAGGATCGAAGGCACGCTGCGGTATGCCGGGGTTGTAATAAGGATCAAGCGGCGAAATCGGCTGGTCGTTGGCGATGGTCGCATAGCCCCGGAACAGCGCACGCTTGATCAGATCACGGTCCAGCAGATGCTTCATGCCCAGCACGAAATCGGGGTTGCCCGTCACCGGGTGGTCCTGCCGCATCACCAGATCGGTGTAGAGACCCGATTTGGTTTCCATGATCAGGTGCGAGGATGATGCCTTCACCCGTTTGACCGACCCCGGACTGACCGCAATCACCATCTGCACATCGCCCGATAACAGCGCGTTCACCCGCGAAAGTTCATCGGGAATGGCAATCAGTTCGATCTCATCAAGATAGGGCTTGCCCGGCTTCCAGTAGTTCGGATTGCGCCGCACGATGGTGCGGATGCCCGGCGCGAACGATTTCAGAGTGAACGGACCCGTGCCATTGGCCACGCTGAAATCGCGCCGACCATTTTCCACGATGGCAAACTGCGGTTGGGCCAGAATGATGGGAATGTCAGGATTTGGCCCCGTCAGCCGCAGTTCCACTTCCAGCGGCCCCACGCGGCGCGCGCCTGCAAACTGTTCGGCAACCGCTTTGACCTTCGACCCTACGTTTGGGTCTTTATGCCGCAATAGCGAGTAAACCACGTCATCGGCGGTCAGCGACTTGCCATTGTGGAACTGCACGCCGCGCCGCAAACGGATGGTCCAGACAATGTTGTCGTCCGTCTCAATCGTCTCAGCCAATCCGGGCGTTGCGCGCAAAGCGCCGTCGCACTGCGTCAGCCCGCTATAGAGCAGGAAAATCCGCATATAGTCGCTGGAATTGCCGCCCTTTGCAGGATCAAGCGTGTCCGCTGTTGATGCCACGATGCCCGCAACGCGAATGCGCCCGCCAGTGCGCGGCTTTCCGATCAGCTGGTCAGCCGGGGCCAGCATAGCCCCCGCAGCCATGCCACCAAGAAGGCCGCGCCGTGACAGCATCAGAGGCCGACCACCGCCGGAAGCGCGCCAATGTGCGGGATTTCAACATCGCGATAATTGCCATTCGAAGGCTCATGCCCGCGCCCGATGAACACCCGGCAGCCAAAGCCGAGGTCGGTCGCCGTATTCTGGTCATAACGGAAGCTGGATGACACGTGCATGCCCACTTCCGGCCCCATGCCCAGCTGATCGAACATATATTCAAACGCCTGCATACGCGGCTTGTAGGCCTGTGCGCTTTCGGCGGTGTAAACCCGGTGGAAGGTCGCGCCCAGCATCCCCACGTTCGCCATGATCTGGCTGTTCATCGCGTTTGACAGGATCACCAGCGGGATCTTGTCGCAGATCTTCGAAAGGCCGCCCGCCACATCATCATGCGGCCCCCAGGTCGGCACGGCTTCATAGACGGCATTGGCCTCTTCCTCGCGGAATTCCACGCCCCACTTCTTCGAGCAGCGCTCCAGTGAATTGGCGATGACATCGCGATAGGGCTTCCACGCGCCCAGCACTTCGTCGAAACGATAGGCAGACCAGTCCTTGCAAAACGCAGGCAGCGCCTCGGCGGGCAGGCGGTCGGCATAGAACGCGGTGGCCATTTCGGTCATGCGAAAGCGGGTCAGCGTGCCATAGCAATCGAAGCTGATGAACTGTGGCGTGAAAACGGCGGTGCTCATAACGGGAGTCCGATCCTGTGTTCCTGTGGCTTCGGGCATAGCCCGCTAGCGGCTGGCGGTGATGCAAGATCACCATTGTTGGGGCGGAACTTGCACCTGTTCGTCTTGGCGCAAGAATACTCACTGCACTTTTTTGCCGCCCGTAACGGCAGGTCATGCCGCGCCCTAATAGCCGCGGGTCCGGTCCACTTCGCCCAGCAGCGGGTCGCCCGCCAGCAGACGTAGCACGTTGTCGGCCAGCACTTCGCCCGCGCTGCCGTGGCGCGTCTCAGCCGCAACATGCGGGGTAAGGAAAATCGCGGGGTGGCTGTAGAATGGGTGCCCCTCGGGCAGCGGCTCAGGCACGGTCACGTCTAGCATCGCCGCGCGCAACTGCCCTGAATCGAGCGCCGCAATCAGATCGTCCGCCACCAGATGCCCGCCGCGCCCGGCATTCACCACGGCACTGCCGCGCGGCATCTTGTCAAACGTTTCACGGCACAGAATGCCGCGTGTTTCCGGCGTCAACGGCAGCAGGCACACCGCGATGTCCACTTGCGCCAGAAACGCATCAAAGCCATCGGCCCCGGCAAAGCACGCGACGCCCGCGATCCGGTGCGCGCTGCGGCTCCAGCCTGACAGCGGAAATCCCAGCGGCTTCAGCATATCAAGCGCCGCCTTGCCCAGTTCACCCAGCCCCATCACCCCAACGCGCGTTTCTGCGGCCAAGCGCGTATGGCGATAGGTCCAGCGCCCTGCGCGCTGTTCGGTGATGAAGAACGGCAGATCGCGGTGCAGCGCAAGACATGCCATCGCCACATATTCGGCCATGCCGGTGATGATCCCCTGCTCCACCATGCGCACCACCCGCACTTGCGGCGGCAGCGCATCCAGCGGCAACTGATCAATCCCCGCACCCACGCTGAACAGCACTTCAAGATTGGGGAACTGCGCGATGAATTCCGCAGGCGCATTCCACGCCGCCAGCCAGCGCACCTGCGCCGGATCGACCGGATCATGGCCCCAGCGCGCAAACGGCAATTGCGGCACGCGCGCCGCGAATATCTCGGCCCAGACCGCGCCGCGCGCTTCCAGTCCGTGATAGAGAAATGTCATCTGGTCAGCGTTCCCTAAAGTGGCAGCCCGCAATAAAAATGGGGGCAGGCATGGGATTTACCCTGCCTGCCCCGATATTACGCGCAGTGCATCAGAACGAGAAGCTTGCCCGCACGTTGAACGCGCGCGGCGCGCCCGGTGCGATCCACAACCGCGAATAGGACGCGGTGTAGAACTCCTTGTCGAACAGGTTGGTGACGTCTGCAGTAAGCTTCACGCCGTCCGAAGGTTCATAGCTCGCCATCGCGCGCGCCACGACATAGCCCGGCAGGTCGAACGTCGAACCGGTTTCGCCCAACCGCTTGCCCACATAATTCACGCCGCCGCCCAATGTGGCACGGTGGCTGCCGATCATGAAGCCCTTGCTGACGATCAGGTTGGCCGCATGTTCGGGAATGTTGATCAGGCGGTCACCGGGATTGATCGTCAGGCCAAAGTCCTTGTCGCCTGCCGCCGTCGTCCATTCGGCATCCAGATAGGCGTAAGTGGCGATGATCGTGATGTCGCCCGGCAGGTTGGCGTTGAAGTCCAGTTCGATCCCGCGTGAACGTGCCGCACCCCCGGCAATCGAAAGCCCGGCATTGGCAGGGTTGGGATCGGCCGTCAGGATGTTGTTCTTGGTCATCGTGAAGGCCGCGATAGAACCGCTCAACGGGCCGCCCGGCTCACCCAGACGCACACCCACTTCGTAGGACTTGCTCAGTTCCGAAGGGAACGGATTGCTGGCCGCATCCACGCCGCTATTGGGGCGGAAGCCTTCGCCATATCCGGCAAAAACCGAGACATCGTCGTTGACTTCATAAAGCACGCCGCCGGTAGGATTGAACTGCGTCTGCTCCACCAGAACGCTCCGGCCGTTGCTGCGGTTCAGCACCGTCTGCTTGTAATCGTCATAACGTCCGCCCAGACGCAGCTTCAACCGGTCGGTAAGATCGATCTGGTCTTGGAAATAGACGCCCCACGCCTTCTGCGTTTCATAAGTATTGGTCAGCGGCACCGCGCCCAGCGCCAGCGTTTGCCCATAGACGGGGTTGAAAATGTCCACGGCATAGTTTGCCGCCGTGATTGGCGCACCGGTTGTATAGTTCACCGGACGCCCGCGCAGTTGCAGCAGGTCGATGCGGAAGCGGTCCCAGTCTGCACCCACCAGCACGTGATGCGTTATGCCGCCGGTATAGAACTTGCCCGACAGTTCGCCGCGCACCACGATGTTGTCCGTGCTGTAATCACGCGAACGGCGCTGGCGGGCGAGGAAGTTGCCCGGCTTGCCCAGCGTCTGGCGGCGGTTGGTGCCAATCGGGTCAAGCTCGGCCTCGCTCGACAGACCGCTGAATTCAGTTTCGCGATAGCCCAAGCCTGCGAGGAAATACCAGTCGCCGCCCAGCTTCTGCTGGAACTGCACCTGATGGCCCAGCACTTTCACCTGCATCTGCCCATCGCCCGGCTCACCAAAGAAGGTAGACCGGTCAACCACGCCCAGTTGCCCGTTTACCGCAATCGTGCCGCGATCAAACGGGATGCGGTTGTCCATGAACTCCATTTCATAGGACAGACTGGTGTTCTTGCTCGGCGTGAACACGATGGAAGGGTTGGCCACATACAGCGTCTGGTGGATCGTATCGCGGAAGCTGTCGCCATCCTGCGCCGCGCCATTCAGGCGGATCGCCACGGTATCGCTGATCGAAAGGTTGTAATCAGCTTCGACGCGGAAAGTGTTGAAGCTGCCGCCCTGCACCGCAAACGTGCCGAAGCTCTGGCCGACCTTCGCCTTCTTGGTGATGATGCTGATAGTGCCGCCCGGCTCACCACGGCCAAATACTGCGCCGTTGGGGCCTTTGAGAATTTCGATCTTCTCGATGCTCGATGCATCGCGCGGCCCGCCATAACCGCGGCCGCCGTTGAAACCGTTGACCAGCACGCCACCGGCAAAGTTTTCATCACCCACGAACCCGCGAATGGCGAAACCATCGAACAGACCGCCAAAGTTGTTCTGGCGCGAAACGCCGCTTGATAGGTCGAGCGCTGTATCAAAGCGCGTGATGTTGAGGTTCTGGAGCGTGCTGGCATCAATCACCTGCACGCTCTGCGGCAGTGCCGAAAGCGGCACGTCACCACGATATTGCTGGCGCTGGCCGACCACCACCATCTCGTCAACGGCTTGCGCTTCCTCGCCTTCCGCCGGAACGCTTTGCGCCCAGGCCGTCATCGGCATCACTCCCATCGCCACGCCGATTGCCAGCGCGGCCTTTACTGCGGACATCTTCATCATCGCAACTTCACCCCTCGTTCTTGATGCGGTTCTTCGATCCCACCCGCCGCATGTAACAATGTTACATGGTAAGCAAGCGAAACCGGCGGTTGAGCCGTCCTGCGGTTTATTATTATTCTACGAGCTTATGCTTCTGCAGACGAATCATGCGTTGAAAGCGCAGGCGCGGACGAACGATTATTGTGAAATTGGCGTGACACCGGCGTCTTTGTGCCGTTGACGATAAGACGGGCTGCACTCAGCCAAGTCTTTTCGAAACGGACACGGGCAAAACGGTGAAATAGAGTGAACGCGGGCCGCATCTTCGGGCCGGGGATGGCCTTCGGCTAAATCGCTGGGCTGCATCTCGCAGCGCACTTGCCCATTTATTGAATATTGCCGGGTGGCTACCACAATGCAGCCACCCGGTATCACTCGCGTCAGACAGATAGCGCCGCCGCCACATGCTCTGGCCGCAGCGGCAACCGACGGATCGGCTTACCGGTTGCATCGTGGAACGCCGCCGCAATTGCCGGGGCGGCCAGCGCATTAGCGCTTTCTGATCCCTGCCCATATTCGTCCGTCGTCGGATCGCTGGCAATCACCACGCGCAGTTCGGGCATGTCCTGCATGGTCAGGATCGGATAGCCCGCCCAGTCGGTCGATGTGATCGCGCCCTTGTCGAACGTCACTTCTTCAAACAGCGCCTGGCTCACGCCCATCAGGCAGCCCGCCTGAATCTGGCGGCGGAGTTGCAGCGGATTGATGACCACGCCCACGTCGGCCACAATCGTCACCCGCTCAACCTTCACCTCACCGCTATCGGGCGTGACCGCAATGTGCGCCGCGCAGGCCCAATAGCCATTGTCGCGCAGCATGATCGACACGCCCCGGCCCCGCACCACCGCCTTGCCGGTTGAACGTGCAGCAGGCGCTGGCGATGGGCGCGTATCCCAGCCCGATTCCTTGCGCAGCCGCTCCAGCACGGCGGTAAAGCGCGGGTCGGTCACATGGTCGAGCCGGAACTGCAACGCATCCTTCCCCGCCAGCGCCGCCGCCTCGCTGATCGCCAGTTCGCGCGGGCAGTTCTGCTGGAACTGGATCGGCGTGCGCATCGAATGGTCACGCAGACCAACCCCGATGGGCGATGCCTTTTGCCCGATCTGCCCAGCGCCGTGGCCTTGCTCGAACACGTTGTCGACCTTGGCGTAAACCCACGTGTCAGCAATATTTACCAACCCGCTCTGAAAGCCATAAGTCGTCTCGGCAGAGGGCGCATCAATCACTGGCAGGCCCGCCAGCATCGCGCCCACCAGCCGGTCGTCCTGCATCGGCGGCCCGCGATGGATTGCTTCATAGGCGGCAATGCGGCCATCCTCACCCAGCTCGATGCGAATATCGGCAACCGACGCGGACGATTGCGTTGACCACTGCATATCATCGGCGCGCATCCACTGCACCCGCACCGGGCGTTTCAATTCGCGTGAGAGGATCACCGCCTCGTCCTCGCTCCCCGCACTGCCCCCGTTCGACCGGCCATAGTGGCCTGACCCCGGATAGGTCTTGACGACCACCTTGTCCTCACCGGTGACAAGCATCCGTGCGATCATGCGGCGCAAGTGCTGCGGGTTCTGGCTGATGGTGTGGAGCGTGACCGACCCATCGGGCCGCACATCGCCGACCGAAACCATCGGGCTGATCGGGGCATGCTTCTGGAACGGCATGCCATAAGCAGCGGTCAGCGTCCGCGCGCCCTTCACGCCCTTGGCATCACCCTTGTTGGCCCGGCCCGGACGCACCGGATATTCGGCCCAGTCGATTGCGTTGCGCATGTGGTCAAACAACTGGCCGCTTTCGGGCAGGCCCGCCCATTCGCTCCACTGCGTTTCACCACCAACTTGCTGCGCGGCCTGCACTGCTTCCCATTCGTTGGGCGAGACAACCGCAAGGAGATTGCCTACGGTCACCACCCGCGCACCCGGAAACTGCGCGCTGTCCAGCTTGCCTGCGGAAACCAGCGTCGATCCCAGCGTCGCCGGGTGGATCACCCGCGCGTGCAGCATGCCCGGCAGCTTCACATCGCCGATCCACTTGGCCTTGCCCGAAATCTTGGGTTCCAGCGAAGGATTGGTCACCGGTTTGCCGATGATGGTGTATTCGGCGCGCGGCTTGAACGGCGGGTTTCCTTCAACCCGCCGGCCAAACGGCGCATTCAAATCGCCAGAAACCTTGATGGCCAGTTGCAGATCCTGCCCCGCCACAAGCTGGCCGTAAGTCACAGACTTGCCGCCGCCCGAAATCACCCCGTCCTTTACCGACAATGCACTGCGCGCAACGCCCAGCGTTTGCGATGCCAGCTCAAGCGCTGCCTCGCGCGTGATTGCCGCCACCTTGCGCAGGTTCTGCGCGCTGCGCAGCAGACCGAAGGTGCCGCCGCCTTCGGGCGTCGTGTCGGTATCGCCGGAAATGACCGTCTTCATCGCGTCGATGGAAACGCCCAGCTCTTCGGCCACGATCTGGCGATAGGCGGTGTAGATGGAACTTTGGCCGAAATCGCACTTGCCGGTGCGGATCGTCACCGCATTGTCCGCCGCAATCTCGATCCACGATGGCAGGCGTGTAGCATCGACCTGCACCGCTTCGGCGGCCAGCGCTTGTCCGGCCAGCGATGGATGCAGCCCGATCACCACCGCCAGCGCGCCCCCGCTGCCAAGGAACCCACGGCGGCTGACGCGCGCTTCGTGGACCGAAAGGATCTCGCCCGCGTTCATGCTTCGGCTCCCTGCGCCATCAGCTTGGCCGCCCGCTGCGCCCCTTCAAGGATCGCCGCGTAGCTGCCGCAACGGCACAGATGTGGCGATGGGCCGGATGTGGTCAGCGCCGCCTTGATGTCGGCATCGCTCGGCTTGGCATTCTGCTCCAGCAGTTCGGTAATCTTGATCATCATGCCAAACTGGCAGATCCCGCACTGCGACACCTGTTCTTCGATCCATGCCTGCTGCACCGGATGCAGCTTGCCCGCCGCCTGTTGGGGACTAAGCCCGCGCTGCTTTGCCCAACGCGCCGGAAGCCCGTCCACGGTGGTAACCGCCTTGCCCGCCACCGCCTCGATCGGGGTGATGCACGCGCGCACTTCCTCGCCATCCAGCAGCACCGAACAGGCCCCGCACTGCGCCAGCCCGCACCCGAACTTGGGCGTCATCACGTCCAGCTCGTTGCGCAAAACATACAGCAGCGGCGTATCGGGCGAGGCTGAAACCTCACGCTCCACATCGTTCACAGTGATCCGGGGCATTGCAGTCTCCTCAACCGGGCAGAAGCGGTGTGACCACTTCCCATTCACGTCTTCTTGTCATCAATCCACCACTTCAGCGGCCGGTGGCGGCCAGCAGCGCAGGCGGGTAACGTTCGCCTTCGATCACGATGGCATCGGCCGCAGCGGTAATCCGCGCAAGGTCTGCCGCCGAAAGCGCCACATTGGCACCGCCAAGGTTCTCTTCCAACCGGTCAATGCGCGTGGTGCCGGGAATTGGCACAATCCACGGGCGTTGCGCCAGCAGCCACGCCAGCGCCACTTGTGCAGGCGTTGCGCCACGCTCGTCACCAATGGCGCGCAGCAGCTCGACCAACGCCTGATTATTCGCCATCGCGTCGGGCGTAAAGCGCGGAAGGTGCTTGCGGAAATCGCTGTCGGCAAGGTGGGTTGACGAAGACAGCGCCCCGGTCAGAAACCCCTTGCCGAGCGGGCTGTATGGCACAAATCCGATGCCCAGCTCTTCACAAGCGTCCAGAATTCCGTTGCTTTCCGGGCCGCGCGTCCACAGCGAATATTCGTTCTGAAGCGCCGACACCGGCTGCACCGCATGGGCCTTGCGGACTGTCTCTGCCCCCGGTTCCGACAAGCCGAAATGCCGCACTTTGCCTTCGGAAATCAGATCGCGCACTGCGCCTGCCACATCCTCAATCGGCACCGCCGGATCAACGCGGTGCTGGTAGAACAGGTCAATCACGTCAACGCCAAGCCGCTTGAGCGATGCTTCGGCAACGGCTTTGATGTTCTCAGGCCGGCTGTCCAGCCCACCCATCCCGCCAGTGGCGGGATCGATGCGAAAGCCGAATTTGGTGGCAATCACCACCTGATCGCGCACCGGGCGCAGCGCTTCGCCCACCAGCTCCTCGTTGGTGAACGGACCATAGACCTCAGCTGTGTCAAACAAGGTAACACCGCGATCAAAAGCGGCGCGGATCATCGCCAGCGCATTGGGCCGATCAAGCTTTTTGGCATAGCCGAAATTCAGGCCCATGCAGCCAAAGCCAATCTCCGATACGATCAGGCCGCTAGTGCCAAGGGTACGCTGCTTCATGCCATTTTCCTGCAAATTGGGATGTGAGCACCGTGATACGCGCGAATGGCTCGCTCGATTAGATCAGCAAAGTGGCATGTGGTTATGCATGCAAGTCATTAATCATCGGCATGCCGATCGCGATTGTCACTCATGCAGCGCAAACATCACCCTATCCCACATCCTGCATGAAACGAGGTCGAAGTTCGCGCGTTGTGGTGCTTGAAGCGTTGAGATGCGCTGGCCGGAACAGCGAATTGCGCGCCGAAACGCCCGAATGGCTTCACCCGCCCAGCTTCTCATCCAGTTGTCAGGTGCAGTGCCATACGGATGGCAAAGGGAAGTCGGTCTATGAATAATCCATCAGCAGGCGTGATGCCTGAACTGCACATTTCCAGACGAAGCGTTCTGGCCTCGGGCGCGGCGTCTGTTGCGCTTACCGCCATGTCGGCAGACGCAAACGCCCAATTCCCGGCGCCTGCACCAACAGCGGCAGCATCCCCACCGATGATGAACGTGGCATTCTCGGTCAACGGCAAGCCCGCCGAACTCGCGCTCGATACCCGCACCACCCTGCTCGACGCGCTGCGGGAACACCTGAAGCTTACCGGCACCAAGAAGGGCTGCGATCATGGCCAGTGCGGGGCCTGCACGGTGATCGTCAATGGGCAGCGGATCAACAGCTGCCTCAGTCTTGCGGTCCAGCATCAGGGGGACAGCATCACCACCATCGAAGGTATCGGTACGCCCGAAAAACTCCACCCGATGCAGGCCGCCTTCATCAAGCATGATGGCTACCAGTGCGGATATTGCACGCCCGGGCAGGTCTGTTCGGCTGTTGCCGTGCTGGAAGAAATCCGCCGTGGCGTTCCCAGCCACGCGCAGGCAGACATCACCGCGCGCGCCGCCTTCAGCGCTGCCGAAGTGCGCGAACGGATGAGCGGCAATATCTGCCGATGCGGAGCGTACTCGAACATCGTCGACGCCATGACAGAAGTGCAGGAGGCAAGCGCGTGAAGGCCTTCAGCTATGAACGGGCAACATCGCCCGCCCAAGCGGCATCGATTGTCGCCAGCAAGCCCGGAGCGAGATTTCTGGCAGGCGGCACCAATCTGCTCGATCTGATGAAGCTTGAGATCGAAACGCCAAGCCATCTGGTCGATGTGCAGGATCTGAAGCTGGACCGGATCGAAAAGACCGATCAGGGCGGGCTGCGCATCGGCGCGCTGGTCAGCAACACGGCGCTGGCGTCTGACGAAACGGTGCGGCGTGATTACGGCGTGCTGACCCGCGCCATCGTGGCCGGCGCCAGCGGCCAGTTGCGCAACAAGGCGACGACCGCCGGCAACCTGCTGCAACGCACCCGCTGCCCCTATTTCTATGACACCAACCAACCGTGCAACAAACGCAAGCCGGGGTCCGGCTGCGCGGCCATCGATGGGTTTTCCCGTCAGCTTGCGGTGGTCGGCACATCGGACAAATGCATCGCCACCTATCCCGGAGACATGGCTGTTGCCCTGCGCGTGCTTGATGCCACGGTTGAAACCGTGCTGCCCGATGGCAAAGTCAGGACCATCCCCTTGGCCGATTTCCACCGCCTGCCGGGCACCACGCCTGAACGGGACAATGCGCTGGAACAGGGCGAACTGATCACCGCAGTCACCCTGCCCGCCCCCATCGGCGGCACACATATCTACTACAAGGTCCGTGACCGCGCATCGTATGCCTTCGCGCTGGTATCCGTCGCCGCCGTCTTGCGCCCCGATGGCACGGGCCGCGTGGCGTTCGGCGGCGTAGCGGCCAAACCGTGGCGTGTCGAAGCCGCCGAAGCGGCGTTGCCACAAGGCGCAAAGGCAGTGGCCGACCGGGCCTTTGCCGATGCCAAGCCCACACCGGACAATGCCTTCAAGATCATGCTGGCAGAGCGGACACTCGCCGCCGTCATCGATCAGGCCAAGGGGTAAGACTATGGAATTCAACGCACCGGCAGGTGAAAACCTGTTCGACAAAGCCAAGATCGTCGGCAAATCCACGCCGCGCATCGATGGTCCGCTCAAAACCACCGGCAAGGCTCCTTATGCCTATGAACGGCACGATGTCGTCGCAGGACAGGTCTATGGCTACATCGTCGGCGCAGCCATTGCCAAAGGCCGCATCGTGTCGATGGACACAGCCGCCGCGCGCAAGGCTCCCGGCGTGGTTGGCGTGATTTCCACGCTCGATCATGCCAAACCGCTCCCGCCCGGCATGCAGAACAACGCGCCCCTGTTTGGCGGGGCACAAGTTGCGCATTACCATCAAGCCATTGCCTGCGTGATTGCTGAAACATTCGAACAGGCCCGCTCTGCCGCAGCGCTGATCCTCACGCGTTATGACCGGGCACCCGGCGCGTTCGATCTTGCCCGCGCCGCGCCCGATGCCCCCCTTGCCAAGGGCGATGGCGGCAAGCCCGACCGGGCCACGTTGGGTGATTTCGACAAGGCGTTTGCCGCCGCGCCGGTCAAGATCGACGCGCGCTACCATACGCCGGACGAAAGCCACGCGATGATGGAGCCATTCGCCACCATCGCCGCGTGGGAGGGTGAAAAGCTGACGGTCTGGACATCGAACCAGATGATCGCCTGGGCCAAGAAATCGTTGGGCACGATCCTTGGCATCGCAGCCGAGAACGTCCGCGTGGATTCGCCCTATGTCGGCGGCGGGTTTGGCGGAAAGCTGTTCATCCGCGCCGATGCCGTGGTTGCCGCGCTGGCGGCCAAGGCCGTGGGCAGGCCGGTCAAGATCGCCATGCAGCGCCCGTTGATGATCAATAATGCAACGCACCGCCACGCCACCATCCAGCGGGTCCGGATCGGAGCAGAGCAGGACGGGCGCATCACCGCTATCGCGCACGAAAACTGGTCCGGCAATCTGGGCGGTGAGGATGGCGAAAATGGCACGCTGCAAACGCCAAAGCTCTATGCCGGGGCCAATCGCCTGACCGCCAACTATATCGCCACGCTGGATCTGCCCGAAGGCAACGCCATGCGCGCGCCGGGCGAAGCTTCGGGCCACCTGGCGCTGGAAGTGGCGATGGACGAACTGGCCGAGGCGCTGGGCATGGACCCCATTGAACTGCGCATCCGCAACGAGCCGGAAACCGTGCCTGCTACGCCGGAAATGCGGTTCTCCAGCCGCAATCTGGTCCGCTGCCTGCGTGAAGGGGCAGACAAATTTGGCTGGTCGCGGCGCAGCGCAGAACCCGGCAAGATGCGCGAAGGCAACTGGCTGATCGGCATGGGTGTGGCCGCAGGCTATCGCGGCGGACCGACCGCCACATCGGGCGCGCGGGTGCGGTTGACCGGCGATGGCGGCATGGTGGTTGAAACCGACATGACCGACATCGGCACCGGCACGTATACCATCATCGCGCAGACCGCCGCCGAAACGATGGGCCTGCCCCTGGAAAAGGTGCGCGTCACGCTGGGCGATTCCGCTTTCCCCGCTTCTGCAGGTTCCGGCGGGCAATGGGGCGCGGCAAGTTCAACAGCGGGCGTCTATGCCGCCTGCCTCAACCTGCGGCGCGCCATCGGCCAGAAGCTCGGCTTCAATGGAGAGGACGCGACCTTCGAAAATGGCCGCATCCGCACCGGTGCAAAGTCCTTTGCGCTGGCCGACGCTGGCACCTTGTCAGCCGAAGGAGAAATGACCTTCGGCAAGTTCAAAAGCGATTACGAAGTCGGCACTTATGCCGGGCACTTCTGCGAAGTTGCGGTCAACGTCTATACTGGCGAAACCCGCGTGCGGCGCATGCTTGCGGTTTGCGATGCCGGGCGCATCCTCAATCCGCTGTCGGCGCGCAGCCAGGTGATCGGTGCGATGGTCATGTCGGTCGGCGCTGCACTGATGGAGGATCTGGCGGTGGACAAGCGCTTTGGCTTCTTCGTGAACCACGATCTCGCCGGATATGAAGTGCCGGTCCACGCCGACATTCCGCATCAGGATGTGATCTTCCTCGATACGACCGACGCCATCGTCTCTCCGCTCAAGGCCAAGGGCGTGGGCGAACTGGGCATCTGCGGTCCGGGTGCGGCGGTAGCCAACGCGGTCTACAACGCCACCGGCATCCGCGTGCGCGAATACCCGCTTACGCTCGACAAATATCTCGACAAGCTGCCCCGCTACAGCTGACGGAAGACTACAGCAGCGTCGCCGCCATCCGCTCACTGTCGGCCTTGCAGCCGGTGATGATCTCGAACGCCCTTGCGGCTTGTCCCACGACCATGCCCACGCCATTCATCGTGGCGCAGCCTTTCTCCCGTGCGATCCGGAGAAGCTCGGTTTCCGGCGGGAAATAGATGACGTCCGCCACCCAGTGACGGGGCAGCACGCGCGCCTCATCCAAAGGCATGCCGGGTTTCCCGTTCATGCCGATGGGCGTAGCATTCACGATGCCGTCGGCGTTTGCCGTATCAACATCGGCCAGTGTTCCGCTGCGTATGTCGCATCCCGGAAAGCGGCCCGCAAGGTCTGCGGCAAGGCCCGATGCGCGGCCCGCGTCCACGTCGATCAGGTCCAGCCTGCCCACACCCAATGATAGCAGCGCGCTGGCAACGGCAGCACCTGCCCCGCCCGCGCCAAGCTGCACCACGCGCCCGGTTGCGGCACCGGGCAGCCCATCGCCGAACGACCCGCGAAATCCGGCCATGTCGGTGTTGTATCCGATCAGCCTCCCCGCACGCACGGCCACGGTATTGACCGCGCCCACTGCCAGCGCGCTTTCATCCAGTTCGTCCAGCAGCGGCACTACCGCCTGCTTGAACGGATATGTCACGTTGAACCCGCTGAACCCTTCGGCCACCAGTTTGTCCATCACCGCCGCCAGATCTTCGTCCGGCCAGCCCCGGTCTGTGAAATCGAACAGTTCATAGCTCAGGTCCAGACCCTGCGCCGCCGCTTCCTTCTCATGCAACTCGGGTGACCGCGATGCGAGGATGGAGCGTCCAAGGAGGCCTGAGCGGATCATTATTGCCTTTGCACAAAAAAAGCGTCCCGGCACCGGTGAGGTGCCGGGACTTAGGGTGGATCAGAAGTTCACGCGCGCGCCAACATAGAACGAACGCCCGATGGGATCGTACAGCGCGACATCGGTCCCGTTCTGCGAACTGGCGATGAACGGCAGCCCGCGATCAAACAGGTTGTTCACGCCCGCACGGAATTCGATGGTCTGGTTGACCTTCACCGTGCCAAACATATCCCACAGCGCATAAGCACCCACGCCCACTTGGGCCGTGGCAGGGGTCAGGACCGAAGTCGTGTCCTTCATCCCGCTCTGGTAACGCCAGCGCATGCCCAGCGACGTATTGTCAGACCGGTAGCCGAAGCTGGTGACCGACTTCCACTTGGGCGTGGCGCGGGGTGGAAGGCTGCTTACGCCGGCACCGCCGTTGCTGATGCCGGTATAATCCAGCACCGGCGCACCCGGCAGCAATTGCAGGCTATACTTGTTGAGCCAGCCCACGGCGGCATTGACGAACAACCGCCCGCTGTCCCCGCGCATGATCGGCGAAGGCACCGACCAGTTGGCCTGCGCTTCCACGCCATCGGTCTTGACCGAGCCGAGGTTGAGGAACGGCGTGGCCACCGTCACCAGCTGCCCCGCATTGTCACGCTGCATCAGTCCGCAGAACTGGTTGGCAGCGTCATAAGTCGGGTTGGACCCATCAAGGTTGAAGCACTTCGACAGCACCGTCAGCCCCGGCACGTTCGAAATCACGTTCTTGACCGAGATGTTGTAGTAATCGACCGAAAGCGTGAAGTCCGACAGCAACCCGCTCTGGAACGGCGAGTTGAGTACGAAGCCGACGTTGAACGTATCGGCTCGCTCGGGCGTCAATCCGGTGTTGCCCGAAACAAGCTGGCCGGTGGCCGTGGTCGGGAAGGTATAGCTTGAAATCGCCGCCTGCGGGATGCCCTGCCGCACACAGAGCGCCGCCACCTGCGCGCCATTCGCCCCGGTCCGCGCGGTCGAACGCACGTCGCAAGGATCGCCCAGCGCGCCCGGAGGCGTGCCGATCACCAGCTGTGTGCCCTGCTGCGGAGAGAACAGCTCCCCGATGTTGGGCGCACGCACCGCGCGCTGATAACTGCCACGGAACAGCAGTGCATCCGCCGGCTTCCACCGCACATCGGCTTCATAGCTGGTGACCCCGCCCGTCACCGAATAATCGGAATAACGGATCGCGCCACCAATGCCGAATTCGCGGATGAACGGCTTGTCGGAAATCAGCGGAATGTCGATCTGTGCCGCAAATTCCTTCACCGAGATTCGGCCCGAAGCGGGCTGCGATGCAATCACGGATTCGATGTTCTGCGCACGCAGGTCGCTGTCAGGAATGAAGCCGTAGGTGTTCTTGCGATACCCCGCCACCAGCGCGATCTGCGCCGGGCCTGCACCCAGATCAAACAGCTTGCCGTTGACCTGCAACTGCGCCTGCGTCTGCGCCAGACGTTCCTGCGAGAAGGCCGTCTTGGTGATGTATTCCACGCAAGCCTGCGAAAGCCCCCGCGCATTGGCATCGCCAAACATGTTGAACCCGCCGCTGCACAGCGAACGTCCGCCATCGGCCGCATTGAGCAGCGTCTGCACGCGGCTTTTCACCACCGCATCGTTCAGCTGCTGATCGTGGACCGATTGATCATACGAAGCATAGAGATCGAACGACCAGCCCGAAGTGATGTCGCCCTTCAGGCCCGCCATGTACTGCTGGACCGAGTATTTCTCGTCCCAGTTCTTGTACGGCACGCCCACATAACGGCCGCTCCACGTGAACGGCGCGTTGGGGTTGGGCCGCGATGCCAGAATGGTGCGCAGATCCTGCGGGATGAACGGATTGGTCACCGGGATCGTGGTCAACGAACCGAACTGCGTCAGGCTGCCGCCCGATGCGGTCTTCACCGAAAGATCGACGTAGAGGAACTGGCCATAGGCAGTGATGCCCGGCGTTACTTCATAGTCAGCCTTCACAAAGGCGCTCTTGCGCTTCAGACCGTTCGAAAAGTCGATCTGCTGGCCCACCGGCATACGCACGTTGTTGCCAACGATCAGATAGCCGTTGCTGTCACGCGGCCCGCGATAGTTGACCGCGCCCGTCTGCGTGAACAGCGTGCCATCGTTGTTGAACCCAAGGTTCTGCAACTGCACATTGCCCGGCAACGTGGTGTTGCCATAGCCTGCAAACACCCCGGCCACCACGCCTGCATTCGGCGCGTTCAGCGCGCTCGGCACAAACACGCTGCTGCCGATGAAGCCCGATGGGGTCTTGTCATAGAAGAAGTCACGGGAAGAACCGTTGACCGCATCCTGCTGGGAATAGCTGAACGCCGCCAGCACATTGCCGCGCCCTTCGCCAAAGCTGCTGCCGAACGCCAGCGAACCGTTGAACCGGTGCGCATCGCCCCGGCTGCTGATGCCGTTCTGCACATCCATGCGCACGCCTTCCAGCTTGCGCAGCGTGCGGAAGTTCACCACGCCTGAAATCGCGTCCGATCCATAGATCGCCGATGCGCCGCCGGTGATGATGTCCACGCCGCCCATGATCGATTCAGGCAGGATGTTGATATCGACGTTGCCGTTGATGTCCGACAGCGGCAGGCGCTTGCCGTCCAGCAGCACCAGATTGCGGTTGGTGCCAAGGCCATGCATGTTCACCGAAGCGCGGCCGCCGGTGCCCTGCCCGCCGGTGCTGGAATTGCCCGCCGTGGTAAAGCTGGGGAACTGGTTCAGCGCATCCTGCAGGTTGGCCTGCCCCGTTTCCTTCAGCGCCGATTCGCCAAGGCTGACGATGGGGCTGACGGCGGTGTTGTTCGGACGCGCGATCAACGATCCCGTCACGATGATTTCGCTATCGTCTACTGGTGCGCTGGTGGATTCTTCCTGCGCGCTATCCTGCGGCGATCCTTGCGCAAAAGCAGGCGCGGCCAGCGCGATGGTCACCGACAGCAGCGACGCGGAAACAGACAGGCGATTGCCCCTCAAAGTCATGGTCATCCTCCTCCACGGGCAGCTGACGTCGCTGCCTCACGGATCGATCATTTATGTTACGAACCAGTTCCTGTCAATTTAGTTGTGACTGTTTGGTAACACTTTGTTTCGTTCAACGAGGAAAGCCGCCACCGCGCAGATCACCAGCGGCACGCAGTACGCAAGAAACAGAAAGGCCAGCGGTGCTTGCGCCGCCATCATGTAACCGCCCAGCATCGGCCCGATCACCGCGCCGCCACGGCCCACGCCAATGGCCCAGCCGATGCCGGTGGCGCGCAATTGTGCTGGATAGGCGCCCGCCGCAATCGGCCACACGCCGTTGTATCCGCCCTGCAGCAGCACACCGATGGCAAAGGCCACGCCCAGCGTCAGCCACACCGGCATCGTCACCGATCCGAACACCACCATCGCCACGCCCGCCAGCACCAGCATGGTCGGCACCAGCCGCCCCAACGGCACGCGTAGCGCAAGGAAGCTCATCGACATCGTGCCGATGAACGCACCCAGATTGTACAGCGCGCCCGCATAGATACCGTTCGTTTCCGAAAGTCCCGCCGCGATGGAAAGCTTGGGAATCCAGCTGACGATGAAATAGAGCACCATCAGCCCGAAAAACACCGCGCTCCAAAGCGCCATCGTGCGTGCGCGCAGTTCGGGCCGGAACAACTCGCCCACGCTCCCGGCCTTCACCGCCTCGCCACCACTCACCGGGCGGTCCTTGGGCAGCACCATCATCGCCACCGGAAACAGCACCACCGTCAGCACCGCTGCACCAAACAGCATCGCCTGCCACCCATAAACCGGCAGCAATTGCGCCACGATCAAACCGGTAAACACCGCCGCAAACGGATAGCCCGCCTGCACCAGCCCCACCGCCAGATTGCGCCGGTCCGCAGGCGCACTCTCCGCCGCCAGCGCGGCCATCGCCGCCAGCACCGTGCCAATGCCCGATCCCACCAGCACGCGCATCGCAAACAGCACGCCCACGCTTGGCGCAAAACTGCTGGCAAACATGCCGACAGACATCAGCACCAGCGCCGCCAGAATCACCGCGCGCCGCCCCAGCCGGTCGGCCATCGGCGCAATGAACATGCCGCCAATCGCCATGCCGATCAGCCCGGCGCTGAACAGGTTGCCCATCACATCAGACCCGATGCCCCAATCGCTTTGCAGGCGCGGCGCGATGAACGACAGGATCGTCACGTCCACGCCATCGGCCATGTTGATGGCAAAGCACAGCGCCACGATGGCCAGCCCCTTGGGCGTCCATGCCGACGGGCCTACAGGTGTGTCGCCGCCAGTGGCGGGGGGAATTGCCATTCGTCCTCTCCTCAGAAGCCTTCGGGGGACGCATGGCCGATCCGCGCGAAAACAGAGGCATCACGCCCCCGCGCGGTCAGTCCTTCTTCGTCACCCAGGCCAGTATGATGTCACCAACCTGCTGTGCCCGCCGCGCAATCGCCTCGTCGCTCGTCATGTCGACGCCGAAATTGTGCGCAAAGGTGAACTGGTTGGATACGTTGTAGAAACTCAATGCGGTCAGGTTCAGGTGCAGGTCCACCGGATCGATCCCGGCGCGGAACAGCCCTTCGGCCTCTCCCCGCGACAGGATCGCCTGCAGAATCTCGATCACACGGCGGTTGCCCTGCGGCAGCGTGGGGATCTGCTTCAGGTGTTCGGCGCGGTGGATGTTCTCGTTCATCACCAATCGCACCAGTTCGGGGTGACGCGCGTGGTAATGCACGTCATGCTCGATCAGGCGGCGCAGCGCCTCGGCCGCATTGCCGCTTTCAATGTCAACTTCCGCCTCGCTCTCACGCACTTGCGCATAAGCCCGCGCCAGAACGGCGCGGTAAAGCTCGTCCTTGCCTTCGAAGTAGTAGTAGATCTTGCGCTTGGTCGCCTTGCCCGCAATCTCGTCAATCCGTGCGCCGGCCAGCCCTTTTTCCACGAACTCGTTGGTGGCAATGTCGATGATCTGGTTGATCGCCTGTTCGCGGCTTTCGGCACGGCTGCGGCGCGGCGGCTTTGCATCAGTATCGGATTCTGGCAACTCGGCGACCTCCGAAAGGGTGGACGGTTCGCGCATGACGCGCGCCTCTTTCGCACAGCTTAGCGCCATTTCGCGGCCCGGTCTGCCCGCGACAGCACCGAACTCGGGTTTTCCCCGGTCCTTTGCCACCGCTTCTGCAACCGTACTTGCCACCAGCCTCCCCTTGCGTCACCGCTTCATTTATGTAACGAACTAGTCCCTAACAATTTACATTGTCAACACCGGCCCGAGAGTCGGCCATCCAAAAGTCAGGGTTACGGAGAGCCTGATCCCCATGAAAACCTCTATTGCCACCGTCTCGATCAGCGGCACGCTCGATGCCAAACTGCAGGCCATTGCCGCCGCAGGCTATGACGGCGCAGAGATTTTCGAGAACGACCTGCTTTCCACGCACCTTTCCGCGCGTGAAATTGCCGCGATGATGGCCGACCTCGGCCTTGCCTGCACCATGTTCCAGCCCTTCCGCGATATCGAAGGCCTGCCCGAACCCCAGCGCGCCCGTATGTTCGATCGGTTGGAGCGCAAGTTCGATGTGATGCAGGAACTCGGCACCGATCTGCTGCTGGCCTGCTCTTCCTGCTCCCCCTTGGCCGATGCAGACCGCAACCGCACCATCGCGGACCTTCACGAAGCGGGCGAGCGCGCAGCAAAGCGCGGCCTGCGCATCGGATACGAAGCGCTGGCATGGGGCCGCCACGTCAATGATCACCGCGATGCCTGGGGCATCGTGCGTGACGTCGATCATCCCGCCATCGGGTTGGTGCTGGACAGTTTCCACTCGCTCTCGCGCAAGATTCCCTCTTCCAGCATCGGCGATATCCGCGCGGAAAAGCTGTTCATCGTGCAAGTGGCCGACGCGCCGGTGCTCGATATGGACCTGCTGCAATGGAGCCGCCATTTCCGCTCGATGCCAGGGCAAGGCGATTTCCCGCTCGACGATTGGGCAGATGCCATTCGCCGCATCGGCTATGATGGGTACTGGAGCCTCGAAATTTTCAACGACCGCTTCCGCGCTGGCTCCGCGCATGGCGTGGCATTGGACGGCTACCGCTCGCTACGCCTGATGCAGGGCGGCATCGCCAAGCCCAGCGCAGAGGCCGCAACCCTGCCGCCCAAAGTCGCCCCGCTCGGCGTCGAATTCATCGAATTTGCCGCCAGCCATGAAGAAGCAGACGCGCTGGGCGACATGCTCCGCCCACTCGGCTTCCGCCCCACCGCGCGCCATCGCTCGAAAGACGTAACCCGCTGGCAGCAAGGCACAATCAACATCGTCATCAATTGCGAACCCGATGGCCTCGCCCATTCCTTCGATGTCGTCCACGGCGCGTCAGTCTGCGCCATAGGCCTTGCCGTCGCCGATGTTCCCGCCGCCCTTGACCGCGCCGATTTCCTGCGCGTCCCCCGCTTTGAACAGGCGGTCGCGCCCGATGAATGGCCGGTGCCCAGCGTGCGCGGGGTGGGTGGCAGCCTGCTCTATTTCGTCGATGCCGCCACGCACGATGCGATGTGGGCGCATGAATTCCCCCATGCGTTGGAACCCGTGCCGGAAGCCCCGCTGCTCACCGCCGTAGATCACATTGCGCAGACCATGCAGTATGAGGAGTTCCTCAGCTGGCTGCTGTTCTACGTCGCCATGTTCGACCTTTCAAAAACGCCGCAGCTTGAAATCGCCGATCCGATGGGCCTCGTCCAAAGCCAGGCGGTTGAAAGCGCGGACAAATCGGTGCGCTTCACGCTCAACGGATCACTCGCCGCGCAATCGCTCACCTCGCGCTTCGTGCAGAACTATTTCGGCGCAGGCGTGCAGCATCTGGCTTTCAGTACGGACGACGCTTTCGCCGTGGCGGAAGATGCCGCCGCCAAGGGGCTTCCCCGCCTTTCCATCCCGCGCAACTATCACGATGATCTGGAAGCCCGCTGGGGGCTGGAGCCGGATCTGGTTGACCGGATGGCGGCGGCTGATCTGCTTTATGACCGGGACGGCGAGGCCGAGTATCTGCAATTCTACAGCCGCGCTTTTGCCCGCCGCGTGTTCTTCGAAGTGGTCGAGCGGCGCGGATATAGCGGTTATGGCGCAACCAACGCCCCTATCCGGCTTGCCGCGCAGGCCCACCACAAGCCCGATCCGATCAGCTATTCCTGAACGACACCTAGACGCACCTAGATGCACATAACTGCACTTGAAGACACCCGAACGGAGAGAATGATGACCCAAAAGCTCCCCGGCGCAGCATTGCTCGCTGCCCTTCTCGCCACCGCGTTCGTCCAACCGGCAAACGCGAAGGAGCGCACATTTCCCACCGCCGAAAAGCCGGTCCTCGAAGACCGCTTCCCCCAAGTGCCGGTCAGCTTTCCCGGCGGGGTCAAGGCGTGGCGCGATGTGGTCTATCAAACCGTGGACGGATATCGCCCGCAAGTCGTTGATATCTACGTGCCATCAGGCAAAGGCCCGCATCCGCTGGTGCTCTATATCCACGGCGGCGGCTGGCGCGGCGGGCACACCCGCCATTCGGGCGCCTTCGCCGATTTTCCCAAAGTTTTGGCGAGTTTAGCGGCGGAAGGCTTCACCGTCGCCAGCCTCGAATATCGCCTGTCATCCGAAGCGCAATTTCCCGCGCAGCTGCAGGATTCCAACGCCGCCATCCGCTTCCTGCGCGCCAATGCTACCCGCTATGCCATTGATTCTGCGCGTGTTGGCGTATGGGGCGGCTCGGCCGGGGGGCACCTGACGGCGCTGACCGCGCTGACCTGCAAGGACACCAAGCTTGATCCCGCCGCCGCCACCGATGGCTGCGTGCAGGCCGCTGTCTCGTGGTATGGTGTGTTCGACTTCGCCGGAATGAACGCGACGCCCGATGGAAATTCCGCCGGAGCCAAGCTGCTCGGCTGCACCGGACCGTGCACCGCTGGCCAAAATCGTCTCGTGAGTCCAGTGGCTTACATCGACGCCAAAGACCCGCCTTTCCTGCTGATACACGGTGATGAGGACAAGGTCGTCCCCGCCGCGCAATCGCACTTGGGCGAGGCAGCGCTGAAAGCGGCAGGCGTGCCGGTGCAGTCGATCTTCATTCCCGCCGTCGATCATAGCTTCATCGGCAAGACGCCAAGCGATACCCGTGCCGCGTCGCTGAAAGCCATCAACGCAACTTTCGATTTCTTCCATGAAAAACTGGGAGTTGCGAAGAAGTGATGCGGCGGTTTCTAGCTGCAATCGCGCTGGCACTGGCAAGTCCGGCGCTCGCTGCACCACTGACCGTCGATGGCGGCGCGATCGAGGGGATCGACCTTCCCAATGGCGTTTCCGCTTGGCTTGGCGTTCCGTTCGCCGCGCCGCCCTTGCGCGATCTGCGCTGGAAACCGCCGCAGCCGGTTGCGCCGTGGCAGGGCACCTATAACGCAGATCGTTTTGCGCCCGAATGTTTGCAGCCCCTGCGCGGGTCGATGCAGAACCACTATTTCGGCAACGAGGCGTCGAGCGAGGATTGCCTCTATCTCAATGTCTGGGCACCGAAAAATGCTGCGAAGGCGCCGGTGGTGGTGTGGATTTTCGGCGGCGGGTTCAACATCGGCTCCGCCTCTATGGCCAACTATTCGGGCGAGCCGCTGGCGCGCGACGGGGTGGTCAGGGTCAACATCGCCTATCGCGTCGGCGCGCTGGGCTTTCTGGCGCACCCGGAATTGAGCGCGGAATCGGGCTATCAGGGTTCGGGCAACTATGGCCTGATGGACCAGATCGCGGCGCTCAAATGGGTGCAGCGGAACATCGCGCAGTTCGGCGGTGATCCGGCGAACGTGACGATTGTGGGCCAGTCTGCCGGGGCGATGTCTGTCGCCATGTTGCAGGCCAGCCCGCTGGCCAAGGGTTTGTTCCACAAGGCCGTGGCGATGAGCGGGAGCGGCTTTGGCGGGATGCTCGGCCCGGTGCCGCTGGCGCAGTCCGAGGCGCAGGGCAGCGCCTTGCAGAAGGAACTGGGCGCGGCTTCCATCGCCGAAATGCGCAGCCTGCCGGGGGACCGCATTGCGGCTGCCACGACGCGCCGCGATGCGATGGTGCGCGATGGCCATGTGCTGAACGGCACGATGGACGAGGTTTTTGCCAACCGCGCCCAGTCCGATGTGCCGGTGCTGATCGGCTATACCCGCGATGAAAGCTTCCGACCCCTGCCGCCAGTGCAGGACAAGGCCGCGCTCGAAGCCGCTGTCCGCGAACGCTTTTCTGAAAATGCCGACGCGATCCTGACGGCCTATGGCAAGGACGCACCCGCCCGCGCCGCCGCAGATATCGCTCGCGATGCCACCGTCGGTCGCCAGATGGCGCTGTGGGCACAAGCGCAGCGCAAGTTCGGAACTCAGCCCGCCTACGCCTATCTGTTCGCCCGCCGTCAGCCCTATGCGCCGGGGATCACGTTCAGCGACCATGATCCGGCGACGGTCGGTGCCTATCACACCGGCGACGTGCCCTATTGGCTGCGAACGCGGCCCGCGCTGAACCTGTTCCGCCAAACCCGCGTGTGGGAGCCGGTGGACGATATGCTGGAAGGCGAGATGGCAGGCGCTTTGCTGGCCTTTGTCCGCACAGGCACGCCGCAAAGCGCGAAGTTGGGCGCATGGCCCGCGTTCGATCCGGCAAAACCGCGCCTTGTCTGGCTGGGCGAGCAGCCTGCGGTCACCGCGTGGCCGCACATTGCCGACATGGCGCTGCTGGAAGCAAGCGCCCCGCAACCGCGCACTGGCCCGGCCCGCCCGCGCGACTGATGCGGCGCTTTCTCGCCTGCCTTGCCGCGGTGGTGGCGGTTCCCGGCGCGCTTGCTGCAGAAAGCCCCAGTTGCGCGGCAGACAGCGAGCTGGCCTATGTCTGCGGCGCAGAAAAGCCTGAAGATCTGCTTGCCCTGCCCGAAACCAACTGGCTGATTGCCAGTGGTTTTGCGCCGGGCGCAGGGCTGAAACTGATCGACACGCAGACGCGCAAGTTTGAGCGCTGGTACACCGGCAGCGCGGAGCAAGTGGCGTTCGATGCCAAGGCCTTTCCCGATTGCCCCGGCCCGCTCGATGCTGCGCTGTTCAACGCGCGCGGGCTTTCGCTTCGGCCCCTGCGGCCCGGCGTGCATCGCCTGCTGGTGGTGAACCACGGGGGCCGCGAATCCATCGAGGCGTTTGACGTTTCGACCGGGCGCGGCAAGCCGCCAACACTGCTTTGGCGGGGCTGCATGCCGATGCCTGCCGGACAGATTGCCAACAGCGTGGCGCAGTTTGCCGACGGGACCGTGCTGGCAACGGTGCTGACCCGCCCCGGCACCACGATCGGCGATTTCATGCTGGGCCGCGTGACCGGCGGCGTGTGGCAACGCGGCCCGAATGATCGCGGGTTCAGCCTGCTTCCCGGCACTGAACTGCCCGGCAACAACGGCATTGAAGTCGATCCTGACCAGCGCCGGTTCTATGTCGTGGCGTTCGGATGGCATGCGGTTCTGCTGTTTGACCGCGAAGATACCGCCCAGCCATTGGCCCGGATCGACGCACCCGATTTCATGCCCGACAATATCCACTGGACAGGGGGCCACCTGCTGCTTGCCGGAATGCGGCTGGACGAACCGGCCTGCGGGGGCTTGCGCAAAGTGGTGAACGGCGTGGCCGACCCGATGCTGTGCCATCGCGGCTGGGTGGTGGGCGATCTTGACCCTGCCGCGCGGCGCATATCCACGTTTGCCTATGGACGGCCCCAGCCAGCTTTCAACGGCCTGTCTGCCGCCGCCATCATGGGCGGTGAACTGTGGCTTGGGTCATTTCAGTCCAACCGGATCGCGGTGCTGCCTAGGTAACAGAAAGTGCAGAAGCCCGGCGGAACAGTTCGAGGACGACGGGGTCGCTTTCGTTAGACCGCACAGCCACTTCGAAGCGTATCCGAGACTTTGGCCGCGTGTGACATTCGACGAGATCGCCGCTGTCCATAAGCCGCCGCGCCATCGTTTCAGGAAAGACCGCCGCGCCTGCGCCATTGGCAACGATGCCAAGCATGGTCTGGACATTGTTGCAGGTGTTGATGGCGCGCACCGGCAACCCCGCTGCCTGCAGGCTTTCGCACGTTACGCGGTGGATCGGCGAATGTTCACCGACCGACCAGATCGGTATGCCCGTGTGCAAACCCCGGTCCGATGCAATCGCCGGGCTGGCCAGCCACACCAGTTTCACTTCGCCAATCGGCTCTGTCCGCAAACCCGGGCTGGCGACCGGGCCTGCCAGAAACGCAATGTCGCGCGTGCCTGACAGCAGGTTTTGCAGCATCCGCGCGGTCAGATCGAGGTCTATGTGCAGTGTGACGCCGGGCAGATCCTTGCGCACTGAGCCGGCGAACTGCGGAAGGCAGGTTGCGGTGGCAATCTCACCGGCGGCAATCCGCACCACACCCGCCGCGCCTGCGTGATTTCCCGCCTCAAGCAACGCGCTTTCCAATCCGGCCAGCAGCGGTTCGCAATCCTGGACCAGCTGGCGTCCGCGCGCGGTGAGCACCACGCCGCGCCCTTCACGGCGGAAGATCGCAAGGCCAAGCTGGCCCTCAATTTCACGCACACGCGCCGAAATGGCAGGCTGCGTGGTGTGCAACCGTTCCGCAGCAGCGCGAAACGTGCCGAGCCGGGCAATCCACAGCAGCGTTTCAAGATGGTAGATCGCCAGCTTATGCATAAGAATCTCTTATTGGTTTAGTATCGAACTAATCATTGGATCGCACTGCTCGCAAGCCCTATCAGTGAAGCAACGATGGAGAGATCATGACTGGAAAGCTTTATCCCGACGCCCGCACGGCGCTGGACGGTTTGCTGAAAGACGGGATGCTGATTGCCAGCGGCGGGTTTGGCCTTTGCGGCATTCCCGAACGGTTGATCGATGCCATTGTGGAAAGCGGCGTCAAGGGGCTGACCGTGGCCAGCAACAATGCCGGGATCGACAATCAGGGGCTGGGCAAGCTGCTGCGCACGCGCCAGATTGCCAAGATGATCTCGTCCTATGTGGGCGAAAACAAGGAGTTCGAGCGCCAGTACCTTGCCGGTGAGCTGGAGGTGGAGTTCAGCCCCCAAGGCACATTGGCCGAACGGATGCGCGCGGGCGGCGCGGGCATTCCCGGCTTTTACACCAAGACCGGCGTTGGCACGCTGGTGGCCGAGGGCAAGGAGAGCAAGGTCTTTGACGGCCCGAACGGACCGACCGAATACGTGCTTGAACAGGGCATCTTTGCCGATCTGGCCATCGTGAAGGCGTGGAAGGCCGATACCACCGGCAACGTGGTGTTCCGCAAGACCGCGCGCAATTTCAACGTGCCTGCCGCCACGTGCGGCAAGGTGTGCGTGGTGGAAGTGGAAGAAATTGTCGAACCCGGCACGCTCGATCCCGATGCGATCCACCTGCCGGGCGTCTATGTCCAGCGCCTGTTCGTGGGCGCGCCCTACGACAAGCAGATCGAATTCCGCACCGTGCGCGAAAGGGAGAGCGTATAATGCCTTGGACCCGCGACGAGATGGCCGCGCGCGCGGCAAAGGAACTGCAGGACGGGTATTACGTCAACCTTGGCATCGGCATCCCCACGCTGGTGGCCAACCACGTGCCTGAGGGCATGACGGTGACGCTGCAGTCGGAAAACGGCATGCTGGGCATCGGGCCATTTCCCTTTGCGGGCGATGAAGATGCAGACCTGATCAACGCGGGCAAGCAGACGATCAGCGAGTTGCCGCATTCAGCCTATTTCGACAGCGCGCAAAGCTTTGCGATGATCCGTGGCGGCAAGATCGATCTGACCGTGCTGGGCGCGATGGAAGTGGCCGAAAACGGCGACATCGCCAACTGGATGATTCCGGGCAAGATGATCAAGGGCATGGGCGGGGCGATGGACCTTGTAG
>NZ_JAUYRV010000050.1 GCF_030696665.1 Novosphingobium sp.
TCTTCGAATACATCAGTTCGTGCTGGGCGATGGATTCAGCCATCAGCACTTCGTCCACGGCCATATCGGGCGTGCGGTTGGAGAGCATCTTTGCGCCGCGCACAGCGGTGGGGCTTTTGGAGGCGATGTCCTGCGCCAGAGCCATCGCATCGGCCAGAGGATCAGCGCTGACGTGGGTGGCGAAGCCGAAGCGGACGGCTTCCTCACCGCTGAATTCGCGGTGGGTGTAGGTCAGTTCGCGCAGCACATCATCGCGCACGTTGCCGCGCCACAGCACGTATCCGGCCATGTCGGGCACGAGGCCCCATTTGACTTCCATCACCGCCAACCGCGCGTCAGGCGCGATGAAGCGCACGTCCGCGCCGCTGGCGACTTGTAGGCCGCCGCCGAAGCACACGCCGTGGACGGCGGCGATCACTGGCATGGGCAGCTTGCGCCATACCATCGCCGCCTGTTGTGCCCGGTTGGCGTTGCCGTGGGTGCGCTCGGCCAGGCCACCTTCACCCCAGCGATCCGCCTGCCCCATGCTCGACAGGTCCAGCCCCGCGCAGAACGAGCGGCCCGCGCCCGACAGCACCACTGCACGCACGCCACGTTCGGAATGGAGATGGTGCCCGGCGGCGATGATAGCTTCGAACATGGCGTCATCGAGCGCGTTCATCTTGTCTGCCCGGTCCAACAGAACGTGAGCGACATGGTTTTCGACGGTGATGGAAACGCGCTCATGAAAGTTCATCGGGGGCATCCGCTCATTGTTTGTTGCGAGCCAAGGTGCCTTACCGAATGGCGCGGGTCCAGTGTCCACTTATGACGGATGGCGCATACGGAAACGGCCCTCCCCGCGCTGGCGGAAAGGGCCGTCACTTCAATCAGATGTGGCGCGTCAGGCAGCCGAGGAATTGACGCCCATCGACTGCAGGTAGCGCTTGATATTGCGTGCGGCCTGGCGGAGGCGCTGCTCGTTCTCGACCATCGCGATGCGCACGTAGCCTTCGCCATCCTCGCCATAACCGACGCCCGGGGCGACCGCGACTTCGGCGTGGGTGAGGAGCTGCTTGGAAAATTCGAGGCTGCCGAGGTGCATCAGCGCAGGCGGCAAAGGTGCCCATGCGAACATCGACGCCTTGGGGCTGGGGATGTCCCACCCCGAACGGCCAAACGCCTCGACCATCACATCGCGGCGCTTCTGATACAGTTCGCGGTTCTTCTGCACGATGTCCTGCGGGCCGTTGAGCGCGGCGCAGGCAGCGGCCTGAATCGGCGTGAACGCGCCGTAATCGAGGTAGGACTTCACCCGCTTGAGCGCGGCGATCAGATGGGCGTTGCCGACCGCAAAGCCGACGCGCCAGCCCGCCATCGAGAACGTCTTGGACATCGAGGTGAATTCCACCGCCACGTCCTTTGCGCCCGGAACCTCAAGGATCGAGCGGGTGGGATTGCCGTCAAAATAGAGTTCGGAATAGGCAAGGTCCGACAGGATCCAGACCTTGTTTTCCTTCGCCCACGCAACCAGCCGTTCGTAGAAGGCCAGATCGACCGTTTCGGCCGTCGGGTTCGACGGATAGTTGACGATCAGCACCGACGGGCGCGGCACCGAATACTTCATCGCGCGATCAAGCGAATCCCAATAACGCTCGTCCGGCGTGGTCGGCACCGAGCGGATCGTGGCACCGGCAATGATGAAGCCGAAGGTGTGGATCGGGTAGCTGGGGTTGGGCGCGAGCACCACGTCACCCGGCGCGGTGATGGCCGTGGCAAGGCTGGCGAGGCCTTCCTTCGAACCCATCGTCATCACCACTTCGGTTTCCGGATCAAGGTCCACATTGAAGCGGCGGCCATAGTAATTGGCCTGCGCCTTGCGGATACCGGGAATGCCCGACGAGGCCGAATAGCCGTGCGCATCGGGCTTGCGCGCCACTTCGCACAGCTTGTCGATCACGTGATCGGGCGGCGGCAGATCGGGGTTGCCCATGCCGAGGTCGATGATGTCCCTACCGGCGGCGCGCGCGGCGGCCCGCATGCCGTTGACTTCGGCAATGACGTAGGGCGGCAGGCGCTTCATGCGGTAGAATTCTTCGTCCACGGTTGAATACTCATCGAAAAGGCGCGGCAAGATCGCCGCAAAATGGCCCTTACGCGAAATGCCTGCGTGTGGAAACTCTGCTCTCGCATTGAAGCCGTGGACCAGATCAGGGCTAACAAGCTGTCACATGGCGTGTATAGATTTACGAGAAACAGCCATGACGTAGCGGCGGGGGATGCACATGACGGACAAGACAATCACCGATTCGGTCGTGTTCGAGGATCTGTTTCGGCAGCAGGGAGAGGCCATGCGCGCCATGTTTGCGCCGATGGTGCCGGGTGCCGAAGGCATGAGCGCCGATCCTGCCGACTTGCAGCATTGGGCCATGTCAGCGGCCAAGCTTCAGAAGATGTGGCTGGATTTCAGCGCTGAACAGGCCGGCCACATCGAACCAATGCTCAGCCGGTTTGGGGACATCGGCAAATGGACGCAGACCTTCATGGCAATGGCCGGGCAGATGCCGATTGCCCATGCCGAAACCCAGACCAAGCTGTGGAACGAGAGCATGGCGCTGTGGGGTGCAGTGATGGGCCAGTTCATGGGCGGCACGAAGGCCGAATCAGAAAGCCCCGCCCTGCCCCGCAACGACCGCCGCTTTGCCGACAAGCGCTGGCGCGAACAGCCAGCCTTTGCGCTGATCCACCAGACCTACCTGTTGCTGGCCGAACGGATGCAGCAGATGGCCGAGGAAACGCAGGGCCTTTCGCCCGAGCGCAAGGAGCAGTTGCGCTTTGCCACCAAGGTGGTGACCGATGCGCTGTCGCCGGCCAACTTCCCGCTGACCAACCCCGTGGTGATTGAGCGGACGATGGAAACGCGCGGCGAAAATCTGGTCAAGGGCGTGGAGCACCTGCTGGACGATCTGCGCAAGGGACAGCTTACCCACACCGATCCCAATGCGTTCGAACTGGGCCGCAACATTGCGATGACGCCGGGCAAGGTGGTGCATGAAACGCCGCTGTTCCAGCTGATCCAGTACACCCCAACCACCGATGAGGTGTTCGAAACGCCGCTGCTGATCTTCCCGCCGTGGATCAACCGGTTCTACATTCTCGACCTCAATCCGCAGAAGAGCTTCATCCGCTGGGCGGTGGAACAGGGGCTGACGGTGTTCGTCGTCTCGTGGAAATCGGCCGATGCATCGATGGCCGACGTGGTGTGGGACGATTACGTTCGCGCGCAGATCGAGGCGATAGACCATGTCCGGGCGCGGTTGAAAGTCCCTGCCGTCAACACCATCGGCTATTGCGTGGCCGGCACGACATTGGCAGCGACGCTGGCCGTGCTGGCGCGGCGGGGTGAGGCCGACAAGGTGGCCAGCGCCACGTTCTTTACCGCGCAGGTCGACTTCGAAGACGCAGGCGAACTGCGCAACTTCATTGATGACGGCCAGCTCAAGATGCTCGAAAGCTTCTCGAACGACGGCTATCTTGATGGGCGCTACATGGCAGCCACGTTCAACGCACTGCGCGGCACGGACCTGATCTGGAACTACGTCATCAACAACTACCTGCTGGGTGAGGCTTATCCGGCGTTCGACCTGCTTCACTGGAACGGTGACACCACCAACCTGCCGTCCAAATGGCACAAGTCTTATCTATGCGACCTCTATCGCGACAACCGGCTGGTCGTTCCCGATGCGATGGTGGTCGACAATACGCCAGTGGATCTGCGCCGCATTGCAACACCCTGTTACATCCAAGCCGGGCGGGAGGATCATATTGCACCGGCGAACAGCGTGTGGAAGCTGACCCGGCATTTGTCGGGATCATGGCGGTTCGTTCTGGCAGGGTCGGGCCATATTGCAGGCGTGGTCAACCCGCCGTCGTCGGGCAAGTATCAGTACTGGTTGAACCCGTCCTCCCCCGACACGCTTGATGCGTTCATCGCCGGAGCGACGGAGACAAAAGGGAGCTGGTGGCCAGACTGGATCGAATGGATTGCCGCACAGGCAACTGCGCACGTTCCGGCGAAAGGCAAGCGCGTGCCGGGCGGTAAGGGTGACAAGGTGATCGAGGATGCACCGGGACGATACGTCCGCAGCCGCTGATCGCATCCAGTCCGTTATGGCTTCATTTCCAATATTGTGCAGTGCACAATATTCTTGACATTATCGCGCCGATTCCTATTTTGTGCAGTGCAGCAAGAGTGGAGAGATCCTTTTTCTCACCGGATTTGCTGAGCAGGAGTCGCGATGATGGCTGATGAAACGATGGCCGACGAAATGAAGGACAGCACCGTCCAACCCGCCCCCGTGGTGGAAGAAGCCGCAGTGCTGCCAGAAGCTCGGGCAATCGAAGCTGTCACACCCGTCGTTGAAGCACCGCGCAAGCCGGAGAAGCCCAGCAAGGCTCCGGTGAAGAGCGTGCCAGCCGCCAAGGCTGCCACCGCCAAAACGATGGAAGTTGCCGCGCCTAAGGCCAAGCCTGCAAAGGCTGCTGCCAAAGCCCCTGCCAAGACAAAGCCGGTGAGCAAGCCGGTCGAAAACGAACCCAAGGCGCGCAGTGCCAAGCCCCCCGTGGCTGCCGCACCCGTGCCTGCGGTGAAGCCCGCGACCAAGCGTCCTTTCACCGCCACCCCCCGCGTGAAGCAAAACAGCGCCGCCCCCAAGACAATGACGGCGCCCAGAAAGGAACTGTTCGCAATGGCTACTACCTCAACCGAAATCACCGAAAAGATGACCGCTGCGTTCAAGGACGCTCAGGACAAGGCCAAGGTCGCTCTTGAAAAGAGCCAGGCCGCGTTTGGCGATGCCGGCACTTTTGCCAAGGGCAACGTCGAAGCGATCGTTGAATCGTCAAAGATCTTTGCTTCGGGCCTGCAGGAAATGACCAAGGGTTATGTTGCAGAAACCAAGTCGGTTTTCGAAATCATGACCGCCGACGTCAAGGATCTGACCACGGTCAAGTCGCCCACCGAATTCTTCGAAAAGCAGTCGGCCCTGATGCGCAAGAACTTCGACGCTGCGGTTGCCGCCAGCTCGAAGAACAGCGAAGCCATGCTGAAGCTTGCGAGTGAGGCGTTCCAGCCGATCTCGACTCGCGTCAGCCTCGCGGTCGAAAAGATCAAGCACGCTGCCTGATCCGGTTGCGCTGATCCTGCATCAGCACCGCCTGTAAGGTTCGTGTGCTGCTGCTGACACGCTACAACGAAGGCCGCGCGGCACTGCTGCGCGGCCTTTGCTTTTTATGGTCAAACCAGCCAACGCGTTGAGATGCAGCTTTTGCGCCACACATTGCCGCCCTGCCCGCTTGTGCCTCTTGTGATTACGCGCGCTGAGTGCGATATTGTGATCGATCATGCGAACCGCTAGCTGCTTCCTGCCGGACAAGTCCGCGCTACCGCCTTGTGCAAGTGCCCTGCGCTGCGCGGGTGACGATGATACACGCGGCGCCGGGCGCGATAATGGCGGCGACGATCAGGTTGGCATTGCCACCAAAACCCGCGCAAAGCCCAAAAAGCCCAGCCAATTCAAAGTGCTGATGCTCAATGATGATTACACCCCGATGGAATTCGTGGTGATGGTACTCAAGCGCTTCTTCCACATGGATCTGGAACAGGCGACGCGGGTCATGCTCCACGTCCACCAGCGCGGCGTCGGCGTGTGCGGCATATTCCCTTATGAAATTGCCGAGACCAAAGTGAATCAGGTCATGGACTTTGCCCGGCAGAATCAGCACCCGCTGCAATGCACGCTGGAAAAAGCCTGATTCTTCAATTCACCTGAGCAGCGTCTGCTTCGATTGATTGACGCGCCAGCGCCCGCATAAGGGCAGCAAGCCACGCCATCGACAGGCTTCGAGCAGCGCGCGAGTGGGCTGCACCTCCGCCCTGCAGGATCACCTGTGCCACATATTGCCCATCTGCCAAACGTCCGCCGGAATAGATGGCATTGCGGGGTATCAAGGCCACTGCTGCACTTTCAAAAGCGCCGGAATCCGCCAGCAGAGCGACCCATTGCCGGGCAGCGCGTTGCATGGCTGCACTTGTCTCGGGACCGAAATCAAGTTCGTCGATAACTTTTTCAAATCCGGCGCGCTGATCGGTGGCTGCCAGATTTTCGCACCAATCTGCCAGCGCGTGAAGCTTTTCAGCATCGGAAGGTTCGCTCGTCAGTCGGCTCCACCAGAACTTGTGCCCCTTTTCCCCACCCATGCTTCAATCTCCCCGCCAGGGCCCACTGGCTTGGAAAGCCTACAACCTGAGTGGGGATTTTTCTATAACTTTAGTTATTCAACACAATGGCAGAATGCCTTTTCCCTTCCCCGGATCAAGACTTGCCGCTAGGCCTTCGGCTCGCTCACGAGCGGTTAACGTAGTCTCGTCGATGCCCTCGCAAGCTCAAGCGGGGCCACAGGAACCGCCATCGTGGAACATATTGCCCCCGAATCCGCTGAACTGCCCGAGTACGCTGAACCGAAAGCCCCGCCGATTTCCTCAACCGACATCATGGCCCTGATCCCGTGAAATTCTTCACTGCCATCGACCGCTATATCGCCCGGCTCGTGTTCGTGCCGATGCTGTCGGTCTTCGTGCTCGCCGCATCGCTGCTGATCCTCGACAAGATGCTCAAGCTGTTCGATTTCGTGGCGACCGAAGGCGGGCCGATCAGCGTCGTGTTCAAGATGCTGGCAAACCTCCTGCCCGAATATGCCAGCCTTGCCATCCCGCTTGGCCTGATGCTGGGCATTCTGTTTGCCTTCCGCAAGCTGGCGACAAGCTCGGAACTGGACGTGATGCGGGCGGTGGGCCTGTCCTACACCCGCCTGCTGCGTGTGCCCTACATGTTCGCGATTGGCCTTGCCGCGCTGAATCTGGTGATCGTCAGCTATCTCCAGCCGCTTTCGCGCTATTACTACGAAGAGTTGCAGTTCGAACTGCGCTCAGGCGCGCTGGGTGCCTCGATCAAGGTGGGGGAATTCAACTCGTTGCAGGATCGCACCGCGCTACGGGTCGATTCCAGCCGTGACGAAGGGCGCGATCTGCGCGGTATCTTTGCCCGGCTGCAAACCGAAGGCGGGCAGGTCATGGTCATCTCTGCGCGGGAAGGCCGGTTCTTTGCGAACCGTGAAAGCCCGGACACAGTGATCCTGCGGCTGACCGATGGCCAGATTGTGCAGGACGGGCCAGACATCACATCGCCCCGCGTGCTCACCTTCGCCAGCCATGATCTGCCGATAGACTTGCCCAAGATCGAAGAATTCCGCCAGCGCGGCGATGCCGATAACGAATATTTCCTGCCCGAACTGCTGCAGATCGGTTGGAGCGACCGCTACTCCGAAGAGCTGCGCGTCCAGTCGCAGGCAAATTTCAATTACCGCATCGTTGAAGTGGTGATGATGTTCCTGCTGCCGCTGCTGGCACTGGCACTGGCCATTCCGCCCAAGCGATCAACCTCGGCACTGGGCGTGTTCCTGTCGATCGTGATGGTCGTCGCCTATCACAAGGTGAACCAGTACGGGCAGGATGTGGCCAGCCTCGGGCGGGTTGATCCACTGCTGGCGCTGTGGGGACCATTCGTGCTGTTCGCGGCGCTGATCCTGTGGATGTACTGGCGCATCGCCTATGTCCCTGGCGGCCAGCCCATCGGCGCTCTGGAAACCCTGTTCAGCAAGATCGGGCGCGTGGTGCGCAAACTGTTCGAACGCAAACGCCTGCCGGATGAAGCGCCGCCGCAAGACGAGGCACCCGCCCATGCAGCTTGAATTTTTCCCCTCGCGGACATTGGCGACCTATATCGCCAAGATGTTTGCAGTGCGCATCGTGGCGGTGCTGCTGATGCTGGTGCTGGTGCTGCAGATGCTCGACCTGTTGAGCGAAAGCGGCAAGGTGCTGGCAGCCCCCGGCAATGGTCAGGGAGAACTGCTCACTTATGTCTCGTTGCGCATGCCGCAACTGGTCAGCCGGTTCCTGCCCTATTCGGTGCTGCTGGCCACGATCATCACACTGATGACGCTGAACCAGAACAGCGAGGTCATCGCGATGAAAGGTGCCGGGCTTTCCGCGCATCAAGTTCTTGCGCCACTGTTCCTCGTGGCGGCGGTGACCTCTGCGGTGACATTCGGCTTCAACGAACGCGTGGTAACCCGCGCTACGTCGACGTTAAAAGCATGGCAGAACGTAAAGTACGGGCCGATCCCGCTGGAATCGGGCACCAAGGCCAATGTCTGGCTGCAGGACGGGCCGAACATCCTGTTTGCCCGCGCCGTGGCTGGTGAAGGCAATGCCATGCGCATGGACGGGGTCAGCTGGTATCGCCGCGACCCCACTGGCATGGTGACCGAAATCGTGACAGCGCCTTCCGCAGCCTTTGCCAATCCCGGCTGGACATTCCGCAGCCCCGTGCTGTTTGACGTGCAAAGCGCGCGCAAGACGGCGCTGGGGCGCGATGCAGTCTACGCCAAAACCGTGGACCCGGTGCAGGTGCTGATCAGCCGCGTCGATGCCGATGCGGAATCGCTGGGCCAGCTCAATACCTCGCTGTCCGCCATTCGTGAGGCAGGGTTCCGCACCACCGAGTTGGAGGGCAAATGGTGGCACAAGCTGTCCGGCCCGCTTTCGGCGCTGCTGATGCCGTTGCTGGGCGCAGTCGCCGCGTTCGGCCTTGCCCGGTCTGGCCATCTGTTCGTGCGCGCGGTGATCGGCATGGCGCTGGGCTTTGCCTACTTCGTGTTCGACAATGCGGCGCTGGCGATGGGCAACTTCGGGGCCTACCCGCCATTTTTGGCGGCATGGGCACCGTTTGTGCTGTTCTTCCTGATCGGCGAGACCGTGTTGATCCGCACCGAAGAGTGATGGTTCAGCGCGCCATCATCGTGCTGCGCACCAGCCGCCCGAGCAACGGCATCAGCCCCACATAGTTCGCCTTCTCATACGTCGATCCAAGCCCTAGGTGCTTGCGCAACCTGCGATGTGCCTCGTCCAGCGAGTGATAGGGCATCGACGGAAGCAGGTGGTGCAGCGCGTGATAGCGCAGCCCCACCGGTGCCCACAGCGGCGCAAGCGCAGCGGGCGGCGGCACGTTGACCGAATCGAGGTACTGCCCGGTAACGGTCATCGCCTCGCCCTCATTCTCCCACAGATGCGCCACCAGCGTGCGAATCTGGTTGAGCAGGGCGGTGAGCGAAATGACCGCAAGGCCAATCAGCAGCGGACGCCATGAATGCGTTGCACTCCATGTCACGAGGAAGATCGCCCAGACAGATGCGCCCAGTTCTTGCCAGAACACCATGCGTGCAAAGTCACCCTCAGGCGCGCGGCGGCGGAAATCGGGGTTGATCGAAAGCGACGAAGCCCGCTCCCACACCAGCTTGCGCAACGGCGGAATCACCGCACCCAACGGCACCAGCACGGCCGAGCGGATCAGCAGGCCAATCGGCAGCAGCAACGCCGAAAGCGCGAACACCGGCAGCGACCACGGCTTCATCAAAGCCAGCGGCAGGTATTCCGGGTCTTCCGCCGTGCCATAGCGCGTGCGCGCATGGTGCAGCGTATGAACGCCTTCATACATCAGCGATGGAATCATCATCGGAATGCCGACAAGCAGGTTCCAGCCAAAGCGGAAGCCCGGCAGCGCAGTTTTGTGGATGTGCGTCAATTCATGGATAAACAGCAGCGCGCGATAGAGCGCCAATGCCGCAACTACGCCCGAGAGCGCGGCGACAAGGGGATTTTCCAGCAGGATCGCCCCTGCCAGTGCCGCATAGCCAAGCGCAGCCGACCCCAGCATGTCTGGCCAATAGATGTCGGGCCGTGCCGTAGCGATGTCGCGCGTCAGATCGACGGCAGCGCGGAGCATTTCCCGGTCATCAGGGGTTCCCGCAAGGCCGGGAGGGAGCGAGGCTGCTGCCTTGGTGGGCGCAGCAGCAAGTTCAAACGTATCGGTCGCAATCATGCCACAAATTCCAGTATGACCCGTATCTGCCGGTTGAAACCGGCATTTTTTGCACCGCCCAGCGCCCCCACACAGCGCCACCGGCTTGACAATATGATGATGCGGAACGCAGTCCGACCTTCATTACCCGCTTACCCGCAAACAAAGGCAAGATCGTGGCCCAAGGCGAAATAATCATCACTCCCGTTTCCGGCAAGGCGGACAAGAAGGCATTCGTTGATCTGGCGTATCGTCTTAACGCAGATGATCCAAGCTGGGTGCCCCCGCTGCGGATGGAAGCCGAAGAGCTGATCACGCCGGGCAAGAACCCGTTTTTCGAACACGCAGATGTGCAGTTGCTCCTCGCCCGTCGCGGCAGTGCCGTGGTCGGGCGCATTTCCGCCCATATCGACCGGCTGGCCATCGCGATGGACCCGTCGCAGGGCATGGGTCCGGGCACCGGCAATTGGGGCCTGCTTGAAGCCGAAGACGAAGCCGTGGCGCAGGCCCTGATCGGCAAGGCCGAAGATTGGCTGCGCGCCAAGGGCATGACCCGCGTGCTTGCACCGCTGTCCATGTCAATCTGGGAAGAGCCAGGCCAACTGGTCAAGGGCTTCGACCATCCGCCCACCGTAATGATGGGCCACCAGCCAAAGCGCTATGACGATTACATCAACGCCTTGGGCTATCAGCCCGCCAAGACGCTGAACTGCTTCGATCTGGACATTACCAACGAATTTCCACCGCTGATCCAGCGGGTCATCCAGTCTGGCGAGAAAAACGCCAAGATCCGCATTCGCAAGGTTAAAAAGGCGAAGTTTGAACAGGAAGCAGCGCTGATCCTCGACATTCTCAATGATGCCTGGTCCGACAATTGGGGATTTGTGCCGTTCAGCGATGCCGAGATCATGTACGCCGGCAAGAAGTTCAAGCCGATCGTGCGCGAAGACCTTATCATGATTGCGGAATATGAAGGCGAGCCGGTGGCCTTCATGATGACCCTGCCCGATCTGAACGAAGTGTTGAAGCCGATGGGCGGCAGCCTGTTCCCGTTCAACTGGGCCAAACTGTTGCTGTGGCTGCGCAATCCCAAGGTGCGCACGATGCGCGTGCCGCTGATGGGCGTGCGCAAGCGGCTGCAATCCTCGCGCCTTGCCAGCCAGTTGGCCTTCATGATGATCGAAACGATCCGCCGCACGTCGGTAAGCCACTATGGCTCCACGCGCGCCGAAATCGGCTGGATCCTTGACGACAATCAGGGAATGAACGCCATTGCCGAGGCGATCAACAGCCAGATCAACAAATCCTACGTGATTTACGACAAGGCGCTCTGACGCGAACCCCGGAAATGAAAACCCCGGTCGGGCATCGCTGCCCGACCGGGGCCGATCACCTGAAAAAAGGCCCCCGACGTTTCCGCCGGGGGCCTTTCGGGATCGTATCACCACCGCTTGGACGGGAGGGGGGGTCTCGGCGGTGACATCCTCTAAACGAGCGCACCCTTACCCGGTTCCCTGCGCTGGAAATTTTTTTCTCTTTATTTTTCAAAGGGGATATAAGAAAATTCGAGGAATGGGACACTAAATATAGGGTCTTGGTGACGGTGACGGGGCATCGAGCCTGGCAAACCTGCGCGCCTCATCCATATCGGGAATGCGGATCGCGGACAGCGTCCAATCCACCAGCCCCAGCCGACGCAAAGCCTGCAGGCTGCGGTTGGTATGCACCAGCGACAGGCCAAGCATGTCGGCGATCTGCCCCTGCGTCACGGTCAACGGTAGCAGGCCATTCGGAGCAAGCCCTGTATCCATGCCGCGCTGAACAAGAAACACGGCGAGCGCGACCATGCGTTCGCGCGCGTTGCGCTGACCAAGCGAGACAATGTGCTCCTCAAGCGCCGCCTCTTCGTGCGCCGCAAGCCAGGTCAGGTCGAACGAAAGCTGCGGCTGCTGCGCGGCAAGTTCGAAGAACCGTCCCCGCGCAAAGGTGCATAGCGTCACGCTGGTGAGCGCCTCGACAGAATGACTCATTTCCTCATCAAGCGCGGCCTGAAGCCCTATAAAATCGCCCGGGAACATGAAGTTGATGATCTGCCGCCGCCCGTCCTCAAGCAGGCGCGTGCGCATCAGCACACCCGACAGAACGGTAAACAGATGCGGCAGGCGCGCGCCTTGGGCAAAAACCTGCTCTCCTCGGGCAAAGCGCACCTCGCCCAAACGGAATGTCGCGATCCAGCCCCGCAATTCAGACTGTGGCTGGTGCAATCCGGGGCATGCTTCAAGCGGGCACGCAAGACACGGGGCACCGCCATTGCGGATCATGTGCCCCCGTACATCTTCGTCCGATCTTGCCGGAAGTTCGTCATCCCTCGCCATTTGCCCTCCTCGTCCAGCGACCCGATTCTGGCTTTCGACACCGTTTGAGATCTGGTCACGCCCGTATGTCAAAATCAATCCACCAGAGCACGACAATCGCACAGCCTTCAGCGCCTGCTATGTCAAAAGACAGGGTTTGTTCCCGAGATGTGCACTATCGCTCGCGCCGATCTTGTCGATGCGACGGGCCAAAAATTGGGGAATTTTCTGCAAAAACAAAGTTCTGATGGGCCGCTCGTGCTTGTAGTCGAAGACGGAATTCTTGTCGCTATGGCGATCGAGGATGCGCTGGTTGATCGTGGGATCGACGTGGCCGTCGCAACAACGTTGGCAATGGCCGAGGCACTGGTGGCTCAGCAACTGCCAGATGCAGCACTGCTGGACCTGCAATTGCCCGATGGGCTAACGCTCGATCTTGCACGGTCACTGCACGAACGCGGCTGCGCCGTGGCGTTCAGTTCGGCCTTCGACGCTGACGCAGTTCCTGCAAGTCACGGATTTGCCACACAATTCAGAAAGCCCGCATCGCCGGACCTTCTAAGCGATTGGGTCGTTGCGTCTTTGCATAGATCGTAGGATAGTTTGCAAGTTCCCGGCCGGGAACCGGATGGCCGTGTCGCGCGTTTTGGGCGCACGATACTGACCGGGAAGGGGTACGAATGTCTCTGGGTTCCAAGGTTGCCAATCAGTTGCCCTATCTGCGCCGCTATGCCCGTGCGCTGACAGGTAGCCAGTCTGCGGGCGACAGCTTCGTCCGCGCTACGCTCGAAGCCGCGCTCGCCGACGAAGAGTTGCGCGCACAAATCGGCGAAGGCCGTCCGCAACTATATCATGTCTTCAACCGCGTATGGTCGACAGCATATGTCGAAACCACAGAACGCGCGCACGGCATGCTCGAACAACACGAAGCCGCTGCGCAAGAGCGTCTTGCCGCGATGACGCCGGCGAATCGCCAGGCGTTGCTGCTCACCACGCTCGAAGATTTCAGCATTGATGACACGGCCTATATCATGGGGCGTGATCCGGCAGACGTTGAACTGATGGTGCAGGACGCCATTGCTGAAATCGACAATGAATCCGCCACCTCGGTTCTGATCATCGAGGATGAACCGCTGATTTCGATGCAGCTTGAAGATCTGGTTCGCTCGCTCGGCCACGATGTGTGCGGCATGGCTGCCACGCGCACGCAAGCGCTGGAAATCGTGCAGCGCGAACAGCCGGGCCTTGTGCTGGCAGACATTCAGCTGGCCGATGGCAGTTCCGGGCTTGATGCGGTAGACGATATTCTGAAGCTCGGCTCCGTGCCGGTCATCTTCATCACCGCCTATCCCGAACGTCTGCTGACCGGGGACCGGCCCGAGCCGACCTACCTGATCACCAAGCCGTTTCAGGAACAGACCGTGCGCACCGCGATCAGCCAGGCGCTGTTCTTCGGATCGAGCCGCCCGCTCTGACTTCAGGCCAATCGACCATTGCATACCGAAAAGGGGCGTCAGCAATGCTGGCGCCCCTTTTTGGCGCCCGGATCAACCAAACCTTGTCGGTCGCCCCTGCCTTATCGCAAAATCCCCACGTTGCCGCACCGGGATCAGCAGGGTGCAGCGCACGCCCTCCGGTTCAAAGCGCAGATCCACCGGATGGCGCAATTCGTGGGCGACGATCTTTTCGATAAGTTCGGTGCCAAAACCACGCTTGCGGCGCAGCTCGGGATTGATCTCCGGTCCCCCACGCTCGATCCATTCGATGCGCGCAACATCTTCGCCCGCCATCTCCCAACGGATCGTAACGCGCCCGCTTTCAACGCTGAGCGCACCATACTTCGCCGCGTTGGTCGCCAATTCGTGCACCGCAAGGCCCAGTGAGAGCGCATCGTTGGGAGCCAGATCGACGTCCGGACCACCCATTTCCAGATGACGCAGCACGTCTTGCGCATAAGGCGCGAGTTCTGCCTGAACCACCAGCGCCACGGGCGTCGTCCCCCAGTCCGATTGGGTCAGAAGATCGTGCGTGGCCGACAACGCGCGGATGCGCCCTTCAAGGCTGTCGGCAAAATCGCTCAAACTTGTGGCCCGGCGGCGGGTTAGCGAGATGATCGACAGCACGTTTGCCAGCGTATTCTTGACCCGGTGATTCAGTTCGCGCGTCAGCGAGTTGCGGATCGAGGACTGCTGCTCGAACCAGGCCAGGGCGATGCGGTCTTCCACCGCCTGCTGGGTCAACAGCCGCGCCAGCACCAGCAGCAGTGTTGCCACCAGCAACCCGAACAGCAGTGTCATCACCGACATGATCGAAAGCATCGGTGTTGCCGGAGCCTCAATCTCCAGCAGGAACCCATGCCCCGCAATGTCGAGTGGGCGATGCACGACGCGGCCGGAGTTTTCATCGGGGGCAATCGCGGCCATCGCCTTCATGCCAGACACCTTCATGCCGGACGCCTTCGTGCCGGACTTTGGCGCACCGTCCGGCGCATCGAACAGCCGCACGCCGGCCCCTTGAAGACGGCGCTCATCAATCGACGATTCCAGAAACCGCTGCGCATTGAACGGCGAATAGACATATCCGCGCAGCTTCGTCGCCGGGTCGGTCTGCCCCAGCGCGAATACCGGCATGTAGACCAGAAATCCCGGCTCCCCGGCGGACTGCCGTTCCTGCTGCAGCACGACTGCGCTGGTAGCGGTCGGTTGCCCCGTGCGCTCAGCCTGGATCATTGCAGCCCGCCGCGCACTTTCGGAGAACATATCAAAACCGATGGCGCGGCGATTGCGGTCCGAATCCGGCTCGATGAACATTACCGGCACGACATGCGCCTCACCGGTCCCCGGCGCGGAGCGCACCCTGAAATCGGGCAGCCCGCCGCTGCGCATGATGGCCTCTACCGTGGGCACATCGGCGCGCCGCACTTTCATCGCCCAACCAATACCGTCGGAGCCAACGTAGCGCCCATCCAGATGCAACTGGCGGACAAACGTGCGGAACAGCGGTGCTTCAACCATCTGCTGCGTAGCAAACAGGGCCGCGCTGGAGCGCAGATAGGCCGCGTTGGCATTGGAACCACGTTCGATGCCCGAGGCGACTTCCTGCGCCACCTGGGCCATCTGCGCACGCTGGCGCTGGTCCTCCGCCCGCTCAATCGCGAACACGCTGAGCACGGTTACAGCCATCGTCAGCGCAAATATCCCCACAGGCACCCCGCGCGGCCAACGCTCATACCACCGGGCAGTGAGCTTCTTCTGGGCAAGAAGCTTCTCCATTGCGCGCTATCCATCCTCCTGTGTTGCGGCACCGCTTGTGGCAGCGGCCTGGTTAACCGCAAAGTAGCCAACAAACACCTTCATTCCATTGCATCTTTTACCCGGCAAAGGAATTGCCGATGCGAACGTTGCAGGACGGGAACCGACCGCCCCCTATATCGTTCCTTATGCAAATCACTGTCGTTGGGACATCTGGCCGTCGGTTATCTGCCTTCTGGCTGGAGCGGCCCACCGACACCGTGTAGCAAACGCATCTGCCGCGCCTCAGCGGTCTTTCTTGTATTATCCCTGGAGGGGGAGGCGTTGACAGAGCGAATGTCGAAAGAAGATCCAATGAACCCCGGTCAACAACAGCGGAAGGGCGGCAAGTCGCACCCTCCCGAATGGGCGGACGGGCTTAAGCGCCTGTACGATTCTGTGCTGGACGAACCGCTGCCCGATTCCTTTGCACAGCTGCTTGATAAGCTGGACGATCCATCCAATGGCTGAGGCGGATGTTGACATGTCGCCCCGCCCGGCCATCGATCCTGTGGCCTTCAAGCGCGAACTCACCGGCGTTATCCCGCACTTGCGCGCTTTTGCGCGTGGCCTGTGCGGTCGCCCCGATCTGGCCGACGATCTTGTGCAGGAAGCCTTGCTCAAGGCGTGGGCAGCTCAGGAACGGTTTGAACCCGGCACGTCGATGCGCGCATGGACATTCGTGATTCTGCGCAACGCCTACCTTACCGACATGCGCCGTAATCGCTTCCGCGCCGACTATGACGAGACGGTAGCGGAACGTATCCTCGTGGCTCCGGCCGCGCAGGAAGGTCCGATGCATCTTTCTGACATGCACCGCGCCCTGCTCACGCTGCCGCCTGAACGGCGTGAGGCGCTGCTGCTGGTCGGCGCTGGCGGATTCAGCTATGAAGAGGCGGCCACCATTTGCGGATGCGCCGTGGGTACCATCAAAAGCCGCGTCGGCCGCGCCCGCGCCGCGCTTTCCCAGATGATGGAAGACGGCCAAATTCCCCGGCGCAGCACCAACGACGCCGTAGCCCATTCGGCAATCATGGGCGAACTGGACGATACCGTGCGCGAGGGCCATCGCCTTTAAACAGCTTGGCTGTCGGCAGACCGCCACGCTGTCGCCGGAAAAGTGCGCTAAAAAAAGCGCGATAAAAACCCGCGACAGTGCGCCAGCCTCTTGATCGTTTGAGGCTTGCGGTGAATGGAAAGATCACCACTCCAAACAGGCGCTTGCAGTGAATCAGCCCTTCCTGCCCGATTTGCTGCCGATTGACCCGGACGACCCGGCTGATCGTCGCACGCGTCTGCAGTCGGCCATCGTCCTGCTGCTTGGTCTTGGCCTGTTCCTGGCGCTCCCTTTCGTGCTGTCGATCGGCTCGGTGGTATTTCTGCCCCCGGTCACCGCTATGGTTTTCACCATCCTGCTCTCGCCTTTGGCCGGACGCCTGTGCCGCCTTGGCCTGCCTGCGATGGTAGCGTCACTGGTGGCAATCCTTGCACTGGTTGCGGTCGTGCTGATGGCGCTCTCGCTGATCCTGCAACCGGCTTTCGTGATGGTCGATCAAGTGCCCAGCCTTGCGCGCACCGTCGCGCGCCGCTTTGCCGAACTGCGCGGCGATCTGTCATGGATCGCCGATATTGACCGCCAGCTTGCCCGCATCACCGGACGGGCCGCCACGCGCGAAGTTATCGTCGCCACGCCTTCGGTGATCGAACAGGTCGCCTTTGCCACACCCAGCGTGATCCTCGAAGTCCTGCTGACGCTGCTGATGACGTTCTTCATGATCGGATCGCGTATCCGCATGGAGCGGCGCGCGTTGCGCATGCCGCCTGCCGCCAGCGCCGCGATTCGCCTCGCACGGGTCATGCGTGATGTGCAGGAACGTGTCGCAGGCTACATCCTGACGGTGGCGCAGGTGAATTTCGGCGTTGGCGTGCTTGTCGCGCTCGGTGCGTGGAACTTTGGCCTTGCCGCGCCGGTGATGTGGGGTGGGCTGGCTTTCGTGCTGAATTTCCTGCCTTATCTGGGTCCGCTGGTGCTGATGGGCCTGCTGGCACTGTTCGGCCTTGGCACCGCGTCCAGCGTGCTGGTCGGACTGATCCCGGTCATGGCCTACCTTGCGTTGCACGCCATTGAATCGAACGTAATCACGCCCACAATCCTGGGCGCACGGTTCACCCTCAACCCTGTCATGATTCTTATTTCAATCAGCTACTTCTCGTGGATTTGGGGCGTGTTGGGCGCGTTGCTATCGGTGCCAATCCTGCTGATTATCGCGGCCCTGCTTGACCATGTCGGCCGCCCCAACCTTGTCGGCTTCCTGTTTGGTGAACCATTGTTCGAACCGGGCCGTCTGGCTGCAGATGCGGCAGCAGGCGGCCCGGTTCCACACGATCAGGCCGGATAGGTCCAGTTGCCGTCGCGCGCCAGATTCTCAGCCGCGAAAGTCCAGTTCAGGTGCTTTTCAATCACTGCCTGCAGATAGGCCGGGCGCAGGTTCTTGTGATCGAGATAATAGGCGTGCTCCCACAGATCGATCACCAGCAGCGGCTTGGCGTCACCGACCGCAAACGTGGCGGCATCGTGCGTCTGCTCAACAGCCAGCTTGCCGCCCTTGGCCACCAGCCACACCCAGCCTGATGCGAAATGCGCCGCGCCCTGCGAGGCCAGCTCTTCCTGCAGCTTTTCCAGCGACCCGAAAGCGCTGTCGATGGCCGATGCCAGCTCGCCATCAGGCGCTGATGCTTCAGGCGTCATGCTGTTCCAGTAGAACGCATGGTTCCAGCTCTGCGCTGAGTTGTTGAACAGGCCCTTGTCGCCCTTGGCCTCAGCCGCAGCGATGATGTCCTCAAGGCTGGCATCGGCAAGATCGGTGCCTTCAATGGCCGCGTTGGTCTTGTCGACATAGGCCTTGTGATGCTTGCCATGATGCGTTTGCAGCGTCGTGGCCGAAATGGTTGGCTCCAGCGCGGTGTCGGCATAGGGCAGTGGGGGCAGGGTAATCGCCATGTCAGTTCAAGTCCTTTGATGTGAAATCTGCAATGCAGACCAACGCGCGAAACACGCATTGGTTGCCCCAGGGCAAGCCATCACATCGGGCGAACTGATTGAATTTTTCGAAGCAGCAGTTGCAGTTAGCGCGATTGCTCAGCGCTCTGTCCCCGGTCCACCGCAGCGGTCACGGCAACGTCCAGTGTCACATTGCCAAGCGTCCGCATCAGATCTGGCAGCACTTCCACAGCCACCAACAACGCCAATGGCTCCACCGGAACGCCCATCGCGATGGCGATAGGACCGACCGAAGCAACAAAGCTGATGGAACCCGGCAGGCTCACCGAACTCAGCGAAACAAGGATCGCCACGGTGAAGCCCGCGATCATCGCCATCGGCGTCAGCTCTACGCCATAAAGGTGCGCAACATATACCGCCACGGCAAGGTTCATCGCCGGGCTGGTCGCACGGAACAGCGCGACGGCCAGCGGCATCACGAACTCTGCCGTCGTCTCGCGCACGCCCAGATTGCGGCACGCGCCCAACATCGCTGGCAGCGAGGCTAGCGATGACTGTGTGGACAGCGCAAAGGCCTGCACCGGCATCATCGCGCGGGCAAAAGCGCCAAGCGGCTTGCGCGCAATCGCCACGGCCACGCCATAGCCTGCAAACATCACCACCGACCCGGTCAGCACCACGATCAGGATGTAATGCGCCAGCGCGCCGATTACCGCCGTCCCGCTCTTGGCCGCCACGGCAAGGCTCAGCGCAAAGACGCCCAAGGGTGCGAGCGCCAACACCCAGCCGATCACTACCAGCATGGCAGAGGCAAGCGCCGCAAAGAACGTGGTCATCACCTCCTTCTGCGGCCCCGCCAGCCGCGAAACCGCCAAGGCGAACACCGCCATGAACAGGATCAGCGGCAGCATCCGGTCATTCGCCGCCGCATCCAGCACGTTGGTCGGCACGATAGATCGCAGGAAGTCGGCAATCCCCGGCACCGGCCCGGCATCCTTGCCTGAAAGCGTCTGGCGCAACGCCTCCCCCGCTTCACCCGGAATCGGGATCAACCCGATCAGCGCGGGCGTGACCAGCAAAGACATCCCCGCGCTGAACGCCAGCACCGCAATGAACATCCCAAGGCTCCGCCGTGCCAAGGCCCCTGCACTCGCCGTCGCCACCGTCTGCGTCACGCCGGTGAACAGCAGCGCCGCCACCAATGGCACAATCGTCGCCTGCAACGCGCGGAGCCACATCTCGCCCACCGGCAGAACCCACGTCTCGACCAACGGCAGCGCAGATGGTGCGGCAAACGCAATGGCAAGCCCTCCGACCAGACCGCCAATCAGGCCAAGGAATGTCCACGCCGCCGGAACCTGCGCAATCGGCGGCAGGGTCATGGCTGCCGATTTTGGCTCCGGGTTGGACGAATTTTCATCAGGCGGTAAGGTCATCTTGAGATGACATTAGCTATGTCACGCGGCATGGCAACGTGTGCGCCTGCAAAAGGCGCTTGAATCAAGGGATGAGCCGTTCGATGGCACGCAAGTTTTTCGGCACTGATGGTATCCGTGGCCGGACCAATGCCGGCGTGATGACCGCCGCCACCGCAATGAAGGTGGGGCAGGCCGCTGGCACCTATTTCCAGCGCGGCGATCACCGTCACCGCGTGGTGATCGGCAAGGACACGCGGCTGTCGGGCTACATGATGGAATCGGCGATGGTCGCCGGGTTCACTTCCGTCGGTATGGACGTGGTGCTGCTCGGCCCGATGCCGACGCCTGCCGTTGCGATGCTCACCCGTTCCATGCGTGCAGACCTTGGCGTGATGATCTCGGCCAGCCACAATCCCTATGAAGACAACGGCATCAAGCTGTTCGGCCCCGATGGATACAAGCTTTCAGACGAAGCGGAACTCGCCATCGAAGCGCTGCTCGGGCAGGAACTGGACCTTGCTGACGCCACGCAAGTGGGCCGCGCCCGCCGCATTGAAGACGCGCGTGGCCGCTATATCCACGCCGTCAAAGGCAGCCTGCCCGACAACGTCCGCCTTGATGGCCTGCGTATCGTGCTCGATTGCGCCAATGGCGCGGCCTATCACGTCACGCCCTCGGCGCTGTGGGAACTGGGCGCAGAAGTCATCGCCATCGGCGTTGAACCCAATGGCAAGAACATCAACCTCAACGTCGGCTCCACGCACCTCGATGCGATCAAGGCCAAAGTGCGCGAAACACGCGCCGACATCGGCATTGCGCTGGATGGCGATGCCGACCGGTTGATCGTGGTGGACGAGAAATGCCAGACGGTGGACGGGGATCAGATCATGGCCCTGATTGGCACGCAACTGCACGCACGCGGCGAATTGCGCGGCGGCGGCGTGGTTGCCACCGTCATGTCCAACCTCGGTCTTGAACGACACCTAAATGCACATAACCTGCACCTGGAACGCACCGCAGTGGGTGACCGCTACGTTCTGGAGCGCATGAAGGCGGGTGGATTCAACGTTGGCGGAGAACAATCCGGCCACATGATCCTGACCGATCACGCCACCACCGGAGACGGCACCGTCGCCGCGCTGCAAGTCCTCGCCGCGATGGTTTCAAGCGGAAAGCCTGCCAGCGAGTTGCTGCACTGCTTCGATCCAGTCCCGCAACTGCTCAAGAACGTCCGCTTCGCAGGCGGAAAACCGTTGGAAGACAAGGCGGTAAAGCAGGCCATTGCCGAGGCCGAGGCCCGCCTTGCGGGCAAGGGCCGCCTCGTCATCCGCCCCTCCGGCACCGAACCCCTGATCCGCGTCATGGCCGAGGGTGACGATGCGGGCGAGGTTGAAGCGGTGGTCGACGACATCTGCAACGCCGTGCGGAAGGCCGCGTAAATGCTTGAAATGCGGCCCGATTGCGAACGCTGCGGCACTGATCTCCCGGCCGAAGCCCCGGGCGCGTTCATCTGCTCGTTCGAATGCACCTTCTGCGCCGAATGCGCCGATGCGCTCGATGATCGCTGCCCCAATTGCAGCGGCGAACTGATGGACCGTCCGACGCGGGCCAAGGCGCTGCATGGCAAGCATCCGCCTTCGAGCGAGCGCAAGTTCCCTCCTTCGACAAGCTCAGGATGAGCGGATTGGGTGCAGAAAAGAGGGAAGACCCGCTCATGCTGAGCCTGTCGAAGCATGCCAGCCACCTTGGCTGCGTCCGATGAACCCACCCCGCATCCTTTCCATCGCAGGTTCCGATTCCGGCGGCGGTGCAGGAATTCAGGCCGATATCAAGACGATAACGATGCTCGGCGGCTATGCCATGACTGCCATCTGCGCCTTGACCGCGCAGGACACCACCGGCGTCCACGCGGTCCTCCCTGTCGATCCGGCAATGGTAGCCGCGCAGATCGATGCTTGCCTGAATGACATTGGCGTCGATGCAGTGAAGATCGGGATGCTCGGCTCGCCCGAAATTGCCGCCGTGGTGGCCGACCAGCTTGAAAAACTCAACGTTCCCATCGTCTTCGATCCGGTGATGATCTCCACCAGCGGCGCAGCGCTGGCCGATACAGCAACGATCGCAGCGTTCGAACGGCTTATGGCCATCGCAACGCTCACCACCCCGAATGTGCCGGAATTGCAGGCCCTTGGCGGTGATGCTGCCATGCGCGCGCGTGGCATTGCCTATATCGCCAAGGGCGGTGACGCCGAGGGGCCGGACGTGACCGACCGCCTCTTCATGCCCGGCCAGCCCGAGCGGGTCTGGACTGCACCGCGCATCGTCACGCGGCACACCCACGGCACCGGCTGCACCATGTCGAGCGCCATCGCCACGTTCCTTGCCAGCGGCGCATCGCTGGAGGAGGCCGTTGAAGACGCGCGAGAATTCGTCCGCGCCGCATTGCTGGCCGCGCCGGGTTTCGGCGCGGGGCACGGGCCGCTGGGCCATCAGGCGGTGCGCTGAACCTTCAGGTCAGCAATCGAGATCGTAGAATTTCACGATGTGCGCCCATGCCTCGTCAGCAGTCTCGACCGGAGTGAACAGCTCGAGATCCTCGAAGTTGATCACGCCTTCTTCCGCCAGCGCCTCAAAATTCACCACCCGGCTCCAGAAATTCTTGCCGAACAGCAAGATGGGAATGGGCTTCATCTTGCCGGTCTGGATCAGCGTCAGCAGTTCGAAGAATTCATCGAAGGTGCCGAACCCGCCGGGGAACACCGCCACGGCGCGCGCACGCAACAGGAAGTGCATCTTGCGTAGTGCGAAGTAGTGGAACTGGAACGACAGGTGCGGCGTGACATAGCTGTTCGGCGCCTGCTCGTGCGGCAACACGATATTCAGCCCCAGCGATTCCGCCCCCACTTCCTCGGCCCCGCGATTGGCCGCTTCCATGATCGAAGGCCCGCCGCCCGAGCAGACCACGAACTGGCGCTTGCCATCTTCAACAATGCCACATTTCCCGGCGATCTGGGCCAACTGGCGCGCTTCTTCGTAATACTTTGATTTTGCAACCAAACGCTCAACCACAGCCTTGCGCTCAGGCGTTGTTGCCGTGCTCAGCGCGGCTTCTCCCATTTCGGGCGAGGGGATGCGCGCGGAGCCATACATGACGAGCGTGGAGCCGATCTTGGCCTCATCAAGCAACATTTCCGGCTTCATCAGTTCCAGTTGGAACCGGACCGGGCGCAACTCCTCGCGAAGGAGAAAGTCGGTATCGCGGAAGGCCAGCCGATAGGCCGGGTCTTGCTGTTGGGGGGTGGTCCGTGGCTGGCTCTCGACAAAACCGGCTTCCTGCTCGGCCTTGTAGAACTTGCGCTGGGTGAGATCGTGCTGCTTTTCTTCTTCTGTCATGCCACCCTAAGTCGGGCCAAAGGACGAAAAGCGCAAGGGGTTCTCCCCTCGCGGCGCTTCGCCCCCGTCGTTGCGCCTACCAGCCGAACGTTACACCCACGCGCCTACCGGTTGCTGCAACCGCGCGTTCAAACTGGCAAAAACAGGCCATGTCGAAATCGGTGGCAACCAGCCGCATCGCGCCGCTGCCCAGCGCCAAGGCAATCGTGCCGTTGGCCTGCGAGGAGATTGCGCCGAATAGCGTGCCGACATCGGCCTCCACTGTCGTCAGCCGCGAGGCATTGAAAACTGGAAGAGGCCGACAGCAACACCATTAAAACATCAGTGTGGATTTGCAGATCCGGCAGAAGTTGCGCCGAGCTGGATGTTTTAACTGATCTTAAACGCCGATGCCAGTAATCGTGCAACGATCTGAATGGTGGGGTAAGCATTCATGGCCGTATATGTGCGTTCGGGCGTAGAATTTGTCGTAAATTCAACACACGAGAGATCGCAGCGACAGTCGGACATGACTCGCCTTGCCAATGGCGATTTCATTGTCACCTGGTTCGATACCGACTTGTACTCAAACGGAAACAGGGTTGTCAGGGCCCAGATGTTCCACGCCGATGGCAGTGCTTCCGGTTCGGAACTGATCCTGCTCGGTCCTTCCAATGTCGTGCTCAGTCCTACGGTCACAGCACTTGCCAACGGCGGCTTCGTGCTGACGAGTTCGAGTTCGGCGAAAGTGCATATCTTTGACAGCGCCGGCACTCAGATCGGATCACCGCTTTCGCTGAGCACTTATTATACTTCCAACCTAGAGTCCGTAGCTCTGGCTAATGGGGGCTTCGCTGTCGTTTGGAGCGACAACCGGACGACGGGCGCTGATACATCCGGGTCGGGCGTTCGTATTTCCACGTTCGATCAAGCCGGAAACGCACTTCTGTCAGAAGTCCTGGTCAACACTTCGACGACCGGCAGTCAGGCGTTGCCTTCGGTTACCGGCCTTGCCGATGGCGGCTTTGTCGTCGCCTGGACAGATCAGGCAAGCGGCAATTGGCGGATAAAGGCGCAAATCTTTGATGCGTCCGGCAGCAAAGTAGGGACCGAGTTCGCCGCCAGCACTCTCACAACTCCCTATGGAGGGGAGGTCGGGACTTCGGCGATCACGCTGACGAATGGCAACTTCGCGATTGCCTGGTACGAAGGCTATGCGCAGCACATAAGAGTGTTCACCCCAACTGGCACCCCAGTCGGCGCAGAGATCACTGTTCCGGCCTATTTTGGCGGCGCTGTCGAGGGACCGGAACTCACCGCACTGAGCGATGGCGGATTCGTGGTCACGTGGGTCGGCAACTACGGCACCAACTCGGACGGATCGGGAAGCGGGATATACTTTCAGGCCTATGATGCCGCAGGCGCTCCTGTCGGATCGGTGCAACTGGCGAATGCCACGCTGGCAGGTGACCAGATCGAACCGAGCGTGGTCGCGCTCGACAATGGCGGCTTTGCGATAACGTGGACCGACATGAGCGTGGCCGGGTCAGACAACGACCAGATCCGCAGCCAGATTTTCGTCCTTAACGAGGGCGGCGCTCCACCGAGCGAAGTGACAATCACATCGTCACAAGGCGCTGCTTCGGCCACGATCCACGCCGTCGAAGGCGACACCGCCGTGGCCTTTGTCACGGCACAGGCTCCGCAGGGCAGCCCTGCTGTGCAATATGCCATCACTGGCGGTGCAGATGCAGCACAGTTCACCATCGATGCCGCAACCGGCCTGCTCCGCTTTGCAGCCTTGCCCGATTTCGAGGCCCCGACCGACGCGGGCGCAGACAACATCTACGATGTGATCGTGACTGCCAGCGACGGCATCACATCAGACAGCCAGACACTGTCGGTACAACTGACCGACATGAACGATGCGCCGGTCATCACTTCGCCGACGGCTTTCTCGACCAACGAAAACACCGTTGCCGTGACGACCCTTTCCGCCAGCGATCTGGAAGGTGACGCTGTACGGTTCTATATCACGGGCGGCGCTGATGCGGGCCGCTTCACGCTCAATTCCCAGACCGGCGCGCTTAGCCTGGTGTCCGCCCGCGATTTCGAAGCGCCAAGCGATGCTGATGCAAACAACGTCTATGTCGTCTCGGTGCAAGCACAAGATGCCGACAGCAATCTCTCGGCCGTGCAGACGATATCGGTCACCATCAACAATGTCATCGAAGGCACGGCGATCATCTCGAACGGTGGCGGCGCTTCGGCAGCGATCAGCATGGCCGAAAACCTGACCGCCGTGACGACCGTGACCGCTGCGGATTACGCGGGCGCTGCGGTCACTTATGCAATCAGCGGTGGTGCTGATGCCGCAAAGTTCACGATCAATGCGACAACCGGCGCGCTGGCCTTCGTTGCCGCGCCCAATTTCGAAACCCCGAACGATTCCGGCTTCAACCGTGTCTATGACGTCATCGTCTCAGCGAGCGACGGTATCGTCACCGACACGCAGGCTTTGGCGGTCACGATCACCAACGTGAACGAAGCGCCGGTGATTACCTCCAACGGCGGTGGCAGCACGGCGACCATCGCGCTGACCGAAGGCTCGACCTATGCCGGCATGATTGCCTCGACCGACCCGGAAGGCACCGCGCGCACTTATTCGATCGTTGGCGGTGCCGACGCCGCAAGGTTTGCCATCACCGCCAGCAATGGCATCCTGACGCTGACCAGCGCTCCCAATTTCGAAGCCCCTACCGATGCCAATGGTGACAACGTTTATGACGTAATCGTGCAGGCAAGCGATGGCGTGCTGGCCGATACGCAGGCCATTTCGGTCAACATCACCAACGTCAACGAAACGCCGATCATATCCTCGCCTGCTGCCTTTACGGTTCAGGAAAACACGGTGCTGGCGGCCATGGTAGTTGCCGCAGACCCCGACGGCGCGCCGCTGGCGTTTTCGATCACGGGCGGTCTGGATGCCGCGCGCTTTGCCATCAATGCCCAGACCGGCCAGCTGTCCCTCCTCGCTTCGCCCAATTTTGAAGCGCCGACCGACAGCAATGCCGACAACATCTATCAGGTGATCGTGCGGGCCAGCGATGGCGTGTTGAGCGCCTCGCAGACTGTGAACGTGACCGTTTCGAACCTGTTCGATTCGCCCGAGTTTACCTCTCCTGCAAGCTATACTGTTGCCGAGAACACGCTCGCTGTTGGCACGCTGGCAGCAGTTGCTCCGGGCAATCTGCCTGTCGCCTACGCCATCAGCGGCGGGCTTGATGCAGCACGCTTTGCGGTGGATGCGCAGACCGGCGCGCTCAGCTTTGTGGCCGCTCCCAATTTCGAGGCTCCGAACGACAGCGGCGCGAACCGGGTCTACAACGTGACCGTCAGCGCCAGCAGCGGCGGCGAGACAGGCACGCGCGCACTGGCCATCACAATCACCAACGTCAATGAAGCGCCAATCATTTCGTCGAATGGCGGGGGTGATATCGCCAACGTCTCGGTTGCGGAGAACGGCACGACTGTCACCACCGTGGTGGCCAGCGATCCCGAAGGCACCGCACGGACCTACGCGATCATCGGCGGTGCCGATGCCGCGCGCTTCTCGATCGTTTCGACCAGCGGCGCCCTGCGCTTTGTCACTGCGCCGAACCACGAAAGCCCGACCGACGCGAACGGCGACAATGTCTATGAGGTCATCGTGCGCGCCAGCGATGGCACGTTGAGCGACAGCCAGACCCTGATGGTTGGCGTAACGAACGTGAACGAAGCGCCGACGATCACCTCGAACCTTGGCAACACCACCATCACGCTGGCCGAAAACACCTCGGCCGTGACCACGGTGACCGCCAGCGATCCGGATGGCACCACGCAGACTTATTCCATCGCCGGCGGAACCGACGCCGCACGCTTCACCATCGATGCCGTATCCGGCGCGCTGGCGTTTGTGCAGGCTCCCGATTTTGAAGCGCCAGCCGATGCCAACGCCGACAACACCTATCAGGTCATCGTCCGCACAAGCGATGGCGCGCTTTCGGCCACGCAGACGCTGACGGTTGTCGTAGGCAATATCAACGAAACGCCGGTGATCGTGTCGGATGGCGGTGCTGCCAGCGCCAGCCTTCAGGTGCTGGAGAACACCACCGCCGTCACCACGGTCGTCGCCAGCGATCAGGAAGGAACGCCGCGCAGCTATGCGATTGCCGGTGGCAGCGATGCTGCAAAGTTCACGATTGATGCGGCAACCGGCGTGCTGAGCTTTGCTGCGGCTCCGGACCACGACGTTGCGGGTGATGCCGATGGCGACAATGTCTACGATGTGATCGTGCAGGCCAGCGATGGCGTGACTGCCGATACGCAGGCATTGGCCGTCACGGTCGGCAACGTCAACGAAGCGCCGGTGCTCGCGCCTGTGGCCACGCTCTCGGTCCTTGAAGGCCAGCTTGCCGCAGGGACCATCCTGGCCAACGACGTGGACGGGCAGACACTTGTCTACAGCATCTCGGGTGGCGCTGATGCAGCGCTGTTTGCCATCGATGCGCAAACAGGCGCGCTGAGCTTCCTGACTGAACCCGATTTCGAAGCCCCGACCGATGCCGATGCTGACAACCGGTATGATGTTGAAATCACCGTCAGCGATGGCAACCTGTCTGCCTCGCAGGCCCTGACAGTGGTGGTGGGCACGGTTGATGATGCCCCTGAGTTTACTTCAGGCTCGAGCTTTGGCCTGGCAGAGAATGTCACTGCCGTCGGCATCGTGGCCGCCAGTGATGCCGAGGGAACCACGATAGCCTATGCCATCAGCGGCGGCGCAGATGCCGCTCTGTTCTCGATCGATGCGGCAAGCGGTGCGCTGTCGTTCACCACCGCGCCCGATCACGAAGCGCCAGCCGATGCCAATGGCGACAATCTCTACGAACTGGTCGTCACGGCCAGCGATGGGTTTAACTCCACGGCCCAGACGCTGTCGGTGTCTGTATCTGACGTCGACGAGGCCGTTGTCATCACATCTGCGCCATCCTTCGGGCTGAGCGAGAACATAACTGCCATTGGCACTGTCGCAGCGGTTGACCCTGAAGGTTCGCCCATCACGTTTTCCATTGCAGGCGGTGCCGATGCGGCGATGTTCGCGGTCGATGCCATTACGGGCGCACTTTCGTTTGTCACCGCGCCTGACTTTGAAGCCGCAGGCGATGCCAATGGCGACAACCTGTTCGAAGTGAACGTGAGCGCGAGCGATGGCACGTCCGAAACGCAGCAAAGCGTGACGGTAGCGGTCAGCAACGCCAACGAAGCGCCGTTGATCGTCTCGTCGTCCGCCAGGTCGGTAACCGAAGGCAGCCTCGCAGTCGGCACAGTGGAAGGCACCGACATCGATGGTGACGCGCTGACCTACGCCATCACCGGCGGCGCCGATGCAAGCCGGTTTGCCATCAATTCTGCCAGCGGGGCGCTTAACTTCGTCACCGCACCAAACTTTGAAGCCCCAGCCGATGCTGACGCCAACAACGTCTATGACGTGATCGTCACCGCCAGCGATGGCGCGCTCTCGGACAGCCAGGCGCTTGCGGTTACCGTAAGCAACGTCAACGAGGCACCCGTCATCACGTCGTTCGGCGGTCTGAACGGGGTCGGGTTCCAGCTTAGCGAAAATACCATTTCCGTAGCGGCCATGTCCGCCAGCGATCCCGATGGGTCGGCGCTGACCTACAGCATCGGCGGCGGTGCCGATGCAGCAAAGTTTGCGATCAATTCCGTCACCGGACTGCTCTCGTTCGTCACCGCGCCAAACTTTGAAGCACCGGGCGATGTCGGGGCCGACAACAACTATCAGGTGATCGTCAATGTCAGCGACGGCGAATTGAGCGACAGCCAGACCCTCTCCATAGGCATTCTCGATGTCGTCGATGGCATCACTCTTACGGGAACATCTGCCGCCAACACGCTGACCGGCGGAACGGGAGACGATGTGATCAATGGTCTGGCTGGCAATGACACCCTGAACGGCGGAGCCGGCGTCGACAGGATAGACGGTGGCAACAACAACGACGTGATCATCGGTGGCGCAGGCGCTGACCGGCTCACCGGCGGCGCTGGGGCCGACACCTTCACGTTCCAGAACCTGAGTGACAGCGGACCGGGCAACATCGATTTCATCACCGACTTCTCGACCGCCCAATCCGACAGGATGTCGCTCAGTGCGATTGACGCCAATTCCAATGTCGGCGGAAACCAGGCCTTTACCTTCATCGGCACAGCAGGATTTTCAAATGCCGCAGGCCAGCTTCGCTATTACCAAGCGGGCGGGGACACCTTTGTCACTGGAGACGTGAACGGGGATGGCGTTGGTGATTTCCTGATCCAGCTCGACCCCCTGTTGTCGTTGGCGGCATCAAATTTCGTTCTTTGAAGTGACCGATGCGACAATTGAAGCTGCGGGCGACGGGCTTCAACGCGGTTTTTGCCTGACAGCATAGATTACGACGTTCACGTGCCGGAAGCGAGCGTCGTAATCTGGTCGGCAGCCACCGCTGGCGCTAACCGGTCCGAAAGGCCCCTATCCCGCTTTCGCAGCCGCTCACGCTGGGTGGAGTCTGCATTGCGCGGCGACGCTGTCTGGCGATTGAGCGAGGGGCGCCAACACCAGACGATAAATATTGATGATTTCAGAAAATATGGATGCCCCGCGAGGATTCGAACCTCGATAGACGGAATCAGAATCCGTAGTCTTACCATTAGACGACGGGGCAATGTGAGGCGCGCAACTACGGGGCGCGTGGCGGCAAGTCAAGCGGGGGAAGTGGCATTTTTGGGCGCTGGCCTTGCGGGCGAGGCGCTGCGGCGCTAGCATCGCCGCCAAGTACCCGGCAGGCATTATGCGGCGCGGGAAAACATAAGCGAATTTGTGACATGGCGGGATCCATTCCGCCGGCCAGTGGGCAAGGCGCGCGTTTCGGCAGAAAGAAGGGGCAACGGAAAAAGCCTCGCAAGCCGCGCAGCAATGCCGGGAACAGTGTCCCGTCCGGGTCGGCAGGCAAAACGCAACCGCCCGCATCGCGCGGCGGTGGCGGGAAAATTGATGCAACGGCAGTAATGCCGCCTGCATCTGCGCCTGAAGCGGTGATAACACCGGTTTTGGCAACGGCGCCCACGGCTGAGCCGGAAGGCCCGGCTACATGGCAAAAGCCGCTTTCCCCTCTCCGTCACGCACCCCACTACCGCCAGGCCTATGCCGCGATCGATCTTGGCACGAACAACTGCCGCCTCCTGATCGCGCGGCCATCGGGCGAGCATTTCGTGGTCATCGATGCGTTCAGCCGCGTTGTGCGGCTCGGCGAGGGGCTGGCGCAGACCGGACACCTTTCTGACGCGGCGATGGACCGCGCGCTGGCCGCGCTGCATGTCTGCGCTGAAAAGCTGCGCAAGCGCAACGTCCACCTCGCGCGGTCGGTGGCGACTGAAGCCTGCCGTCGTGCGACCAACGGGCAGGCGTTCATTGATCGCGTGCTGGAAGAAACCGGCATCCATCTGAACATCATCACCGCGCAGGAAGAAGCACGATTGGCGGTGCTGGGCTGCCACATCCTGCTGGAACAGGGCACCGGTCCAGCCATGATTTTCGATATCGGCGGCGGATCGACCGAGATGGTGCTGGTCGAAACCGGCGAAACGGTGCCACGCATTCTTGATTGGCAATCCGTGCCGTGGGGCGTGGTTTCGCTGACCGAAAGCATCGGCGCGATTGCCGATGATCCGCAGGCCCGCGCCGCTGCCTATGCCGAAATGCGCCGCCGCGTGGACGATGGCTTTGCCGATTTTTGCGAACGAGTCAGCCCGATGCGCAATGCCGCGCGCGGCGAAGGCCGCATCCGCCTGCTTGGTACCAGCGGGACCGTCACTACGCTGGCCAGCGTCCATCTGGAACTGCCGCAATACGATCGGCGTGCTGTCGATGGGCTGGTGGTTCCAGCGGATTCGATGCGCCACATCAGCCGCCGTCTTGCCACGATGACCCCGGCGGAGCGAATCGCCCTGCCCTGCATCGGGCGCGAACGGTCCGACCTTGTCGTGGCAGGCTGTGCGATCCTTGAATCCATTATCGACATCTGGCCAGCAGACCGGCTCGGCATTGCAGATCGCGGCATCCGCGAAGGCATCCTGCGCAGCCTCATGGCCATCGGCGCAGACCCGCGCAGCCCCAAACGAACGGAAGCAGCATGAGCAGGTCTGACAAGAATCCCCACGAGCGGCTGAAAACCGCCAAGGGCCGCACCGCATCTTCGGTCCGCTGGCTGTCGCGCCAGTTGAACGACCCTTACGTCAAACAGGCCCGCGCCGAAGGCTGGCGCAGCCGCGCGGCTTTCAAGCTGATCGATCTGGACGAGAAGTTCACCCTGCTCAGGAATGCCAAACGTGTGGTCGATCTGGGCATAGCGCCCGGCGGCTGGAGCCAGGTGGTGCGCAAAAAGGCCCCTGCGGCCAAGATCGTAGGCATTGATCTGCTGCCGACCGACCCAATTGAAGGTGTGACGATCTACCAGATGGATTTCATGGCAGACGAAGCACCGCAGGCCTTGCTGGACGCACTGGATGGCCCGCCCGATCTGGTGGTGTCAGACATGGCCGCCAATACCGTGGGCCACAAGCAGACGGACCATTTGCGCACGATGGGGCTGGTGGAAACGGCGGTGGACTTTGCCGTGCAGACGCTTGCCCCCGGCGGTGCCTTCGTGGCCAAAGTCTTTGCAGGCGGCACCGATACCGAACTGCTGGGCATCCTGAAAAAGAACTTCACCACCGTGAAGCATGCCAAACCGCCATCCAGCCGCAAGGATTCCTCGGAATGGTACGTGATTGCCCAAGGCTTCAAGGGCCGGGCCGAAGCTACGCCGGAGTGAGGGGTTAGCGCCCGCCCCCGAAAATCCGCATTGCGCGTTCCAAAGGCCGGTCAGTCCGAGGCTGGTTAGTCCGAGGCTGGCTTGCCCTGAAATTTACGGTTTTGCCGCAGGGCGCGCCGCATTCCAGTTGAACAGGAAGTTGCGGTGTTCGGCCCAGGTCTGGCCCTCGATTCGATCACCGACCAAGCAAGCTGCCGTATGATACGGTCCTGCACCGTCGGTTGTGCGAAAGCTGACGCAAGTGCGCCCGCGATCGGTTTTCCAGCGCCCGGCAAGTATATCGCTGTCGTAGAAGCTGCCCGTTGCCGTGCCATCGGCCTGCAATTCCAGAACCAAGGTCTTGGTATAGGGCTGAGCCGGATCTGCGCTTAGATCGACTGTCCATTCACCCTGCATCGCCAGCGGCGGTTCAGCGGCAACGGCAGGCACGGTAGCTATTGCCAACAGGATCAGGCCAATCGCATTCCGAAACATCGTGGTGTCCCCCTACTGATCCAGATTGGTCTGGCCCGACGACCGCCGCAACCCGCATCAAAGGGCACGAAAAAGGGCGCCCGAACCGAAGTCCACGCGCCCCTTTTCTTAGGTCTGCGATGCGATCAGGCGGCGGGTGCCGCCTCGCTTGCTGCTGCATCGGGAGCCGCTTCGCTCGCCGCTGCGTCAGCCGGAGCTTCTGCAGCAGGCGCCGCTTCAGCCGCTGGCAGCGGCAGGTTTGAGCCGAGCGAGTTGAGATAGAGAATCACGTTGGCGCGGTCTTCACCCTTGGGCAGGCCGGCGAACGACATCTTGGTGCCGGCGGCAAACGCCTTGGGGTTCTTCAGCCACGCATCAAGGTTGGCGAAGTCCCAGTTGCCGCCGTGCCCGGCAAGGTCAGCCGAATAAGCGAAACCGGCGGCATGCTTGCCGATGGGCTTGCCCACGAGGGCGTAAAGATTCGGGCCGATGCCGCTTGCGCCGCCTTCACCAGCGGTGTGGCAGGCCTTGCACTTGGCAAACACGGCTTCACCCTTGGCAACATCGCCAGCGGCCAGCCGGTTCGGCAAAGGCAGTTCAGCCTCGGCACCGGCCGCGGCTTCTTCTTCAACGCCTTCGATCGCGTAGCCCATTTCATGGGGACGATGCGCCTTATCGGCGAGAAAATAGTGTCCCGAGAGGCTTGAAAGCCCCAGAGCCACGATGCCTCCGAACAAGGTCCATCCGGCGATGGTATTGAAGCGGTCGTCCATTTAGAAGCCCCATTGGCGCACGCCAGCACCTTGCCGACACCCGCGCGAGTTGGGGCACGCTCTAGTGAGCGCCATGCCGCAACGCAAGATGGTTTCATCCCCAAAAAGCCCACAAAAAAGTGTTGTCACTTGCCGGAAAGGACACAGCAGCTTAACGCGCGCCCGATATGCAGAGCTATCCCGCCCCCGCGCTCGCCCTTGTCGAGCAGATGGCCGCCGCCGCCGCCGCTGATCCGGCACGCGCAGTTTCGTTTCAGGGCGCGCCGGGCGCAAACTCGCATCGGGCGGCAATGGAAGCCCTCCCCGATTGCCTGCCGCTGCCCTGCTTCTCGTTCGAAGATGCGCTGGATGCCGTAAAAGAAGGCCGCGCGGGACAGGCCATCATTCCCATCGAGAATTCGCAACACGGGCGCGTGGCCGACATCCACTTCCTGCTGCCGGAAAGCGGATTGTCGATCATCGGCGAACACTTCCTTGAGATTCATGCCAGCCTGATGGCGTTGGGCGATGGCCCCTTCACTGCCGCCTACAGCCACCCGCAGGCGCTTGGCCAATCACGCTTTTATCTGCGCGAGCGCGGCATCGTGCCGATGAGCTATGCCGACACTGCGGGCGCGGCGGCGTTCGTAGCGGAACTGGGCGATACCACCGTGGCCGCACTGGCCCCACGCATTGCAGCCGAACTCTATGGCCTGAAAGTCATTGAGGACAATGTCGAGGACGCGCACGACAACACCACGCGCTTTGTAATTCTCTCTAAAACACCGCTTGATCCAGCCACGATCAGTGTCCCGGCCATGACCACTTTCGTGTTCGAAGTGCGCAACATTCCCGCCGCGCTTTACAAGGCGCTGGGCGGCTTTGCCACGAACGGCGTCAACATGACCAAGCTGGAAAGCTACCAGCGCGGGGCGAGCTTTGCCGCGACCGAATTTTTCGCCGATATCGTCGGCGCGCCCGGTGAACGCGCGGTGGATCTGGCATTCGAGGAACTGGGCTTTTTCGCCAAGGATCTGCGCATGCTGGGCACTTATCCGATGGAGCGCATCCGGGGCTGATGCAGTTGCGCTTGAACCGGCTGGTTGCGCATGCAAGGTTGCGGCGGTGACAGTCGGGGCGGCAGCAAATACAGCAGATGATGGCGCATTGGCGGCGGAAGAGGCTTGGCGCTCGGTCCGCGAATCGTCAGACATCCAGTTCGCGCCCGTGGCACCCGATCCCCCGCCCCAAACGCCTGAATGGATGAAAACGCTGGGCGAATGGCTGGAATGGCTGCTGTCTCCGCTGGGACGGCTGCTGGGCGGCAGTTGGGGTGTCATCGAACTGATCCTGATGATCGGCGCGGGGCTGGGCATTGTATGGATTGCGTGGGCCTTGCTCTGGCCGCTGTGGCTGGCACGCCAAGGCCGCGCCAAAGTGGCCACACCCGAATGGACGCCGCCGCGCGAAGAGGCGCTGGCCTTGCTGGAGGATGCTGACCGGCTGGCCGCACAGGGCCTGTTTGCCGAAGCCGCGCACCTGCTGCTCCAGCGCAGCGTCGGCCAGATCGCGCGCGCCCGGCCCGATTGGCTCAAACCAGCCAGCACCGCGCGTGAGATTGGCGCGATTCAGGGCCTGCCTGCCGAGGCGCGGACGGCCTTTGGCACCATCGCCACGCTGGTTGAGCGTGCCCGCTATGCCCTGCGCCCGTTGGGGGCAGAAGATTGGTCCACCGCGCGCGCTGCCTATGCCCGCTTCGCGCTTGAACCGTTGGGCGCGAGAGCTTGAGCGCCGCTCCCTCTCCTTTCTCACGCGGCACGGTGATCGGCATGCTGCTGGTCGGCGCACTGGCGTTCGTGGCCCTCCTCTGGTTCCTTGGCAACAGCACAGGCGGCAGCGGCAACAATGGCGGTGCGCATGTTGGCGGCAAGGGGCTTAACGGCTTTGCCGGGCTGGCCCAGATGCTTGAGGCCGAAGGGCTGGACGTGCAGCGCCTGCGCAACCGCCAGACCATCGAAAGCGCTCCCGGTCTGCTGATCCTCACCCCACCCGCCGGGGCCGAGGGCAAGGAGATTGCCAAAGTCGTCGAAGCACGGCGCTATATCGGGCCAACGCTGGTGATCGCGCCCAAGTGGTTCACAAGTGACGCCAATTCCGCCAAGGCCAAGCGCGGCTGGGTGCAGATCATCTCCACCGTCCTGCCCGAATGGCCGGGCTTTGCCGACAATGTCGCGGTGGAACTGAGCGACGGAAAATCCCCTCCTGCAGGCGGCTGGCGCGTGGGTGAACGGCGTGGAATGCTGCCTGATGACAAGCAGGTCGAAAGCGGCTCCGGCAAGGGGCTGGTGCCCATCGTCAACGCCGGCAACGGCAGGATTCTTGCCGCGTGGCTGGATGATGATGGCTACTATCCCGGCCTCAATGATTTCGCCGGGATCGACCCGGACTACGGCGGGGATGACGAAGATCTCTACCCGGTGGTAATGGTGTTCGAGCCGGACCTGCTGGACAACTGGGGCCTTGCCGACAAAGCCACCGCGCTGATGGCCCGCGATCTGGTGCTGGCAACGGCAGATGACCGTGACATGCCGATTGCGTTCGACATGACTTTCAACGGCTTCGGCGCAAACCGCAACCTGCTGACGCTGGCCTTCGAACCGCCCTTCCTTGCCGCCACGATCTGCCTGCTGCTGGCCGCGTTGGCGGTGGCATGGCGTGCGCTGCACCGCTTCGGCCCCTCCTTGGCGCAAGGCCCGGAAATCGCAATGGGCAAGGCCGCGCTGGTCGCCAATGCTGCCGGGCTGATCCGCCGCGCCGGCCGCGTCCACCTCGCCGCCGCGCCCTATGCCGATGCGGTGCGAGAACGAATCGCGTTGGCATTGGGATTGCCGCGGGGCCTTGTACCTACCGAGATCGAGCGACTGATCGACGTGGCGCAGGAACGGCGCAGCGTTCCCGGCCCGACATTTTCCAGTGCTGCCCGGCACTTGCGCGATGCTCGCAAACCGCATGACGTGACCCGGCGCGCGCTGGTTCTGCAAAATATAGAAAGGCTTCTGAAGTGAACCTAGATGCACCTAGAATGACCCTAGGCGACCTTGGCGCGCTTTCCGCCGCCATCCGGGCCGAAGTTGGCAAGGCTGTGGTGGGTCAGGAACAGGTGCTCGACCATCTCCTCGTCGCACTCTTCGCAGGTGGCCATGTCCTGCTTGAAGGACCGCCCGGAACCGCCAAGACGTTCCTCGCGCAGACCTTCGCCGCCACGCTGGGTCTGGACTTCGGCCGCATCCAGTTCACCCCCGATCTGATGCCCGGCGACATCCTCGGCTCCAACCTGTTCAACTTCCAGACCAGCCAGTTCACGCTGACGCGCGGCCCGATTTTCCACGAATTGCTGCTGGCCGACGAAATCAACCGCACCCCGCCCAAGACGCAAGCCGCGCTGCTGGAAGCGATGCAGGAACGCCGGGTGACGCTCGACGGGCAGAGCCATGCCCTGTCGGATCGCTTCATGGTGGTGGCAACGCAGAACCCGATCGAGAGCCAGGGCGTATATCCCCTGCCCGAGGCACAGCTCGACCGCTTCCTCTTCAAGCTGCTCGTCGAATACCCCTCTGCCGAGGAAGAAGCGCGGATCGTCACCCGCTATGGCGAAGGGCGCGGCGCGCCAAAGCCTGCAGAACTCGGCGTTACAGCAGTGGCTGATGCCGCGCAGTTAAAGGCGGCGCAAGCAGCAGTCGCAGCGGTGACGATGGCCGAATCGGTGGTCGACTATGTCGTCCGCCTGATCCGCGCCACGCGTGAAAGCGGCGATCTGGTGGTGGGCGCAAGCCCGCGAGCAGCAGTGTTGCTCGCAGGCGCAGCGCGGGCGCGGGCGGCGCTGGATGGCCGCGAATACGCAATTCCCGATGACGTGAAAGCGCTCGCCACCGCCGTCTTGCGCCACCGCCTGATGCTCAGCCCTGCGGCAGAGATCGAAGGCAAGCAGGTGGAAGCCATCGTGGCCGCGCTGGTTGAGGGCACGGAAGCGCCGCGTTGAACAGACCGCCTGCCCTTCTGCCAACAGGCCGCGCGGTCCTGCTGATCGCAGGGTTGGCTCCGGTGGCGCTGTTGCTGGCAGCAGCGGCCCCCGGTGCATGGATCGCCGCGCCTGCGCTGGGCGGAGCGTTGCTGGTTCTGGTGCTGCTCGACGGGCTGTTCGCCGGATCGCTCGACGATCTGCGCGTGGTGGTGCCAAGCGATTCGGAAGTCGGTGAGACGTCAAAACTGACCGTATTGGCCGACCTTTCGCGCACCGCCCCCCGCGCGCGCCCTGAAGCCGCGCTGGAATGCGACCCACGCCTCAGCGCTGGCGGGCGCATCTCCCTGCCGCTCACTTTTGCCGACGGCGCATGGAGCGGGACCACCGACCTTGTGCCCAATCGTCGCGGGACCGGCGCGGTAACGCGCGTCTGGCTGCGCTGGACCGGGCCACTCGGCCTTGCGCACCGGCAGGCGAACCGCGCGCTGGACGCCGAAGTGCGAGTCTGGCCCAACATCGCCCCTGTACGCAGCCCGGCACTGCAAATCTTCCTGCGCGATGCCCAGTTCGGCATGATCGCACGCCGCATCCGGGGCGAAGGCACCGATTTTGAAGCGCTGGCCGAATACGAACCCGGCATGGACCGCCGCCGCATCGACTGGAAAAGCTCGGCCCGCCACGGAAAGCTCTATGCCAAGGAATACGAGGTCGAGCGCAACAACCAGATCGTCTTCGCCTTCGATTGCGGGCAGGCGATGTGCGAACCGATCGAGGGCCTGCCCCGGATCGACCGCGCGGTCACCGCCGCGCTGACCACCGCTTACGTCGCACTGAAAGCGCAGGACCGCGTCGCTCTGTTCGGCTTTGCTGCGCGGCCCGAAGTCGCCACGCCCTTCGTCACCGACAGCCGCGATTTCGCCCGGCTACAGCGCGCCGCCGCCAAACTGGATTACCACCCCGGCGAGCCGAACTTCACACTGGCCCTTTCCACACTGGCCGCGCGGCTGCGGCGGCGTTCGCTGATCGTGCTGTTCTCGGACTTCTCGGACCCCACCAGCGCCGAACTGATGGTGGAAAACGTGAGCCGTCTGGTCGACAAGCACTTGGTGCTGTTCGTGGTGATGACCGACGCCGAACTTGCCGGAATCACCACGGCGGACGTGACCGACATGCAATCGGTGGCCGAAGCCGTCACCGCCAGCAGCCTGATCCGCCAGCGCGCGCTGGTGCTGCAGCGGTTGCGGCATCTTGGCGTGCGCGTGCTGGAAGCGCGGCACGACCAGATCGGCACGCGCCTGCTCGACGCCTACCTTGCCATCAAGCGCGAAGGGAGGATCGGGTGAACGCCGTCACGACCGGTATTGCACAACGCATCGGCGGCTGGTTCTCCAAACCGTCCGAAACTGTCGTTGCTGCGGAACAGGCAGCGCTGCGGTCCGACCGGTTCCGGCTGGAGCGCGAGGCTGACTGGAAGCGGCTCGATGCGATCCTGAAACGCATGGAAGCAGGCCGCACGCGCGGGCTTTCAGACGAAGACCTGCTCGCCCTGCCCGCGCTTTATCGCACGGCGGCCTCAAGCCTTTCGATTGCGCGCGAAACGTCGCTCGATGCCGCGCTGGTCAGCTATCTTGAAGCATTGACGCAGCGGGCGTGGTTCCTGGTCTATGGCCCGCGCGCTTCGCTCTGGTCGTGGTTTCGCGGGTTTCTGGGCGGCGGGTGGAGCGCCAGTGTGCGCGGGCTTGGCATCGACCTGCTGATTGCGCTGGCGCTGATGGTGGCGGGAACGGTGGTCGGCTGGTTGCTCGTCGCGTCCAATCCCGAATGGTACTATTCGCTTGTCCCCGGCGGCTTCGCCGATGAACGGGTGCCGGGTGCCAGCAAGGAAGTGTTGCGCGGCACACTGTTCGGCAATCAGGATCAGGATGGGATGAGCGTGTTTGCCGCCAGCCTGTTCAGCAACAATGCGCAAGTTTCGATCCTGTGCTTCGCGCTGGGCTTTGCCTTTGGCCTGCCCACGATGCTGCTGCTGATCCACAACACCGCGCTGCTGGGGGCGATGCTGTGGCTCTATCACGGGCAAGGGTTGCTGCTCGATTTCGTCGGCTGGCTTTCCATCCACGGCACGACCGAGCTTTTCGCGATCCTGCTGGCAGGCGCGGCGGGCATTCACGTGGGGCGGTCGATGGCCTTTCCCGGCAACCTGCCGGTGATGGATGCGGCCGCGGCAGCGGGCCGGCGCGCAGCGCAAGTGATGACCGGAGTGGTGCTGATGCTGGTCATCGCCGCTTTGCTTGAAGGATTTGCGCGCCAGTTGGTCGATTCCACACCATCGCGGCTGATCGTGGGCACTTTCATGCTGGTGATGTGGACCGGCTATTTCTTCGCCTTCCGCAGGGGCGTGCGCTGATGGCCCTTGCCCTGAAGATACCCTTCCGACGCCGCGGCGAGGCCCGAACCGGTCCGATCCGCGCCGATGGTGACAAGCGGCGACGCATGGTGGTCTCGCCCGAAGGCGTGCCGATCCCGTTCATGCTGGCATCGCGCGGGTCGCGGGCGGCGGCGCTGTTCCTTGATCTGTTGATGATTTTCGGTGCCATCATCGGCTCCACTCTCATTCTCGCCTGGATCGCCGATGGCATCGGCTTTGATTTCGACAAGGAGGATGGCCCCGCCGGGCGCGCGATGCAGGCGCTGCTGATCGTGTGGGTGGTGGCGATGTTCCTGTTCCGCAACGCGTGGTTCCTGTTTTTCGAACTCGGCCCGCGCGGCGCTACGCCCGGAAAGCGCATCTGCGGCATCCGCGTGGCGGCCCGGGCGCGCGGGGAAAACGGCGGGCGGCTGACCACCGAAGCGGTGATTGCGCGCAATCTGGTGCGCGATATCGAACTGTTCATGCCGCTGATCTTCTTCATTTCCGCCAGTGTGGAGGGTGGCGATACCGAAATGGCCGGATGGGCGGGCCTCGGCTGGTTCCTGATCTTCGCGCTGTTCCCGTTCTTCAACCGCGACCGGCTGCGCTGTGGCGACATGATCGCAGGCACGTGGGTGGTCGAAGCGCCGAAGACAAAGCTCGAGACGGCGCTTTCGGTCGGCGAAGCTGCGCGCGGGCGCTCACAGGCGACCGGCGCGCAGTACAAGTTCAGCGATGCCGACCTTGCCATCTATGGTGAGTACGAGTTGCAAGTGCTCGAGCGCGTGTTGCGCGAAAACCGCGCCGATGGCATGCGCGATGTTACCGAGGCGATCTGCCGCAAGATTGGCTGGAGTGCAGGTGCGGGCGACGAACGCGCGTTTCTCGAGGCCTACTACGCGCAACTGCGCGCAAGGCTGGAAACCGGAATGCGCTTTGGCAAACGCAAGGCGGACAAGCATAGCGGGGGCGCATGAAGGAGAACTTGTGGATCGTCGAGGACGATCTTTCCGGCGAAGCGATACGCGAACTGGTGGCGCTGCACCTTTCGGGGATGCATGCCCATTCGCCCGCCTGCAAGGTTCACGCCCTGCCGGTGGAGCAATTGCGACAGCCCGGCGTGACGTTCTTCTCTGCGTGGATGGGCGAGGGGCTGGTCGGCATGGGCGCGATTCGTGAACTGGATGCTGCCCATGGCGAACTGAAATCGATGCGCGTTGCCCCCGAATGGCTGGGCAAGGGTATTGGCGAGGCGATGTTGCTGCACTTGCTGGGCGTGGCGCGGACGCGCGGATATGGCCGCGTCAGTCTGGAGACAGGGCAAGGTCCGGCATTCGAGCCTGCGTTGGGCCTTTATCGCAAACACGGCTTCGCCAATTGCGCAGCGTTTGCCGATTACGTGCTGGATGATTTCAGCCAGTGCCTGACGGTGACGCTGGGATCCAACTAACCTATTTGGAGTGTTTCCCCGGGGAAACACTCCAATATGGCAATCACAGCTTCCCCGTAAGTTCCGGCACGAGCGTGAAGAGATCACCGACAAGGCCGATGTCTGCGACCTGGAAGATGGGGGCGTCTTCGTCCTTGTTGATGGCGATGATGGTCTTGGAGTCCTTCATGCCGGCAAGGTGCTGGATCGCGCCGGAGATGCCGACCGCGATGTAGACTTCGGGGGCGACGATCTTGCCGGTCTGGCCGACCTGATAGTCGTTGGGCACGTAGCCTGCGTCCACCGCAGCGCGTGATGCGCCGATGCCTGCGTTCAGCTTGTCGGCCAGCGGGGTGATGATCTGCTCGAAGGTCGCTGCGTCCTTCAGCGCGCGGCCGCCCGAGACGATGATCTTGGCGCTGGTCAGTTCGGGGCGCTCGGACTTGGCGATTACGGCGCTGACGAAAGTGGACAGGCCGCTGTCGGCGGTTGCCGCGATGGCTTCGACGCTCGCGCTGCCGCCGGTCGGCTCAGCCTTGGCGAAGGCGGTGCCGCGCACGGTGATGACCAGCTTGGCATCGCTGCTTTCCACCGTGGCGATGGCGTTGCCGGCATAGATCGGGCGGGTGAAGGTCTTGGGGCCTTCGACCGACAGGATGTCGGACACCTGCATCACATCGAGCAGCGCGGCGACGCGCGGGGCGACGTTCTTGCCGGTGGTGGTGGCGGGCGCGACGAAGGCGTCGTAGTCCGCCATCAGGCCCGCGACGAGCGGGGCGAGATTTTCGGCCAGCGCGTTTTCGAGCGCGGCGTCATCGGCCTTGAGCACCTTGGCGACGCCTGCGATCTGCGCGGCGGCGGTTGCCGCACCATCGCAGCCTGCGCCTGCGACCAATGCGGTCACTTCGCCGATTTGGGCAGCGGCGGTGACGGCGGCGAGGGTGGCGTCCTTGACGGAGGCGTTGTCGTGTTCGACCAGAACGAGAACCTTCGACATCAGGCTACTCCCATTTCCTTGAGCTTGGCGACCAGCGTATCGACATCGGGCACCTTGATGCCCGCGCTGCGCACCGGCGGTTCGGTAACTTTCAGCGTCTTGAGGCGCGGGGCCACATCGACGCCGTAGTCGGCGGGCGTCTTGTTGGCCAAGGGCTTGGACTTGGCCTTCATGATGTTGGGCAGCGAGGCGTAGCGCGGTTCGTTCAGGCGCAAGTCGGTGGTGACCACGGCGGGCAGCGCCAGGCGCACGGTCTGCAGACCGCCATCGATCTCGCGCTTGACCACAACGGCGTCACCTTCGACGCTGATCTCGTTGGCGAAAGTGCCCTGCGGACGGCCCAGCAGCGCGGCGACCATCTGGCCGACCTGGTTCGAATCGTCGTCGATCGCCTGCTTGCCGGTGATGATCAGGCCGGGGGCCTCTTCATCGGCAATGCCCTTGATGATCTTGGCGACGGCCAGCGGCTCGACCTCATCCTCAGACAGCACCAGAATCGCCCGGTCTGCGCCCATCGCCAGCGCCGTGCGCAGCGTTTCCTGCGCCTTCTGCGGTCCGACAGACACCGCCACGATCTCGGTCACCACGCCCTTTTCCTTCAGGCGAATGGCTTCCTCAACCGCGATCTCGTCAAACGGGTTCATGCTCATCTTCACGTTCGCAAGATCAAC
>NZ_JAUYRV010000047.1 GCF_030696665.1 Novosphingobium sp.
TCGACGCGAACGACCCGATGGCCACCTACGACTTCACTTGGATATGGCGCGAACTTGGCATCGAGAACCTGCGCAAATAGTTCGCTACCCCTGACGTCGATGCCTACCGTGAATCCGTGTCCCTACAATGCACAGAGGCCATCACGGTGCGGATGCCCATGCGGCGCAGCTCGGCAAAGCGCGCGCGAACGCCGGCCTTGATCACGTCCTTCAGCGCAATCACGCCCAGCAGGCGGCCATCCTTGGCCACGGCCAGAGGCGTCTGTCCGGCGCGGGCAATCTCTTCCGATATGCGGCGAAGATCGGCGGCTTGCGCGCCTTGTGCGGCGTCAGGATTGGCGCGCAGGATCGCATCGACAGCCCCCTTCTGTACCAGTCCTGCACCACTCTGAACGCCTGAAATGCGGGTCTGCGCGGTGAAGGGAATGATCTGCGCATCTTCGGGCAAGGCCTGCATCGCAATCCCGTGCTTCTCGCGCGCCAGCACCACGACCGAGCGTCCTTCGGGCGTTTCGTCGGCAAGGCTGGCTATCATCGCCGCCTCTGCCAGGGTATTGATCGACACACCGGTCAGCACGCGGAAGTCACTTGCCTGCCGGTCGCCGATGGTGATCGTGCCGGTTTTGTCGAGCAGCAGCACATCCACGTCGCCCGCCGCCTCGACCGCCCGGCCCGATTTGGCCAGCACATTGAACCGCACGAGACGGTCCATCCCGGCAATGCCGATGGCTGAAAGCAGCGCGGCAATGGTCGTGGGGATCAGCGTGATCAGCAGCGCGGCCAGAATGGCCACCGGGATGCTGCCGCCCGCATAGCTGGCAAAGGCCGGAATCGTCGCCACGGCGATCAGAAAAATGATCGTGAGGCCTACCAGCAGAATTGTCAGCGCAATTTCATTGGGCGTCTTCTGGCGTTCCGCCCCTTCGACCAGCGCGATCATGCGGTCCAGAAAGCCCTGCCCCGGCTCCTGCGTCACGCGGACGCGGATCGAATCCGAGATGACGCGCGTGCCCGCAGTCACGGCCGACCGGTCACCGCCTGCTTCGCGGATCACAGGCGCGCTTTCGCCGGTGATGGCCGCTTCGTTGACCGAGGCGACGCCTGCAATCACTTCGCCGTCCGCCGGGATCAGATCACCGGTTTCGACCAGCACTTCATCCCCGCGCCGCAACTGCGAAGCCGGAACCGTGCGGCCATCTAGCAGCTTGGCCGAAAGCTCGCTCTTGGTCGCGCGCAGCGATGCCGCCTGCGCTCGCCCGCGCCCTTCGGCCAGCGCTTCGGCAAAGGTGCCGAACAGCACGGTCAGCCACAGCCAGACGATCAGCTGCACTTGAAAGCCCAATGGCAGCGGTTCAGCGCCGATCGCCAACAGCACGGTAAGCAGCAGCGCTACCACAGCCGTGGTAAACAGCACCGGGTTTTTCACCAGTGCTCCGGGATGAAGCTTGCGGAAAGCATCACGGCAGGCGGGCAGAACCAGCGCAGCCGAAAACATCGAGGTAGGTGTGCTCATGGCAACAGCCCTTTTTAGAATTGCTGGCCGGAGATCATCGCAAGATGATCGGCAATGGGCCCCAGCGCGAGGCTGGGCAGGAACGTGAGGCCGCCTACGATCAGGATGATGCCGACCAGCAGGCCAATCCATAGCGGGCCGGTGGTCGGGAACGAGCCTGCGGATTCAGGTACATGCCTCTTGGCGGCCAGACTGCCCGCAATCGCCAGGGCAGGCACGATCATGAAGAAGCGCCCGATCCACATCGCGATGCCCAGCAGCGCATTGTAGAACGGCGTACCCGCGGTCAGCCCGGCAAAGGCAGAGCCGTTGTTTCCCGCAGCCGAGGAAAACGCATAGAGAATTTCCGAAAAGCCATGTGGCCCCTTGTTCAACGGGCCGGCCAGCCCGGCAGGCAGCACGCTGGCAATCGCGGTAAATCCAAGGATGCACAGCGGCAGAACCGCAATGGCCAGTACCGCCAGCTTCACTTCGCGGGATTCGATCTTCTTGCCCACATACTCAGGCGTGCGGCCAACCATCAGCCCGGCGATGAACACAGCCAGCAGCGCGAACAACAAAAAGCCATAGATGCCCGCCCCAACGCCGCCGACGATCACTTCGCCCAGTTGCATGTTGAACATCGGGATCATGCCGCCCAGCGCGGTAAAGCTGTCGTGCATGGCGTTCACCGCACCACATGATGCAGCGGTGGTAACGATCGAGAATAGCGCGCTGGCCGCAATGCCGAAGCGGACTTCCTTGCCTTCCATGTTGCCACCGGCAACGCCCAGTTGGTGCAGGACCGGATTGCCCGCTGCTTCCTGCCAGTAGGTGACGGCCACGCCTGCCACGAAAAGCACCATCATGGCAGACAGGATCGCCCAGCCTTGGCGGGTATTGCCCACGGCCTTACCGAAGCAATAGGGCAAGCCAGCACCGATCGCGAAGATCGACAGCATCTGCACGAGATTGGTCAGCGCCGTCGGGTTTTCGAACGGGTGCGCGCTGTTGGCGTTGAAGAAGCCGCCACCATTGGTGCCGAGCATCTTGATCGCTTCCTGGCTCGCCACCGGGCCAAGCGCGATCGTCTGCGTGATGCCTTCCAGCGTGGTCGCATCGATGCTGGTCGCCAAAGTCTGCGGCACTCCGCTCGCCACCAGAAACAGCGCATAGATCACGCAGACGGGCAACAACAGGTACAACGTCACGCGCGTGCAATCGGCCCAGAAGTTGCCGATCGTGCCGGTCTCGCGCCGCGCAAAACCGCGAAACAGCGCAAAGGCCACCGCGATGCCGGTGGCGGCAGACAGGAAGTTGTGGATCGTCAGGCCCAGCATCTGGCTCAGGTTGCTCAGCGTGCTTTCGCCGCCATACCATTGCCAGTTGGTGTTGGTGACAAAGGCTATCGCGGTATTCATCGCACCATCGCTGCCCACACCGGCCAGCCCGCGCGGATTCATCGCCAGGACATCCTGCAGGCGCAGCAGTCCATATGTGAACAGTGTCAGCACAACCTGAAACACCAGCATGTGCAGAGCATAGGCGCGCCACGAATGTTCGGTTTCAGGGTTGATCCCGGCAAGGCGATAGAAGCCGCGCTCCACCGGCGCGATCACGCGATGCATGATCGTGCGGCGGCCTTCGTATAGCGCAAACAGGTAGGTTCCGACCGGCTTTGCCAAGGCAATCGTCAGTCCGGTAAACAGGAGGATGAGCGTCCAGCCCTCAATCGTCATGGCGCGTCTCCGATCAAAACCGTTCGGGCCGCACGAGGACGGCCACGAGATAGATGAGCAGGCCTGCAGCGGTCAGCCCGGCGAGCAGAAGGGGAATAGTCATGAGACTTCCTCAGGCTTTTTCACACAGCCGCACAAAGGCGAGCGTGACAACGAAGAGCACGCCCAAGAGGGCGAGCCACGCGAGATCCGGCATCGGATGAGTCCTTTCAACAAATCAGGAAATCAGGCTGCGGGGAGGTATCGGGACCCAGCGGAACAGGCCCGGCCCTTCTATCGTGAAGCCAAGGCCACAGGTCAGCGCCACAAACGCCACTGCGCACAGGCCGAATTCCGCCACCGTGGCTTCATGCGAAGGTGGCGAGTTGACCATATGGTGGACCAGCAGCAGCAGCTTGCCGCATCCCGCCAACAGCACGATACCGAACGTTCTCAGCCCGATTTCGGCCGGCCAGTACCGCTCGCCCTTCTGCAAGCGTTCAAAAACCGATGACATTTCAAGCGCTCCCGCAGAAATTGCGGACAGACCCCTGCGCCTTCAAAGCGTTAAGATTCCACGGGGAATTTGCCCGCTCGCATAAAGATTCCGTAAAGCTCGTGGCGATTTCGCGCGCGCGCGCATAGGCGAGGCAGCATGAGCACCGTACCAACCTCGTCCGCCAGCATTCCCGATCATGCAAGCGATCATGGGGAGAGCCTACCCGCACTGGCGCTCGGAGCGATCGGCGTGGTGTTCGGCGATGTCGGCACCTCGCCGCTCTATGGGCTGAAGGAAAGCTTCATCGGGCATCACCCGCTCACCGTGGATGCGCCGCACATCTTCGGGGTCATCTCGCTAATCTTCTGGACGATGACTCTGATTGTAACAATCAAGTAGTCTTCGTGATCCTGCGGGCCGACAACAAGGGTGAGGGTGGAAGCCTAGCCTTGCTGGCGTTGATCGGGCGCAAGTTGGGTGAAAGTCGCTGGACGCCCGCCGTCGTCATGCTGGGCGTGATCGCCACAGCGCTGTTTTATGGCTATGCGATCATCACGCCGGCTATCTCGGTGCCGTCGGCTGTGGAGGGTTTGACGACGGTCAATCCTAGCCTTGGCCGCTTTGTCCTGCCTATCTCGATCGGGATGCTCGTGGGCCTGTTTGCCATACAATCGCGCGGCACTGCGGCCATGGGCAAGCTGTTCGGCCCGATTATCCTCGTCTATTTTGCCGTGCTTGCCACTTTGGGCGTGACGAACATCCTTGCCGCGCCGCAAGTGCTCAAGGCGCTGAGCCCGCATTACGCGGTCGCGTTCTTCCTGCTTGATCCGAAGCTGGCGTTTCTGGCCTTGGGTTCCGTGGTGCTGGCCGTGACCGGGGCGGAAGCGCTCTATGCTGATATGGGGCTCAATCAACAGCTGCCACGGCGCAAAGTGTAATGATCGACACAATGCTGTGGCCAGTAACCCGAAGAACGGCTCGTGAGCTTGGTTACCCGCTATCTCGATCTCCAATACCTACGATCCGATACACCTTGATGTACGGCAGTACACGATAGCAGTCTCAACAGCTCCTTAATACTCAGCGGTATGCATATCGGGGTCGTCGTCGCCTTTTATGACGCCTTGCCGATGTCATCCTTCCTTTGCTCAAGATGATTACCGCGCCTGTAATTGCACGATAATCATCTTTGGAGCCCTCGGCCAAGGCACAAGCGTCGGCCCCCGAATTGCTGGCTCAGCAACCTACCAGCTTATTCATCAGCCAATTTTGCAAGTGCCGCTTTGTAGGCGTCGAAATGCGTGCCTTCGTCGACGGCAATCTGACGAAACATTGCCGCGACCTTTACGTCGCCGTCGGCTTCGGCCTGCTTGGCGAAGTTCACGTACATGGTGATATTCTCGTAATGTTCGCCCGCCATCGCGTCCTCGAGATTGGCACTGTTAGCGCCGCCAAGTTGCAGCGCCTGGGCTTCCCGATCGAAATGCTCGTTCGCCTCGATATTGGCCGATGCGCGGAACAGCTTCGCGAGCGCAGGTTTACCTGCCGCTTCGGCCTGATCGGCGAAGCGCAGATATTTGAGATTAGCATAAGCCTCGCCGTGCATCGCGGCCTCGAGATTGGCGCGCGTTTGGGCAGACAGCGGTTTCGCCTCAGGCAGTGCCGCAACCGCGCTGGTCGACAATAGGACGGCTACGCTCATGGCGGCTGAAAACAGAGTGCGATTCATGATCTTTTCTCCGGTATGCGCCGGCAGCGGCGACGGCCGATCATTGGAATAAGGTCCTGACGCACTGCTGACGATGCGGTCAGAAATTTGGAAACCCGCGAGGGCCAGTTTTTTTGGCATCGGTCAGCTTTTCGTCAGTTGCCAAGCGCAGTTCGAAAGGGACGCGGCAAGCCACCCCGCCTGATTACAAAGGATTGCCCCCATGAAACGCTCCACACTCCTCAAGCTCGCTATCGCCGCGTCAGCGCTGTCGGTTGCCTCCATCGCCAGCGCCGCCCCCGTCTGCACCAAGCTGCCTCCTGCCAAATGGCTGAGCCAGGCTCAGATGAAGGCGAAGATCGCCAAGATGGGCTATCGTGACATCAAGGTCTTTCAGGTCTCGGGCAGTTGCTACGAAATCTATGCCCACACCAAGGACGGCAAGCGCGCCGAGGTGTATTTCAATCCGGTGACCGGTGCGGTCGTCCAGAACAACGTCGACTGATCGTGGCCGCGACTGCCCCCGTCGCCGTTACGCCCAACCCTGGCCCGGTCCCCCGCCGGGTCAGGGTGTGGGACCCTATTGTCCGCATTTTTCATTGGACCGTTGCGAGCGGCGTCATCGCCAACTTGACGTTTTTGCGGCACGAGGAAAATCCGCACATCTATGTCGGCTATGTCGTGGTGACAGCGCTCGTCGTCCGTCTCATCTGGGGTCTTGCCGCGCGGAACCACGCCCGCTTCGCCGGTTTTGTACCTAGTCCAAGCGGTCTCATCATCTATTTCAAGGCGATGCTCGGCAATCGCGAACCACGCTACCTCGGACATAACCCTGCCGGTGCGGCCATGATCGTGCTGTTACTGGTCCTGCTGGCGGCTGTCGGCACGACGGGGTGGATGATGGGCCTTGACGCCTTATGGGGCGTGTCGTGGGTCGAGACGCTGCACGAAATATCTGCCAACGTTCTGATCGGTGCCGTCGCACTCCACGTCATTGGTGCGATCGTCGAAAGCATCCGCCACCATGAGAATCTGCCGCTGGCAATGATTACCGGCTACAAGCGGGCGGCAGAAGGGACGGACATCGACAATGCGCCTATTGCTGGTTGAAGATAATACGCGCCTTGCGGGCCTAATCCGCGAAGGTCTGGACCGTCAGGGCTTTGCGGTCGACTGGTGCGAGACTGTCGCTGGTGCGGCGCATGCGCTGAAGATCAATGAATATGATCTGCTGTTGCTCGATCTCGGGCTGCCCGATGGCGAGGGTCTCGATCTCGTTCGCGGGCTGCGGCGACGGCAGGATATGATGCCGATTCTGATCCTGACCGCGCGCGGCGGTCTTGATGACCGCGTGCTGGGGCTCGATGCGGGAGCCGACGATTATCTGGTCAAGCCGTTCCAGATTCCCGAACTTGCCGCACGCTGTCGCGCGCTGCTCCGTCGCCCCGGCGCGTCGCTCGGCACCGAACTGAACGTTGGCAACGTCATGCTCCATTCGGCCGAGCGCAGTGTGGCAGTTGCCGGGCTGGCCATTGAGGCAACCCCCCGCGAAGTCGATCTGCTCGAATGCTTGTTACGGCGCGCCGGGCATGTCGTCGCGAAGCCCGCGCTAGAGAGCGCGCTGTATTCGATGGATGCCGAAGTTACGCCCAATGCGCTGGAGGCGTGTATGTCCAGATTGCGCAAGCGACTGAGCGCCGCAGGAGCCGATGTGCAAATCCGGACCGTCCACGGCGTCGGCTATGCACTGTTCGCACCCGTCACCGTCTATGACGCCACCGCGAATGGATAGAGCAGGCAACAGCAAGAAGGGACCGGCGGGCCCCACACTGTTCCGGCAAATTGCGATACGGCTGGCTGCCTTTACGCTGCTGTTCGCATTGCTCGACGTCGCCATCGTCGTTTTCACGTATAGCAGCCAGCCCGAATCGCTGGCGCAGGAGCTGCTGACGCTCGAAGCGAGCAAGGCAGCAAATGGGACAACCCTAGCGCCCGATCTGCTGGCCGGGCCGCCGGGGGCGGAGCACTGGTCTGCCCGTTACATCGAGCCGGAAGTGGATGGGCCTGCAACAGCGCCACACCGCGCGAGTACCACCCCGGGGGTCTTGATGGACTGGACGCGAAGAGAACGCGTTGCCGGCGGTTACCGCATTTCGGGTGTGCGGTCGGTCATTCAGGAGGGACAGCAACGCTGGCTGTTCATGCAGTTCGAAGGCGACGGCATCCGCCCCTATGTGCCGGTGATCGTCAATGAGATCGTCCAGCATGTCCTGCTGCCGCTGATCCCGTTGTCGCTCCTCTTGTTGCTGTTCAACATTTTCGCGGTCCGCCAGGTCCTGCGACCGCTGAAGCGTGCAGAGGCCGAAGTAGATGCGCTCGATCCTGACAACGGGCTGCTACGCCTGTCGGTTGCGCCCGAACCGCGCGAGGTCAACACGCTGGTCCGCGCCGTCAACCGCGCGCTCACCCGGCTGGACGAGACGATGGCAATCCTTCGGGGCTTTACGGCCAACGCCGCCCACGAACTGCGCACACCGCTGTCGATCATGCAGCTGTCGCTCGACAAATTGCCGCCGAGCCAATTGCGCGCCGAACTTCAAGCAGACACTCAGCACATGACCCGGCTCGTTGACCAGATGCTCGATCTCGCGCAGGCGGACGCGATGGCGGGGGAACCTGATACGCCGGTTGATCTGGCCGATATCGGTCGGGACATCGTTGCCGCCATGGCACCCAAGGTGTTCGAAGCCCACCGCGATCTGCGCTTCGAGTGCATTGGTGATACGAGGGCACTGGGCCATGGCGAGGCGATCTACCGCATCTATCGCAATCTGATCGACAACGCGCTGTCTCACGCGCCCGGAACGACGCCGATCGAGGTAACCGCTGGCCCTGGACCGCAGATCAGCGTCCGGGACCATGGTACCGGAATCGCTGACGAGGATATGCCCCACATCTTCGAGCGATTCTGGCGAAAGGATCGGCGCAAGACTGATGGCGCGGGGCTGGGGCTTGGGATCGTCCAGCGGCTCGCACAGGCGCATGGAGGAGCGATCACGGTCGAAAACCCGCCCGGCGGCGGAGCACTATTTCGTGTCACCTTCGCGGCGGCCCCGTCGGACAGATAAAGCCGCCCGTCAGGTCTTTGTCAGAAGTATGGTCGATGGGTAGCCGCAATGGAGGTGACCATGCCCGACACTGCGCATTCCGCTGCCGCTTTCCCTGCAACGTCTAGAGCCAAACAAATCCGTGTGTGGGATTTGCCAGTGCGGCTGTTCCACTGGCTCCTGGTCGTCACGATCTTGATCGCTTTCCTGTCCTCAGAAGAGGAAAGCGCGCTCGCGCCTTGGCATATCCCCGCCGGTTGGATTACCGCTGTCCTCATCGCGTTTCGGCTAGTCTGGGGTTTTGTAGGCGGCGAGCATGCACGCTTTGCCGATTTCCTCAAACCCGGTCGGATCGGCCATCATCTTGCCAGCCTGTTCTCGGGTAAGCCCGAGCGCTCGATCGGGCATAATGCATTAGGCGGCGTAGCGATCATCGCTCTGCTCGGGACAGTCGCTGGCATCATCTACACCGGCGCGACGATGCAGGGCGATGCTGGCGAGGAGCTCCACGAAACACTCGGCAACATCCTGCTCGGCCTGATCGCGCTTCATGTCATTGCGGTGATCGCGATGTCGGTGCTGACCAAAGACAATCTGATCAGGGCATTCGTCACGGGACGAAAGCGTGCTGACCAACATCCCGGCATCAGCGATGCGCGCCCGCCCGCTAGCGTGGCGATCCCCATCGCGGCGGTCGCGATGGGGAGTGCCGCATACGGTATCACGTTGATCGATCCAGTCGCCTTTGTCCCCGGGGCGCATGCCGAGGCCGGTGAGGCTGGCGGTGGCGAGGCGGGCGAAGACGGCGATGACTAGACTGGCCATCCACCGCGAACGTCATCTCGTCTCACGCATCGGCTGGCTTCGGGCAGCGGTGCTCGGCGCGAATGACGGCATCGTCTCGACCGCTAGCCTTATCATCGGGGTCGCGGCGGCGGCCTCGAAGCCCGGCGACATTCTGGTTGCAGGGGCCGCGGGGCTGGTCGCGGGCGCAATGTCGATGGCAGCGGGCGAATATGTCTCGGTTAGTTCGCAATCGGATACCGAGCAGGCTGATCTAGCGCGCGAGCGCGCCGAGCTGGCCGATGATGTCGATGCCGAAGTCGCGGAACTTGCTGGCATCTACATCAAGCGTGGTGTGGATCCGGCGATAGCTGACACCGTGGCCCGGCAACTCATGGCCAAGGACGCGCTGGCGGCGCACGCGCATGACGAGCTCGGCATTTCCGAGATGACGACCGCCCGCCCCATTCAAGCGGCGCTCACTTCGGCGGCGACCTTCACAGCTGGCGCAGCCCTGCCGCTCGCGATCGTGTTCGCGGCCCCCTCCAACTGGCTGGTCGCCATCGTCGCCACCGCATCGCTGCTGTTCCTCGCTCTGCTCGGCGGCGTTGGCGCGCGCGCAGGCGGTGCGCCGGTCGCCGCCGCGACGATCCGTGTGACCTTCTGGGGCGCGCTGGCGATGGCGCTGACGGCGGGGATCGGGATGCTGGTCGGCACCGCGGTATGACGGCACTCGAACTTCTAGGGCTAATTAGCGCGGTGCTGCTGGTGCAGATCGTCGCGGCGATCACCTATGTCGTGCTTCGGCCAAAGCCAGCGCCGCCCGAGGCAGTCCCGGTTCGAGCGGCTCCGAATGCAGCCTGGCCGGGACTGCGCGCCTTTCGCGTGCGCATGCGGGAGGATGAGGACGACGCCCTCACCCAGACGTCCTTCTATCTCGAGCCTGTCGATGGCCAACCGCTGCCGCCCTATCGCGGAGGGCAGTTCCTGACCTTTCAGTTCGATCTGCCCGACGCCGGGGGCAGTGTGCGCCCGGTGACGCGCTGCTATTCGCTGTCGGACAGGCCCGACCGACAAGCCTATCGCATCACGGTCAAGCGCATACTCTCCCCGCCCGACCGGCCCTATCTGCCGCCGGGGCTAGTTTCGAACTACCTCCACCAACACGTCAAGCCCGGCGCGATCCTTCAGGTGCGGGCACCCGCCGGTGCCTTTATGCTTGCGGACGATGCCGCCATCCCGACGGTCCTGATCGCTGGCGGGATCGGCATCACGCCGCTCTTCGCGATGGCACGCGCGGCACTCGCAGAGCAGCCCGATCGCGCCTTTCATCTGTTCTACGGCGTCCGCGACAGCCGGGATCTGGTGTTCGAGGCCGATCTGATCGCGCTCGCCGAGCACCACCCCAACTTCCACCTGACCATCGTCCAGAGCGCTCCACTCTCGACCGAAGTTAAAGCCGATCGCTTCCACGAGACTGGCTTTGTGGACACTGCCCTGCTTCGGCGCATTTTGCCGCACGGCCAGCATCACTTCTACGTTTGCGGTCCGCCGCCGATGATGGCGAGCCTCGTCCCTGCACTGCGCGACTGGGGCGTCGCGCGGGATGCCGTGCATTACGAAGCCTTTGGCCCGGCGTCGATCGAGTCTGCGGAGGACATCGAAGCGATCCCGCTCGACACGCCATTGGCGGTGCAGTTCGCGCAAGCCAAACGCACGCTCGACTGGACCGGCGCGGACACCAACCTGCTCGACTTCGCCGAACGCACTGGCGTGGCGATCCCATCCGGTTGCCGATCGGGCAGTTGCGGCACCTGCGAAACGGCGATCATCTCCGGCACGGTGCGCTACGCCCAGCCGCCGTCATTCGACATCTCCGAGGGTCGGTGCCTGCCCTGCGTCGCCGTGCCGACCAGCGATCTGGTGCTGGCGGCATGAGTGGTCTCCGCACAAGCCTGATCAGCCGTGAGGTCATCCCCTTCTATCTTTCGCTGGCAGCGCTGGGCGGCGCGGCACTGGCAATCGATGCGGCCCTCCACCTCGCCAATATTGTCTGGGTCGGACGGTATCTGGGCATTCCCGGGGTGGTGCTGATCCTGGCGTCGTCGGGCTATTCGATGCGCAAGCGCAAACTGATCCGTTCGGGCAAGCCCGCCAGCCTGCTGCGCTGGCATGAGCGGCTCGCCTGGGCGGGATCGCTGCTGATCCTCGTCCATGCCGGCATCCATTTCAACGCAATCCTGGCGTGGCTGGCGGTATGGGCTATGCTCATCAACATCGCGAGCGGTCTGACCGGCAAATATCTGCTCGGCCGGTCGCGCACCCGACTGGAGGCGACGCGGACGCAGCTTCGCGCGCAGGGACTGTCGGCCGAGGCGCTCGAAGAGAAGACCTACTGGGACAGCCTGACCTTCGACGTCGTCAAGGCATGGCGCGTCGTCCACCTGCCGATCACGCTGGCGTTTGGCGTTCTGGCGCTTGCGCATATCATCTCGGCCTTGTTGTTCTGGGGGTGGCGATGATCCGTCGTTGGGCCTTGTGGCTGATCGTCCTCAACCTGTGCGGCCTGATCGCGCTTACCTTTGCATGGCCGCATCTGATGGTCGCGCCGGGGCCGCTGATCCCCGCGCATAAGGCGATCGCCGGCGATTGCTTCGCATGCCATGCGCCGTTCACAGGCGTATCTGCCAATCGCTGCACCGCCTGCCACAAGCTGCCCGATATCGGCATTCGCACGACGACTGGCGCGCCGATTGGGCGCAAGGCCAATGCCATTGCCTTCCACCAATCGCTGACTCAGGCAAACTGCACCGCCTGCCACAGCGATCATAGCGGCCCACGGTTGGTAGCTGCATCGCAGCGAAGCTTCGCCCACACGCTGCTCAAGCCCGAGCTGCGCGGCCAGTGCGCCACCTGCCACCGCGCGCCGCCCACCGCAATGCACGCGCAATCGGGCAAGAACTGCGCCGCCTGTCACAGCCAGACCGCCTGGAAGCCAGCGACATTCGACCATAGCCGCTTCTTCGCGCTCACTGGTCCACACAAGACAAGCTGCTCGACCTGCCACACAGGTGGCGACACCAGCCGGTACACCTGTTTCAGCTGCCACGAGCACCAGCCTGCGCAGATCCGTGCCGAACATGCCGAGGAAGGCATCCGCAACATCGAGAACTGTGCGCGCTGTCACCGCAGCGGCTCTGGTGAAGGGGGCGAAGGGCGCGAAGGCGGTGACGATGATTGATCCCGGCAAATTCAAAGGCCTGACGGCTGTAGCTGCTAGCGAGCGGCTTGTAGCGGACGGCCCCAACGAGCTGCCACGCACGGGACGACGATCCGCCCTGCGGATCGTGCTGGAAGTGTTGCGGGAGCCGATGCTCACACTGCTCCTGGTTGGGGGTATTGCATATCTGTTGCTCGGCGACCTGACCGAGGCGTTGATCCTGCTCGGCTTTGCGACCTTCTCTGTCGCCGTGACCGTGATCCAAGAGACGCGCACCGAACACGTGCTGGAGGCTCTGCGCGACCTCTCCAGTCCGCGAGCACTGGTCATCAGGGATGGTGCCCGCGTTCGCGTGCCTGGCCGGGAGGTTGTCCGGGATGACCTGCTGGTGCTGGAACAGGGCGACCGGATCGCCGCCGACGCCGTGCTGGTTGACGCGAACGATCTGCAGACTGACGAGTCGCTGTTGACCGGCGAGTCGCTCCCGGTTGGCAAGATCGTCGCAGATGCCGGCGACGGCACGCATCGCCCCGGCGGCGACGGCCAGCCTTTTGTTTATGCAGGGTCGCTTGTGGCGCGCGGCAGCGGCATTGCGCGGGTGCTGGCGACCGGCCCGCACAGCGAAATCGGCCGGATCGGCCAATCATTGGCAACGCTCGACACCGAGGCTCCTCGATTGCGCCGCGAGACGACCCGGATCGTCACGTCGTGCGCGATTGGCGGCGGCGCAATCGCACTACTGGTCGTGCTGCTTTACGGCCTGTTGCGCGGCGGCTGGATCGAAGCGGTTCTCGCCGGGATCGCGATCGGCATGTCGATGTTGCCCGAGGAATTTCCCGTCGTGCTGACGGTGTTCCTCGCGATGGGTGCCTGGCGGATTGGCAAGGTCGGCGTGCTGACTCGTCGTGCCGCAGCGATCGAGACGCTGGGGTCCGCGACGGTGTTGTGCACGGATAAGACCGGCACGTTGACCGAAAACCGGATGTCCCTGGCTGAGCTATGGCTGCCATCGGGCGTTACCCTGACGCTTAAGCCAGATGCTGTGGTGCCTGATGCCTATCACAGCGTGATCGCAACGGCGGCGCGTGCCAGCGCAGTCGCACCAAGCGACTCGATGGAAATCGCTCTGCATGAAGCGCGCACTGCCGTCCCGGCCATTTCGCCGCCTGCAGGCATTCTCGCACATACTTATGCGCTCAGACCCGCTTTGCTCGCCATGTCGAACATCTGGGATGACGGCGGCACGCTGACGATCGCCGCCAAGGGCGCGCCAGAAGCGATTGCCAGCCTCTGCCATCTCGCACCCGAAGCGCTCGCGGCGATGACTGACGCTGTTGAGGTGATGGCTGGGCGCGGTATCCGCGTGCTCGCGGTAGCGACCGCAACGCCGATGAACCGGGATTGGGCAGAATCGCAAAATGATTACGCCTACACGCTCGCCGGATTGGTTGGCCTAGCCGACCCTCTCCGCCCAAGTGTTGTCGCCGCCATCGCCGAATGCCGCAGCGCAGGCATTCGCGTCGTGATGATCACGGGCGATTACGCCGCCACCGCGCGGTCGATCGCCACCCAGGCGGGGATCGCGGAGGGCGACGTGCTAACCGGCGCCGACCTCGCCGCGCTGGACGACGCCCAGCTTGCCGAACGGCTGAAGACCGTCACCGTCTTCGCCCGCATCATGCCCGAACAAAAGCTGCGCATTGTCCAGGCGTTCAAGGTTGGCGGCGAGATCGTCGCGATGACCGGCGACGGCGTCAACGACGCGCCTTCGCTCAAGGCAGCGCATATCGGCATCGCGATGGGCAAGCGCGGCACCGATGTCGCGCGCGAGGCATCCGCTATGGTGCTGCTCGATGACGATTTTGGATCGATCGTGCAGTCGGTCCGGCTCGGGCGGCGAATCTATGACAATATCCGCAAGGCGATGGCGTTCATCTTCGCGGTGCATGTGCCGATCGCCGGGCTGGCACTGCTGCCCTTGTTCTTCGGACTACCGATCCTGTTCGGCCCGATCCATATAGCCTTGCTGGAAATGGTCATCGACCCCGTCTGTGCGCTCGTGTTCGAGGCCGAACGCGACGAGGACGACATCATGCAGCGGCGGCCACGCGATCCGGGCGAAGACTTGTTCTCATTGCCGATGATCGTCTGGAGTGTGTTTCAGGGGGGTGCTGCATTTGCGATGCTGACGGCGGTGTTCTTCATCGAAACATGGGGCGGCATGCCCGAGGCAGAACTTCGCGCGCTGATTTTCTTCGCGCTGATCGCCCAGATCGTTGCGCTGATCCTGGTCAATCGCTCGTTCAGCGCATCGCTCGGCGAGGCGCTTGTCCGCCATAACGCGGCCTTGCGCTATGTCATCTTGGCCATCGCCGGTGTCACCGCCTTGATCCTCTTCCTCCCGCAGGCGCAGGCCTTGCTGAAGTTCGGGTCGATCCGCTTGGTAGACATGGTCCTTGCGATCGGACTGGGCCTTGTTCTTCTGATCGTTCTTGAAGCATGCAAGTCAACCGTCCGGCGGCTTACAACCCGCGCACCGGCACCCGGCATCCTTATCGACAGCGAGGTGGTTCCTCCCGGTGGCCTGCCCAAGGTCGATAATCTTCACCGCCGAATTCAAGCCTGATGGTCGCTTCGCACGACATCGTCGTCATCGGCGGCGGCCAGATGGGATTGTCGCTTGGCTATTATCTACGCCGCGCGGGGGCTGATTTCCTGATTCTCGACGCCGAGGCCGGCCCAGGCGGGGCTTGGCGGCATGGCTGGGATTCGCTGCGCCTGTTCTCGCCCGCGGGATACAGCTCGCTGCCAGGATGGCTGATGCCGACGCCCGCACACGAAGGCTATCCCACGCGTGATGACGTCCTGGACTATCTCAGCCGGTATGAAGCCCGCTACGACTTCCCCATCAATCGTCCGGTCCAAGTGACAGCGATAGAACGCGCCGACGATCGCCTGGAAATTTTGACTGATAGGGGGCAATTTGCCGCACGGACGGTCGTAAGCGCTACCGGCACCTGGTCGCATCCCTATATCCCTGAGATAGAGGGGCGCGATCTCTTCAAGGGCGTGCAGGTCCATTCCGCCCACTATCTCCGGCCCGAAGAATATAGCGGGCAAACAGTGCTGGTTGTCGGCGGCGGCAACAGCGGCGCGCAGATAGTGGCGGAGCTTGCCCCCATGGCGCGCACCCTGTGGGTAACAAATCATGATCCCTTGTTCCTACCCGATGAGGTAGATGGCCGCGTCCTGTTCGAACGTGCGGTTGCGCGGATGAAGGCAGGGCCAAGCGAAACGGCAGTGGGCGGCATCGGTGACATCGTCATGGTTCCTCCGGTCCGTGAAGCACGCGCGCGGGGAGACCTGGGCTCGGTTCGTCCCTTCGAACGCATAACGGCCGGTGGCGTCGTCTGGCCGGATGGTTCGGAGATGGCGGTCGATTCCATCATCTGGTGCACCGGGTTCCGGCCTGCACTGGATTACCTAAAATCCCTTGGTGTGGTCGAGAGCGATGCCAGAGTGCTGGTCGATGGCCAGAGATCGCTCGATGAACCGCATCTGTGGCTCGCGGGATATGGCGATTGGTGCGGTCCGGGGTCTGCCACCCTGATGGGAGCGGCAAGAACCGCGCGCGACCTGGCGACGTTGGTTTTGAAGGAAGTCTCGACTGGCGACACCCCCTCACCTGTGCATATTCCACCGAGCCGAGCCAAGCCGCTATGAAACGCGCGTTGATCGCGGCCACCGCCTATTTTCTGGCGCTGTTCGCGCTGGGCTTCGCCCTTGGCACAATGCGGGTACTGTTCGCCGCGCCGCGCATCGGGCCACTCGGTGCGACGTTATTGGAAGTGCCGGTAATGCTGGCTGCGGCGTTTTTCGCTTGCCGCTGGACGGTAGGGCGTTGGCAAGTGCCGACAGCCTTGGCTGTGCGCGGGGCGATGGCGCTGTGGTTTCTTGTGTTGCTTGCGCTGCTCGAGACGCTGGTCGGTATTGTCCTGTTCGGACAGACGCTGGCCGGAACATGGGTGGGTCTGGCCACGCCCGCCGGCCAATTTGGCGTGAGCGCGCAGATTATCACTGCGGTGCTGCCGCTGGTCGTCGGCAGGAACGAGCGGCGATGATGCGAAGTGTGAGCTTTGGCGATCTTCCCGTTCGCACATCGGGATCGACCGCTTTCGGCGGGACAGGACGTTTGCGCAGCTAAAAGCGAACGTCGCAATCTGCGAAGGGTTTCGGGCGCTTGCGTACGAAAGCCTCCAGTGCAGGAACCCGCGGGCCCCACGCGCTGGTCTATGGGTAAAGCGGCTTTGGGATGGTTCTGGAGGGTAAGCGCTGCCGCTGCGGAAGTGCAGCTGCCGGC
>NZ_JAUYRV010000035.1 GCF_030696665.1 Novosphingobium sp.
TTGGCACCGGTCAACAACGCAAACAGTGTTCTGCCACCGCCTAAATCCACGGCCACCGCTTCGCCGCGCAGCTTGATCTGCGGACGGCTTTCACCGAGCGGAAAGCCGCTTCGATCACGAAACTCCAACTCCCGCACCGCAAACCCCGTCTTCAGCCCTTCCGGCGTTTCAACCTCCACAGTCATCTTGTAACGCATCGTTTCTTTATTGCCGCAGCCCGCAAGCGACAACGCCATACACAGCCCCAACAGGAAAACCCGCAGCGCTTTCATGCTGCTACCCGTGCGTAACTATCAGGAGCATTGCGATGACGGCTTGTTAAATGCACTCAATACCTCCTGCACCGGACGCAGCATCTCTGTAGGGCTAGGGGGTTAAGCAATTTGCCAACGCGATGTAGCTACGGCGGCAACTCCTGACGGTTGGCTTCGTCAATTCTCGTCATTCCCGCGCAGGCGGGAATCCAGCGACCAGCAACGTCGTCGCTTTGCGACGGCTTTTTTTATCGGACTGGATTCCCGCCTTCGCGGGAATGACGAAGAGTGGGGCGGCGCGCTAAATCCGCTCCGCCTGCGCCACCGCCTCGCTCGCCCGCAATGCGCTGACGATCCGCGTCAGGTGCGCAAGATCGCGCACCTCCAGATCCACCTCATAAGTATGGAACGGGTTCTCCCGCTGGGTCATTTCCAGATTGACCACGTTGGCATGGTTCTTGGCGAAAATCCCCGCCATTTCCGCCAGCGTGCCGGGGCGGTTGTAGAGTTCGGCGCGCAGTCGGCCGATGGCGCCGTCGGTGCGGGCGTCCCATGACAGGTCGATCCAGTCGGCATCGACGCCGTCGGCCAGCTTCATACAGTCAATCGCGTGGACTTCCACGCCCTTGCCGGGGCGGCGGAGGCCGACGATGCGGTCTCCGGGCACGGGGTGGCAGCACGCGGCCAGTTTAAACGCCATGCCGGGGGTGAGGCCGCGCACGGCGATGGCACGCTTCTGGCTGGGCCAGTTCTCCTCGGCAATGTTGGCCGCGCTGCCGGGGACGAGCGCTTCCATCACCTGCCGGTCATCCAGCTTGGCCGATCCGATGGCGAACATCAGGTCTTCCTCGGTCGCCAGCTTCAGCCGCTTGAGCGCATCGGCAATCGCCTTCTTGCCGATCTTGGTCGGCAGGCGCTCGATGATTTCCTCATAAAGCTTGCGCCCGATGGCGGCGACTTCGGCGCGCTCCTTCTGGCGCACGGAGCGGCGGATCGCGGCGCGGGCCTTGCCGGTGACAACGAAGCCCAGCCACGAAAGCTGCGGTTCGGAACTGCGGCTCTTGATGATCTCGACCACATCGCCATTGCCGAGCGCGGTGCGCAGCGGCACGTGCCGCCCGTTGATCTTGGCCCCCACCGCCTGCGCGCCCAGATTGGTGTGGACGGCAAAGGCAAAGTCGATAGGCGTTGCGCCCTTGGGCAACTGGAACAGCGATCCCTTGGGCGTGAAGGCGAAGATGCGATCCTGATAAATCGCCATCTTGGTGTTTTCGAGCAGTTCTTCGGCATCGTGGCTGGATTCGAGAATTTCGATCAGGTCGCGAAGCCAGCCCACCTGCCCGTCGGGCTTGCCATGCTGTTTATAGGCCCAGTGCGCCGCGAGGCCGAACTCGTTCAGCTCGTGCATCTCGCGCGTCTTGATCTGCACTTCCACGCGCATCGCGTTGGAATAGATCAGCGCGGTGTGGAGCGAACGGTAGCCGTTCATCTTGGGCGTGGAGATGTAGTCCTTGAAGCGCCCCGGAATCATCTGCCACTGGCGGTGGAGAATACCCAAGGCCTTGTAGCAATCGTCCTCGTTCTCAGTGACGACGCGGAAGGCCATGATGTCGGTGATCTGTTCGAACGACACGTGCCGCTCGGCCATCTTGCGCCAGATCGAATAGGGGTGCTTTTCGCGGCCCGACACTTCCACGCGCAGGCCCACACCGGCCAGCGCCTGCTTGACCTGGAGCGCGATGGAATCGACCTGCGCGCCTTCTTCGCTGCGGATCGCGGACAGGCGGCCGGTGATGGTGGCATAGGCTTCCGGCTCAAGCTGTTCGAAGGCGAGCAACTGCATCTCGCGCATGTATTCGTACATGCCCACCCGCTCGGCCAGCGGGGCGTAGATATCCATTGTCTCGCGCGCGATGCGGCGGCGTTTTTCCTCGCTCTTGATGTAATGGAGCGTGCGCATGTTGTGCAGGCGGTCAGCCAGTTTCACCAGGAGGACGCGCAGATCCTCGCTCATCGCCAGCAGGAACTTGCGCAGGTTCTCCGCCGCGCGCTCGCTCTCGCTCATCGTCTCGATCTTGGAGAGCTTGGTCACACCATCGACCAGCCGCGCCACATCGGGGCCGAACAGCCGCTCGATCTCTTCCACCGTCGCCAGCGTATCTTCCACGGTATCGTGGAGCAGCGCAGTGATGATCGTGTCCTGATCGAGCTTCAACTCGGTCATCAGGCCGGCCACTTCTACCGGGTGGGAGAAATAGGGATCGCCGCTGGCACGCTTCTGACTGCCGTGTTTCTGCACGGTATAGACATAGGCACGGTTGAGCATCGCCTCATCCGCATCGGGATCATAGGCAAGAACACGTTCGACAAGTTCGTACTGGCGGAGCATCTGATCCCTAGATGGCGGCAAGCGGGGTAAACCTGCAAGGGGGAATACCTCGTAAATGCAATCGACTTGCTTGATCAGAGGATGATGGGCGCGCTACCGATGTCTTGCGGCAACAGTCCGGCAAGGCGCGGGTCGGGCAGGATCTCCACAAACCGTGCGAACGGTTCAAAGCCCTGCTTCTGGTAGAACGGCAGCGCGCGCGGATCATCGGTGGTGCAAGTGTGCAGCCAGACGCGGGCGACGCCCGGTGCCCACGCCAGTTGTAGAGCCTTGCGCATCAGCCACTGACCAACGCCCTTACCGGTCGCACCCTTGATCAGGCCGAAGAACACGATCTCGCATTCCCCCTCCACCCGGAAGTCCAGTTCCACCATGCCGACCTCAACCCGCGTCCGGTCCACCACGGCATAAAGCTGCACGCGCGGATCGTGGATGATCGCGGCGATTTCCGCATCGCTCCGCCCCAGCCGCGTCCACCACAGCCAAGGCCCGCCAATGCGCTTGTAGAGCAGGCGGTACTTCTCGGGTGCTGCGTCTTTCCACCGCACGATCTGGACCGGAACCTCGGCCTCGGGCGTAAGACGGCGCAAGGCTGCTGGCGGCTCCAGCATTTCCAGCGCCGTAACCACGCAGGCAAGATCGCCCGGCGCGACATTGTGATAACCGTGGCCCAGCGGCGGGCCGTGTGCTTCAATCACGTCAGGTCCACACCGCTTCAGGCGGCAGGCTCATCAGGATGGCGTCGATATTGCCGCCGGTCTTCAGGCCGAACAGCGTGCCACGGTCCCACACCAGATTGAATTCGGCATAGCGCCCGCGATACTGCAACTGCTGCAGCTTTTCCGCGTCGTTGAACGCCATGCCCATGCGCTTGCGCACCAGAGCCGGGAACACGTTGACGAAGGCATCGCCGATGTCGCGCGTAAAGGCGAAGTTGGCTTCGAACGCCGCGTCATCCCCGCATTCCAGATGGTCGTAGAACACGCCCCCTACCCCGCGATGGACCTTGCGGTGGGGAATCCAGAAATACTCGTCCGCCCACTTCTTGAACTTCGGGTAGTACTCCGCATCGTGCCGGTCACACGCCGCCTTGTACTCTGCGTGGAACTCTGCCGTGTCCTCGTCATAAGGGATCGGCGGGTTGAGATCGCCGCCACCGCCGAACCATGCCTTGCTGGTGGTCAGGAAGCGCGTGTTCATGTGGACGGCGGGCACGTGCGGATTGGCCATGTGCGCAACAAGGCTGATCCCCGTTGCCGTAAATCCCGGCGAATCAGCGGTGGCCCCGTTGATCGATCCGGCGAACTCCTTGGAAAACTCACCCTGCACGGTCGAGACGTTCACGCCGACCTTCTCGAACACTTTGCCCTTCATCAACCCCTGCACACCGCCGCCGCCGTTTTCGACGGTTTCGCCTTCATGCTCACGATTCCACGGCGTGTACTGGAACGAAGCATCCGACCCGGCTTCGCGTTCAATCGCTTCGAATTCGGCACAGATGCGATCACGCAGGGATTCGAACCAGGTACGGGCGCGGGCGGTGTGTTGAGTCCAGTCAGTCATGGTGACGGACTTGCCAAGGGTTTTGCGATCCGGCAAGGGGAAGCGATGGTTCCCTTTTCGTTCGCCTCACAGGAATTCCGCCTCGGGCCTGCGCGCGCGCTGTTCTGGGCAGAGGAAAACGCGCTGCTGGTGGCGGACCTGCATCTTGAAAAGGCCAGCTTTTTCGCAAAGCACGGGCAGATGCTCCCGCCCTATGACAGCCGCGCCACGCTGGAACGGCTGGCCGGAGCGTTGCGTGAAACCGGCGCAAAGCGCGTGTTCTGCCTTGGCGACTCGTTCCACGATGCCCAGGCAGTGGCCCGCATGGAACCCCATGCTGCGGGCATGCTGGACGCACTGACGCGGGCGACCGACTGGGTCTGGATCACCGGAAACCACGATGAAGACGCAGCTGCACCCGGCGGAACACTGGTCGATGAACTCGACATTCGCGGCATGAAACTGCGCCACATCGCGCGCAAAGGCAGCGCCGACACCGAAGTGTCGGGCCATTTCCACCCCAAGTTGCGCGTCACGGTGCGCGGTCGCTCCATCGCTCGCCCCTGCGCTGTCGCCAGTGAGAACCGTTTGATTTTGCCCGCTTTTGGTGCATTGACCGGCGGGATGGATGCGGGCGATCCGGCAATCCTTGCCGCGTTGCAGCCCGCCAGCGCCATCGACGCTATCGTACCTGCGGGCGAAAAGCTTGCCCGCTTTGCCTTGTGGCGCGCGGCAGCATGACCGGGCATTCCCACAGAATTGTGCAACACGCTTGGGCCAATCGGAACTTCCCGCAAACCGGGCCTTTAAAACCCCGCGCATTGTGATATGAGCGCGGCAACCGCTATCAGGCGTATATTTGTATAAACTGCAGGAGAAAGCACTATAGCTCCCCCACCGAGGCGCAGTATGGCGCCCCCCGTCAAGAGCGGGCCTCGCTTCAACCAGATGATCACGGTGCCGAAGGTGCGCGTGATTGACGGTGATGGTGAGAACCTGGGTGTAATGTACACCCGCGAAGCGATCGAGCAGGCGGCTGAAGTCGGCCTTGATCTCGTCGAAGTTTCCCCGAACGCTGACCCGCCGGTCTGCAAGTTCCTCGATGTGGGCAAGTACCGCTACGAGGCGCAGAAAAAGGCGAACCTCGCGCGCAAGAGCCAGAAGACGCAGGAGATCAAAGAGATCAAGATGCGTCCGAACATCGATGACCACGATTACGATACGAAGATGCGTAACGTGATGCGGTTCATCGAGGATGGCGACAAGGTGAAGATCACCCTGCGTTTCCGTGGCCGCGAACTTTCGCACCAGCAGTTGGGCATGAACCTGCTGCGCAAGGTGCAGGACGACGTGGCGGAAATCGCCAAGGTCGAAGCCTTCCCCCGCATGGAAGGCCGCCAGATGCTGATGGTCCTCGCGCCCAAATAAGCGCACGAGACAATCGCTGAACACCGCAAGGGGCGTGCCGCAAGGCGCGCCCTTTTCGTATGCGCGGGATCGGCATTCAGCGACCTATCCTGAAAAACGCAATTTCCGCCCGCCGACACCACGCAACGCCTTGTCCCGCGGCGCAAGGCAGTTCCGCGTTACACTACTCAACTCACCGGCAAACCAACACTTTCCAGCGATTCAGCCATGCCCGATTTCTCCGACGGTGCGTTGCCGCGACGGTTCGCAAAAAACCTAAAAAGGAGAATTTATGTCGCCATCTTTCAAAATCATCCCCGCCGTTGCCATTCTGGCAGGCTCGCTGGGCCTTGGCGGTTGCGCCACCAAGGGCTACGTCAACGAGCAGATTGCCACGGTCAACCAGCGCATTGATGGCGTCGAAGGTCGCCTGCAGGCGACTGACGGTGTTGCACAGGCCGCACGCAGCGAGGCTCAGGCCGCCAATGCGCAGTCGCAGACCAACACGCAGCGCCTCGATCAGCTGACCGGCCGTGTCGACGGTATGGATCAGCGCATGATGCAGATGCAGCAGCAGCCGCAAAAGCGCGCGCGCAACTAAGCCTTACACGCAACGTTTCCCCTGCCGGACGGGCGGCCCGCGGCAATTTCCGCAGCCGCCAGTCGCCCGTCCGGCACCCATGATACGGATTGAGAACGATACTCGATGATCAAGGCTCTGGTTGCGTTGACAGGAATGGCACTGGTTGTTTGTCCGCTATTGAGCACGGATGCGCATGCAGCTCCGGCCAAGGCCTCTTCTGCAAAAAAGAAGGCTGTAACTCCGCCCGTCGAGCTGCCGCCGCTGACTATTGCCGCTCGGCGCGTCACCACTTGGGTTGCCGAAACCGCCGACAACCAGTCGCTGCCCTATATTGTGATCGACAAGCAATCGGCGACGATCATCGTCTACGACGCCAGCGGCAAGCCGGTAGCGACCGGCCCTGTGCTGATCGGAATTGCCGAGGGCGACGAGGCCACACCGGGCGTCGGCTCCAAAAGCCTGTCCGAAATCGGTCCCGCAGAAAAGACCACGCCGGCTGGCCGCTATCTGGCAAAGTTCGGACGTGCGGCAGGCAATACCAAGGTGCTTTGGGTAGACTATGCCACGTCGGTGGCGATCCACACGATCCCGCCGGGCAACAAGGAAAACCGCACGAAGCGGATGCTTTCACCCGCGATAGACGACAACCGCGTAACCTTTGGCTGCATTAACGTGCCCAAGGCGATCTACAACGGAAAGATCGCCCCCATGTTCGCCAAAAAGGGCGGTTACGTCTATATCCTGCCCGACAGCAAGCCACTGGAAGCCGCCTTCCCGCCGCTGCACGCACGGCCATTCGTCGAGGCAGCGCGCTAAACGAAGAAGGGAGCCTTTCGGCCCCCTTCTCCCTCTCCCCAACCTCGTTTCAGGCCAACCTGGCTTGCAGGTCAGAACCGGTAGCGTGCCGCCACGCCATAGGTGCGCGGCTGGCTGGTATAGCCCGAGATCGAACCGGGCTGCGCGGGCGTGTCAAAGATCGACAGCAGATAGCGCGCGTCGGTCAGGTTGCGGCCCCATGCGGTCAGTTCAAGCCCCATCGGCAGCACCCAGCTGATCGATGCGTTCAACTCGTTAACTTCGCGGCGATAAGGTCGGGCTGCAGCAATCGCCACACTTGTCCCGGCATCAAGAAAGCCCGGCAAGCCCTCGGCAATCTGCACGGGCGATTCATAGTGGAAATCGCTGCGCAGGATCACATGGTGGCCACCGTTGAATTCATGATCATAGGTCGCGGCAAAGGTGGACGAAATCGCCGGAATGCCCGCCGGGCGCGTCTTGGACAGATCACCGACAGCCGAAAGAATGAAGCTGTCATACTTCGGATCAAGGTACGTCATGCCCACGTTGAACTGCAGGCCCTTGGCTGGCTTGACCGTGCCTTCAAATTCCAGCCCGCGCACCGATTGCTTGCCCGCATTGGCCAGCACGAAGCCGGAGCCGGTGAAGGTGTTCGACTGGAACCCGTTGATGCGCTGGTCAAACGCGGCAAGGTTCGCCGTCACAAGGCCCCAGTCCGCCTTCAACCCGATTTCATAGACGGTCGAGCTTTCCGGCCCGGCAAAGCGGCTGCCATAGGTCTGGTTCACCACGGTGAGGCCGCCCGCCACCAGCGCCGCCCGGTCTGACGGTGCAGGACGGCTGTCGCGCGAAAGGTTGATCGAGCTTGCTTTGAAGCCCGTTGCGTAGCTGGCATAGACGTTGATGTCGTCGGTCAGATCGAATGCAACGCGGACGATATAGGTGAACTTGTCATCGCGGGTCCGACCCGGCTCCACCGCGTTCGGCACGGCAAGGAACGGCGGCAGGAACTGCAGGTCTTGCAGTGCCAGCAGCGGATTCCCCACTGTCAGCGGATTGGTGTCTGCCGCCGCCGCCGTGGTCGAAAGGTTGGCGTTGAGTGCTGCAAAGCCCGCTGCCTGCGTCTGCAGCGCAGCAAACTGGCCCGGATTTGCCTGTGCAAAGGCAGCGATCGTGGCGGGGTTGGTGGTGCCCAACGCGGTCGACACAAACGTGCGGCTGAGCGCGGTGCCGCCGATCTGCACCAGATCAAGGTTGGCAAAGACATCGGAAGACGTCGACGACGCTTCGAAGTCCTTGGCGTCCTTGGTGTAATTTACGCCGCCGGTCACCGTGATCCGGTCACCCACCTTGAAGTCAGCCTGCCCGAAGAACGAATAGGCCTCGTTCTTCAGGCGATAGCGTTCATCCAGCTTCTGCCCTTCGGCAAAGAAGCGCCCGGTATAATTGGTGCCGGTCAGCGCGCTGATCGTGCCTTCAATGCTCGGCAACGACTGGGTGTTCTGCGTCAGCCCCCGGATGACGAAATCGGCATATCCGCGTGCATCGGCACCCCAGCCAATCTGGTTGGTCTGGCGGATGTTCTCATTGAAATAGAACCCGCCGACCAGGAAGTTCACCGGACCATCAAGATTGGTGGCCACGCGCAGTTCCTGCGTGAAGGTCTTGATCGACTGGTCCTGCGCGTTCACCCCGATCAGGTCGGCGCTGGAAAAGTCCGAATCCTGATTGGTCAGCGCCTCGGTGCCGCGATAGGCGGTGATCGACGTGAACGTCAGCGGCCCCAGATCATAGTCGACCTGCCCCGAAATGCCCCAGTTCTCGATGTCGTTGGTCGAATCGAAGTTCGAATAGACGCGGTTGGCATAGACCTCGTTCGGCCCGTTCACCTGCCCGCCAAGCGCGCGGATCGCCAGCGTCGAATCCGAAGGACGCAGGTTGACCACGCCGCAGCACAGCTCATCAATCTTCGAATAGTCACCGATCAGCCGCACGCGCATCTGCGCACTCGGCTCCCACAGCGCCTGTCCGCGCACGAACCAGCGGTCACGCTCGTTCGTTGCGTTGCCGGTGCCAAGATCCTCGTTGTAGCCATCGCGCTTGTTCAGCCCGCCTGCCAGGCTGACGGCCAGTTGCTCGCTCACCGGCCCGGTGACCACGCCCTTCAGAACCAGAGCGTTGTAATTGCCGTAAGCCGCCTCGACATTCCCGCCGAACTCGAACTTCGGCGTATCCGTCACAATCGAGATCACGCCCACGCTGGCGTTCTTGCCGAACAGCGTGGACTGCGGCCCGCGCAGCACTTCGATGCGCTGCACATCGGGGAAATCACCGATCTGCGCGGCCGAGCGTGAGCGGTACACACCATCCACGAACACGCCGACCGAAGGCTCGATCCCCGCGTTGTTCGCCCCGTTGCCAAAGCCACGGATGATGAAGTTGGTGCTGGCGCTCGATTGCAGCTGCGTCACGCGCAGCGATGGCACCACGCTGACGAGATCCTTCAGATCGCGGATCTGCGCCTGTTCCAGCGTCCGCGCGCTGGTGACAGACACCGCAACCGGAACGTCCTGCAGGGTTTGTGCGCGCTTGGTCGCCGTGACGATGATTTCGTTCCCGGTCGCCTCAGTCTCGGGCATGTCGGTGGCAGGCTGCGCCATCTCTCCGGCGGCGGCTGCATCCTGTGCCTGCGCGGCGGCGGAGAAGGCCAAGGCAAGGCCGCAAGCTCCGGCAAGGAGCGCGGCCTGACCGGTGCTACCGGCGATTTTCAATGTCATTGCGATCCTGTTCCTTAAAGTCTGGCCCGGCCGCGAGTGCCGGGTTGCAGGCGGCCATCGTGTGGCTGCAGGTCATCCTTGTATCCCTGCCCTCCTGTTAAACGCTTGCAATGCCCCAAACAATCGCAGCACCCCGAATGTCGGCGCATTGGTCATGCATTTTCATGCATTGTGGCAAACCGGTCACACCCATCGCAACGCGCGTGCTTGCCGCAACGCACAATCTCCTCTATGCGCGCGCCGGTATCGGAGCGGGCCACAGCTTGTGCCGACTCCTGCCGAATCCAAACCGAAAGCCAGTTTCATGTCCGCCCACCAGCGTAATATCGCGATCATCGCCCACGTCGACCACGGCAAAACCACCCTCGTCGACCAGCTCTTCCGCCAGTCCGGCACCTTCCGTGACAACCAGCGCATTGAAGAGCGCGCGATGGATTCGAACGATCTCGAAAAGGAACGCGGGATCACCATTCTGGCCAAGTGTACTTCGGTCGAATGGGAAGGCACCCGCATCAACATCGTCGACACCCCCGGCCACGCCGACTTCGGTGGCGAGGTTGAGCGTATCCTGTCGATGGTCGATGGCGTGATCCTGCTGGTCGACAGCTCGGAAGGCGCGATGCCGCAGACCAAGTTCGTCACCGGCAAGGCGCTGGCGCTGGGCCTGAAGCCCATCGTCGTCGTCAACAAGATCGACCGTCAGGACGAACGCACGCAGGAAGTGCTCGACGAAGTGTTCGACCTTTTCGTCAGCCTCGATGCCAACGACGAACAGCTTGAATTCCCCGTCCTGTTCGCTTCGGGCCGCAATGGTTATGCCAGCGATGATCCGCTGGCGCGCGAAGGCACGCTGAACCCGCTGTTCCAGAAGATCGTCGATCACGTGCCTGCCCCGTCGGCAGACCCGGATGGCCCGTTCAAGTTCCTCGTCACCCTGCTCGATCGTGACAACTTCCTTGGCCGCATCCTCACCGGTCTGGTGTTCTCGGGTTCGGTCAAGACCAACCAGGCGATCCACGCGCTCGATAACGATGGCAACATCGTTGAAACCGGCCGCGCATCAAAGATCATGACCTTCCGTGGGCTTGAGCGCGTGCCGACCGACGAAGCCGTCGCTGGCGACATCATCTCGATCGCAGGTCTCACCACCGCGACCGTTTCGAACACCATCTGCGACACCAGCGTGAGCGAACCGCTCCACGCCCAGCCCATCGATCCGCCAACGCTGTCGATGCGCTTTGCCGTGAACGATTCGCCGATGGCGGGCCGTGAAGGCACCAAGGTAACCAGCCGCATGATCCGCGACCGTCTGGCGCGTGAAGCTGAATCAAACGTCGCCATCAAGGTCACCGAAAGCAGCGACAAGGACAGCTTCGAAGTGGCTGGCCGCGGCGAATTGCAGCTGGGCGTGCTGATCGAAACGATGCGCCGCGAAGGCTTCGAACTCGGCATCAGCCGCCCCCGCGTGCTTTACAGCACCGACGAAAGCGGCCAGCGCACCGAACCATACGAAACTGTCGTGATCGACGTTGACGATGAATATGCCGGCACCGTCGTTGAAAAGATGGCCACCCGCAAGGGCGAGATGACCGACATGCGCCCATCGGGCGGTGGTAAGACCCGCATCACCTTCTCGGCACCGTCGCGCGGCCTCATCGGCTACCACGGCGAGTTCCTTTCGGACACGCGCGGCACCGGCATCATGAACCGCCTGTTTGAAAAGTATGGACCCCACAAGGGCAAGATCGAAGGCCGCAAGAACGGCGTGCTGATCTCCAACGGCGCGGGTGAAGCCAACGCCTATGCCCTCGGCCCCTTGGAAGAACGCGGCATCCTGTTCGTCGGCGTCGGCACGCCTTTGTATGAAGGCATGATCATCGGCGAAAACGCCAAGCCCGACGATCTTGAAGTCAACCCGATGAAGTCCAAGCAGCTGACGAACTTCCGTTCGACCGGCAAGGACGACGCCATCCGCCTCACCCCGCCCAAGGTCATGACCCTGGAACAGGCCATCGCCTACATCGACGACGATGAAATGGTGGAAGTGACGCCAAAGTCCATCCGCCTGCGCAAGGCGATCCTCGACCCGAACGAGCGCAAGAAGGCGTCGCGGAAGAAGGAAGCGGCTTAAAGCCGCCGGGGCGGAAGAAGGAAGCAGCTAAGCAAACACGAAAGGGCGGTCAGAAATGGCCGCCCTTTCTGTTTACCCCCCCTTGCTTCCAAGGAATCGCTGTTCATTTGATCAATGTCTGTCCAATCTGTCGGCCGGGATAGGGAACAAGGCACAGATGGCACGAAATGCAGTAGCGTTGGTGACCGGCATACTTCTGTTCATCGGATCGCAGGCCAATGCTGCAACCGACCGGACCAGATTGGATCGCTTGATCGCACAGTTCGAGGCTGCCGATTCAAACAGCGATGCCGCCAGATATCGCACGCTGGCCGACCAGACTTTGGCCGAGGCCCGACGGCTCTATCCTGCAGGCCATCCCGAGATTGCAGCGCGCGCGCTCTATGTTGCGCAGGCAATGGCAGCATCCGGCAAGATGGATCAGGCACAGGCCGAAGTTGACCGGATCGTACCGCTGCTCGCCGGTGCGGAGGGATACCGCGCCAGTTGGCGAAACGCCCTCAGCCTGCGCGCCTATATTCTGAACTTCAAGGCCGACCATGCCGGTGCCTTGGCGATCAATGAACAGCTTGCAGCCGAATATGCCAATGACCCGTCAAGCTACGGGATACGCGATCACGCCGTCACGCTGTCCAACCTTGCGGCCTCCTATCTTGAACATGGCCGGCTTGATGATGCCCTTGCGCGCAATGAAGAGGCGATCCGCATTGGCCTGACGCTCAATCCCGTGCCCGAAGACGTCGCCATCTGGAGCGCGAACCGGGTTGCCTACCTCTATTCTGCAGGCAGGACGGAAAACGCCATCGTCACCGCGCAGGATGGCATCGCCCGTGCGGGCGCTGCTCTTGGCCCCGACCATCCTGCCATGGCAAACCTCTACGCCAACCTTGGCGCCATTCTGCTGCGACTTAACCGTCCGCATGATGCTATGGTCCCGATCCGCCAGGCGTACGAACTGATTGAAAAGGCCAATGGCGGTCCGAACCAGAACAGCGCGACGATGCGGACGCAGTTCGCGCAGGCTTTGGTCCGCGCCGGCCGTCACGCGGATGCGATTGCCTATCTCGACCATGCAACGCCGATCATCGACACACAACTTGGTGCCCAAAGCGACCGTTCGCTAACCGCCCGCGACACGCGCCTGATCGCGTTGATCGCGCTGGGAAAGGGCGCAGAGGCCGAAGCATTGGCCCGCGAATTGCTCGCAGTGCGGGATGCTCGGCTGCCCGACGGGCACAGAGACCGGGCAAATGCCCGCGACAATCTCGCCAAGGCCGCGTTCGCACTGGGAAACTGGAACACCGCGCAGGATGCTGCGGCACAGTCGGTGGCGCTGCGCAGCAAGATGCTCTCTGCAGACCATCCCGACCTCTTGTTGTCTCGCGCGTTTCTGCTGCGGGTGGAAGACCGTGGCGGCCTGCGTCCGGCAGCAGAACTCGTCACGCAGGGGCGCCAGGTGTTCGAAACGCTGGTGCAAAACGCACAGCTTGCCAGGGGATCGGCGCAGGCTGAGCGGCAGCGACCTGCTTATGGCTGGCTGGCCGAGATTTTCGCGCGGCATGGGGCATCGGATGATGCTTTCCGCGCCCAGCAATGGGCGGCGCATACAACGCTTGAAGATACTCTTGCCATCGCGGCCAGCGAACGGGCGGCAAAGGCGGATCCGGCGCTGGCCAAGCTGTTGGCGCAAAGGCGCGAACTTGTATCGGCCCGGCAGGGACTGGAAGCCCGTGTCGATGCGAACAGCGCCCGGCCTGACCCGGCATTCGATCTGGTTGGCGTGTCGCGTGAGCTTGCCGGAAACCGGCGAGAAATTGCTGCGCTCGATGCGTCCCTCACACCGCAACAGCGCGACAGCCTTGTTTTTGCCCCGGCCGCAATTGCGGAGATACAGGCAACGGCAAGCAGAAGTGATGTCAGCATCATGGTCACCGACATCGGTAACGGCTGGATTGTCACGGCCATTGGCGCCCGAAGCATAAAGCAACATCTCGTTGGCCCGGACGCCCCCGTTGACGACCTTGTCCAGCAACTGCGTGCTGTTGTCAGCCCAGCCAGTAATGGCATGCTGGACCGCACGGCCTCGTCACGGCTGTTTGCCGTACTTTTTCCAGACGACGCCGGAGCGTTGGTGCGGTCGGCGCGCCAACTCAACGTAACGGCAAATGGCGTGCTTGGATCACTGCCCTTCGGACTGCTTTCTGCAGATCGCGATGGCCGAGTGGTGCTGCTGGAAAAGATGGCGATTGTCCGGCGCGTCAGCATGCGTGGCGGCAAGTCGGCGGCGTTCGGTCAGACCGGCGATACGCTGATTGCATTTGGCGGTGTGAAGGGGGCTCCGGCGCAATCCCTGATGGCCATGCGGTCGGCAAGCACGGCAAGAGCCATTGCCGATTTACCGGATCTGCCAGACTCGCGGCGCGAGCTTGCCGCACTCGGACAAGCGATCGGCGCCGGATCAGCCCAACTTCTCGTTGGCAGTGAAGCGACTGAAGAAGCTCTGCGCCAAATCAACGTCCCCACTGGCGCCGTGCTTGCCTTTGCCACACACGGCCTCCTGTCCGGTGAACTTGACGGTTTGAGCGAGCCTGCCCTTCTGCTGTCGCCTGACGGGAACGACGATGGCCTGCTCAAGCCGAGCGAAATCGGAACGTTGCAATTGCCCGCAGGTCTTGTGATCCTGTCGGCCTGCAATACTGCGGTAGGCAGCACGACCAATCGTCCTCAACTCGCCGGGCTGGTGCAAGGCTTCTTCCTGGCGGGGGCGGACCGCGTTCTCGCCAGTCACTGGCCGGTGCGGGACGATGCCGCCCGGCGCCTGTCTGTCGGAATGGTGCGCGGCATGAAAGCCGGAGCGCCGCCCGCCCAAGCGCTGCGCCGCGCGATCGCTGCAGTGCGTAAAGGCAACGATGGGGAGATGCCGCTCGACAGTCCGGCGCTTTGGGCTGTCTTCGAGTTGTTCGAAGCAAATTGATATAGCTGTTGTGCCGTTAGTGCCGTCAGATCGAGCAGAGACGACCGGCGTAATCCCGACCTTCCAAAAACCCCTGTCCTACAAACCCTCACCTGACATAGCCTCCGGGGCATGACGCACCTCGGCCCCCGCTCAGCCCCCACCTCCAACTGCACCCCAGCCAGCACCGCCACAGAAGGCCGCGCCGATCAATCGGAAAAACCGATCAATCACGCCCAACTGATCGATTTCAATTCTTCCGCAGGACAGTGTAAACCCCGTAAACCCCCCTCCCCGTTTCAGGGCGAAAAAGGGCCAACAGACGCCGCGCTTGCCGATCCCTTTGAGGGCCGCGCCGCACACGAAAAAGCTGCGGCGCTTCCCGCACCGCAGCTTCTCCCGGTTCGCCGCTCCCGCGCCTTGCGGCGGGGAGCGCGTTACGTATTGATCAGAACCGCAGGCCGACCACCGCGCGCACGGCGTGGGTGTCGAAATACTTGTCCTGAATGCGCATGTTCGTGCCGCCACCGTTCAGCAGGAACGGGTTGGTGGCAGGCGCGGTGCCTGGGCCGACAGCGATGTTATACTTGTCATCCTTGTAGCGGCTGTACAGGTATTCAACGCCCAGCGAGAGGCTGTCGGTCAGCATCACTTCGGTGCCGCCACCAGCCTGCCAGCCCCATACCATGTCACCGTCGTTTACTTCATTGAACGAGTTGGCGCGGTTGCTGGTGCTGAAATCGTGGTCGATCTTGGCATAGCTGATACCGCCGGTGCCATAGAACAGCGCGCCGCCGCCGGGGGTGAAGCCTACGCGGCCACGGGCCGACACGGCATAGTCCACCGAACGGGCGATCTTGTAGAACGCAGGCGTGGTGCTGAACGCGGTGGAGCGGTCGATCGAATCGTTGCGCGATCCTTCGATCAGGCCGCCGAACACGATGTTGCCCGAACGCGCGTCAAAACCGATGCGGGCGCCATATTCGGCCCCAGCCTTGTCCGGCGCACAACCGGCATCGCGCGAAGGTCCGCGTGCGCCGTTGCAGAAGCCGGGCGAGAAGGCGTTGGCACCGCCGAGTGTCGTCACCTGTTCGTTGTAGGTGCCGTCGCGGTTAGTGTCGAAGCCGAACGTGTTGCCGTTCTCGCCATTGACGCCAAAGCCGCCGAAGCCCTGCACGTAGATGCCGTTGAAGTGGCTGTCGCGGTCATAGGTGCCAGTTGGGGTGCTGGTGCTCTCCATCGCGTCGGACGAGGTGTCCTGAGCGAGGGCAGGAACCGAGACGAGCGCTACCGACGCGGCCAGCGGCCACGCAAAACGTGTTTGAAACCTCATGAAAATTCCTCTTTCTGATTGCGCATTGCAGCGCACAACGGCTCAAACCGTCAGCGTCGAAAAAGGTTTCCGGTTTCGTCACCGGATCGGACCGAAACGTCATCAACCGGCGGCAAAGCGCAATTTCTTTGGGGTTCCGGCGCGGCTGTCACTCGCCATTCAGGTTCGGCGGGGCTATGGCGGCGGCGATGACCGAGCCTGATCCCTCCGCCTTCCCCACCGCACTTTCGGGGCTGCGCGTTGCCCTGTTCAGCGGCAACTACAACTACGTCCGCGATGGCGCGAACCAGGCGCTGAACCGCTTGGTCGGCTATCTGTTGCGGCAGGGCGCAGACGTGCGGGTCTATGCGCCCAAGGTCGATAACCCCGCCTTCCCCGCCACCGGCACGCACATCGGCATCCCCTCCTTCGCCATCCCCGGCCGCGCGGAATACCGCTTCCCGTTGGCGCTAAGCCCCCGCGTCCGCCGCGATCTGGCAGAGTTTGCACCCCACGTCGTCCACGTGTCATCACCCGACGTGGTGGCGCACCGCGCGGTTTCATGGGCGCGGCACCGCAAGCTGCCCATCCTCGCGTCGGTCCATACCCGCTTCGAAACCTACTTCCGCTATTACAACATGGCCTGGGCCGAACCGGTGGTCGAGGCACTGATGCGGCGGTTCTACCGGCGCTGCGATGCGCTCGTCGCGCCGTCTGAATCGATGGCGCAAGTGCTGCGCGATCAGCGCATGAACTACGATATCGACATCTGGTCACGCGGCGTTGATCGCGAGATCTTCCATCCGGCGGCGCGCAGCATGGAATGGCGGCGCAGCCTCGGCATTGCGGATGACGAAGTGGTCGTCGGTTTCCTTGGCCGTCTGGTAATGGAAAAGGGGCTGGACGTGTTCTCGGATTCGATCGACCAACTGGTGCGCAAGGGCGTGAAGCACCGCGTACTGGTGATCGGCGAAGGCCCCGCGCACGAATGGTTCGTCGCGCGCCTGCCCGATGCGGTGTTCGCAGGATTTCAGGGCGGCGCAGACCTTGGCCGCGCGGTGGCGAGCATGGACGTGCTGTTCAACCCATCGGTCACTGAGACGTTCGGCAACGTGACGCTGGAGGCGATGGCCTGCGCGGTGCCGGTGGTGGCCGCAGCGGCTACGGGGAGCCAGAGCCTTGTCGACGATGGCGTATCCGGGCGGCTCATTACGCCGGGCGCGGTGCGGCAGTTTGCCGAAGCACTGCGCGGCTATGTCGAGAGCGCGGACTTGCGCGCGCGGCATGGCGCAGCGGGCGAAGAGCGCAGCCTCGAATTTTCGTGGGACCGGATCAATCAGGCCGTGGCCGACACCTACCTTCGGTTGGTGCGGCAACGGGCGCGGTCGAAGCGGCGTTAACGCAGGACGCCTGCGGCCTTCATGCGGTTGGCGTACCACAGGAAGAACAGCAACGACCCCCAGATCACAAGATTCATCACCATCATCGCGCCGCTGTTCATCGAAGCGGGCACAGTGCTGTCAGCGAAATGATAGACCTGTGTGACCGCCAAGCCGAGCAGCGAGACGGCAAAGGCCGTCACCGCATGACGTGACCGCATCAGCAGTAGCACAGAGCCTACAAGCGATCCCCACACGCCAAGCGCCCAGAACACGTTCAGCCACGCGGGCATCGCCTGCATATAGGCAATCTCAGGCTCTCCCATGCCGACGGACGCCATGTAGGCGACGGGATCGAGCTTGGTCATCGTGTAGTCAACACAGCCAAAGCTGTTCCACAACAGGCTGATCGCACCGACCGCCCAAAGATGGGCCGGTGTGCGCGTGGGCATGGATTCAAGGTTCTGCATGGTGCCTCTCCCCCGGTGAGCAGAGGAGAGGATACCATGACCCAAGGCATCGTCAAAGCGCCGCGATAAGGCGGACTCTACCAGCATCAGAGGCGTTCGATCCGGCGTGCGGCATCGTCGAGAATGTCGGCGATGGCGTGCGCGGTTTCGGTATCGAAGCCCTGCGTCACTGCGCGGTTGCGCAGGACGGCGTGGAGATTGCCCATCGCGCGGCGGACGGGCGGGCTTTCCTCACGGTCACGCTGTTCGCCCAGCGCCTTGAGACGTGTAAGGATCGACTCCAGATCCGCGTCCTTGCCGGTCAGTTCGGCGCGGCCCGCATCGGTCACGGCAAAAGCCTTGCGCGGGCTTTCGTCTGCCTCCTCGGCGATCAGGCCTTCATCAACCAGCAGGTTGAGCGTGGGGTAAACGACGCCGGGGCTTGGCGCATATTCGCCGCCCGCCAGATCACCCACCGCGCGGATCAGATCGTAACCGTGACGCGGTTGTTCGGCGACGAGGTGGAGCAGCAGAAGGCGCAGTTCGCCACCGGCAAACATGCGTCCGCCCCGGCGACCGCCGCCGCGTCCGCCGCGACCGCTACCCCCGCCAAACGGACCATCCTCACCGAAGGGTCCACCTTTGCCAAAGGGACCGCCAAAGCGGCCACCCATCATCGCCATCATCTTGATGGCATGTCGGCCGCCTTTGTGGCGACCATGTTCGAAGTTCATGTGTTTATATCCTTTCATGATGCGTCTAAGATATATCTTTAAACGAACTTCACAAGAGGCTGATGCATTTTTTTGCTGAGCGCCCTATCTGGGCGGCAATGGCCGACCTTTTTGCCCCTCCCCCGCAGGACCGACCGCCGCGCGAAGCGACCGCCGAAGCGCCGCTGGCGGACCGGCTGCGCCCGCGCGATCTGGGCGAGATCATCGGGCAGGACCACCTGACCGGGCCGGAAGGTGCGATCGGGCGGATGGTGGCCGCGGGCAAGCTCACATCGATGATCCTGTGGGGACCGCCGGGCACCGGAAAGACCAGCATCGCCCGCCTGCTCGCCGAGGCCGTGGGCATGCGCTATGTTGCGCTGAGCGCGGTGTTTTCTGGCGTGGCGGACCTGAAGAAGGCCTTCGCCGAGGCCGATGCGATGGCACTGGCCGGGCGGCGCACATTGCTGTTCGTGGACGAGATTCACCGCTTCAACCGCGCGCAGCAGGATGGTTTTTTGCCCTTTGTCGAGAACGGCACCGTCACACTGGTGGGTGCAACGACCGAGAATCCCTCGTTCGCGCTGAACGCCGCGCTGCTTTCCCGCGCGCAAGTGCTGATCCTGCACCGGCTGGATGCGGCGGCGCTGGGCACTTTGCTGGACAGGGCCGAGGACATTACCGGCCTGCGCCTCCCCCTCACCCCACCAGCGCGCGACGCTTTGGTGGCGTCAGCCGATGGCGACGGTCGGTTTCTGCTCAATCAGGCGGAAATGCTGTTCGACGTGTCGCTGCCTGCGCCGCTGGACCCTGAGGGGCTTGGCAAGTTCCTGATGCGCCGGGTAGCCGTCTACGACAAGGACCGCGAGGGCCACTACAACCTGATCTCCGCGCTGCACAAGGCGGTGCGCGGGTCTGATCCTCAGGCCGCGCTCTATTATATGGCGCGCATGCTGGTGGCGGGCGAGGAACCACTTTTCGTGCTGCGGCGTCTGGTGCGCATGGCCGTGGAGGACATCGGCATGGCCGATCCGCAGGCGTTGGTGCAGTGTCTTGCCGCCAAGGACGCCTACGAGTTTCTGGGCAGCCCGGAAGGCGAACTGGCGATTGTGCAGGCGCTGCTCTACGTTGCCACGGCGCCCAAATCGAACGCGGCATACATGGCGCACAAGGCAGCGTGGAAATCGGCGCGCGACACCGGATCGCTGATGCCGCCTTCCAACATCCTCAACGCGCCCACCAAGCTGATGAAGGACATTGGCTATGGCAAGGGCTACGAATACGACCACGACGCCGAAGGCGGATTTTCGGGCGCGAACTACTGGCCCGAGGGGATGCAGCCGCAGACCTATTATGCGCCGGTGGAGCGCGGGTTCGAGCGTGAGGTGATGAAGCGGCTGGAATGGTGGGACCGCAAGCGGCGCGAGCGCGACGGGGCGTGACCCGCGCATGACGCCGAACCGTTTCGGCCATTTCGTGGCTATCGACTGGTCCGGTGCGAAGGGCGAGCGGCACAGGGGCATTGCCGTGGCGATGGCCAGGCAGGGCACGGCCACGCCGCAGATCGTGCGGCCGGGCCATCGCTGGTCACGCGAGGAAGTGCTGGCCTTTCTGCGCGACGACCTGCCCGATGATGCGCTGGTCGGCATGGACCTTGGCATTTCGCTACCCTTTGCGGACCGGGGCGGGTTCTTTCCGGGGTGGCCGGATAGCCCGACGAATGCGCGCGATCTGTGGGCGCTGATCGATGCAATCTGTGATGGGGAACCGCACTTGGGGGTTTCGGCGCTGGTCGATCACCCAGAGCTTTCCGCGTGGTTCCGGCGGCACGGTGGGCGCGAAGGCGTAGCTTTCGGAGGCGGCGCTGGCCGCTTTCGCGTGACCGAACTGGCGCAGAGGCGGCTGGGCTGCAAACCCTATTCGAACTTCAACCTCGTCGGCGCGGCGCAAGTGGGCAAGTCCAGCCTTTCGGGGATGCGGATGCTGCACCGGTTAGGCGCGGCAACATCGGTCTGGCCGGTAGATGGCCTGCCAGACAAAGGGCCGGTCGTGTGTGAAATCTACACGACGATTGCCGCGATGGCAGCAGGCCGCACAGCTTCGCGATCCAAGATGCGTTCGGCTGAGATGCTGAACGAAGCGCTTGCGGCGTTGGGGTCCGCGCCTTCGGATCTGGCCAATCCGCTGGACGATCACACGTGCGACGCCGTGGTCACTGCCGCCTGGCTGCGCATCGCGGCGCACGATCCGCGCCTGTGGCAGCCGCGTGAACTGACGCCGGAGATTGCGCGGACTGAGGGCTGGACGTTTGGCGCGGTTTGAGGCGGCGCGGTGTAAGTGGTCTTGTGAAGCGCGATTTGTGCCGCTAAGGCGCGCGAGACGCTTCACGCGGGCCGGCTTAGCTCAGTTGGTAGAGCACCTGATTTGTAATCAGGGGGCCAGGGGTTCGAATCCTCTAGCCGGCACCATTTGAACCAGTGTTTTCAGCGGTTTACTGGTTTGACGATTTTGGCGTTTTGACGCGGTTTACAGGGGGCTGTAAACTTTCTTGCGATTTGGCCTCGCTGTTGCGGCGTATGGCACCCAAGGTTTCGGCCATGCTTTGACGCAGCCAGCGGTCTTGAACGTGGGGTTCTGCCAGCGTGCGAAAGACGCCCCGGCTGTAGAGGAACCGGTTCCACCCCTTGCATCCAGAGGTCAGTCGACAGCGGCAGCGACGATTTAGCAGCGAGTAGCTGCCGCCCATTTTGGCGCGCAGCGCAGGCAGATCAACTTCGCGATCAACGCGGCAGATGTCGCACTGCACCTTGATCACCGCGCCAACCGCAATCATCACATCGAGCGTTCGAACCCATGACGGAATGATTCCTGCTGTCTTTGCCATGCTCTGGAACGTAGGCAGAACAAACTTGATTCTACAAGGCGCAGGCGTCAAGGATCGCTTGACTGCTCCGCGCCAACCGCAGCGCCAGCGGCGATCAGCGCTTGTCCTGCGCGGGCACACATTGCCCCTTGCCCTGCGGCGGTGACGACTTGCTCCCACTCGCTGCGGGCAACGGTGACGAAATCTCCGGCGGGAGCGGGAACCACACCGGAAGCACCGGCATCTTCCACATCACCCACGGCAGCACGATCGGCTCTGGGCAGATCGGCAAGGCCGGGCGCACATCGAGGCGCTGGTTGCACGCGGTCAGCGCCAGCGCGGCGCACAAGATCGAAATAGGGCGTAGCTGTCGCATCGGAGATCCTTGCAATGGTTTCGCTCCGGCGCACCGGTTCGGCGTTGATCGCTGCCTGCAGTTCGGCAGCTTCGTCCTGCGCCTTGCGAATATCCTTGATGGTCTGCTCGGCCGTCAGCGCGCGCGGCTTCCACCCTTCAAGGCCCAGCAGCCCGCCCACCAGCGGCAGCCCGTGGATCTGCACCAGCAGGAACAGGCACAGCGCCAGCAGCGCGGCGATGATGCCCCCGGCAACCTTCATGGCCAGCGGCGCGAATACCCGGGCGATCACTTCTTGATCCCCGCTTCAGCAGCCTTCCGGCCAGCGACCGAACCGCCGAACTCATTCTGCACCACGCTCCCGCCCCATCCCATGACAATGCCGATGGCCAGCATCAGGGCATCGCGGTTTCCAGAAGGGATTTCGATGAAATAAAGGCCAGCCAGCCCAGCCAACCCACCGATTACGCACAGCAGGCCCACAGTGGCGCGGAATATCTCGCGCGGCTTCGGGGTGAGGTCCGCAAGGTCGAGAGGTTCGGTCATGTCCAGGCACTCCGGGTGCAGGCTGCAATGCCCGCGATGAGGATGAAAATGGTGGTGATCTCAAGGGCAGCGCGGCCCGCCTGCCGGGGTGTCACGATCCCCCCATGATTTGTTCGGCAACCGGCAGGATGTCGACCAACTTGGCCTTGCTGGTGTTGGGCAGGTATGACGGCTTCCGAACCGGGTAGACCGGGACAAGAAGACTCGGCCACACCGCATCAAAGAACAGCGCGGCATCCCGATTGCGCCTCGTCACAATCCCGGCCGGAATGTTCCATGCGAGATAACCCTTGCGCGCCGCTGCGATGTCACCCTCGCGCCAAGCCTTTACCCATGATGCCTTGCGGATAGAACCAGTGTTCCAATGGAACGAAAGCGCACCCGCAATCTCGTGCTCTTTCAGGCGGAAGCCGTCGAAAGCGCTCTGCACCGCTGGCAGATACTTCCGCCGCATGATGTCGATTGAGGCCGCAACAGCCGCTTCAATGGTCGAGGGATTGTCGATGTATTGGCGCACATTATGCCCGCCCGTCTCGGCAACGCCCAAAGCCCACGTCCAGACGCCCACGCTGTCCTTATAGGCTTCAAGCACAAGACCTTCCTCGTGTGCCACGGCCGCAACAATGCGCGGCGTCAACCGGAACTCGCGCCCCGGCGCCTCAACTGTAATGGTCATGGGTGTTCCCTTCCGGGGTTAGTCCGCGTCCCGCTCGGCGAGCGCAGCGGTTTCCTTCAGTTCGTCCAGCAGGTGCTTCGCCCGGTCCAGCACGGGTGCGCGCGGATCGAGGTCTTTTACCTTCTGCCAAAGCAGCTCGATGACGGTCAGCTGCTTCGCCCGCCGTTCACGATTGTCCGCGTCACGCTGCGCGGCCAGCGTTTCACGCGCCCGGCACTCGGCCAGTTCGGTTTCGATCTTGGTAAAGCGCGCTTCGATCTTGGCCCAGACGAACTTCACGCCGCCACCTATTGTGCCCAACCCGCCAACGCCCAAGGCGGCGGTGATCAATTCAGGTGAGATCATCGCCACCTATCCTTTCGTGCTTTACTTGGTCGCCATCGCGCCAGACGCGCCACTTGCCCGGCGCTGCGATGCGCTGGCAGCGGCCTTGTTCGACCTCGCGGATGGCTTCAGTGAGGGTCATACGAAAATCGTGTCCCCCGATGCCGTCTTGCGCGCCTGAACGCGGGTCCAGTCCGCATCCGCGACGGTGAGAGGATTGCGGCCTGATTGGCTCAAATCCTCGATCCAACCACGATAAAGCCGCGTCTTGTGTGTTGCACGGTGTGCGGCTGTTCCCGAAAGGCCGTTGAATGAATTTGGAATACCCCAACGTGGCTGCTTGGCCGAAAAGTCCTCGCTGTTGTTTGATCCGACAACAGCGGTTCCTGTTTGCTCCGCAAGATCAGACTTGATCCGAATCCCCATCCCTGCCGCATTCCGCCACGCTACGATTTGGCAAAATTGCCCGTAGAAGTTGGATGACATAGCGATGTCCGCCCGCGCAGCGGTAGCGCCCGCAGTCTGTCTGCGTATCGTCAAAATTCCAGCGGACTGCATCGCTATTGTCAGCAAATCGGCTTCCGGCGTCGTCCAACCGTTAGACCCGCTTGTGGTGCAAAAAAGCGGGGCGAGGGAACCGGAAGTGTTCCAGTCACCTGATGAAGGCATTCGCATGTAGCAGCAGATCAAAAAATAATCGTTGTCTGCGGCTGCGATTGATGAAAGCGAGCCTACTGGGCCTACTACTTCAATGGGATCATTTGTCGATCCGTTGAAGTCTATGCCGCCACCCGCAAAGGCGGGCGTTTGCCCGCTAACAATGTTCATCGCGCCATCGCCTAACTCCATCAGACCCGGAGTGGTGGCAACGTTCTTAACCACATCCCCATTTGTCGGCGCATCTTGGCCGGGCCAACCGACTTTTGATGGAAAGTCGAACAGGAACTTCACACCCCCATTGTCTCCATCGAGCAAAGGGTCGAGGCGGAACTTTTTCAGGCCAGCAGCGGTGGAAACGTTCGGTGACTTTATGAGAATCGTCATGGGCTTGTCCTTTAAGCTGCGGCAAAGAAGCGAAGGATGGCATCGAGCAATGCCCGCCCGCCTGTGCTGGGTTCTGGGTGGATCAGGTCCGCATTGAACAGCGGCGTGGCCCCTGCCGAACCGTACTCGGTCGGAGTGGCCGGGTCGCCAAAATCGCGCTGCGTATCGAGAAACGCACAACCCAATGCCGCTGCGACCGGAGCCGCTGCCGCCTTGTATGCAGGCATGGCAACCGCATTGGCAGGACGCTGGTTTTCGGGCGGCATAACAAGCAGCCGGTCAACTCCCGGAATTGCCGTCTGCAAGTTGGTCAGGACTATGTTTGCATTTTCAGCGAAAGTCGCCGCCGACGAAGAAGCACCCTGATCGTTCGTGCCGTGCATGACGATAGCAGTGTCGATGCCGAGCGCGGCTACAGCAGCCCGCCATGACGCAACCACAGCCTGTGTAGCAAGCTGCGCCATGCGCGATCCAGTCGCAGCCAGCTTATTCACCACAGTGCCGCTTGCCGTGGATTTCCAGTTGACACCTGCTGGGCGGCATTCACCCAAAACAACCCTGAGCCGAAGTGTTCCCGCCCCAGAACCCGGAACACCGGCCAGTGCAGCAAATGAGCAAGCCCCCACCGTTCCTTGGACGTTGATGGTAGCCCAACTTACCCCATCCCAAGAGTATTCCATCACGCCATCGGCGGTGCCGATCCAGAAGAAGTCCACACCGGAGAGCGTAGGGCTCGCGGGGAATGTGGCACGGATTTCATCGCCTGCGGTGGAACTGATTGCACAGCAAGTGTCAGGGCTTGGCACAGTCGCGTAGGCACCTGTCCAATTGCCGTTGTGGGATACTCCATAGGTGGAGCGCACGTTGCCGTTCGTGAAAGACGGTTGCGTTCCGCCATGCGTGTAGGGGCCAGCAGGCGAGCCAGAGATAAATCCAAACCCGGTCCACCCGCCGCCAGCATCGCCCATTTCAGCAATCAACGTGGCCGCAAGATCGCCCGAATATCTGGCGCGGTTGTGCGTAAAGCTGTCCCCGAAAAGGCCAATAGGGAGTTGAACAGCCTCGCCCAGCGCTCGTCTTCGCCGCTTGTAATGTAGGCGGCGAAGACGCTTCCCGTTGAAGCTGTCGAGTGGTGAACCATACGCATCGAGCGATTGCGAAAGCCGGTCGTTCAGCGCAGTGCGCGTACCTCGCGCCGCGATCACTTCCGCTGTTGCGTCGTCTTCGTCGGCAGCGGCAGCAGGCGCTTCGTAAAGCACGTTGCTCTCTGGATCGATAATGACCAGCGGCGAACTCTCACCAACCGTTTCTACGCTGGTTACTTCAAGGCCATCGGCCCGTGACAATGCGGCAAGCAAAATATCCCAATTTGCATCAGGCCCGACCCTGCCAACGATGTTGTCATCATCATCCTTGAAAACGAACAAATCGGTCGAAAGCCCTACGTCAATACTTTCGACAATTTCGCGTAGTTCATCCGCCGCATCCTCTGCACGGTCGGCTTGCGTGGTGGCCGCCGCTGCAGCCCGCCGTGCTTCACCCGCAAAGCCGCCCGGATTGATCGTCACCCGACTATTGTTGAACCGTACCACGGCCATCGGATCAAACCTTCCCTGCAAGAGTAAGCGCGCAGCCGAACAGCAATTCCTTCACGCCGCCGCCACTGGGCGTCAGGAACACCATCATCGGAAAATACTCGGCCCCGTCGCCGTCGCTGTCAGCAGAAAGCAGGCCGGTGCTGTCCGGGCTGCTGCCCGATCCGCTGGCCAGCGACAGGGGAAACGTCGTCACGTCTGCGTCCGCATCATATGTGTCGCTGCCCACAGCCACCGTCGCCAGCACGCTGCCCGCATCGGGCGCGGTGCGGATCGTGGCTACCAGCGTTGATCCCACCCAATCGCCCTCGATGGGCAAAGGCCAGTCCCACCGTTCGCCGCGCACAGCCAGCGGCACTTCATCCGCCGGCACAAACTTCTGCTTCGCCCGCAGCTCATTAAGCCACGGGTCGAATGTGGTGGTGGTCATCGCATTGCCCTCACGAATTATGGGATCTGATAATTCCAGTCGCCGCCGCCCCAGCCCGGAGGCACGGCGCCGCCGCCGCTGGTGCCCGTCCCGCCGGTCACATCGGTGGTCACCGTGCCCAGATAATGGCGGTACGGATTGGTGTTGCTATTCGCCGCCACGGTCGAAGTCTGCGTGGCCTTGAAGGCGGGCGTAGTGTCGGCCAGCGTCGGATCGTCGTAGTACACGTGATACAGCGTTTCGGGCGCCAGCGCGGTTGTGCCGTCGTCCTCGGTGGTCAACGTGGCCCCGGTAATGCTCACATCGCCCAGCCCCTGATACGTGCGGACAAAGCTTTCAATCGTGATCTCGTCATCGGTCGCCTGCAGCAGCCCGTCCAGCGGGTCGGCATCGCTGACATAGCTGATCGATATGGCCTGCTGCGCATAGGCTGGCGGCAGGATCGCCGCCGCGGCCAGCTCGTCACGCTCCTGCGCCGTCAGCCCGATGGTGGGCGTGGGCGGAGCCACACCCGTCTGACCAAGGCAGAAGGGGTGCTTTGCCGCCGTTTCGGTTTCCAGCGCCAGCTTGGTGCCAAACGTGGCCGGATCGCTGGTGCGCGTCCACACGATGCAATCCTGCTCTTCCAGCCCCATGTCGGGCAGATCGAAGGTCCAGCATTCGCCCGGCCGGATGAATTCATAGCCCGGCAGCAGCGGCAGTTCAGGGACGGAAAGTTCACGCGCGGCATAGATCCGGTACATTGCCAGCTCTGCCGCCTGGTTCACGTCCTTCACCAGATTGTACGGAAATTCCTCGGTCTTCTTTTCGCCATCCTCGGTCACCAGCGCACTGGCGATCACTTCCTCTGCCGCCACCTGTTCCCAGTTGCTGCCCGGATCGGTGAACTTGGGAACGATGGCATTGATGCGCTGGGCATAGCCCTTCATCGCGGTGATGCGCCGCGTGCCTTCAGCCAGCGCCTTTTCGGTGATCGTGCCCAGCGAAATGCGTGGTGCCCAGTAATGGAACGAAAGCTGACCACCTGCAAACACCGGCTGCCCGCCGCCTGCAATGCAGATATCGATCAGGTTCTGCCACCGCAGGTTGGCATCGCCCGGTTCAAACAGCCGGCCAAAGATTGTCCAGCCATTGTCTTCACACACGTTGGCCCAATCGGCCACCGCCACCCAGTCAATCGCTTCATCGGGCAGGCCCATGCCCATCACCAATTCACCGTTCTGGTACCACCCGTGTGCATAGGTTCCCGCAAACAACGCGGCCCGATTGCTCCATCCCCACGTATCGGAATCGTTCAGTCGGTGCGATCCGCTGCCGCCGCTGCGCGTGCTGTCCAGTCTGGGGTCATAGCACCAAGTCCATTTGCCATAAGCGCCCCTGACAATCTCACCGCTGGCAAAGCGATTACCGTCCTTGTCAAAAAACTGGTTCCACCCAATTGCCGGAAAGCCCGAAAGCTTCGAGTTGCTGTCCCACCCCGGCGCCCCACTGAAATGCGGCGTAAGTGCAGAAGCTTCTGGGCAAGCCCCCAACTGGGTATCGGTGAAGAGAAACCCGGAATACCAGCTGTCGATAGGAGCATAGGCAACATAAGGCGTGATCGAATCGATCGGCCCGCACCCGCTATATACTTCAACCAACCAGCGGTACGGATTGGGCACCTTGCCCACCGTGCCCCCATATGAGCGCCGATAACGCAGCACGCCGCCGACATACCCCTCGCCCATCACCAGCGGGCGCGGCGGGTCAACAGCCACTAACGTCTGCGTAACCGAACCCCGCGCCGGTGGGGCCTTCTGCAACACATTCGCGCCCACCGCCGCCACGCTGGCGGCAAGGCCCGCATAAGTGGCAACGCTCGCCGCCGTAGAAGCCAGCGCAGTCCCCGCAGCCGCGAACGCGCCAACGCCAGTCGCAACAAGAGCGACACCCGCCGCAATCGTGCCGATGACCTTCAACGCCTTTGCCACGTCACACCCGCCAGCAGCCCGTCAGGGCGTCCCTGTTAAAATCAATAATTACCGCTTCATCGGCATCCTCATGCCAGCCCAGCAGCTTGAACGGCGGCACGCACACGAACACCGCGCCTATTCCATCCAGCCCCGGCCCCGCCGCCAGATCGCCCAAGCGCATCTGCAACGGAGCCACGCGCGGCAGCATGCTGTCCAGCATGTCCTCCACCCCGGCCCAGCCATTGCGCGCGAGCGCCCGCTTGGCCCCGATGGCAGACCGGAACCCCGGCATCATCGGCGGCTTGTGCCCCATCGCCAGCAAATGAAACCGCGCCATGTGAACGCAGGTACGCCCCGCCTTCCACGCGAAAGTCCGCCCGATATAGGCATCGCGCGTCTTCGCCGTAGCCAGCTGCCGCCGCACCGGATCAGGCACCGGTTTCCCTGGATCAAACCAGCGGTCCCCTTCCTGATACCGACTTTCTCTTTCGTCACCCCGGGCTTGACCCGGGGCTGGGCTTCCTTCTTCAAGCCCGCTCACCGCTCCACCCCAACAAACCCGCCCCGCCCAAACATCCCGCCCGCCCCGTTATAGACAGACCCCGCTACCGGCGGCGCTTCCACACCCCAGGCATCGGGGAAAGTCAGCCCGGTGGCTTCATCGTGCCCCGTCTCGCCCGCCCAGACGCTCTTGTGAAACGTTGGCGAACACCCATTCCCGCGCCGCGCGGCAAACAGCCGCTCGGCCACAGATACGATGCCGTTTTCCAGCTCGCGCGAATTGTTGGTAAACTGCAACTCCACCTGATCCAGCGTGCCAGCAAACTGCAAAGTCGGACTGCCGACCACTGCGCACGTGGCGGCATTCCAATTGGCCACCCACCAATGGAACGGCGATTTCTGAAATTCGGGCTTGTTTAAATCCGATGGTGCAGCGCTGGCCTCCGGGCTGAACGTCAGCGAAAACGCCGGCACTTCATTGCCCACGCCCTCCGTCAATGCCTCGGCCCCGGTCACGCACCCGAACACCGCATCGCGGCCCCGAAACACGTCAGCGCCCCAAACGATCACCCCGCCATCACACAGCCGCACCGTGCGCGTCGGCAGCTCCAGCTTGATCAGGTTGCACTTGTGCCAGATCACGGCGCTTCCACCGCTTCCATTTCCTCGATGCGGAAGCCCAGGCCTTGCACCCGCCGCCCCACCGGGATCTGCCAGTTCACGTCACTGGTGATCAGCCCTTCGATCAGCGGCTTGGAAACCAGCACAGCATCGCCATCGATCAGCACCGTGCGCAGCGGGAAGTTGACCGGCAGCGTAGCATCGCCCGATCCATCCACCCGCACCGGCGCGGCCACTTCGTGCAGACAGTGATTCCCATCGGCATCGATCACCGTCACCCAATAGCCCCGCCGGATCATCACCCCCGGCGTCAGCCCCGCCACCGGCAACGATGTGCCAGCGGCCCCGCTGCCATCCACCGTGCCAGCACCACCGGCCTGCACCGTGCCGCCCAGCGGCATCGCCAAGCGCAACCCTTCACCCTTGGCCGAAATCATCAGCGATTTGAGCGCCATCGCGCGCTCATAGGTCATGGTCGGGAATTCCACCGTGATGGCAAAGCGCCCCCCCGGCGTAACCACCCGCCCAGCCAGGGCACCGCGCGAAGTCCGCACATCGAACCCACCCGCCAGCGGTTCATACCCAACCACACGCGGCGCATAGATGTCAGGAAGAATGATCACTTCAATCCCCTCCCCAACCTTCGTCACCCCGGGCTTGACCCGGGGCTAGGCTTACTTGTCTCACCATCACCGAAACCCGATCTGCCGCGCGTTGCTCTTGCCAATGCGCCCGATGGCCGTCTGCGCCCCCGCCTCCACGATCGAAGGCGCACCCAGCGCCACACCCTGCATCACATGAACGTCGAAGTATTTCGAAGGCAGCACCTGCACTGACATGCCCCCCGGTCCCGTCCCGTTGGGATAGACCGAAGATCCGCGCGGCATCGAAACGATTTCCGGCCCACGCTCACCCACCAGCGCCAACCCACCGGGATGGAACGAAGTGCCACCGGCGTAGGCCGGGATGCGCGGCGCATTGATATTGGTCTGCACCGATTTGCCGAACACGCCCATGCCGCCCAGCTGCAGCCCCACGCCCAGAATGGCCGATATGATGTTCAGCGCGCCCCCGCCCTGCACCGCGGTGGCAAGCCGATCGAGCGCGTTGATCGAATCCTGCGCCATGTCGCCAAACGACCGCGCGATCTGCACGTTGGCCACTTCCACCTTGGCGGCGGTCTCTTCAGATCGGATCGCGATAATGCCCTGCACGGCCTCAAGGCGGTTGGCATTCTCCCACGCCAGATCGGCAATGCTCTGCCCCTGACCTGCCCCCTGTCCGGCAAACGTGCCCGATGCGCTGGGCAGCATTCCCGATCCCACGAACTGCGAAAGACCGCCCTTGTAGACCGAACCGGTCTGCAACATCGGCGCGGTGGATGCCTTGCCCCAGCTTTGCGGCAGCGCCCGCTTTGCCACTGGTGCCGCACCGCGCCCAGCCTTGGCCTGCCGCGCCGCTTCGCTTTCGATCAGGTCAGGCACAGCAAGAATTGCGTTGGTCGGGTTGAGATAGGACGCCACGTTGCCGCCCGCCGCCAGCAGCTTGCCCACCGGCGAATTGCCGAACCGCTCCATCTGCTCGATCAGCTTGAAGAACGCGCTGACCATGCGGTCGATCTTGTTGACGATGGCTTCGATCTTGTCGGCGTTTTCCGCCACCGCCACGTTCCAGCGCATTTCCAGCTTTGTGCGCAGAAATTCCACCTTCTGCCCCGCTGCGATAGACTTGTCGGCCAGATCCTGCGTGATGATGATACCGGCCTTCTGGGCCTCGGCCGCATAGGCCTGCACCGCCGCGCCGTTGTCTTTCATCAGCGGGATCAGGGCGCTCGCTTCATCGGCCAGCGCCTCCATGTAAAAGGTCATTTCCTGCTGGTTAAGACCGGCCTTTTCAAGGCTGGACACATAAAGCTGCAACGCCTGCGGGCCAGAAAGATTGCGGAACTGTTCGGCAGTCACACCCACCTTGGGCGCAATCTGCTCGAAGAAATCCTTCATCTCGCCGCCGCCGGTCTGAAGGAACTCGCCAACCTTGTCGTTCACGTCCTTGAAGATATCGCCCAACTTCTCGGACTCGATCCCCACAGAGCTGGCGGCAAAGGCCATCTTCTGGAATTCTTCGATCGAGCTGTTCGAAACCTTGGCCATCTGGTCCATCGCCTTGGTATAGCGCAGGCTTTCGGTGACCATGTCCTTCAGGCTGCTGACGATGGCAGACCCGGCCAGAGCCGCGCCGCCCACGGCAATGGCCTTGACCGCGCGCCCAACCGCAAACCCGGCCTTTTCGGCCTTGCTGCCAAAAGCATCGATCTCGGCGCTGGCACGCTTCGCGCCCTTCTCGAACGCAGCCGTTTCCAGCCCCAGCGCAACGCGCAGGCGACCGATCATTTCCGACATGGTGGCTGGTCCTTCAAACGGTTAGGCGGTATCGCATTGCAACCATCCCAAGGGAGGCGTGCCATGCGTTCTGCATTTCTGATTTTGACAATCGCACTTTCAGCCTGCGCAACGCCGCAGGACATATACAACGGCGAAGTCGACTTTGACGAAGTGACAGCAAAGCCGATGGCCGAAGTCAGCCAGTGCATGCAGCTTCGTTATGCTTCTGCCCCGATCACCACGCCTGATGGTAAAATTGGGTTCGCAATCAAGAACGGTTTCCAGCAGGTGCTGGGCTTGATCACACTGGAGCCGGCAAAGTCCGGCACTCGCATTCAGGTGCGCCAAACCGGACAGGCAATTATCAACGCCCGCGACTATCGCAACTGCATGTAGCAGTCAGTTCATCATGGCGCGGTCCACCTGCTGCCACTGGCGCAGGATCCGCAATTGCCGTTCGGCTTCGGCGGCTTCGTCGTCTTCGGTTTTCGGTTCACCGGTCAGATCGTTGATGTCCAACCGTTCCAGCGTTTCAGAAGGATATCGGCCCAGCACGGTCTGGTGCCACACCGGCCACGCCCTGCGCCGCCAGTATCCCCGGCGCGCCGCATGGATGGTGCGCAGCGTCTGGTGCCAGAAGGCATCGGGCTGCCCGCCCGCCTCGCACCATAGAATCAGCTGTTCGTCCCAGCTCCACTCTTGCGCCTGTTGGGCGCGGGCCTCCTCGGACTCGGCGCTTTTTTTTTGGGTGCTTCGGGCAAGAAACCATTGAACGCTTCCAGCACGGCCACCTTGGCGGCATCGTTCAGCAGCCACAGCTCGCAGGCCTCGGCATAGGGAACTTCCATGTTGCTGCCCTTGGCCAGGCCATAGCGCAAGAGCGAACCCTGCAAACGCACTTCGCCCCAATGGTTCTGCAACTGCATGAACCCGATGCCGGTCTCTGCCTCCACCGCCATCAGCGTGGTAACATCGAAGGCTAGCTTCAATTCCGCACCATCGTGCGTGAAGCTGGCCTCGCCTTTCATCCTGATGGCCATCAGGCCGTTACCTCCTGCGTAACAGCACCGCTGACCTTGATCGTCATCGATGCAGTCTGCTTGCCCTTCACGCCCAGTTCGTCGGGGCCATAGCTGGTCACCACGCCCTGAAAGGCGCGGTTGTAAGTACCGCTGGCGGCGTTCACCGTGTGGATGAAGTAATAGGGCGCCGCCGCTGCCAACGCGGCAAGGCAAGCGGTGTCGTTAGAATCGCCTGCGATATAGTGCAGCGACACAGTCATTTCGCCGGGATCTACAACCCCGTCTGGCATGAACTCCATCACGCCACCGGCGCTGCCATGCGTGGTCACGTCCAGCGCATCGCGCGAAGTGCGCGGCGGGCTGACGCTGAACACATTGGAAAGCGTGGTCGAAGGCGGGCTCGAAGAGCCAATCTTCAGGACAACGCCAAAGGTCGGCTTGGCGGACATGGTCAGGTCTCCTCGTGGTAAAAGATGAAATCGAGCGACAGCTGGAACAACGCTTCGCCGCCGTCCTGTTCGCCCTGCGAAATCCAGTTTTCGCCTTCCAGAAAGGCGATGTGAAACACCGTGTCGCCCACGGTCGCGCCCTGCTCCATGCAGGCCAGCACCGCGCGCTTCAGCGCCGCCGCTTCGTCCATCGTGCGGCCCAGGCAATCGAACTGGACGCGCGGCCCGTCGAGCCCATCGGGCCCATCGTGCGAATATTCGCGCCCCGGCGAAACCTTCTGCAGCACCACCGCAGGCAGCGCATCGTCCCGGTTCCGCTCGAACCAGCTGACCGCCTCGTCGACGATGGCCGAAACCCCGGCATCGGCCACAAGCCGCGCCACCAGGTCTTCTTCCATCGCCATAATTAACGCCCCAACCGCGCGGCTTCTTTCGAAAGCCCGCGCCACAATTCATCGCCGATCCGTTGCAGCGCCACCATGCCGCCCTGCGAATCCCACGCCGGCCGCATGAAAGGCCGCGCCGCAATGCCCTGCTTGTGCCGCCCGTATTCCACGAACCGGCCATAGACATCGGGCCGCGTGCCGATCTGGTAGGAATAGCGCGCCGGCCCCAGCTTGCCCTTGACCCGGCTCTGCCGGTCAGACCGCCGTGGCCGGAAATCAAAGGCCGAACCCGAAGCATAGACCAGCGCCGAAAGCAGATCGCCACGCCCGCGCACGCGATCCACACGCACGCGCAGCGCCCGCTTCAGACGCCCTTCGTCCACCGGCACGCCCGCCTTGGCAGCCTTCAGAATTTCATTGGCCGCCCGCCGCAGCGCAAACCGCCCCACCTTCTGCGCAGACTTGGTAGAAAGCTCGAGCAGCGCCCGTTCCAGATCCTTGCCCCCGGTAAAGACAGACCGCGTCACCATCGTCAGCCCCTGTTCGCCGTGCAGGTAAATTCAATCTCATGCGGCACCGGCGCGCCGATCGGCACGCTGCCGGTGATGTCAAAGGCAATGCCTTCCAGCATGTGCCCCGCCACCGTCACCACGATCCGGTCCGTCACTAGCACCCCGCGCGTGTCCTGATCGGCCAGCACCCGGAACGTGGCAGACTGCACCGCCCCCTCCACCGCAGCAGACCGCCGCTCGGCCGAGGAACCCCACGTCACCGAAGCAAGCCGCGAAAACAGCTCCCCCCAATTCGCCGAAGCCCGCCCGCCCAGCGCAGACCGCCCGGCAGAATTCCGCTGAAACGAAACCCGCGTGTTCCGCTTTCCCGACGAAATATATGCCATCAGATCACGATCCGCCGCAGTGGCTGCAACAAGGCTTCAACGCCGAACGGCAGCACGCTGGTGATGTTGCCAACATTCACCGCGCTCCTGTTTTCCCACCAGAACGCCACAAGCATCTGGATCGCCTGCACCACTTCGGCCGGCGCAGTCGCAAAGCCGGTGGTGAAAGCCACCGTCACCGCATTCGGCACGTTCGCCGTGGCGGGCCAGCTTTCTTCAGGATCGCGCACAATGCGCTGCGGCGTGCTGACCAGATCAAGGATATAGACCCCGTCATCCAGCGTCTGCTCGGCGCGGTCCGCGTCAAGATAAGTCACCGCACCCACGTCGGTCACCGGCCCCAGCGGCAGCGCGATTTCATCGGCAAACCCATCCAGCGAAAGCGCCCACTCCTGCGATCCGATGGCCTTGCCCAGATAGTTCTGCGCATGGGCCGTAGCCGCGGCAATAAACCCCGCCAGCATCGCATCCCACTCGCTGGACTCGATCCCGATATAGGCCTTCACCTGCGCAACGGTGACCGGTCCACCGGCTGCCGACTGCGTCAGAGTAAGCCCCACATCAACCTCCACGAAAAAGGGGCAGACCAACGGCCCGCCCCTTCCGTTCTTTCATCCGTTCGCAGCCGCAGCTTACGAAACGATCTCGTCAACCGTGCTAAGGTCGCCCGCCGTGGCTGCGCCCTTGCGTGGGCTGAAGCCCAGCACGATTGCACCCGCATCACACGCCGCCGTGGCCACGGTCATGGACAGGCGGAAATGCGTGAAGCCGTTGGCCAGGTCGAGATCGGACTGCTGGATGTTGATGAGCGCCTGCTTGTTGTCATCGGTCCCGGCCTTGGTCAGCTGGGTGATGGCAAGGCCGGTCACATCCTTGGCGCCGGTGCCGCCGCTGCTGCTGGCCTGTTCGATCTTGGCGTCGACAGTGGCCGAGGCACCCAGATCGCCTGCCATGATGATGGCGAGGAACGAATGGAACGCAGCGGCAGAAATCCAGCCCGTGGTCACGGTGCTGGCCGCATAGGCATCGGGATCGATGACGCCGACAACGCCGGCCAGTGCCGACGGATTTGCATTGGGGAACATGGTTCGAACTCCCTAGAATGAGGTTGCGCCCGCCAACGCGGCGGGCGCAATGGATCAGGCGCGTTCAGCCAGCGCCACGAAGTGGCTCTTGGTCGCCGAACCTTTGGCCGGGGAAACCGGCGCGGAAAGCACCGGCTGACCGCCCACGCGGAACGTCCAGCGGAATGCCCGGACGTTGTGATCGAAGTAGAGGTGGATCGATTCGGCAAAGCTCACACCGCTTTGCTTGCGGAACGCCTCGTACCCATTGGGGTTGACCAGCTGCAGATCGCCCAGGTCGCCCACCGTGGTGTTGTGCTCGGTGAAATACACCGGCCGTCCCAGCAGCATGCCGCCCGGGGCATCCTGATAGTTGGGATACCACAGCGGCACGCCCGCATCGCTCTTCAGTTCCATCAGCGCGGGCATGCAGTCGGCATTTGCCATCCACACCGCCTGTGTAGGGTTGATCATCCGTGCGAACATCTGGGCCACATTCTGGCGGACGATCGTGTCAGCAGCTTGGCCCGATACCTTGGGCACTGTCACCAGCGCCGCCGAAGTCATCCACCCCTGCGGCTTCTCGATATAATCGCCCCACATGAACGCCTCGCCCGCCTTCCAGCGGATTGCTCCGGCTGCCTTGCGGGTGATCAGGTCGGCCGTGCGCGGCGCATCTTCCAGCAGCTCTTCCGTTGCCAGGACAAAGGCATAAAGCTCGCCCAGCTTGGTTTCGCGCGGAGTCAGCGCCGCCTTGGTCGCGGTCATCTGCTGGTTTTCACCGCGCCAGTATGCCTGCACGCCCGAAGAACCCCACGGGGTGCTTTCGTCGCCCAGGCCCACCACCCGGTTCGAACTGGTCGGCGAAGGATCGATCAGCGTCATAACCGGGTCATCGCCGCCATAGACCAGATCCACGATCTCCTGCCGGAACTCTGCCGGCACCAGATAGGAACCTGCAGCATCACCGGTTTCGGTGTGGACGTTGCTGGGCGCAGCAAGGCGTTCGTCCATGCGGAACGAACTACCCGCAGCCGGATTGGCCATACGCACCGCATTGGCAAAGTCCGCAATGTTGCTGAAACCGCCGTTGTCCAGCGCAGGCTTGACCGTGGCTGGCACGGTAGCCGGAGCGCCTGCGATCACCGGATCGAGCCCGATGGCGGCGACCGATGCAGAAAGCTGCTGGGCGCGCTGGATCTGGCTGGTGAGCCGGGTCAGCTGCGCCGCATCGGCGGCGTCGGCGGTTTCTTCTTCGGCAGTAAGTTCGCGGTTTTCATCGATAGCCGCCTGAAGACGGGTCTGCTGGCGCTGGGCTACCGTGCGCGCCTCATTCTGCAGAACTGCAATGTTCAGCATGGTTCAATCCTTCGTTGTAACGGGCGCGCGCGCCCAATGAAAAAGGCGGCACCATGCCGCCCCCTCCGCCTTCCATTCGGAAGCTCTTGCTGGTCGAGGCTGTCAGATACCTGCCATCGCCTCGGCCACCGCCGCCTGCCGCTTCATCAGCGACAGCCGCGCACGGCTTGAACTGTACTTGGCCACCACATCGCGCAGCGTCATCACGCCATCAATGGTGCCGTTGGCGGCGGCCTTGGTCGCCGAAAAGGTTTTGCCTGTGCCGTGGATATTGGCTACCTGCGCGACAGAAATCCCTCGCCCGCGCGCAATCGCAGCTACAAAATTGCCGTTGTATTCGTCGACAAGTGCCTGCAACCAAGCACGGTCTTCATCGGCAAGCGGGCCATAGGAATGGCCTGCGATCTTGTCGGGATGGGATGCGATCAGCGTGGTTTTCAGGCCCAGCTTTTCTTCTAGGCCCGACTGGTCAACATGCCCGGACCGCACACCCACGCTGCCAACTTCACCGCTGGGCGTGGCAAAGAACGCACTGGCCTGCGTCGCCAGCCAATGCGCGGCAGAATAGGCATAGGTATTGGCAACCGCCACCACCGGCTTCGATGCGCGCGCTTCATAGATCGCGTCACCCGCTTCCTGCGTGCCGAACACGTAGCCTCCCGGGCTATGAATATCGAGAACGATGGCACCGATCTTGGGATCGGCAGCCAAGCTGCGGATCCGCTCGGCCAGAACATTGGTTTCAGTGCGCGCACCCATACCAACTGGGCCAATCATGCCACGAATGGGCACGATCGCCGTGGCACCTTCACGGATTGGATCGGGATTGGCGGCCTCTGCAGGGCCACGCCCAAAAGCCGCCACCAACTGCTGCACTGAAGTCGGCATGATCGCCTCAAGCGTGTTCTGCTTCAGCCATGCATCCAGATAGGCCGGGTGCATCGCAAACAGCGTGCCAGCCACCGCAAGTCGCGTCATGGGGTCAGTTCCTTCAAAAGCTGTTCAAGACCGGCCACCGCCTTGGCCTGTTCGCCTTCCGGCAATGCCATCAGCGCCGCCACGATCTGCGCCACGCCATCCTGCGGCGCGGTCTGGCCACCGGTCACCGTATCGGCAGCGCGGTTGCTGTTAAGCGGCGCGCGCGGATCTTCTGACCAGTCTTCACCATAGGCAGGCAGGTCGAACCAGTTCACGCGAATGTCGTCGATCGAATGCGTGCCCGCCGTGCGCGCCAGCACCGCATTGCGGAACTGGGTGGCGCTGTCGCCGCGCAGCAGACTGTCCAGATTGAACCGCGCCCGGATGCCCTGTGCCTTCATGTCCGGGGGCAGCAAACGCACCGAAATGGCCTGCTCGATCCTGCGCACCCACGGGCGCATCGTGTACTTCACAAACGCCAGCGCTTCCTGCTCCTGGCTGCCCGCGTTGCCCGCATCCTCGGCAATCATCGACCGGGGAATGTGCCAATACCGCGCCATCTCCATCGTGCGCTGCTTGATCAGCTCGGTGGTCTGGGCATCGGCATTGGTGCCCTGCGTCTGCGAAAAGGTCAGCCCCTGTTCCAGAACCGGAATGCCGCCGTTCTTCCAGCGGGCAATCCCTTCGCGCAGATGCGCAATCGATTCATCGGTCAGCTTGTGGTCGGTCGATAGCATCCCGGCAAAGCGCAAGTTGTTCTTGAAGAACGACCGCGCCCCCAGTTCCAACGCCAGCGCAAATTCGATCGATCCCTTGGCCTGCTGCCACGGCACCAGCGGCTTGGCTGTGCTGTCGGCCAGCCCGGAAAACCAGAACAGCTGCTGCGGCACGAACTGACGGCGCACACCATCAGCCGTGTAATCGACCGAGAATGACCGGTCCCGCCACGTTACCGAAGTGCCGCGCGGATCCAGTGGCCACAACTCCACGTTGTCCAGCCCCACCGTTGGTTCGGCAAAGGCAATCCCGCGCAGCGCTGCCGTATAGGCCATGCTTGCCCAGAATTCCGCCGCCGTCTGCATCGGGTTGGGTTCCAGCCCGATCACTTCGCCCATCGAAAGGCTGACCGCATTGTTGCGCGCATCAACAAACCCGCTCTGCAGGCTCCCCACCGCCTCGGCGATGATCGAGCAGCAGAAATACACCGCCGAAGCCCGCGCCGCCTGCTCGGCCATGTTAACATCGGAAGTCTGCGCCAGAAACGAAACCCATTCGTCACCCAGCGCCGACCGATCCATGACATTCGTCGGTGACGAAGCCACAGGTGCAGGCCGCGAACGCCCCGCACCCGGCCCGTTCCCAGGCCCAAACCGCGCGCGATAGTCTTCCGGCAACATCAGATCACCACCATCGCCCGGGTCTCATAGACCAGCTCGTTTCCGTTGGCCGCAACCGGCCCTTCTTCCATGCGCTTGACGGCATTGAGCAACGCCACGAACGGGTCGATCTTCCCCGCCCCTGATGTCTCTTTGTCGACGTACAAGGCACTGCCCCTAAGCTTGACCAGCGCGTTGCTCACGCACCAGGCCATCATGTTCGAACCATCGTGACGGAACATCCCGTCGCCCAGCTTGAATTCCAGCGTGTAGATCGCGCTCGAAAGCCCGACCCCCTGCCGCATCGAGGCGATGTGGCCTGCGCGCTTCATCGCTTCGTCACCGGGATCGAACCCGGCCTGCACCAGCGCATCGACCAGCGGCCCGATGCCCCAGGCATCCACCGCCACGCCACCGTCTGCTGGCATCTTCCCGCTGTCGCGCACCTTCACCGCGATCCGCGCCATGTCGGTCACGATCGCTTCGCCCGAATCGGTAAACGTCAAATCGCCATCGGCGGCAAAGCCCTGCAGCACCGGCGCAATCTGCTTGCGCCGTTCCAGCGCCACCCGCTGCGCCCAGGCATGGCCCCAACCGAGCCACACCCCCGTACCCTTCTCGCGCCCGACAACCCCAGCCCCGCCAAGGTCATCGCGCCCACCCATATCAAACCCGACAATCGCCACCTCGCACCGGTCCAGCAACTGGTCGAGCGTAAGCCCTTCCGGCTCGGCCGTGCCCAGCCATAGATCGGTGCCGCTCCACCGGTCCCGGCGAAGCCGCATTCCGATCTCGACGTTCAGGTACTTGGCCAGCACGATCTGCAGCGACGTGTCGCCGTCCGTACCTTCGCCCGATTGCGCCTGCTTGATCTTGCGTTCGATGTATCCAACGGTCGGCGATTTCCCGATGTTCGGGTTCGTCACGTAATAGAAATCCGGGTCCAGATAGGCCTCGGCTTCCAGCAGTTCCTCCGGCCATTCGTACAGCATCGGCAAACATGTCGGATCTTCAATGATGCCATCGCGCACATCGCGATAGTGCGCCAGCTTCGTCCTGAACACACCAGCAGGCGGTTCATCCGAATGCGTCGATAGATACAGCGTAAAGCCTTCCGGCCGCGCCGCCTGTCCGCCCGTCGCCTCTTCCAGCATGGATTCGGCACCAGCCTTCTTGCCGAACTGCCAAAGCTCATCGATCAGGACGAACCCGGCCTTCTTGCCGCTGACCACGCCGGCGTCAGCCGACACGATCTTCAATTCTGCGCCGTTATCCAGATGCCTGATCGTCCGCGTATGATCGATCACATCCAGCACGGTGCTCAATTCAGGATCTGCCCGCACCATCTTAGCGGCCGGGCCAAAGCAATTGTTCGCCACTTCGATCGTCGGCGCCAGCACGAGCAGCTCGGCACCGTGCCGCCAGTTCAGTGTCAGCGCGGTCAGCATGATGCCCGCCGCAATGAGCGACTTTCCGTTCTTCTTGCTGATCAGCAGCATCGCTTCCTTGATCAGGCTTTCGCCCGTCAAAGGATCCTGCGAACCGAACATCGCGGAAACCAGATCGAACACGAACGGCTCGCAAACTTCACCAAGGCGCGGCCAGGTCCCGTCCCGCTTCATCGGCAGGTCGGTCATCTGCAGCGACTTGAAAACCCCCAGTGCCTCGGCGGCCATGTCTGGAAACAGCGGCTCAAACGGCACCAGGCTTTCACGCGCAACGATCCGCTCCCGCCAGTCAGGGCAGGCGGTCGACCATTTCATGTGTTCGCTCGATCAGTTCATCAAGGCCGGTGGAGGCGTCCGCGTGCGGAACCGTCCTTCCAGCAACTTCGCCGCCGCCCGCTTCGCATCCTTCTTGCCCAGCGCGGCCGACTTGGGCGGCGTGCGCCCACGGTCGGCAATGGTCCCGGCAGTCGCCTTGACCCGCTCCGCCGCCAGCATCTTGTCGAACTGGCGGATGGCAGAGACGCTGCCCGCCGAGGCGAGGTCGGCCAGCTTGGCCATCAGCCCCGATCGCACGATCAGTTCGGCCTGCACCTGATGGCGACACTCTTGGGGAAATACTTTTCGCAACGTCTTCACGTCACACCCCAGAACCCCCGCCGCATCCTTCTGCTTATATCCGGCTGCGAATAACACCATGAGTTTATTGGATTTTTCAGCAGACCAGGCATAGGCCGGGCGTCCCTGACCACGCGGAGGCGCTGGCACCCAGCCAAACAACCCCGGAACGTCATCAGAAATCCCCGTCACAAGAAAAAAATCTCCAAATGAGAGGGGCTGTGGTCCTACCGGCCCTCGCCCTCTGAACTTTTGACCACCCCCCCTCTATGCTCGAGCCCAACCCTTTCGCGCCGCACGGCCTCGGTCTTGATCCCGTGGCACGTAGCGCACCGCAACCTGACGTTCATCGGATCGAGCGCCGCGCCGCCATCCTTCAGCTCGCGCACGTGGTCGGCATAGATCCTGCCTACCCCTGTCCCGCAGTCTTCGCACTTGCGCCCCCGCGCCTTGATGACCTGACGCACCAGCGCCTTCCACTCGGGCGACTGGTAGATCGGCAGCACCTTCTTGGCCCGCGCCGCAACGCGAGGAGGCCGCGCAGCAATCCGCGCTGGCCGCCGCATCAGCACCACCAAACCAAGGTTCCGTTCTGAATGAGAGAACGCCGCCGAACCGCAGCGAGGCATCCCAGCCCCAGCCACACGCCTCGCCGACTGTATCGATTCCTACCCCCATTATACCCCGGAGACGAACACCCTTTATTTTGACCCCGGAATCATTCCGGGTCTTGACGCAGTCCGGGGTATCTTTTGCGCGAGTCGCACCGAAAACCGCATGCAGAGAATTGCCGCCCAACACCGCTCACACCACCCCGATCAGCGCCGCCTCAATCGCCCCAAGCCTGCGCAGAGTGCGTTCATAGCGCACCCGCAGCCCATCGGTTGTCGCACCCGATTCGCGCCCGCCCAGCGCCTCCCACACGCGCTCCCAGCGAAAGCCGCCGACATCGCGCCACGTCTTCATGGTCAGCACCACGGCCACCAGCGCACGGTCAGCAGGCGCGATCTGTTCGGCAAGGCAGCCCACGTCCACGAACACCCGGTCACGCAACCGCACCTGCTTCAGGCCCATCTGCAGCCGAGGCCGCGCATCCTCGTCGGCATAGTCCATGATCTTGTCCCTGATGATCTGCGGCCACCATGATCGCGTCCCGCTGCCCAGCCATCCCTTTTCCTGGTCGGGCGACCGCATCAGCAGCTCCCACGCTTCCAGCAGCATATCTTCCGTCGCTTCGATCACCGGGTCTCGCCTTGCCATGCTCTTAACTCCAATTTTGAAATACAAGATGTTGGTGAAGGACGGTTACGGATGGTACGGATGGTTTGCGGTCCACGGGTATGCAGGGGCGCGCAGGTATAGGGCAAACTGAAGTCCCCAACTGTCCGTAACTATCCGTCAGTGACCTTTTGCCTTAGCATTTCCGCCGAGTCGCACTCACGGACAGTTGCCCAAAAACCCACCGTAAACCCGCCGTCAAAACCGTCCGTATCGCCCGTTCGGCTCCTGCCCAGCCATCCCGAAGCGCCATCGCAAACACACCGGACAGCCCGCGCCACCCCCAAATGACGGACAGTTAGGCCCAACCGTCCGTAACCATCCGTCACTACATCTTGTGGTCCCTTGCAGGTCATCAGCACCACCCTCAACGCGGCCCAAACCGATCAGGGCCACCAGCGAAAGGGTCTGATCCTGCGCCAAAATCGCCGGTCGGCTCCGCCGACCCTTGGCTGGGCCTATCGGCCTGCACCCCCGTTTCCATACCCAGCAGATCGCCCGCAGGCCGCAGACGCACGCCCACGCGCACCTTGTTACCACGGCCATCCTTCTTGCCGATGATCTGCCGCTGCCCCAGCTCACGGCCAAAGCGGGTGGAATTCCACTTCTTGATGGCGTCCTCTTCCACCTCATTGCGCTCCATCCACGCCTTGAAGTCTTCGAACAGCGCCTTGGATGGCGTGGTTGCTTCCCGGTCGGTCAGGTCGCACCGTTCGTCCATCCACTCGCCCAGCGGGTTGCCGGTGGACCAGAAATCGGCCAGCGCCTCGGCCTCGCGCTCCGGCACCGGCACACGCCTGTCACCCAACCAGTCAAGGCAGCCCGCGATCATCCAGTTCAGAATGCCGCTGGCCTCGCTCCACAGCCGTTCCCGCAGCGCGGCCGGGCTTTCAAAACCGCCCGGGATCTTGTCCAGATCGACCGGCCAATGCACCAGGCGAAAGCGGCGGCGAAATCCCTTGTCGTCACCGGGCATCGATGGCGTCGGGTTCACTTCCACAAACAGCTTCCAGCGCGGCTTGTACGTGATTTCAGTCTTGGCCCCCACGCCGCGCGCGGTCACCGTGCCACCGCCTGTCACCTGCTTGATCGTCTCGCCATCCCACGTTGATCGCGGCGGCGGCTCCGGGGCCACCACCATGCGGATATCACCGGCAAGCCGCACCAGATCGCTGCGGTGTTCAGAACCGGCCTTCTGCATGCTCGCCTGCAGGAATGTCTTGATCGAAGTATCGCGGTAGTAATCGCCATGACCATGCGCGATGATTTCGTGCGTCTTGGTCTTGCCGTCGCCACCCCGGCCCTTGTGGACATAAAACTCTTCGCAATCGGTCAGCGCGGTAAGCGTCTGGCCGTACATGCGCGGAAACATCGCACGCACTTCGTCATAGGGCTGCACCAGCTCAAGCCGCTGCGTCCACATCGGGCACGTGGCTTTGGGGTCGAATATCCAGTTGCTCATCTGGCGCATCATGTCGGCGGGATCGTGCCCTTCGCGGAACCACGCGCCCCACGCGCGCCCATCCTTGCCCGCAGCCTGCGCAATCAGCTTTCCCGCGCCTTTGCAATCGGCCACCCGGCCAAACCGGATCGTGCCGTTCTGCACGTTGTAGGCCAGCATGTCGGTGTCAAACTGCTCGCTCCAGGCGCGCATGTCGGGCAGGCTCTTGGCTTGCTTCAGCATGTTTTCGGTCTGGTTGGCATTACCGCTTTTGGTGGCATGTTTGGACAGCGCCTGTAGCCGGTCCAGCGCCCGCTCCGGCGTACACCAGTCGCCAAACCGCTCGATCAGGGCCTCACCATCGGGCCGCTTCGGATCACCGATCAGCGCGCCCAGCGCGGCCACTTCTTCATGAATGTGCGCCGCCACATCAAACGCCATCTGGTGCGCGCGGTATTCGCCCTCGCGCTCGCACCAGCGCCTGCCGTCAAAGGCAATCCAGAAGCTGTCGTCCACCCATTTCAGCAGGCCCTTGGCCAGCACTTCCAGACGCCGCGCATTGCCGTAATCGTTGGTTTCAAACCACGCCATCTGCAGCGGATCATCCACCGTTACAGGGATCATTGAATCGGTCACCGGATACCCCTGTTCATGCGCGCGATCTGGGCAAAGGCGATGGCATCGCCCACCTGTTTCTGTTTTGTGGTCGCAGGCTTGGGCGGCTTGGCGAATAGCGCCGCCAACTTCTCATCCGCGGTAGGCGCATCGGCAATCCGCGCCGGACCACCGGCCTCGTCCACCGTTCCGCGATAGGCGCGAAACACTTCCTCACCACCACGCATCAAGGCCACGCCGTGCTTGGCGCACTGCTCGTACCAGCGCACGGTCAGCGCCAGTTGCTTGACCTGAAATCCCTGATCGGCCGCCAGCTTGCGCCGCGCCTTTTCCGCCTCGCGCAGTTGGGCCACTTCGTCGCGCAGGTCCAAAAGGGCAACCACATGCTCGACCAGCAGCTGCGCGCGATCGACATCGGCCAGCCCGTCCAGCTCTGCTGCCAGCAGGTTGGTCGCCAGCGCCATCGCATCGATGCGCAGCGGCACCGCTGGTGCCTCGCCACCTAAAGCCGCCTCATAGGCTTCCAGCAGCGCATCGGCCTCGCCCCGCTCGGACGGCGTCATCTTGCGCCGCGCGATCACCTGCCGAAAGGTCGCCAAGTTGTACCCAACCGCCTTGACCTCGGCCATCACCTCACGCCGCTCGCCTTGCAGGTTGGCGACTTCCGCGTCGATCATCTCGACCCGCTCGACAAGTCCCTTCAGCCGCCGATCGTCGTTCATCGTCTTTCCGCCTTCGCCGCATCGTTGAAATCCATGCCCAGCGGTGCGCGCATGGCATGCACCTGATGCACCCCTGCCCCGCGCCACCGCTTGACGAACAGTTCCGCGCAGATCCGCGCACGCTCTGCCCCGGTGATCGCCCGGTTGATGATCGGCGCACCCTTGCGCTCGATCACCGCTTCGCCAAGGAACCGCCCGCTGCGCTGGTCACGCATGCCTTTCAGCGGGGCCATGTCGCTGTCGATCAACCCCGTCACCGCGCCGGTATGCCCCGGAATGGCAAAGGCAGGCTTTTCCGCGTCCGGCTCGATGGCAAACAGCGGCCAGATGCGGTTCCCGCGATACCGCACGCCGCCCTGCAGGTTGTCCAGGCTAAGCGTGGCAATGCCCACCGCGTCACCATCAGCCCCGGCCAACGCCATGCCGCACAGCACCGTTTCGTTGCCTTCACCCACAAACAGCGCCGCATCGGGCCGATATTGGCCCAGCAGCACGCAACCACCCTTCACCGGCCCCAACATCTTGCGCTTGGCCAGCATCGGGTCGGGATCGTCAGGCTTGGCCCACGGCTTGCGGCGCAGCATGGTGCCGGTGCCATCGGGGTTCATGAACGTCACGTGCAGCGCCACCGGCTTGAACGTCAGCAGGCCTTCGGCCAGTTCAGGCCGCGTCACCATGCCGATCAGCGCTGGCGCGATCAGGCCCTTGCGCGGATCCTTGCCCACTTCCCATTGCGATATCGGGCAATCGGGCAGCAGCCTGAATGCCGTCAGCCGCGTGTGGTGCAATACACTGGCAGGCACACCCCGCCCGATGAAGTACCGCCGCGCCGCTTCCGGGTTTGGCCGTGCCTGCGCCCAGATCCAACGCGCCATGTCCACCACGCTCACCAGCTCGCGCTCCGGCCTGGCTGATGGCGCACGGTCACACAGGATCGGCCCACGCGCTTCACCTTTGGCCCCATCGGCAGAAAGGCCCGCCATGCGCTCGCACTCGGCCAGCGCATCGGGAAAGCTCATTCCCATGTGATCGCGCACAAACGCCACCACATCGCCGTGCCATCCACAGCCAAAGCAATGCCCGAATCCGTTTTCAGGGCTGGTGCCCCCGGTCATGATCGAAAAGCTGGCCGAATTGCCGCTGTGAAATGGGCACTTCGCCCGCCGCCGCGTGGAACTGGCACTGCCGCTCATCTTCACCCCGGCGCGCGTCACCGCATCGTCAATTGATAGCGCGCGCTTCACCCGGTCAATCCGGCTCGGCCCTGAATGATCGCCCTGCACCGCTCAATCCGCCGCCTGCGTGGCGTTTACGTTGGAAGTGCCAAGAATCGCACGAATCCGGTCAAACTGCGCCATCGCCCGCGCCACATCGGCCCGCGGCGTATCCGCGCTGCATTCCAGCGCCACTTGCGCCAGCGCCGCAATCTCGCGCGCCTGGGCATAGGCCTTCCACCGCGGCACGCCACCACGCGCCGGGCCAATGTCAGTTTGAACGCTCATGTCAGGCTCCCGCCAATCAAACCCGCAACGGCATCAGAACTTGGACAAGCGCGGACTCGCCGCCTTCGGCCTCGATCCGGCAAGGCCCACCTTCATCGGTGAACTTCATCACCACCTTGTCCGTGGCCACCGCGCCCAGGCACGCGCGCCAGTAATCGCCGTTGAACCCGATCTCGATGGCATCGCCCATGTACATGCAGGGCAGCTCTTCCATGGCATCGCCGATCTCGATCGAAGTGGTGGAAACCGTGGCCTTGTCGCCATCCAGCACCAGCTTCACCGCCCGCGTCTTGTCCGAACAGACCGTCGCCACGCGCTTGATCGCCGCGCTCAACGCCTCCCGGTCAATCGTCAGCACGTTGGGCGGCGCGCTGGGGATCACCCGCGTGTAATCGGGAAAGGTGCCGTCAATCGTCTTGGCGATCAGCGTCACTTCGCCGCCATCGGCTGCGGGCATCTGCCAATAGATCACATTGCCCTTGGCCGGAGCGTCAACCTCGACCATCGCCGGGCTGTCGGCCTCCTGCGCCTTCACCGCTGCCACCAGCAGCTTGTCCAGCACAGCCACCGTCTGCCGCCCCACGATCACCGCCGGAAACGAAGCCGCCCCATCGGGCGCATCATGCGCCAGTCGCGCCAGCTTGTGCCCATCGGTCGCCGCAAAGCGCTGGTCGAGCGCTTCAGGATGCATGTAGATTCCGTTCAGATAATACCGCGTCTCTTCGCTGGAAATCGCATGCTCCACCGCCGCAAACACATCGGCCAGCGCCGTGGCGGCAATGCTGAAGCTGCACCCCATCTCCGGCGCAACCGGCATCGGGAAGTCGGTCACCGGCAAACACGCCACCCGAAACCGGCTGCGCCCCGCCTTGATCGTTACGCGAGTCTCATCACCTACCGGCCCGGTCACTTCCACCATCGCATCACCATCGATCTGCTTGACGATGGCCAGCAAAGCCCGCGCCGGCACGCACGTGGCAAAAGGCCGGATCGATGCCACCCACTCGGCAGAATTCGGTTCGCGGTCACTGGTGGCAAGCGTGCGGATCATCCACTGGTCCAGATCACACCCGGTCAGCGTCAACCCACCGTCCGCCACCTCGATCCGCACCGTGTTCAGGATGGGAATCGTATACTTCCCCCCCGGCGGCGTAACTTCCACCACATCGCCCAGCGCCTTCGCCAAAGCCTTGGCCGCAATCCGAAACGCAGGCTTGCGCGCATCGACGGACTTATCCACCGCGTTGGCCACCGCGCGCGTCATGCCGAAACCCCCACTTCGTCATTCCCGCGAAGGCGGGAATCCAGCCAATCAACATCCGTCGCCCCGGGCTCGACTTCTTCTTCACTGCCAAACACTAGTGGCCCAGGATGCCCCGCACCGTGCAGCATCGCCTGCAGATCTTCGATCTCTTCCATCACAACTGCAGCACGCGCCTGCGCCACAAACATCTCCGGCATATGCAACCCGCCCTCGATATCGGCGATCATCACTTCCAGCTGGCGCGCACGGTCACACAGGATCGGATCGGGATTGCCCTTGTCCTTGTCGGCCAACCGCCGCGCCACCGCCGCACGTTCGCGCAGGAAGTGCAGCACCAGCCCCACACCGGCACTGATCCCGACCACAGGCGCGGTCAGCACCAGCGTAATGCCGCCATTGTTCGGCAGAATGCCTTCACCACTCATCGCGCCATCTCCTCAAAAGCAGCGCTCCGCCGCCCGGTTTCCATGATCTTCACGCGCCGCCGCACATTGCCCGCGCCTTCGTATTCCATCGCGATCAGCCCCGGCGCGATCAGCTTGTCGCGCAGCAGATACCGCGCCTGGTCGGCGTCCTTCAGCCCGGCAAAGGCGGCAAGGTCGGCATTGCTCGGGCACGGCGCACCCATGTTCGCCGCACGCACCAGCATCAGATAGATGCGCCCCTCGGGCGTCTCGCGGAATTCGTCGCTGATCGAAATGCGCCGCGCCCGCTCGCCGCCGTCCATCCCATGCGGATCAAGCGTCACCGGCCGCAACCGCTTCACCACGCGCAACAGCCCGCCATCGCCCGCGCGCACATTGTGCGCCGTCAGCTCGGCACTGGCGATCAACGCGTTGACGCGCTGCACCACCGGCTCGCGCGGATCGAGCGTCGGCCCAATGGCATAAGTCCACTTGGCATTGGGCCGCGCATCGGCAAACCACGCCTCAAATTCGTGCGCCGATTTGTACAGCGTGCTGGCGGTCATGAATCCCCCCGAATGCTTTCCAGCGCCGCACAAAGCTGCGCCGCTTTGCGCGTCATGTCGTGCAGTTCGCCCAGCGCGGCATCAGCTTCCAAAGGCGAGACCTTGCCATCGGCCAGCGCGGCGCTGATCGATCCGGCCACGTCGCCCAGTTCCTTGGAAAGCCCCATCACCATGCCAGCGATGCTGCCTTCATCGGCCAGCACATCGATGTTGGGCACAAACACCCCGCCCAGCTCACGCGCCAGTGCGCTGGTGATCGGCGGCAGCTGCCCCGCAGCAACGGCAATTTCATCCAGCGCCAGCGCACAATCGGCGGGCGGAAAGGCGGCATGGTTCAGATTGTTCCAATCCCCCGCCACAGACCGGCCCCGCTCCGCCGTCGCCGCCGCACCATCCACCCCGCCACACAGATGCACCGCATGCCGCACCGCGCGCTTGATGCGTCCCTTGCCACCCATCACGCCGCGCTCCCCAAAACCGTCGCCCCGTGCTCGACACGGGGCTGGGCTTGTTCTTCCTGCGCCGCCCCCTGATCCAGCTCACCGGACAAGCCGTTGATTTGTCCGGTAGAGTTTCCTTCCGGTTCGGTGGAAACACCCGTCACATGAACAAACGCCCGCACATCATCCGGCACCGCCCCATCAGGCCAGTTGCCAGCATCGCCAAGGAAGCGGGCGAACCGTTCCAGCGTGGCCGTGGTGGTCACCGGATTGGTTTCGATTCGGCTGAAGAAACCCCCATCGTTCATCACGCTGCGGCCAAGCCGCGCCAGCGATGCCTGATGTTGATCGACCCAAAGCTGGGCCGCTGTTTTCAACCGCTCAACCAGCGGCGCGGGTTCGATGACCTTTTCCATAGGCGCTGGATATGATGGATTTATCCATGATTGGTCAAGTGGGTATTTCCACAATTCCCCCGATGGGTGATTTGCGGGTAAATCCATGCATGCTTTCAGGCACGCCACCCCATGATCCGAACGTGTTTCGCGCGCGCCTGCGTGAACGTCTCGACCTTCTCGGCATCAGCCCACGCAAGGCCAGCCTAGCCATCGGAGCCAATCAGGGATACGTGCGAGATCTGCTCGATCCCGACAAGACAGGCGTTCCGTCAGAGGCGCGCGCCCGCGCTCTGGCGACAATTCTGGAAACCACCACCGATTGGCTGTTCGGGCGCGTGCAAACGCCGGAACAGCCCAAAAGCGAAGTGGGCTTCCTTGATGCCCGGCGCGATTGGCGTGGTGCGCCGGATGAACGCCTGCCGATCTACGGCACCGGATATTGCGATGATCTGGAAATCGAACAGGACGGGCACTGCACCCGGATTGAACAGACCCTGTTCGATCCCACCACCACCGTCGGCATGATCGAACGCCCCGCCGCCTTGCGTTTTGCCACCGATGCCTATGCCATCTACTTCCACGGCAGCAGCATGGAAAACCGCTTCTTTCAGGGCGAGATCGGGCTGGTCACCCCCACCCCGCCCCCGCGCAATGGCGATTTCGTGGTGGTCCAGCTGAACGATGGCAACGGCGATGATGTGGTTCACGTCCTGGTGAAACGCCTTGTCCGTACCACGTCCAGCTACGTGGAACTGGAACAGTACAACCCACCGATCATCTTCCGGGTAGAGCGCCAGCGCGTCACCCGCATGCACAAGATCCTTGGGCCGAACGAAATCTACATGAACTGATTTGCCGCTACCGGCAGGCGGCAGTCCAACAATGTCGGATCGGTCAGCGATGCGGTGATGCGCGCACAGCGCACCGTCACATCCTGACCCTTGGTCAACGCCGATGCACGCGATCGTTCGTCCGGCAGCAGACCAGCGTTGATCGTACCGCTGCCATCGGCTGATTCTAGGGCAATGATCGGCTTACCCCCGAATCCTTCGATGATCATTCCGGCTTTGCCGCGCACTTCCAGCACCTTGCCGTCAAAGCGATCCTTGGCCGCCAGTTCGTTTGCGGAATAGGCGGTCAGGATTTCAGCAACAGTCGCCTGCACCGCCGGTTCGGATGCCAGCTTGCCCGCCGTCTCGGCATCGTCGAACCGCTGCGCAATGCCGCCCAGCACCCACACCCCGGCCAGAACGATCACCGCGATCCCGGCCACTTTGCCACACCCGCCGCGCTTAGCGGACTCATCCTGCTGCTTTGCCATGGCGCAATATTGCCCAATTCCACGCGCCCGAACACCCATGATGGATAAATCCACAATTCCCACTTGACGGTGGATAAATCCATCACTTATCATGGACGCCAGTTCAGGAGGCATCCATGCTCAAGCAACCATCAGAATTCCCCCACCCCGGCAGCACGGCCTATGTCGCGCCCCACGGGGAACAGGTCCGCATCATCCAGACCAACGCCGATGGCAGCCACCTCGTGGCCCACCAGCGCCACCCTGCCACCCGCAGCGCCAGCGATACCTACCGCGCCGAACCCGGCACGATCTTCGCCACGCAAGAAGCCGCCATCGGCAAGCGCCCTCGCAAAAAGCGGAGGGCAGCGTGATGAACCGCCCCTTCATGTTTCGCGATCCCATCGCCGCCAAGGCTGGCCCGGCAAAACTCGATCTCTGGCTGGATTTCAGCGGCTCGCAAGTGCTGCTCTGCGCCCGCCACGAAGGCGATGATGCAGAGCAGAACCTTGCCGTCATCGGCTTCGATGAAGAGGACGGAAATCTCTACATCCAATCCCTTCCGCTGATGCCCGGCCGCAAGGATGGCCACGGCGATCGCGTGCGTAATCTGCGGAGGCTGCTGCCCGACGGTCGCCTGATCGAACTGCAAGCCGGTGAGATTTCTGACGTCGTAAAATCCACCGAACCCGAAGGCACGGAAGCATGACCGCGGCCGTCACCCAGCTCCCCATCACCACCATCGCCACCATCGCCGCAGCGGAATACCGCAAGCGCCAGCAGCGCGGCCAGCAGATCGTGCGCAACCGCGGCATGTCGATTGCCGAGGCCACGCGCCACTTGCGCCCTTGGCTGGCCATCGCCTGCCTGTGCGGTGCCGATCTGGCCGAACTCGCGCAGCTGCTCGAAGATCGCCGCGCCGTGGTCAAGTCGCCCGGAGACCGGCGGCATGGAGCCGAAGGCGACATTAGCCCGGTCGACCAACAAGAACGCGAGGCACGCTGGATCGTCGCTGAAGACGTCTGCCCGCGTGAACACTGGGTGCCCATCCTCGCCGCCGCGCGTGACGATGCATTCAACCGCTATCTCGCCGCAGCAGACGACGCCGCGCTCACCAGCGCCGCCGCCGCCCTGCAACGCATCTGCCTGCACTTGGCATACGATATCAACGGCCACCACGTGCCCGCCTATCAAGCTGCAGTGCTTCAGAAAGATGCCGCCTGATGCGCGCGCGAACCCAATCACAAACAACGCCACGGCCCTCCTTCCCCGCACCCTTTTCGCACGATGATGAAGACATCACCGATCTGCTTCGCCGCGACATGGCACGCCACGCGCAGGAACTGCCATTCCTGCTGGTCTGCGTTCCCGCAGCCATCGTCGGCGGCGCATGGCTGCTCGGCCTTGTCGCGCTGGTGCTAACCCCATGATCCATCCCGCGCCCCCACCGCCGCCATCGCGCGCGCAACTGTTCCGACAGTTCGCCCTGCCCCTCGCGGCACTGGCGCTGGGCGCGGCCCTGTTCATCCGCACCGCGTTCTTCTGAAAGCAACCGCCATGACGCCCACTTCCATCATTGGCCATTCCACCACAGCCCTGATCGTCGTCGGGGCAACCATGCTGCTGATCGGCCTGAACATCGGTTTCCTGCTGGGCGCGATGTGGCGGGCATTCTTTCCAGCCACAACCGGAGTCGATCAATGACCGCTCCCGCCACCCCCAAAATACAAATAGGCCCCCAGATCGGCGCGCCGTCGAGCCTTGAAAACGTGCCGGTCGGTCGGCTTGCGGTCGATGCCACGTACCAGCGCGCAACCGACAGTGCGCAATCGCGGCGCATCATCGCGGGCATGGTGAAGGAATGGAACTGGGCGCTGTGTCAGCCCCTGGTTGTTTCGCGCCGCGATGATGGCGCACTGCTGATCTTGGATGGCCAGCACCGCCATGCCGGGGCCGTGGCGCGCGGAGACATTCCGTATTTGCCATGCTCGATCCTGTCATCGCTCGATCTGAAGGGCGAGGCAAAGACCTTTGTCGATCTGAACACACGGCGGCAGAAGCTGTCCCAACCACAGGTTTTCCACGGCATGCTGGCCGCTGGCGATGAGCAGGCCAAGGCCGTACTGGATCTGATCGAGCATTCGGGCTGGCGGCTTGCCCGCACCAAGAATACCGGCATCTGGAAACCCGGGGATCTGGAATGCGCCCCCGCGCTGGTCACTATCTATGCCACGAAAGGCGCTGCGCATGTCAGCTTCGCCCTGAACACTCTGCGCGCTGCCTATCCAGAAACTGCCGTGCGCCAATCGTCCACCTTGCTCCATTCGCTGGTCAGCCTGTTCGATGATCTGCCCAATGATCCGGTGCCTCTGGCCGATCTGATCACCGCCATCGGCGAAGTCGATCCCGATCTGTGGCTAAGCCGTGGCCTGATCTACCGCGCCAGTCACCCGGCCCTGACCCGCCACGCCGCCATCGCCGCCACCATGCTGCTGGCAGCCAAGGGCGAAGAACCACCCGCGGCCCGGCCTGTAACCTTAGCGCCGGTTACGCGCATAGACGCCAGCCTGTTCCCGCCCAGTGCGCTGGCTCCATTGCCAAAACTTGCATCACCTGCACCAGCCAAGGCTCCCGGCATGACGCCGCAAGGCGGCATTAGCGGAGCCGTGCCTCTCGACCGAAGGTCGACGGCAAAGACTCCTCCCGGCAAACGGGAAGCCTTCGCCTTCGACACCACCGGCAAAGGCTGGTGCGGCCAGTGCGATCAACGGGTCAGCCGCGAAAAGGCCAGCGCCTGCGCAGACCGCTTCTGCCACGCCCGCCCCCACACCTGATTCCCCTTTCCGTCAGCCCGGACTTGATCCGGGCCTGGGCTTTCTTCCTTCTGCCAAGGACTCCCACCATGTCCATCACCACCCTACCCCTGAACAAGCTGCTGCTGTCCGATCTGAACGTGCGCCACACCGAACGCGATGCCGATATCGCGGCCTTGGCCGAAGACATCGCCGCGCGCGGTCTGAAGCAGAACCTCGTCGTCGTCCCTGCCCACTGGACCACCAGCAATGTGGACGAAGCTGAAGGCAAAAACCGCTGGGCCGACAAGTTCGAAGTCATCGCCGGTGGCCGTCGCTATCAGGCCATGCAGCTGCTGGCCGCAGACGGACGCCTGCCCGAAGATCACCCCGTCCCGGTAATGGTCGAAGAGCGTGACCAGGCCAGCGAAACCAGCCTGTCGGAAAACCTGCACAAGGTCGCCATGAACCCGGCCGACGAATTCGCCGCCTTCAAGGCCATCGTCGATCAGCGCATGTCGCCAAAGCACAGCGAAAGCGAAAGCGCCGCCGTGGCCTACACCGCCAGACGCTTCGGCGCCACCGTCCGCCACGTCGAAGGCCGCCTGCGCCTGGCCACGCTCTGCCCCGAAGTGCTGGACGCGCTGCGCGCCAATGCCATCACGCTCGACATTGCCAAGGCCTATGCCGGCACGTCAGACCACGAAGTGCAGCGCACCGTGTTCAACGCGGTGAAGAAGACGCCCTACACCCTGACCGCCAAGGACATCCGCAATCGCCTGCGCGGCGTCACTTGCTCGCTTGACGATCACCGCATGGAATTCGTCGGCCAGATTGCCTACCGCGCTGCCGGTGGCCGCATCGAAACCGAGATGTTCATGGGCAGCGAAGGCGAACAGCGCGTGCTCGATGTGGCCCTGCTGGAAAAGCTGGCCAATGAAAAGGGCAGCGAACTCGCGCAGAACATGGCCAAGGCTGATGGCTGGAAGGAAGGCCGGTTCACCCTGAACAGCGCCTACACGGTGAAAAAGCCCGAAGGCTTCTCACTCACCTATCACAGCGCCGATCAGGTATCGAAAACGAAGCGCAAGAAGTGCATCGCCATCTATGGCATGGACGGTGACGGGATCAGCATCGAAGCCTTCTTCGCGCCTGCCACCCCGGCAGAGCCTGCGCCACAGCACGACTGGGAAGCCGAACGCCGCGAAAGCGCCCGCAACTATCACATCGGTCTGCGCGCCGCACGCCTCGCCGTTCCGCAGCTGACTGGCGGCCTGCTCAAAGGGACCGAACTGGACGGCCATACCTTCTGGCCGAAGTACCAGCCCCGCATGGTCGAAGAAGATCCCGACGACGAAAACTTCATGCTCGTCGCCATCCAGATCCGCGTGCCAGTGGCCGACATCGAGGCCCACCGCGAAGAAGCCACCCGCCTGATAGACGAAGAAGCCGCCGAAGCCGAACGCGCCGAAGCGGAACGCATCGCCAAACTCGCCGAAGAATTCCCCGATCACGTCAAACCGATCGAAGAACCCGAAGACGCAGAGGCCTGACCGATGACCAGCACAACACCCGGAACCCGCAGCTTCTTCCTGAACGACTTCAGCGACGAAACCGTGCCCTGCGAACCCACGCTCGAAGGCTGGGCACAATGGCTGGCAGAGCCAGATCTGGATGACGGCTATTGGCAAGGCGATGCCGAATTCCCGATCGACGGTTCAGCCTACAAATCGTCCGCCATACTCTGGTCCGAAGACATCATAGCACGCAAGAACGATGGCCGCTGGACTCTCTCCCGGCCCATCCACCCGGAAGAAACCTTCTTCGCTGTTCGCTTTGGTCCGGGCGCGGGCTGGGATGCCGACAACATCATCTACATCGGCGAAAGCGAGACGCGCCACCAAGACTTTTGCGCGGAACTGGCAGAGCTGCTGGGCGATAGCGACGAGATCTCCGACGGCGAAGAATACATCGCCGTCGGCCGCGTGGAAGGCAACTGGATCGTCACCTTCCACGCAGGCCCGCCGCCAACCTGCACAGCAGAGCGGAGCAACTGATGGCCTACAACGCCAAGCCCTGGCTGCGTCGGGTCGCCGCTGCATCGGTCTCCGGCATGTCTGATCGCATAGTCGAAGAACGCGGCTTCCAGATCATGCTGGACTCGATGCGCGCCGCCTACATCGCCCGCCATCCAGACAGCCCCCTCGCGATTGCACACCGCCCCACAACCCCCGTCACCCCGGACTTGATCCGGGGTCCAGCTTCTTCGGAGCAACGCTGATGGCCCGCCAACGCGCCAACCCGCACAATGCGGACACCCCTGAACACGTGCTCTATCGCCGCTGGAAACTGTCCGAAACGCGCGCGCTGGCATTGCGGCAGCAGGCAGATACTCTGGCCACCGAAGCCGGAGCCGAACAGGCAAGGGCAGACCACTATGCCAAGGCACTGGACGCGCTGGGCCACCCGGTCACGCCGCGCTTGCTGGAAGGTCCAAAGCCATGATCACCGCCCTAACCCTCGCCGCCGCGATGTGCGTCACCCCCACCGTCCACGATGGTGACTCCATCCGCTGCGGCACCGAACGCATCCGGCTGTTGAACATCGATGCGCCCGAGCTGCGCGGATCGAGCCGGTGCAGCCCTTCATCGCAGCGCCGCCTCGCGCGCAGCCGCAACCCTGCATGGTGCGATCCGGCCAAGGCCATCGCCGCCCGCGATGCCCTGCGCGCGTTTCTGGCGGGCGGGCGCGTCATCATCCAGCGCCAGGGCAAGGACACCTATGGCCGCACCCTCGCCCGCGTCACCGTGAACGGCCGCGACGCCGGGCAACACCTGATCACCCTCGGCCTTGCAAGGAAATGGCGATGAGCAGCGTGCCGATTCTGTATGGCCCCGATTTTTACAGCGGCCCGCCATATGAGCGTGAAAAGCGGCACAGGTCGATCATCTGCGCAAAGTGTGCCCCGATCATTGTCACCCCTGAACGTCTGGCTGAATGCATAGACTGGGAAGGCACAGTGAAGAGCTGGGATGCAGTGCGTCTCATCGAACGGTTGATCCAAGAAGCGGAGCAAATGGCTGTCGCCAAGACACTGGGTCTTGAACCTTGACCAACCCCCTGCCACCCGGCCCCTTCGCCCTGATCTACGCCGATCCACCCTGGCAGACCGTGTCGTGGAACGGCGCGCACCGCACGCCCACATCAAAACGGCAGGCCGATCACTACGCCACCATGTCCGCCGCCGATCTGAAGGCCATGCCCGTCGCCTCGATCGCGGCGAAGAACGCGCATCTGGCCATGTGGGTCATCGGCAGCCATCTGGATCAGGCGCTGGATCTTGGCTGCGCGTGGGGCTTCACCTACGTCACCGATCTGTTCGTCTGGGCAAAGCAGCGCCAGCTCAAGCCCAACCAGGTCGATATGTTCACCGATGATGTCCCGCCCGCCCCGCTAGGCATGGGCAAGCACACGCGCAAGCAGGCCGAAACCTGCCTGCTGTTCAAACGCGGCAAGGGCCTGCGCGTGCTCGATCACAGCGTGGCCCAGCTGATCGTCGAACCCCGCCGCGAACACAGCCGCAAACCCGATCGCGTCTATGGTGATCTTGAAAAGCTGTACGGATATCACCCCCGCGTGGAACTCTTCGCCCGCTCCACCCGCGAAGGCTGGTCCAGCTGGGGGAATCAAGTCGGCAAGTTGGGTGAAGCGGCGAAGGATCAGGCCGCATGACTGATGTAAACGACTTTCATCATAGCCAGCGCGTTGTCCTGCAGCTTCACGGCGAACGGACTTACGCAACCGTGGTGGCCGATGGCAGCAGGCCTGAAAGCATCAAGCTTAACGTGGACGGGCGATGGCAAAACCCGCAAGAGCATTGGCGGCATAACGTGGTGCCTGCCATTGCGGCACGCGATATGGTGATTGGTGATCTGCTCAACCTGCAGATGCTGAAAGACGTGATCGAGCAGCCATTCCTCGGCACGCTTTGGACGCATGGCGATAGCGGGATGCTGACGCCCTATGTCTGCGAATGCTCATTTGGCGACGGGATGCGCCTGCTCTGCATCTCCACGATCAACCAGCGCCCGAATTACCATGTCGTTCGCGTGGACAGCGCGTGGGAAGAAAACGACGATGTTGCCGAGAACATATACGATATCCTCGCCGAAATTGAGGAAGAGTGCGGTCGCGCCCGATGCGGCTATTCTGGGAACAACCTGTGTCGGCCCCGCGAAGAACGTATTCAGTGGTGCCAATGCGAAGAATGTGACGATGAAGGCGAGTCCGCTTGGCCGGAAATTGACGACGAAGGCGGCTGTTCTTGGGGCTGGTATCGCTGGGATGTGCTGATGCGCGAGATCGGCGCATGATCCACGAACCGATCCTTGATCCACGCATCGTAGACTGGGGCCACCAGCAGCGCGCCTATGATCGCGCCCTGCGCCAGCACCTTGCCGAAATCCCCGATCCCGCCATGTATGCCCGCAGCCTGCCGGAAGACGTGCGCCACGCGCTGGCCACCGCCGTGATGCGCCCCGATGGCTGCCTTGCCGCTGCCACCGATATCGGCATCCTGCGCCCGCTGGGCCTGTGCGATTTCAGCAGCGATCCTCGCATCGGCCGCATGCTCACCGCCTTCGGCATCGCCGTCCGCCGCGCCGTGCTGGCAGACATGGCCGCCTGATGGCCACCCGCACTCACCCCTTCTTCGTCACCCCGGACCTGATCCGGGGTCCAGCTTTCTTTGGATAACCCATGCCCGCCGACGCCCAAAGAAACCCGCGCCGCACGCTGATCAGCGACAAGGAGATCGCGCGCGCGTTCAAGGCGATCGAACAGCACGGCATCGACATCACCGGTTTCGGCATTGACATCCGCACCGATGGGATTGCTTTCTTGCCCCCGGCCGCCACACCAGCGGCGCCGGAGGATCCGTTCAGTGCCTGGAAGACAGAGGAACAGAATCGTGACCGGCGTCCACGTCGTTCGTAAACCGCACAAGTCGGGCATTGACACGTGGCACGTCTACGCATGGCGCGGCGGCCCCAGCATCCACAAATGCACCGGCCCCCGCCCCGTCATCGATCAGGCCCTGCTGTCTGCCGCACTGGCCGAACAGGCCAAGGCCACTAAGCGTGGAGGCCGCATTGAATCGCTCGATGATGTGATCGATGAATACCGGGGCAGCCCCGAATTCGCGCGCCTCGCCGATCGCACGAAATCGGACTACCGCATGTGGCTGGACCGCATCAGCGCCAAGTTCGGGCGCGCGCCCATCGCCGCTTTCAACGATCAGCGCATGCGCCGTGAAATCGTGGAATGGCGCGATGGCTGGTCCAGCCAGCCCCGCAGCGCAGACCGCGCCAGCATGATGATGGCAACCCTGCTGGGCTGGGCGATGGAACGCGCGATCGTGACGGTCAATGTCGCCGCGCGGATCCCGCAAATGCATCGCGTCGATAAGTCCGATCAGGTCTGGGAAGCGCACCACTGGCAAGCGCTGGCCGATGCCAAGGACAAGGACGGCAAGCCCGCGATCCCCGCCCACCTGATGGACGTGATCCGTCTCGCCCGCCTCACCGGCCTGCGCCTGGGCGATCTGGTGCGGCTGACATGGGAACAGGTGGGCGAAAAGGCCATCGTGATCGATCGCACGCGCAAGCGCAAACGCCGCGCCGTCATCCCCATCCTGCCCGAACTGCGCGCGCTGCTGAAGCAGCTCGAGGCCAAAATACCGAAGGACAAGGACGAACACGGCAAACGCACCGGCCCCCAGCGCCGCACCGGCCCCGTGCTGCGCAACAGCCGCGGCGAAGGCTGGGGCGAAAGCGGCGTGAAGTCCGTCTGGCAAAGGGTAAAGCCCGAAGGTTTCGACCGCGTCCTGCACGATCTGCGAGGAACCTATGTCACGTTCCTCGCCACCCACCGCCTGACCGATCAGGAAATCTCGCGCATAGTAGGCTGGACCAGTCAGCGCATCGCCGAAATCCGTGCAAGATATGTAGATGAAGAGCGCGTAATCGTAAGCCTGGTCGACCGCTTGAGCGCATGACGGCCAGTGGCTACGCTTGATCCGGTAAAGAGTCAGGCGCACTTTGCGGCGCATCACACCGGAGGCCGTATGAAAGAGCTTGAACAATACCGGCTAAACGCCGCCGCGCATTTGCTGATCGCACGCGAAGAGCAAAGCCGAGAAATCGTAGCTCTACGAGAGAAGATCGAAGCGATCACGGCCGACATCGCACTCCAAGGCATCGCCTTCACCCGCGCCACCCGACCTCTGCCAGAAGGCAAAGTCTGCCCCCGCTGCTGGATATGGGATGGCAAGCTGATAGAACTGGGTTGCGTGCCAAGTGCAAGCAAAGCCGATATCTATAAATGCCCGACCTGCAAGGAACACATTACCACCAACGCGGCGGGCTAAATAGGTTTACACCGATCTGTAAGCTATTGAAAAACAAAGCCATAAAATCAGGCGGTTTACAAAGAAACCCAACGATTTCAGCACGACGCTATAATTTGTAATCAGGGGGCCAGGGGTTCGAATCCTCTAGCCGGCACCATTTCTTGATTTTTCATGACCAGTTCGGCGGGCGAAATTTGCCCCTCCGTCAGCCACCTGCGGTGCCTGCCACCTCCCCATTTGTGCATTCGCAAAAACGGGGAGGATGTTAGGGATCGTTGTCTGCTATGCGTGAGAGCAGGCGTTCGAGGCGGCGCATTTCCTCTTCGCGCAGGGCACGGATTTCGAGGAAGATGGCGGTGAGCTCAGGGGAATCGAGAGCGAGTGTCAGATCGGACAGGGTGATGTCCTGATCATCGGGCACGGAGAAGGCGCGCCGCAGATTGACCGCGATTTCCCGCAGGCGCTGTTCGTCAGGCTTGGGCAGCGAGCGTTGCGGCATGACATCAGGGCACCATAAAGGTCTGAAATAGCGCGGGAACTATGTCATTTTATTGTTGGGTCGGCAAGGCCAGCGCGCGAGACAGATCAACAATTGCAACGGCTTGCCGACCACGCAGGTCGGCCAGTCGCAATAACGCTTCGGCGAGCGCAGAATCTGATGCGGTCAGGGCCTCGCGACTGATCGCTCCGGCCTTATGCGCGGCGGCATCGCGATCGCGTGCGCGGCGGCGCAGGTCGTGGTCCGCTTCACCATGCGTGAGCGCTTCGCGTGCGGCAGCCAGCGCGAAGTGGGCGGTTTCGACATCACCCGTGGCGCGCAACACGGTCTCCCGATAGGCGGCGAGAAGTTCACGGTTGCGCCCTTTGGCGCGGGCGACTTCGGCATCGATCCGGCCAAAATCGAACAGCCGCCAGCGCAGGGACGCAGCGCCCTGAATCGCCACGGAATCGCCAGTGAACAGTTCGCCGAAGCGGTTGCTTTGAAAGCCGATCAGGCCGCCGAGCGACAGGCTGGGCCAGTATTCGGCCATTGCTGCGCCGATGGCGGCATTGGCGGCGACGAGGCGCGCTTCGGCTGCTGCGACATCGGGCCGGGCGCGCAGGACGGCGGCAGGAAGGCCTGCGACGGGATCGGGCGTTTGCGCGGTGAAGCTGCCGGACAGGTCTGGCGGGAGCGAGGGGGAGCGGCCGACCAGCACGGCGATGCGCGCGCGCTCTGCCTCGATCCGGGCGAGCGTTTCCGGCAGGGCGGCGGCGACTTGTTCGGCGGTGGCGCTGGTGCGTTCGGCCTCGGCAGCAGAGGTTGCCCCGGCAGCAATGCGTGCGGCCATGATGCGCTGGCGTTCGCGCGCGAGGCTTTCCATCTGGCCAAGGGCGATGCGTTGGGCTTCGGCTGTGCGCAGGCGGAAGTAGGCTTGGGCAAGTTCAGCGGAGACGGCGAGGCGTGCGGCGGTAACACCGGCTTCGGCTTCGTCGACGCTGGCGCGGGCGGCTTCCTGTCTCCGCCTGAGCCCGCCGGCGAAATCGAGATCCCATGAGCCGTTGAGCGTGGCGTTGCCGCTGTTCACAGTGCGCGGCAGATCGGGCACGTAGCGCGAAAGCTGGCCGAGACCGGAATTGAGCGACTGCTGCGCGCGGGCGGCGGTGCCGTCAACTTGCGCGGCGGGCAGGCGAGCGGCGCTGGCGGCTCCAGCGGCGGCGCGGGCCTGATCGAGGCGGGCGAGCGCTTGCTCTATCGTGAGGTTGGCGGTGAGCGCTTCGCTTTGGAGCTGTTCGAGGACGGGGTCGGCAAAGCCTTTCCACCAAGGCTGTGACTGGGCTTGCCCGGGGGCGACTGGCGCGCGCCATGCGGGGGCGACTGGCACTTCGGGCGGGGCATAATTCGGCCCGGCGGTGCAGGCGGCGAGCGCCGTGAGCGGGAGGAGCGCGAGGCGTTTCATGCGGTTGCTCCTGCGGGTTTTTCTGCAAGCAACAGGTACATGACCGGGGTAGCGACGCGGGCGAGCACGGTGGACGCAATCAGTCCGCCGATCATGGCAATGGCCATTGGCGAGAACAATCCGCTGTTCGCCAGCGCCAGCGGCAGCAGGCCACCGATGGCGGTGATGGAAGTGAGCAGGACCGGCAGGAAGCGCAACTCGCCCGCGCGCTCCACTGCGGCGCGGACGGAGAGACCTTCGCGTTCGAGCTGCTGGGTGAAATCGACAAGGAGGATCGAGTTCTTGATCTCTATTCCCACCAGCGCGATCAGGCCGACGGCGGCGGTGAATGACAGCGAATTGCCGGTGAGCCAGAGCGCGACGACCGCACCGAGGAAACCGAAGGGGATGATCCCGGCGACCACTGCAACAGTGCGGAAGCGCCCGAATTCGAGCACCAGCACGGCGAGGATGCCAAGGCTGGCGATGACGATGGCGGGGACAAGGCCAGCAAAGCTGCGCGATGAGTTCTCCGCCTCTCCACCCAATGCAATGGCATAGCCGGGGGGCAGATCGAGTGCAGCCTTGACCTCTGCGAGCACAGCCTTCGTTGCCTTGGACACCAGCACGCCGGGTTCGACATAGGCAGTGAGCGTGACCATGCGGGCGCGGCGGATGCGGTCTATGCGTGCGGGTTCGGACTGCAGTTGCGGCGTGGCGATGGCCGAGAGCGGGGTGCTGGCCCCTGCCCGCGTGGCGACGAATATCTGGCCGAGGTCTGCCAGTTCAGCGCGGCCCGCATTGGGCAGGCGCACGGTGACGCCATAGTCATCGCCATCGGCATCGCGGAAATTGGCGACGGTTGCGCCCGAAAGCCCGATCTGCAACGCCTCGCGGATCGCGCCGGGGGCGACGCCGAGTGCGGCGGCGGCGGGTTCGTCTACGGCCAGATGCAGGTCAGTGCGGGGTTGGCGCAAGGGGTTGCCGATGTCGCGCACGCCGGGGACAGCGGCCATCGCGGCTTCTGCCTTCTGGGCCAGCGCCGCAAGGCGGGCGACATCGGGGCCGGTTACGCGCACAACGATGGGGGCTTCGGCTTCCGGTCCATTGACGAACGTGATGATGCTGATGCGGGCGCCGGGGTATTTGTCGAAGCTGCGGCGCAGGTCGGCAAGCAGGGCGTCGGATTTGCCCGGTTGCCATTCGTGGAGGCTGACGGCGACTTCCCCGAAAGCCGGGTCAGTCTCGCGCTGGGGAACGTTGTAGTAGAGCTGCGGGTTGCCGCGCCCGACGTTGGCCGAGGTCCAGCTTACCTCGGGGTGGCGGGCGACGGTCTGTTCCACCCAGCGCACCGCCTGATCGGTACGGCGCTGCGCGGTGCCCTGGGGCAGTTCCACGCGGACGAGGAATTGCGGGGTTTCCGCAGGCGGGAACAGGCTGGAGCCGATCACGCCGAGCAGTGGCACCGAGAGCGCGCAGACGAGCAGCAGGCCGGTGACCCAGCGCTTCGGTTTGTCCAGCGCGCGGTGGAGGACGGGGCCGTAGAAGCGCTGGATGCCGCGCTGCACGGCCTGAAACAGACGGTTTCCTTCGGGATGCTCCTCGCGCGATAGCATGACGCGCGCGGCGAGTGGGGTTACGGTGAAAGCGACCACAAGCGAGCCAAGGACGGTGGCGATGACCGCGACGGGGAGCGAGCGGATGAATTCGCCCGAAGCCTCGGGCAGGGCCAGCAGCGGCACGAAGGCGAAGATCAGGCAGGCGGTGCAACCAAGCACAGCGAGTGCGATCTGACCGGTACCCTCGATTACGGCGATGGTCCGGTCCGCGCCATCGCGCAGCCAGCGCGAGATGTTCTCGACCACCACGATGGCATCATCCACCAGAATGCCGAGCGCGAGGACGAAGCCCGAGATGGCCAGCTGGTTCAGTGTGAAGCCGAGCGCCCCGAGGATGGCGACGCCGATCAGCAGCGAGAGTGGAATGGCGATCATCACGACGCCAGCGGCGCGTAGGCCCAACGGCAGGAGCGTCAGGCTGACGAGCAGCAGCGCGATCACGAAATCGCGGGTCAGTCCGCCGAGGCGGTGGCGCACGTTTTCGGCCTGATCGAAGCCGCGCACGAGCTCTACCCCGCCCGGCAACGTGCGCTCGAAGGCATCGAGTTCGGTGGAGATGCCTTGCGAAAGGCGCGTGACATCGCGGTCCTTGCCTTGCGTGGCTGTGACGAGCAGCGCGCGTTTGCCGTTGAAGCGGGTAATGTGGTCGGGATCATCCTGCGCCCAGCCCACTTGCGCCACATCGCCCACGCGCAGCACGCGGCCATCGGCACTGGCGAGCGGGACGGCGGCAATGGCCTCGGGCGAACGGAAAGCGCCGCCATACTTCACCGCAAAGCGCCGGTCGCCCGCGTTGAGCGCGCCGATAGGAGCTTCCTGCCCGGCCGTGCGCAAGGCATTGGCGACGGCCGCGGGCGGCAGGCGCAGTGCGGCAAGGCGGGGCAAGTCGAGCGACACGCGCATTTCGGTGCGGCCCGCGCCCCAGACTTTCACCTCGTTCACGCCCGGGATCGCGCCAAGCCTTTCGCGCAAATCGTCGCCCACCTTTTCAAGGCGGCGCATCGGCAGCAGGTCGCTGACCAATGCGACTTCGATGATCGAGACGTTGATCGGGCGGCCTCGAATGATGTCGAGCCGCAAGAGGCCCGCTGGCAGACTGCTGCGCAAGGCAGTGACTTCGCGCGTGATCTTGTCGTAGCTGCTGTCCGGGTCGGTGCCCCAGTCCAGTTCGATCCGGGTGACAGACAGGCCATCGCTACTGCGCGAGCGGACTTCGCGGATATTGTCCAGCTTGTGGACCGCGTCTTCGACCGGGCGGGTAACCTGCTCCTCAACCTCACCCGGCGAAGCGCCCGGCAGCACGGCGGTGACGACGAAGATCGGGGGATCAAGCTGCGGGTCTTCGGTACGCGGGATGGTGAAAAGCGCGGCGAGGCCGAGCGCGGCGAGCAACAGCACGCCGATCAGCGTGAATTGCCAGCGATTGAGCGCAAAAGCGGCAGGATTGAACTTCATCGTCCGTCCACCCGCACCTTCTGACCATCGCGCACAAAGCCTGCGCCCGCGGTAATGACGCGGGTGGTGAGCGGCAGGCCTTCGACGCGCAGCATGTCTCCGGCAAGTCCGTGCAAGCGCACTGCGGTGCGGCGTGCGACCGAAGTGGCCGGGTCGATCACGAAGACGTGGCCCTGAGCGCCCTTGGCGTCGATCAGCGCTTCGGCGGGGAGCAGCAGCGTGCCGCCTGCCTCTGGTGCAGCAGCCGATCCAGCGATTGCGACACTGCCGGTCAATCCGCTGGCGAGGCCGCTGGCGCGCGGAAGGCCAATATCAACGTCGATAGTGCCGGTTACGGTGTCGGCTGCACTGCCTTTGCGCAGAACGCGGCCCATGATCGGTGCGCGACCAGCAATGGAAACCTGAACCGTGGTGCCCGGCGCAACGGCGGCGGCAACGGCAGGGGAAACGGCAGCGCGGGCCAGCAACTGGCTGTTCACATCGGCAACGCGGGCAATGGGTTCGCCGGGTGCAACGGTCTCCCCAACTTCGTGCATCCGAGCGAGAACAAGACCGGCAAACGGCGTGCGAGCAATGGTGGAGGCCCGGTCATAGCGGGCGGCGCGCAATGATGCGCGGGCTGCTGCAAGTGCAGACTGCGTGTCTTCACGTTGGGCTTCGGAGACCGCGCCTTGTGGCAGGAGTTCGGTGTTGCGGCGCGCAGCGCGTTCCAGCCTGTCGACCTCGGTCGCGGCACGGCGTTCGCCTTCGGCCTGCAAGGTGGGTGTGATCGCGGCGACCATCGCACCTGCGGGAATTACATCGCCCGGGTGGACGCTGACCGCCGAAAGCGTGCCGCCGACGCGCAGGGAAATCGTCGCCTCGCGATCATAGAGCACGCGCAACGGAAAGCGCGTTGCAGAGGCGGTAGCTACGCCTGCGCCGTCCACCACCGGCGAAACGGCGACGACCACGGGTACTGCGGTTTCAGCCTTGTCCGCTGGCTTACTGCAAGCCGTCAGGACACCCGCCGCCAAGCCTGCCACCAACAGCCCTTGCGCCGCCTTTGCCCCACCAAAGCGCCTTGCCCTCATTAGGTTCGACTCCGCAACCTATCGCTGATAGTCTATCAATGATAGGTTGACCTTGACCGGTCAAGAGCGGAAAAGGCGGCATGGCCACAAAGGACGCAGGCAAGCGGGTTACTGACCGGCGCGAGCAAATTCTGGATGAGGCGCAGCGCCTTTTTCTGGGCCACGGGCTGGAAGCGGTGACCACCCGGCAGATTGCTCAGGCGGTGGGGATCAGCCAGCCTTCGCTCTACGCCCATTTCGCCAATCGCGATGCCATTGCGGTGGAACTTTGCATTCGCGCTTTTCAGCAGCTTGCACAGCGACTGGGCGAAGTTGACGCGAGCCTGACCGGGGCGAACCGGGTGCGCGAATTGTGCCTGGCCTACATCGCCTTCGGGCTGGAGCAGCCTGCGGCGTATCGTGTGGCGTTCCACGCCGACATAGCGGTGGACGATGAAAGCGGGATGCACCGCGGACTGGAAGCCGGAATCTCGGCGTTCTCTATCCTGCGTGAGGCCTATGCGGACATCATTGCCGACTCGGCGCGAGCAGAATTGGCCGCGCAATCGGTGTGGGCCGGCATCCACGGCCTAGTCTCGATCCTGCTTACCCGGCCCGAGTTTCCTTTCGCCGATCTGCGACAACTGGTGGACGCGCATCTGGACCGTTTGCTGGCGGCTGACCGCATTTGACGATGCATGCACCGAATTTTCGGGACAAGACAGCGCCAATCTGGTATTAACTGAAACCAGTTTTGCAGGCCCAGCCGTCTGCCGTGTGTGTCTTGGAGAGTGAGTTTGAGCCAGCAGCAGCCATCAACCGATCTGTTCGAGAACCCATTGGGCCTCGACGGGTTCGAGTTCATCGAGTTTTCAGCGCCCGAGGCCGGGATGCTTGAGCCGGTGTTCGCGCGCATGGGCTTTACCCGCATTGCCAATCACCGGTCCAAGCAGGTGCAACTGTGGCGGCAGGGCGGGATCAACCTGATTGCCAATTACGAGCCGCGCAGCCCCGCCGCCTACTTCGCGTCGGAACATGGCCCTTCCGCCTGCGGTATGGGCTGGCGCGTGCGCAATGCGGCCAAAGCCTATGCCACGGCGCTGGAGCGCGGGGCTGAGCCGGTGGAAGTGCGCACCGGGCCGATGGAACTGCGCCTGCCCGCGATCCGCGGCATCGGCGGTTCGATCATCTATCTGATCGACCGTTATGAAGGCGCGCCGCAGGGCGATCTTTCAATCTATGACATTGATTTCGAATATGTGCCCGGCGTGGACCGGCATCCGGTGGGCGCGGGTTTCCACACGATCGATCACCTGACGCACAACGTCTATGGCGGGCGCATGGCGCATTGGGCAGCGTTCTATGAGCGCGTGTTTGGCTTTCGCGAGATCCGCTATTTCGACATCAAGGGCGAATATACCGGGCTGACGAGCCGCGCGATGACTGCTCCCGATGGCAAGATCCGCATTCCGCTGAACGAGGAAGCGAAAGCTGGTGGCGGGCAGATCGAGGAGTTCCTGCGCGCCTATAACGGCGAAGGCATCCAGCACATCGCTTTTGCCTGTGACGATCTTATCGGTGGTTGGGACAAGCTCACGGCGATCGGCACGCCCTTCATGTCGCCACCTCCCGAAACCTACTACGAGATGCTGGCCGAGCGCCTGCCGGGGCATGGCGAGCCGGTAGACGAATTGCAGCGGCGCGGCATTCTGCTGGATGGCTCCACTGAAAAGGGCGATCCGCGTTTGCTGTTGCAGATATTCTCCGAAACGCAGATCGGGCCGGTGTTCTTCGAATTCATCCAGCGCAAGAAGGATGAAGGCTTTGGCGAGGGCAACTTCACCGCGCTGTTCCAGTCGATGGAGCGCGACCAGATGCGGCGCGGAGTGTTGAAAGTGGAGGAACCGGCAGCATGATCCCGCAGATCAAGCGCATCCACCACGTCGCCTATCGCTGCCGTGACGCGAAGGAGACGGTGGAATGGTACGAGCGCGTGATGGGCATGCGCTACACCACCGCCTTTGCCGAGGACAAGGTGCCCTCTACCGGCGAGGACGATCCTTACATGCACGTGTTCCTCGACTGTGGCGGGGGCAATGTGCTGGCGTTCTTCGAATTGCCGGGGCAGCCCGAGATGGGGCGCGATGCGAACACGCCTACCTGGGTTCAGCATCTGGCGTTCGAGGTCGAAGACGAGGCCGCTTTGCTGGCGGCCAAGGCGCATCTGGAGACCGAGGGCATCGCCGTGCTGGGGCCGACCTACCACGGCATTTTCCGCTCGATCTATTTCTTCGATCCCAACGGGCACCGGCTGGAACTGGCCTGCAACATCGGCACGGCAGAGCAATATGCGGAACTGGCGGAACTGGCGCCGGTGATGCTGGAGGAGTGGAGCCGGACCAAGCGCGCGCCCAAGCACGCCGAGTGGTTGCACAAGGAACCTTAGCGCAGATCACGATAGATTTATGGAACCACCCGTTCGTGTC
>NZ_JAUYRV010000009.1 GCF_030696665.1 Novosphingobium sp.
GGCAGACCTGTTCCACGGCCACATCGGCGGCGTAGACGTCATCGCCAAGGCCCTGATCCGCGCCGAAGCGATCATCAACGATGGCCGCATCGATGCCTTCCGCGCTGAACGCTACGCCGGGTGGAACGGCGATCTGGGCCAGACCATCGCCAAGTCCAGCCTCGCCGAAATCGCCGATCTGGCCGTCGCACAGGACTTGCGCCCCGCACCAGTATCAGGCCGTCAGGAATGGCTTGAAAACATGATGAACCGCTTCTGATCCACGTGGTCCGGGCGGTTGTCCCGCCCGGCCACCTCCCCCCAATCTCGTCATGCTGAACTTGTTTCAGCATCCATCTCTCGACACAAACCGCAGTGCGCGCGGATAGATGGACCCCGGATCCAGTCCGGGGTGACGAAGAACGGGGCAAGGCTTTCGCCCTGCCACTGGCAAGGGCGCGAGTCTCTCGCTAGACCGGCAAGCCATGACCGAACCCCGATCCCGCAGGCGCCAGTCTGGCCGACCGACCGTGAGCGATGTGGCGCGCCTCGCCAATTGCTCCACCATGACGGTCAGCCGCGTGATCAACGGCGGCAACGGCGTGCGCGCAGAAACCCGCCTTGCGGTTGAAGCCGCCATCCGCGAACTGGACTATGCACCAAACCGCGCCGCGCGCAGTCTCGCCGGAGCATCGCAGCTGCGCGTGGCGCTGCTCTATGCCAACCCGTCGTCGGCCTATCTCAGCGAGTTGTTGATCGGCTGCATCGATGCCGCCAGCCGGCTTGACGCGCATCTGGTCGTGGAGCGCTGCGATCCCGCGGGCGATCCGGCGCAGATGATCGCGCGGCTGACGGGCGCAATGGTCGATGGCTTCCTGCTGCCCCCGCCCCTGTGCGATGATTCCGCGCTGCTCTCGCGCCTCACCTGTGCCGAACTGCCCTGCGTGCTGATCGGTCCGGGCCATCAAACGCAGGACGGCCCCGGCGCGGTGATGATCGATGACCAGCGCGCCGCGCAGGACATGACGCGCCACATCCTCGCGCTAGGCCACCGCCGTATCGGCTTCATCATCGGCGATCCCGGCCAGTCCGCCAGCGCGCTGCGCCTCGCAGGCTATCGCGCCGCCCTGAACGAGGCGAGCGTTGCGGTCGACGAAACGCTGATCCGCCAAGGCCAGTTCACCTACCGCTCGGGCCTCGATGCCGCGATGGACCTGCTGGCCCTGCCCCAACGCCCCACGGCCATCTTCGCGTCGAACGACGATATGGCCGCAGGCTGCATCGCGGCTGCCCACCGCAGCGGGCTTGATGTGCCGCGCAATCTCACCGTCTGCGGGTTTGACGATACCGCGCTTGCCTCCACCATATCGCCCGAACTCACCACGATCCGCCAGCCCATCCGCCTGATGGCCGAAGCCGCGCTCGACCTGCTGGTGCAAGACATTCGCGGCGGGCGCACCGGCGATGGCTGCGGCACGCTCGACTACGAACTGATCCCCCGCGAATCCGAAGCGCGCTTGCTTTAGGCCACCGCCGCCAGCGCCTCCCTGCCCCGGATCACATCGGCAATCTTCTCGGCAATCATGATTGTCGGCGCATTGGTGTTGCCGCCGATCAGCAGCGGAATGACCGAGGCATCGACCACCCGCAGGCCCTCCAGCCCGATCACCTTGCAGTCCTTGTCCACCACCGCCATCGGATCACTGGTCAAACCCATCTTCGCGGTGCCGACGGGGTGATAGATCGTCTCCCCCTTCGCCCGCACCCATGCGTCGATCTCGTCGTCGCGCTGCACTGCCGCGCCCGGCCAGATTTCCTCGCCGCGATAGGGGGCAAGCGCATCCTGCCCCGCCACGTGCCGTGCCATGCGGATGCCCTCGCGCACCACGCGCCGGTCCTCCTCCGTGCCCATGAAGTTGGTCAGGATCGATGGATCGGCATAAGGATCGGCACTGGCCAGCCCCACCCTGCCCCGGCTTTCGGGCCGCAACTGGCACACGTGCAGCGTAAAACCATCACGCTTCACCTGAACCTTCGCATGCTCCTGCATGATGGCGATAACGAAGTGAACCTGCACATCGGGCCGGTCCAGATCGGGCCGCGATTTGAGGAAGGCGCCAGCCTCCAGCCCGTTCTGCCGCCCGGTGCCCTTCCCGGTCAGCATATATTGGAGCCCCACCTTCAGCTGCCGCAACCCCCTGATTTCATTGTAGAGCGATATCGGCTGCGTGCAGGCCCAGTTGAGCGTCACGTCCAGATGGTCCTGCAAATTCTCGCCCACGCCCTTCAGCGCGTGGACCGGCGCAATCCCGTGCGCCTTCAGTTTCTCCGGGTCACCGATGCCTGAAAGCTGGAGGATTTGCGGAGACTGGAACGCCCCTGCGCACAGCAGCACTTCACGCCCCGCCCGCACGCTCTGCACCGGTTTGCCCTGCCCGAGGCTATATTCCACCCCTACCGCACGCCCATTCACCACCACAATGCGATGCACCCGCGCCCCGGTGACCACGCTAAGGTTGCGCCGCGTCCCCACAATTGGCGTCAGGTATCCACGCGCCGCACTCCAGCGCTGCCCATCGTTGATGGTGAGTTGGTATCGCCCAAAGCCTTCCTGATCCGCGCCGTTGAAATCGGGTGTCACCTTGTGCCCGGCTTGCTGCCCCGCCTTGATGATCCCGCGATAAAGCGGATGGTCCGATTGCTCCCCCCAATTGACCTTCAGCGGCCCGCCCGCGCCGTGAAACTCGGACTTGCCGCCGCCGTAATCCTCAGCCTTGCGGAAATAGGGCAGCACATCGCCATAGGACCACCCCTCCAGCCCCATCTGCCGCCACTGGTCATAATCGCGCGCATGGCCCCGGATATAGACCATGCCGTTGATGGCAGACGATCCGCCCAGCCCGCGACCACGCGGATGCCACATGCGGCGACCGTCCATGTGCGGTTCCGGCTCGGACCAGAAGCCCCAGTTGTGCTTGCTCTTCTGCTTGATCAGCGTGCCCACGCCCGCCGGCATCCGCACCAGCACCGACGTATTTTTGCCGCCCGCTTCCAGCAGCAGCACGCGCACTTGCGGATCTTCCGAAAGCCGCGCCGCCAGCACCGCGCCTGCGCTACCTGCCCCGATCACGATAAAATCGAACGCGTCTTGTGCCATGCGCAGCCCCATCCCGATGGTGCGTCCCGAATCCGTCACACCTTATTGACATAGGGGTAATTAATCGCGCGATTAATGGCAAGCCGGACTGCACCGGCAACGCGCACCTGCCCCGAATGCCGTAAAAAAGGATGTGATACTCGTCACATGGTCGAAACATTGCCGCCCTATCCGCCCTGCATCACAACAGGTGGGTCCAATGAAAAAGACATTTCTTCTCGGTTCAGCGCTAACATCGTCGCTGCTTTTCTCGGGCAATGCTTTCGCACAACAAGCAACAGCGCCCGCCGCTGAAGAACAAAGCCCCGACACTATTGTTGTCACCGCGCAGAAGTTTGAACAGAAACTGGTCGACGTTCCCATCACCATTTCCGCCGTCACCGGTGATCGCATCCGCGAACTCGGCGTTTCAGACCTTGATGAACTGTCCGCCTACGTCCCTGGCCTCAACATTCAGGAACAGAGCGCCAACAATCCCGGCGTCGTGATCCGCGGCATTACATCGGATTCCGGCTCGGCCCAGCAGGGTCCGCGCGTCACGCTTTACTACAACGGCGTCGACATCTCGCGTTCGCGCGGATCGTATCAGGCGATCTATGATCTTGAGCGCGTCGAGGTCATCAAAGGCCCGCAGGCCACGCTGTTCGGCACGGCCTCTGCCGTCGGCGCGATCAGCCTTGTTTCGGCCCGCCCGCAGGAAGGCTTTTCCGCCAGCGTGACCGGCGGCATCGGCAACTACAGCCAGACCCTGCTCAGCGGCTATGTCAACGCCGGGTCAGACACCATCGCCGCCCGCCTCGCCTTCGAATGGCGCACGCGCGACGGTTATGTTGAAAACCTCGCTGTCAGCCAGGAAGAAGACCTTTACGCACAGGACCAGCTCGGCCTGCGCGCATCGATCCGCTGGAAGCCTTCGGACCGCGTGACCGTGGACCTGATCGGCACGTATGACCGTCAGCGCAATGGCGGAACGCCTTTCGTCTCGGGCACGTATGCCACTGTCAGCGGCCCCGCCAATCCGTTCGGCGATGCCAACCTTGGCGGCTCGCCGCTCTCCGCCTCGGTGCTCGGCAATTCGCAGCTTGGCCTCAACCGCGATGTCTATGACGCGAACCTGACCGTCGCTGCCGAACTGACCGACGAAATCACGTTCACCACCGTCAACGGCTACCGCGAATTTGACAGCCGCGAAGTGTTCGATGCCGATGGCAGCGCCGCGTGGTATCTCGAATTTGCTGAAAACGCCAAGGGCTGGCAGGCCAGCCATGAAGGCCGCTTCAGCTATATGTCCGATACCATCCGCGCTTCGGCAGGCTGGAACGTGTTCAAGGAAGACGGCACGCAGGCCGTGCCCTTCAGCTCTGAAGAAGGCACGTTCCTGCAGTGCGCCGCCAACATCATCCCCGGCCTTGGCTGCGTAAACTCGGCTGGCGTGGTCACCGCCGCACAGGCCACCGCCCTCGCCACTCGCGGGGCACTCACGCAGGTTCCCTATTCGTCGGAATTCATCAACGGTGGTGAGAACACTGCATACTCGGTGTTCGCCGATGCCACGTGGATTCCCACCCCGGCCATCGAAGTCACCGTGGGCGCGCGTTATGTCTGGGAAGACCGCACTTCAACCTTTTTCGCCCGCGTCCCGCGCCCGGTGCTGAACCCCGCCGCCACGTCGCTGGTCCCGGGCCAGATCGATACCGGCGGCCAGACCTTTACCGCCAGCGGCAAATCCAACGCCTTCCTGCCGCGCTTCAACGTGCTCTACCGTCTGGGTGACCGCACCAATGTGTTCGCCACCGTATCGAAGGGCCGCCGCTCGCCCGTGGTGCAGCTTGGTGCCACCCGCGTAAACGGCGCGCCGCAGCCCAACATCCAGTCCGTGCCCGAAGAAAAGGTGTGGAACTACGAAGTGGGCCTCAAGGGCGCAGCAGGCCCGGTTTCCGGCTCCATCGGCGTCTATTACCAGAAGTACGATGGCTTCCAGGTCAGCGTCCAGCAGGCCAACGGCACCACCGTGACGCAAAGTGCGGGCACCGCCAGCAACTTCGGGGTGGAGGCAGAACTGGCCATCAAGGCTTCGGACTGGCTGCAACTGTTCGGCAACGTCGGCTTCATCGATGGCGGGATTGACGAAGACAACACCTTCGCCCCCACCTTCTCGGGCGCACGTTTCCGTCTTCAGCCCGAATGGCAGGCCGCGGGCGGCTTTACCATCAACACCCCGGTGGCAGATGGTGTACGCTTCTTCATCACGCCCACCGTCACGCACCGCAGCAAGATCTTCTTCGAACTGCCCAACCGCGATCTGCTTTCCCAGAAAGCGGTAACGCTGGTCAACGTGCGCGGCGGCGTATCGTTTGCCGATGGCATGTATGAAATCTCGGCCTTCATGCGCAATGTGACCGACAAGGACTACTTGCTCGATGCCGGCAACACCGGCGGCGCGTTCGGCATTCCCACCTTCATCCCCGCCGAACCGCGCATGTTCGGCGCTGCACTCACCGCGCGCTTCTGATAGCCTGACCGCACAGCAAAGGACGCCAGACCGATGACACTCGCAATCAACCGCCGCAGCCTGCTCACCGCAATGGGCGCGGGCACCGGCATCGGTCTGGCTCCTGCCGCAATGGCAGCGCCTGCGCTCAAGACTGCCACCTTCAACCACGGCGTTGCCAGCGGCGACCCATCGGCAAACGGCGCAGTCTTGTGGACCCGCGCCACCGTGGCTGAGGACGCAACGGGTGACGTTCCGCTCAAGTGGCACGTTGCCGCCAGCGCTGAAGGCAAGCCGCTGAAATCCGGCAAGATCACCGCCACCGCCGCTGCCGATCACACTGCCAAACTGGAAGTCGAAGGCCTGAAGCCTGCCACCGATTACTGGTACTGGTTCAGCACGAAGGATGGCACCACATCACCCAAGGGCCGCTTCCGCACGCTGCCGGTGGGCAAGACCGACAAAGTGGTCATCGCGCTTGCCTCGTGCCAGCTCTACCCCGGCGGCTTCTTCAACGCCTATGCCGATATGGCCGCGCAGGAACGGCTCGACGCGGTGCTGCATCTGGGTGACTACATCTACGAATATGGCGCGGCAGGTTATGGCACGGACATCGGCAAGAAAATCGGCCGCCTGCCCGATCCCGCGCACGAAATCGTGACGCTGGACGATTACCGCCGCCGCCACGCACAGGCCAAGGCGGACCCGCAGCTTCAGGCCGCCCACGCCCGCGCCGCCTTCATCTGCGTGTGGGACGATCACGAAACCGCCAACGATGCATGGATCGGCGGCGCAGAAAACCACGATCCGGCCAAGGAAGGCGATTGGCGCGCGCGCAAGGCCGCCGCTCTGCAAGCCTATTTCGAATGGATGCCCATTCGCGCACCCAAGACCGGGAGCGATCCGGCTGCCATCTATCGCAGCTTCGAATTCGGCGATCTGGCCACGCTGGCAATGGTCGAAACCCGGCTCCTCGGCCGGTCAGAACAGATCGCCAGCAAGGGCGCTGCGCCCGATGCCGCACAAGTTGCCGCAATGCTCGCCGCCCGCAACGATCCCTCGCGTGAAATGCTGGGCGCAGCGCAGATGCAGTGGCTTGAAAGCCTGTTCGCAGCCTCGGTAAAGGCGTCCAAGCCTTGGCAATTGCTCGGCAATCAGGTGGTCATGGCGCGCGTGCCGGGGCCGGACCTGAAGCTGGCTCTGGGCGATGAAAAGTTCGAAGCCATGCTGGCCAAAATGCCGGAAGCCTATCGCGGCATGATTGCCCAATCGCAGGCCGCATTCAAAGCCGGCATGCCCTTCAACATGGACGCATGGGACGGCTACCCCCCTGCCCGCGAACGCCTCTATGCCATGCTGCGCAAGATCGGCGCAAACCCCCTCGCCTTCGCCGGAGACAGCCACGCCGCCTGGGCGAACGATCTGCATGACGACAGCGGCACCCGCGTCGGCGCTGAATTTGGCGCAACCGCCATCACCAGCCCGTCCTACGGCTCGCTGCTCCCCGGACTTGGCAAGATCATCGCCGCGCAAAGCCCCGAAGTCGCCTTCTGCGATCAGGACACCAAGGGCTACACGATGGTCACCATCACGCCGGACGCTGCGGTGGCCGATTTCGTCACCGTCTCAACGGTTTACACCCCGCAGTTCACACGCGGCGTGGCGGCACGATACGAAGCGCGCAAGGGTGCGGCGCTGAAGGCTCTTTCCTGAAATCTCAATGGGGACGGATCAGGCGCGGCCAAAAAGCCTACGCTGAAGCAAGTTTGAAAGATCACGGCGACTGTCGGCAACCATCACGACAGTCGCCACGTCATCTGACAGAAGATAGATGATGCGATAGGGCCGTAAGGAAATTTGCCGCCAGCCCGGTTCGGCCATATCCCGCAATTCCGGGACATTCGGTCCACTTTCCGGAAAGCGGACAATCCGTTCCATCGCCGCAAGCAGGCTGTCCAGCAAGGCCTCAGCCCCATCCTCGCCATCCGGGCCGCGTAGTTCGAGGCGTTTGTTGTAGATGCCGAACAAATCATGTTCCGCATCTTCCGAAATCGTAACGCGAACCACGAAGTCAGGCCTCCACGCTACCCGACGCCCGCCGCGCTCTCGCCCTGATCCTGTCCCCAAGACCTTCCAGCGGCTTTACCCTGCCCGCCGCAATGTCTTCCTTAGCCAGCGCCAGCAGCTTCAATAGTGCCAGCGTATCCTGCGTCTGGTAATAATCCGCAGCATCCTGCAAAACGGCCTTGGCTTCACCGTTTTGCGTGATGATCAGCGGCGGCGCGCCTTCGTTCAACTCGCGCAGCACTTCGGCGCTGTTCGCCTTTACATAGCTGATCGGCTTGATGCGGCTTTCAAGGCCCATGACACCCTCCATCGGAATTCAGACCGAATATAGCCTCTATCCGCCAATATGCCACCCCTCACCTCTACATGATTCGGACGCAGTGGCTTTACAGGCAACACAACATCTGGCGCGCTGAACCCCATCACCCACCACATGCAGTGCACCAAACAATAGCACGCCCGCAATTGCGCAATTGAAGGAAATCCGTTATCCACAACACGGAATACCTTCAAAAAGGCGCGCGATGTCTGATCAGAATTCAATAGTCAGCCAGATCGGCGATCTTGCCTCAGCGGGCGAGAAAATGATCGAGCGTCTGCGCCGCAAGGCCTTTCTGCCAGACAGTCGCAAGGGACTCAATGTCCGCATCGGCATTGCCGAGGCTGCCCAGCTGCTCGGCTGCTCCACCAACCGCATCCGCATGGCCGAAGACGATGGCCGCCTGCCCGCGCCGCCTGCGGGCGAAAACGGGCGACGGCTGGGCTATTCGATGGACGAGCTGATGCACATGCGCGAAGTGCTGGGCGCCTCCCCCGCCCGCGCGCCGGGCGATGTGCCCGCGATCATCGCGGTGCAGAACTTCAAGGGCGGCGTGGGCAAAAGCACCGTCACCACGCACCTTGCGCACTATTTCGGCGTGCAGGGATACCGCGTGCTGGTGGTCGATTGCGACAGTCAGGCGACCACCACCACGCTGTTCGGCTTCAACCCGCATTTCAACATCACGCGCGATGAAACGCTCTACCCCTACCTTTCCATCGACCCGACGCAGACTGATCTGCTCTATGCGGTCAAACGCACGCCGTGGCCCAATGTCGATCTGATCCCGTCGAACCTTGAACTGTTCGATGTGGAATATGAACTGGCCGCATCGGGCGCTGACGGCCAGTCCGTCCTTGCCGCGCGCTTCCGCAAGCTCAAGGCTGGCCTGCTCGATATGGCGCGCGATTATGACATCGTGATCCTTGATCCGCCGCCAGCATTGGGCACGATTTCGCTCGCCGTGATGCAGGCCGCCAACGCACTGCTGGTGCCTTTGGCCGCCACCACGCCCGACTTCTGCTCCACCGTGCAGTTCCTGTCGATGATGGATCAGGTGATAGCGCAACTGATCGAAGCAGGGATCGAGGTTGATTACTCCTTCGTCCGCCTGATCTGTTCCAAGTTCGATGGCGGCGATCCGTCTCACGAAATGGTCCGCACGATCATGGAGCAGACCTTCGGCCCGGCGCTGCTCCCCGTCCCCATCCTTGAAAGCGCCGAGATCAGCCACGCTGCGCTGCGGATGATGACGGTCTACGAACTTGAAAAACCGATTGGCACCCCGCGCACCCACAAACGCTGCCGCGCCAATCTGGACGAAGCGATGGGCCAGATCGAACAGCTGGTGCGCGCAGGCTGGGGCCGCGTCGCCCCGGCGCGTGAGGAGGATGTTATCCATGCGTGATGATGGCTCTTTCCTACAGCTCAATGTTCACTCTATGTTCCGCGCCGATGTGAGGGAGATGACTCATGGCGCGTAAGCAATCAGACTATCTCGCGGCGATCTTGGCAGACGAGGAAGCGGCTGAAACAAAAGCGGAAACCTCGGACAGCGGCGCAAGCGAATCGCTGAGAGAAGCAGATGCCCCCTCCCCTGCCCCGCCCCGCAATGAGCGGCTGCGCGGCACGACCTTGCTCGGCCGCGAAAGCGCGCTGGCCCGCGTGGCCAGCGGCGAAGTGCGGCAGGTAACGCAGCTTCTGCTCGATCCCGCAAAAGTGCGCGTGTGGAAAGGCAATGCCCGCTCCTACGAGCACTTGTCCGAAGAATCCTGCCGCGAACTGATCGATTCGATCATTGCCGAAGGGGGGCAGAAAGTGCCCGCCGTGGTGCGCCGGATTGATGGCGACCCGGACCATGACTACGAAGTGATTGCGGGCACGCGGCGGCACTGGTCCGTTTCGTGGCTGCGCGCCAATTCCTATCCGCAGATGCAGTTCGTGGCGCAAGTCGCCCAGCTTGACGATGAGGCCGCATTCCGCCTCGCCGATCTGGAAAACCGGGCACGCAAGGACGTGTCGGACCTTGAACGCGCGCGCAACTATGCGCAGGCTTTGCGCGATCACTATGGCAGCCACCTGACCCGCATGGCCGACCGGCTCAAGCTGTCAAAGGGCTGGCTATCAAAAATGATCAAGGTGGCAAGCCTGCCCGATCAGGTGCTGGCCGCATTTGCGAGTCCCGCAGACGTGCAGTTGAAGCCCGCCTACCCGCTGGCACAGGCGCTTGATGATCGCAGTGCGGCACCGGCCATCTTGCGTGAGGCCAAAGCGCTGGCCCGCCTGCAACAGGAACGCCGCAACGAAGGCGATCCGGCGATCCCGGCAAACGAGGTTATCGCTCGCCTGCTCGCCGCGCCCGAAAGCAACACCGAGCGCACCGGCGGCCCGGTAACCTACAACAGCGATTTTGACCGCCCTGCCCTCACGATCCAGTCGGTCAACCGGCAGGGCGTGACTTTGCGGCTCCATTCGGGTTCGGGGATGAGCCTTGAAGAAATGGTCGAACTGGCGCGGTGCGTTCTGGTCGATCTGGAAATCGAAGGCCGGGGCCTGCACCGCTGATGTTTCAAGGCGCGCGACTTGCTTTTCATGAGAGTGTTTCCCCGGGGAAACACCGTTTGGGCCTTTGCGCGCTGACATCCCATTTGACACGTCGAGGTTCTCAGGCCGGCGCACCAAAGTGTTTCCCCGGGGAAACACTCAGCACAAGACTGGCGCGCCTGCTTCTAACTACCCCCTCTTGGCCCGGATCGTTTGACTTCCCAGAACGCTCCTTATGCGTGTTTCCCCGGGGAAACACGCGATGAACCGCCCCCGCTCTGCCCCAACCGACAGCGGTCAGTTCGACCTGTTCCTGCCTTATGTCGCGGACATGCCGCTGCGCGATCAGCGCGAAATGATGGAGCGGCCGTTCTTCAGCCTTGCCAAGTCCAAGCGGGTAAAGCCGATCGACTATACGTCGCCCGATGGCAAATTGTGGGTCCATGTGTCGGCCAGCCCGGAATATGGGATGGCCACGATCTGGGATGCGGACATCCTGATCTATTGCGCCAGTGTGCTGGCTGACATGGCGCGCCGCGGTGTGAACGACGTGCCGCGCAAGCTGCATCTGATGCCCTACGATCTGTTGCGCGCCATCGGACGGCCCACCACCGGGCGCGCCTATGAACTGCTGGGGCAAGGACTGGACCGGTTGGTGGCAACCACGATCAAGACCAACATCCGTGCCGAAAACAGACGCGAGGCGACATTCTCATGGCTTGATGGCTGGACCCAGCTGGTCGATGAAAAGACTGAGCGGTCGCGCGGAATGACCATCGAGCTGTCGAACTGGTTCTGGGAAGGCGTGATGATGCAGGGCGGTGTCCTGTCCATCGACCGCGCCTATTTTGACATTACCGGCGGCCGCGAACGCTGGCTCTATCGCGTAGCGCGCAAACATTCGGGCGGGGCAGGGGAGGGGGGCTTTGCCATCTCCATGCCCGTGCTGTTCGAAAAATCGGGCGCTGAAGGCGAATATCGCCGGTTTAAGTTTGAAATCCTGAAGCTGGCCGAGAAGGACGCACTGCCCGGCTATGGCCTGTCAGTTGAAACGGCCAAGGGTGGCGAACCCATGCTGCGGATGCGGCGGATCGATGGAAAGGACGGGGCGGAGCGCGGGCTTGGTATCCACAGGCAAGCTCAGGATGACCGGGCAATTGAAGAAACATCGCCGTCCAAAACCGCTCAGCCTGAGCTTGTCGAAGGCCCCGCCAACTCCCCACTTGCCACAAAGGCAGGTGCATCGGGCGCGCACCCCGCAAAGCCTTCCAAAAGTGTTTCCCCGGGGAAACACCCCGCAGGAGAGTTCAGCGCAGCTAAGCACCCTACCGAACAGCGCATGCGGGAAGATACGATCGATGCCAGCGCGCTCATCCGCCGGACTGTTTCTGGCCTCAGCGACACCGCCACGCGCGGCTTCATGGCGGACGACACGATCCAGCACTTGCGCGAGACGTGCCCGGGTTGGGACTTGCACGCACTTCACGCAGACTTCGAGCGCTGGGTGAATGCCGATGCAGCGCGGCTTCCCGCCAATTGGCAGAAGGCGTTTATCGGATTCGTGAAGCGTCATCACGAAAAGCACGGGCACACACTGCGCCGTTAGGGCGTGCTCTGCCACCTGTTCCTGTTCGCAAAATGTCGGCCAAATGCTGAGGCGCAGGAAGCGTCCGTTCCTGATGTGTCGGGCTTACCCTAACAGCGTGGCGCCCTGATTTCGGTGGCAGCCGCTTCTCCACAGAATTTGAACCTCTATCCCGGTGATCCATGCGAAAGTGATTCAATGCCGACCGACTATCTGGCCCGTTGCACCGACCATCGATACATCGGGAACAGCGTTTCGCGCAGGTTCGACCTATCGGGAACACGCCTTCGACCTATCAGGAACGAATCGTCGGACTTTCAGGAACGCAGCTTCGACATTCCGGGAACGCCGTTTGACGCGCGACTCACGATGGCAAGGCGAGTCGGGACCGCTGGCGCAGCCCCTAACTTATCTAACCCAATCTAAAAGCCTTCTAACCTTGCCGGAAGCTTCGCTTTTGTCGGGAAAAGGGGAGAAGGGATCAGTCCTGAACAGCAATGCCCAGCTTTTGCAGCCGTGCGTCGATCTCGGCCATTTCTGCGTCGAAGCTGCTGAGGATCGCCGCGACTTCCGGGACTGTCCTAACGACGCCGGGTGGGCGACCACGTGCGGCAGAGCGCAAGCCCAGCGCAGTCGCAACATCGGGGGCGACATACGTCCGCCAGGATTCTCGGCCGGAAATTTCGGCCATCAGCCCCAGTGCAGTTGCGCGCTCCAACAGCTTGCCTGCGCCTGACACGGTGAGGCCGAGCAGCGGCGCGAGGCTGCGGGCGGCGAGGCAGGGGCGGGTGAGGGTGAGGCGGCCGAGATCAGCGAGTTTGCCGGGGCGGTGTTCAGCGGCAATGGCCGTGGCCGCGCGCCGGGTGCTTGCTTCAAGCCGGTCAAGGCGCTCCAGCCCGTCTTCAGCGCGCTTCTGCACGGCCTTGAGCAGGCGGCGCAGGAGCACCGGGCGCGGATCGGTGGCGAAGCGCTGTGACGGCTCTCCCAGCGCCATGCAGGGCAGGGCATGGCGGGTGAGGCCGAGGCGGCGCAGGGTGAGGGGGAAGGCAAGCCAAGGCGCGATGCTGCGGTCTGCGCGCGCTGAGGCATCGAGCAGGTGCAGTGCGCGGATCAGGGCCGGGGCGGTTTGCCAGCCTTCGGGAGGATCAAAAGTGAAAGGCAGGCCTTCGCTCCAGTGGCGGCCATCCGGTTCGGAGATCAATGCAAGCCAGCCATCGTAGGCGGCAAAAGGTTCATCCTCGGTGCGGGGCAGGGCGCGGCCGGGCAGGCGCAGGGCGCAGCGCTCCGCAATAATGTCGATTTCCTCGATCTGCGAAAGTTGCAGGTGCAGGCCGTGTGCATATCCTGTCCACGAGGCGCGCAACATCCATCCCGGACGCAGCGAACTCGCAGAAACGCGGGCGTCGAGCCGGGCGAGGGCGGCGCTGGCTTGCCCGAAGGCATCGGCCAGCGCGGCTGTCCACGGCAGGGCAGTGAGAGGAATAGGGGTGGCCATTATGTCCGATTATAGACTGAAACACATCATTCAGTCCACGTGCTTTGATGACCCTTGGCGCAGTGATCTGGCACCTCCGGCGGGGCCATCTCGCGTCGGCTGCACAATCCGGCTGCGCGGCAAGTTTGGTTCCGGTGATCGGGGCGGTGCTGACCAGCTTGGCGTTCGTGTCGCTGTTCACGCTGACCAAAAGTTCCAGCCCGACAATCTCGGCGGCGCTGACGTGTTTCCTGTTCTTCCTTGCGTCCACCGCGTTTTCGATGTTTTCGGTGCCCCATCTGGCGGGCGTGTTTTGCCTGGGCGCGTGCCTTGGCCCGATGCTTTTCGGCAAGGCTTATGACGCATGGGGCGGATATGACGCGGCGCTGATGTTGTCGGCTGCGGTCCTGCTTGCCGTGGTGGTGCTGATTGCCACGCTTGGTGCCTATCGCACCCAAAAGCTGGACTGAACGGGCGCGTCGCTGCAGGTCGCGCCCGCGCGGTCAGGCGGCGTCCCAGCCATTGCGGATGCAGGCGTATCCTTCGGTGTAGACTTCTTCGGGATTGGCGAAGAAATCGCGCCAGACGCGGGTAGCGGCGGCGAGTTCGGGCAGCGCTTTGCCGAAGGCTTCGATGGTCAGCCAGCCATCATAGTTGAGCGATTTGAGCGCCGCGATGGTTTCGGCAATCCTGGCATGGCCCCGGCCCGGCGTGCCTCGGTCATTTTCGCTGATATGCACGTGGTTTACGTAGCCTTTGGCAAAGGCGGTGTGCAGCGCGGCAAGCGGGTCTTTCTCTTCGATATTGGCGTGGAAGGTATCGTAGAGAATGCCAAAGCCCGGCTCGTTCAACCGGTCGAGATATGCGCTGGTCTGCTCGCAGGTGTTGAGCAGGTAGCATTCAAAGCGGTTGAGCGGTTCGAGTGCGCAAGCAAGGCCTGCATCGCGCGCCTTTTGCGCCACGGCACTGTGGACTGTGGCGCAGCGATCCAGCTCTTCATCGGTCGGGCCATTCCCGGAAAACACGCCGAGCGGCTGAAACCACGGCCCCACCAGCGCCTGCGCGCCGAGGGCATAGGCGCAATCGATCACGCGATTGAGGTGAGCGACAGCGCCAGCACGGGCTGCCGGATCAGCCGAAATCGGGCTGTGCGCTTCATCCGGGATCAGGGCAACCGATGTGCGTTCAAGCCCGAGATCATCGAGAATGCTGGCAAGCCTTTGAAAATGGCCAACGTCCGAAGGATCAAACAGCGGAATTTCAACGCCATCAAACCCGGTGTCCTTGAGCGACTTCAGGATGGCCACGTGATCGTTGGTCACGTGGCCGGTCCACAGCAGCATGTTCATGCCGATTTTCATGGGCGCGGTCAGCTTTTGTTGCGGCTACGTTCGACCAGACGAACGGCGCCGAAGATGAAGAACAACGCCACCGGGATCACCGCGATGGTCTGGAAGCTTTGTTCGCCTGCATAGGCCAGCACTTGCTGCAGTTCGGGCGAGCCAGGTTGCAGCGCGGCAAAGGCATCCTGCCCGCCCGCCTTTTCAAGCTTGGCATTGTCATAGACCGCACCGAGCCGGGGAAGGACGAAATAGATGGCCATTGCGCCTGCAAAGCCCACCAACCCTATGCCCCACGGGCCGGAGCGGGGATAGCGGCGCGATACGGCGGCCAGCATCGTGGGCCACATGAAGCACACGCCGAATGCCCATACGGTGGCCGCAACCAGCGCGGTGAACGGGGAATTGGCCACGCTGAGCAGATAAAGCCCGATGGCTGCGGGAACCGTGCATATCAGCAGCAGGCCCATGTCCGAAAAGCGATGTTCGAGCGCACCTGCAAAATGCCGCATCACGAACATGATGGCCGAGACATAGACCAGCACGAGGATGCCGGGCATGCCAACCGTACTGGACAGCGTGACATCAACCCACGCGCCGGGGGCCAGTTCGCTGGACGCGGTGAGGAACATGATCGCAAAGAACACCCAGAAGCCGGGGCGTTTGAACGGTTCGGCCATCATCTCGGCAAACGGGACACCGGCCACGCTGCTTTCAGTCTGCGGAAAGGAATGGCGCATGGCCCATAGCGCAACCAGCACGCCGGGCACGATGTTGAGCGCGACAAGCGCCTGCCACGGCAGATCGAGCGCGCGGAAGAACAGCACCGAAAGCAGCCCGCCAACAATCAGACCGGCTGGCCACCATGCATGCAATGCGTTGAGTTTGCCGGTTTTCTGATCGGGAAACAGCGTGGTGATGACCGGGTTGACCGAAGCTTCGGTTGCCCCCCAGCCAAAGCCCCACAGCACCATTCCCAAATTGAGCAGCAGGTAAGTTGCGCCGCCCGCACTACCGGCAACGAGCACCAGCACAGGCCCGGCGACAAAGCAGAAAGCGGCGAACAGGATCACCTTTTTTGCGCCGAACCGATCAAGCAGGGGGGAAATCACCAGCAGCGACATGGCAAAGCCAAGGAACGAATTGCCGAGCACCGTTCCGATCATTTCGCCCGAATGCTCAGGATCGATGGGATCGAGCAGCGCGGTCTTGATCGCGCCCGCAGCGCCTGCGCGCACCGCGTTGGCCAATGCCGCTGTGAACAGCGCCAACACGCAGATCCAATAGATCGTGGTGCGCTTCTCCGCCTCCCGCTCCATGCATTTCCCCCTTTTGCATCTGTTATCGTTGGCCGGCATGCTGCGCGGCCATGTGCATCCAAGTTGTCTAACGCTGTCTATCGGTTGCGACAAGCGAAGTTCGTGCCGCGACCCACCATATTGCGGCAGCAGGCCGGTTGCCAACGCGCCTCGCGCTCGCCTATCGCGGCACGAATGCATTGAAAGGGCAGGGCATGACGATCACTTTGCACACCGAAACCCGGGGCAACATTGGGCACATCCGGTTCGGAAAACCGCCGTTCAACTATGCCTGTCCCGAATTGCTGCGGCAGATTGCCGATGCGATCGATGCTTTTGATGCATCGGTGGAAGTGCGCTGCATTGTGCTGTCGTCCGAAGGCAAGCCGTTCTGCGGCGGGGCCGATCTGGTGGGTGACGAGGCGATTGCCGGTGAAGCGGGTATGGACGCCGTTGCCGGGCTGTATGGGCAGGCCATGCGCATTTTTCGGCGTCGCAAGCCGATGGTGGCGGCAGTGCAGGGTGCCGCAGTGGGCGCCGGGCTGGGGCTTGCGCTGGCGGCCGACTTCCGCGTGGCCGCGCCTGCTGCGCGGTTTTCGGCCAACTTTGTCCGGCTGGCGTTCCATCCAGGCTTTGCCATCAGCCACGTGTTGCCCCGTGTGATCGGAGAGCAGAAGGCCGCATGGATGCTGCTTTCAGCGGCGCGGATAAAGGCGGAGGAAGCGCTGGCTTGGGGTTTGGCCGACCGGCTGACCGGGCAGGCCGAGTTGCTGGACGGCGCGTTTGATTTTGCCGCACAGATCGCGGCGAACGCACCGCTGGCGCTTGAGGCCGTGCGGGCCACGCTGATGGCCGATACGTTGGCAGAGATCGAAGCGGTGCTGGCGCACGAACACGCCCAGCAATCGATCCTCAAACAGACCGCCGACTATGCCGAGGGCGTGGCTTCGGTGTTTGAGCGTCGGGATGCGAAGTTCGTCGGCGGTTAAGGCGTCAAGCGGCGTGAGCAGCGTGGGCAGCGGGGGCAGCGGGGGCATTGAACACGCGTTCAGCCGCCCCGGCAAGGTCCAGCACGGCAAAGACATGCTGTTCGTGGCGCAGGATGACGACAATCGAGCGGTCATTGGCCGGTACTGCGCCGCCTGCGCCACAAGCGCTGGTCAGGGCGCGCCGAAGGTCGATCACCGGGATGACTTCGCCGCGCAGTTCCAGCGCGAAATCTGGCCGGTCACGTTCTCGGTCAACTGCACCTGCTCTGTCACACCGAAAGCATATTTGACGATCCGCACGGGTTTGCCTGTAAGATCGACAATCGGGTTGTAGGTGGCCTGAATCCAGATAGCGCGGTACTCAGCGCTGCGGATATGGTCGGGCGAACAGAACATCGAATGGTGCTGGCCCACGATTTCACGCAGCGAATAGCCGGTCGAGCGCGGGAAATTGTCGTTGGCACTGATCATTTTGCCATCAAGATCGAACTCAGTTGTGGCCTGCGCCCGTTCGATGGCGCGAACCTTGGCTTCGGATTCGGCCGCACGGCGGCGCTGGTCGGTGATGTCATGCGCAAGTTGCCCCGCTGCGGCCAGCGCTTCAAGCCGCTGCTGCGTGACGTCCATCGCGACGCTGAGCCTGCGCAGGGCATCGCAATTCGTTGCAGCGTGGGTTAGCACTGCGGAGGTTGGCATTTTTCGGCAATGCCATCAGGACGATTGCTTCGGGCGGCGGAAAAGGGTGCGTGATGAAGATGATGTTGCAGGCCGCAGTTCTGGCCGGTCTTGTGCCGCTTTTGGCCAGTCCCGCCCATGCCGCGCCATCCGCCGACGTTGTGGATACGGCAGACGCGCGGTTCGAAGCGGTGTGGAAGGCCGAATACGCTTGGCGTGAAGCGCAGCAGGGTCCGTTCGAAGACGTGACCGGGAAGGGCGCAAAGGGTTTGCCCGATCTTTCCGATGCGGCGCAGGCGGCGCGGCTGGCCAGGTGGGATGCGGTGCTGCGCGATCTGGCGTCCATCCCGGTGGAGCAATTGACGCCCGCCCGGCGGATCGACTTTGCGGTGTACAAGGGGCAGGTCGAGGCGTTGCGCAATGCGCAGTTCTATCGCGAATATGAAATGCCGTTCAATTCGGACAGCAGCTTCTGGGGCGAGCTGATCGACCAGTCGCGCCGTCCGTTCAAGGACGAGAAGGCGGCGCGGATATACCTGAAAGTGATGGCGCAACTGCCTCGTTATTATGACCAGCAGATTGCGCAGATGCGCAGCGGATTGAAGCGCGGCTTCACCGTGCCGCGCGTGACGTTGAAGGGCCGTGAAGTGGCGGTGGCGCAGGTTGCTGGGGCGAAGGATGCGGAAAGCTCTGCGTTCTGGCAGCCCTTTGCCACTTTGCCTGCGTCCATCCCGGCGGCGGTGCAGGATGAACTGCGCAACAAGGCCCGCGCCGCGATTGCCGGTGGGGTGACGCCTGCGCACCAGAGGTTGCTGGCGTTCCTGCAGGACGAATATTTCCGTAAAGCGCGCGGCGGTATTGCTGCATCGGATTTGCCCGATGGCCGTGCCTACTACCAATCGAAGATCCACGAATATGTGACGCTGGACCGGACGCCGGAGGACATCCACAACATCGGCCTCGCCGAAATGTCGCGCATTCGGGCGCAGATGGCCGAAGTGATGGCGCAGGTGAAGTTTACCGGCGACCTGAAAGCGTTCCTGACCCATCTGCGCACCGATCCGCAGTTCTATCCCAAGACGCCAAACGAGCTGCTTTATCGCGCGGCGTGGATCGCCAAGCAGTTTGATGGGAAGGCGGCGCAATATTTTGGCCGCCTGCCGCGCAGCCGCTTTGCGATCAAGCCGGTGCCCGATGATATTGCGCCGTTTTATACCAGCGGGCGCGGCGGGCCGGGGGTGTACCTGATCAACACCTATGATCTGCCATCGCGCCCGTTCTATGCACAAGTGGCGCTAACCCTGCACGAAAGCGCGCCGGGCCACGCCTTCCAGATGCCGCTGGCGATGGAAAACAAGGACTTGCCCGCGTTCCGGCGCGATACCTACCTGTCGGCCTATGGCGAGGGCTGGGCGCTCTATACCGAGACGCTGGGCGTGGAAATGGGGATGTACGAGACGCCCTATGACCGGTTCGGGATGCTCAGCTATCAGGCATGGCGCGCATCGCGGCTGGTGGTGGACACCGGCATTCATGCCAAGGGCTGGAGCCGCGACGAGGCACGGGCCTATATGCGCGAGAACACTGCCCTGTCCGAGCATGAGATCGAGACGGAAGTGGACCGCTATATCTCATGGCCGGGGCAGGCGCTGTCATATTACATGGGGCAGCTGGCAATATTGGACGCGCGGCGCAAGGCGGAAGCCGCGCTGGGCGGCAAGTTCGACATTCGCGGCTTTCACGATGCGGTGCTGGCGCTGGGCGGAGTGCCGCTGCCAGTGATCGACCAGCGCATCGACCAACTGATCGCCGATGAGGGCAAGGGGCCCTATTCGGGCGAGGAGTGAGATGCCGGTGCGGCAGGCTTTGCCTTGCCCTTGCGCCCGGCGTTGAAGACGACGAACGATCCTACCGCAACCGCAAAGAACACGAACATCAGGATCCAGGTGAGCGCCAGCATGGCTGCGATGTTGTCGATGCTTGCCGCTGTCCAGATCGTCGATGGATCGTTGCCTGATATTTCAAGGAGATAGCGGTAATCGCCGGGGCACTGGTGCCGAGGATCAAGCGCTTCGTGCGCATCGGGGCGGTTGGCCAGCAGCAGGATATCGCGCTTCCATTCGCAGCCGAGCAGCAACGGGCCTTCAATGCCGGGCGCGGTGGTGACGAACCGCATGTGCAGGTAGACCTGCGTCAGCAGCGACGCGGCGAAAGCTATGGTCCCACCAATGAACACGCGGGCATAGCCCTTGCGCGTGCGCGGTAGGAACTGGAAGATCATCGCCATTGTCAGGAAGCTGAGCGTGGCGGTGACGAAATCGAGGTTCTTTGGCCAAGGCGGGGCAAGACCGGATGCCGAACCGATAATCGGCGCGATCACCGCGCCTGAGGCGGCGAGTGCGCCAACGGTGCCGAACTTTTTGAAGATGGCAAGGAAATCATCGAGTGCCGACATGCTACTGCGCTCCAAGATTGATCGGTCGGGGCAACAACTGCAGGTCCAGCTTTCCACTGCGGGGAGAAGCACCAGCCTTTTCCAGATGGAACCGGAAATGGCGGCCAGTGATACTGGCGAACGAGCCATAGACCTGATTCCATCCGCAACGCGTGTCGAAAACGGTCTTGTATCTGATCTCGCACAGCTGCGCTTTCATTTCCGTGGCGATCCAGAGCGTTGTGGCTGGTGGAAGCAGAAACTGCACGGGCGGTGAGGCGCTGGCGTAAGACGGTGGCGGCGGGGGTGGCGGCGGTGAGGGAGGGGGCGGCGGAGGCGGAGGAATTGCCCTTCCTGCCTGCCTGCGCCGGGCGGTGGTCCGCTCGTACCGCTCCATATCCTGTTCGTAAGAACCGCGCTGCGTGTTTGGGCAGAAAGGTTCCAGCACGGCGAATTGCGTGGCGGTGGCACCAGATGTCTTCGCGGCCTGCAACGCCGCGTTGAAACCCGCCAGCGCCGGATCGGGCACGGATCGGTTCCAGCTATAGCGTCCGCGCGATTGCAGCAGGGGAACATCGACGCTGCCCGCGCCATTGGTGGCCAGCGCCTTTTGCACGCGGAGCTTTTCTGCGGCGCGGACCATCGGGTCTGTCCATTCATCCGACTGTATCCAATCGACGGACATGCCGCTGGCGGCGCAGCGCGGGAGGTAGATTACCGAGACATTTCCGTCACCGGGAAAGCCATAGGGCAATTGTGCGGCATACCACGCGGTGCGGGCGGCCTTTTCCCATTTGGTATCATCAGCAAGATAGGGCTTCTGAAAGATCGATGCCGGTTCAACCTTGACGGCGAGCGTCGCGCTTTCCTTGGCCACTGCAGGCCCCAGCAGTTCGAGCAGTGCGTCATCCTCGGCCATTGCTTCGGCAGTTTGCGGGGCCTGCGCCTGTGCCTGCCCGCAGATGGCCAAAAACGCCAGTGCACTTGTCATGCGCCATATCATGCGGCTTCACCCCAAACAGCCACGTCCGGGGCGAAGTTACCAGAGATGACGCGCCTTTACGAGGAATGCAGGATTCCCCGTTTGCGTGATGCTAGTCACGCTTATGGCGCAATGCCGATTAGCGCGCGTCCGCCAGAATCAGCTCCGCCGCACGCTCTGCTACGGCCATTGCGGGGCCATTGGTGTTGCCTGAAACCGGGGTTGGCATGATCGAGCAGTCTACCACGCGAAGGCCGCCTATGCCGTGAACGCGGGTGCGGGCGTCGGTGACGGAAGCGGCCTCGCTGCTGCCCATAGAGCAGGTGCCGGTGCCGTGGAGGCCGCCTTCGACCATCTTGGCGAGTTCAGCTGCGATGGTCTCTTCGTCCTGCACGGCGGGGCCGGGCATACGTTCGGTACCGATGAAGGGCTTCAGCGGATCGGACGCGGCAATGGCGCGGAACAGGCGGAACAGTTCGAGCGATTTGGCGCGGTCATAGGGATCGGCCCAGATCGCCGGATCGATGATCGGCGCATCGCGGAAGTTGGGCGAGGTGAGCGTCACGCTGCCACGGCTGCGCGGGCGCAAGTGATAGCCCGAGAACGTGAGGCCGGGATTGGGCGTGAGCGGGCTGCCGGGGCGGGCGGCCATCTCGTTCACCGTGCGCATGGCAAAGGGCGCGGCGGCGACTTGCAAGTCCGGCCAGTCCGCGTCCACGCCCTCGCTGGCGATCAGGCCGGTGAGCGGCATGCCGACGCGGGCGAGGTGGCCGGTGCCGGTGAGGAAATACTGCATCGCGTTGCGATAGAGCCGCCATCCGAAGAATTCGCGGTTGGTGCCGGGGTGGTTGGTCAGATCGAACGACACCCCGAACTTGGTGTGATCGGCCAGTTGCTGGCCCACCATCGGCAGGTCTTTCACCACCGGGACGCCCAGCGCCTGCAGCGCCGCGCCGGGGCCGACGCCCGATAGCTGGAGCAATTGCGGCGAGCCATAGACGCCCGCCGAAACAATCACTTCGCCCGCAGCGGTGTGGATGCGTTCCTGCCCGTGGGCTTCGGTAACGACGCCGGTGGCGCGGCCATTTTCGATCAGTACGCGGCTGACCGCAGTGTGGGTGGCGATGGTCAGGTTGGGGCGCGACAGGACCGGCATGACGAAGGCCTTGTAGGCGCTTTCGCGCACGCCCTTGCGGTCCACGGTGTACTGGCTGCGGCCCACGCCGTGGGTTGATGGCGTGGTGATATCGTCCAGCCAGGGCATGCCCTGCGTGCCGAAACCTGCAGCCAGCGCATCGAACACCGGCGATTGGTAGGTGGAGGCGGTAACCTGCAATTCGCCATCGCGCCCGCGCCCCGGATGGGCGCCCGGTTCACGATAGCTTTCGATCTTGCCATAACAGCGGGCGATTTCATCCCAGCCCCAACCGGTCAGGCCCGATTGCGCCCAGCCATCGAAATCCTTGGGCGCGCCGGTGAGATACCACGTGCCGTTGATGGCCGATGATCCGCCCAGCCCGCGCCCATAAGTATGGATGCCGCCGCGCATGGCTTCGCGCGGCTTGAGCGGATAGACGCGGAAGTAATCCGGGTTGCCCATGATCTTCACAAAGCCGCCCGCCATCTTGATGAAGGGATGCTGGTTATCGCCCCCATCCTCGATCAGCAGCACGCGGTTGCGCGGATCGGCGCTAAGCCGATTTGCCAGCACGCATCCGGCCGAACCTGCGCCGATGATGATGTAATCGAATTCCGCCATTTTGATCGCGCACCCGCCCGTGAATTAGAATAGAACTTTGGTTCGGTTTTTGTCTGCACAGCCCTTGACCGCGTGTCAAGCCATGATTAGAAGTCAAATTCTAATTAAAGAGGGAGAGTGCGATGCTGCCAGTCGAACGGGTTATCGGGGAAGAAGGGCTTTGCCTTTGCGATGGCGGGCTGAAGCTGGCGATGCGCCTGCCGTGGTATCGCTCGCTGCCGTTTTCGGTGGTGGAAGTGGGGCCGTTGTCGATCAACGGCGATGCGGTGGACCTGTCCGACGCACTGATCGAATACGATGGGCAGCGCTGGCCGCTGAGCGAGAACGGCGAGAAGGTCGATACCTTCTGGTTCATCCGCGATTCTGCGTTCCTGATCCTGCCTTCGGTACACTCCGATGCTGGCAGCGATTGCGAAGTTGCGCTGAACCTGTTCGTCAGCCCGCCCTACATCCCCGGCATGAAGCGCACCAATCCGCAGACCGAAACCCTGCGCGTAGCGGCCTGAGAGAGGACAAGAAACATGACAGCTTCAACAGGCCCGCAGACCGGCGTTACGCTCTATTCCTTCACCAACGAATGGCTGACCCGCCAGTTCGAGGTTGATACCCTGCTGGCCGAGGTGGCCAAGCGCGGGCTTGGCCCGAATATCGAGATCATCGGCTTTCAGCAGTTCAAGGAATTCCCCGACGTTTCGGATGCCTATGCCGAAAAGTTCAAGGAAATGATTGCCGCCACGGGCCTTAACCCCGTGTCCTGCGCGATCAATTCGGACCGCTTCCTGAAGCCCGGCCAGCAGCCGATCGAAGATGCCGCGCTGGTGGAATACCACAAGCGCCAGCTGCGTTCGGCCAAGAAGATGGGCTTTTCGCTGGTGCGCTATCAGTTCGCTCTGCCAGTGCATCTGCTTCCCGAAATCGCGCCCTATGCCGAGGAGCTGGACATTCGCATGGGTGTGGAAGTGCATGCGCCGATGTGGGCGGGCCATCCTGCGGTGCAGGCCTATGGCGAGATGTACGACAAGCTGGACACGCCCTATCTGGGCTGGATTCCCGATTTTGGCGGCACGGCAAGCCGTATCCCGGAATCGATGCTTGATGCCGCGCGGGCCAAGGGGGCTTCGGAAGACCTGCTCGACAAGCTGAAGGACGTCTGGCTCGAACAAGGGATGAGCCACGAAAAGGCCGGGCGTCTGCGTGAATGGGGCATGGCCCACGGCCACGCACCGCTGCACATCCAGGCCGCATGCCTTGCGTTCTTCATCCTGTCGAACCACGATCCCAAAAGCTGGGCCGCGCTGGTGGACCGCACCATCCACATCCACGGCAAGTTCTATGGCGTGAGCGAGGATCTGGTCGAAGAAGCGATCGATTACGACACGATCCTGCCGCTGTTCAAGGACGGCGGCTTTACCGGCACAATGGTGAGCGAGTGGGAAGGCCATGCCTATGACACGCGCGATGCCTTTGAACAGGTGCGCCGCCATCAGGCGATGGCTCGCCGCATCTGGGGGAGCTGAGCGCCGTGGCTTTCGACCTTTCCGTCAATCTCGAATATGGCTTCACCGAGGCGGGCGACCGGCTTGAGGATCGCATTGCGGCAGCAGCTGCGGCGGGGTTCCGCAAGGTGGAGATCTTCAGCATGGAGGGCCGCGATGTGGCCTCGGTGCGCGCCGCGCTTAATGCGCATGGGGTGCAACTGTGGTCGATGGTCAACGATCCGCGCACGCGCATCATCGATCCGCAGACGCACGATGAATTCCGCGCCAATGTGCGGCAGAGCGCGGAAAACGCCGTGGCACTGGGATGCAAGCGGGTGGTCATCGCGTCTGGTCCGGCGGTGCCGTTCCTGAAACGCGCGGTGCAATTGCAGACGGTGGCCGATGCCGTGGCCAGCGTGGTGCCGATTGCCGAGGAGCATGACCTCACGCTGATCCTCGAAGCGGTGAACACCCGCGTCGATCATCCCGGCGTGCTGTTTGCGATGACCGAGGATTGTGTGAAGGTTGCCGAACTGGTGGGCAGCCCGCGGGTGCGGCTGCTTTACGACATGTACCATTCCATCGTTGAAGGCGAAGACCCTGAAGTGGTCCTGCCGCAAGTCATGTATCTGGTGGACCACGTGCAGATCGCCGATGCGCCGGGGCGGGGTGAGCCGGGTTCGGGCGCGATCGACTGGCCCGCGCGGCTGGCGATGCTTGAGCGGCTGGGCTATTCGGGGACGATCGGGGTGGAATGCTATCCTACGCGCCAGCCCACGGGTGAGGCGCTCGCCTATATCCAAGAGCTGTGCGCGGCGTAAACGCGCCCATTTTGTGACGCCGCGCCCCCGCGAAGGCGGGGGCCTCGGTGTTGTGACGCACCGCTAGTTTAACACGCCTGAGGCCCCCGCCTTCGCGGGGGAGCAGGGGGTGTTTGTATCCCCTGTTCGATCTGGCACCGCTTTGCGCATTGCCCTCGCTCGGCGCAGGCCTCATACGCCTGCCATGCCCGAACCCCATGTCATCGCCGCCATCCTTTGGGCCGTCATCCTTGGCGGAGCAGGAGGACTGCTGACCGACATCGGTCCGTGGTATCGCAACCTGAAAAAGCCATCGTGGCAGCCGCCCGATTGGCTGTTCGGCCCGGCGTGGACGGTGATCCTTGGCCTTGGGGGCTGGGCTGCCGTCCTGGCGTGGAACGGCGCGGTGGATGAAGCCGGACGCATGACGGTGATCGCGCTGTTCGCGCTGAACTTCGTGTTCCACTTCCTGTGGTCACCGCTGTTCTTTGCGCGGCAGCGGCCCGATTGGTCGCTGGTGGAAGTGCCGTTCCTGTGGGGGTCGGTGCTGGCGCTGGCCGTGGGCTTGCGTGAGTTTTCGGTGCTGGCGAGCTGGCTGGTCGTGCCCTATTTCGTCTGGGTCAGCTTTGCCGCCTGCCTGAACTTCACCATTGTGCGGCTGAACAAGCCGTTTGGGCCAAAAGCATAATTGGGTAAACGCGTCCCCGCGCAGGCGGGGACCTCAGGCCGTTTAGGGTGATGGGTCGTAACACGCCTGAGGTCCCCGCCTTCGCGGGGACGCACGGTGTTTGTTGTTCAAGCGCTGCGGATTACGCCGCCAGTGCGAGATCCTTGGTGTCCTTTGTGGTCGGCACGAAGGGCAGGTAGGATACGCGGTTGCGCACGGCGAAGGTGACCGTGTGGTTGCCAGCGGAAAGCCCGCCGTTCAGCACAATGATCTGTGCCTTTTCGCCAAAGTTCCAGCGGTTGTCGTAACAGGTTTCCATCTCGCCGAGCGTGTAGGTTTTGCCTCGCACGGCAAAGCGCACCGATTCACGCGGTTGCACATCGCCGTCCACGGTGACCTGAATGTCCTCGATCATGGAAAGACCAAGGCCACGGTAATAGGGCAGGCGCCCCAGGAACGAAAAGCCGCCATCCACCGACTGGAGGCTGCCTTCGACGATCATCTTGTTGTCCATCATGGCAATGCGCTCCTTATTCTGCAGCCACAGCGAAAGCTGGGGTCTTGATCGTGGGGACTTCGGTTTCGCCAAGCAGCTTGGCCAGCATCACCTGCTGGCGGCGGACCTGTTCGACGGAATCCGGCTCCTGCGCGTCTTCGATCCAGCGGTTGCCTTCGTATTCCGAACAGATGTAGCCTTCATAGCCGCCCTGCTTGAGCACCTCGACGATCTTGTCGTAGGGGATCGAAGGTTCGACATAATCCTCGGTCACTTCATAAAACTTGCCGTGGATGTTGTGGATGCGCGGCATGTAATCAAGCATGCGCTTGGGTTCGAACGCGGCGTTGTGGCGCAGCGTTTCGGCCATCGCGATGGCGGGGCCGGTGCCGCCCATCTGCTGGACATTCAGGATCACGTATTCCGAAAGGACGCGGTCCTCGTATGCCTTCTCGACATAGTCGGCGATGGCTGGCGGTACGCCGATGCGCAGGAACTTTTCTTTCCACACCGGAGGGAAAGCGAACAGGAACATGCCCATGTCGGGCAGGAAGCCGAGCGCGTCGGAGCCGGACTTTTCAAAGGCTTCGGCGTGGCGGATGATCCACGGGTGATCGAAGTGCAGCGGGGCGTGAACCTCAATCAGGATCTTGATATTGTGCTCTTCGGCGTGGTGCGCAGCGGCCACCAGCACTTCGGGCGCGATCGAGACGAGTGCGCGGATATACTTCATGCCAAGGCGGGCACCGAATTCGATGTCCTTCTTTACGCTGGCAACCTGTTCTTCAAAGGGCATCTCGCGGCCCTTGTAGCGCTTGTAATCGAGCATGAAATCGTGGCTGACGGGCGTGCAGTCGTACTGCTTGATCAGGCGATGCCACTGGTCGACGTCTTCTGATGCCACGCCATATTCGGGCCAGCCCCAGAAGGTCTGCTCGCCGATGATCTCGATGCCCTTGGCACCAAGCTCCGCGCTCACGCGGATGCAGTCTTCAAGGGTCATTTTGCCCTGAAAGGTCTCATTCTGATAGGAATAGAGGCTGACGCCCCGTTTGATTTTGCTGGACACAATTCACCTCTTGGCGGGGTTGTTTCGATAGCCGGGCACAGGCTGTGGATCGGATCAGTGCCGAGTTTGCTTGGCGGAGTTCGCGCGAAGGGGGCGGCGGATGGCCGCTGCACCTTTCATGCTCTCCTGGGGTCTGTAGCCCTTTATTGGAATCAATATTCTTATAAAGTGCACCGAGAGTCAAGTGGCGCTTGATCCATTTTTAGAATCTCCATACTATTTAAAAAAATGAACAAAGTGAGGATCACCATGAAAGCGACTGCCCCCTGCGCTGCCCTTGTTCTATGTCTTTGCGCTGGAAGCGCCCATGCCCAGACCGTTGCCACCAACGCAGGAGAATTGCGCGGGTCTGCACAGCAGGGCGCAGAGGCATTCCTTGGCATTCCCTATGCAGCCCCGCCGGTGGGGCAGAACCGCTGGCGCGCGCCGCAGCCCGTTTCGCCTTGGCAGGGCGTGCGCAATGCGACCGCCTTTGGGCCGGTGTGCGAGCAGGCGTTTGCTAAGCCGTGGGGGCCTTATACCGAAGAATTTGTCGCACCACCCCCTGCAAGCGAGGACTGCCTGACGCTCAATGTGTGGAAGCCTGCCTCGGCGGCAAAGGCATTGCCGGTGTTGGTATACATCCACGGCGGCGCGTTTGCCGGAGGGGCGGGAAGCGTACCGGTCAATCATGGTGGCGCCTTGGCAGCGCGGGGTGCCGTGGTCATCACGATCAACTATCGCGTCGGCGCTTTTGGGTTTCTTGCACATCCCGAACTGACGGCAGAATCGTCGCTCGGGTCATCAGGCAACTACGGCCTGCTTGATCAGATCGCCGCGCTTACTTGGGTCAAGGCCAATGTCGCACGGTTCGGCGGAGATCCCGCCAATGTTACTGTATCGGGCGAAAGCGCGGGCGCGGCTTCGGTGAATGACCTGATCGTCTCGCCGCTGGCCAAAGGCTTGTTCGAACGTGCCATATCGTTCAGCGGAGCGAGTATGGGAGTCGAAGTGCTGCCGCTGGCACGCAGTGAACAAGTGGGCCTTGCGCTGGCGAAAAAGCTTGATGCGCCCAGCCTTGCCGCTCTGCGCGCCGTGCCTGCACAAGCTTTGGTGGACGCCACACGCTATGTCCCGGGCGATACCAGCGGCGCAGCGCCATTGCGCTATTCGCCGAATGCTGATGGCAAGGTGCTACCGTTCGATCCCTCCCGCGCCAGCGCCCCTGTGGTCAACGCCGTGCCGCTGATGACCGGTTTCAACGCAGCAGAAATGATCGATCCTTCGGTCCGCACCCCGGCGCAGTTCATAGCAGCGGTGCGCGCGCGCTATGGCGCAACGGCGGACCGTCTGATTGCGCTTTATCCCCATGCTACGGATACCGAGGCTGTCGCATCGAACGCCCTGCTGGCGCGAGATCGCTACATGGCAGGCGTGCTGCTCTGGTCGCAGGCACGCACGCGCAGCGCGCGGCAGCCGGTCTTCGCCTATTTGCACGACCATGATTACCCTCCGGCAAAGGGCGGGCAGGGGTGGGGCGCGTTCCATTCATCGCACTTGCCTTATGTGTTCGGCACCATCGGCCTTGGTGATCGCACGTTCGGTGCGGCGGACCGGCGTATCGTAAAGCAATGGCAGGACCGCCTGCTCGCCTTCATGCGCACCGGCACGCCGGGCAAGGCGTGGCCACAAGTGACACGCACCACCACGCAAGTCATGGGCCTGGGTGACCGCGAGGGCATGCGCCCCGCCGTATCCACGCCTGAACGGTTTGAGGCGTTCAAGGCTTATGCCGCCAGTGGTGGCAAGCTGGGGCTTATGTAGTCTTCAGGCCGCAAGGCGCAGGCGGGCAAGGAAGTCCGCCCACACGAGCCGCGCGTCGATCGTCTCGAACACGCGGATCGTGCGACCCGGCATTTCGTCGCCATAGGTGCAGTCGGCTTTGATCCGCCGCGCCGGTCGGTCAACCCAACGGCTGCTTTCGGTCGTCAGTGCGGTTAGCAGGACAAGCGGGCTGTCACCCATTGGCCATGTTCCGCCAAGGTCCACAAATGCGGGCGGATGGGTGAACCGGTCATACAGCCAGCGGCCCAGCGGTGAAATGCTGCGCATGTCTGCGGCCAGTTCGGCAACGGACATCTGCATCTGCCGATAGGCGTTTTGCGGCACTTGCATGAATTGCATGGTCGTCTGTTCGATCACATGGCGCGCAGCTTCGATGTCGGTCGCCAGATTGTATTCCCAGCCGCCGTCCGGCCACGTGCCCCCCCCGATCCACACCACCGAAAGCCGCGAGGCGATGCGGGGTTCAAGCGTCAGGGCATCGGCAAGGTTGGTCAGCGGTCCACCGCACGTGAAGATCAATGGCAGGGGATCATCGCGCATGGCTTCGGCGACAATCGCCTTTGCTGCTTCTGATGGTATGGTGCTGGCAACCCCATCACGCCCTGCCCGCACCGGCGTTCCACGCGCGGAAGGGATGCGCGCGATCAGATCGGCGGCAAGCTTGGCACCTTCGCGCGTTGCCGTGCCGGGGGGATAAGTCGAAAGCTTCGGATCAAGCAGCGACACGGTGACCAGAACGGTCCGCGTCTTTTCGGCAAGGAGCTGGTGTGCCAGCGCCACAAGACCGTCTGGATCACCCGCGAAATCGTTGTCCACGATGACGCGTGCCGATGGGCGCTGGGGAATTCGTGGCTGGGCCTGAACGGTCAAGGGCAGGGCAAGTGTGCCAAGCCCGCCAAGAAGGCCCGTGGTGAAGGTGCGACGGCTTGTTGCATTGATCATGTTGCGTTTAATCTCGCGATTCTAATTAATGATGGTTTGTCACACACACCCAGCGTCCGCAACATGGCCGGCTCTGCTCTATTCACCTTCTACGGCGAGTCTCCGGGTGGCCACATCGTTGCGGATCGTTTCACGCAGGCCGTCCATCGGCCACAGCAGCATGACCACGGTCTGCAAGGCCAGCAGCACCACGGCGCTGCCGTAGTAGGCCCAGCGGATCGCATCGCGCGCACCTTCCGTCACGGCATCGGGGGCATAGCCCGCCGCGCCAAGGATGAAGGCAAAGCCTGCCGTGCCCACCGCCATGCCGACTTTGGTGGACAGGCTGATGCCCGCCGAAAGCAGGCCTTCGCGGCGGGTGCCGAACTTCCATTCATGGTAGTCCACCGTCTCGGCAATCATCGCAAAGGCGGCGGTGATGGTGATGGAGGTGGCAAGGCAGGCGGCGATGTAGAGCGTGAGGAACAGCGCCACGTTGCTTTCGGTGAAGGGCAGCAATGCGAACAACACCGCCGAAAGCGCCAGCACGAACACGCAGCCACGCTTGATCCCGGTGCGGGCAAGGATCGGCGGGGCGACGAACGACGACAGCAGCAACATGCCCGAAACGGCAGGCAGCATGACCGAAATCATCCAAGGCTTGCCCATTACGTCGATGGCGAAGTAGGCGGTCGCGCTCATCATCAGGCCGAAGCGCGTGAAATAGAGCAGGCATGATGCGAAGACGACCAGCCACGCCTTGTTGCGCAACATTTCACGCACGGCGGGCAGGATGGCGAAATCGGGCGATGAGCCATCCTCGAACCGCTCCTTGCAATTGCGGTAGAGCGCCAGCGTGCAGACAAGACCGATGGCGGCAAACAGCATGGCAACCGACTGGAAGCCCTTGGCCTGATCGCCCTTGCCGAACAGGCCGACCAATGGCAGCACCGCCGCCGTGCCCATCACCACAGAGATCGACGTGCCAACCCCGCGCATGCCTGAAAGCTTCAGCCGCTGCGCTGAATCGAGCGTCATCATCGGCATCAGCGCGGTATAGGGGATGGCCTGCAGGGACATCAGGATGCCCAGCGCCTTGAACGTGACGAAGGCATAGGCCAGCTGCGCGCCCTGGCCCCAGTCCGGCATGTGGAACAGCGCCACGGTGACCAGTGCATAGGGCAGGGCGGTGAACAGGAAGTACCCGCGCGTGCGGCCCCAGCGGCTGCGGGTCTTGTCCACCGCGATGCCCACCATCACATCGATCACCGCGTCCATCAGTCGCGCAATCAGGAACACCGTGCCAACACCCGCAGCAGGCAGGCCCACGACGTTGGTGTAGTAGAACAGCAGGAACCCGCTTGCCATATTGTAGGCAAGGCTGGTGCCCATATCGCCAAGGCCATAGCTCAGGCGTTCGGTGAATTTCAGTCTGTTTTCGGCCACTTGTCCTCTCCCGGATAGCAGCGTTGAAATCCGTCAGAGGCCCAGCGTTTTGCGGGTCTGCTCCAGCGATTGGTCCATCGGCAGCGTGGGGAAATATTCCATCCCGATAGCCCCGGCATAGCCAAGATCGTCCAGCGTGCGCATGACATGGGGCCAGTCGACCGTGCCTGTGCCCGGCTCGTTGCGGTCGTCCATATCGGCCACCTGAATGTGCGCGACCAGATCGATGCGGCCCTTCAGCACTTCGGCAATATCCTCGCACATCACGGCGCTATGCCACACATCGTAAAGCAGGCGCAGGTTGGGGCTGCCGACCGCTTCGACCAGATCGAGGCCGAGCGTGGTGCTGACCAGATACATCGCTGAAAACAGCCGGGTGTTCAGCGGTTCGAGCAGCAGCATGACGCCCGCTTCTTCGGCCAGTGCAGCCGCTTCCTTCAGGGCGGCGACGGCGTTGGCGAAGTGGTCCGCCTCGCTCATCCCCTCAACGCGAAAACCCGAGGCGACGATCAGCGGCGGCTTGCCGAGGCATGCGGTCGCGGCAATCGTTTCGCGCACTGCAGCCACCATCTCGGCCCGCTCTGCCGGATCGACGATGGAGCGGCGCGGGTCGACGCACAGGCCGGTCAGTTCGATGCCGGTGTCAGCAAGTGCAGCGGCCATCGCTTCAACCGGCTTGTCGCGCCAAAGGTGGAATTCCACCGCCGCAAAACCTTGCGCCTTGGCGGCGTGAATGCGCGCGGCAAGGTCACCGGCTTCGGCAAATTGCCATTCGATACATGCGGATAAAGTAGAGGCAGGCAGCACGTCGATCTCCCAATCGGCGGCCCCACGACGGCGCAAATGCTGCGCCCGTTTGCCTGGCGGCATCGCGCCGCTACTTTATTAGAACTTATGTTCTCATTTCCTGCTGCTCCGGTCAAGAGGCTGTGGATCAACAACGCAGCATGGTCAGAATTCCGACCAATCGTTGTCGAGCGCAAGATTTCCGCTGACCTGAGGGATCGGAGCGTATGCCGCCCGGCGCATCGGCGCAGCATGCGTAGCCGGTCGGGGTGCGGCCACCGGCGCGCTGCGGGCCGGTGCGTTGAACGATGTGCCGGGGCGTTCATCGCCGATCTTGAAGCTGGCAAAGGCACTCGAGAGCTGCCCTGCTTCCTGCGTCAGGTTCTTGGTGGCGGCGTTGGTTTCTTCTACCATTGCGGCGTTCTGCTGGGTCATCTGATCCATCGCGCCGATGGCCTGATTGATCTTGCGCAGCGCTACGCTCTGCTCGCCCGCAGTCTCGGCGATGGTTGAGATCGACGCGGTCACCGTGCCGACGCGGCTGATGATTGTCTCCAGCGCAGACCCGGTTTCATTGACCAGCGACACGCCGGAACGGACATGATTGGTCACCGCTTCCACGCGCTGCTTGATCGCGTTGGCGGCCTCTGTGGCGCGCTGGGCCAATGCCCGCACTTCGGATGCGACGACGGCAAAGCCCTTGCCGGCCTCGCCCGCACGGGCTGCTTCGACGCCTGCGTTGAGAGCCAGAAGGTTGGTCTGGAAGGCGATGCCATCGATCATCGTGGTGATGTCGGAAATCTCGGCGCTGGCCCGCGCAACGTTGTCCATCGCCTCGATTGCCTTGCTCACGACCTTGCCCCCGCTTTCAGCCTCGCCGCGCGCCTGAACCATCGATCCGCTCACTTCGGCGGCGATCTTGGCATAGTCCTCGATCTGGGTGGTCAGGTTATCCATCGCCGAGGATGAGGACTGCAGGCTGGCGGCCTGCTGTTCGCTGCGGGTGGCAAGATCGGTGGTGGCCTGCTGGATTTCGCCCGATGTCAGGTTGATGGCCATGATGCTGTCCTGCACCAGACCCATCGCCTGGCACAGCCGCTCCATCGCTTCGTTGAAATCGTGGGCCACGCTCTGGAATGCAGGCGGTACGTCGGTCAACCGCACCGAAAGATCGGCGTTGGCCACGGCGTGCAGGTTCGCGCCAATCTTGGCCATAGCCTCTTCGCGCTCCTTGACCGCGCGGGCACGCTCCAGCGCGGCATCGCGGAACACCATCATTGCCTGCGCCATCGCGCCCAGCTCATCGGCGCGGCCGGTGCCGGGAATGGCAAGATCGTGCTGACCTTTGGCCATCGCGGACATGGTGTGCGTAAGATCGGCAATCGGGGTGGCGATGGAGTGTGAAAGCTTGCGCGAAAGCACCAGAGCAAGGCCGATCAGCAGCGCGCCGCCAATGCCGAGCGCTACCCACCCGAACATGATGGCGCTGTCCTGCCATTCAGTCTCAGCCGTAATTGCTTCGTGCTGGGCATCGCGAACGGTGCGAAGCGGCAGCACGGCCTCGCTGACCAGCGCGGCCTTGCCACCATCGCGGATCGCCTGTTGTGCGGCATCGCGCTGGCCGGATTGGACCACGCTGACGTACTTGTCGCCCCAGTTTTCGCGCCATTTCAACGTTTCGGCGCGCGATGTTCTGACAAGTTCCTGCAACGCGGGATCTTCAAGCCGGGCCTCCAGCGCAGCCGAGGCCTTGTCGTAATCGTCGCGGCCTTCGTAGTAGGATTTGAGATAGCTCTGGTCCGCCGTGACAAGAAACCCGCGCAACTGGCTGTTCTGCCGCAGCAGCGCCGTTTCCAGCGTCAGCGTATCGGCAAGGATCGCCTGGCTCTCGGTGTTGCGGGCGGTGACGTTTGATATCATGGCCAGGCTTACGCCGAACACGATCATCATGACCGCCGCCGTAACATTGAGCGCCACGAACGAAAGGCCGAGCCTGCGAGGGATGTTCATGCGGTCAAACACGGTTTGGGTTTCCTTGAACTTGGGGTGCGGCCCGCTTTCCACAGGGGGAAGGAAGCGGGCCGCAAAGGCATCAGAAGGTGTAGCGAAGCGATGCTGTGACGGTGCGACCGTTCATCGTCTGGATGTTCACCACGCCGGAGGCCGGGATCGTGGCGGATGCCGCTGTATAGATCGCGCGCTTGTCAAAGACGTTGAAGGCGTTGATGCCAAGGGTCACCTTGGGTGCCGGGCGGAAGTGCAGGAACGGGCTGACCAGAACGTAGCCGGGCAACGTCAGTTGGTTCACATCCTGCGCAAAGCTGCTGGTCGTGCCATTGATGACCGCGCCGAACGTTGCGGCGTCCAGATCGACTGTCGGGCGTGCCATGAACGAGAACTCGGGAATGTAACGCGGCCGATTGCCTTCAAGCTGGGGATTGACGGCATCTCCGTTGATTTGGGCCTTGGTCCATGTGCCGCCCAGCGTCAGGCCAAATGGCCCACGCTTGTAATCGGCTTCAAGTTCTACGCCCTTGGCGGAATAGCTGCGCACCACGTTGATAACGACGACCTGCCCGTTGGCGTTGGCCCCGATTTGCGAATTGCGCTCTTCGGTTGATGCCCAGAACCCGGTAACATAGAGTGCCAGATCATCCTTGCGGAACTTCAGCCCGGCTTCAGCCTGCTTGACCGTGCCAAATGCCAGATCTGGATTTGCGAGTTTGCCGGTTGTGGGGTTGATCATGCCCTCGGTCAGGACCCGATCCGCGCTTGCCCGTCCGCCACGGCTGTAACGCGCAAAAGCGGAAATCGGCTCTGCGATCCTGTAATTGATGCCGGTTGAATACGATACATACTTGTAGTCGTAATCGACGTTGATCGGGGTCGTCAGTGGCAGCAAGGCAACGCTTGTTTCCGGCACTGCCAGAACGCCGTCGCCGTTCAGGTCTTTGGGGCCTACAAATGGGGTGTTTAAGACATTGCCCGAAACATTGCCGCGATCATAGCGGACGCTGGCACCGACCGATATCTTGCCACTGGCAAAGTTGACCGACGCATAAGGTGCGGTGATCTTGTACCGCACATCGAACCCGTAGTTGCCATATGCGCGGGGGAGGGCAAATCCGAAGCCGTAGCTGTAAACGCCGTTTTGCGTCAGCAATGTGCCATCGGCCGCACGCAAATCCAGCGGTGCCATTTGGCCGTTGCCAACCACATCGGAAATGGCATTGGTGAAGTTCCAGTCTACGTTGACTTCCTGCATGGAGTTGTAGAGACCGAAGCTGGTGGTGAGTTTGCCGCCCTGCAGATCAAACACGCGCGATGCGCGCAGATCGTTCGTCACATTGTCGAGCGAATTCTGATCGATGTTGAGCAGCACATTGATGCTGGCCAGCCCATTGCCATTGATCGAATTGCCAGGTGCAAGCACCGTGCCCGCGTTTGGACCCGACGCATACGTCAAAGACGAACCCGGCCCGCCAAGAATAGTGGAAACGACCGGCGAGGGGGCGGCCAGCATGGAGTCGATCTGGTTGAGCTCGCCACTGATGCTGGCATAACGGAAACGATCGCTGACAGACCATCCGGCAACTTCGAACTGGGTCTCGAGTCCGACCGCTTTTACCACGGCATGCAATCCGTCGGTGAGGTCACGGCTGACGGGATTGTTGTTCCCGTCTACCCCTAGATACTGCGCAACGCGTGGCGACGCAAAGCTGTCGTTAAACACGTCTGTTCCGGGAATGCTTGTGTAAACTGGCGAGCTGTCTGTGCCGGTTACGCGTGACGGATGAGTGCCATAATTCGGCTGCCGATCATCCAGATACTTGCCGTAGAACCGGATGTAGCCACCAGCGAACTTGCGCGTCACGTTCATCTTGATCTGGCCGCCCCTGAACGCGGTGTAGCCAAGATCGCGTGGACCTTCGCCTTCGCGATAGAACCCGCCCACGTGGAAACGCCAGTCATCGCCCAGCGGGCTGCCATAATCAAAGTCGATGCGCTTCAGTTCATGGCCAACCCCGGTCGAAACCTGGAGGTTCCCGCCTTCAACTTCGCCCGTCTTGGAAATCAGATTTACCACGCCGCCCGGTGAATTGGACGCAAAAGTCGATGCTGAACCGCCGCGGATCGACTGGATCTGCGAAAGTGTGAAGTCAGCCCGGACATAGCGGTCCACCGAACTGAAATTGATATCGCCGAACTCCAGCACAGGCAGACCATCTTCCTGTAACTGCAGAAATTTAGAACCATCGGCAGCCAGTGGCAAACCGCGCACGGTAATCGACGAATAGCCATCGACATCGGCGGTAAGTGAACGGATGCCGGGGATGTTCTGCATGATGCCTGAGACCGAGCTGACCGAAAGCTTGGCCAGATCCGCCTCATCAATCACGCTGGCGGAAATCGCGGTGTCCAGCAGGTCGCGGCCCTTGGCAACGCCGGTGCTGAACGCCTTCTTGGCCGGAGCAGCAGATGATGCCTCCTCAGCAGCACCGGCGGCAGGCGCGGCAGATTCGTCAGCTGCCCACGCAGTGTGGTGCATGGTCGTGGCAAGCAGGGTGGCGACGAGAAGCGGGAATTTGCGCATTGGTTATCCTCATGTCCTTGAACGGATCTGAAACTGTCGAGGATCACCAATAGATCGCGCCCCTTAATCCGGGTCGTGTCAGAAGGTATGTATAATTACCGAATATAGCTGCCAATTTCATGGTGTTGCAGTTGCCGTAGGGGATTTCCCTTATGATGCATTGGCTGGCTATTGTGCATGACTGCTTACGATTGACGGGCAGGCTCCTATCGGTCTGCGCCTGTTTTCGTCAGCGCTCGCGTACAAGAGAGTCTTCCATTGCCAATGTCTGCAACTGCCGAAGCTTTGCCCCTGCAAATTCTGCCGAATGCCAGCGGTTTGGCAGACGGTAGGGCCGAGGCACAGCTATTGATCGAAGCGGCCAAGGCGCGGGCCTTTGGCAAGACCATCGTTGCTGCCGTGCTGGAAAGCCTCGCACGGGTGCTCCCCTGCGCGCCGCGTATGCGCGTTTGCATCGAGGGCTGGCCGGGGGATCTGGCGGGCGCAGGCGTGATATTTCGCATCAACGCCGGGCTGCACGCGTTGGCGCGTTCTGGCCGGCACGCTGCGCTGCAGCAGCTCTATCGCACGGCAGAGCGCGGAGCTTTGCCCGGACCTGACAGGTTTGATGCCGTTTTGATCGATGTGCTGGCGCGCCATACGCCCGATCTTTTGCAATGGATGTCCGGCCCTACCCAGACCAACGAGGTAGCGCGCGTTGCCGGGTTCGTTGCTGCCCTGCTCGAACTCAATGCGCGCGCGCCGCTCCCATGCGAACTGCTCGAACTTGGCACCAGCGCGGGCCTGAATCTCAACCTGGCGCGCTATGGCTGCCAACTCGGCGACACGCACAGCGGCGATGGGCAAAGCGCAGTGCGGATCGCGCCGCGCTGGAAAGGGCGCACGCCGCCTGCGGTACCGTTGCTGGTGGAGCGCGCGTTGGGCGTTGATCTCAGCCCGCTCGACATCCGTGACGACGATGATTGTGAGCGTCTCCACGCCTATATCTGGGCGGGTGAGCGTGTGCGGACAGAGCGGCTGCGCGCTGCCATCGCTGTGGCAAGAGCGCATCTCCCGCAGGTTGATACCGGCCTTGCCAGCCGTTGGCTCGCCCGGCAGCTGGCCCAGCCGCAGCGGATGGGCACACGCCGCGTGGTGGTGCATTCAATGGTCGTGCAATACATGCCCGAAGTTGAGCGCGCCGCTGTCGATGCCGCGCTGACGCTTGCCGCTGCGGCTGCCACGCCAGATCGCCCGCTGGCGCGGATCGGCATGGAATGGAGCGCGGACCGCAGCACCGTGGAACTGCGCGTCACCTCTTGGGATGGCGGCGAAAACGCTGGGCAAACCATGATTGCCGCCCATTGCCACCCTTATGCCGAATGGTTCGATTGGCACGGCCTTCTGACCGGATGAAACCAGCTGCCGCTATGCACAGCATGAGCGTTGTGCAAATGGTCTGCCATCATCAAACGGGATTTGGGCATGACCGCTGCAGGCAGCACTCCGGCCGCACACAACCGCATCGATCCGCGCGCCTTGGCAACGTTCTGGCGTGTGTGCGAAACGGGTTCAATAACCGCCGCCGCGCGCGCGCTGAATCTTTCGCAGCCGTCGGTATCAAGCACCATTGCCCTTTTGGAACAGCGCCTTGGCGTGATTCTGTTCACGCGCTCGCGCAGCGGTATCGTGCTCACGCGCGAAGGTGAGGCGCTGCGCCAGCGTGCCGAAACGATGGTGCGCCTGCTCGAAGCTGCCAGCGTTGAGGTAAGCCATGCCGCGCGCGGGATTGCCGGGCCGTTGCGCATCGGAGGAACGCCCGGCGCACTGGTCAGCCTTCTGCCCGCCGCCGTTGCACAACTGGAAGAAGAGGTCGGCCCATTCGCGTTGAGCGTGATCGAACGGCCGGATTCGCAGCTTGCCGATCACCTTCGGTCTGGTGCCATCGACCTTGCCTTCGTCACCACTGAAATCGAAGCCTGTCCGCCCGATCTGGTGGAGATCACAGCCGCGCGTGATCCCTTTGCACTGATTGTGGGCCGCCGCCATGATGATCTGGACGATCTGGTTTCTCTGCGCGACGTGGCAGACCTGCCGTGGGTTCTGCCCGATGCCCAGGGCGCGTTCCGGCGGCAGGTTGACGCGCTGTTCCTGAATGCAGGCGTGCCGGTGCCGCAGAACGTGATCCGCTGCGATTCGCTGCTCACCACCAAGGCGATCGTGCGTCACAGCGATCGGGTCACAGTCCTGCCGCGCACCGTTGCCGGGGCCGAACTCACGGTTGGCGTGTTGCGCGCCGTAACCGTGCGCGAGGCAACGTTCGAGCGCAGCATCGGCATCCGCTACCTTGCACAACAGGAACTGCCCCCGCTCGGTCGCGCTTTGCTGGATATGCTGACACGCGGGTAATCACGGTGAATTCATGCCGCCGCGCACATGGATGCGGCAAGAGGGCCATGTTGCCCCCGTCATTGTGAACGGGCACGGATCCAGCGCCAGTGTGAGGAGCCTCGTGCCAATGTTCGGTTTTAAACTGCCTCGTCCGGTCGTGCTGCTGGGACTGGCCGGTTGGGCGCCGCAGGCAATCTGCGTCTGGCTGGTGGTCGGTGGGGGGCCGCCAGCATGGAGCGCTTTGGCAGCGGGGTGTTTCTATGCAGCGCTGATCCTGTCGTTCCTTGGCGGGTTGTGGTGGATGGCCGGGCTGTTGGGCGGCGTGCGCAGCGGCGGGTTCTATGTGATTGCAGTAATGCCCAGCCTTGCCGCATGGGCAGCCTTGCTACCCTGGACGGTGGGGGCCAATTGGCCCGGCCCGTCGCTGGTGGCGCTTGGCCTGCTCCTGTTTGCCAGTCCGCTGGTGGATCGCAAACTGGCGCTGGCGGTTGTGCTGCCGCCGGATTGGCTGCGCCTGCGCGTCTGGATGGCGACCGGCCTTGGCCTGCTGACGCTCGCTCTGGCGGCGGTTGCGTGAAATCAGCCCGAAAACAGTGGCACAAATACCGCCCACGCCACCAGCGGGCCTACCCCCACGATGATCGCAGCATAGCCCAGCAGTTTGCGCAGCATGGCGGGACGCTCCGCCTCGGGCGAATTGCCAACGATCAGCGCCCCGTTGGTTGAAAAGGGTGATGTGTCGACGATGGTATTGGCGATGCACAACGCCGAAATCACCGCCATGACCGAAAGCTGCGATCCTGCCAGCAGCGGCACCGCCAGCGGGATCATCACGCCCAATAGCGCGGTCGACGAGGCGAAGGCCGAGACGGTGCCGGCAAGATAGCACAGCAGCAGCACCGCCAGCGCGGGCGATCCAACCCGGCCGATCAGGTCGCTCACAGCTGCCAATGTCCCCAGCTTTTCCATCAGGCCGACGTAAATGACGATGCCTGAAATCAGCAGGATCGTGGACCAGTCCACCTGCTTCAGCGCGCCTTCCTGCGTGCGCGGCACGGCTATGGCAAGTGCGATGATCACCAGCAGGGCCATGAACCCAACGTCGATCTTGAACAACAGCGCGCCCGTGGCCAGCGCGGCAAGGCCCCCCAGCGTCCACGCGCCTTCGCGGCCAAGCGCAGGCGGGGCTTCGGCGGGGGCGTCATGCGTTATACCGGCGGCAGCCTCGCGGCGGGCATAAAAGGCCCAGATCAGCAGCGCGATGGCCGCGTTGAAGGCCGCGCTGGCAAGAAACAGGAAGATCGGATCAGGCGCAATTCCGTTCGAAGCCAGCACCTTGTTGGTGATGCCGCCATAGATCGAGATGGGTGAAAACGATCCGGCCTGCGCGCCGTGGACCACCAGCAGGCCCATCATCAGCGCGGAAAAGCCGTGGGCGCGGGCAAGCCGCAGAGCAATCGGGGCCACCACCGCTACCGCTGCCGGGCCAACTGCTCCCAGCGCAGTCAACACGCCAGCAACCAGAAACACCAGCGCGGGCAGCAGGCCGGTATGCCTGCCCAAAAGCGCCGCAGCGCGCGCCACCAGCCAGTCAATCGCGCCGTTGCTGCTGGCGATGCCGAACAGGTACGTGATGCCCAGCAGGGTGAGGAACAGGTCGGTGGGAAAGCCCGCCAGCACTTCCTTGACCGACAATCCGCCAACAAACACGCCAAGCCCCAGCGCCGCGGCAAGGCCGATCAGCCCCATATTGACCGGCAGCCACACAGCAGCGATGAAAATTGCAATCAGGATCGCCACCGAAAGCACGATCATTATGTCGTTCCCCTCCCAACCCGAACGGATTGTTATGTCTTTGCGAAGAGCGCGCCATAAGTCTCGCGCAGCAAGGCTTTCTGCACTTTGCCCATCGCGTTGCGCGGCAGTTCGTCGACCGTCACCACGGCGCGCGGCTGTTTGAACCGGGCGATCCGGTCGGTCAGTGCGGCCAGTACGGCGGTCTGGTCCAGCCCGGCGTCGGTCACTTTCACTACCGCTACCACGGCTTCGCCCATGTCAGGATGCGCCACGCCAATCACCGCGCTTTCAGCAATGCCGGGGATTTCGTCGAGCGCGGCTTCAACTTCGGCAGGGTAGATATTGAAGCCGCCAGCGATGATCAGATCCTTGGCACGGCCCACGATGTGGACGTATCCATCAGCATCAATGAAGCCGAGATCGCCGGTGATGAAAAACCCGTCGGCGCGAAATTCCTCGCGGGTTTTCTCGGGCATCTGCCAATAGCCGCCGAAGACGTTGGCACCTTTTACCTCGATCACGCCGATTTCGCCCTGCGGCAGCGCAGCGGCACTGTCCGGATCGGCGATGCGCAGCGCAACGCCGGGCAGGGGAAAGCCGACGCTGCCAGGTCTCCTCTGGCCGTCATAGGGATTTGACGTGTTCATGTTCGTTTCGGTCATGCCGTAACGCTCAAGGATGGCCTGTCCGGTCAACGCATTGAATTCCTTGTGCGTTTCAGCCGATAGCGGGGCCGATCCAGAAACGAACAGGCGGACACCCTCTGCCAGTTCGCGCGTGAAGCCGGGGTGGCCAAGCAGGCGGGTGTAGAACGTGGGCACGCCCATCAGCACCGAGGCCTGCGGCATCAGCCGCACCAGCGCATCGGCGTCGAACTTGGGCAGGAAGATCATTGCTGAACCTGCCGCGATGGTTGTGTTGGTCGCTACGAACAACCCGTGGGTGTGAAAGATCGGCAGGGCGTGGAGCAAGCGGTCATCGCCGGTAAAGCGCCAGTATTCGCGCAAGGTCAGCGCGTTGGAGGCAAGGTTGGCGTGGCTCAGCATCGCACCCTTGCTGCGCCCGGTAGTGCCCGAGGTATAGAGAATCGCGGCAAGGCCATCGGGCTGGACGCGCGCATGGTCGAACGCTGTCGGCTGTCCGGCGGCGGCCTCGATCAGTGATCCGCCCGAGCCATCGGCATCAAGCGTCAGCAGCGCGGGCACGCCAAGTTCGGCACACAATGCGGCCATCGCCGGTTCGTCCGCCGGGCGGCACAGCACCAGCGCCGGGCTGGCATCTCCCAGAAAATAGCGAACCTCACCAATGGTATAGGCAGTGTTCAACGGCAGATAGACCGCGCCTGCCTGCAATGCTGCCAGCCAGGTCAGCAGCGCGGTTTGCGATTTTTCCACCTGAATGGCGATGCGGTCTCCGGGCTGCACACCTGCGTTGCGAAACGCGTGGGCAAGCTGTGCCGAACGCGCGCGGGCACCGGCATAAGTCAGCACCGCGCCGTCCTCCCCGATCAGGAACGGCGCGTCTGGCGCAGCGTCGCAAGTGGCACGAAACAGTGAAAACATGTCTGGGGTGGCGGTAGTGGCCAATTTGCAACCCTTGCTGCTGGAAACAGATGAATGGCGCATGCGCGGTGGGATGCATGCAACAACGGCGTTTTCAGGGCAAGGTCTGCAAGGCAGAACCAAGCTTGCTGGTTTCGCCGGATTTACTGCAGCGATTCGCAAAATTACTTGTGAACGATCACATCCAGCACCCCACGCCTCCGGAACCTGTGCTTAGTAATAGGTATCGTCACGAATGTTGGCCTAGATTGTCTGATGGAGCAATTTCTGACTTGCGCTGTCAATTAAGCTATGCAAAATCGGCGTGATAAAGATCGCGAGCGCAGCGTTGCCGCGAGTGGGAGGTGGAGCCTGAACGGATTGCATGCAAATGCGGTCTACCCCCTCGTCACTGTCAGCGCTGTCTAGCGATCAACAGGGTGTTGTTTTTGAGGGAGTGAAAACATGAGGAATCTGAAATTTGCGTGTCTTGTGTCGGCTTTTGCGCTGGCATCGACACCGGCTTTTGCGCAAGATGCGCAGGAAGCTGAAACGGGTGCAGTCGCCGATGGCGATATTGTCGTAACCGCCAACCGTACATCGTCGCTGCTGTCAAAGACGCCGATCGCGATGTCTGCCGTAGGCGGTGAAGATCTGATCGCTGCGGGCATCACGAACCCGACCCAGCTTGAAGAAACGATCCCTAACCTTTCGATCGTGCGCGGCAACGGGCTGCAGATCACGATTCGCGGTGTGACCAGCACCGACGGCACCGAAAAGGGCGATCCTTCGGCCGCGTTCATGGTCAACGGCATCTATCTTGCCCGCCCGCAGGCGCAGGAAGTGTCGTTCTTCGATATTGAGCGCATCGAAGTGCTGCGCGGTCCGCAGGGCACGCTCTATGGCCGCAACTCCACTGCAGGCGTGGTCAACATCCTGACCGCCCAGCCCAAGTTTGAATTCGGCGCGCGCGCCGACGTGGTCTATGGCAATTTCAACGCGCTGAACGGCACCGTGGTGCTGAACGTGCCTGCAAGTGACACGCTGGCATTCCGCGTTGCTGCGAACATCGACCAGCGTGACAACTACATCATCGATGGCGCGCCGAACGACAACGCCACGCTCGACAAGTTCAAGAACAACAAGTCGGTCCGCCTGTCCGCCCTGTGGAAGCCGACCCCCGATCTCAGCCTGCTGGTGATGGGCGATTACAGCTCGGTCAAGGGTAACCCGACCAACGGCGTTTCACCTGCGAACTTCTACAGCAACATTGCCAGCGGTGTGCGGCCCACATTCAACGCGCCTATCTATCGCAGCCTCGATCCGGATGTTGCCCGCGTCCTCAGCATTCCGCAGGCCCAGCAGGGCTTCCGCGACAACGAGGAAAAGGGCGTGATGGCCGAGCTCAACTATACGATGGGCAACGTCACCCTGACCTATCTCGGGTCGTACCGCGAATCCGAACGTCGCGAATTCGCAAACTCTGCCAACGGCCTGTTCTCGAACGATTTCATCGGCAGCTACTGGCAGACCTCGCAGGAAGTCCGCCTTGCATACGGCGGTGACGGCCCGCTGCAGGCGCAGATCGGCGGTTACTACTTCAAGGAAAAGTCGGGCATCGCCTTCTTCCTCAACAACCTGCTTGGCGCCAACACCCGCTTCGGCTTCCCGCAGGATCCGACCATTGCCGAAAACAAGTCGGCCTTCGGTCAGGTCACTTATGAGGTTGCAGAAAACCTGCGCGTCACCGGCGGCATCCGCTATTCGCATGACCTCAAATCGCGCATCGGCCAGACCGTCGTCGATTTCTATGACCGTATCGGCAATTCCTACAGCGTCGGCAACTTCATCCGCCGTCAGGTGAACCAGGTCAACAACGCCGAACGCACGTTCAGCGAGCTGACATGGCGCGCAGGTGTCGATTACGACAGCCCGCTGGGTCTCGTCTTCGCCTCGGTTTCGACCGGCTACAAGGCGGGCGGCTTCAACGATGGCTGCGAAATCGGCACGGCAACGAACTGCAACCTGCCCGCAGGCGCGCTGTACTATGATCCGGAAACGCTGACCGCCTATGAAGCGGGCTTCAAGTTCCGCTTCAGCCCGGCCTTCCGCCTGAACGGTACTGTGTTCCACTATGACTATCAGGGTCTGCAGCTTTCGCAGCTGTCCGACATCTGCGGTGGTCCTTGCCAGGTCACGACCAACGCCGCCAAGGCCAAGATCGATGGCGTTGAGCTTGATGCCACGCTCCAGCCGGTTGATCGCTTTGCCATTCGGCTTGCACTTAACTGGCTCGATGCGCGGTATGACCAGTTCCTGCCTAACCCGGCGATCAACTTCGCAGGTCGTCCGCTGAACCGCAGCCCCAAGTGGAGCTGGATTGCTGGCATGAACTACACCCTGCCGATTGGCGAAGGCCGCATGGTGTTTGATGCTCAGACGTCGTCGCGCAGCCGCTTTGAAGTGACCGATCTGGCCAACTTCGCCTACTTCTACCAGCCAGCGGCCACCAAGACCGACATGTCGGTGACCTACAACGCACCGGACGATCGTTTCTACATCGCCGGGTTCGTTGAAAACCTGGAAAACAATCTGGTCGTCACTGGTGCCACTACCGGCCTGTTCGGTTCTGTGACTTTCGCTGATCCGCGCACCTACGGTGTGCGCGCCGGCTTCAAGTTCTGATCAAAACTCCCTCGCCAACCTTGCGCAGATGATCTTCGCAGGGTTGGCAAACGGGCGGGCGGAACCATCACGGTCCCGCCCGCCTTTTTTGTGGGCAGTGCCGATTGCGCATGCCCCTTGGCAAAGTGTTAATTGTTCGGTTAAACCCCTTGCAAAGCTACCCGGCTGACTGCGAGAGGAACCACATTGTTCGATGGCCTGACGCTTGCCTCCCTGCCTGACGCGGCAGAGGCTGTGCGCCCGAAAATTCGCGCATTCCTTGCCGACCACATGGCGGGCATCGCAGCTGATACGCGCGCAAGATCATGGCAAGGCTTCGACGCCGCCTTCAGCCGCAAACTGGGCGCGGAGGGATTCCTCGGCCTCACCCTGCCGGTGGAATATGGCGGACAGGGCCTCGGCCCATTCGCGCGCTTCGTGGTGGTGGAAGAACTGCTGAGTGCAGGTGCCCCCGTGGCCGCGCACTGGATCGCCGACCGGCAAAGCGCGCCCTTGCTGCTGCACTATGGCACCGAAGGGCAGAGACAGCGGCACATTCCCGCGATCTGCCGGGGTGAACAGGTGTTCTGCATCGGCATGAGCGAGCCGGGGTCCGGGTCAGACCTTGCCAGCGTGCGCACCCGGGCTGATCGCAATGCCGATGGCTGGCTGCTCAATGGCCAGAAAATCTGGACCACCAACGCGCACTATGCCGACTACATGATCGCACTGGTCCGCACATCGGGCACCGGCGCAGACCGGCAGGCCGGCCTTTCGCAACTGATCGTCGATCTGCACGCCCCCGGTGTCACCATCCGCCCGATCACTGATCTGACCGGAGACGCCCACTTTGCCGAGGTGTTCTTCGACAACGTGCAACTGGCCGACGATGCGCTGGTTGGGCAGGAGGGCGATGGCTGGGCGCAATGCACCGCCGAACTGGCGTTCGAACGGTCCGGGCCGGAACGCATCTATTCCAGCGTGGTGCTGCTCGATGCATGGATCGCGCACTTGCAGGCGGTGGGGCGGCGTGATGCCGATGCGCTGGTCGGACGGCTCACGGCAGAGCTTGCCACATTGCGCGCCATGTCCTTGGCCTGCACGGCACTGTTGACGGCGGGGGAAAGCCCGGTGGTCGAAGCTTCCATCGTCAAGGATCGCGGCACCGGCTTTGAACAGGAATTGGCCGTGGTGATCGGCGATGATCTGGCCGCCCACCCGGACGAACCGGTGAGCGCGGAACTGTGGCGGACGCTGGCTTACGTCACGCACATCGCGCCCAGCTTTTCGCTGCGCGGCGGCACGCGGGAGATCCTGCGGGGCATTATTGCACGCGGGATGGGGCTGCGCTGATGACCACTGAACTGCTGGAACCCTTCGTGCGCATGCTTGATGAAATCGCTTCGCCCGCCGCCGTGCGCGCAGTGGAGGCAGGCGGCGATTGGCAGGCGATGTGGGCTGCCATCGCGGCTTCAGGATTCCTCGATGCGCTGGTTGGCGAAGACCAAGGCGGTTCAGGGCTGACGCTCGCCCAAGTAGAACCGCTGTTGCAAGCGTTGGGCGCAAGCGCCGTTCCGCTGCCGGTGGGTGAAACGATGATCGCCCGCGCGCTTCTTGCCCATGCAGGCATCGCCGCGCCCGCAGGACCGGTCGTGCTGGCCGCCACGCAAGGCCAGCCGGTTCCCTGCGCTCTGGTGGCGAACCATGCTCTGGTCGATACCGGCGCGGCGCTGGCGGTCACCCCGCTTTCCGAAATGGAAGTGACCGCAACCGGGGTTCACGGCTCGCTGGCGGCGGTGCTGTCAGGCCCGGCGCAAAGCCTTGCTCTCCCGCGCCCCGGCAATGGCCTGCGCTCCATTGCCGCCGTCCTGCGCGCGTGCCTGATCGCAGGCGCAGCGGCGCGTGTGTGCGATATGGCGGCGGCCCACGCGGCGCAGCGCGTGCAGTTCGGCAAACCCATCGGCAAACAGCAGGCCCTGCAGCAGATGCTCAGCGTGATGGCCGAGGATATGGTCGCCTGCCGCATCGCGGCGCAACTGGGCTGTGCCGGTGGCCTTGATCCCGCTTTGACCCACGTCGCAACAGCCAAAATCACCACATCTGCCGCCGCGCCGCGTCTCGCGGCAAGCGCTCACGCCGTGCACGGTGCCATCGGCATTGCCGAAGAGTTTGACCTTCAACTCCTCACCCGCCGCCTGCACGAATGGCGTCTGGCCGATGGTTCGGAAGGCTATTGGTCACGGCAGCTTGGCGCAGAACGGCTTGGCGCGCCAATGTCGTCGATGGACTTTGCGCGAACGCCCTAAACGATCTGCACAACCTTGATCGGCCCATGTTCCGAAGCGTTTTCCAGCGGTGTCTCCAGACAATCGCGGAACGTTTCCAGCCACCACATCACGTCGCGTTGGCGCACGTCTTCGATCATCGCTTTCCAGCGCGCCTTGCGTTCGGACAGCGGCATGATCAGCGCGCGTTGCAGCGCGTCCGAAAGTTCCTCGGCGCTATAAGGGTTGACCAGCAGCGCATCGGGCATCTGCTCAGCCGCCCCGGCAAAGCGGGACAGGATCAGCACGCCGGGGTCTTCCGGGTCTTGCGCCGCAACATATTCCTTGGCCACAAGGTTCATCCCGTCGCGCAAGGGCGTGACAAGGCCGATCTTCGCCGCGCGGTAGACGCCCGCCAATTCGTCACGCGCATAGCCTTGGTTGACATAGCGTATCGGTACCCAATCGAGTGCTGCGTGCGCGCCGTTGATGCGGCCAGCGAGGCCTTCGAGGGTCGAGCGAATGCGCTGGTAGCTTTCCACCGCGCCACGTGATGGCGGCGCAATCTGCAGCAGGACCACGCCGTTGCGCTCTTCGGGATTCTCCGCAAGAAAGCGTTCATAGCCAAGGAAGCGCTCTTCCAGCCCTTTGGAATAGTCGAGCCGGTCCACGCCCACGATCAGCGAACGACCGACCAGACTCGCCCGGACCTTCTCATATGTGCGCCGCGCAGTGTTGCTCCGGGCCATCTCCTCAAAGGCGCGCGTATCGATCCCGATGGGGCAGGCGACCAGCCGCGCGGTGCGCCCGTTGCAATGCGCCACGCCATCTGCGTCCACCGTCGCGCCCATTTCCGCCTTCACGAAATCGACAAAGGAATCGAGCCATTCCTGCGTGTGGAACCCGATCACGTCATAGGCGAACATCGTTTCCACCAGCGCGGCGGCTTCGGGCAGGGTGGCCAGCAGGCGGCGCGGGGGCCAGGGGATGTGCAGGAAAAAGCCGATGCGGTTTGCAATGCCCCGATTGCGCAATTCGCGGCCCAGCGGGATCATGTGGTAATCCTGCACCCACACCACATCGTCCGGCTCGATCAGCGGCAGCACGGTTTCGGCAAAGCGCGCATTGGCGCGTTCATAGCCCCCGGCAAAGCTGCGTTCGTATTCGGCCAGATCGATGCGATAGTGGAACAGCGGCCACAACGTGCGGTTGGCGTAGCCGTTGTAGTATTCCTCAACGTCCTGCTCTTCCAGATCGACCGTGGCGGTGGCCACGCCATCGGTGCGCTGGAAATTGATGTGGCCGGTGAACTGTTCGGTCACCTCGCCAGACCAGCCGAACCAGATCCCGCCATTGGCGCGAAGCGCCGCGGATAGTGCCACCGCCAGCCCGCCCTGCGCGCCGCCGCCCGCGCTGACGCGGTTCGATATGACGATCAGGCGGCTCATCTTACCGATGTCCACGGACGGCTGAGCAGCCCGGCGCAGTTGATGATTCCGACCAACGAGTAGGTCTGCGGGAAGTTGCCCCATAGCTCGCCGGTTACGGGGTCAATGTCTTCGGAAAGGAGACCGGATTTCGTGCGTCGCATCAGCATTTCCTCAAACAGTGCGCGTGCTTCGTCAGACCGTCCGGTCAGGTGAAGCGCTTCGATCAACCAGAAGGTGCAGACATTGAAGGCCGTCTGCGGGAGCCCAAAATCGTCCTCGGTGGCATAGCGCAACATGTGCGAGCCACGCCGCAAGCCTTCCTCGATGGCCGAGAGGGTGGAAAGAAAGCGCGGATCGTCGGGCGCCAGAAAGCGCAAGTCGAGCAGTTGCAGCACGCTGGCGTCCAGATCGTCGCCCGAGAATGTGGCCGAAAGCCGCTGCGTCTCCTCGCGCCATGCCGAAGTTTCGATCAGCGTGCGGATTTCGGCAGCACGTCCGTTCCACAGGTCTGCGCGGTCGGTCAGCCCCAGCGTGCCCGCGATATTGCCGAGCCGGTCACAAGCAGCCCAGCACATGGCCGCCGAATAAGTGTGGACCGATTGCCGCGTGCGCAGTTCCCACAGGCCAGCGTCGGCCTGATCACGGCTCGCCCACGCTCGCTCGCCCACCTTTTCCAGCGCCTCGAAATCCTCGTGCCCGGCCAGCCGGAACAGGCGCTGGTCAAAGAACGCCTGCGCGCTCGACAGCACGATCTGGCCATAGGCGTCGTGCTGGATCTGTTCATAGGCCTGATTGCCCACGCGCACCGGCCCCATGCCGCGATAGCCGGGTAGGTCAGGCGCAAAGCCCTCTTCCAGCCGCGCCTCGCCCAGCACGCCATAAAGCGGCTGGATGTGGCCACCCTTGGCCCCGTCGACGATGTTGCGCAGATACGAAAGGTAGCCTTCCAGCACATCCAGCGCGCCCAGCCGGTTCAGCGCCTGGACGGTGTAATAGGCATCGCGGATCCAGCAGTAGCGGTAGTCCCAGTTGCGTTCAGACCCGGCATGTTCGGGGATTGATGTCGTCAGCGCCGCCACGATCGCGCCCGTCTCGGCATGCTGGCACAGGCGCAACGTGATGGCGGACCGGATCACCGCGTCCTGCCATTCGAGCGGGATGGCAAGGCCACGGACCCACCCGCGCCATTCCACGCAGGTGCGCTCCAGCATGTCGTCCACGGTGCGCCCGATATTGCCGGAAAAGCTCTCGTCCGGGCCGAGGTAGAAGTGCAGCGGGCGCTCCAGCCGGAACGTGCGTTCTTCGGCGACCATGCCCACCGGCGCGGTGGTCGTCAGCCGCATGGTCATGGCCGGGCCGGGGTAGCGGATGTGGCTGGTGCCGCCGACCACGCCGGGGGAGGGAGCGCCCCAATCGCGCGTGGCGCGCAGCCGCACCGTGATGCGCGGCGATCCGCTGACCGGGCGGACGATGCGGGCATAGGACACCGGGCGGAACGTGCGCCCGGAATGGCCATAGAACGGGCAGAAGTCGGTCACTTCAATGGCGTTGCCGTGGTCATCCTCGTGCCGCGTCACAAGGATCGGCGTATTGCGCAGATAGCGCTGCTGCGTGCGCACCACGCCATCCAGAGCAATGTCCCAGAAACCCGCCTCGGGCGTTTCTCCGCCCACCAGCGCGCTGAACAGCGGGTCACCGTCCACACGCGGCACACAGGCCCAGACAAACCGCCCGGCCTCGTCCACCAACGCCGAAACGTGGCAATTGCCGATGGGCCACAGTTCCATGCCCGCGCTCATGTGTCGAGCACCCCGTCCAGCCACGCCAGCACATGCTGAACGCCCTCCAGCCGGTAGCGCGCGGACGTCTGGCGTAGCGGCCCCACCAGCACGCCCCATCCGCCATGCGCGGCAGCGGCTGCAAAGCCCGGCTCGTCGGTCAGATCATCGCCCAGCATGATGGGCACGGTGCCGGCAAAGGGCGGCGTATCAAGGATCCGCGCCACGGCGCTGCCCTTGTCGCCGCCGGGTGCGCGCAGTTCGACCATCATCTTGCCGGGCTGCAAATGCAGGCCATGCGCAGTGGCCAGTTCCTCGGCCAGCGCAAGACTCCACCCTTCAAGATGGGGCGCCATGCGATAGTGCAGCGCCACGCCCAATGGCTTGCGTTCCACCAGCACGCCTTCATGCGCGGCGGCATATTGGGTCAATGCATCGCCTGCTTCACCAAGCGCTGCTGGCGCTTCGGGAATTTCGGTCGTGCCATCGGGAAAGTGGATTTCCTGACCGTGGCTTCCGGCAATGCCCAGATAGGACATCCCGAGCTTTTCGCGCACGAAGCCCGCATCGCGCCCGGTGACGATCGCCAGCCTGCCTTCCAGCCTTGCACACAACGCCGCTACCAGCGCCCGCACCCGGTCCGTCACCTGCACCGCATCGGGCCGGTCGATCAGATCGACCAGCGTTCCATCAAAGTCGAGGAACAGGCTGGCCCGTGCGGGCAGGCGGGAAGGCGGCAGATCAAGAGCACGTTCGATGACGGCATGGGGGCCTTGCGGGTCCAATGCGGATTCCAATGATAGCTGGCTGATGCTTTCCCAACGTCAGCCAGCCCCGCAAGTTCCCCCTTTTGTGCCGCAGCGCAGCATAAAACGCCGCCGTCTACCCTTTAGAAGTCTATCGAAGCACTCGCCCGGAAGGTGCGCGGTTGCCCCTGCAACAGCGCTGCCGAGAACACGTCAAACGCGGATGCCCAGTACCGCTTGTTCGCCACATTATCCACGCCCGCGCGCAGCGTAAGCGGCTTTCCGCCAGTGATAAGCACATAGCGCGCACCCAGATCGAACCGCGTCCAGTCGGGGATTTCCAGCGTATTGGCCACATTTACCGCCTGCTTGCCGGTGTGGACCACGCGGCCCGTCAGCGTGAAGCCGGTGGACGGAATATCCCATTCCACACCCGCATTGCCGGTCCATTCAGGCACGCCCACCGCGCGGTTGCCCTGGTTGGCCCCGCCCAGCGTGCGGCGCAGCTTGGCATCGATCACCGATGCACCGCCGATGAAGCGCAATCCGTCCACCGGCTCGCCATTCAGCGTGAATTCCACGCCCTCGTTGCGCTGCAATCCGTTGAGGCCAAACCGCACGCGCCCATCGCCCGTCCCGGCATCGACCGAATAGGCCACCGGCAGATCGATGCGGAATACCGAAAGCCCCGCCTCAAACCGGCCAAGCCGCAGCTTGCCGCCCACTTCATACTGCTTTGACCGGATCGGCCCGAACACTTCGCCCGCATTGACTACCAGCGCGTCAACCGGCGCGCTTGGCCCCTGCTGCAAGGCTTCCACGCGGTTGGCGAACAACGACAGGCCGGGCACCGGCTTCACCACAAGGCCGATCACTGGCGTCACCGCGGATTCGCGATAAGTTCCGTCCAGAAGGCCGCCGTTGTAGGCGTTGTAGCTTTTGACCTCGATGTCCTGCAACCGCAGCCCGCCGGTCAGCAGCACACGATCCCCGAACAGGCCCACCGTGTCAGACGCAAAGGCGGAAAGCAGACGCGTGCGGCTGATCGGGAACGGATTGTCCAGATCGCCACCAACGAACGCCGATGCCGGGATCGCCGCTTCGGGCGCGTCATAGATGTTCGTCGCAAACCCGGCAAAACCCGGTCCATACAGGAAATCGAACGCATTGCGGTTCACCTGCCACACCGCGCTGCCGCCGAAATTGATCTCCTGCGTGATCGCATTGCCCAGCTTGACGGTGAAGCCCGCTTCGACCGCTTCGTTGTTGTCGGTGCGCGGCACATAAAGCCCGTTGCCATTGGCCGCGCCGGTCGCCGCATCCAGCACGGTGACCCCGCCATAAATGCCCTGTTCGCTGCCATCGCGCGCGCCGCCGCTGATGTGGAACATGGCGTTGTCGCCAAAGTCCTGTTCAAACCGCAGCACGCCAAACACGTCGCGCAGATCGGTATAGCTCCACGGCTGGGAATAGTTGGCCGAAGCCCCCGGCACGGCGGGGATCGTGGTCGTGCCAATCGTCACCTTGGGGCGAAGGCCGTCCACCTCGACGCGCTGGTATCCAAGATCAAGGAACAGGCGCGTGTTATCATCGCGCCAGTCAAACGCCGCGCCCACCACGGCAGTGCGGCGGAACTCGCCATCGGTCGCCACATCGCCGCTGCGGAACGCCGCGTTCAGCCGCACACCCACCGCGCCATCATCGCCAAAGCGGCGCGAAACATCAAAGCTGCCGCCGAAGTTCGCGTCCGAGATATAGCCCACGGTCACGCGGTTCAGCGCATCATCGCCCGCGCGCTTCAACTGCAGATTCACTGCGCCGCCGATGGACGTCCCGCCCGGTGCAGCGCCGTTCAGAAATGCCGAAGCCCCGTTCAGCACTTCGACTGACTGGAACAGTTCCGGCGCGATCAACTGGCGCGGGGCGATCCCATAAAGGCCGTTCAGCCCCACATCATCGCCATAAAGCGCAAAGCCACGGATCACGAACTGCTCCGCCGCATTGCCAAAGCCATAGCTGGTGCGGACGGTCGGGTCGTTCTCCAGCACCTGCCCCAGCGTCTGCGGCTGCTGGTTGAGGATCAGCGCTTCGTTATAGGCGCGGATGGTGAAGGGCACGTCCTCGGCCTTCTTGCGCCCCAGCGCGCCCAGGTCGCCTTCGCCCATGACTTGCGTGGCGTTCAGCGCCTTGGCCACCACCACGATGTCGTCCATGTCCTCGGCCGAGACATCTTGCGCAAAGGCTGGCGTGGTCAGAACGGGGATGAAGGCAGCAGCCGCGAGCAGAGTAAAGCGATTCATCGTCTTCAGGCTTTCAGTCAGGATGCGCGCCGGGTGCGGCAACGCCAATGGTTCAGGAAAAGGAGGCACGGCAGCGCCAGCAGCACCACCGAAACAACATCGCGCCAGCCATCGCCGGTCAGGCCCAGCACCAGCCCGGCCAGCGCGAGTGCCGCCAGCAACAGCGGCAGGGCAAGGATCGTGCGGGTGGGTTGCGGGCGCAGGCGGCTCATCGGCGTTTCCCAAGCCACAGTACCAGCCCGGTCCACAGCACCCACAGCGTCGCCAATGTCAGCGCCGCCCACACCAGCTTCAGCGCCAGTCCGCCGTAATCGCCAAAGTGCAGCGGTTTGGACAGCATCAGCGCCTGCATCGTGGCGGGCATCGGGCGCACGTCGATCAACGCACCACTCTCCGCATCTACCAGTGCGGGCGTCAGCAGGTGGCTGGTCAGTGGCGTGTCGCCTTGAAAAAAGATCGCATAGTGCCGCGCCGAGGACCACGCGCCGCCCGGAAAGCCGATGAACTGCGGCATCTGCCCCGGCAGAGCGGCCTGCGCGCGCGCCATTGCGGTGTCGATGGAGCCATAGTCCGCAGGGGCCAGCGCGGTCTGGCCATCCTGCCCCGCCACCATGCTCTGCAATTCCCCGGTCCGCCACGCGGCGGTCAGCGGATCGGCAAAGGCGTTGATCGCGCCGGTCAGCCCGATCACCAGCGTCCAGCCCAGCGCCAGCACGCCCAGCAGGTTGTGCTGATCCAGATTGCGCACCCGCGCAGACCGGTCATGCCGCAACGTGCCGAATGCGAGGCGGCGCATGAACGGCACATACAGCACCACGCCGCTTATCAGCGCCACCACGAACAGCACCGCCATCGCCCCCAGAAACAGCATTCCCGGCAGACCCAGCAGCAGATCGGTGTGAAGCTGCAACAGGAAGTCCATCACCCCGCCCTGCGCCACTTCGCCCACCGCAGTGCCGGTGGCGCGGTCATAGGAGAACAGCCGCATTTCGGCCTCTGGCGCATCAGGGCGCGGGCCAACGGTCACGGTAATCAGTGGATTGTCGGGCGAAAAGCCGATGAACAGCGGCACACCCGGATTGCCTGCTGCTTTGGCGTAATCGGTCAAAGCCGCGCCAACGATGCGGTCCAGCGGCTGCCCGGTCCGTGCAGAAGCCGCGCCTTGCAACGCTGTGTCGCCTGAAAGACCTTCGATCTCGTCGTGAAAAATCAGCGGTAATCCGGTCAGGCACAGCATGAACAGAGCCAGTGTGCAGACAAGGCTGCTCCACTTGTGGACCCATGCTACCGCCGTGATCGCTCGATTGCGCATCGCCGCGCCTTAGGAATGCGAACCCGAATCGTCAATGCGAATAACTTGCATTAGCGTTTTACCGTCCGGTCAGCGCAGCTGTTTTCAGCCATTGTCATCGCTGTCGTGCGCATAAGCGCATCAGATGTGTGAAACACCGCACATTGCAATCGGCCCAATCCGGATATTCAACCCTTGCGACCCGAAGGGCTTTGCAACCGCAAAGTTCTTTCAACTTCAGGGGGCGGCGTTCATTCGCCGTCCCCCTTTTTTATTGACCAAACGTGTCGGCACCATTGCGGCAACGTTATTTGGCCTTTCCCCGGCCCATTGTTTTGGTCAGGTGCGGATTGCGCGGTTTAGGCCGAAGTCGCCTGAACGAAATCAAATGAAGGGACCGAGGATCGTGACGATCAGCAGCGAAGCACTGGAAGTTGCCGCACGGGTTGAGGCATTCGTGCGCGGCACGGTCTTCGCCTATGAGCAGGATCCCCGCCGCGATCACCACGGCGCGCCGACCGACGAACTCGTCATGGAACTGCGTGAACTGGCGCGCGCAGCGGGCGTGCTCACCCCGCACATCCGCAACGATGGCGGGCACTTCAACCAGCGCGAAACCGCCGTCATCCTCATCAAATCGGGCCTTACCCCGCTGGGCATGCTGGCCTGCAACACGCAGGCCCCGGATGAGGGCAACATGTACCTGATCGGCAAGGTCGGCAGTGCGGACCTGAAAGCCCGCTTCCTCGAACCCCTCGTCTCGGGCCGCGCACGCTCGGCCTTTTTCATGACCGAACCGGCGGAATTGCAGGGCGCGGGCGCGGACCCCTCCATGATGATCACCACTTGCCGCAAGGACGGCAACCACTGGGTGGTCAACGGCAAAAAGTGCTTCATCACCGGGGCCGAAGGGGCGAAAGTCGGCATCGTCATGGCCAAATCGGAAGACCCGGACAGCAAAGGCGGGGCCTGCATGTTCCTGGTCGATCTGCCCGATCCTGCCATCCGCATCACGCGCGTTCCCAACACCATCGACAGCTCGATGCCCGGCAGCCACGCCGAAATCGACATCACGGACCTTCGCATCCCCGCCGACCAGATGCTGGGCGATGCGGGGGAGGGCTTCAAATATGCGCAGATCCGCCTTTCTCCCGCACGCCTGTCGCACTGCATGCGCTGGCTGGGCGGCTGCATCCGCGCGCAGGAGATTGCGGTAGATTACGCCAACCGCCGCATGGCCTTCGGCAAGACGCTGATCGATCACGAAGGCGTCGGCTTCATGCTGGCCGAGAACATGATCGATCTGCAGCAGTGCGAACTGATGATCGATTGGTGCGCAGGCGTGCTCGATACCGGATCGCTCGGCACGGTGGAAAGCTCGATGACCAAGGTTGCCGTGTCCGAAGCGCTGATGCGTGTGGCCGACAAATGCGTGCAGGTGCTGGGCGGCACGGGCGTGACCGACAAGACTATCGTGGAAACAATGTTCCGTGAAATCAGGGCCTTCCGCATCTATGACGGTCCCACCGAAGTCCACAAATGGAGCCTCGCCAAGAAGCTGCGCCGCGATTGGAAAGCCGCGCAATGACCGGACTGGCCGACGCCAACACCGGCGCGGGAAAGGTGCGCGTCGCGTTTGACGAAGCGGCGCTAGAGCGTTGGCTGGTGGCCAATGTCGAAGGTTTTGCCGGTCCTCTCACAGTCGAGCAATTCAACGGCGGCCAGTCCAACCCCACCTACCGCCTGACCACCCCCACCGCCCGCTACGTCCTGCGCCGCAAACCGCCCGGCCCCTTGCTCAAAGGCGCGCACGACGTGCTGCGCGAGGCGCGCGTGCAGACCGCGCTCTACGGCACAGACGTCCCCATCGCCCGCATTTACGGGACGTGTGAGGACGAAAGCGTGATTGGCAGCGCGTTCTATGTGATGGACATGGTCGAAGGCCGCGTGATCTGGGACGCCTCGTTCAGCGAAGTGCCCAAGGACGAGCGCGCCGCCTATTTTGACGAGATGAACCGCGTGATCGCGGCGCTGCATTCGGTGGACCACGTGGCCGTCGGCCTTGGCGAATTTGGCCGCCCCGGCAATTACTTCGCCCGGCAGATCGGCCGCTGGTCAAAGCAATATCTGGAAGATGACCTTGCCGGCCGCTTGCCGGATATGGACGCACTGGTGGAATGGTTGCCTACCGCCATTCCCGAAGGCGATGAAACCACTGTCGTCCACGGCGATTTTCGCTGCGATAACATGATCTTCCACCCGACCGAACCGCGCGTGCTGGCGGTGCTGGATTGGGAACTCTCCACCCTCGGCCACCCGCTGGCGGACTTTGCCTATCACGCGATGATGTACCGCATGCCCGGCGATATCGTGGCGGGCCTTGGCGGGGCGGACCCGGTGCCACTCGGCCTGCCGACGGAAGCGGAATATATCGCCGCTTACTGCCAGCGGACAGGGCGGACGGAGATTGCCAACTGGGACTTCTACCTCGCCTTCAACTTCTTCCGCCTCGCCGCGATCTTTCACGGGATCAAGGGACGGGTGCTGCGCGGCACGGCTTCCAACGCGCAGGCCAAGGAACGCGCCGAGGCGCTGCCAAGGCTTGCCGCATTGGCGTGTCAGGCCATGGAAAGCTGCCGTTTGGGGTGAGTTAAGGGCGCTTAGGTGCAGTTAGGTGCATCTAGGTGCTGTTCAGAAACGCCCTTGCAGTTGCGCCCCCGCCCAGTTGCTATAAGGCGCGTGCATGGCCCGCAAGCACCCCAAACACGGTCGTTTTGACGACACTCCCGAGATCGATGACGAGGCTCCGGTCCAGGTTGTCCCCTGCTGGCTGTGCGGGCGGCCCACCGGATCGACCATCGTGTGGCACCATCCCGTGCCGAAAAGCCGGGGCGGGCGCGATGTGGTTCCGATGCACGGCATCTGCCAGCAGACCCTGACGGTGAACTTCACCAACGCCGAACTGCAGCGCTATGGCATGGACGTGGAAGGGCTGCTGGCCAACCCCGCCGTGCGCAAGTTCGTGGATTGGGTGGCCAACAAAGACCCCGATTTTACCGCCACCATCGCCAAGAAGCAGCGCTGAACCTTACAGCCTCAACTGATCGCGGTCTGCCAGCGCGGCCACCAGTTCGGCTTGCGCGGCGGCATGGCGATAGTTCGCGTCGATTTCACGGACGGTGGCGTCGGCCAGCGATTCCTCGCGCAGGTTGACGAGCAGGAAGTCGCTTGCTCCCAACGTGAAGCGCCGACGTTCCGCCTCGGCCATGCGGCGGGCAAGGGCAGCTTCGGCGGTGGCAAGGCCTGCCAGCTTTTCCGCGCCGGAAACTTGCGTGCGCAAATTGGCGATTTCCACGCCGATCTGCTCTTCCAGAAAGCGCAGCCGAACGGCTAGCGCATCCTGCTCTGCCGCCACTTCGGCAATGCGCCCTTTGGCGGCGCGCTGTTCCAACGGGACTGAAAAGCGCACACCCACTGCACCTTCCAAAGGGCGGCGTACCGGCGATCCGGGGCCGAAATCCTTGGACGCTTCGGCCCGCACATCAAGCCGGGGCTTCAATTCGTTCTCGGCCAGGCGGGCACGGATTCCGGCCTGTTCTATGCGGGTGACCAGCGCCTGCAAATCGGGTCGTGCGGAAATCGCGCTGTTCTGATCCATCAGTCGCGGCGATACCCCATCCACCAGTCGCACCGGCAGGCGCTCTGCCGATGGGACGATGGGTTGGCCCAGACCATCGCGCAAAAACAGGGACAGCGCATTGGCCTGCAACTGGAGGTTCTGTTCCCACTGCACCATCAACGATTTGCGGCGCATGATGTTCTGTTGATTTTCAACGCTGAGAATGGCCGGGCGCGCGCCCAGCGTGATCTGCTTCTCGATCGAATCCTGCCGTGCTTCGGCCAGTTCGAACAGTTCGCGGTAGATCCGCAAGCGCAGGCCTGCCGCTACCCAAAGCTGATAGGCCTCAATCGCGCGGCGCTGCACACCGATGGCAACAAGATCGCGGTCAAGATCGGCCAGTTCGATATCGGCCTGCGCAATCTCCCGCCGCCCGCGACGCTCATCAATCAGGCGGTCCCGCAACAGCGAGAACACTGCACCGGCCTTGAGTTCACCCAGTTGGTTGGTGATCTGTTTGCCGTCATAGCTGGCGAAGCTGCCAGTCGAGATGCGATAGCCACCATAGACCTGCCCACCATTGTTCTGGAACGGGCGATAGGCCGAAACCTCGGCGCTGGAGCCGTCGTAGTACCCCAGCGGGCGGGCGTTGGCTTCGGCGTTGAACACAAGGTCGAACTGGCCTTCGACCGTCAGCGCGCGGGCATCGGCCTGTCGCTGGCGCGCCATCGCCTCAAGGATCTGCGGTGCATGAGTGGCCGAGGATTCGAGGACATCGGCCAGCGTCAATTCACGCGCGGCGGGCGCGGTTGCAGCCGGCCTTTCTTGCGCCGCCAAGTGCGCGGGCGCACCTGCCAGCACGAGGGTCAGCGCCAGCATCGCCCCTTGGGGCAAAGAGCGGATCATTTCTCGTCCTCGCTCCCGCCGTATTCGCTGTCGTAACCGCCCGATTTGCCACCCTTGGACTTGCCTGCCGCTTTGTCGGACAGGGCCTTGGCGGCTGTGCCCTTGCGCGGGCCGGGATCGATTGGGGTCGGGAATTCGAGCGGGAAATCATTGAGCTGGCGCCACAGTTCATAACCGATGGTGACGGTTTCCATCTGGACCCAGCCGCGCACTTTGGAGCCGAGGCGGATGTAGTTCTGATCCGGCCAGCCGGGCTTTCCGGGCATCGGTTCCACCAGCACGCGGAACAGCCCGCTGGTCTGCGCCGAAGGATCGATGGTCAGCACGCGGCCATCGAACATGCCCTGTGCCACCGATGGCCAGCCGCTGAACTGGATGGCGGGCCAGCCTTCGAAGTGCAGGCGCACGGGCTGCCCCTTGCGCACCAGCGCCACATCGCGGCCATCGAGCAGCAGTTCGACCACGCGCTGGGCGTTATCGGGCGCAAGCGTTGCCAGCATGTCCCCGGCGCTGACCAGCGTGGCCCCGGCGGCGGTGTTGAGCGACTGGATGCGGCCATCGTGCGGGGCGCGCACCAACTGTGCCGACTGGCGGCCCAGCGCAATGTCTACCTTGCTGAGCTTGGCGCGGGTTTCGGCCAGCTTGGCGTTGAGTTCGGCGACCTTGATCTGCGCGCCTTCAAAATCGCGCCGTGCGGCAAGGCCTTCGGCATAGAGTTGCGAATAGCGGTTCACGTCCAGACGTGCGGTGGCCATCGCCTGATCGGCGGCGGCAATCTGTGCGATGACCTGTTCCCGCTCTGCGCCAAGGCGGACCAGCAGATCGGGGTCATTATCGATGATGCGGGCGATCGGATCGCCTTTCTTCACCTGCTGCCCATCGACCACGTACCACTTTTCCACGCGGCCCGGCACAAGCGCGGTGACCTGCTGCACGCGGTCTTCAGGGTTGAGCGCGATAACCTCACCCCGGCCAGGCGCGGTCTGCACCCAGTTGACGAAGAACAGCAGCACCAGCAGCAGCGGGATGCTGACCGCGATCATCCGCCCCAGCGCGCGCGTGGCACGCGGCACTTTCAGCGTGGTGAAAGTGTGGAATTCGCCAAGATCGTGGTGTCCGGCGCGGTTGGCGAGCGTCTTGTTACCCGAGGCCATTGCTCAACGCTCCCCCTTGGTATGCGGCAGGATTTCGGTGAGTTCGGTGGAGGCGTGCTGCGCTTCCTTGCCGATCCACAACCAGGAATCGCGATGCAAGCCATCGGGACGTTCGGTAAATTGCAGCACCGTGGTGCCGTGTTCGCGCAGCGCGCCCAGCACGCGATCAAGCCGGGCGGGCGGGATCATGTCATAAAGCGGGGACAGCATCAGCACGCGCGGACGGGCGAGGACCGCGCCTGCCAGCTTCAACGCCATCGTTTCACCCACCGAAAGCGGCCAGCCCGAACCGGACAGAATGGCATCAAGCCCGCCATCCAGCGAACCGATGCGCCGGTCCAGCCCGACCAGTTCCAGCGCTTCGATCATTGCTTCGGGGCGGCCCGGCGCGCTGAGGCCGAGATATTCGCGCACGGACATTTCCACGATGGTGGGCCGGTCCAGCACGATCACGTCTGAGCGCAGGCGGTACATATCGAATGTGCCAAGGTCTGCCCCGCCGACCGAAACGAAGCCGCTTTGCGGCACATCCAACCGTTTCAGCAGGGTGGCAAGGCAGCGTTCGACGCCGGGCGCGGCCAATACCCCCACTTGCGCGCCTGCGGGCACGGCAAAATCGAAGCGGTGCCCGGCGTGGTGCACATCGCGCAGGCGGATTGCGCCATCGGGCGGGCAGGGGTTGTCGGTCTCTACCGGCGCTTCCTGCGGGATTTCCCAGAACAGGTGCAGTTCTTCAAGGCTGGCCGATAGATCGTAGAATACTTCGAGATAGTGCCCGAGTTGGGCAATGCCATAGAACACGCTGGAAAGGATCAGTTCTGCGGCAACGAGTTGTCCGATGGACAGTTCGCCCTGCAGGATCAGCCAGCCACCCATCGCCAAAAGACCCGCGCTGGCAAAGGCATAGAGCAGCAGCAGCGCGATGGTCTGCCCGAAGGTTGCGCGGAAGTGACGGCGATGCGCGGCAACATAGCGGGCGGTCACGCCTTCGGACCGTTCGATCGCATAGGTCATGTGGCGGCTGGATTTGTAGATACCGTTGGAATTGCCGACCGTGCCCAGCCAATGGGCCGTTGCGTGCTTGGCGTGGCTTTTGACCACGGCGGTGGCGATGGAGGCATTGGCCCAGACCCGCCAGATCAGCAGCACGGTGAGCACCAGCACCAGATTGAAGGCGAGGAAGAACGGGTGGTAAAAGCTGGTCACGACAAGGCCGACGATGCTTTGCAGCACGATAGTGAAGCCGCCGATCAGCAGGCTAGTGAGCGATTTCTGGACCAGGCCCATGTCAAAGAAGCGGTTGAACAGATCACCGCGCCGCGAATCGACGAAGAACGGGTTCTGCGCGTGGACGGCACGCAGCGTGATCTCTCCCACCAGCCGGGCAAAGAAGCGGCGTTCGAACATGGCGAGCAGCTGGACGCGGAAGGCCATCAGCACGCCCGACAGCAGCAGCAGCGACAGCAGGATCGCCGCCAGAGTCAGCAGCGGGGCGGGCAGTGCCGTATTGGCGACCGAATTGATGAGCAACTGCACCGAAATCGGCGTGGCCAACGAAAGCAGCGATATGGCCACGCCATAGAGCAGTGCCAGCCGCACGAAGCCCGCATCCGGCCCAAGCACCTGCTTTGCCCAGCGCAGAAAATCGCGAAATCGCGGGGCGTTATGGCCCTGTGGTCCATTAGAAGCGGCATTGGGAGAAGCCATCGTTTATCGTAATTCCGTTTTTCGCAGTTGCAGCATAAATGGGGGGCGTTCAGTGTCTTTGTGGCAACCGTTTGTGAACTTTTTTTGCTGAAGCGCAAAGGGTGGGCCGTCCAGTATAGTTGCAAAAGCATGCGTTTTGGATGCTATCGGGAGCATCACGAGGGATTGCGCGTTCTATTCGGGTGGCGTCTGCGTTCAACTTTTGGCAAGTGCGAACAGGCGTGGGCGCAGCCGAAGCGCAACAGGTTGATTGGAACTATCTGAAATGCATGATGATCTTCAGCAGGCCGGACTTCAGCAGATAGGCGTGACGGTGTCCGAACTGATGGCCACCAGCGGCGTGCCCTTTGGCACCAGCGGCGTGCGCGGCCTTGCCAGCGCGATGAAGGATAAATTGTGCCACGCCTATGCCACGGCGTTTTTGCAATATCTGCGGCAGATCGGCGAATTTGCCGATGGCGGGCGCGTGGCGATTGCCGGGGATTTGCGCGAAAGCACCCCGCGCATCATCGCCGCCTGCGCCACGGCGGTGCGCGATTGCGGGGGTGAGGTGGTCTATTGCGGCATGGTGCCGACGCCTGCGTTGGCGCTTTACGCGATGTCTGGAAAGGGGGGGGGCAAGGCAATGCCCTCGATCATGGTTACGGGCAGCCACATTCCGGCGGACCGCAACGGCATCAAGTTCTATCGCCCGCATGGCGAAGTGCTGAAGAGCGACGAGGCGGGGATCGTGTCGCAGCGGGTGGCGATTGATCCGGCGCAGTTCGGCAATGATGACAGCCTGTTAGCGCCGGTTGCACTGCCCGAAGTGGTGGACGTGGTGCCCGCCTATATCGAACGCTATGTGCGGCACTTTGGCGCAGACGCGCTGTCCGGGCTGACCATCGGGGTCTATCAGCACACGGCGGTGGGCCGCGATGTGCTGGTGCAGGCGGTGGAGGCACTGGGCGCAAAGGCGGTGCCTTTCGGGCGTGAAACGGTGTTCGTGCCGGTGGATACCGAGGCGATCCGGGCTGAGGACATCGCGCTGGCGGCGGAATGGGCAGCGGCGAACAAAGTCGATGCGATCATTTCCACCGATGGCGATTCTGACCGGCCCCTGGTTTCTGACGCGCAAGGGGTGTGGCTGCGCGGCGATGTGGTGGGTCTGCTGTGTGCGCGGTCGGTTGGCGCGGATGTGGCGGTAACGCCGGTCAGTTCAAACACCGTGCTGGAATTGAGCGGGGCGGTGCCCAAGGTGGTGCGCACGCGCATCGGATCGCCCTATGTGATTGCGGCGATGATGGATGCGGCCAAGGCTGATCCGGCGGCCTGCGTCTGCGGGTATGAAGCGAATGGCGGGTTCCTGCTGGGCACGGACGTGGGCGATCTGGCGGCCTTGCCGACGCGCGATGCTTTCTTGCCGATCGTGGCGGTGGTGCAGGCGGCGCGGGAGCGTCCGATTGCCGATGTGGTGGCGGAACTGCCGCCGCGCTTTACCTTCAGCGACCGCGTGGCCGATTTTCCGCAGGCGCACAGCGCGGCATTGATTGCGCTGCTTTCAAGCGGGGCGCAGGACGAGCAACTGGCTCGGATCGCGCGGCTGTTTGGCGAGATTGCGGGTCTGCCGACCGGGATCGACACGACCGACGGTTATCGCATGAGCTTTGCCGATGGCGCGGTGATCCACTTCCGCCCTTCTGGCAATGCGCCCGAACTGCGCTGCTATACCGAGGCGGAAAGCGAGGCCAAAGCACGCGACCTCAATGCGCGGGCGCTTTCGCACGTGGTGGCCGATGTGGTGCCCGAAGCGGTCAGGGTCTAAAAGGCTGGTTGCCAAATTTGTATGCAACACATACAATATCCTCAACTGAGAGGGTGAGGTAAGGCAATGGCCCAGATTATCGATGGCAAGGCGCTGGCCGCGCAAGTGCTGGCGCGTACCGCTGCGGATGTGGCGGAGATGGTTGCAGCGGGCGCACCTGCGCCGGGGCTGGCGGTGATTCTCGTCGGCAACGATCCGGCGAGCGAGGTCTATGTGGGCCGCAAGATTGCGCAGTGTCGCAAGGCGGGCATCAGTTCCATCGAACATCGCCTGCCCGCCGATACGCCGGAGGGCGATGTGCTGGCGCTGATTGACACGCTCAATGCCGATGCGGGCGTCCACGGCATTCTGGTGCAGTTGCCGCTGCCAAAGCACATCGACGCCGCGCTGGTGCTGGACCGGATCGATCCGGGCAAGGACGTGGATGGCTTCCACCCGGTCAATGTCGGGCGGCTTTCCACCGGCACGGGCGGGCTGGTGCCCTGCACGCCGCTGGGGGTGATGCTGCTGCTGGACAGCGTGATCGAGGATTATCGCGGACTGAACGTGGTGGTGATCGGCAAGTCGAACATCGTGGGCAAGCCGGTTTCGATGCTGCTGCTGGAACGGGAAGCGACGGTGACCGTCACGCACATTGAAACGCGCGATCTGCCCGATGTGGCGCGCAAGGCCGATGTGATCGTGGCCGCTGCGGGCGCGCCGCATCTGGTGCGCGGATATTGGGTAAAGCCGGGCGCGGTGGTGATCGACGTGGGCATCAGCCGCGTGACTGACTTTGACGGCAAGACCCGCATCGTGGGCGATTGCGCCACGCATGAGCTTGACCATGCCAAGGCGGTCACGCCGGTGCCGGGCGGGGTGGGTCCGATGACCATTGCCTGCCTGCTGAGCAATACCGTGCTGGCGGCAAAGCGATCAGCAGTTGCGTGAAATGCAATTGCGATAGCGTGGATCGCACTTGCGGAAACCGGTGTCACAATGGATAAAGAACCTGCCTTTCAGGCATCCTCTCCCAAACTTTCCAAGGGGGCCAGCGCAAGCCGGTCCCCCTTTTTTTGTTCGGAATCCGTGAAGTTCAGATCAGCCAGAGGTCGGTTGCCGCCAGCGCGGGCAATCCGGTGAGCGTGGCGATCTGGATTTGCGCTGCGCCGCCCTTGCCATCAGCATCATAAAGCAGCGCGCCGTTGGCCGGGTTGTAGATCAGGTGATGATCGGCACTGGCCGCTGCCGTGCCGATGTGGAAGGCCGATGCGGAAATCTGGCCCGCAGGATCAACCGCAAAGGCCGTGAACGCGGCGCGGGTGAGTTCTATCCGGTCCATGCCGCTGGCGAAATCGGTGATGGTATCGCGATCGGTCGTGGTGCCCAGCGTATCGAACACGAACGCATCAGCGCCGGTTCCGCCGGTCAGCTTGTCGGCTTCCGCCCCGCCCAACAGGCGATCATTGCCCGCGCCGCCGATCAGCACATCCTTGCCATCAAGACCGGAAAGCACATTTGCGCCGTTGTTCCCCGTCAGCGCATTGGCAAGCGCATTGCCGGTGCCAAAGAGGTCTGCAGTGCCAGCAAGGATCAGGTTTTCGACATTGTCCGCCAGCGCGCCAAGGCTGATGCTTGTGCGAATGGTGTCGGTGCCCTGACCTTCCAGTTCGATCACCACATCGCCCAGGCTGTCTATCACGAACAGGTCATTGCCCGCACCGCCATCCAGCGCATCATCGCCAATCCCGCCATCAAGCGTATCGTTACCCGAAAGCCCGAACAACCGGTCATTCTCGCCAAGCCCGGACAGCACGTTTGATCCGTCATTGCCATAAATGGTGTTGGCAAGTGTGTTGCCGGTGCCTGCAAGTCCGCTCGTGCCCAGCAGGGTCAGCATTTCAACATTGGCTGAAAGGACCGTGCTGACACTGGCCAGAACCAGATCCTCGCCTTCATCGGCCTGCTCGGTCACGGTATCGGACACATTGTCGACCCAGTACCAGTCATCGCCAGTGCCGCCGGTCATCGCATCGATGCCCGTGCCGCCATCGAGCAAGTCGTTGCCCGCGCCGCCCGAAAGCGTGTCGTTGTTCGCATGGCCGACCAACTGGTCGTTGCCGTCGCCGCCGATAAGGGTATCGTTGCCAGCATCGCCGCCCAGAAAATCATGGCCTGCGCCGCCATCGACAACGTCGTTTCCGGCGCCCGAATAGATTTGGTCGTTGCCATCCATGCCGAACATGGTGTTGGCCCCGCGATTGCCGGTGATCAGGTTATCCTGCGCATTCCCGCTGACCACCAGCCCAGCCGATCCGCCAAGTGTGAGCCGTTCAACATTGGCGGCGAGCGTATAACTCACCGTAGTGATGACTTCATCGGCCGTCCCGGCAGCCGGTTCTTCGACCACCATATCGCCCGCATTGTCGACATAGTAGCGGTCATTGCCACTGCCGCCGATCATCGTATCCGCGCCGGTGCCGCCATCGATAACATCATCGCCGCCCAGCGCCGTGATGTGATCGTTTCCGCCCAGTCCGGTGAAGCTGTCGGCAAAGTCCGATCCGCTGATCGTGTCTGCGCCCGACGTTCCCGTCCACACGATGGCCTCAAAGATATCGGCCACGTTCACCGTCACGCTTTGCACATCGGTGGCATAGCCATCGGACACTGCGATCTGCACCGCGTAAGTGTTGGCATGGAAGGCGGTGCCCTCAAAATCCGGGGCGCTGCGGAACGCCAGCGCGCCGGTTTGGGCGTTGATCGTGAAGAATGCCGCATCCGCGCCGCCGCTGATCGACCAGACCAGCTTTGCATTAACATCGCCGTCGCTCGCCGTGGCCGTAGTGACGGCGGCGGTGTTTTCGAACACGGTGTAAGTGGCCGTGGCGCCATTACCCGATGTAATTTCCGGCGCGTGGTTCGGACCGAAGATTCGCGCTCTGATGCCGGTAACGTCGGTATCTTGCGCATTGAAGCGCGGGTCATACCACCCGGCGAAGAACCCGCCGCCTGCCAGCGCCTCAATATCGACGCCGAAGTATTGCCGGCCCCCTGTGCGATCAAGCCATGACTGGCCGCCCACTTTCGCGCCGCTTGCGTCAAAGGTCTGGACGGTAACGCCATCGCCTTCGCTGATGATGAAGCCCTGACCGTTCACGTAGAAGGATGGCCGATGCCAGGCGACCGTGAATGATCCGTCGGCAAAGACCGCCAGATCGGGCAGTTCGTTGTAGGTATTGTCCGGATCGTTGACCAGAACCTGTCCGCCCACTTGCGCGCCGTTGCTGGCGAAGCGCTGGAGATAGATGTCCTGCCGCCCATTCAGCGCGATGACCCCCACTGCCACCATGCCCCCATCGGGCAGAGCCTCGAAAGTCCAGCCGGAATAGTCACCACCAAGGCTGATATGCCCGCCCAGCGCTGCGCCCGCGCTGCTGCAATTGCGCAAGTAGGTCAGGCCGTCGGTGTGGTTCGTAATGATGCCGAAGCTGCCATCGGCGCGGGTAACGATCTCTGCCTGCGCGTTGAGCGGCAGACCGGAGGCTACGACGAAAGTGGCACCAACCGCCGCGCCATCGGTATCGAACACTTGCGCGCGCATCTTCTTGGCGGCGGTATCGAGCCACGAGACAACCAGCTTGCCATCGGCCAGGAAGGCAATGTCGCGGTTGAATTCGGTGAAGACTGTGGTGGTGGTATAGGCCAGTTCGCCGCCCACTTTGTTGCCTGCTGCATCGAAGGCCTGTCCGCGCACGAACACGTCGGTGCTTTGCCCCGTCTGGTCGCTGCTGGTCCATGCCGCGATGAAGCCGCCGCCCGGCAGCGCGCTGATCAGCGGAACATTCTCGACCCCGGCTTCGGTGGTGTTGAGCTGAATTTCCCCGCCAATCTTGATCCCGCCCGCCGTGAAGATCTGCGCGGAAACGGAATTGAGATCATCGTCAGCGGCAGAGACGCTGGGGAACACCATCACGATGTTGCCACCGGCAAGCTGGGTTACGCTTGGCGATCCGCGCGTTGTGGTGGGTGCGGTTTCCACGGTGAACTTTTCACCCAACACCAGATTCGCCGTCATGGAATTCCCCACCCCTGTATTGCGCGAACTTTAGCGGCAAAGCGCCGTCTTGCCACCCCGTTCTGAGGCCAGACGACATGACGCCCGCATTGACGGCGGCCCCTTGCGCAAAATACCTGAGAGCCGTGCAACGGTGATTGGAAATTGCGGGATGTTCGAACACGAACTGGAGGCGGCGCGGGCCTATCGCGCGGCGGCGCAAGGTGCGCTGAAGGCGCGGCTGGAAGGGCAGCGGATGGACGCGCACCAGCGTGCCGCGCACGGCTTTGCCTGGGTGGCGACGAGCGTGGCGGCGCTGGAGGCTCTGGCCGATTGGCAGGCACGCACTGGATCTGGGCTGGATGCCGATGTGGCGACGCTGGCCTTTGCTGAAACGCTGGCGCAACTGGTGGGCGGGTTGCCGATGGCGCAGAACGAACTGTTCCGCGCGGCAGACCTTGGCCTAGGGGCAGAGGCGCGGGCGCTGGCTGCGGCTTGTGCAGAACTGCTGGACGCCGACCATGCCGACACCCGGGCGCGGGTGGCCGGGGCGCTGGCGGCGGGGCAGTGGCCGTCTGATGGGCTGGGCGATGCGGAACTCGACACGATCCGCGATCAGTTCCGGCGCTTTACCGATGCGGAAATCCTGCCCCATGCGCACAAGTGGCATCTGGCGAATGACCTGATTCCGGATGCCACGGTGAAGGCGATGGCGGACCTTGGCACTTTCGGCGTGTGCATCCCCGAGGACTTTGGCGGGCTGGGCCTTGGCAAACTGGTGATGTGCGTGGTGACCGAGGAGCTTTCGCGCGGGTGGATCGGTGCGGGGTCATTGGGCACCCGGTCTGAGATTGCGGGCGAGCTGATCGTGCTGGGCGGGACGCAGGCGCAAAAGGCGCAGTGGTTGCCGCGCATCGCCAGCGGTGAAGTGCTGCCAACGGCGGTGTTTACCGAGCCTGATACCGGGTCCGACCTTGGATCACTGCAGACCCGCGCGCGGCGACATGACGATGGCTGGGCGATTGATGGCGCGAAAACGTGGATCACCCACGCTGCGCGGTCGGACATGATGACGCTGCTGGCGCGCACGCTGCCCGATGCAAAGGGCTATGCCGGGCTTTCCATGCTGCTGGTCCCCAAGCCCCGCGGGACAGAGGCTGATCCGTTCCCCGCGCAAGGCATGACTGGCAGCGAGATCGAAGTGCTGGGCTATCGCGGGATGCGCGAATATGCGCTGCAATTCGATGCCATGCGCGCACCCGCCGATACGCTGCTGGGTGGTGAGGAAGGGCAGGGCTTCAAGCAATTGATGCGCACGTTCGAAGGCGCGCGCATCCAGACCGCCGCGCGCGCCGTAGGCGTGGCGCGCCGGGCGCTGGAGCTGGGGCTGGACTATGCCACGGGCCGCAAGCAGTTCGGTCAGGCTATCGTCCACTTCCCGCGTGTGGCCGACAAATTGGCGATGAGCGTGGTGGACATGGTCCTGTCGCGCGAGCTGACCTATGCCGCCGCCCGCGCCAAGGATCTGGGCAAGCGCTGCGACATAGAGGCGGGCATGGCCAAGCTGCTGGCCGCGCGCACCGCATGGGCCAACGCCGATTGCGCGCTGCAGATTCACGGCGGAAACGGCTATGCGTTGGAATACGAGATCAGCCGCGTGCTGTGTGATGCGCGCATCCTCAACATATTTGAGGGCGCAGCGGAAATTCAGGCGCAAGTCATTGCACGCGGGCTGCTGGAAGGGCGCAATTGATGGGTGATTGGAACCAGTGGGTCGGGCGCACCGAGCGGCGCGCGGATCGGGTGGATGCCGGGCTGGTAACACGCTGGCTGGCCACGCTGGACCGTGATGCTTCGGAGCGGGAGGCGGTGCCGCAAGGGTTGCATTGGTGTCTGTGTCTGCCCGATGCGCCCACCGCGGCGCTGGGCGCAGATGGGCACCCGCTGCGCGATGACAGCCTGCACAGCTTCCTGCCGCCGGTGCCTTTGCCTCGCCGCATGTGGGCCTCAAGCAAGGTCGCGTTTATGGAACCCCTGCGCATTGGCGCGGCGGTGGAGCGAACGTCGACCATTTCCGCCATCACCGAAAAACGCGGGGGCAGCGGGTTGCTGGTGTTCGTCGACATCACGCATGACACGTTGTGCGAAGGCGTGTTGTCCGTGCGTGAAGTGCAGACGGTGGTTTACCGCGATGCCGCGCCCGCCGGTTCTGCGCCCGTGCCGCCGATGGCAGGCGATGAAATGTTCGATCCCGCGCCGTGGACATCTCATCGCATGATCGTGCCCGCCGAACCGCTGCTGTTCCGCTTTTCCGCGCTGACCTTCAACAGCCACCGTATCCACTACGATCTGCCCTATGCGCAACGCGTGGAGGGCTATCGGGGGCTGGTTGTCCACGGGCCGCTGACAGCGACGCTGCTGCTCGATCTGGCGCGCCGGGCGTTGGGAGATAACGCGCTGCAGACCTTTGCCTTTCGCGGGCTGTCTCCGGCGATTTGCGGCGATGCGCTGCATCTTGTCATGCGGGGGCAGGGCGCAGAAATCGGTCTCGCCGCTTTCGCCGCAGATGGGCGTCAGGTCATGGCCGCCAGCGCGACGGCTTGACCTGCGCTTCGCCTCAGTTCGCCGGAATCGCCAGCTCGCCCACGATGTTCAGGCCATAACCTTCGAGCGCGACGAGGTTGTGGTGCGAATTGGTGAGCAGCACCATGTCATGAATGCCAAGGTCGGCAAGGATCTGCGCGCCGATGCCATAACTGCGCAGTTCCATGTCATGCCCGGCGGTGCCGCCCACTTCGCGGATCAACTGATCGGTCTCGGTGGGCATCAGCAGCACGATCACGCCCGCGCCCGCCTCGCCAATGGCAGACATCGCGCGTTGCAAAATGCGCTTGCGCGGGCCGGGCTGGCCCAGCACGTCCGACAGGACAGAGATTGAATGCATGCGCACCAGCGTGGGCTGATCGGCCAGAACAGGCCCCTTCTGCAGCACCAGATGGACCGAGCTGTCCACCTTGTTGCGATAGGTTTTGATCGTCCATTCGCCGCCGTAATCGGTGTGGAACGGGGCCTGGTTCACGCATTCGACAAGGTGATCGTTGCGGCGGCGATAGGCGATGAGATCGCGGATCGTGCCGATTTTCAGCCCGTGCTTGCGGGCGAACGGGATCAGATCGTTCAGGCGCGCCATCGTGCCATCGTCGTTCATGATCTCGCAGATCACGCCCGATGGGTTGAGGCCCGCAAGGCGCGGCAGATCGACGGCGGCTTCTGTATGGCCAGCCCGCACCAGCACGCCACCATCGCGCGCGATCAGCGGGAAAACGTGGCCAGGAGTGACGATGTCGTCCTTGGTCTTGTTGGCATCGACGGCCACGGCCACGGTGCGCGCGCGGTCAGCCGCGGAAATGCCCGTGTCCACGCCATCGCGCGCTTCGATCGATACGGTGAAGGCCGTGCCGTGGCGCGTGCCGTTGTTGCGGCTCATCAGTTCAAGGCCAAGCTGGCCTGCACGGTCGCTGGTCAGGCACAGGCAGATCAGCCCGCGTCCGTGCGTGGCCATGAAGTTGATCGATTCCGGCGTGGCCATCTGCGCGGGGATCACCAGATCGCCTTCGTTCTCGCGGTCCTCGTCGTCCACCAGAATGACCATGCGGCCATTGCGCACTTCGGCGATGATTTCTTCGACCGAGGCGAGCGCGAAATCATCGTCGTCACTATCGTCCATCGCGCGGGCAAGCTTGTTCAGCGTGTCCACCGTGGGGTTCCATTCGGGCAGCAGCGCATCGCGCAGCGTGTTGGGATGAAGCCCGGCAGCGCGGGCAAGGGCTGCCCGTGAAATGATGCGGGCTTCGATGAGTTTGCGCGCGCGCGCTACAATGTCCTGTGCCATGCCGAATCCTGTCGCACATCGTGATGGTGCGCGTCAACGTGAATCACATCATGATGTTGGCACAAGCGCTGGCAGTGACTCTCCGATGGCGTCTGCTACCATTTCGCGCAAGGGCAGCTGGGCCTTCATGCGGATTGCCAGCAGGGCGGTGCCGCTGACTTTGCGCTGCACGAACAGCGTATCCACCGGGGGAATGTGCCAGCTGGCGCGGTCTGCCGCGATCACCTCGGCCTCGGCGCGCACGCGTTCCACAAATGAACGGTCGGCAAAATCGAACAGGCCGGGGCGTCCGATGTGGCCGATCAGCACATCAATGGCGCGATCCATCGCCGGGCCGTGGCGGTCAAGCTGGGCGGGCGATACAAAGCCGACATCCAGCAGCGCCGCGCGCAACGCATCACGATCTTCAGCCAATCCCGCGCGCATCAGCCCGCGATAGGCCTGCGCCGTGCCTGCCGGAACCGGCCGCGCAGCGCCGAAATCGAGCAGAACGATGCGCTGTTCTTCCGGTTGCCAGCGGAAATTGGCAAAGTTCGGGTCGGTCTGCATGAAGCCGAAGCCGAACAGTTCGCGCAGGGCAAGACCCAGCAGCGCCCCCATCGCGCGGTCGCGCACGTCCTGCGTGGCGCTGGCGAGCAGTTCGATCGGGCGGGCATCGATAAAGTCCATCGCCAGCACATTGCGCCCGCACAGCGGATCGTGCGGTTGGGGCACAAGGAACGTGGGATCATCGGCCAGCAGTGCGTGATAGCGGCGCATCATCTCGGCCTCGCGCACATAGTCGGCCTCTTCGTGCAACTGGCGCTTGGCCTCTGCCAGCAGCGGCGTGATGTCGAGCGTGGCGGGCATCAGGCCGGTCATCCGCAGCAGGCTGGCCACGTTGTCCACGTCTGCATCGATGCTCTTGGCGATGCCCGGATACTGCACCTTGATCGCCAGCACGCGCCCATCGGGCAGGACCGCGCGATGGACCTGCCCGATGGAGGCAGCGGCGATGGGCTGTGCCTGAAAGGACCGGAACTGCTTGCGCCAGCCCATGCCCCATTCGGCGGCCAGCACGCGCTCAAGCTGCGCGGGCGGCATGAAGTGCGCGTTGTCGCGCAGACGTGAAAGGATCTCGGTCAATTCGCGCGGCAGCACGTCTCCGGCATCAAGCGAGATCATCTGCCCCAGCTTCATCGCCGCGCCGCGCAGGCGCGATAGCTGATCGGCCACGCGCGTGGCATTGCCCGGTGTCAGCAGCAGGTCCGATAGCTTGGGCGCTTCACCCCGCGCCAATCGCCGCGCGCCTTCGGCCAGCACGCCGCCTGCCACGCCGCCCGCCAGCTGGCCGAATGCGGCAAGCCGGGAAAGGCGCGCCGAAGGCACCTTGCGATAGCGGGAATCGCTCATTTCAGCAGCCTTTGCAAACGCGGGCGGACAATCAAAAACACGCGGTACATCCCTTCGAGCAGCAAGGCGAACGGCTGCCATCGAGCCATCCGGCCAAGCCAGCGCAAACGCGGAATGGCGCGCCACATCGCGGCAAAGGCCGCCGCCCCTGTGAACAGGCGGTCCCCTTCGCGCACATGGAACCGTGCCAGTGCCTGTGCGCGATCAACCGGGCAAGCGGTGGCGGGATTGCTGGCGTCATGAAAATCAATGCGTCCCTCGCCCCCGATCCGCCGCATCAACGCAATTTCGCGCTGGCACAGCGGGCAGGCGCCATCATACCACACGGTCACAGGCAACGGGGCAGGGTCGGGCGCGCTCATGGCCAGCATATGGGGACGATCTGTGCAAAGCGTGACCTGACATTTCGGGAATGGCGCTTCTACGCAAGAGGCGCGGGGCCGCACAGGATAAGTCGCACCAGATCGGCTTGGCCGGTGGTGCCGGTCTTGCTGTAGATGCGCTTAGAATAATTGCGCGCGGTTTCGGCGGTAAGGCCCAGAGCAAGCCCTGCTTCGACCAGTGGTTCCCCGCGCGAAAGGGCCTGCGCCAATGCCGCCTCCTGCGCGGAAAGGCCGTGCAGTGCCTGCAATGTTGCGGCTCCGGCGGCACTGTCTTCGCGCCGGTCAAGCCGCAGCAGGCCTACCACCGCGGGCCGCGCCGCCGGATCATCAAGCTGCAAATCAGCGCGGCGCAGCACAAGGTCGATGGCGCGGCGCGGATCGACTTGCAGCACGCAGACGGATGGCCCCGCGCCCGATGCCAGCGCGGCGCAGGCGCTTTCAAGCTGGCGCTCCACTTCGGGCAGCAGTTGCAGCCTTCGGCCTGCGCGTTGGCTGGGTTCGGGCAGGAACGTCAGCATGCTTTCGGCCAAAGCATCCGCCGCCATCACCCGCCCTTCGGCATCCAGCGCGATCTGGCCGATGCCCAGCCGTTCCAGCGCGGATTGCGCCAGCCCGGTTTGCAAGCGCTGCCCGATCAGCGCCACCAGCGTGCGCAGCGCCGATGCAAGATGCGGCGCGATGTCGGACAGCAGCGAGACGGCGCTGGCCGAAAAATCCTCACGCAATCGCACCAGCACCAGCCAGGCATCGGCGGCTCCGCCCGCGCTGACACGCAGCCAGCGGGCGTGGCGAATGCCCATGTCTTCCAGCGCATCGCGCTGCCGCGCCAATTGCGCCGGATCATCATAATCCAGCATTTCGTCGAGAGCATAGACCCGCCCGGGCCGCAGCGCGCGATGCTGATGCAGGCCCAACGTGGCAAGTCTGCGGAAATCGAGGTGCGGTTCTTGCGCAGCGCGGGGTGCGCTGACCGGGATGACCACCGGCTCCTGCCCCGGCGCGGCATTGGCCAACGTCATGATCAGGAACGCGCGCCGTGCGCCTGTTCGCGCCACAAGATTGCGCATGAACAGGCCGAACGGCGGCGTTTCATGAATGCCCTCGATCAGGGGCAGATACAGCTCGCGCTGGTCAGCGGGCGTAAAGGCCATGACGCTTGCTCCCATGTGGGAGGGCAGGCGTCAAGTGTGCGTCAACCTGTTGGATGTTTCCCCGGGGAAACCTGAGCGTGAGGTTTATCTCGTTCTCAGAGGCCTCTACCAAGATCGTCACCCCGGCGAAGGCCGGGGTCCATTTCTCGTCACAAACCGCCGTTTCACAGGCGAAATGGATCCTGAAACAAGTTCAGGATGACGATGACTTCTGATCGCTGCAAGCCCACTCAATCCAGCCTTACGCCTTGGGCTTAACCTTGCGGATTTCTTCCAGCACCATTTCGGCATGTTCGGTGCGGCAGATCAGCAGATCGGGCATATAGGTATCGGCCTGATTATAGACCAGCGGGCGGCCATCGATGCGCGAACAGTGCAATCCGTGGGCCAGCGCCACGGCGACCGGCGCGCAGGAATCCCATTCAAACTGCCCGCCCGAATGCAGATAGATGTCGGCATCGCCAAGGATCACCGCCATCGCCTTGGCCCCGGCGCTGCCCATCGGCACCAGTTCGGCACCAATCGCTTCGGCCACGGCCACTGCCTCATGCGCGGGGCGCGTGCGGCTGACGACCATGCGCAGCGTTGCGGGGGCTGAGGGCACTTGGCGCGGTTGATCGGTGCGCAAAATGATGCCTGCACCGGGAAGCGCCACTGCGCCAGTCGTCGCCACGCCATCGATGGCAAGGCCCACATGCACGGCCCAATCTGCGCGCGATTCGCCATATTCGCGCGTGCCGTCCACCGGGTCGACAATCCACGTGCGCGAAATGGCCAGCCGATCAAGGTTGTCCTTTTCCTCTTCGGACAGCAGGCCATCATCGGGGCGCTGTTCCAGCAGAGCGTGGACAAGAAACTGGTTGGCGGTGGCATCGCCTGCCTTGCCCAGCTTCTTCAGGCTAAGCATCCCGCTGTCACGCACGGTCAGCAGAAGCTTTCCGGCCACCTCGGCAAGGTGCGCGGCCAGCGCAGCGTCGGTCATGCCAGATTGGATCATGGTGGTTGTGTCGGTCATGGTCTGTACTCTCAACCGGCCAGCATGGCATTGACGATCCGTTCGGCGGCGTCTTCGGGGCTTTCGGTGGTGGTATTTACGCGGAAATCAGGGTCTTCCGGCGCTTCATAGGGGCTGTCGATACCGGTGAAGTTCTTGAGCTGGCCCGACCGCGCCTTCTTGTAGAGGCCCTTTACGTCGCGGCTTTCGGCCACTTCCAGCGGCGTATCGACGAACACTTCGACGAATTCGCCGTCCGCCATCAGGCTGCGCACCATGTCGCGTTCCGCACGGAACGGGCTGATGAAGGCGGTGAGGACGATCAGGCCGGCATCGGTCATCAACCGCGCCACTTCGCCCACGCGCCGGATGTTTTCGATGCGGTCCGCCTCGGTAAAGCCCAGATCCTTGTTCAACCCGTGGCGCACATTGTCGCCGTCCAGCAGGAACGTGTGCTTGCCCAGCGCGTGCAGCTTCTTTTCAACCAGGTTGGCGATGGTCGATTTGCCCGAACCGGACAGGCCGGTGAACCACAGCACGCGCGGGCGCTGGTTCTTCGACGCGGCGTGCGCCTCGCGGCTGATGTCGAGCGCCTGCCAATGCACGTTCTGCGCGCGGCGGAGCGAGAAGTTGAGCATGCCCGCAGCCACGGTTGCGTTGGTGATCTTGTCCACCAGCACGAAGCCGCCCAGCGTGCGGCCATCGGTATAGGCTTCGAACACCACGGACTTGTCGGTGGCAAGTTCGGCCACGCCGATGGCGTTGAGTTCGAGCGTCTTGGCGGCCAGATGCTCCATCGTGTTCACGTTGACGACGTACTTGGGGCTTTGCACGGTGGCCGAAACGGTCTGCGTCGCCAGCTTCAGCCAATAGGCGCGGCCCGGCACCATCGCTTCGTCATTCAGCCACACAACGGTGGCTTCGAACTGGTCGGCGGCCTGCGGCGGATTGTCGGCAAGGCTGATCACATCGCCGCGCGAACAATCGACTTCATCGGCCAGACACAGCGTGACCGACTGGCCTGCGACCGCCTGATCAAGGTCGCCGTCCAGTGTGACAACGCGCGTGACCTTGCTGGTCTTGCCCGAAGGCAGCACGCGGATGTCATCGCCCGGCTTGACGCTGCCGGTGGCGATCAGGCCCGAAAAGCCCCGGAAATCAAGGTTGGGGCGGTTGACCCACTGCACCGGCATGCGGAACGGCTTTTCAGCGTCAAGCGCGGACAGCACTTCGACCGTTTCGAGGTGGTCGATCAGCGTCGGGCCGGAATACCACGGCGTGTTGGCCGACCGCGTGGTGATGTTGTCGCCCTTGAAGCCCGAGATCGGCAGCGCGGTGAAAGTGTTGATCCCGATGCTGCGCGCGAAATCGGTGTAATCCTTGACGATCGAGTCGAACACCGACTGATCGTAGTCGACAAGGTCCATCTTGTTCACGGCCAGCACGATGTTGCGGATGCCGATGAGGTGGCACAAGTACGAATGGCGGCGCGTCTGCACCAGCACGCCCTTGCGCGCATCAATCAGGATCACCGCAAGGTCGGCGGTCGAAGCGCCGGTCACCATGTTGCGCGTGTACTGTTCATGCCCCGGGCAATCGGCCACGATGAACTTGCGCTTTTCGGTGTTGAAGAACCGGTAGGCGACATCGATGGTGATGCCCTGTTCGCGCTCTGCCGCCAGACCGTCGACCAGCAGCGCAAAGTCAATCTCCTGCCCCTGCGTGCCCACCTTCTTGCTGTCGCTTTCCAGCGCGGCCAGCTGGTCTTCGAAGATCATCTTCGAATCATAAAGCAGGCGGCCGATCAGAGTGGACTTGCCATCGTCCACCGACCCGCAGGTGATGAAGCGCAGCATGGTCTTGTGCTGATGCTGGTCAAGGTATGCGTCAATGTCCTCGGCGATCAGCGCTTCGGTGACGTAAATGGGATCGGTGGTTGTGTCGGTCATCGTCTGGTTCCTCCCTGCTCCCCCGCGAAGGCGGGGGCCTCAGGCCGGTAAGAATGGCGTTTTCGGCACGAGGTCCCCGCCTTCGCGGGGACGCACATCATGCTGGTGAGGTTAGAAGTATCCCTGCTGCTTCTTCACTTCCATGCCCGCGCCGCCTGCGTCCTTGTCAATCGCGCGGCCCTGGCGTTCGCTGGTGGTGGTGAGCAGGGTTTCCTGAATGACTTCCGGCAGCGTCTTGGCGGTGCTTTCCACCGCGCCGGTGAGCGGGTAGCAACCCAGCGTGCGGAAGCGGATCGAGCGCATCACCGGCTCTTCGCCCGGCTGCAGCGGGAAGCGTTCATCGTCGACCATCAGCATCATGCCATCGCGCATCACTGTGGGGCGCACGTCCGCAAAGTACAGCGGCACGATCGGCACGTTGTTCAGGTGGATATACTGCCAGATGTCCAGCTCGGTCCAGTTGCTGATCGGGAACACGCGGATGGACTCGCCCTTGTTCTTGCGGGCGTTGTACAGGTTCCACAGTTCCGGGCGCTGGTTTTTGGGATCCCAGCCGTGGCTGGCGGTGCGGAAGCTGAAGATGCGTTCCTTGGCGCGGCTCTTTTCCTCATCGCGCCGCGCGCCGCCGAAGGCCGCGTCAAAGCCATACTTGTCGAGCGCCTGCTTCAGACCTTCGGTCTTCCACATATCGGTGTGCAGCGCGCCGTGATCGAACGGGTTGATTCCGCGTTCAGCCGCTTCGGGGTTCTGATAGACTAGCAGGTCCATGCCGCTATCGACCGCCATCTTGTCGCGCAGCTTGTACATTTCCTTGAACTTCCACGTGGTATCGACGTGGAGCAGCGGGAACGGCGGCGGCGAGGGGTAAAACGCCTTGCGCGCAAGGTGCAGCATAACTGCGCTGTCCTTGCCCACCGAATACATCATCACCGGGTTCGTGGCCTCGGCCACAACCTCGCGCATGATGTGGATGGCTTCGGATTCGAGGCGCTCAAGATGGGTAAGCGTCTTGCGATCAGGGTAGGTGGTCATGGCAAGGATACTGCGCTGTTGCGGTCAATGATCCTGCGATGCCGCATCGCAATATGCAGCGAAGTTCCCATTTGGGAGCAAGGCGCGACTCTTTTTTCTTTAGCGCACCTTGCCCCAGATCACATCACCGGGGTGATGCGCATGCCCCCCGGTCTGTTGCTGCCCAGCCGATGGCGTTTTCCAGCAGGCGCAGGTGGTTGGGTTCACTGTAGGTTTCGGGCCGGTGGCCTATGGCGGAATAGAACACGCGGCCCTGGCCGATGCAGTTGGTCCACGCCAGCGGGTGGTCTGCGCCCATCACCAGACCCGGCATCTGCGGATCGTTGGGTTCATACGTGCTTTCATCCAGCGTCAGCACCGGGGTGGCCCCGGCAAGGCGCGGGTTGGATTTGAACGAATACCATTCGTCGGTCATCCGCCATTCTGAGGGCAGGCCTTTGGCGAGCGGGTGTGCAGCGACCGTGGCGATGCGCGCTTCCTGAAACTGCTTGCCGCGCGGGTGCCCGGCAAAGCGCGCGCCGATCAGCGTATCGGGATACCAGTCCCAGAAATAGACCGGATCGCCCGCCGAACCATGCACGCCCACAAAGGCGCCACCAGCTTCGAGCCAGCCCTTGAATGCCGCGCGTTGCGATACGCTCAGCACATCGCCCGAGATGTTGTTCCACAATACAACGTCGAACTGGCCCAGCGTCTGCGGGTTGAATGCGCCGCCCTTGTCGGTGAACGAAAGCGCCCAGCCCTTGCGGTCGGCCATTGCGATCAGCGCGGCGTGGGCCGCATCGACCGAGGGGGTGTCCTTGAAGCCGTTGATCTTTTCAAACACCAGAATGTTCGGCTTGCCCGCAACGCGGGTGAAGGCGGGGACTTCATTGTCAAAGCGGGCGCAGCGGGCCACGCGGTCGGCATCGGTTACCGGCACGGCGCGCAAGCCTGCATCGATTTCCGCGATCTTGGCAGCGTCTGTGCCAAGGAAGCGCGCGGCCGATTTCACATCGAGAATGGCCGCGAACGTGGGCGGCGTGGTGCCAGAGAACAGCGGCGGCATGGTGGCGATCTTGCCGGGGATGACCTTTTCGACCACCGCTTTGGCCTGTTCGCTCAGCAGCACGTCCACCAGTGGCGATGCTGCGGAAAACGGCGTGTCGCGATTGCCGCAATCTGTCGCCGGTGCGGCGGCAGAAGCACTGCCTGCCGCCACCAGAAACGCCGCGCCGATGGCCGAAGCCATTAGCCTTCGCAGCATCACAGCTTGCCTTCCTTCATCCATTCCGCCGCATGGTGCGCGGCGCGGGCCGACATCGCCATATAGGTGAGTGATGGGTTCTGGCAGCCGGACGAGGTCATCACCGCGCCATCGGTGCAGAACAGGTTGGGCGCTTCATGTGCCTGATTGAAGCCGTTGAACACTGACGTCATCGGATCGCGGCCCATGCGCGCGGTGCCCATTTCGTGAATGCCAAGGCCCGGAGGTCCGGGCTGGGTCGATTGCGAAACGACCGTGCCGCCCGCGCCTTCGATCATCGCGCGGCCATCGGCAAGGATCTGCTTGGCCATCTTGCGCTCATTCTCGCTGAAACCGACGCTGATGTTGAGCAGCGGGATGCCCCACTTGTCCTTGCGCACTTCGTCCTGCGTCATGCGGTTTTCGGGGTTGGGCAGCATTTCGCCAAAGCCCGAGATGAACGCCGTCCACGGGCCGAATTCACGCCCGCGATTCTTGATGTCCTGCCCAAGGCCGGGCGTGCCAGCATCGGGCATGCCGCCGCGCCGCACAACTGCGCCCTGATAGCCATAGCCGCGCACGTAATCGCCGCCGTCCTCGGTGACATTGCGATAGCGCGGGATGTAGATGCCGGTGGGGCGACGACCGCGATAATAGCTGTCCTTCGGGTAATCGGGCATGATCCCCACGGTGCTGAGCGCATACATGTGGTCCATGATGTTGCGCCCGACCTGATCGGATTTGTTGCACAACCCGCGCGGATTGGCTTCGCTTTTTGAATTGAGCAGGATCTGCGCGGTGCCGATGGTCGATGCGTTGAGGAAGAAGACCTTGGCTTCATAGGTCTTGCCTTCCATCGTCTTGGCATCGATCACGCGCACCGATGTGATGCGCCCGGTCTTGGGGTCTTGCACCAGCGAATGGACGATGGCGTCGGTCACGGTGGTCAGGTTGCCGGTGCGCTCTGCCGCTGGGAGCGATGACGAAAGGCTGGAATGGTTTGCGCCAAAGCTGCAGCCGCGCTCGCAGATGGAGCGGTTCTGGCAGCTGGTGCGGCCCAGTTCTTCATGGTGAGGCTGCGCCTGCGACAAGTTGGCATTGCGGCCGATGATGACCTTGCGGCCCGGGAAATTCTGTTCGACCGAAGCCTTGAACAGCTTCTCGGCGTCGTTCAGTTCCCACCCGGGCAGGAACTCGCCATCGGGCAACTGCGGCAGATTTTCCTTGGTGCCAGCCACGCCGATGAACTTTTCGATGTGGCTGTACCACGGGGCCAGATCGTCATAGCGGATCGGCCAGTCAACGCCGTGCCCGTCCTTGGCATTCGCTTCGAAATCCATAGGCGACAGGCGATAGGACTGGCGGCCCCACATGATCGACCGCCCGCCAAGGTGATAGCCGCGAATCCATGTGAAGGGGCGCTCTTCGGGCGTGATATAGGGGTGTTCGCTGTCCTTGACCCAGAACTGCTTGGTGGCAGCGTTCATCGCATAGCACTGACCCTGCACGGGGTAATCGCGCGCCAGCTCCTCTTCGGGAACGGCGTTGTTGTTGGGCAGATCCCACGGCGATTGCGTGTCGTTATAGTCGGTGACGTGCTCCACCTTTTTGCCGCGTTCGATCAGCAGCACTTTCAACCCGCGCTCACACAGTTCCTTGGCGGAAATACCGCCGCTCATCCCCGAACCGATCACGATTGCATCAAACATTGTCATCACTCGCTTCAGAAGGGGCCAACGCCAAGGTATGGGCGCGATTTGGGGGTAAGCTTGATCGAAGGCTCGAACTTGCCGGGCACATGTTCATAGACCAGCTCGGTCGCCGTCGCTTCGGGGCTGTAGTAGTAGAGATCGACGATCAAGGTCTTGAGCCGCAAGTAGCCGGGATCGGCCACCGGGATGTATGACCCGAACGGGAACTTGCCCGAAGTTGTCGGCTTGCCGGTTTTTGCCAGCGCGGCGGCGTCGTGCGGGCGCAGCACGGCTTCGCGCTGCTTTGCGTTCAGCTTGGCAAAGCTCTTGCCGGTCTTGGCTTTGGCCGCGTCTTCAATCCGCACCAGCGCGCCGCCGATGGCATCGCGTGTGGCAGGTGCAGCCCATGCGCCCAGCATCACATCAAGCCGCGCCGGAACCTTGGCAGCAAGCGCGCCGGGGGTATCGGTGGCGGGCATCACCGTGTCGGCCACGGCGGAAAGCAGCGCGAATTGCCCTGCTGCCAGAAAGGGTTCGTTGCCACGCAGCGACTTTGCAAACGCTTCGGCCGGAAGCGCGGTTGCGCCCAGCAAAAGCGCAATGCGGGCCATCGCGTCGCGCCGGTCAATGGCATCTGTGTGGAACATCGGTTGTGCTTCCCTGAGGGTGGATGGGTGAATGCTGGTGTTGAAAGTCATGGCTGCGCGGGCGCTGGCGCGGTGCCGCAGGCTTCGCCCTGCTGGCGCATTGCCCACGAAATGGCGTTGGTCAGCACGGCCTTGTATTCCGGCTCTGCATAGGATGCGGCGGTGTGGCCCAGCGCGGAATAGAACACGCGGCCCTTTCCGGCGCAGCGCCACCACATGATCGGGTGATCGCTGCCCATCTTCAGATCTTCGCCAAGCAGGCCTTCCTGGTTGTATGTCTTCTCGTCCAGCGTGGCCAAAACGCTCACGCCGGGCACGCCGCGGGGCGATTTGTCGAAGGAATACCATTCGTCGGTGCGTTGCCATACCTTGCCCAGATCGCGCGTGGCGGGATGGGTGTTATCCTCTATGCGGATAGTGGCGCGCTGGAACTGCGGCTTCATCGGGTGGCCGGTGAACGTCGTGCCGATCACGCTTTGCATATACCACGGCCAGCCTGCGTGGCTGTTATCGCCCGCAGCATGGATGCCGACATAGCCGCCGCCATTTTCAAGATAGGCCTTGAACGCGGCCTGCTGCGCCGGATTGAACACGTCGCCGCTGGTGTTTGAAAACACTACCGCATCGAACCGGGCGAGTATGTCGGGCGAAAATACCGCGCCGTTCTCCGTCTTGAAAATGCCCCAGCCATTTTGTGCTGCAATCTGGTCAAGCAGAGTGTTGGCCGCTGGAATCGCCTCTTCGTGGCGGAAGCCGTTGGTTTTGGAAAACACCAGTATGGCTGGGCGGTTCAGGTTTGCGGGAAGGGCCGGGGGCACGGTTTCATGCGTATGGACACCACCCAGGAACACGCGCTGGATCGTGTCCCACTGCTGCCATGCCAGCACGGCAAGCAGCAGTAGCAGCGCAAGCAAAACCCAGCCGATGATCCTAAACGCCTTGCGCACCACGGTGCCGTCTCTCCCCAGTCCAGCCGCGATCCGCCTCCTTGCTATGGGCCGATTCGCGATTTTCCGCAGCGCGTTTCACCGCCCGGAATGCATGGTTTTAGACAATTGGCAGCGCTGGTCAAGTTAACGGTAACAAGAACTTTGCACGGTCGGGCGTGCCCTTGTGAACCCGCACTTGCGCGGGTTCACAATCGCATCATCCCTCGTAAGGGAGTGACCGCACGCGCTTGCCCATCAGGCTGCTGACGGCGTTGGCCACAGCTGCCACGGCCGGCGGCAATGCCGGTTCGCCAAGCCCGGTGGGAGGATTGTCGCTGCGCACCATCGAAATTGCGATGGGCGGCACCACGTCGATCCGGGGCAGGGGATAGGCGTCAAAGTTTGCCACTTGCACCTGTCCGTTTGCAAACGGCACTTTCAGCCCGCTGATGACATGGCCGATGCCTTCGATCATCGCGCCCCTGATCTGCTGTTCGGCGTTCATCGGGTTGATGATGGTGCTGCCGATGTCGCCTGCAACGTACATCTTCGTCACCCGAACCGCGCCATCCACCTGCGCGCAATCGGCCACCACTGCAAAGTAGCCAAGGTGGCTGAAATAGAAGCCGAACCCGCGTCCCTTGACCGGTTCATCTTTCCAGCCAGACATCTTCATCGCCTCGAGCGTCACCGCTGCTGCACGGCCTGTATGGAACGCGGGCGGTTGCCAGATATCGGGCACGCCGGGGATCTTGGGCGGCGAAACAAGGCGCGGCGCGCCCAGCACGCCCAGCATGAAAATGGGCAGGGTTTTGCCCGCTGCGCCTGCCACTTCATCCAGAAACGCCTGCGTGGCAAAGGCCAGCGCGTTCGATCCCGGCGCGCGCAGCCAGCCGAGCGGCACGTTGCTGTCCAGCACGGTCATGCCAAGGTCCATATCGGGCACAAGGTTGGCCGGGACCAGATCGTTCGGCAGTTCCCCGCCGCGCCCCGGCTGCCCCTTGGCGCCAAACGTGACGAAATGGGTGCTGAAGGCCACCAGCTTGCCACTGGCATCCAGCCCTGCGTCCAGCTTGTGGAAGCCTGCGGGCCGGAAAAAGTCGAGCTTGAAGTCCTCTTCGCGGTCAAGGATCAGCTTCACCGGAACGCCCGGAACCTCGCGCGCGATCGCGGCGGCGAAGATCATGAAATCGCTTTGCAGCCGCCGCCCGAACCCGCCCCCGATGCGTGTCACGCTGACGCTGACGGTTTCGGGTGCAAGGCCCAGTGCCTTGGCGACGAGATCCTTGCCCTCATTGGGAATCTGGCTTGGCACCCACAGTTCCAGCTTGCCGTCCTTGAACTGCGCTGTGCAGTTCTGCGGCTCCAGCGTGGCATGGGCCAGGAAGGGGTAGCTGTATTGCGCTGACACCACCTTGGCGGCTTTGGCCAGCGCTGCATCAACATCGCCTTCCTTGCGCACCGAGGTGGCAGGCTTGCCCGCAAAGGCTGCCTTGGCTGCGCCTGCAAACGCCGCGTCTGAATGCTTGTCACGCCCGCCGTTATCCCATTGCGCAACCAGCAGTTTGCAGGCTTCGCTGGCGGTCCACCAGCTGTCGGCCACCACGGCCAGCGCATCGACCGGCGCATCGTCATGGCCAAGCTGGCGCAGCGCCACCACTTTGCGCACGCCGGGCAGGGCGAGCGCCTTGGCCGCATCGTGGCTTTTCAGCGTGGCCCCGCGCACCGGCGCGGTCAGCAGGGCGGCATGGACCATGCCCGGCAGCACGGCATCGACGCCAAACAGCGGCTTTCCCGCCACGATCGCAGGCGTATCCGGCCCGCGCACCGGCTTGCCGATGATCGCAAACGTGGCCGGGTCTTTCAGGTTCAGCGAGGCCACATCGGGCACAGCTTCCTTTGCCGCCGCCGCTGCCAGCGCGGCATAGGGCGCGCGGCGCTTGGTGGCCGCATGGATCACTTCGCCCGCGCTGGTGGAAAGTTCCGCTGCGGGTACGCCCCACTGCTTTGCCGCCGCCGCCACGATCATCGCGCGCGCCGTGGCACCGGCCTGCCGCATCGGCATCCAGTTCATCGGCGTGGTCATCGATCCGCCCGCAAACTGTTCGCCAAAGCGCGATTGGTCAGCCACGGCCTGTTCCACTTTCACCGAGGCCCACGCAACGTCCAGTTCTTCGGCAATCAGCATCGGCAGCATGGCTTTCACGCCTTGGCCGATTTCGGGGTTCTTCGATGTGATCGAAACCGTGTTGTCCGCCGCAATGGCCACATAGGCGCTGATCCGCGCCGAAGCCGCGCCATTGGGCTTTGCGCCTTGCGCAGCGGCGATCTGGATGTCGAACGCCAGCGTGCCGCCAGCGGCCAGCATGGCTTTCAAAACAACGCGGCGGTCCGTGGACAGGGCGGTCATATCAGCGCGCATTGGTGCCTCCTGCGGCCTGCTTGATAGCATCGCGGATGCGGTGATACGTGCTGCAACGGCACAGGTTGCCCGCCATTGCAGAGTCAATATCGGCATCGCTGGGTGATGGGTTGGCCTCAAGCAAGGCCACCGCGCTCATGATCTGTCCGGCCTGACAGTATCCGCACTGCGGCACGTCAAGATCAACCCACGCCTCGCTCACCTTCTTGCCCACCACGCTGGCGGCCACGCCTTCGATGGTGGTGATGGCCGCATCGCCCACCGCATTGATCGGTGTGATGCATGAACGGATTGCCTGCCCATCAAGATGCACGGTGCAAGCCCCGCACAGCCCCGCGCCGCAGCCGAACTTCGGCCCGAGATAGCCCAGATCCTCACGCAGAACCCACAGCAGCGGCTTTTCACCGGGAACGTTCACCTCGCGCGGGGTTCCGTTCACTTTCAGCATTGTCGGCATTGTGGGCACTCCGGAGGCAGCATTTATGCGCCATGCACTATGCCGATGGCGTGCCGGTTACAAATGCCTTTTCGTGGGGGTGTGCGCTAACCGATATAATGCGCCGAAGTCTTCGCCCGCACGTCCTCAGCCGAAACGCCCGGTGCGCATTCGATCAGGCAGAACGGCGATGCATGATCCGCGCGGCTGAACACCGCAAGGTCGGTCACGATCATGTCCACCACGCCGCGCCCGGTCAGCGGCAGCGTGCAGGCGGGGATGAATTTCGGGCTGCCGTCCTTGGCGCAATGTTCCATCACCACGATGATCTTTTTGACACCGGCTACAAGGTCCATCGCCCCGCCCATGCCCTTGATCATCTTGCCCGGGATCATCCAGTTGGCGATGTCGCCGTTTTCGGCCACTTCCATCGCGCCCAGCACGGTCAGATCGATCTTGCCGCC